>NZ_JAWTZT010000002.1:0-351705 GCF_033548675.1 Microbacterium sp. M3
CACGGAATGGCCACCCACACCCTGGGTGGCCATTCCGCGTTAACAGGGTGGATTGCCGACGCAGACCGCATCCGGGAGGATCGAACAATGGCAGAGCAGGAGCCGCGCGACGATCGACGCGCGCCGCGCGATCGACCCGGAGGAAAGCCGTCGACAGGTGCCGGTCGCACCGACTCTGGCCAGCGCAGCGGCGACCGCAAGCCGTACCAGAAGCGCGACGGCGACCGGAAGCCCTATCAGAAGCGTGACGGCGACCGCCCGTACGCGTCGCGCGACGGCGATCGCAAGCCGTACCAGAAGCGCGACGGCGACCGGAAGCCGTACGAGAAGCGTGACGGCGACCGTCCGTACGCTCCCCGTGACGGTGACCGCAAGCCCTACGCCCAGCGCGACGGCGATCGGAAGCCGTACCAGAAGCGCGATGGCGACCGACCGTACGCTCCTCGCGACGGCGATCGCAAGCCCTTTCAGAAGCGTGATGGCGATCGGCCGTACGCTCCTCGTGATGGCGACCGCAAGCCGTACGCTCAGCGCGATGGCGACCGGAAGCCGTACCAGAAGCGCGATGGCGACCGTCCGTACGCTCCTCGCGACGGCGACCGCAAGCCCTACGCCCAGCGCGACGGCGATCGGAAGCCGTACCAGAAGCGCGATGGCGACCGGCCGTACGCTCCTCGCGACGGCGATCGCAAGCCCTTTCAGAAGCGTGATGGCGATCGGCCGTACGCTCCTCGTGATGGCGACCGCAAGCCGTACGCCCAGCGCGATGGCGACCGCAAGCCGTACCAGAAGCGTGACGGCGACCGTCCGTACGCTCCTCGTGATGGCGACCGCAAGCCGTACGCTCAGCGCGATGGCGACCGGAAGCCGTACCAGAAGCGCGATGGCGACCGTCCGTACGCTCCTCGCGACGGCGACCGCAAGCCCTCCCAGAAGCGTGATGGCGACCGGCCGTACGCTCCCCGTGATAGCGACCGCAAGCCGTACCAGAAGCGTGACGGCGACCGTCCGTACGCTCCTCGTGATGGCGACCGCAAGCCGTACGCTCAGCGCGATGGCGACCGGAAGCCGTACCAGAAGCGCGATGGCGACCGTCCGTACGCTCCCCGTGACAGCGATCGCAAGCCGTACCAGAAGCGTGACGGCGAGCGCTCCACTTACGACCGTGCTCCTCGTCCGACGCGCGGGGGCGCCGGCCGCCCCGATCGCGCGACGCGCGAGGGCGAGATCCGTCCGGTCCGTCCGCGGCACGACGACCCGATCATCCCCGACGACGTCACCGCGCAGGACCTGCCGCCGGCGGCGCGCAACGAGCTGAAGACCCTGAGCAAGGAGAACGCCGACCAGGTCGCGCGTCACCTCGCGATGGCGTCGCAGCTGATCGACGACGAGCCCGAGCTGGCGCACCAGCATGCGCTGTCCGCATCGCGCCGGGCGGGACGCATCGCCGTCGTGCGCGAGACGCTCGCGATCACGGCTTACGCGACGGGCGACTTCGCCCTCGCCCTTCGCGAGCTGCGCACGTACCGCCGCATCTCGGGCAAGGACGACCAGATCGCGCTGATGGTCGACAGCGAGCGCGGCGTCGGCCGCCCGGATCGTGCCCTCGAGGTGGGCCGCTCGGTCGAGCGCGCCGCGCTCGACACGGGGGTGCGCGTCGAGCTCGCGATCGCGATGTCGGGGGCACGTCTCGACCTCGGCGAGCCGGAGCGCGCGCTGCAGGAGCTGGACATTCCCGAGCTCGACCCGGACCGCGCCTTCGAGTGGAGCCCGGGGCTCTTCGCCGCGCGCGCCGCGGTGCTCGAGGAGCTGGGACGCGACGACGAGGCGGCCCAGTGGCAGCGGCGCGCCGTGGTCGCCGCGGAGGCGATCGACGCGGCATCCGGTGTCGGAGATCTCGAGACGATCTTCGTCGAGGAGATCCACGAGGAAGAGCCCGAGGACGAATCCACCGAGATCGTCGCGAACGACGACGATGACGAAGCGTCGGAGGAGAGCGAGCTGGACGCGGACGGCTTCGACAGCGACGACGACGACGCGGACGCCGTCGACGACGTCGAGGAGTTCGAAGAGCCCGCCGAGCCGACGATCGCCGACGAGGTCGAAGAGATCCTGATCGAGGCGGGCATCGACGAACCGCGCGAGGCGGAGAGCGACGGCAGCGGAGCCGAGCGCTGATGGCGCTGTTCGGCCGGCGGGCGGCGACGCCCGCTCCGCTCGACGGCGTCGACGTCGTGCTCGCCGACCTCGACGGGGTCGTCTACGCCGGCGCCGGCGCACTGCCGCACGCGGTCGAGAGCCTGAACCGCGCCCGCGACGGACGCACGCTCGCGTACATCACGAACAACGCCTCGCGGACGGATGCCTCGGTCGCGGCGCATCTGAGCGAGCTCGGGCTCGCGACGGCCCCGGCTGACGTGGTCACGAGTCCGCAGGCGGCGATGCGCCTGCTTGCGGAGCGGATCGAGCCCGGATCCACCGTCCTCGTGGTCGGCGGCGACGGTCTCGTCGTCGAGGTGGAGAAGGCGGGCTTCCTGGTCACGCGCAGCGCTGACGACGCGCCGTCCGCGGTCGTTCAGGGGTTCGCACCCGAGGTCGGCTGGACGCAGCTCGCCGAGGCGGCGTTCGCGCTCAAGACACCGGAGGAAGAGGGCGGCATCCCCTGGATCGCGACCAACACCGACTGGACCATCCCGCAGTCGCGCGGCATCGCGCCGGGCAACGGCACGCTGGTCTCCGCGGTGCACACGGCCATCGGGCGCCTGGCGACCGTCGCCGGCAAGCCGGAGGTGCCCATCTTCGAGGAGGCCGTCGCACGGTTCGAGGCGCGGCATCCGCTCTTCCTCGGCGACCGTCTCGACACCGACATCCTCGGCGCCAACCGCGCGGGCATCGCCTCGGCGCTGGTGCTGACGGGCATCGATCGTCCGAAGCACGTGCTGGCCGCGCCGGAGGGCTCGCGCCCGACCTACATCCTCGGCGACCTCCGCGAGCTCCACGAGCCCTATCCCGAGGTGCACGTGAAAGACGGGGTCGCGACGGTCCGCGGCGCCCGCGTGGCGATCGACGGTCCCGACATCCGCATCCTGAGCACGGGCGACCAGCCGATCGACCTGGTGCGTGCCGGTGCAGCCGCCATCTGGTCGACCGGGCGTGCGATCTTCGGCTTCCGCGTGCCCGAAGCGCTGTACGCCGATCCGTTCCACCGGCCCTGACCGCCGTATTGTGGGGTGATGGATCAGCCCCGCGAGCGTGAGGACGAGGCCGGCGACCTGCTGTCGACCCTCGAGGTGATCGAGGGACAGCCGCTGGCGACGCGGGCGGAGGCGTACGACGCGCTCCACGACACGCTCGCTCGTCGCCTCGAGGCGACCCCCGGCTCGCCGTCATGACCTCGCGCCTCGACGCCGCACTCGCAGCCCGGGGCCTCGCGCGTTCTCGGACCCACGCGGCCACGCTCATCGCCGAGGGGCTGGTGACCGTCGACGGCCGGCCCGTCGTCAAAGCGTCGACCCCCGTCACGGATGCGAGCGTCCTCGACGTGGCCGGCGCCGACCACTACGTCAGCCGCGCCGCGCACAAGCTCCTCGCCGGCCTCGACGCCTTCGGCGTCGACGTCCGCGGGCGCGTGGCGCTCGACATGGGCGCCTCCACCGGCGGGTTCACGCAGGTGCTGCGGGAACGCGGCGCCGAGCCGGTGATCGCCGTGGATGTCGGGCACGGGCAGCTCGCGGCATCCGTCGCCGACGACCCGGGTGTCGCCGCGGTCGAGGGCTTCAACGTCCGCTACATGACCCCGGACTCGCTCGCCGAGGCGAGCGGCGTCGCGCGGGCGCCTTCCGTGGTGACCGGCGACCTCTCGTTCATCTCGCTCACGCACGTCCTTCCCGCTGCGCGGGCGGTGTGCTCTGCCGACGCAGACCTGGTGCTGCTCATCAAGCCGCAGTTCGAGGTCGGTCGCACGGCGGTCAAGGGCGGCCTGGTGACCAACCCGGTGCTCCGCGCCGATGCGGTTGCGCGCGTGCTCTGGGCAGCATGGGATGCCGGCCTCGGGACGTGCGGCATCGTCTCCTCCCCGATCGCAGGCACGCACGGGAATTCCGAGTACATCGCACACCTCGCGCCGGGGCGGGGGAGCACTCCGGCAGAATGGTCGGACACCGTGAACCGACTGGCGGGGAGCCGATGAACAACGCCGACGCACGCGCCGAGCGCAGCATCCTGGTGGTGGCGCACGCGCATCGCGCCGAGACCGTGGCCGCAGCCGAACGCGTGGTCGCGGCGCTGCGCGGCGCCGGGGCACGTCCTGTCTTCGCGGCCGACGACCGCGAAGAGCTCGTCGAGGTCGGCTCGTCGCTCGGCGACGTGGCGATCCTGGGCGACGACGTGCCGGTCGCCGAGATCGAGCTTGCGATCGTGCTCGGCGGCGACGGCACGATCCTGCGCGCGGCCGAGCTGGTCCGCGACGGCAGCGCACCCGTGCTCGGGATCAACATGGGCCACGTCGGCTTCCTGGCGGAGATCGAGCGTGATGACATGGACGAGGCGGTGCGCCGCGTCATCGCGCGCGAGTACGAGGTCGAAGACCGCATGGCGCTGCAGGTCCGCGTGAAAGACACCGGCGACTCGGTGATCTACGAGACCTGGGCGCTCAACGAGGCGACGGTCGAGAAGGCCAGCCGCGAGCGCATGCTCGAGGTCGTCATCGAGATCGACGGGCGGCCGCTGTCGAGCTTCGGCTGCGACGGCATGGTCGTGTCCACACCGACGGGATCCACCGCGTACAACTTCTCGGCCGGCGGCCCCGTCATCTGGCCCACCGTCGAGGCGATCGCCGTGGTGCCGCTGTCGGCGCACGCGCTGTTCGCGAAGCCGCTCGTCGTCGGTCCCGAGCACTCCGTGGCCATCGAGGTGCTCGAGCGCACGAACGGCACGGGCATCCTCTGGTGCGACGGGCGCCGCTCGCACGACCTGCCTCCCGGCGCCCGGGTCGTCGTCCGGCGCTCCGATCGCCCGGTGCGTCTGGCCCGCCTGCATCCGGCGCAGTTCACCGACCGGCTGGTGCGCAAGTTCCGCCTCCCCGTCGAGGGGTGGCGGGGGCCGGCGGCGATCACGGGTGTGCTGCCCACCACGGCTGCCGGCGGGGCGGGGGGCGCGCTGTGATCGAGGAGATGCGCCTGCGCGACCTCGGCGTGATCGCCGAGGCGACGCTGCCGATCGGCCCCGGCTTCACCGCGATCACCGGTGAGACTGGCGCCGGCAAGACCATGGTGGTGACGGGGCTCGGCCTTCTGCTCGGCCAGCGCGCCGACTCGGGAGCCGTGCGCGCCGGCGCGTCGCAGGCGACCGTCGACGGCGTGTGGATCGTGCCGGAGGACGGCGCGGTCGCCGCGCGCGTGCGCGAGGCGGGCGGCGACGTCGAGCCCATCGGGGGCGGGCGCGCCGAGCTATACGTCGGGCGCTCCATCTCGAGCGAGGGACGCGGCCGCGCGTCGGTCGGCGGCCGCGCCGCCCCCGCCGGCGTGCTCGCCGATCTGGCCGATGAGCTCGTCGTCGTGCACGGGCAGTCCGACCAGCTGCGCCTGCGCTCGAGCGCCGCACAGCGCGACGCGCTCGACCGCTTCGGCGGCCAGCCGGTGCATGTCGCCCGCGACGCCTACCGTGAGGCGTACGAGCGCTGGCGCTCGGCCGATCGCGAGCTGTCGCAGCTGACCGACGACCGCGACGCCCGGGCGCGGGAGGCCGACGAGCTGCGCGCCCAGCTGAGCGAGGTCGAGCAGGCGGCGCCGCAGCCCGGCGAGGACGCCGAGCTCGCCGCGCGGGCGGAACGGCTCGCCAACGCCGAGGAGCTGCGCGTCGCCGCCGCGACCGCTCACGACAGCCTGTCGGGCGAGGGCGACGAACCCGACGCCGGCGCCCTGCTCGCCGAAGCGCGTCGCGCCCTCGAGCGCGTGCACGACCCGGTGCTCGAGGACCTCTCGGGCCAGCTCGCCGACCTCGGCTACCGCGTCGCCGACGTCGCGGCCGCGCTCGCCGGCTATCTCGCCGACCTCGACGAGTCCGGTCCCCACGAGCTCGCCGCGGTGGAAGAGCGTCGCGCGGTGCTCGCCGGCCTGGTGCGCGCGCACGGCACGCTCGACGCCGCCATCGAGCTGCTCGACACCGGCTCAGAGCGCCTGGCCGAGCTCGACGACGACTCCGACCGCATCGAGCGGCTGACGGAGGAGCGGGATGCCGCGGCATCCGCTCTCGACGAGGCCGCCGCCGTCCTCACCGCCGCGCGCGCCGAGGCCGCCGAGCGTCTCGGCGCAGCGGTGACGACCGAGCTGCGGGAGCTCGCCATGCCCGATGCCCGCGTCGAGGTGACAGTTACCCCCGGCCCCGACTCGGCGTCGGGGCGCGACGACGTCGCGATCCTCCTCGCCCCGCACCCGGGCGCCGAGCCGCGCCCGGTCTCCCGCGGCGCGAGCGGGGGAGAGCTCAGCCGCGTGATGCTCGCGATCGAGGTCGTGATCTCGGCGGTCGACCCGGTCCCGACCTTCGTGTTCGACGAGGTCGACGCCGGCATCGGCGGCGCGGCGGCGATCGAGGTCGGCCGGCGCCTCGCCCGCCTGGCGCAGTCCTCGCAGGTGATCGCCGTCACGCACCTCGCGCAGGTCGCGGCCTTCGCGGCCAACCACCTCTCGGTCGTGAAGGCCAACGACGGGTCTGTCACGGCATCCGATGTCCGTCGCCTGGACGGATCCGACCGCGAGGCCGAGATGGCGCGCCTCCTGTCGGGCATGCCCGACTCGGATGCCGCGCTCACCCATGCCCGCGAGCTGCTCGGCCTGCGCGCCGACGTGGCCGATTGAGCACTTCCGCCCCGCGTGTCCCCAGCTTCTGCGAAGCTGATCGAAAACCCGCCTGATAGGATAAAAGCCCGTGATGCAGACTTCTGATTCTTCCCGCGGCGACTCTTCGAACGACACCACTCGGCACATCTTCGTGACCGGCGGTGTCGTTTCCTCGTTGGGCAAGGGTCTCACCGCGGCCAGCCTCGGAAACCTCCTCACCGCGCGCGGCCTGCGCGTCGTGATGCAGAAGCTCGACCCGTATCTGAACGTCGACCCGGGCACGATGAACCCGTTCCAGCACGGCGAGGTCTTCGTCACCGACGACGGCGCCGAGACCGACCTCGACATCGGGCACTACGAGCGCTTCCTCGACATCGAGCTGAGCCAGGCCGCGAACGTCACCACGGGCCAGATCTACTCGCAGGTCATCGCCAAGGAGCGTCGCGGCGAGTACCTCGGCGACACCGTGCAGGTGATCCCGCACATCACCGACGAGATCAAGCGCCGCATGCGCCTGCAGGCCGACGAGACGCCGAAGCCCGACGTGATCATCACCGAGATCGGCGGCACGGTCGGCGACATCGAGTCGCAGCCGTTCATCGAGTCCGCGCGTCAGATCCGTCACGAGCTCGGCCGCAACAACGTCTTCTTCGTGCACGTGTCGCTGGTGCCGTTCATGGGCGCCTCGGGCGAGCAGAAGACGAAGCCGACCCAGCATTCCGTGCAGGCGCTGCGCCAGATCGGCATCCAGCCCGACGCGCTGGTGCTGCGCAGCGACCGGCCCGTGACCGAGTCGAACAAGCGCAAGATCGCGCTCATGTGCGACGTCGACGAGTGCGCCGTCGTGAACGCGGTCGACGTGCCGAGCATCTACGACATCCCCTCGATGCTCAATGAGCAGGGTCTTGACGAGTACATCGTCCGCGCGCTCGGCCTGTCGAAGGCCGCCGAGGTCGACTGGTCGCGCTGGCAGCGCGTGCTGAACGCCGTGCACAACCCCAAGCACGAGGTCACGATCGGCCTGGTCGGCAAGTACATCGACCTGCCCGACGCCTACCTCTCGGTCACCGAGGCGCTCAAGGCCGGCGGCTTCGCACAGGAGACCCACGTCAACATCCGGTGGATCCCGTCCGACGAGTGCGAGACGCCCGAGGGCGCCGCGAAGGCGCTCGGCCCGCTCGACGGCATCGTGATCCCCGGCGGGTTCGGCATCCGCGGCATCGAGGGCAAGATCGGCGCGCTGAAGTTCGCGCGCGAGCAGGGCATCCCGACGCTCGGCATCTGCCTGGGCCTGCAGTGCATCGTGATCGAGTACGCGCGCCACGTCGCCGGCATCGCGGACGCGTCGTCGAGCGAATTCGACCCCGACACCGCGCACCCCGTGATCGCGACGATGGAGGAGCAGGTCGACATTCTCGACCACGGCGACCTCGGCGGCACGATGCGTCTCGGGATCTACCCCGCAGCCCTCACGGAGGGATCCATCGCCGCGGAGGTCTACGGCGGCACGACCGCCTCGGAGCGTCACCGTCACCGCTACGAGGTCAACAACCGCTACCGCGACCAGATCGCGGAAGCGGGCCTGGTGTTCTCGGGCATCAACCCCGACCTCGACCTCGTCGAGTACGTGGAGCTGCCGCGCGACGTGCACCCGTACTACATCGCGACGCAGGCGCACCCCGAGCTGCGCTCGCGCCCGACCGACGCGAACCCGCTGTTCCGTGGCCTCGTCGGCGCCGCGCTCGAGCGGCACCGCTCGAGCGAGCTCTTCGACGTCGAGCCCTTCGAAGAGGCCGAGGAAGCCGTCGCGTGACGGACGAGCGGATGCCGCGCCCGGCGCAGGCCGATGGCCCGCTGTCGGACGAGCCGCTGGAGGCCCCCGTCGTCGAGAGCAAGCTCGTCTACCAGGGGCGCGTGTGGGACGTGCGCAGCGACACCGTCGCCTACGGCGACGGGCAGATCGTGCGTCAGTACGTCGAGCACCCCGGGGCGGCGGCGATCGTGGCGCTGGATGACGAGGACCGGGTGCTGCTGATCCAGCAGTACCGGCACCCGATCCGCCACCGCGACTGGGAGATCCCGGCGGGGCTGCTCGATGTGGACGGCGAGCCGCCGGCCGAGACCGCCCAGCGCGAGCTCGCCGAGGAGGTGGATCTCGTCGCGGAGTCGTGGGAGCCGCTCGTGAGCATCTTCACCACGCCCGGCGGCAACGACGAGGTCGTCCACCTGTTCCTCGCGCGGGGGCTGTCGTCCGCGGGCGACGTGCACGAGCGCGAGGACGAGGAGGCCGACATCCGGCTCGAGTGGGTCCCGCTGCAGGACGCGGTGGCAGGAGTGCTGGCAGGGCGCCTGCGCAACGGCATCCTCGCTCTCGGCGTCCTCACCGCCGCCGAGCGGATCCGCGCGGCACGGGAGGCCCCTGAGGGCTGACATGCGACTCGATCGTGCGGTGGACGCGTATCTGCGTCATGTCGCGATCGAGCGCGGCCTGTCGGAGAACACCGTGGCGGCGTACCGGCGCGATCTCGCCGGCTACGTCCAGTGGCTGCGCGAGCAGGGTGTCCAGGAGACCGGGGCGGTCACGCCCACGATGCTCTCGAGCTTCATCGCCGACCGTGCGGCGGCGCAGCCGCCGATGGCCGCGTCGTCGCTCGCGCGACTGCAGTCCTCCGTCCGGGGACTGCATCGCTTCCTCGCGCGCGAAGGGATCGAGACGGCCGACCCCTCGGTGAATCTGCGGCCTCCGAAGCAGCCCCGCCGGCTGCCGAAGGCGCTGACGATCGACCAGGTCGAGCAGCTGCTGGATGCCGCAGGCCCGGCGCCGTCGACGGGTGCCGATGCCGCCGCCGCGACCGGGGGAGCGCCGGGCGACCTGCTGGGGCTCCGCGACCGGGCGCTCCTCGAGCTGCTGTACGCCACGGGCGCCCGCGTGTCGGAGATCGTGCAGCTCGACGTCGACGACCTCGCCCACGGCGATGTGCTGCGCGTGCGCGGCAAGGGGTCGAAGGAGCGCATCGTGCCGGTCGGCTCGTACGCGCGCACCGCGGTCGACGCGTACCTCACCCGCGCCCGGCCCGAGCTGTCGCGGCGCGGCCGGGCGACCCCGCGGCTGTTCCTCGGCGCGCGCGGCGCTCCGCTGTCGCGGCAGAGCGCGTGGCTCGTGATCCACTCCGCCGCCGAGCGCGCGCAGTTGACGGCGCACGTCTCGCCGCACACCCTGCGCCACTCCTTTGCGACCCATCTGCTCCAGGGTGGCGCCGACGTCCGGGTGGTGCAGGAGCTCCTCGGTCATGCGTCCGTGGCGACGACGCAGATATACACCTACGTGTCGGTCGACGCCCTGCGCGACGTGTACGCGACGTCGCACCCTCGCGCCCGCTGACAGGGACCATCGACGCCCCGCATGTGCTCGCGCCGCGGCGCTTCGCTCAGGGATTGCCTGAGTGCGCACTAGGATCGAGCGAGCACGAGGAAGCGGGAGCACGGTGGCTGACAGCACGGCGAAGACCAGATCGGGGAAGGCCTCGGAGTCCGACGTCCCCATCGGGCCCACCGGGCGTCCCTACCAGGGTTTCCCCACCCCGCCGAAGCTCGACGGACACGGTCCCGCGCGCATCATCGCGCTGTGCAACCAGAAGGGGGGCGTCGGCAAGACGACGACGACCATCAACCTGGCCGCAGCGCTCGCCGGCTACGGACGCAAGGTGCTCGCGGTCGACTTCGACCCGCAGGGCGCGCTGTCGGCCGGTCTCGGCATCCAGACCCACGAGATCCCCACGATCTACGACCTGCTGCTCGACGGAAAGCGCGACCCGCACGAGGTCATCGTGCACTCGCGCGTCGAGAACCTCGACGTCATCCCGGCGAACATCGACCTGTCTGCCGCCGAGGTGCACCTCGTCAACGAGGTGGCGCGCGAGCAGACCCTCTCGCGGGCACTGCGCAAGGTCGCCGGCGAGTACGACGTCATCCTCATCGACTGCCAGCCGTCGCTGGGCCTGCTCACGGTCAACGCGCTGACGGCGAGCCACGGCGTGGTCATCCCGCTCGAGTGCGAGTTCTTCGCGCTGCGCGGGGTCGCGATGCTGATCGAGACGATCGACAAGGTGCGCGATCGGCTCAACCCCACGATCACGCTCGACGGCGTGCTGGCGACCATGTACGACGCCCGCACGCTGCACTCGCGCGAGGTGCTCGAGCGGGTCGTCGACGCGTTCGGCGACGACGTGCTCGAGACGGTCATCGGCCGCACCGTGAAGTTCCCCGATGCCTCGGTGTCGGGCATGCCGATCACCGAGTTCGCGCCCGAGCACGCCGCCGCGCAGGCCTACCTCCGACTGGCGCGGGAGCTGGTCGCCCGTGGCGCCGTCGCCTGATCAGGATCCCGGTTTCCGGGTCGCGCTGGGCAACTTCGACGGCCCCTTCGACCTGCTGCTCACGCTGATCGCCAAGCACGAGCTCGACATCACCGAGGTGTCGCTGTCGCTCGTGACCAACGACTTCATCGCCTACCTGCGGCATCTGGGACCGGACGAGGAGCTGGACGAGGCATCCGAGTTCCTGGTCGTCGCCGCGACGCTGCTCGACATGAAGGTCGCGGGGCTGCTGCCGCAGGGCGAGCTCGTCGACGCCGAGTCGGTCGCGCTCCTCGAGGCGCGTGATCTGCTCTTCGCCCGGCTGCTGCAGTACCGGGCGTTCAAAGAGGTGTCGGCGTGGTTCGAGCGGTGCCTGCGCCGGGAGGGCGGCCGGCACACGCGGTCGGTCCGCCTCGACGAGAAGTACCGGCAGGCGGTGCCGGAGCTCGTCTGGTCGCTGAGCGCCGATGACTTCGCGGCGCTGGCGCTCGTGGCGATGACGCCGAAGGAGATCCCGCGGATCGGGTTCGACCACCTGCACGCGCCGCTCATCAGCATCCGCGAGCAGGCGGCGATCGTGGTGACCCTGCTGCGGGATGCCGGGTCGCTGACCTTCCGCGAGCTCATCACCGGGGTCGGCCAGCCCGGCGTCGTGGTGGCGCGGTTCCTCTCGGTGCTGGAGCTCTACCGCCACGCCGCCCTGTCCTTCGAACAGCTCGAGCCGCTCGGCGAGCTGACCCTCCGCTGGAGCGCCCAGCGCTGGAGCGACGAGAACCTCGCGACCCTGGGAGCCGATTATGACCGATGACACGGGCGCACCCGTCCTGACGACAGCCGACGTGGCCCGCCGGCTCGAGGCCATCCTGCTCATCGTCGAGGAGCCGCAGAGCCTGGTGAGCCTCGCGGCCGCCGTCGGCGCGCCGGTGCCGGCGGTGCGACAGGCGATCGAGGCGCTGGTCGACGACTACGACGGCCGGTCGGGCGGCCCGGTGCGGGGCTTCGAGCTGCGGGAGGTGGGCGGGGGCTGGCGCCTGTACGTCCGCGAGGAGCTCGACGACCTCGTGAGCGACTTCGTCGGCGGGCAGGCGCCGTCGCGGCTCTCGCAGGCGGCGCTCGAGACGCTCGCGGTCATCGCGTACAAGCAGCCGGTGACCCGCAGCCAGGTCGCGTCGATCCGGGCGGTGAACGTCGACTCCGTCGTGCGCACCCTGCTGGCGCGCGGGCTCATCACCGAGCTGTTCGCCGACGCCGAGACCGGCGCCATCAACTACGGCACGACCGACGCGCTGCTCGTGCACCTCGGCATCAACTCGCTCGACGAGCTGCCGCACATCTCGCCGCTCCTGGACGACGGCGCGAACGGCTTCGAGGAGGTCGCCCGATGAGACCACTCCGGCCCCCGGCATCCATGTCCCGATTTCTTGCACTGATGTCCCGATTCCGTCCGTTCCCGGCGGCGGCAACGAACAAAAGCGGGACACGATGACCTCGCACGAGAGCGTGGATGAAGGAGGACGGCGATGACGGATGCCTCGACCGAGGGGGTGCGGCTGCAGAAGGTGCTCGCCAACGCCGGCGTCGCCTCGCGGCGCGTGGCCGAGCAGCTCATCGTGGAGGGCCGGGTCCGTGTCAACGGCACGACGGTGACCGAGCTCGGCTCGCGGATCGATCCCGAGAAGGACCTCGTGGACGTGGACGGCACCGCGGTGCAGCTCGACCAGTCCAAGCGCTATGTGATGCTCAACAAGCCGACCGGCGTCGTCAGCTCGATGAAGGACGACCGCGGCCGCCCCGACCTGCGCCGCTTCACCAAGGAGTGGCCGGAGCGGCTGTACAACGTGGGGAGATTGGATGCCGAGACCAGCGGCCTCCTCGTGCTCACCAACGACGGCGAGCTCGCGCACGTCCTCGCCCACCCGTCGTTCGGCGTCACCAAGGTCTACATCGCGAAGGTCGAGGGGCGAGTGACGCCGCAGACCATCCAGCAACTGCAGCGCGGCGTCGGCCTCGAGGACGGCCCGATCGCCGCCGACAAGGCACGGCTGCTCTCGTCCTCGGCCGAAGGGGGCGGCTCGCTCGTGGAGCTCACCCTCCATTCCGGCCGCAACCGGATCGTGCGCCGCATGATGGCCCAGGTCGGGCATCCGGTGGTCGAACTCGTGCGCCGGCAGTTCGGACCCCTTCACCTGGGAACCCTGCCAGCCGGGCGGGCACGCGAGTTGACTAAAGTGGAGCGGGGCGCTCTGCTGACTCTTTCGCGCCAGGCGACCTCCGCCGCACCGGAGGAGGACGCACCCGACACCCGCGACGGCGATCCGCCCGCGGAGTGAGATCTGCGCCGTGCAGGCGAACAGGAGACGCAAGTGACCGACACGAGGCCGCCCTCGGCGCGCGAGCGCGCGGGTGAACCCGCGCTCGCCCCGCGCGTGCAGGGCACCGTGCGCATCGTCGGCGCGGGCCTGCTGGGCGCGAGCATCGGCCACGCGCTCACCGCGCGCGGCGTTGACGTCGTGCTCGACGACACGTCGCCGTCGCAGCTGCGGCTCGCGGTCGACTACGGCGCCGGCCGGCATGCCGCCGACGCCGACGACCCGTCGCTCGTCGTCGTGGCCGTTCCGCCCGACGTCACGGCCGACGTCATCGCGCGAGAGCTCGCACGCTTCCCGCGTGCGGTCGTGACCGACGTCGCGAGCGTCAAGCTCGAGCCGCTGCGCGCGCTGCGCGAGCGCGGCGTCGACCTCACGCACTACATCGGCTCGCACCCGCTCGCCGGACGCGAGCGCGGGGGAGCGATCTCGGCCCGCGCCGACATCTTCGTCGGCCGCCCGTGGGTCGTCTGCCGCGACGAGGAGACGCCGTCGGCCGACCTCGCCCTCGTCGAGGCGCTCGCGCTCGAGCTCGGTGCGACGCCGATCGAGATGACACCCGAAGACCACGACCGCGGCGTCGCGCTCGTGTCGCACGTCCCGCAGCTGGTCGCGAGCCTGCTCGCCGGCCGCTTCGTCGACGCTCCGGACGGCTCGCTCCGGCTCGCCGGACAGGGCGTGCGCGACACGACGCGGATCGCGGCATCCGCCCCCGAGCTGTGGGTGCAGATCCTCGGCGCCAACGCCGAGCCGGTGGTCGACGTGCTCGACCTGCTCGCGGCCGATCTCACCGCCGTCGCCGATGCGCTGCGCGCGCCGGACGCGCCGGGCTCGCGTCGGGCCGTGGCCGACACCATCCGGCGCGGCAACGACGGCGTCGAGCGCCTCCCCGGCAAGCACGGCCAGAACCGCCGGTTCGAGCAGGTCGTGGTGATGGTCGACGACACCCCCGGTCAGCTGGGACGCCTGTTCGGAGAGCTCGGCGACCTCGACGTGAACGTGGAAGACCTGCGCCTGGAGCACTCGCCCGGCGCCCAGTTCGGCCTCGCCGAGATCAGCGTCGTCCCGAGCGCCGTGCGCCGGGCGATCGACGGTCTCGAGTCGCGCGGCTGGAAGATTGCGAGCACCACCAATGACTGACCCGGCGATCACCAAGCCCGGACCCGGCCCCGTCGTCGTCGCGATCGACGGCCCGGCCGGCAGCGGCAAGTCCAGCGTCTCGAAGCAGGTCGCCCGCCGCCTCGGCTACGGCTACCTCGACACCGGCGCCGCCTACCGCGCGCTGGCGTGGCACGCGCTCGAGCACGGTATCGACACGTCGGACGCGGCATCCGTCCTCGATGTCGCCGGCGACTTCGACTACGCGATCTCACTCGATCCCGATGCGTACTGGGTGCGCGTCGGCGCCTCCGACGTGACCGACGCGATCCGCGAGCCCCGCGTGTCGGACGCCGTGAGCGGCGTGGCGCGGGTACCGGCGGTGCGCGAGTCGGTGAACGGGCTGTTCCGCGCGCTCGTGGCGCACTCGGGACGCCCGGGCGTCGTCGTCGAGGGTCGCGACATCACGACCGTCGTCGCCCCCGACGCGCCGGTGCGGATCCTCCTCACCGCCGCACCCGAGGTGCGCGCCGCGCGGCGCAGCGCCGAGGTCACGACGCAGGACGCCGCAGCGGTCGCCGCGGCCCTGCACCAGCGCGACGCCTCCGACTCGGCCGTCGTCGACTTCCTCACCGCCGCGCCCGGCGTCGAGGTCGTCGACTCGACCCACCTCGATTTCGACCAGACCGTGGACGCCGTGCTCGGCGTGATCCAGGCCGCACCGCCTTCGTCGGCAGCGGCGGGCACGCCCGCGGCCGACCCGCTTCAGACAGGAGCCCGAGATGGCCGCTGACACCACCACCGACGACTTCGACGAGTTCGAGGCGGGCGACGACCACCTCGAGGAGAACCTCGCCGGCCTCGACGACGAGCTCGCCGACCAGCGGGCCGCAGCCCTCCGCGTCGGCCTCGAGGACTACGACCTCGACGACGAGGATGCGGCGCTGCTCGCGGGCATCGTCCGCGGCGAGGACGGCATCGAGTTCCTCCCGGCCCTGCCGGTCGTGGCGATCGTGGGCCGCCCGAACGTCGGAAAGTCGGCGCTCGTGAACCGCATCCTCGGCCGGCGCGAGGCTGTCGTCGAAGACACGCCGGGCGTCACCCGCGACCGCGTCACGTACAAGGCCGAGTGGATGGACCGCCGCTTCACGCTCGTCGACACCGGCGGCTGGGAGCCCGACGCCCGCGGCATCGACCGCTCGGTGGCCGCGCAGGCCGAGGTCGCCATCGACCTGTCGGACGTCGTGCTGTTCGTCGTCGACGCGATGGTCGGCGCCACCGCCACCGACGAGCACGTCGTGCGGCTGCTGCGCAAGGCGAACAAGCCCGTGTTCCTCGTCGCCAACAAGATCGATGACGCCCGCCAGGAGCCCGACGCGGCGGCCCTGTGGAACCTGGGCCTCGGCGAGCCTCACCCGGTCTCGGCCATCCACGGCCGCGGCGTCGCCGACCTCCTCGACGAGGTCGTGAAGGTCATGCCCGACGTCTCGGCGGTGGCCAAGGCCGAGATCGGTGGCCCGCGCCGCGTCGCGATCCTCGGTCGCCCGAACGTCGGCAAGTCGTCGCTGCTCAACAAGGCGGCCGGCGAAGAGCGCGTCGTCGTCAACGAGCTCGCCGGCACCACGCGCGACCCGGTCGACGAGATCGTCGAGCTCGGCGGCAAGCTGTGGCGCTTCGTCGACACCGCCGGCATCCGTCGCCGGGTGCACCTGCAGCAGGGCGCCGACTTCTACGCGTCGCTGCGCACGTCGGCGGCGCTCGAGAAGGCCGAGGTCGCCATCGTCGTGATCGACGTGACCCAGCCGATCAGCGTGCAGGACCTCAACATCATCGACCTCGTCCTCGAGTCGGGTCGTGCGCTCGTGATCGCCTACAACAAGTGGGATCGCCTGAACGACGACGACATGGACGGCCAGGACCGCCGCCGCTACCTCGAGCGCGAGATCGAGCAGGACCTCGCGCACGTCGCGTGGGCACCCCGCGTCAACATCTCGGCCCGCACCGGCCGCCACCTCGACAAGCTCGTGCCGGCGCTCGAGACGGCCCTCGAGTCGTGGGATCAGCGCATCCCGACGGGCAAGTTCAACGCCTTCCTCACCGAGCTGATCGCCGAGCACCCGCACCCGCTGCGGGGCGGCAAGCAGCCGCGCATCCTGTTCGGCACGCAGGCGTCGACCCGCCCGCCGACCTTCGTGCTGTTCACGACCGGCTTCCTCGACCCGGGCTACCGCCGCTTCATCCAGCGGCGCCTGCGCGAGCTGTACGGCTTCGAGGGCTCGCCGATCGTCATCAACATGCGGGTTCGCGAGCGCCGGCAGCGCTGACGCGCGCGATGACGGATGCCTCGGGCCGAGGCATCCGTCATCCGTCCGCGCCGGCGCGGTACAGTGCGGGGCGCACCATCGCCGTCGCGTCGGGCTCGGCGAAGCCGAACTGCCGGTACAGGCCGTGCGCGTCACCGGTGAAGAGCGTCCACCGCATGTCGGCACCGGGTCCGTCGTCGATCATGAGGCGGATGAGCCGCTTGCCCAGGCTGTGGCCGCGGTGCGCGTCGAGCACGAAGACGTCGGCGAGGTAGGCGAACCCCACCCCGTCCGACACGGCGCGCGCGAATCCGACCTGCTCGCCGGTGTCGCGGCGGTACGCGCCGACGAGCCGCCACGCGCCGTCGAGCTGGGTCTCGAGCTGTTCGCGCGTGCGCCAGCGACCCCAGTAGGCCTCGGTCGAGAGCCACGCCCACACCATGTCGCGCTGGATGCGGGCGGGGTCGTCGTCGAGGTCGTAGTCCATCCGACCATTGTGGCGAGTCGCCGGGTGACGCTCGCCGGTCCGCCCGCCGACCGCTGGCCCGGGCGGTGTGACAGGCTGACAGAGTGACCATCCAGCCTCCTGCTCCCGGTGAGCCGCGCCGCCCACACGGCCCGCGCGATCCCGGCGACGCGTGGGTGGTGGCGCCGACGGGCGAGCGGTACTGGGGGCGCTTCGGTGCCGCAGGGCTCCTCGCCGTCGACCCGCGGCGGGGCGTGCTGCTGCAGCACCGGGTGTCGTGGAGTCACTTCGGAGACACGTGGGCGCTGCCCGGCGGCGCGCGCCACGAGGGGGAGTCGGCCCCCGACGCGGCGCTGCGTGAGGCGGCGGAGGAGGCGGGTGTGCCGGATGCCTCGGTCAGACGGCGCGTCGTGAGCGTGCTGGATCTGGGCTACTGGAGCTACACGACCCTGATCGGCGACGTCGTCGTGCCCTTCGAGCCGACGATCAGCGATCCCGAGAGCCGCGAGCTCGCCTGGGTCCCGGTCGCCGACGTGACGCAGTACCCGTTGCACCCCGGGTTCGCCGCGTCGTGGGATGGGCTGCGCGGGCTCGTCGACGTGCGCCCGACCGTCATCGTGGACGTCGCCAACGTGATGGGCTCGGTGCCCGACGGGTGGTGGCGCGACCGTGTCGGCGCCGCGTCGCGTCTCCTCGCGCGGATCGCCGAGCTCGTCGCGACCGGGGTGGCGGCATCCGCCCTCGATCTTCCCGAGCACCACTGGTACCCCGAATGGATCGCCGTGGTCGAGGGACAGTCCCGCGCGGCGGACGACGTGCCGGGTGTCGAGGTGATGCGGGCGCCGGCGGTCGGCGACGACGCGATCGTCGAGGCGGCGGAACGCGCCGTGCGTGAGGGACGCGCCGTGACGGTGGTCACGAGCGATCGCGGATTGGCGGAGCGGGTGACGGATGCCGCGGCCGACGTCCGCGGCGCGCGCTGGCTGCTGGACCTGCTGGAGGGCTGAGGAGCGCCGGGTCCCCAGGCCCGCCGGGCTCGCCCACGGGTCGCGCGAGACGACGTGCGGATACGCTGAGGCCGTGTCGATCTCCGAGATGCTCGCCGCCCAGCCCGTCCTCCGCACGCCCCGTCTGACGCTGGTGCAGCTCGGCCCGGACTTCCTCGACGACACGATGGCGGCGCTGGCCGACACCGACGCGATGCGGCTCACCGGAACGCGCGGCGAGTTCACGCGCGAACAGGTGCTCGCGCACCTGAGCCGCCTGCCAGGCGCAGACGACCGGGCGGACTTCGCGATCGTCGACGATGGAGGTCGCTATCTGGGCGAGGTGGTGCTGAACGACCTCGACGACGACAACCTCGCGATGAACTACCGGATCGCGCTGACCGGCGTCGAGATGCGCGGCCAGGGCTATGGGACGGAAGCGGGTCGCGCCGTCGTGGACTGGGGATTCGACGCGGTCGGGCTGCACCGCATCTCGCTCGATGTCTACAGCTTCAACCCCGGGGCGCAGCGGTCGTACGAGAAGATCGGGTTCCAGGTGGAGGGGCGCGCGCGTCACACGCTGCTGTGGGACGGCGAGTGGGTCGACTCGGTGCTGATGGGGATGCTGGCCGAGGATCCTCGGCCCTGAGCACCGGCGTCGGCGCCCCGGTCAGACGTCGAGGTCGTCGCGGTCGGACCGGCCGCGCAGGCGGTCGATCTCGCGCCGCTCGCGCTTGGTCGGGCGCCCGGCGCCCCGGTCGCGCTGCGCGATGACCGGGGTCGGGTCGCGCGGGGGCGTGCGGTCTTCGATCGCGGTGGCCACGAGCGGTGCGCCGACGCGCTTCGAGATGGGCTCGCGGACGACGAGGAACCGGTCGAACCCGTCGATCCGCACGCGCACCTCGTCGCCCGGGCGCACGGGCTGCGCCGCCTTGGCCCGTTCGCCCGCCACCCGCACGTGGCCGGCGCGGCACGCGGTCGTCGCGGCCGAACGGGTCTTGTAGATGCGCACCGCCCAGAGCCAGGCGTCCACGCGCACGCTCTTGCCGGGGGAGGAGGCATCCGTCATGACGCGACCGCCGTCGCCGCCGTGGTGCTCGCCGCGCGTCGCGCACGGACGCTCACGATCACGCCGGCCGCGATGAGTCCCTGGCCGAGGCAATACGTCAGCATGACGAGAGGGCTCGTCCAGTCCGGCATCGCGTCGGGGAGGAACAGCCGGAACGCGAGGATCGAATCTGAGGCGAGGAAGAAGGCGCCGCCCCACGCGATGAGCGGATGACAGCGGGATGCCGCCACCGCCGTGCCGCCGAGCACCAGACCGTACACGGCGACGGCGACAGTGAGGCCGCCGAGATGCGGCCCGAGTACCGCGAGGAGCACGACCCACCACACGGCGTAGGCGCTCGCCCACAGCGGGGCGCGGCGCACCGGCAGCACCCGCCAGAACATCCAGATGTAGCAGAGGTGGGCGACGCCGAAGAAGAGCAGCATCATCGGCACGGTGGGCAGCCACGGCACGAACACCCCCGCGCCGTCGCCGAGCCAGGAGAGACCGAGTGCGACGAGGAGCAGCGTGTACGCGCCGCTCCACCGGGTCTGCCCGGCGCCCCACGCCACGGCGAGGGCGAGGAGCGGCATGAGCGCGAGCTTCGTGGGCGCCGCGAGGGCGTCGGCGCCGAGGGCGAGGGCTACGACATGCACGATCGACACCGCGATGTAGGGCACGAAGCCGATCCAGAGCCGGCGCATGATCCTCCTCGATTCGCGGGCGACTCTCCATCGTCGCACGGGTGCCGGCCAGCGCTGCGACGTGCCGCGGCGGTGGCTCAGTGCGCCAGGTCGAGCGACACGATCGCGAGGTGGGGCTTCGGACGGGCGACCTCGCGGAATCCCGCTTGCGCGAAGGTGGCGACGACGCCGTGGAACAGCTCGTTCGAGGCGATCTTCCTGCCGGCGTCGGGATCGAGGGGGTAGGCCTCGATCACGCGCGCGCCGCGGGCGCGTGCATAGTCGATCGCCGCAGCGAGCAGCCGCGCATTGAGTCCCTGCTTGCGGAACTCCTTGCGCACCACGAAGCAGCTCACCGACCAGACGGTCTCGTCGTCCCACGGCTCCTCGGAGTGCGTGGCGAAGTGGCGGGTGCGCCCGATCCGCACCTGCCGGGTGCGCGGGCCGATGCGCACCCAGCCGACCGCCTCGCCGTCGACGTACGCGATGAGCGCCGGTGGCGGGCCGGCCGCCAGCTCGTCGCGGAGCATCGTCTGGCGCTCCTGCTGCGAGGTCTGCTGCCACCGGCTGTTGGGCATCATCCACCACTGGCACTGACAGCCGCGTCCGTCGCCGCCGCCGCTCAGCGCATGCTGGGCGTCGTCGAAGCGATCGGGGGTCGCCTGCTCGATGATGATGCTCGCCATGGCGCGACGTTAACGCCCGCCACCGACAACGGCAAGGACTCCGGATGCCACGCCCGGCCGTCGCTCGGTTCGCGACGCCTCCGCCGACCGGGTAGGATGGGGGAGTTGTCCACGCGCAAGCGAGGATCAACGGGATGTGGCGCAGCTTGGTAGCGCACTTGACTGGGGGTCAAGGGGTCGCAGGTTCAAATCCTGTCATCCCGACAGATCGGCCCGGAACCTCGAGAGAGGTTCCGGGCCTTCGTCGTTGCCGGGACTCGTTCGTTGGTGAGGCGTGACCACGTCATCGCGATGCCGTCACTCCGACTTGGACCACCGGCCGAACTCCGCCAGCATCCAGCGCCAGTGCTCGCGCCGAAGGGTAATGGGTTTGACTGGAATCTTCAGTGGGTGACGGGCGACCGCGTCGCACTAGCGGTGATCGTTCTCAAAGGCGTGCTGAACCATTCGCCGAGCTCGCCTGTTCCTCACGTATTGTCCGGTGTGCGCATTTCTGAGCCATACGCGTCCGCGCCCGTCTCGAATGAGCAAGAAATACTCGCTGCTCGGTGGGCGTGACTGGGAAACGAGTTCAAGACGCTTCGAGTCGCCGGGCGGCAGTCCAACATAGGTGGAATCACCGCCCATCCACTCCGCTTGCATCTCCTCCTCGGCAGGCACAACGCCGTAGACGAACATGGCGTCGCTCCATTCCTCAGGTTCGTCGTCCCGGGCCTCCATGTCCGGGCCGACTAGCGCGATGCTGCGCATTGCGACGGATGAGTAGTTCGCGACGAACAGTCGAAGACGAAATCCTCCGCTGTCATCGATCCGGGCCTGGACATCGAGATTGCTGACCAACTGGTCCGCTAGTTCTCGCGCGCTGTGGCGTCGGTCGCGCAGCACGATGACGATCGTCAGAACGAGCGCACCGACCGTGCCCACGGCTGCGAACCAGTCGGCGAGCAATCCCCAGAGCGCGATCGTCCCATCGTCCATCCTGCGAGCGTATTGCGACCAGCGCTGTGCGATTGTCGGTCCCTTCGCGCGCATCGGCTGGGTGAGCGTCGATCGTCGCATCGCGTACCGCGGGGATCGCGTCGGCGGTCACGGTGGTGTTGCGTACACGGCGATGGCGTCGTTTTCGATCCTGAACTGCAGTGCCGAGCCGTCCACTGTGCGCTCCACCGTTGCGGGCGTATCCGGGGCATCGCAGACGATCTCGCGCCAGCCGTTGCGGGTATCCGCGCGGATCAGGATGCACCTGCCGGTGCCGTCGGCGAGGGGCGCAATCCACGGCTCGATGCCGGCCACGTTCCGAAATCCCTGGATCAGATCGGCGTCTATCAACTGACTCTCAAGCCACGAGTAAGAGCCGAGCAGGCTCTTGACGGTTAGGCACGGGTCTAGCTGCAGGATCAGATGGTCGCCCCGCGCAGGAAGCGTCGCTTCGGGGAGCGACCTGCGGGGAAAGTCGGCTGGCTCGCACCACTCGGGCGGCATCGTCGGGGTGGGACCCGGCGATGTTCCCGGGTCGGTCGGAACCTCCTCGAAGTGGTTCGTGGGGGAGGGGGACTTGGCGACGGCGTCCGCGTCTGTCGCCGCAGAGCATCCGGTCAGCCAGGCCCCTAGTGCGGCGGCGACGACCCAGGCGAATGCGAGTGGCGCGGCTCCCCAACGCCGTCGATTCAGCCCTGCCATGGTCGGCCCCCATCGGCCGGACGGCGATGTCCGGACAATCCATACCAGGATGCCACCCGCAACTCACGGCGGGAAGGAGCGCACACATGTGGGTCGCTCAGGGTGCGCTCTGCTATTTCCTCTTCCGCTCCTCCTCGACCTCGGCGGAAGCCATGTGAAGGCCCGCCAAGCTGAAGAGCCCGGCGACGGTTACGGCGAACAGGCCCCATGCGACGACGCCCCAACCAGCTGCCAAGCCTTCGGTCTGCACCCCGACGACTGTGACCACAAGACCGAGAATCGCCGCGCTCGCCGAGTAAGAAACCACTCGGCGAAAGAGCTCTGAGCGCCGAGCCTTCATCGTCAGGTTGCGGCGTTCCGCCATGAAAGCGAGCAACACCAGTGGGAACACCGCGGTCAGACCGCCGCGGTGTTGTCGGTCATGATCACGCCCATACCGGACCCCCGGCCGTCGCAGTGGAGAGACACAGAGTCAGCGCGGTCTCACAAGGCGGTCGCTAGATGCACACCGATCCCGTGTGTCCGAGTTCCGTCACGCTCGACCGGGGATCGCCCGTATGGGCCGTTCGGAGGTCCGCACGATGACCGCGCCCTGAACGCGCGGCGAAACGACTGCGGGCGCGACATCCTGGTCACCCCTGACACAGGCCCACAATCCTGTCATCCCGACAGATCGGCCCGGAACCTCGAGAGAGGTTCCGGGCCTTCGTCGTTGCTGGCCTCGCTCCTGGCCTCGTTCCCGGCCTCGTTCCCGGACTAGCGCCTCCGGCCCGCGCCGCGGCGGGTTCTGTCCTCACCGCGCAGTACGCTGGATCGGATGGGGAACACGCGTGCGGAGGCCGCATATCTGCGAGCGCTCGCCGCGTTCAAGACGCCGACCCTCGACCTGCTCCACGGCCGCTACGCGCCGTTCGTCGTCGCCGTGCTCTCCGTCGTCTTCACTCCAGATCGCCCGACCGTCGCCGTCTCGGACGCCCACGCCGAGGTCGCCGAGATCCTCGACGAGCTGCGCGCGGCGGGCTATGAGGGCGACGACCGGCCGCTGCCGACCGGCACGGCGCGGGAGATCTGCCGCTACTGGGTGCGCGTCGGGTGGCTCGCGCCCCAGATCGATGGCGACACCGAGGTCTACCGGCTCACGGCACACGCCGTCGGAGCCCTCGAGATCACCGGCCGCACGGGCGGCGGGCGGACGCGGGTGTCGAATTCGCGCGTGCGGACGCTGCTCGAGGCCGTCGAGCGTCTCGCCGGGAGTGCCGAGACGGATCCTGCCCGGCGGCTCGCGCGGCTCATCGAGGAGCGCGACGCCCTCGACGCCGAGATCGTCCGGCTCGAGCACGGCGATCAGCCGCCCGTCGACGACGAGGAGCTGCTCGAGGAGGCGGAGAACATCCTGCACCTCTCGCGCGAGCTGCCCGCCGACTTCACGCGCGTCGCCGAGTCGATCAAGGCCATGCAGCGCGACGTGGTCGCCGACCTGCGGCGGGACGTCCGGCCCACCGGCGAGGTGCTGCGGGAGTACCTGGAGCGCGGTCAGCACGTGATGCAGTCCACTCCCGAAGGCCGCGCCTTCGCGGGCGCGCTGCGGCTCATCGGCGACCCTGAGCGGATCGACGACCTCACCGAGCAGCTTCACTCGCTGGTCTCGCGCCCCTTCGCGCAGCTCATGGACGCGCAGCAGCGCGACGAGCTGGATGCCATCGGCCGGCGCGTCGAGCTCGGCGTGCAGGAGGTCCTCACTGCGCAGCGGCGCGCATCGCACGTCATCACGGGGCAGGTGCGCACCCACGATCCGATCCGCGACCGTCAGGTCGACGACTTGCTGCGCGACGTCATGTCGGGGCTCCAGGCCTGGACGCAGGGCGCCGCGCGCGACGCGCCCGTCGAGCCGGTGCGCGACCTGCCCGCCGCCGACATCGGGCATCTGCGCCAGTCGGTGAGCGACATCCGTCCTCCCGGCGCGCCCGCGCCGCTGACAGACGCCGACGACGAGGCGGAGTTCATGGATGCCGACACCCGCGCCTGGGGCGGCCCGCGGTACGCCGAGCTCGAGGCGTACGTGCTCGGTCTCGGCGAGCGCTTCGATCTCGGCGCCGCTTTCGAGGGAGCCGGCGACGACACGAGGCGCCCGGTCGACCTGCTGGGGCTCCTCGAGATCGCCCACCGAAACGGCATGAGCGAGGGCGACGACGTGTCGGTCGTCGAGGCCCTCCGACCTGACGGCACGACCCGGCGCTTCGCGTTCGGATCGGTGACCGCCCGCACTGCGAAGGAGTCCGACGATGAGTGACACCGCGACCGTGGACGACGTCGACTCCGGCGAGGCGTTCATCGAGCCCGTCGCGATGGAGGACGACCTCGATGAGCTCTTCCCCGGCGATCGGGGCGCGCTCGACGCCGACGTCCGCCGCGTGCTCGTGCACGTGCTGCAGCGACGCTTCCTGCTCGCCGGTCGAAACCGCGACGAGTGGACGGTCATGCTCGACAACCAGCAGGTGATCGAGTCGCGCCTGAACGACCTGTTCCTGCGGCTCGTCGTCGACCACGACCGGGGTGTGGCATACAAGCAGCAGGTGCGCTCCGACCTGCTGGAGGTGCCGATCCTGCTGCGCGATGCGCCCTACTCGCGGGCCGAGACCCTCGTCCTGGTGCACCTGCGCACGGTCTACCAGCGCGAGTCGGCGGCCGGCGAGCCATCGGCGCGGGTCGACATCGAGGACGTCGAGCAGACGGTGCTCAGCTACTTCGCCGAGGCTGACGGCGACACGGCACGGCGCCAGCGGGCGATCCGCAAGGCGATGGAGCGCCTCGCGCGCGACGGGATCATCGACGAGGAGACGACCGGCCGGTTCCGGATCAGCCCGCTCGTGGAGATCGTGCTGAGCGCCGAGAAGCTCCGCGAGCTGCGCGACTGGCTGCGCGCGCAGTCCGCCCAAGACGGCGCGGACATCGTGGACGAAGACGGCGCGGACGTCGTGGACGAAGACGGCGCGGACGAAGACACGGACACCGACGCCGACACCGACGCCGAGACCGACGCCGACACCGACACCGACACCGACACCGACGCCGACGCCGACGAGGCAGCGAAGGAGACCGCGCCGTGACGATGCTCGACACGCTGTTCGGACTCATCCCGGCAGCCTCCCGCGGCCAGCAGTGGCTGGCCGAAGACCTGCAGCTCGTGAACTGGGGCGGCTACGACGGCGCGCATCGCGTGCGCTTCTCGCCCGCGGCCACCCTGCTCTGCGGCGGCTCGGGGTCGGGCAAGTCCACGCTGATGGACGCCTACATCGCGCTCATGATGCCGCACACGACACCGTTCAACGGCGCGTCGAACGGGGGAGTGACGGGGCGACCCCGCGGCGATGAGCAGCGGAACATCCTGTCGTACGGTCGCGGCAAGATCGACGAGTCGCGCACCGAGGACGGCACGAAGATGAACGTGCTCCGCGGCGACGGCGTCGACACGTGGACCGCCGTCGCGATGACGTGGATCGACCACGACGGCTCCCGGTTCACCGCGGTGCGCGCGTGGTACATCCCGGCGAGCGCGCGCGTGCTCGAAGACACCGTGCGGGTGCGCGCGACCGTCGACGACGCGTTCGACCTCAGCACGCTGGCCGAGGCTGCCGCGCTGAGATTGACGGATGTCGCGGTCAGAGGCCTCGGACTCGAGCCGGTGGGCACCGACCGCGAGTTCTCGGCGCGGCTGCACGCCGTGCTCGGGATCGGCGCGGCCGGTGCGGGGTCGAAGGCGATGAGCCTCCTCGCGCGCATCCAGGCCGGACAGCAGATCACGACCGTGGACGATCTCTACAAGCGGCTCGTGCTCGAGGAGCCGGCGACCATGGCCACGGCCGACGCGGTCGTCGCGCACTTCGACGGCCTGGAGAGCACGCGGACGCGGATGCTGACGGCCCGACAGCAGGTCGGCACGCTCGAGCCCATCCGCGAGCTGCGCACCAAGATCGCCGCGGCGGCCGAGCGCGTGCAGCTCATCGACGAGATCGGCGACTTCTCGGATCGCAGCTCGCTCGCCACCCTCTGGCGGGCCGAGCGCCGGCTCGACCTGCTGCGCGAGGTCGAGACCGAGCTGCAGGGCCGCAAGCAGGCCGCCGACGTGCTGCTGCGCGAGAAGCGCGCGCTCGCCGACGCGGCCGAGGCCGAGCGCGACGGTCTCGTCGATGTGCTCCGGCTGTCGGGTGGCGACCGGCTCGAGACGGCGCAGCGCCAGCTGCGCGACGTGGAGCGACGCCTCACCGCGGCCCAGCAGAACCGCGCGCAGCTCGACGACGCGCTGCGAGGCCTCGGCATCGCGGTCGCGACGCGCGAGGAGTTCACGGGGCTGGTCGATCAGGCACGCGCGGGCCTCGCCGACGCGAATGCCAAGGGCGCGGCGCGTCACGCGTTCGCCGAGGCAGCCGCCGCCGAGAAGGCGATCTCGCGCGAGATCGCCGAGCTGGAGGCGGAGGTGCGCCGGGCCACGGGGCGACGCGACAACATCCCGCGCGCCCTGCACGAGTCGCGCGAGCTGCTCGCCTCGGCGGCCGGCCTCGCCCCCGAGGACCTGCCGTTCGTCGGAGAGCTCGTCGAGGTGCAGACCGAGTTCGAGCCGTGGCGGGAGGCGTTCAACCTCGCTCTGGGCGGCTTCGCGACGACGCTCCTCATCGACACCGCGCACCTCAGTGCCTTCCGCGCCGCCATCGACGGCGTGCGCACGCCGGTGCGCCTCCGGTACGAGGGCGTGCACACCGGGCTCGACGCCGTGGGGGCGCGCGACCCCCGCACTCTGCCGGGCCGGCTCGACTACCAGCGCACGCCCTTCACGGGCTGGCTGCAGGATCGCCTCGACGACCGCTTCGCGTTCGTGTGCGTGGACTCGCCGCGCGACCTGTCGCAGCACCGCATGGCACTGACCATCACCGGCCAGATCTCGCAGGGCGGCCGGGGCGCGCACGGCGGTCACGGGCGCGAGAACGTGCTCGGCTTCTCCAACGAGCGGCAGCTGCAGGCCATCGCCGGCCGGCTCGACGAGGCTCGCTCGCGGCTCGCGCGTGCGGTGGTCGCGACGAACGAGGCTGAGACCGCCCTCGACGCCGTCGACGCGCGCCTCGCCCTGTACGCGAAGATCACCGACCTCACGTGGGAGGAGGTGGACGTCGACGCCGTGACGACCGAGCGCGACCGCTGGCTCGCCGTGCAGGACGAGGTGACGACGTCGAACCCCGAGATCGCGCGCGTGCAGGCGCAGATCGTCGAGGCGAAGGCGAAGGCGGCGGCGCTGCGCGAAGAGATCGCGCGGGCGAGCGTGGACCGCGAGCAGATCGAACTGCGGTGGAGCGCGGTCATCGACGACGTCGACGCCGACCAGGTGATCGTCGACGACGCCGAGGACGCCGGCCGCACGCTCGCGCCCGCCCAGACCGCCTTCCTCGACACGCGCTTCACGCTGGCGCCCGACGTGAAGACCGGCAGTCCGTCTTCCGACCTCGCGCGCTTCACGGCCGCTCTTGCGACGGCTGCCCAGCGTCTCGCCGAAGACCGCCGCTCGGCCGTGGACGCGCACGGCGAATATCGCGAGAGCGTGCGGCGGATCATGGTCGGGTTCCTCGACCGCTGGCCGAACCCGAACCTGCTGCCCGACCCCGACACCGCGATCGGCGACTTCGAGCGGATCCTGGAGGCGCTCGAGACCAGCGGCCTGCACGAGCTCGAGGCCGAGTGGCGCGACAGCCTGCTGAAGCTGTCGGGCAACGACCTCACGAACCTCGACTCCACGCTGAGCCGGTCGATCCGCGAGATCCGCGATCGTATCGAGCCGATCAACCGGATCATGCAGGATCTGCCGTTCTACGACGACGATCACCGCCTGCAGATCGCGACGCGCGAGAACCAGTCCGAGGCCCGTCGTCGCTTCCGCCGCGAGCTGCGCGACGTGCGCGCGCTCATCGACGGCGCCGCGACCGACGACGAGCGGGAGCAGGTGTACCGGCGCATGGCGAAGCTCATCGGCCACCTGCGCCGGTCGGCGCCCGACTTCGCCGACCTCATCGACGTGCGCAACCACGTGCGGGTCAGCGCCGAGCGCGTCGACGCCACCACGAAGCAGCACGTGGCGCTCTACGACCACATCGGCGAGAAGTCCGGCGGCGAGTCGCAGGAGCTGATCGCTTTCATCGTGGGCGCCGCCCTGAGATACCAGCTGGGGGATGCCGGAGCCGAGCGTCCGCGCTACGCGCCGGTGTTCATGGACGAGGCGCTCATCAAGGCCGACGCCCACTTCACGAAGCGCGCGATCGGTGCGTGGCGGGGACTCGGCTTCCAGCTCGTGATCGGCGCCCCGAACGACAAGTACAGCGCGATCGAGCCGCACGTGGACGTCGAGTACGACATCCTCAAAGACACCCGCGGCCGCTCCTGGGCGAAGCTCAAGGTCGGCCTGCCGGCATGATCGCCGCCGGTCCTTGAGCGAGCGAGGAACGAGCGAGACGAAACGCCCCGGGCTGCCGCGCGACGCTGCCGCTTGTGCCGCGCGCTCTCACACCGCCCAGATGTCCTCGATCGGCACCTCGAGGCCGAGCACCCGCTCGGCGGCGCGGTGGCCCGAGAACATCGCGGCGGGCACGGTCGCCGGGTCGTCGGTCCAGGTCGCCTCGCCGGCGAGGTGGAGCACGCCGCCCACGGGTGTCGCGAGGTCGTCGTGGTCGGCGGTCGTCGAGCCGACGGTCATGTAGGCGTACGAGCCGTGCGACCACGGGTCGTCCTGCCAGTCGGTGACGTGCACCGAGGTCGGCTGCTCGACGCGGTCGCCGTACAGACGCCGCAGCTGATCCAGGATCGACGCGACGATCTCGTCCTCGGTCCAATCCCACGTCTCGACCGCGGCGGGCCCAGCGGCGAAGGTCAGCAGCGTCGGCGCCCCGTGGAGCGCGGTCAGGTCGTACCACGAGTGCCACCAGCGGCTCTCGGGGCCCTGCTGCCGGATCGCGTACACGCCCTCGTCCCAGAACTTCGTGGGGAACCGCAGGAACACCTTCTCGAAGGCGTTCATCCGCAGGCGGCTGAGCGCCCCGGCGACCGGCTCGGGCAGCGGCGGCTCTATCACGAACTCGTCCGACTGCAGCACCCCGACCGGCACCGTCACCACGGCGTTGTCGGCCGAGAAGACGCCGTGGTCGGTCGTCACGACGACGCCCTCGGCCGACCACTGCACCGCCGATACGACGTGGATCAAGCGGATGTCGAGCCCTTCGGCCAACCGCCGCGGGAGGCGGTCGTAGCCGTCGGGGAAGACCACCTCGTCGCCGTCGATCGAATCGTCGTCGAGGCCGTGCGCCGCGAGCTCCTCGATCCACGCGCCGTACTGCTCCTCCGACCGGTGCTCCAGGTACTCCCGCACGCGCTGCGTGCGCTCCTCGTCCCACCCCTGGGCGCCGAGCGCCTCCTCGGTGACGTCGCGGTATGACGCATCGGGAGCGGATGCCGCGACCACGTCGATCAGCGCGGCATCGACGGCGTGGATGTCGGCGACGAATGCGCGGGTCGCGGCATCCGTCAATCTCTTCCCATCCGGGCCGTAGTACGCGATCGGGCGGCTGTCGGGCTGGTAGCCGCCGACCGTGAACTCGACCATGGGCATGCCGAACGCCTGGGCCGCAGCGGCGACGGGGGAGTCGGTGACGCCGTGGATCCACGACGCGCCCATGTCGGAGGTGAGCCCGAAGCGGCGGTCTGTCGAGATGCGGCCGCCCACGCGGTCGCGCGCCTCGAACACGACGACATCGCGCCCCGCCTCGACCAGCAGCCGCGCGGCCGACAGGCCCGCGACTCCCGCGCCGACCACGATCGTGTCGAAGTGATCCATGCTGCCCGTCCTCCCAGTGCGTACGCACGCGTCCTCCGACGCTAGCGGCCGCGACTCCCGCGCGCGACACGCGAGTGGTCGGCGCGGGCATCGTCGGAGCGGCCGTGCGAGAGACTGGAGAGGTGGGTTTCACGCGTGCCGAGTTGGAGTCGTTCCACGGCCGCAGCATCCCCGACTTCATGCCTGCGCAACCGCGCCTGATCTTCGTGGGCATCAACCCGGGTCTCTGGACGGCCGCGACCGGCGTTCCGTTCGCGCGGCCCGGCAATCGCTTCTACCCCGCGCTGGTGGCGGCAGGGATCATTCCGCGGATGCCGCGCATCGGCGACGACGGTATGGATCCAGCCGACCGGGCCATGTTCTTCGACGCCGGCATCGGTGTGTCAAGCATCGTGCCCCGCGCCACGGCGCGTGCCGACGAGCTCACACGCGACGAGCTCCGCGAGGGCGCGGCCCGGCTGGCCGACGACGTCGCACGATGGCGGCCCGGTGCGGTGGCGGTGCTGGGGCTGACCGCGTACCGGCAGGGTTTCGATCGGCCGCGTGCGGTCGCTGGGCGCCAAGCCGCGACGCTGGGCGGCGTCGATCTCTGGGTCGCTCCGAACCCGAGCGGACTCAATGCGCACGAGTCGGTGGATTCGCTGGCCGCTGCCTACGCCCAGCCGGCGCGGGCGGCCGGGGTGATCGCGTGACGACGTCGCCGGCGGGCTCCTCGACGCTCGCCGCCGGGCGTGGTGGCATGCGCGGGCGTCGCCTTCTCGCTCTCGGTCTGCTCGCCGCGGTGGTGGTTGCGGGACTGGTGGTCCACGGCGCGCTGCCCGACGTCGCGGCCACCGACATCGCCGGCGACGCGCTCTACGCCGTCGCCGCGTACCTCGCGATCGTGGTGGTCGCACCCCGGCTCGGCCCGCTCGTCGTCGGGGTGATCGCCGCGGCGTGGTGCGTGGGCGTGGAGCTGTTCCAGCTGACCGGACTGCCGCTTGCCTGGGGTGCCGTCTTCACGCCGGCGATGCTGATGTTCGGCACCGTGTTCGACCCGCGCGATCTTGCGGTGTACCTCGTCACCGTCGCGATCGCCGCGGGGGTGGACGCGAGCGTGCGGGCGGTGCGGCGCTCGCGCCGCTGACACCGGCGAGTCACCGGGCCCGCGCCCGGGCGATCACGATCCCGCGCTGCGAGGTCGGGAACCGCTCGAGCATGGCGCGCAGCTCGTCGGCGCCGACGTCGGCTCCGAACGCCTCGCCGCCGGGCTCGAGCATGACGCCGTCCCGCAGGCGTCCGGCCGCCACGGGGTCGAAGCCGAGGTCGTCGACGAGGCGCATGGCCTCGGCGACGTCGCCCGGGTCGTCGCCGGCGACGGCGATGGCCTTGCGGCCCGGTGCGCCGGAGGGCCGCGCCTCGTCGTCGAGGTCGCGATAGCCCATGTGGTTGAACGCCTTCACCACCCTGGCCCCCGGGAAGGAACGCTGCACGATCTCGCTGGTGGAGGTGCGCAGATCCCCGAACTCCGGCTGGAGCCCGTCGACCTCCCACCAGTAGTTCATCGCGTCGATGACGAGCTTGCCGTCCAGCGCGTCGGCGGGCACCGTTCGGTGCTGGGGGAGCGGCAGCGCCAGCAGCACCGCATCGGCCTCGTGTACGACGACGGATGCCGCGGCCGCGACCGCACCCGGAGCCACGGCGTCGATGGTCGCCTCCAGCCGGGCAGGGTCTCCTGACCCGGCGATCAGCACGCGGTAGCCGGCGGCGGTGGCCAGGCGCGCGAGCACACGCCCCACGCGCCCGGCGCCGATGATGCCGAGGACGCGGATCGGCCGTTCGTCCCCGCCGTCCGTCACCGCCCCAGGCTACCCGCGCCGCATACGCGCACCGCCGAGGTTGCGGCATCCGTCCCGGCGGCCGACCATGGGGGGATGGGGGACGCCGTCACGGGCGGGCCGGTGGGGACCGACGCCGCTCCGGATCGCACGAGGCCGCGCCGGCGCGCGACGCTGCTGGTGGCGCTCGCCGCGGTGCTCGTGGCCGTGGCCCTCACCGCGGCGTGGCTGCTGCGTCCGCCGGTGACCGAGGCATCCGCTCCACCGCCGCCCACGCCCAGTGCGACGGCGACGCCGCGGCCGACACCCGTCCCGACCCCGACACCGACACCCACGCCGACGCCGACGAAGGCGGAGTTCGCGCCGAACACGACCGCCTACGACGTGACCGCGCTGCCGCAGGTGAACGTCTTCGCGGTCATTCCGGCACTTCCCGTCGACGACGACCCGTTCACCGCCCCGCTGCCCGAGCGCGCGGTGGCCCGCGGCATGGGGGCGCCGGTGTGGGCGGATCCGGCCGGCGAGCCGGTCGCGTACCTGCCGAGGGAGTTCCCCTACGAGGGAACGGTGGTGCCGGTCGTGGAGCGCCAGGAGCACTGGGTGAAGGTGCTGCTCACCGGTCGGCAGGCCGTGCCGTCGCAGGGGAATCCGGCACAGGTCGCCGGCTGGCTGCGGGTCGCCGACGTCGAGCTCGCGCCGTCGGACGCCCTCGTCGTCGCCAGCATCTCGGCCCGCACGATCGACGTCGTGCGGGGAGGGGTCGCCGAGCGGGTCGCGACCGACTTCGCGTGGGGCACCGAGAAGACCCCGACCCCGCTCGGGCGGACCTTCGTCATGACCACGCGCACCGTGCCCGAGTACGGATACACGCGCGGCCACCCGATCGTCTACTGGGGCGTGCAGTCGCCGACCCTCGACAGCTTCGGGGGAGCGGATGCCGCGGTCGCCGCCTTCCACTATCACGACGCCCGGTCGGGGCCGATATCGAACGGGTGCATCCGGGTCGATCCGGCGGCGATCACGAAGCTCGCCGAGCTGCCCCCGGGAACGCCCGTGATCGTCAACCCGTGACGGACACTGCTGCGCGCGGCGACGCGGCCGCGCGGGGAGCGTCAAGGCAGCGGGGGCCTCAGACGAACGGGCGGGCCACGTCGATGATCCGGCGCAGGCACAGCTCGACGGCCGCGCCGGTCGCGAAGGCGGAGCGGTCGTGGCGTTCGGCGGGCGTGCCGAGGGTGCGCTGATAACCGGCGAGGGCGTCGTTCGCCTCGTCGAGCCGATCCTTCGCCGCGTCGTCGCCGAGCGGCGTCGCGAGGAGGTGGGAGGCGCACCGGATCGCCCGGGACAGCTCGTCGCGCACCTCGGCGGTGAGCGACCCCTCGTCGGTGGCCTGCAGTTCGAGCAGCAGATCGACGAGGTCGCGCGTGAGGAAGGCGGAGCGCTCGAGCGCTTCCATCCGACGCGTGTTCTCCTCGCGCTCGCCCTGGTGGCGGCGCCGCCGGGGATTGGCGCGCGCGCTCTCGTCGGCCTCATCGACGTCGGCCGTCACCGCCGACCGCGTCTGCGCGAGCGTGACGAGCCCCGCCGAGAAGCGTTCGGCGTCGATCCGGTCGTGGGCGACGGCATCCGCGGCATCGTCCAGGACGTCGGTGACGGTGTCGCGCAGCGCCGACAGACGCTCGCTCGCCCGCCGCAGGTACAGCGGCGGCACGACGATCAGGTTGACCGCGATGCCGACGATCACGCCGAAGGCGGTGGTGCCGAGGTACGAGATGGAGAAGCCTTCGGGGTCGCCGCCGGCCGCGAGCAGCACGAACAGCGCCGCGAGCGCGACCCAGTCGCCGCCCGCGCCGAGCAGGCGCCAGCCGCCGAGCAGCACGCCGACGCCGATGACCACCCCGAGCACCACGCCGCCGGGCACTCCCAGCCGCAAAGCCGCGATGCCGCACAGGCTGAGCGCGATGCCCAGGGCGAGGCCCATCAGCACCTGCCCGCCGACACGGGCCGACCGTGCGATGGTGGGGTGCATCGTGACCAGGGCGCCCAGCGGTGCGTAGTACGAGTACTGGTCTTCGGTGAAGGGGATGAGCGGCGCGAGGTACCACGCGAGGACCGCCGCGAGCGATGTCTTGATCGCCAGCAGCAGGCGTGGCTGGTTCGCCAGTCGTGCCGTGTACGACACGGCGCGGCGCAGGTGTCGGGTGCGTTCGGGGATGGTGCCCTCCTCCCAGCGGTCGCGGGCCACGCTAGTCGCCGACGGCCCGAGATGGGCGGACTTGCGCGGTCCGGAGTCCGGTGGTTAGGTCCGGCCCCGGTGGCCGCGCCGCGTGGGATGCTGGAAGGCGGTCGCCTCGGCCGCGTCGAAAGGATCCTCATGCAGCAGCGCGCACTCGGCCGCACCGGACGCTCGGTCTCCGCCATCGGCCTCGGCACCTGGCAGCTCGGCGCCGATTGGGGCGCGGTGTCGGAGGATGACGCCGTCGCGGTGCTCGCGGCATCCGTCGATGCGGAGGTCACGCTCTTCGACACCGCCGACGTGTACGGCGACGGAAGAAGCGAGTCGATCATCGGGCGCTTCCTCGCGGCCCGGCCCGGTCACGGCATCACCGTCGCGACGAAGATGGGCCGACGGCTGGCGCAGGAGCCCGAGAACTACACGCCCGAGAACTTCCGCGCGTGGACCGAGCGGTCACGGACCAACCTCGGCGTCGACACGCTCGACCTGGTGCAGCTGCACTGCCCGCCGACGGCCGTGATCGAGGACGATGCCACGTACGACGCGCTCGATGCGCTCGTCGCCGAGGGGGCCATCGCCGCGTACGGCGTGTCGGTCGAGACGTGCGCGCAGGCGCTCGCCGCCATCGCGCGCCCTCACGTCACCAACGTGCAGATCATCTTCAACCCCTTCCGGCTGAAGCCCCTCGACGAGGTGCTCCCGGCCGCCGAGGCCGCGGGCGTCGCGATCTTCGCGCGCGTGCCGCTCGCGTCGGGGCTGCTGTCGGGAAAGTACACGGCCGAGACCTCGTTCGCCGCCGACGACCACCGCACCTACAACCGCCACGGCGAGGCGTTCGACCGCGGCGAGACGTTCTCGGGCGTGGACTTCGAGGTCGGCCTGCGCGCCGTGGCCGAGCTGGCGGCGGCGCTGCCTGAGGGTGTGCCGCTTCCCGCGGCGACCCTCGCGTGGATCGCGGCGCAGCGGGGCGTGACGAGCGTCATCCCCGGCGCGCGCAACGTCGGTCAGGCCGAGGCGAACGCCCGGGCGGCGGCCCTGCTCGACGAGGGCTTCGACGTCGAGGCGTTCGACAGCGTGGTGCGCGAGGTGTACGACCGCGACCTGCGCAAGGCCATCCACCCGCTCTGGTGACGGGTGCGGGAGCCTGTGCTCCCGGTCGTTGAGCGAGGGAGCGCAGCGACCGAGACGAAACGCCTGGACGGACGAATCCCGCCCGCTGCCTGCGGGAACACCGACGCGTTTCGTCTCGCTTCGCTCGCTCAACGACCGGGAACTCGACTCCCGGTCGTTGAGCGAGGGAGCGCAGCGACCGAGACGAAACGCCTGGACGGGCGAATCCCGCCCGCTGCCTGCGGGAACGCCGACGCGTTTCGTCTCGCTTCGCTCGCTCAACGACCGGGAACTCGACTCCCGGTCGTTGAGCGAGGGAGCGCAGCGACCGAGACGAAACGCCTGGACGGGCGAATCCCGCCCGCTGCCTGCGGGAACGCCGACGCGTGTCGTCTCGCTTCGCTCGCTCAACGACCGGGAACTCGACTCCTGGTCGTTGAGCGAGGGAGCGCAGCGACCGAGACGAAACGCCCCGGCCTCCACACGAAGCTGAATGCGACGAGTTCTCCCCATATGAGCGGAGAGCGTCGGTCGTCGTGCGCGTGTCCGGTAACGATGCAGGGGTGGCATTCCTCTACATCCTCCGCTGCTCGGACGGGAGCTACTACGTCGGCAGCACCGTCGACATGGAGAGGCGACTGGCACAGCACCAGGCGGGTGAGGGCTCGGCCTACACGCGCCGGCGCCTGCCGGTCGAACTCGCGTGGCTGGGCGAGTTCGAGCGCATCGAGGACGCCTTCGCCTGGGAGAAGCGCGTGCAGGGGTGGAGCCGCGCCAAACGCGAGGCATTCATGGCCGGCGGCTTGGATGCCGTTCAGGGGTGGAGCGCCCGAGAACGCCGACGCCGTCGCCGCGACTGACGCGTTTCGTCTCGCTTCGCTCGCTCAACGACCGGTTGCTTGAGTCCCGGTCGTTGAGCGAGGGAGCGCAGCGACCGAGACGAAACGCCCGGGACCCGGCGCATACGCCTGCGGGCACGATGACGCGTTTCGTCTCGCTTCGCTCGCTCAACGACCGGTTGCTGGAGTCCCGGTCGTTGAGCGAGGGAGCGCAGCGACCGAGACGAAACGCCCGGGACCCGGCGCATACGCCTGCGGGAACGATGACGCGTTTCGTCTCGCTTCGCTCGCTCAATGACCGGATGCCTCGGCCCGGCGCGGTGCGCCGGGCCGAGGCATCCGATCCCGCTCTTAAGGCAGCGGGTAGTCGACCACGAACTGCGGGGTGCCGGTGTTGCCGTTGTCGGCCTGGCCGCCCACGCCGTTCACGACGTGCTGCACGGTGCCGGCCGACAGGTTGACCGTCATGATGTGGTGCAGCTGCACGCCGGGGGTCTCGGGCACCTCGAACCCGTTCGCCGTGAGGATCGACGGGTTGTTCTGGTTGAACACGTACACGCCGGCGCCGTCGAGGCGGTGCGTCGCGACGTCGTCGGCGACCTTGTAGCCCGGGTAGCCGAGGGTGCCGTCGGGCTGGGTCCAGTCCGCCTGCGTCGGCGGGTCGTACGGCAGCTCGTTCTGGTAGAGGATCACTCGGCCGTCCTCACCGTTCCAGACGGTGTTGTAGCGCTGGAAGTGCTCGACGAACAGGCCGGTCGCCGTGACGCGGTCGCCGTTGACGATGACGCCGTTGGTGCCGGTGTTGGTGTTCCACCGGTCGGTGTCGCCGTTCACGCCCTCGGTGAAGCCCTCGATGCCGTGGTCGCCGCGCCACACCCAGGTGTGGTCGATGAGCACGTCGTCGGCGTTCACCTCGAGCGCCGTGGTCGTCTTGCCGATGTGCGGTCCGCCGACGCGGAAGTACACGTCGCTCAGCGTGATGGGGTTGTTCGCGTCGAGCTTCTTGCCGCCGTTCGGGCTGCCGACCCGCAGCAGCACCGGCGAGAGCTCGGTGCCGGCGTCGATCGTGACGCCCGCCACCACGATGCCCGCGGCATCCTTCACCTCCAGCGGAACCGCGCCGCCGACGGCCGTGAGCGTCGCGTGGCCGAGGCCGAGCACCACCGTGTCGGCGCGCTTCACCTGGATCGTGCGATCGACGTCGTAGACGCCGGGGGTGAGGATCAGGTGCTGACCGCGCGCGAGCGCGTTGTTGATGTCTTTCACCGAGTCGTCGGGGGTCGCGATGAAGAAGTCCTCGATGGGGATGCTGCGACCCGCGGTCTCGCCGTCGGCCCAGCTGACGCCGCGCGAGTCGTGCTGCGCGGCGGGCACGCGGACGCTGTAGCGGCCGTCGTCGTCGACGGAGAGGTACGGCTTCTCACGGCTGACCGGCGTCTGGTCGATCGTCGTGTACGGCGGGTTCGGGAAGGCGGAGTCGTCGGGAGCGCCGATGACGCCGGAGAAGACCTGGTTCCACACCGCATTGGACCAGCTGGCGACCTCGCTGTTGCGGATCAGCCACTGCTGCTGCGACCCGTTCGTGACGGACGGCAGCCGCGAGTCGGCGATGAATCCGCCGCTGGCGTACTGCGGGCCGGCGGTGCAGTAGTCCATGAGCGAGAGGCCGCCGCCCGAGACGTCGAGGCGCCGCATCGACACCGCCTGCGACACCGCCCAGAACTCGGCGCTCTGGCGGCAGCCGTCCTGGCCGGCCTTGTCGATGTCGAGGGAGAGGTTGCCGATCGTGCGCCAGAAGTTCACGAGCGCGAGGCAGTTGGCCGTGCCGCCGTCGGCGAGACAGCGGTTGTAGACCTCGACGGCACCGTGCACCGTGACGTCTTCGGGCGATGCGCCGAGGCCGGCGATCTCGGTGTAGTAGCCGACCTTGACCTGGAGGGGGTCGGCGGCGCTGCCGTACTGGCCGGGCAGGAAGTAGACGGCGCGGCGCTCGGAGCTCATCTCGGCGTCGACCTGCTGGGCGTGCAGCGCGTCGAGCTCGGACTGGATCTGGGCGACCGGGGTATCGGGGGAGTAGATCGTGACGTTCGGCCCGAAGTCGGGATCGAACGGGTCGACGGCCCTCGGCGGTGCGGCGGTGGCCGACGAGGCGATCAGCGCGCTCGCGATGAGCGCGGCTCCGGTCGCGACGGCGGCGACCTGCGCCAGGCGGCGAGTTCGCGCGCGGGACGTATGGCGGTTGTCGGCGTGGGGAACGGGGGCGGGCATGCGAAGTCCTCTCCGTTGAGGGATGCGGCGGGACTGCCGTTACTTACCGGACTGTAACCAAACGTGGGAGCGGTCTCAACCCCCATTTCCGAGGAAGTCGAGGCGCATGACCAGCCGGCGCTTGGTGGGATGCGTGACCTCCTGGAATCCCGCCGCGAGGAAGGGCCCGACCGCCCCAACGCTCATCTCGTCCCAGATCACCTTCTTGCCGTCGGTGAGCATCGGATAGCCCTCGACCGCCGACGCGCCCCGGGAGCGGGCGTGCTCGGCGGCCGCCGCGACGAGCGGATAGGTCAGCCCGGCGCCGCGGTGTCCCTTGCGCACGACCATGCACGCGATGGCCCACACGCTGTCGTCGTCGGGGTCTTCGTCGCGGCCCTGCCACGGCACCGGCGAGCCGCGCAGCCGCCCGTAGACGCTCCGCCGATCGACGGCGCACCATGCCACCGGCTCGTCGTGCTGGTAGGCGACGATGCCGATCGTCTCGGTCGCGCGAGGGTCGCCGCAGTGCGTCTCTGCCTGCAGGATCGCGGCTCGCTCGGCCTCGGGCATGTACCACCAGTCGTGATCGCCGAGTCGCTGCCGCTGGCACTGGCAGCGGCCCGCGGCGCCCGTGAGGATCGCCTGCAGGTCGTCCCACGGCGCCTCGTTGGCGGGCGCGAAGCGCAGTCCGTCCATGTCGGCAGGGTAACGCCGACGCCCGACACGCCGGGAGTATGGTGTGGCTTGTGCCCCTCGCCTCGCACATCGCCGTGGTCATTCCGTGCCGCGACGACGCCCCCTACCTCGACGCCTGCCTCGCCGCGCTGGCGGCGCAGACGCGTCCGGCCGATCGCGTGATCGTCGTCGACAACGCCAGCACGGATGCCTCCGCCGCCGTCGCCGCGCGGCACGCCGCGGTTGTGCTGCACGAGCCGACGATCGGCATCTGGCCGGCCGTGGCGCGCGGGTACGACGAAGCGGTCGCGGACGCCGACATCATCGCGCGGCTCGACGCCGATTCGCGCCCGCATCCGGACTGGATCGCGCGGATCGAGCGGGCCTTCGCCTCGGACCCGTCGCTCGGCGTGCTCACCGGCGGCGCCGAGTTCTACGGCGGCACGCCGCTGCAGAACTACCTCGGCGAGCGCTGGTACATCGGCGGCGGCCACTACTGGATCCGCAGGTGGCTCGGCATCCCGCTCGTCTTCGGCTCGAACTTCGCCATGCGCGCGCGGGTGTGGGAGCGGGTGCGCGACCAGGTCGATCGCGGCAACGCCGGCATCCACGACGACCTCGACCTCACGATCCGGCTGCGTGCGGCCGACGGTGTGCGCTACGACCCGCAGCTGCGCATGCCGGTCTCGGCGCGCCCGGTCCAGACGCTGTCGGGTCTGTCGAGGCGCGTGTTCAAGGTCGTGTCGACGTTCGCCGCGAGCTGGCCCGAGGGCGCGGCCTGGCGTCGCTCCGAGAGTGCGGGGTGGCGTCGCTCCGAGGGTGCGGGCTGGCGGCGCTCCGAGCAGGCGGGGACGGATGCCGCCACCGGCGCGGAGTGGATCCGCGAGAGCGACGACTGGGCGCCGGAGTACGGGCGCTGACGTCTCCTCGCCGACGTGCCGGCGATGAGGGACCCGGGGTCAGGGGTTCAGCACCCGCATGACGAGGATCAGGTAGACGGTGAGCGCGAGGACGTTCAGCACGACGGTGGTCCAGAAGGCGCGCCGGAAGGAGCGCTTGCGCGTCTTGTGGCGGAAGGCCTGCTGCGCGACGAGGGCTCCGGGCCATCCTCCGACGAGGCCGAGCACCAGGAGCGTGCGCTCCGGTACGCGGGGTGCGCCGCGACGCGCCGCGGACTTGTCGAATGCGTACGCCGCGAACGCGACGACGCTCGCGGCGCCGTAGAGCGCCGGCACCCACCACGCGAGGTCGAGCACGACGTACGCGATCGCCAGGGCTGCCGCGAAGACCCCCAGCACCGTCCAGCTGAGGGCGGCGGGCAACGGGCGGGAGAGGTCGCGCCCGGGCCGCGCGGGCGCCGGAACGGTGGTGCGCGGACGCGGGTTGGGCATGGGCTCGATCCTAGAGGCGGTGCCACCCGGCGTACGGTGTCAGCATGCATGAGCTCACCGAAGAGGCGCTGGTGGCGGCATCCGTCGATGAGGTCTGGCGGGACTTCACGGTCGCGAGCCGCCTCACGGACTGGTTCTGGCCGCCGAGGTTCGAGGCGACGGCGCTCGTCGAGCTGCGGAACGTCGGGCGCTGGGAGGTGCGCTCAGAGGCCGCCGATCTGGCCGTCGAGGGCACGGTGCTCGCGTTCGAGGCGCCGCGCAGCCTGCGGCTGGCGTGGCGCTGGGCGGGCGAGGAGCATTCGACCGACGCCGAGATCTCGCTGGAACCCGCCGCGGATGCCGCGACGCGCGTCATCGTGCGGCATTCCGGGTTCGCCACCCAGGAGGAGCGCGATCAGCATGTCGACGGATGGGTGAGCTGCCTCCAACGGCTGATCGACCGGTACGGCGGTGCGCCGGGCGAGCATCTGTGACCACTTCCGGCGGCGGGATGTCGTCGGCCCGCGGTAGCGTCGGGTTGTGATCATCGAGTTCGACGGCGAGGTGTTCCGGTGGGACGCGCGAGAGGACTCGTCGTGGTTCTTCACCTCGGTTCCGCCCGAGCTGAGCGAGGAGATCCGCGAGATCCCGCGGCCGTACCGTGGGTTCGGCTCGGTGCGCGTGCGGGCGCGCGTCGGTGGCAGCGAATGGACGACGTCGATCTTCCCGTCGTCGGGCTCGGGCTCGTACGTGCTGCCGCTGAAGAAGGCGGTGCGCACTGCCGAGGATCTCATCGACGGCGGCCCGGTGACGGTGCGCCTCGAGGTGCTGGACGGCTGACTCGCTCTCTCGCGTTGCTTCGCTGAATCATGGCGACGGGGCGCGGCTGTTCTCATGCGCGCCGCCCTGCTGCTCCGGTATGTTGGCGCTCGAATCGTTCTGCTGGGGAGCATGATGACGGACCGGTCTCAGGGGGGACCACCGCCGGGCTGGTACGCCGATGCGTCGGGTGCGGGCCGCGAGCGGTGGTGGGATGGCGCGGCGTGGACCGATCGGTCGCGTCCGGCGATGACGGATGCCGCAGGCGCAGCGCTGCCGGCGACAACCCGTCGGAGGGCCGCCGAGGCGACCAGTGGTGCGGAGGTGTCTGGCGCACCGATCGGCCCGGTGGATTCGACGTCGGTGCGCTCACGGCGCGCGAAGTCGACGCCGGTCGGCTCGGCATTGCCGGCTCCGACGCAGCCGGTCGGGTCGACGCCGGCGGACGACCCGACCGCGGCGGATTCGACGCCGGCGGGCCCACCGCACGCTGATTCGGCGCCCGCGGCGCACGCGTGGCCCGCACCGTCGTCGCTCGCTGACTCGGCGCCGGCGCACGTGTGGCCGGCGCCCTCGTCACTCGCCGAGGCGCCGTCGCAGAAGGCGGACCCCGACGACGTGCGCGCTGGTGCGTCCGATCCGCCGAAGCCCACCGATGTGGGGGAGGTGGCGGCATCCGTCTCGTCCGCGCCGCAGGAGACGCCGACGCCCGCGCCACCGATCGAGCCTCAGGCTGCTCCGCCGTCGAACACCCGACGGACGGCGCGGGCGGCGGGGACGGCGCAGAGCGCTCCCGCTCAGATCTCGCCGCGCCGGCCGGCGCCGCTGGATGACCGTCCGCCGGCGCCGATCGTGTACCAGCCCGTGTCGAGCTCGTACGTGGGGGAGATGCGTCCGCCGTTGCGCGAAGCGGCGGCGCGCAACGTGCCGGCCCGCGCCGCGGTCGTGCTGCTCGTGCTCGCCCTCATCGGCGGGGTGGCGGTCGTCGGGTGGCTGGCCGCCTGGGACCGGACGATCGCCGGACTCGTCAGCCTCGTCAGCGTCGCGTTCGCGGCCGGTGCGTTCTTCCTGGCGATCGCGGGGCTGATCGTCGCCCGGCAGCGGTCGACCAGCCGCACGTTGTCGGCGATCGCGCTCGTGGCGTCGCTTGCGCTCGCGGTCTGGCTGGGGTTCGTGGCGACGGAGCAGGCGCTCGCGATCCTCGCCTGACGCGGTCTCCGATGCCTCACCCGGACCGTGCCGGAGGAGGCCCTTCCCGTCAGGATGAGGTGGTGCGTACGCTCGCGATATGGACCTCGTCATCGTGCTGATGATCACGTTGGCCGTCGCGGCCGCGGTGCTCGTGTGGGCGGCCGTGCATTGGTTCCGCACGAGGCCCACGGCGCGCAACGACCTGGTGCGCGCCGGTGATCCGGGGGCCGACGTGTCGTCGTATCGAGCCTCGCGTCGTGCCGAGGGCGAGGCGGCCTGGACGCGCATCAGCGGAGGTATCTGACCGCTGGCCGCGGGTCAGCGGGGGGCCCATGTGGTTCGTCAAGCCGAGTTCGGAGGTGGGACTCCGCCGTAAGGGGGATCTGCTGACGGGCATTGCCCTCGTACTGTCGTCAATGTGGACATTGCATCGATGATCATGGGCGCGTCCATCGCGTCAGTTGCGTGGATCGCGTTTTATCCGTGGTCGAAACTCGAGCGGCTGAAGCAGCTTGAGGACGGCGAGCAGGGAGTCGCGCCGCGATAGCTTGCGTCCCTGGCTGGTCGAGGGCGCCGTCGCGGAGCATGGTGTAGAGGACGTCGGAGCGGCGTCGGGCGAGGGCGAGGAGCGGCGTCGGGCGAGGGCGAGGAGCGCCTGGTTATGGCGTTTGCTCTGGCTGGCGGGGATATCCGCGGCTCTGAACTCCACGGGACGGCCGACCGTCCCCGCCATTACCAGGGCGGCGGATCCGTGGGCACGGTGAGCGCGGTGGGGCTGATCCACCAGGTGGCGCCGGTCTGTTCATCGCGATAGAGCTGCCAGGTGCTCTTGGATTTCAGCGTGTGATGGCCTTCGCAGAGCGGAGCGAGGTTCGTGTCGGCGGTGGTTCCGCCGTACTGCCAGTCGAGGCGATGATCGAGGTCGCAATCGCGGGCCAATCGCGTGCAGCCGGGCCCGATGCAGACCGGATCACGCACGCCGAGCCACCTTCGCAGCGCGTTCGGCACGCGGTAGACCGTGCGATCGACGTCGAGGACGGTGCCGCTGACCGGGTGGGTGAGAATGCGCACCCAGCTGGATGCCTCACCCGCGAGCCGGCGGGCCGTCTCGATGTCGATCGGGCCGTACCCGTCGAGGGTCGGGGGCTCGTCGTCGAGTCCGAGAAGCGTCATGACCGGCACCGTGATCGCGACGGAAGGGCGAGCGCGTCGTCGACCGGAGCCGGAGCCGGAGCCTGAATCCGACGCAGAGTCGGGGTCGGAGTCGAAGCCGCACTCCGAGTCGGGAAGCGTCGTCAGCAGGTCGAGGAGAACGTCGGTGCGGAGCTGCGCGAGCGTGCGCTCCTCGCCGGGCTCGGCGCGGAGGCGGCGGGCGCGGGCGTCGGAATACTGGTAGGCGGCCGCCACGCGATCGGCCGTCCCGAAGACGGTGAGTGTGGCCATGCCGTCGTGCTCCGGCTGGAACCACGCATTGCGGTCGTCGGCGGCCCGCTTGTGGCGCACATCGAGAGGCTCGGGATGCAGTCGCTCGCGGGCGGTGCGAGCGCGCAGGCGGAACTTGCCGGGCTGCACGGTCTGCGCCGCCGTGTGGACGGCCTCGTCGAATCGTTCCCACGCCTCCGTCGCGTCACCGGGGAGTGAGGCGGCCTGCTGAGCCACCGTCACCGCGTTCTGCACCGGCACGCGCCCGGAGCGGAAGGCCGCCCACACCCGCGGGCACCGCTCGCGGAGGGTGTCGGCGTGCGCGGCGCGGGTGCGCACCGTCGCCTCCGACATGCCGAGCCGGACAGACAGCTCGAGCGCGGCCGCGCGCACCGCGATGTTCCGCCGCTCCGCTCGCACAGCACCGGCAGTGCGCCCCTGCGGGTCGCGCCACTCCGGATCGCGGGTGGGATCCGGGCCGACCCACGGGTCGGGGCACGCGGCGGCATCTCGCAGGACGTTCGCAATACCGGCGTACTCGTCGGCGGCGAGCTCGCGGGCGCGCACCGCGATGCCCTCGAGGTCGTCGACCGCGGCAGCGTACGCCGCTCCGCTCGACTCCATCTCCTCCCACGGCGTGGTGGGAGCAACCTCGCCCGGATCGAGCACCGCCCAGGGGTCGAGAAAGCGCGCGGGATCGCGATCGTCCGGCAGTAGCCGGTCGCCGAGATCCGTTGTTATGCTCACATGTCCAGAGTAGAAGTGGCCTCCGACATTCGAATCTCTGCATCATCCGTCGGCTCGGGTGCCGCGACTCGCGAGCCACTTCGCAAAGCCGTCCTCATCGTCGGTGGAGTTCAACTCCGGATCCTTCGCGGCGAACTCGAAGAGCGCGGCATCCGTCATCGCTGTCGTCAGGCGCGCGACGACCGTCGCGTCGCGGAACATCCGGCCGTCCCACCGCACGAGATAGCAGGCGAGGGAATATGCGAGCACCGGATGGACTCCGATGGACTCGCTGCGCATGAAGCCGGCGGCCTCCACCCGCTTCCCGAGCGCGACGTCCAGCGCGGCGATGTCGAGCTGCGCGCGCTCACGGGCGATGCGGCCGCCGGCGTCCGCCGGGGGCCCGGCGTGAACCCAGACGTGGAGGGCGTCGCGTGTCGGCCCGATGAGCCGCTCCCGGGTGCCATTCCCATCGGACGCGGTAACGGCGGCGTAGTTGCGAGTGACGGCCCCGAGCGTGAGCAGCGTCGAGGAGTATGCGACGTCCCGCGCGGAGCCGCGACGGAGCTCGCTCGCGCGATGGTCGAGACGCGCGCGCAGCCGCGACATGAAGGCGAGGAGTTCCTCGGGCTCGACCTGGTCCCGGCTCTGCGCCCAGTCCAGCGTCCACTGCGCGTGCCGGTTGTAGGGATCGAGCTGCGTCGCCAACTCGAGCACCTTCGCGGCCTCGGCCTTGCGGCCGTCCTTGAGATACCACGTCGTGGCCATGCTGTGCAGTGCGATCGAGGTGGGGTCGGTGGCTCCCACGAGCGCAGTGCCGAAGTCGCGCACCTCGACCCCGGCGATCTCCGACACGATGAGCGCGGCGATCGTGGTGGCGAGCAGGTCGCGGGAACGCGGCAGCGCGGGCGCCGCCGGAGCGGCCGGCGGCTGCGGCTTTCCCATCGTCAGCTTCGCGAGCGCCGTCGCGACGGCCGCAGCCGTCGTGGCCGCGGCATCCTTCTGCGGAGCCTTGAGCAGAGGCGCGACGAACGCGAGCTTGTCGTACGGCGCTCCGGCCAGCGAGACCCGCACTTCGCGCGAGGTGCGTCCGTTGCGCGCGATCTCGACGGTCGCGTCAGCGGCGTCGATCTGCGTGACCGTGATGCGCCACGGCGTGACGCCGAGCACGAAGAGCACGACGCTGCGAAGGCCCTCGACGATCGGCGACTTCGACAGCGACCCGAGCGACTTCGCCAGCTCGGCGAGGTCGACGCCTGACGGCAGCTCCATCCAGCGGGCGGGTTCTGCCAGCGACTGCAGCGCTGTCACCACGTCGGCGCGGGCGAGGTTCGCGTCCTTCTGATCGAGGCCGGCGCCCGTCACCGCGAGTTCGAGTTTCAGGCCCGACGCCATGCGCTGCGCGAGCGCGAAAGCGCCGACGATCCCGACGGCGATCAGGATGCCGAGCAGAACCATGTTCGGCGCGAGCCTCTCCTGATCCATCTGTATGCCCGCGACGCAGAGGAGCAGCGGCGCGACGACGACGAGCGTCCACCCGATGATCGACAGCACCGTCCGATCGGCGCGCGACGATGTGCGCTTGCGCACGAACGGCAGCTCGACGAGAAGCCGGGCGAGCACGAGGAATCCGAGCACGCCCGCCACGAAGAACGCGGTGGCGCCGGTGAGCGGTTCGATCGCCTCCTTGTAGAACGCGTCCCAGCTCTTGCCCGCCGTGGCCGTCGCGTACGACGGGGTGGGCGCAGGACTAGGAGTGCCGGTGGCCGTGGGCGCCGCAGACGGCGTGACCGTCGTCGCAGGCGGGGCTGCGGCATCCGGAATCGCATTCGTCGCCGCGATCCACCACGCCGCGAACAGCCCTGCGAGGCCCACGATCGCCAGCACCCACGTGCCCACCTGCACCGCCGGCGGTCGCCCACCGTCGCGCGGATACCCGTCATCAGCCATGTCAGCCCCCATGCCCGACCGATGCTTCCCGATTCCCGGTGGCTACATCGTGGAACCGCGCGCGACCGCCGTCAAGCCCTGTTCACGCAGGGATTCTGATGACGGATGCCGCCGGCACAGCCGCGCCTGCCCCTGAGGGTTTCCTGAGGCAACGTTCGGCGCCGTTTCGTTGACACGGGTGGCACGCGGTGGCACCTTCTTACGTGGGAGGGGATCCACGCATGCCGTGAGTCTCACCCAGCTCCGACAGGATCTGGGACTTTTTGTTATTGGGGAAGCAGAGACCGGCGTTTGTGGCGCCGGTCTGTCGGAGTTGACCTTGCAACTCAACTGGGGAGACAAAGCGCCATGCGTGCAACCATCAAGAACTACATCGACGCGGCCAACCGCCGCCGCGAAGAAGAGGGCGAAGAGGGCTTCTCGCTCATCGAGCTCATCATCGTCGTCGTGATCCTCGGGATCCTGGTCGCGATCGCCATCCCGATCTTCAGCAGCATCCAGGACAGCGCCCAGACGAACGCCGTGAAGGCTGCAGCGGCAGAGGTCGCCACTGCAGCGTCGGCGGCGATCGCCGACAATGACACCACGTCGACGCCCACGACCGCCAAGGCTCCGTATGCAGCGACAGGTTCACAGATCTCGGTGATCTACGTCTCCAGCGGTACGTCGACTACCGCGCTGACCGCCGATCCGACCAAGATCGACGATGTCTGCGCGTACGCAACGGGCTACTCGGGCAAGACTGCGTACTCCGGGCCCGGTTGCTAAGAGCTGCCTTCACTAGAGCCGAGGTGCACGTGGCCTCGGCTCTAGTGGCATCATTAGCTCGGGGATTCTGCCACTTGGGGAGGTGGGCGGATGAGGGGTCGTAGCGCTGACGCTGCGGGGTTCAGCCTTGTCGAAGTGGTCATCGCGATGTTCCTGCTGGGGATCATCGCCGTGGCGATCCTGCCCGCCCTCTGGCAGGGCATCCAGATCTCGTCTCAGCAGTCAGCCGTCGCCACGGCGACGCGTCACCTCAACGCCTTGATCGAAGAGATGCGAGAGAACGCCCAGTGCACCCGCACGATCGCCGTCGCCGGCGTCGGCACCATACCGGCCGTGCCCCACGAGAACGCGTTCACGGGCACCAACCCCGCCAACAACGGCGTCGCGTTCGATGACGGCAAGGGCGAGGACTACGACGTCACCGTCCAGGGCGGGCTGGTATCGGGCGGCGGTCGGGCTGTCTATGACTGCGTGCCCGGAGCGGTCGTGCCGATGCAGCTGACGGTCGTGGACTCGTCCGGGAAGCCGGTCGTCTCCGTGACGGCCAAGATCCTGATGGGCAACTGATGGCCGTGCACAGCAGTGATCCCGGCGATGAGGCGGGCCTCGGACTCATCGAGCTCCTGGTGGCGATGCTCGTCGCCGCGATCGTCGTGATCGCCGCTGCGTCGATCCTGGTCAATTCCTGGCTCACGCAGGAAGACGTGACTTCGACCACGCAGGCCACTACCCGCGGCCAGGTGATGGGTTCCGCAATGGAGCGAGCCCTCCGCAATGCAAAGGACATTCAAGTCCTCCCGACCGATGCGAACGGCACGGAACTTCGCGTGTGGACGACGCTCGGCGGCACGCAGACGTGCCAAGGCTTCCAGCTGACGACCGGCACGGCGACCATCGCGACGTCGAATGGGATGCTCCCCGCAGTGGGCAACTGGGCCGAGTGGCAGACCGGGATCGTTGACCACGACGGCGAACCGTTCTTCGTCAAGTCCGGCGACACCGTCAGGTACGCATTCGACATCCAGACCGAATCCGCCCCCGCACCCTTCTCCGGCGAGGCGACGATGCGATCGACAGCGACAGGGGAGATTTCGCCATGTTGGTGATCAACCGAGTGATCCGCCGCCCGCGCGATGACGACGGCGCGGTGCTCGTCACGATCGTCGTCGTCATGCTCGTCGGCTTCGTGATCGCCAGCATCATCGCCGCCTCGGTGCTGTTCTCCGTTCGCGCGAATGCGACCAATGAGGACCAGACGCAGGCGTTCATCGCAGCGGAGTCCGGAAGAGACGTCGCTGTTGCCGCCATTCCGTCGTGCACGACCTCGGGGACGCACTTCGTCGGCACGGAGCCGACGTATGACACACGGGTCTACATCTCCGACGTCGACGGGCTCAAGCCCGAGACTTCCAACGGCCTGCCGGAGGGCTGCCCGACCGCGGCGACGGACTTCGTCGTCGTCAAGTCGATGGGCACCGGCCCGGATGGCTCTACCGCCACGATCGACTCGGTCTACCCCTGGCAGGTGACCTACTCGCAGCAGCCCGGCGGCGTTGTCACGTACTTCTCGGGAGGGTTCACCGCCGGTGTCTCTCACTACACCGGCGACCTCGTGCTCCGCACCGGCGACTACCGCTGCAACACCGGCGCGACGCTGACCGGCGACCTCTATGTGCTGCGTGGCAATGTGGAGTTCAGCAACGACTGCACGCTGCAGGGAGACATCTGGTCGGACGGCTACGTCAAGAACGGCAGCAAGAACGTCACCGTCACGGGGTCGATCACGACCAACGGCTACGTCGCCCTCACCGCGAACGGCGCCACCTCGGTCGGGAAGGACATCAACGCTCGCGGGGATGTCGACCTCACCGACCAGGGGAACAACGCCGCGACCGTCGGTGGCAACATCACCAGCCGCGGTGATATCGACACCGGGGGGAACTGGACGGTCACCGGGACGCAGAGCGAGCTGGTTCCCGGATACGCGCCCACCTTCGAGCCCACGCTCGACTGGCTGCGCGCGGCGACCAAGTGGATCGATCTCAGCAATGCCTCCAATTGGGGAACGGCGTACTCCGGAGCCTGCGACCTCTTCAAGAACAACCCGCCCACGACGATCACCAATCTTCTGCAGACGGCGGGCAGCAAGCTGGTCCTCGATCTCACCGCCTGCTCGTCGAAGAACGGGAACGGACAGGAGTCCTTCAAGATCGAGCTCGACAACGTCGATCTGCAGCGCGACGCCGTCATCATCGTGAAGCCGAGCGCGATCATGAACGTCTCCCTGAAGGGGGACCTGGAAGCGATGGGCGGAACCAAGCAGTTGCTCTTCGTCCACTCCGACGCGTCGACCGCCTATGTCGACGTCGATCCGACGGATGCTGCGCCGGCGGAGCCGGTTCCGCACTGCGGCAACGCGAACTCCAAGGACGGATTCGACGTCAGCGGAACGCAGACGGGTGACGTGCGGATCATGGTGTACTCGCCGTGTGGACTCACGGGCACCGTCACCTCTTCGTTCAGCGGTCAGCTGTACACCAACGACAGCACGAACCTGCACTCCTCCGGTCCGATCCAGACGGCCTACACCTGCAAGGACATGTCGTGGACCCCGTCGTTCGACCAGCTCGGCTGCAAGATCAAGGGATCGGGCGGCATCGCTCAGGGATCCCTGGTGCAGCGGCTCGGTCAACTCGTCTACCAGACCGAGCGCTAGCCGATGACCGGATTCACCACCTTCCTCGTCGTCGTTGCGGGTGTCCTCGGCCTCCTCATCGGGTCGTTCCTCAACGTCGTCGCCTACCGTGTGCCGGCGAAGGTCTCGCTGCTGCGTGGGAGCCGCTGCCCGCACTGCGACACGGCGATCAAGCCCTGGCACAACGTGCCGGTGGTCGGCTGGATCGCGCTGGGTGGCAAGTGCGCGAACTGCAAGGCACCCATCTCGCCGCGGTACCCGATCGTCGAGGCCATCACCGGCGCCGCGTTCGCGCTCGTGACGTGGTGGGGCCTGACGGTGTACGACGGCCTCCTCGGCACGTCACTGACGACGTACCTCGCGTCGCCGGCGTGGGACGGCATCGTCGAGCCGGCCGCAGTCTGGGCACAGGTCATCGTGATCGTCGCGTTCCTCTACTTCGCTGCCATCTCTATCGTGCTCACGCTCATCGATCTCGACACGCACCGGCTGCCCAACAGCATCGTGCTGCCGAGCTACCTGGTGGCAGGCGTCCTGTTCACGGTCGCCGCGTGGCTCGCGGGGGAGTGGGAGACCCTGCTCCGCGCCGGCATCGGAATGGCCGTGCTCTACATCTTCTACTTCCTGCTGCGCTCGATCCGGCGCGGCGGGATGGGCGGGGGCGACGTCAAACTCGCCGGCGTCATCGGCATCTACCTCGGCTGGCTCGGCTGGGGCGCGCTCGCTGTGGGGGCGTTCGCGGCATTCGTGTTCGGGGGAGTGTTCGGCCTCGTGCTGATGCTCGCCCGGCGCGCGGGACGCAAGACCGCCATCCCGTTCGGCCCGTGGATGATCCTCGGCGCCTGGACGGGAGTGTTCGCCGGCGAAGCCGTCGGCCGGTGGTACGTGGATCTCTTCGTCGGCGCCTGACGCCGACGCTCTTGGGGAAGGGGAAATCATGGGGAAGACGATCATCGGGCTGGAGGTGACCGAAGAGAGCGTGCGTGCCGCAGAGCTCTCCGTCGGTCGCCGGCCACAGCTCGTCGCATACGGCGAAGTGCCGTTGCCGCCGGAGGCCGCGCGCGACTCGGAGGTGCTCGACCCGGGCGCCGTCGCCGTCGCCCTCCGGCAGCTCTGGACCGGCGCCAAGTTCAAGAGCCGGGATGCCGTGCTCGGCGTCGCCAGCCGCCGCATCCTCGTCCGCGAATACACGACCCAGGCCATGCGGCCCGACCTCCTTCGCGAAGCCCTGCCCTACCAGGTGCAGGACCTGCTCCCGGTGCCCGCGAGCCAGGCCGTGCTCGACTTCTTCCCGCTGTCGCAGGACGGCGACCAGGTCTCAGGCCTGCTCGTCGCCGCGGTGTCGGAGAACATCGAGCAGATCATCACGACGCTCTCCAAGGTCAAGGTGCGCGCCCGTGCCGTCGACCTCGCCGCCTTCGGCCTCGCCCGCGCCACCGCGCCGCTCGCCGCACCCGACGACACGATCGCGACCGTCAGCATCGGCGACCACACCACCCAGGTCGTGATCTCGCGCGGCGGCGTGCCGCTGTTCGTGCGGCTGCTGCCGATCGACGTCGCCACGGCGGCCACCCGCCGGCACAACGCCGAGCTGGCCGAGCCCGAGCTCGCCCTTGCGGCGGCAGGGGTCGCCGCGGGCAACGGCAACGGGACCGGACTGGCCGCTGCCGGACGCACCCGCGGTGCGATCCGCGCCGCGACCCCGCCCGGCGCCTCCGACCTCGCCGCCCGCCTGCGCAGCACGCTCGCCTTCTTCGGCAGCCGGCCGAACGCCCTGCCGATCTCGCGCGTATACATCACGGGCGCCGGCGCGGCGGTCGAGGGCGTCGTCCCGACGATCGGCACCGCGATCGACATCCCCGTCACGGTCGTGTCGGTCGGCGACATCGTCTCGATGTCGGCACCCCCGCCCGCCGGCGAAGTCGCCTTCAACCTCGTCGGTACGGTCGGCATCGCACTCGGGGAGGTCGGCCGATGACCGCCATCGCCGTCCCGTTCTCGGGAGCGCCACGCGTCAATCTCATGCCGCGCGTCGAGGTCGAGCGCCGCGAGCGCGACAAGCTCGTGCGCCTGTGGGTGTGGCTCGTGCTCGGCGCGATCGTCGTCGCCCTCCTCATCATCGCCGGCGCCTTCGCCTTCAAACTGTTCGCCGACCAGCGACTGGTCGCCGAGCAGGCCCGGACGAATGCGCTCCTCGCAGAGATCGCCTCGCTGTCCGAGGTGAGCGAGGCGCTCGCGACCGAGACCGAGCTCACCGAGTTCCGCGCCGACGCCATGGTCAACGACCTCGCCTGGACGCCGGTCGTGGCCAAGGTCATCAACGTGCTCCCCGCCGACGCCACCCTCACCGGCTTCGACCTCACGGTCGGCGGGGCTCCGCAGGGCGAAGACCCGACGCTCGAGCAGGGCGTGGTCGGCACGGTGTCGATCGACAGTGCCACGCCGCTCGACATCGTCTCGATCATCCGCTCGCTCCGGGGCGTCGAAGGCGTCCTCTACGCCGACGGCCAGTCGGTGACCTCGAGCCAGGTGTCGGAGGGCCGCTACGCCTACCAGCTCGACGTCGAGTTCGACCAGACCGCGTACTCGAACCAGTACGCGGCGGAAGAAGGGGGCGAGTGATGTCTAAGCACCTGGTCACCGCCCTCGGCCTCATCATCTCGCTCGGCGTCATCGCGCTCGGCGTCTTCCTCGTCGCGCTGCCGGTGTACTTCCAGGCCGTCACCGTCGACGGGCAGACCGCGACGGTCGCCAGCACCAATGCGATCTACCAGTCGCAGGTCGACAACCTCCGCGCCGAAGAGGAGAACCTCGACCAGATCAACGCCGACGTCGCCGAGCTGCGGTCGCAGATCCCGGCCACGGCTCAGCTCGACGACGTCTTCGAAGTCGTCGGGCAGGCGGCCGAGGCATCCGGAGTCTCCATCACCTCGGTGACGGCGGGCGAGAAGGTCGCCTACGTCGTCCGCACCGGCGTCGTCGACGACGAGTCGGCCGCGGTCGCGCCGGCTCCCGAGCCCACACCGGCCCCGACGACGGAGGGGACGGATGCCGCCACCGGCGACACCGCGACGGTTCCGGATGCCGCCACCGGCGCAGGCGTCGTCACCGCGGCGCCCGGCCGGCAGCAGGTGGACTTCGTGATCAGCGCCACCGCCGCCGACATGGCGCAGGCGACGGCGTTCCTCGACGCGCTGCGCGCCGGACCGCGTCTGCTCAACAACGTGACCGCGACCGCGACGCAGTCGGGCGAAGGCACCGTCGACATCCAGATCACAGCGCTGACCTACGTCGACGAAGAGGGGTGAGACCCATGGAAGATCTCGACTTCGAGAAGCTCCTCGCGCACGGCGCGCGCCACCGCGCATCGGACGTGCACATCACGGCCGACTCGCCGCCCCTGCTGCGCATCGACGGCGACCTCGTGCCGGTGCCCGGCTACCCGGCACCCCTCTCGACCGAGTGGGTGGAGCGCACCGCCTTCGACCTCATGAGCGAGGGTCAGCGGCGCGAGTTCCTCGAGCACGGCGAGGTCGACCTCGCCCACGCGACGGCCGGCATCGGGCGGTTCCGTACGAACGTCTACCGCCAGCTCGGCTCGATCGCGATCGCGCTGCGCTACATCCCCGACCGCGTCTACTCGCTCGAAGAGCTCGGCGCCCCGGGGATCGCACGCGACCTCGCGCTGCGCCCGCGCGGTCTCGTGCTGCTCACGGGACCCACGGGGTCGGGCAAGTCGACGACGCTGACCGCGATGGTCGACATCGTCAACCAGCTCGTGCCGGCGCACATCATCACCATCGAGGACCCGATCGAATTCCACCACCAGTCCAAGCGCGCGCTGATCCACCAGCGCGAGGTGGGCCGCGACACGAACTCGTTCGCCGAGGCCCTCCGCCGCGTGCTGCGGCAGGACCCCGACGTGATCCTCATCGGCGAGCTGCGCGACCCGGAGTCGATCCAGACCGCCCTGTCGGCGGCCGAGACCGGACACCTGGTGCTCTCGACCCTGCACACGCAGGGCGCGGCGAAGAGCATCAACCGCATCATCGACGTGTTCCCCGCCGACCAGCAGCACCAGATCCGCACGCAGCTGGGCGACACCCTGCAGGGCATCATCAGCCAGACGCTGCTGCCGCTCGCGCAGGTGAACGGCCGCACGATCGCCACCGAGGTGCTCATCAACACGCCGGCCGTCGCGAACATGATCCGCGAGGGCCAGGTCGCGCAGATCTACTCCGCCATGCAGGCGGGATCCGAGGTCGGCATGCACACGCTCGACCAGGACCTCCGTCGCCTCGTCGCCGACGGCACCATCGCACGCAACGTGGCGATGGACTTCGCCGTCGACCCGCGCAGCCTCGACGGCGTGTACGTCAAACCGCGCGACCTCGACGCCGAGGAATGGGCGCACCACGCGGGCGAATGGCGGCAGGCGGATGCCGCGGCATCCGTCCCCGCGAACGCCGCGGCCGGAACGGGCATCGGCATGGGATCGCGCTTCGGCACGCCCACGGTTGGCGGCCGCGTCGACCCGACCGCCCGCGACGTCGAGTGGGGCGGGGTCGACGAGCTCGAAGCGTGGACCACCGCGAACGGGGAGGGCTGACATGGCCGTCGTGCAGGAGTTCGTCTACCGCGCGGTCGACCCGCGCGGCGGGTCGGTCGTCAAGGGCAACATCGAGGCGGCCAGCGAGTCGGCGGTGACCACGAAGCTCAAGGCGCAGGGGCTCACACCCCTCGAGGTCACCCTCAAGTCCAACACCGGGCTCAACCGCGAGATCAAGCTGCCCGGGGCGACGAAGACCGTCTCGGCGCGCACCCTCGCGGTGTTCTCCCGGCAGATGGCGGGCCTCATCAACGCCGGCCTGCCGCTCATGCGGACGCTGTCGATCCTCATCGAGCAGACCGACGACAAGCGGCTGCAGCCGGCGCTCGTGCAGGTGCAGGCCGACGTCGAGTCGGGGTCGTCGTTCTCGGCGGCGCTGGCGCGGCATCCGCAGACCTTCCCGCCGCTCATGCTGTCGATCATCAAGGTCGGCGAGGCGGGCGGCTTCCTCGGGAGCGCGCTCGGGTCGATCGCCGACAACTATCAGCGCGAGGCGGAGCTGCACAACAAGATCCGCGCCGCCGTCACGTACCCCGCGATCGTGCTCATCATCGCGATCATCGGCGTGCTCGTCATGGTGACGTTCGTCGTGCCGATCTTCGAGGGCATGTTCAAGGGACTCGGCTCGGCGCTGCCGCTGCCGACGCAGATCCTGGTGACGATCTCGAACAACATGTGGTGGATCATCCCGGCCATCGTGCTGGTCGTGATCGTCGCGGTGGTCTGGTGGCGCGCCAACCGCCACACCGAGCAGTACCGCCGCGTCGTCGACCCGATCAAGCTCAAGATGCCGGTGTTCGGCAAGCTGACCACGAAGATCGCCGTCGCCCGGTTCGCGCGCAACCTCTCGATGATGCTGAACGCCGGCGTGCCGATCATTCAGGCGCTCGCGATCGTCGGGCAGGCGTCGAACAACTGGAAGATCGAGCAGGCCGTCCGCGACGTGCAGGAGTCGATCCGCCAGGGCCGGTCGTTCGCCGCACCCCTCGCGAAGGCCGACGTGTTCCCCGCGATGGTGCCGCAGATGGTGTCGGTGGGCGAGGAGTCGGGCACGCTCGTCGACATGCTCGCCTCGATCGCCGACTTCTACGAGGACGAGGTCGAGACGGCCACCGCCCAGCTGTCGTCGACGATCGAGCCGATCCTCATCGTGGGCCTCGGCATCGTCATCGGCGGCATGGTGGTCTCGCTGTACCTGCCGATCTTCACCCTCTACGGCGAGCTCGCGCAGCAGGGGTGAGGCACGGGGTTCGGGGCGTTTCGTCTCGCTTCGCTCGCTCAGCGACCGGGGGCCGGTCGGTCGTTGAGCGAGGGAGCGCCAGCGACCGAGACGAAACGGGGTGTGCGGTCGCAGGGCCGCGTTTCGTCTCGCTCCGCTCGCTCAACGACCGGGGGCCGGAGTTCCGGTCATTGAGCGAGGGAGCGCCAGCGACCGAGACGAAGCGGGGTGTGCTGCCGCAGGTCCGGCTGCCGGCTCATACCGTGACCCGGAGCACCTCTTCGATCGTCGTCAGGCCCTGCGCGACCTTCGACCAGCCGTCCTCGCGAAGCGAGATCATGCCCTGCTCGAGCGCGACCTGGCGGATCTCGGTTCCGGTCGACCGCGTGACGACCAGCGACTCGAGCTCGTCGCTGAGCGTCATCACCTCATGGAGCGCGACGCGCCCGCGGTATCCGGTGCTGCTGCATGCGGGGCATCCGACCGCCTTGTACAGCTGCGGCACGTCGGCCGGGTCGTGCGGGAAGCCCAGCGACGAGAGCACCTCGCTCGTCTCGACGAGCGGCTCGCGGCAGCGCATGCACAGGCGGCGCGCCAGGCGCTGCGCGATGACGGCCGACAGCGCCGTGGCGACGAGGAACGGCTCGCACCCGATCTCGGTCAGTCGCGTGAGCGCCGACGGCGCGTCGTTCGTGTGGAGCGTCGACAGCACGAGGTGACCGGTGAGAGCGGCCTCGATGGAGATGTTGGCCGTCTCGTGGTCGCGGATCTCGCCGACGAGCACCACGTCGGGGTCGGAGCGGAGGATCGAGCGGAGGGCCGTCGAGAAGGTCAGCCCCGCGCGGTTATTCACCTGCACCTGGTTGATGCCGGCGATGCGGTACTCGACCGGGTCTTCGACCGTGATCACGTTGATCTTCGGGTTCGCGATCGCGCGCAGCGCGGTGTACAGGCTGGTCGACTTGCCGGAGCCGGTGGGCCCGGTCGCGAGGATCATGCCGTGCGGCTTGGAGATCGCGTCGCGGAACCGCTTCTCGTTGACGCTCGAGAAGAGCAGATCGCGCATCGTCATCGTCTGACCGGTGTTGTCGAGGATGCGCATGACGATCTTCTCGCCCCACACCGTGGGGAGCGTCGCCACGCGCAGATCGACCGTGCGGTTCTCGTGCGTGACCGACAGCCGGCCGTCCTGCGGCTTGCGCTTCTCGGCGATGTCGATGGCCGACATGATCTTCAGGCGCGAGATGATGCCGTCCTGGATCGCACGGTCGGCCTTCTGCATCTCGTGCAGCACGCCGTCGATGCGGAACCGGACCGTCAGCTGCTTCTCGCCGGGCTCGACGTGTATGTCGCTGGCACGGTCGTTGATCGCCTGCGCGATCAGCAGGTTCACGAACCGGACGATCGGCGCCGAGTCGTCCTGCTCTTCGAGGCTCTCGGTGAAGGCCGCCTGGTTGGACTCGGTGGACTCCTCGATCGTCATCGACAGCTCGCTGAGCTCTTCGTCCGAGCGGAGGAACCGCTCGAACATCTGCGTCAGCGCGTCTTCGGCCACCACGACCGGCTCGACGAACAGGTCGGTGATGCTCGCGACGTCGTCGAGTGCCACGATGTCGGTGGGGTCGAGCACGCCCACGGTGAGGCGGTCGCCCCGGAGGTCCACCGGGATCAGCCCGTACTTGCGACAGAGGTTGCCCGGCACCAGCGCGACCACGTTCGGATCGAGCGGCATGCTGGCGAGGTCCACGTAGCGATGGCCGGTGTGCAGGGCGATCGCCTCGGCCACCTGCCCCTCGGTCACGAGCTTCGAGCTCACCAGCAGACGCTGCAGCTCGGGACCGTCCGCGCCGCCCGCTTGGGCGATCGCGGCTGACATGTCGGCGGCTCGTACGGCTCCGGTGAGCACGAGCGTCTGCGCAAGACCCCTCATGGTGATTCCCCTATCCCCAGGGACATACTAGGCCGCGCGCGTCAAGCCTGGGGGGGACGTCGCGCGCGCTGGATATCGTGAGGCCATGGCCTCCTCCACGGACTCCGCGACCGGTTCACGCTCCGCGACCGGAGCGGACGCCGGCGCCACGGACGCCGTGACCGGCACGGACGCCGCAGGCTCCGCGACGGCGAGCGGCTCGGCGACCGGCTCGGAGGCCTCCAGCCCCAAGACCGCCACTGCCGACGCGGGGTGGATCGCCAAGGTCACGGCGTGGGCCCTGTCTATCCGGCCGGTGCGCGTCTGGCTGCACTACGCCGAGCGCCGCGGCCCCATGCTCTCCGACAGCGTGACGTACCGCGCGCTGTTCTCGGTGTTCGCGGGCGTGCTGCTCGGGTTCTCGTTCGCCGCGATCTGGCTGCGTGACAATCCGCAGGCGTGGCGCGCACTGGTCGATGCCGTGGATGCCGCGATCCCGGGTCTCGTCGGAAAGGACGGGCTCGTCGACGTCGCGGCCATCGAGGCGCCCGCCGGCCTCACCGTCGCCGGGATCATCGCGCTCGTCGGTCTCGTGGGCGCGGCGATCGGCGCGATCGGCTCGCTGCGGGTGGCGCTGCGCACCCTCGCCGACAAGGTGCACGACGACGTCTTCTTCGTGTGGGTGCTGCTGCGCAACCTTCTGCTGGCCATCGCGATCGGCGGCGGCTTCGTTCTCTCGGCCGGCGCGACGTTCGCCGGCACCGCGTTCGTCGGCTCGATCCTGGACTGGCTCGGCATCACCCAGGACTGGCTGGCGAGCCTTGCCACGCAGAGCGTCTCGATCCTCGTGGTCTTCGTGCTCGACATGGCCGTCGTCGCCCTCGCGTTCGTCTCGCTGAGCGGCGTGCGCGCGCACCCGCGCTCGCTGTGGACCGGTGCGCTGATCGGTGCGCTCGGGCTCACCGTGCTGCAGCAGCTCTCGGGCCTCTTCGTCTCGGGTGCGGGGTCCAACCCGCTCCTCGCGACGTTCGCCTCGCTCATCGCGCTGCTGCTGTGGCTCAACCTGTCGGCGCAGGTCATCCTCCTCGCCGGCACCTGGATCATCGTGTCTGAGCGGGAGCGGGTCGACCGCGTGCGCGAGCGGTTCGGCTCTCCGACGTTCGTCCTCCGCCGCGTGCGTCAGGCGGAAGATGCCGTGCGCGTGGCCACCGAGGAGCTGCAGCATGCGCGCGCCGCCGCCGACAAGGAGCGCAGCGACGCCGCCACGCACGACGCCAAGCGCGCCAAGACCGACGCGCCCCAGGGCGGGGGAGCCGGGTCGTGAGCGAGCGCGTGCCCGCCTACACCGCCGCGCAGGTGCGGGCCGCCGAGCGCCCGCTGCTCGACGCCGGGGTGCCGCTCATGCAGCGGGCCGCCGCGGCGCTCGCCGAGGTCGTGCGCGACGAGCTCGCGCGCATCGAGCCCACGGCCGTCACACCGCCGCACCGCACCCTCGAGCCGGTCGTGCGGCAGTCGCCCGACGCGCCGCTGCCGCGCGTGCTCGTGCTCGCCGGCAGCGGCGACAACGGCGGCGACGCTCTCTACGCCGCCGCCCGTCTCGCCGCCGACGCCGACGCGGATGTCGACGCGCTGCTCGTCGCCGACCGCTTCCACCAGGACGCCCTCACCTCCGCGATCGGCGCGGGCGTGCGGCGCATCGACCTCGCCGAGGCCGGCGACGTCGGCGTGCACTACGCGCTCGTGCTCGACGGGATCCTCGGGATCGGCGCCTCCGCAGACCCCGCCCTCCGTGGCTCTGCACGTGAAGCGGTCACCGACCTCCTCTCCCGTGCCCGCGCCGAGGGACGGATGCCGCGCATCGTGGCCGTCGACATCCCCAGCGGGCTGCATCCCGACACCGGCGAGGCCGACGACGCGGTGCTCCCGGCATCCGTCACCGTCACGTTCGGAGCCGTCAAGGCGGGCCTCACGTCCGGACGCGGACCGGAGCTCGCGGGCGACCTCGTGCTCGTCGACCTGGGCCTCGGCGAGGGCCTTGCGACGAGCGAGCCGGCGGGCGAGGCATCCGTCACCCGCATCGTCGAGGCGCGCGAGCCGTAGCGCGCCGCCGTCGCCGAGCCGGTTCAGTCGTTCTCGGGCTCGTGCGGATTCCCGCGCCCGTTGCCGGGGAAGTCGGGCGAGTCCTTGTGGTGGCCCCACGCGTGGCCGCGGCCGTTGTTTCCGGGACCGTCGTCGTGCTTGCCCGCGTCGCCCGGGTGCCGGTCGACGTTGTCACCGTTGTTCCCGGGGAAGTCGGGGGAGTCCTTATGGTGCCCCCACGCGGTGCCGCGTCCGTTGTTCCCGGGGAAGTCGGGGGAGTCCTTATGGGGCCCCCACGCGTTGCCGCGTCCGTTGTTCCCGGGGAAGTCGGGGAAGTCCTTATGGTGCCCCCACGCGTTGCCGCGTCCGGTGTTCCCGGGGAAGTCGGGGGAGTCCTTATGGTGCCCCCACGCGTTGCCGCGTCCGTTGTTCCCGGGCCCGTCGTTCCCCGGCCCGTCGTCGGGTGCGACGATCGCTGCGGGCGGGAACAGGCGGGCCATCGGCGCGCCCGCCGCGACGCTCGGCACCACGATCGCGACGGCCGCCACGACGGCGATCACCGCGCCGGTGATCAACAGCTTCTTCGAGCTCATCAGGCACCTCTTCTCGGGCGGGGGAGGCAACCGGTGAGCGGAGGGTACCACCGCGCGGGGGCCGTGCGAAGGGGTGCGCTTCAGCGCGCGTAGCGCGACACGAAGGTGCGCAGCATGCGGCTCGGATGCGACACCGCCGCGCGCCGCACTGCGGTGAGCGTGAGCTCGAGCTCTTCCGCCGCGAAGTAGCCGTGCCCGGCGTACGCGTGGATGCGCGTCGTGATGCCGTCGACGTCGAGCTCGGGGTGGAACTGCGTCGCGTACACGTTCTCGCCGACCTTGAACATCTGCACCGGGCAGGTCGGCGACGACGCGAGCAGCGTCGCCGAGGCGGGCAGCCGCGAGATCGCCTCCTTATGCCCGACGAAGGCTTCGAAGGTGGCCGGCAGGCCCGCGAGCAGGGGATCGGATGCCCCGGCCGCCGTGAGCGACACCGGCACGACGCTGATGGGCTCGGAGTGGGTGCGGTCGATGACGGCGCCCTGGTGCGCACCGAGCGTGCCGACGCCGTAGCAGGCGCCGAGGAACGGGAAGTCGCGCGCGACCACCTCGTCGAGGAGGGCGGCGAACTCGGACTCGACCCGGTGCTGCACCGGGGACTTCTTCTCCGCCGGATCCGACGCGTTGAACGGTCCGCCGCCGACGAAGATGCCCGAGATCTCGTCGAGGTCGAGGCGCGGCATCGGTCCGGCCTCGAGCCGCACACGGCGCAGCTCGTCGGGCGCGAGACCGGTGTAGCGCAGGAAGAGCGCGTACTCCTCGTCGGCCGGGACGTCCTCGGCGCGCGTGGCGAGGAGGACGAACGGCTTCACCACCCCAGCCTACGTGTGAGAGACGGATGCCTCGGCCCGGCGCAGTGCGCCGGGCCGAGGCATCCGTCATCCCGATGTCAGCGGTCGCTGCCGAACTGGTGCGTCCAGGTCGACACCGCGCCCGCGTCGACCGCGTAGCCGGCCTTCGGCACCGCCGTGACGCGCACCTCGGAACCCGCGGGCACCTTGACGAGCGGCTTCTCGGCCTTGACGCCGTTGACGTAGTAGTCGAACGCCGGGTCGGGCGTGACGACGACGTGGTCGGACTTCGAGCCGCGCGGGTCGACGAACCGCGGCTCGCCGGGGGTCGCCGCCTGGGTCAGCACGGGCACGTTCGCGAAGTCCATGTCGCTCGCGAAGTAGTAGCTCGTGTACGACGGCTGGTTGTAGGTGGTGTTCTGCCGGGCCACCTCGGCGCGGTACTGCACGTCGTGCAGCAGCGTCGGCAGCTTGTGCGTCGTCACCTCGGTGCTGATGAAGATGCGCAGCGCCTTCGAGTCCGCGGTGCGGACGAGCAGCTCCTCGCGCCAGTCGCCGAACACGTCGGCCACGAGCGACGGGTTGCCCTTCGTGCCGTTGTTCGTGCGGGTGCCGGTCGCCGTCAGGAGGCGGCCGTCGGTCCAGCTGTCGATCGTGACGTCCTGCTCGCCGCTGCCGTTCACGATCTGCGTCGTGAGGTCGGCCGCCCACCGGATGGACTGGTTCGTGCCGGGGATGGTCGAGCCGAGGATGTCGCCGGTCGCGCTCATCAGCCCCGACGCCTCGGTGCCGCCGGGCATGCTCGCCCACGTCTCGAGGCCGCGGACGTCCGATCGGACATCGCCGACCATGCTGCGGCCGGTGTCGCGGCCGGAATAGGCGCCGAAGATGACTTCACCGGTGGCCGCGTCGCGCAGCACCGAGCCGTAGGGGGCGTACGTTCCGCCCTCGTGCGACGTCCAGATCTCGAGGCCCGGGCGGTCGGGGTCGATGTCGGTCACGTGCATCGCGTCGCCGTGCCCGAGGCGCACAGTGTCGCCCGGTGCCGCGCTGCCCGCGGGCAGCACGTCGAACGAGCTGTAGAGCAGCCCGCCGTCGTCGTCGATCGTGGCCGCGCCGTAGACGATCTCGTGCTTGCCGTCGCCGTCGACGTCGGCCGCGCTCAGCGAGTGGAAGCCCTGCGTGGTGATCGTGCCGTACTCGGGGTCGGTGCCGTCGCGGCCGTGGGGACCGTCGTTGAACGGGTTCGTCATCGGCACATGGCCGCTGTCGACGAGCCAGCGCGTGCTGAGGTGCTCGCCGTCCCAGTCGTAGGCCGCGATCGTCGAGCGCGTGTAGTAGCCGCGGGCGAAGATCGCCGACGGGTGCGCGCCGTCGAGGTACGCCACGCCCGCGAGGAAGCGGTCGACGCGGTTGCCCGGCTCGATGCGCGCCATCGCGTAGTCGCCCCACAGCAGGCCGTCGTCGCCGCGGCCCGGCTCGTAGCGCACCGTCTCGAGCTCTTCACCCGTCGCGGAGTCGAAGACCGTGAGGTACTCCGGCCCGTCGACGATGAACCCCTCGAAGTTGCGCAGCACGTTGCGCGCGCTGCGCGACGGCGCGTAGGTGTCGATGAAGTAGTCGACGAGCGTGGTCGCGTCGGCCGTCGAGAGCGGGTACGTGTAGGCGACAGGGATTCCGAACGCCTGCTCGAGGGTCGCCGGCCAGTTTCCGGCCACCACCTCGGGGTGCTCGCTCCAGCCCTCGAACATCTCGATGAGGTGCTGGCGGTAGTCCGCCGCGCTCATGCGGTAGTCGCTCTCGTCGGTGACGCCCGCCTCGACGTCTTCGGCGAGGAGGGTGATGTAGTCGGATGCCACCACCGACCCGTCCGCGTTGTACGCCGTGGACTTGGTCCCCGGCGCCGTCTTGAGCATCGTCTCGGAGCGCCCGTCGCCGTCGAAGTCGTAGACCATGAACTGCGTGTAGTGCGCGCCGGCGCGGATGTTGACGCCGAGGTCGATGCGGTTGAGGAGCGTGCCGTCGAGCTCGTACGTGTCGACGTACACCGGGCCGGTGTAGCCGACCTGCGACACGTCCTTCGAGTTCGACGGGTCCCACTTCACGATGAACTCGAGCGCGCCGTCGCCGTCCACGTCGGCGACCGAGGCGTCGTTGGCCGAGTAGGTGTACTTCTCGCCGTTGGGGTGGATGACGCCGGGCGGGGTGACACCGTCGGCCGGCTTCTGCAGCGGCAGGTCGTAGTAGCCCGTGCTCCATGCGGAGACAGGCGCCGACTGCTCGCCCGTGATGTCATGCCAGGCGGGCGCGACGGTGTACGTGGAGTCCGCCGTGCCGGCGGCATCGGCGTAGTTCGTGCTGTCGTCGACCGTGGCGATGCGCTCGCCGTCGCGGAAGACGGCGAACGACGGACCGCTCACCCCGGTATCGGTGGCAGGTCCTGCCTCGGTGGCGAGCAGGCGCCAGCTGAGGAAGACGCCTTCGCCGGTCGAGACGGCGACGAGACCCCGGTCGAGGGCTTCGAGCTGTGCGCCGGCGGGGACGGCGCCCTCGGCGGTGGCGGTCTGCGCCAAGCCCAGGGTCAGGGCGCACGCGGCCGTGCCGGCCACGAGCGCGCGGGAGGTTCTGCGGAGGTTCATCGTCGAATCGCTCTCCTGGATCGGTGGCCCGGGTGCGGACCTGCATCGTTGCAAACGCGGGGAATACGTTTTCCTGAGCGACGATAGCCGCCGGGTCCTCCCGGGTCAACGATTTCGGCGGCGGGATTGGAACGATTTAATGTTCAGCGCCGCCGTCACAACATCGGAGCTTTCGCGCGACACGCCGGTCCGAGGCATCCGTACCCGGCGTGTCGCGGGATTCTTCCGATTCTGTGTCGGCAGTCGCCCTTCCTCCCCGTCGGCCGGTGGTGCGCAATGATCCACAGATGGCGCGACGTGGCTGTCTGCCACGCCCGCCGCACGCGAGCCTGGGCCGCATGTGCACGTCAGCATCGCCGGCGGTCGTGACCTTCGCCGAGCTGCGAGCGTCGGGCCTCACCCGCGCGAGTATCTCGCAAGCACTGCAGACGGGCGGGCTCAGGTCGCTGCGGCGGGGAGTCTATGAACGCCTCGGCTGCTGTCCGGCGGTGACGGATGCGGCGGCGCACGGCGGATCTCTCGCGTGCGTGACGGCGGCAGAGCACCTGGGGCTCTGGGTCGCCGAGCACGACGGCGGACTGCACGTCGGCCTCCGCCGGAACGCGCGGGCCTATCCGCACGGCGGGTGCGCGTGCATTCCGCACTGGAACGATGATCACGCGAAGGTGAGCGCCTTCGGCGTGCCGTCCGTCCGGGTCGTGCTGCGCCAGATCCTCCGGTGTCAGGGGCTGGAAGCGTTCTTCGTCGCGCTGGAGTCGGCGCTTCGACAGCGTCGGCTGTCGAAGGCGGACATCGCGTGGCTCGGTGCGCACACGAATCCGGCCGCCCGGGACGCCATCGCATTCGCTCGAACGGATGCCGACAGCGGCCTCGAATCACTGCTGCGCTGGCGGCTGCGTCGACACGGGCTCTCCGTGCGCACGCAGCAGTCGATCGTGGCGGTGGGCCGGGTCGACTTCGTCATCGGGCGGCGGTTGATCGTCGAAGTCGACGGCGCGCCGAACCACGACGGAGAGTCCCACCGGCACAAGGACCTGGTCCGCGACGCCAACGCGGCAGCCTGGGGTTTCGTAACCCTCCGGTTCGACTATGCGCTCGTCGTCCACGACTGGGAGACCGTCGAACTGGCGATCCTCGGTCACGTCGACCGCGGTCTGCACCTCTGAGACCAGCCCGCCCTCCGTCGCCCCAGCGTGCACAACATCGGAAGTTCTCGCCGACACGCCGATTCTCGACGTCGGTTGGCGGCGCGTTGCGAGGAACTTCCGATTCTGTGCACGTCACGAAGGCGACGGATGCCGCGCCCCGGCGCCGTGCGCGAGGACGACGGATGCCGCGACCCGGCGCAGTGCGCAGGGCGCCACGGATGCCGCGACCCGGCGCAGTGCGCAGGGCGCGGCATCCGTCGATCAATCAGGAGGCGTACGTCACCAGGCCGAGCTCGACCGGCGAGACGAGGCGCGGGTGGGCCGGCCGGACGCGGACGGTGTAGCCGAACGTGCCGGTCACGGTGAGCGGGAGCGTGCCGGTGAACGTGACCACGCCGTCGACGGCCGCGCCGGGGGAGAGGCGGTACACCGAGTGGTCGCGGGCGAGCGCGTCGTCCTCGTCGGTGCGGCCGTAGGCCAGCTCCACGGCGACGTCGTCGGGCGAGAGCCCGTCGAGCCGCACGTCCGCGCGCACCTCGAGGGTGTCGCCGGCCTGCGCCTGCTGCGGGATGCCCGAGCTGTCGACGCTCGCGATCGACACGCGACCCCACGCCTCGGTCACCCGGCCGACGAACGCCGCGACGGCGCGCGCCTCGAGGAACCCGTTCGCGCGCAGCGCCACGTCGTGCGCGGCCGCCGGCACGTATAGGCGCTGGACGTAGTCGCGCACCATGCGGTCGCTCGTGGCCTTCGTGCCGAGCTCGGTCATCGTGTGGCGCACCATGTCGAGCCACGCCGTTGGGATGCCGCCCTCACGCTCGTAGAACCTCGGCACCAGCTGGTGTTCGATGAGGTCGTACAGCGCGGCCGCCTCGGCGTCGTCGCGCTCCTCGTCGTTCGCGGCGGTGTCGGCCGTCGGGATCGCCCAGCCGTTGCGGCCGTCGAACCACTCGTCCCACCAGCCGTCGAGGATCGACAGGTTCAGCGCGCCGTTGAGCGCCGCCTTCATGCCGCTCGTGCCGCACGCCTCCAGCGGGCGCAGCGGGTTGTTCAGCCACACGTCGCAGCCGGGGTAGAGGTCCTTGGCGAGGGCGATGTCGTAGTCGGGCAGGAACACGATGCGCCCGCGCACCTTCGGGTCGCGGCTGAACCGCACGAGCTGCTGGATCAGGATCTTGCCCGAGTCGTCCGCCGGGTGCGATTTGCCGCCGATCACGATCTGCACCGGACGCTCGGGGTCGGTGAGCAGCTTCGTCAGCCGCTCGGGGTCACGCAGCATGAGCGTCAGGCGCTTGTAGGTCGGCACGCGCCGCGCGAAGCCGATCGTGAGCACCTCCGGGTCGAGCAGCTCCTCGACCCACGACGGGGTGTGGCCGTTGGAGACGGATGCCGCGACCCGCCGCCGGGCCTCCGCCACGAGCTCGCCCTTCATCTGCTGGCGGACGCCCCACAGCTCGGCATCCGACACGGCGCCGCGGTCGGTCCAGTCGTGCGTGTCGGTGTGCGCGTCACCCCAGGCCCGCTCGCTCACGGACTTGAGCGCCGGATGCACCCAGGTCGGCGCGTGCACGCCGTTGGTGATCGACGTGATCGGCACCTCGTCGGTGTCGACGCCCGGCCACAGCATGCCGAACATGCCGCGGCTGACCTCGCCGTGCAGCACCGAGACGCCGTTGGCGTGCTGGCCGAGGTGCAGGCCGAGCACGGCCATGTTGAAGACGCCCTGGTCGCCGCCGTCCCACGTCTCGAGGCCGAGGGCGATCGCCCGGCCCGCGTCGAGTCCCTGGAAGAGGCCGCTCGCCAGGTAGTCCGCGATCAGGTCGCGGGGGAAGCGGTCGATGCCCGCGGGCACCGGCGTGTGCGTGGTGAACACCGTGCCGGCGCGCACCTGGGCGAGGGCCTCGTCGAAGCTCAGGCCGTCCTGCGTGATGAGCTCCGACATCCGCTCCAGGCCCTGGAACCCGGCGTGGCCCTCGTTCGTGTGGTAGACGTCCGGCGCGGGGCGCCCGGTGAGCTCCGACCACGCGCGCACCGCGCGCACGCCGCCGACGCCGAGCAGCAGCTCCTGCAGCAGGCGGTGCTCGCCGCCTCCGCCGTAGAGGCGGTCGGTGACGCGGCGCATGTCGTCGGTGTTCGACGGCGTCTCGGAGTCGAGCAGGAGCAGGGGCACCCGTCCGATGTCGGCGACCCAGACGCGGGCGTGCAGCCGGCGGTCGCCGGGCAGGTCGAGCGCGATCTCGACGGGCGCGCCCCCGCGGTCGCGCAGCAGCGTCAGGCCGAGGCCGTACGGGTCGAGCAGCGGATAGCTCTCGCGCTGCCAGCCGTCGTCGCCGATCGACTGCCGGAAGTAGCCGGCGCGGTAGAACAGGCCGACGCCGGTGAGCGGCACGCCGAGGTCGGACGCGCTCTTGAGGTGGTCGCCCGCGAGGATGCCGAGACCGCCGGAGTACTGCGGCAGCGAGCCGTCGACGCCGAACTCGGGGGAGAAGTAGGCGATGTGCACGGGCTTGTCGCCCTCGAGCCGCTGGAACCACCGGTCGCCCTCGAGGTAGGCGGTCAGTCGTTCGTCCTCGTCGCAGACGCGGGCGACGAACGCGTCGTCGCGCGCCAGCTCGTCGAGGCGCTCCTGACCGAGGGCGCCGAGCATGCGCGCGGGGTTGGCGCCGATCTCGTCCCACAGGGCGGGATCCATCGACGCGAAGAGCGCGTGGGTCGCCCGGCTCCACGACCATCGCCAGTTCGAGGCGAGCCGGTCGAGCGGGGCGAGGGAGTCGGCGAGGACGGGGCGGACCGTGAACGTTCGGATGGCCTTCACGCGAGCGATTCTAGGGGGACGAGCTGGAAGCGCTTGCACGGCGAGGGAACAGCGGATGAAGATCACGCGAATCGCACCATGCCTGGCATGTCGCGCCGCGTTCCGCAAGGGACCGCGGCGCCGGGCGATGCCGGGTCTACGCTGGCCCCATGGCAATCGCACGACTGCACGGAGGCCCGCTCGACGGGCAGCTCCTTCCCCTCGAAGACCCCGACCTCGATCGCATGATCGTCCCCTACAGCGAGACCCAGGTGGTCTATGCGCGGCGCGGCGACCTCGAGAACACCGGCGAGAACGACGGTCCCACCGAGGCGGAGTTCTGGTTCGTCGAAGCCGAGGACGAGATCGATCCCGACAGCGACCAGCCGCGTGAGCGCCGCTGACCGCTCGCCCGACGACGTCGCGCCGAGCGCATCGATCGAGCTCGAGCTGAAGTTCGACGTCGACGACGCCACGCCCCTGCCCGACTGGTCGGCGGTGCCGGGCGTCGCCGTCGTCGGCGCGGCCGAGCTGCGCGAGCTGGATGCGCTCTACCTCGACAGCGACGACCTCGTGCTGGCGCACGCCGGCTACGCGGTGCGGCGTCGCACCGGAGGCCCCGACGCGGGATGGCACATCAAGGGCCCGCGCCGTGCCGACGGAGGGCGCGTGGAGCTGCAGTGGCCGCTCGGTGACGACGACACGATTCCGGATGCCGTGACCGACGCCCTCGCGGCGGTCACGACGATCACCGGGCTCGCGCCCATCGCGCGCATCCGCAACCGGCGCACCGCCTATGCGCTGCAGGACGAGCGAGGCGGCGTCGTCGCGGAGTTCGTCGACGACCGCGTGGTGGCCCGCGATGAGCGCGCGGGCACGGAGCGCACCTGGCGCGAGTGGGAGTTCGAGCTCGGGCCGGCCGCACCCGCGGCCACCGAGGAGCGTGCCGCCCTCTTCGCCGCCGCGCGCGCCGCCGTGGAGGCCGCAGGCGGCCGGCCCGCGGCATCCGATTCCAAGCTCGCCCGCACCCTCGGGCACTGACGCGCCGGACGCCCAACCAGCGACCGAGACGAAACGGCCCCGGACCATCGAGTAGTCCGGGGCCGTTCGGCGTTAGATCATCGGGTCTCGATACGGCTCGTTCCTCGCCTACTCGACCTTGACCCGAGTCGCATCAACGCGGGCTCCGCTCGCATTGATCCGCCTCGCGTCAAAGGTTGATCATGTGACCCGCCAGGCCGTGGAAGGCCTCCTGCACGGCCTCCGACAGCGTCGGGTGCGTGTGCACGTTGCGGGCGGCCTCGAGCGCGGTGAGGTCCCACTTCTGCGCGAGCGTGAGCTCGGGGAGGAGCTCCGACACGTCGGGTCCGATCATGTGGGCGCCGAGCAGCTCGAGGTGCTCGCCATCGGCGATGACCTTCACGAAGCCGATCGGCTCGCCGAGGCCGTTGGCCTTGCCGTTGGCCGAGAACGGGAACTTCGCGACCTTGACGTCGTAGCCGGCGTCGCGCGCCTGCTGCTCGGTGAGGCCGAACGACGCCACCTGCGGCGAGCAGAACGTCGCGCGCGGCATCATGCGGTAGTCGCCGAGCGTCTGGGTCTCGGCCTTGCCGATGGTCTCGGCGGCCACGACGCCCTGCGCCTCGGCCACGTGGGCGAGCTGCAGCTTGGCGGTGACGTCGCCGATCGCGTAGATGTGCGGCACGTTCGTGCGCATGTGGTCGTCGATGTCGATGGCGCCGCGCTCGGTCAGCTTCACACCGGTCGTCTCGAGACCGAAGCCCTCGACGTTCGGCGCGAAGCCGATCGACATGAGCACCTTGTCGGCGTCGATCGACGTGGTCTCGCCACCCGCCGCGGGCGTGTACGTCACGGTGACGCGGTCGCCGTGGTCGGTGACCGACTCCACCTTCGTCGAGGTGAGGATGTCGACGCCGTACGACTTGTACTGCTTGGCGATCTCTTTCGAGACGTCGGCGTCCTCGTTGGGGAGGGCGCGGTCGAGGAACTCGATGATCGTCACCTTGACGCCGTAGTTCGTCATGACGAACGCGAACTCCATGCCGATGGCGCCGGCGCCGACGATGACGATGGACTTCGGCAGCTCGCGCGAGAGGATCTGCTCCTCGTAGGTCACGACGTTGTCGCTCAGGGTGACGCCCGGCAGGAGCCGGACCTTCGAGCCCGTCGAGATGATCGCGTTGTCGAACGTGACGTCGTCGGTGGTGCCGTCGGCCTTGGTCACGCGGATCGCGTTGGGGCCGGTGAACGACCCACGCCCCTCGTACTCGGTGACCTTGTTCTTCTTCATCAGGTAGTGGATGCCCTTGACGTGGCCGTTCGCCACGGTGCGGCTCCGGTCGAACGCGACGCCGAAGTCGAAGTGCACGTCGCCCGAGATGCCGAAGAGCTCGGCCTTGTGGTGGAACTGGTGCGCGAGGTCGGCGTTCTTGAGGAGTGCCTTCGAGGGGATGCAGCCGACGTTGAGGCACACACCGCCCCAGTACTTCTCTTCGATGATCGCGACCGTGAGGCCGAGCTGAGCAGCACGGACGGCCGCGACGTACCCGCCGGGCCCCGCGCCGAGGATGGCGACGTCGTAGTGAGGCATGCTTCCAGCCTAGTGGTCGGCCGGGGGCTCGGAGCCGGGGCCGGGAGCGGTGCCGTCGGGGCCTCGCGACCCCTCGGCGAGTGCCTTCTCGCGGCGTGCGCGAGAGGCCAGGAGGTAGACGACGGCACCCCCCAGCGCGATCGCGACGAGGCCGACGATCACCCACGGCCACACGTCGGCGAACGTCGAGTCCTCATCGGCCGGCACGGTCTCGGTCGCACTCGGCGTCGGCTCGGCCGTCTCGGTCGGCGCGGCGGTCTCGGTCGGTGTGGGCGCGGTGGTCTCGGTGGGTGCCGGCGCCGGGTTGCCGGCGACCGTGAAGGAGTACTCGCCGGAGATCGGATGCCCGTCGCTCGACACGACCTTCCACAGCACCGTGACGGCACCGGATGCCTCGCCCTCGAGCGGCTGGGTCAGCGTGTTGTCGCGGACGGTCGGCGCGCCGGCGACGAGAGAGGTGCCCGCGGCATCCGTCACCTCCACCACGGAGGCGCCGTCGTCGTCGGCGATCTCGGCGCTGTAGGTGAGCGTGAGCGCGGCCGGCAGCGCGTCGACGGTGGCGCCGGCCGCCGGATCGGTGCCGATGAGCTCGTCGTGGGCCTGTGCCGGCGACGCCGTGGACAGCATTGCGGCGAACGCGAGGAGCAGTGCGGCCAGGAGTACCCAGACGCGGGCGGCGAGGGGCTTGTGAATTGTTTGTGACAACACCCGATCGAGCCTATCCGCCTCTTTGATCCCGACCCTGTGAGGTCTAGCCTGGCGACAGGCGGGCCCCCTGCCCGTCGTTCCCCACACAGCGGAAGGATGCGGCGGATGGACGCGATGATGATGGGCGCGATGTCCAAGGACATGATGTCGATGCCCGGCATGGAGAACATGGACATGTCGGTCATGCAGGCCTGTATGGATGCCTGCTCGGCCTGCGAGCAGGCGTGCACGGTGTGCTCCACGCAGATGATGTCGTGCGCCCCGGCGTGCATGAACTGCGCCGACATGTGCAACACGATGATGCGCGCCATGATGCGCATGCAGGGCATGAATCAGGCCACGATGATGTCGATGCTCGACGCCTGCATCGCCATGTGCCAGATGTGCATGGACGAGTGCGTGGAGCACGCCGACCACAGCGAGGTCTGCAAGATGTGCGCTCAGGCGTGCCAGGCCTGCATGGACGCCTGCATGGCGGTGAAGAACCAGATGATGGCGATGAGCTGAGGCTCGTCGCCCGTTCTCTGTACGGCTGCGGTTGGGGTCGCCGACGCGAACCCGGCTGCTGTCAGCCCCGGACGACGTTGAACCGCGCGCCGCCGACGGCGAGCACGTGGTAGCGCTCGTGCAGCGCGACCGGGGTGCCCGGGGTCGCGGCCGCGGCCGCGCCGGTGCCGTTCCACAGCGCGACGGCCTCGCCATCGCTCAGCGTGCGGACGATCACGAAGCCCGAGCGGGCGTCGGATGCCTCGACGATGGCGTCCGCCCAGTCGGACGGGGTGGCGGCCGCCAGTCGCGCCTGGATCAGGTGCAGCGCGTGGCCGGGCGCGAACGAGGAGCAGCTGTCGCCGTGGTCGCACATGCACGCCGCACGCTCACGCACCTGAAGGGGCGGGATGTGGCTGTGCGGGCTGGACACGGTGATCTCCTCGGTCGACGGAGCGGGTGGGTCCTGCCAGGCTAGGCGGACCGGTTCCGCACGGCATCCCGGGCGACACGCGGCGAAACATTGCTCCGGCAATCCGTCTCGTCGGCGCCGGGATCGATCGGATAGGCTGGCCGGACGCGAAGGAGGAAACCGTGGAGCACGACCGCCGACCCGATGAGGGCGACATCCGCCGGGCCGCCGGGGCAGACCCACACGAGTCCGACCGCGGCGCCGACACGACCCAGACCTTCGGGCACGACTCCGACCTGTCGTTCGTGCCCTTCGGCAGCGAGCTGGGCGAGGCGGAGCTCGACGCGATCGACGCCCTTCCGTCCGGCGCCGCACTCCTCCTGGTGCGCTCGGGGCCGACGGCGGGAGCCCGCTACCTGCTGGACTCCGATGTCACCACCGTGGGGCGGCATCCCGAAGCCGACATCTTCTTCGACGACGTCACGGTCTCGCGCCGGCACGCCGAGATCACCCGCTCGGGCACGGCGTTCGAACTCGTCGACCAGCGCTCGCTGAACGGCACCTACGTCAACGGCGAACGGGTCGACCGCGCGGCGCTCGTCAACGGCGCCGAGGTGCGCGTCGGAAAGTTCCGCCTCAACTTCTTCGTCTCACCGGCCGACCTCTCGCGGGCGGCGGACGCCTGATGCCCGCGGCTTCCGCCCGTGAGCGGGCGTCCGCGGGTCTTCTCAGCATCGGGCAGGTACTGGCACGGCTGTCGCCGGAGTTCCCGTCCCTGACCTCGAGCAAGCTGCGCTTCCTCGAGGTGCAGGGGATCGTCACGCCGCTGCGCACCGAATCGGGCTACCGCAAGTTCTCGCAGGACGATCTGGAACGGCTGCGGCTCGCGCTCACCCTGCAGCGCGACCACTACCTGCCGCTCTCGGTCATCCGCGACTACCTCGAGGACGTCGACGCGGGTCGCGATCCCGCGACGCCCACCGCGGTGCCGCCGCCCTCGATCGTGCCGGCGCCGCGCCGTTACCGCCGCGACGAGATGCTCGCCGCCGCCGGCGCCGCCCCGCAGCTGCTCAACGACGCCATCAGCACCGGCATCATCGCGGGCGCCGAGTCGTACACCGAGCAGTCCGTCACGCTGCTCCGCGCCCTCGTGGCGCTCGACCGCCACGGCATCGAGCCGCGCCACGTGCGGGCGCTGCGGCAGAGCGCGGAACGCGACGTGGCACTGGTCGAGTCGGCTCTCGCGCCGCTGCTGCGGCGGACGGATGCCTCGTCGCGGGGCCGTGCGGGCGAGCTCGCTCCCGAGCTCACCCGGCGCCTGGACGACGTCCGCGGCATCTTCGTGCGGGCCGCGCTGGACCGCATGCTGTCCTGAGGTGCGCACGTCCGCGCCGGGGTGGACTCGTCGACGTGCGCGACACGCCGACGCCCGAAAGCCGGATGTCGTTGCCGGGAGGGGGAGGCTGATCTAGCGTTGAGGTATTCGATCCGGAGGGGGGACGAGCATGACCGGAGACGTGGCTTCTGGAGAGCCGTTCGGCGCTGAACTCCTCTTCACCGACGGACTCCCCGCGATGGACGACGAGGTCGGGTACCGCGGCGCGGCCGCGGCAAAGGCCGCCGGCATCACCTATCGCCAGCTCGACTACTGGGCCCGCACCGAGCTCGTCCAGCCGACGGTGCGCGGGGCGAGCGGCTCGGGATCCCAACGTCTGTACGGCTTCCGCGACATCCTGGTGCTCAAGCTCGTCAAGCGCCTGCTCGACACCGGCATCTCGCTGCAGCAGATCCGCACCGCCGTCGACCAGCTGCGCGCCGCCGGCATCCGCGATCTCGCCGGCACCACGCTCATGAGCGACGGCGCCTCGGTGTACCTCTGCACGTCGAACGACGAGGTCATCGACCTCGTCAGCCGGGGCCAGGGCGTCTTCGGCATCGCGGTCGGCAAGGTGCTCCGCGAGGTCGAATCCGAGCTGGTCGAGTTCGCGGTCGAGAAGCCCGACCCGATGGACGAGCTCGCCGCCCGCCGCGCCGCCCGCACCGCCTGACCCGTCGGCCGCACCGGCTGAACTACCCGCCGCTCGCACCGCCCCACTCGCCGTGCCGCCTGGCGCCCCGGCGGCACGGCCTGACTCACCCCGTCGTCGACGCGGCCCGCTGCCGTGCGAACGCTGAGACGTCGAGCGCCTGCGCGAGATCGGCGATGAGGTCGTCGGCATCCTCCAGTCCGATCGACAGCCGCACCAGCGCGTCGGACGGCTTCGCGTCGGAGGCGACGGGTCGATGCGTCAGCGCCGCGGGGTGCTGGATCAGCGAGTCGACGCTGCCGAGCGAGACCGCGTGGGTGAACAGCTCCACGGCGCCCGTGAGAGCCGCCGCCGCGTCGAAGCCGCCCGCGAGCTCGATCGCGATCATGGCGCCCGGACCCGCCTGTTGCGTGCCCACGAGTCCTCGCGGGTCGCTCTCGGTGAAGCCGGGGAAGTGCACGCGCGCCACCTCGGGCCGCGTACGCAGCCACTCGGCCACGAGGCTTGCGCTCTCCTGCTGCGCGCGCACGCGCACCGGCAGCGTCGCCAGGCCCCGGTGCAGCAGATAGGCCGCCAGCGGATGCATGATCGCGCCCGTGATGGCCCGGGTGCGGCGGAGCGCCGAGGCCAGGCGGGCATCGCACGCGACCACACCGCCCACGACATCGCCGTGGCCGCCGAGGTACTTGGTCGCGCTGTGGAGCGACAGGGCGGCGCCGAGATCGAGCGGATGCTGCAGCACCGGTGTGGCGAACGTGTTGTCCACGAGCACCGGCACGTCGCCCGCCGCAGCGGCGACGGCGGCGATGTCGACGAGTTCGAGCGTCGGGTTGGCGGGAGTCTCGAGGACGACGAGAGCCGTGTCGGCGCGCAGCGCCGCGTTGACGCCCTCGGGAGTGCAGAAAGTGGTCTCGACGCCGAGCAGCCCCGAGGCGAGCAGGTGATCGGTGCCGCCGTACAGCGGGCGCACGCCGACGACGTGCCGGCGTCCGGACTCGTGCGTCAGCGCCAGCAGGACCGCGGTGACGGCCGCCATGCCCGACGAGAAGGCCACCGCCTCCTCGGCGTGCTCGAGCCGGGCGAGCGCCTCCTCGAACCGGGCCACCGTCGGATTCCACAGACGCGCATAGACGTTCGAGCCGCCCTCGAAGGGGTGGCCGCCGGTCGCAAGCACCTCGTACGACATGCCGCCCAGCTCGAGATCGGGGAGCGGGTTCGTCGACGAGAGGTCGAGGGGGAGCGCGTGCACACCCAAGCTCGCGAGGTCTTCGCGGCCGGCGTGCACCGCAAGGCTGTCGGGATGCAGCGTCTTCGGTGCCATGGCGATATGGTCAGCGACTTCGCCGGAGATCGCAAGTCCCGCTCACTCGCACGTGCAGAAATCGTGCAATGTGATCATCCGGTGAGCAAACTGGTCACCCAGCGGATGCCGCGGGCCGCGGCATCCGTCAGATCACGAGCGGGAGTCCTCGGGGACCGGGATGCGGCCGGTGCGCATGATGCGGTCGAGCAGCGAGTCGAAGTCGGCGGCCAGCTCCTGGGCCGAGTCGCCGGGCCAGATGTGCAGCGGCTTCGCGGCGCCCTGCGCCTGCTGCAGCGACGTGCGCTCGGGCAGCTGCGGCGAGAGGACGAGCGGGCCGAACATGTCGCGGAGCTCTTTGATGCGGAACTGGTGCTCGATGGACTGTGGACGCACCCGGTTCACGACGATGCCGAGGGGCTGCAGGCGGGGGGAGAGGCCGCGGCGGATCTCTTCAATCGCGCGGAGTGCGCGGTCGGCCGCGGCCACCGAGAAGAGGCCCGGCTCGGTCACGACGATGACGCGGTCGGACGCCGCCCACGCGGTGCGGGTCAGCGCGTTGAGGGACGGCGCGCAGTCGATGAGCACGAGGTCGTAGTCGGCCTCGATGGTCGCCAGCGCCTCCTCCATCTTCCAGACGTCGCGCACGCTCGGGTGCGGTCCGTCGAAGTTGATGGCCGAGGGGCTCCCGATCATGACGTCGATCGTGCCGGGGTGCACCTTCGCCCAGCCGCTGGAGGTGATGGCCTGACGGACCGTCTTCTCCTTCGGATTGGCCAGGACGTCAGCGACATTGAGGCGGCCGGCCACCTGGATGTCCATGCCCGTCGAGACGTCGGACTGCGGGTCGAGGTCGACGACGAGCGTGCGGACACCGCGGGCGAAAGCCGCCGACGCGAGTCCGAGAGTCACGGTCGTCTTGCCGACGCCACCCTTGAGCGAGCTGACGGATAGGACGTGCACAAGTCACAACGTTACCGTCCCCTAGGCTGAGAGCACACTCAGGCCCGCCCGCACTGTTGCACCCGGAGGTCGTATGTTCACGAAGATTCTCGTTGCCAACCGTGGCGAGATCGCCATCCGAGCCTTCCGCGCGGCCTATGAGCTGGGGGCGCGGACCGTCGCGGTGTTCCCCTTCGAGGATCGCGGCTCGCTGCACCGGCAGAAGGCCGACGAGTCCTACGAGATCGGCGAGAAGGGGCATCCCGTCCGGGCCTACCTCGACGTCGACGAGATCATCCGGGTCGCGAAGCAGGCGGGCGCCGACGCGATCTACCCGGGCTACGGGTTCCTCTCGGAGAACCCCGAGCTCGCCGAGAAGGCCGCCGCCAACGGCATCGTGTTCATCGGCCCGCCGTCCTCCGTGCTCGAGATGGCCGGCAACAAGGTGACCGCCAAGCAGCACGCGATCGAGGCCGGGGTTCCCGTCCTGCGCTCGACCGAGGCATCCGACGACGTCGACACGCTGGTGGCGCAGGCCGACGAGATCGGCTTCCCCATCTTCGTGAAGGCGGTCGCCGGCGGCGGCGGCCGCGGCATGCGCCGGGTGGAGCGCCGCGAGGAGCTGCCGCCGGCGCTGGCCGAGGCCATGCGCGAGGCCGGCAGCGCGTTCGGCGACCCGCGCGTGTTCCTCGAGCAGGCGGTGCTGCGCCCCCGCCACGTCGAGGTGCAGATCCTCGCCGACAAGACGGGCGAGACCGTGCACCTCTTCGAGCGCGACTGCTCGGTGCAGCGGCGCCACCAGAAGGTGATCGAGATCGCGCCGGCGCCGAACCTCGATCCCGGCATCCGCGACTCCCTGCACGCCTACGCGATCGCCTTCGCGCGCTCGATCGGCTACGAGAACGCGGGCACCGTCGAGTTCCTGCTGGAGACCGCCGGACCCCGCACGGGTGAGGTCGTCTTCATCGAGATGAACCCGCGCATCCAGGTGGAGCACACGGTCACCGAAGAGGTCACCGACGTCGACCTGGTCCAGTCGCAGATGCGCATCGCCGCCGGCCAGTCCCTCGCCGACCTCGGACTCACGCAGGGCGACATCCACCTGCGCGGCGCGGCGCTGCAGTGCCGGATCACGACGGAGGACCCGTCGCAGGGCTTCCGGCCCGACACGGGCAAGATCACCACGTACCGGTCGCCCGGTGGCGCCGGCATCCGCCTGGACGGCGGCACGACCGCCGCCGGCTCGCAGATCAGTCCCCACTTCGACTCGATGCTCGCCAAGCTCACCTGCCGTGGGCGCGATTTCACGGCAGCCGTGGCGCGTGCCCGCCGGGCGCTCGCGGAGTTCCGCATCCGCGGCGTCTCGACGAACATCCCCTTCCTGCGCGGGGTGCTCGATGACCCCGCGTTCCTCGCGGGCGACGTCAGCACCTCCTTCATCGACGAGCGCCCGGAGCTGCTGAAGAGCAACCCGTCGCGCGACCGCGCGACGAAGCTCCTCAACTGGCTGGGCGACGTCACCGTCAACCGTCCGTACGGCGAGAAGCCGCTGTCGGTGTCGCCGGGAAGCAAGCTGCCCGCCATCGACCTCGACGCCCCGCCGCCCGCCGGAACCCTCGCGCGTCTGCGCGAGCTCGGCCCCGAGGGCTTCGCCCGGGCGCTGCGCGAGCAGACCGCGCTGGCGGTCACCGAGACGACGTTCCGCGATGCCCACCAGTCGCTGCTCGCCACGCGCGTCCGCACCCGCGACCTCGTGCGCGTGGGGCCCCACGTGTCGCGCATGACGCCGCAGCTGCTGTCGGTCGAGGCATGGGGCGGCGCGACCTACGACGTCGCGCTGCGATTCCTCGCCGAGGACCCGTGGGAGCGCCTGGCCGCCCTGCGCACCGCGATGCCGAACATCCCCATCCAGATGCTGCTGCGCGGCCGCAACACCGTGGGGTACACGCCGCGGCCCGTCGAGGTGACCGACGCGTTCGTGCGCGAAGCCGCCGCCACGGGCGTCGACGTGTTCCGCATCTTCGACGCGCTCAACGACGTGTCGCAGATGCGCCCCGCCATCGATGCCGTGCGGGGCACGGGCACGGCGCTGGCCGAAGTGGCCCTCTGCTACACCTCCGACCTGCTCGACCCGGCCGAGCGCCTCTACACGCTCGACTACTACCTGCGCCTGGCCGAGCAGATCGTCGAGTCCGGCGCGCACATCCTCGCCATCAAGGACATGGCGGGCCTGCTGCGTCCGGCGGCCGCCGCGAAGCTCGTCACGGCGCTGCGCGAGCGGTTCGACGTGCCGGTGCACCTGCACACGCACGACACGGCGGGCGGTCAGCTCGCCACGCTCCTCGCGGCGAGTGCCGCGGGAGTCGACGCGGTGGATGCCGCGGCCGCGCCCATGTCGGGAACCACGAGCCAGCCGTCGCTCTCGGCGCTGGTAGCGGCGCTCGCCCATACCGACCGCGACACCGGGCTCGACCTGCAGGCGGTGAGCGACCTCGAGCCGTACTGGGAGGCCGTCCGCCACCTCTACCGGCCCTTCGAGTCGGGCCTGCCCTCACCCACCGGCCGCGTGTACCACCACGAGATCCCGGGCGGCCAGCTGTCGAACCTGCGCCAGCAGGCCATCGCACTGGGACTCGCCGACGACTTCGAGCTCATCGAGGACATGTACGCCGCCGCCGACCGGATCCTCGGTCGCATCCCCAAGGTGACGCCGTCGTCGAAGGTGGTCGGCGATCTCGCCCTGGCCCTGGTGGCGGTGCGCGCAGATCCCGCGGACTTCGAGGAGAACCCGCAGAACTACGACATCCCCGACTCGGTGGTCGGCTTCATGGCGGGCGAGCTCGGCGACCTGCCCGGCGGGTGGCCGGAGCCGTTCCGTTCGAAGGTGCTCGCCGGACGCTCGGTCGCGATCGACGTGCCGCCGCTCACGGAGGACGAGCGGACGGGGCTCGCGGGCGACGCCGACGACCGGCGCCGCACGCTCAACCGCCTGCTGTTCCCGGGCCCGGCGCGGGAGTTCGAGAAGAACCGCGAGGCGTACGGCGACCTCTCGGCGCTCGGCACGCCGGACTACCTGTACGGGCTCAAGCCGGGGGAAGAGCACGTGGCCGAGATCGACCCCGGCGTGCAGCTCTTCGTCGGCCTCGAGGCGATCGGCGAGGCGGACGACAAGGGCATCCGCACGGTGATGACGACGCTCAACGGTCAGCTCCGACCGGTGTTCGTGCGCGATCGCAGCATCAAAGTCGAGGCCCGGCAGGCGGAGAAGGCCGACACGTCGAAGCCCGGGCAGGTCGCGGCGCCGTTCTCGGGCGTCGTGACCCTCAAGACCCAGGTGGGCGACACCGTCACGGCGGGTCAGCCCGTCGCGTCGATCGAGGCCATGAAGATGGAGGCGGCCATCACCGCCCCCGTCGACGGCGTGGTCGAGCGGCTGGCGATCCCCGAGACCGCCCAGGTGGACGCCGGAGACCTTTTGGTCGTCCTCCGTCCGGCGCAGTAGCCTGGAGGGCGGCATCCGCCCGACACGCCGCCTTCTCAGGAGAACTTCGCAGTGACGCCCGATCGCACCGAACACACGCCCGACGAGCCCGAGAACGGGGTGCTGTCCGAGACCGGCAGCATCGACACGACGGGCCTCGGCATCCTGGGCGGTGCCACGGCGCAGGTCAACGTCGAACTGCCGACGGAGTCCGACGACGACCTCGACGATGACGGCGTCATCGACGGCGAGGTGCCCTTCGTCATCGAGATCCCGGCCGACGCCGACCTGCCCGTGATCGAACCCGTCGTCTTCGAGCCGGCCGCCGTCACCACGGAGGCCGAGATCGTCGGCGAGGACGATGATCTCGAGGAGTGGACCGTGGAAGGCGAGGGTTCGGCGCCCGCGCCCCTCACCGAGGACATCGCCGACGCCGAGGTGCTGCCCGACGTCGAGGAGTCATCCGACGCTGCTGTGCAGGCGGTCGAGTTCGAGCCGGCACCAGGGGCCGACGGGGTCGCGCACGCCGACGGGGGGCAGCCCGACGACGGCGAGTCCTTCGAGGGGGAGTCCTTCGCGGATGCCGCGCTCTCGGGCGCCATCGAGGACGCTCCGGATGCCGCGGCCGACGCCGCCGAAGCCTCCGACGCCGAAGCCGCCCCGCCCGTGGCCGAGGCTGCGACCGACGAGGCGATCGGCACCTCCGAGGCCGCCGAGCCCGAGCCCGAGCCCGAGGCCCGTGTCGAGGAGCAGCCCGCTGCCGTCATCGAGTCCTCGGGCGACATCGGCGACGCAGCCGCGGCCGATTTCCTCGCCGCGGGCGCACCCGCCGAGGGTGACGGCAACCTGGCGGACTTGGACGTGGCCGACTTCGATGTGGCCGACTTCGACGAGGCCGACTTCGACGGCGAGTTCGACCCTGCCGCCGAGTTCGACATCGCGCTGGCGGAAGACGACGCCGCCGCCCTGGCGGAGAACTCCGCCGCGGGGGACGATGTCTTCGCACCCGCAGACACTCCGGAGGAGCCCATGAGCCCGAAGACCCCGTCGGACGACGGCACGGCCGCTGCGCCCGCTCCCGACGCCGGTGCGGCGGCCGAGTCCGCGCCGAAGACGGCTCCGGCCTCGGCGGCGACCGCGGCGGCTGCGACCGCAGCGGCCGCGACCACCGCCTCGGGCTCGATCCCGACCACGCGCCGTGAGGCGCAGCAGACCGGGGCGAATCCGGTGGTCGAACGGCCCGCCGAGCGCCCTGTCGAACGGCCCGCCGAGCGCCCAGTCGAGCGTGCCTTCCCGCGCGCCGACGTGGCGCTGACCTCCAAGCGCCTCGGCGAGTTCGAGCCCGACCGCGAGACGGCCGACCTGCTCACCGCCGATCGGCTGCTCGACCCGCACCAGGTGGTGCGTCCCGAGCCCGAGGGCGCGTGGCAGCACTTCGTGTACTCGATCTCGGGCAAGCGCATCAACCTCGGCGACAGCAAGCGCGCGAAGGCCCGCAAGGACCTCGACCGCCGCATCGCCGCCCCGCTCGCCGGCGGCGCACGCTTCGTGCCGGTGCTCTCGCGCAAGGGCGGCGTCGGCAAGACGACCGTGACGACACTGCTGGGTCAGGCTCTCGCCGACGCGCGCGACGACCGCGTCATCGCCGTCGACGCCAACCCCGACCGGGGGACGCTCGCCGAGCGGATCTCGCGCGACAGCGGCAAGACCGTGCGCGACCTCGTGCGCATCAGCCCGGAGGTCGTGGGCTTCAACGATCTCTCGAGCATCGTCGCGCGCGACGAGACACGTCTGGACGTGGTCGCGTCCGACGCCGACCCGCGCGTCTCCGAGGCGTTCAACGACGCGGACTACCGGGATGTCGCCGCTCTCGCCGCGCACTACTACTCGATCGTGCTCACCGACACCGGCACCGGCATCGTCCACTCGGTGATGGGCGCGACGCTCGACCTCGCCGACCAGCTCGTCATCGTCGCGGGACTCAGTGTCGATGAGGCCCGGCTCGCGTCAGAGACCCTCACGTGGCTCGAGACGAACGGATACTCCGACAAGGTGCGTAACGCCGTCGTGGTGCTGAACAACGCGCGGCCGGGGCATCCGCTCGTCCAGCTCGATGAGCTGGAGTCGCACTTCCGCACGCGCGTCCGCGCCGTCGTGCGCGTGCCCTACGACCCGCACATCGCCGCCGGCAGCGCCATCGTGTTCCGCGAGCTGCAGCCGGCGACACGCGATGCCGCGCGCCAGCTCGCCGCGACCGTGGTCGAGGGCCTGCGCTCCCTCGCGTCGGCGGCCTGAGGCATCCGATGGCAGTCCGTCCCATCCGTGTCTTCGGGGACCCCGTCCTGAAGTCCGTCAGCGCACCGATCGACGAGATCGACGACGGCGTGCGAGCGCTCGTGCGCGACCTCGTCGACACCGTCGAGCTGCCCGGCCGCGCCGGTGTCGCGGCACCGCAGATCGGCGTCGGTCTGCGTGCGTTCAGCTACAACATCGACGGCGACATCGGCTACGTGCTGAACCCCGTGCTCGTGGAGGTCTCGGGCGAGCCCGAGGCGATCGGCGAGGGCTGCCTGTCGGTCCCCGGCCTGTGGCACGACGCGGTCAGGTACCCCTGGGCGAAGGTCGTCGGCATCGACCTCGACGGCAACGAAGTGGTGCTCGAGGGGGAGGGGCTGCTCGCGCAGGCGCTCCAGCACGAGACCGACCACCTCGACGGCACGCTCTACCTCGATCGGCTCACGCCCGAGGGGCGCCGCGTCGCGATGCGCGAGATCCGAGAGTCGGACTGGTTCTGAGTTGACGCGGCGCGGATCAATGCGACGAAGGAGCGTTGATGCGTGCCGGGTCAAGGTTGAGCGAGCGAGGAACGAGCGAGACGAAACCCCGCAACATGCAGAAGGCGGATGCCGGGAGTCCCGGCATCCGCTCTCCATGTCCTGATCAGCTGAGCGAGACGTTCGTGGTGTTCACCGGCACGGCGTAGAGCTCGTCGATGTCGCCGGCGAAGTCGGCCAGGATCACGTTGCGCTTGATGCTCATCTTCGGCGTGAGGTGTCCGCTCGCCTCGGTCCACTCCGACGGGAGGATCGTGAACTTGCGGATGGACTCGGCGCGCGACACGTGCTTGTTGGCGATGTCGATCGCCCGCTGCACCTCGGCGCGCACCGCGTCGTTCTTCGCGGCGTCGGCGAGCGACATGTCGGCGGGGAGGTTGTTGTTCGACAGCCACGCCGGCAGCATCTCGGGGTCGAGCGTGACCAGCGCCGAGATGAACGGCTTCTGGTCGCCGACGACGACGACCTGGCCCACGATCGGGTTGGCGCGGATCGGGTCTTCGAGGGCGGCCGGGGCGACGTTCTTGCCGCCGGCGGTCACGATGATCTCCTTCTTGCGCCCGGTGATGGTGAGGAAGCCCTCGTCATCGAACGAGCCGATGTCGCCGGTCTTGAACCAGTCGCCGTCGAAGGCCTCCGCGGTCGCCTCCGGGTTGCGCCAGTACTCCTTGAAGACGTTGACGCCGCGCACCTGCACCTCGCCGTCCTCGCCCAGCCGGATGCCGACGCCCGGGATCACCGGACCCACGGTGCCGATCTTGGACTTGCGCGCCTGGTTGACCGTGGCCGGGGCGGTGGTCTCGGTGAGGCCGTAGCCCTCGAGGATCGTGACACCCAGGCTGTGGAAGAAGTGCCCGAGGCGCGGCCCGAGCGGCGCCGAGCCCGACACGGCGTACGTGACGCGGCCGCCCATGGCGGTGCGCAGCTTGCTGTAGACGAGCTTGTCGAAGAGGCCGAACTTGATCTTCGTCAGGAACGGGATCTTCTTGCCCTCCTGCTGCAGACGCGAGTGCTCCACGGCGGTGTGCGCGGCGGCGCGGAAGATCTTGCCCTTGCCGCCGGCCTCGGCCTTCTGCTCGGCGGAGTTGTAGACCTTCTCGAAGACGCGCGGCACGGCCAGCAGGAACGTCGGCTGGAACGAGCCGAGCGCCGGCAGCAGCTGCTTCGTGTCGGGCTGGTGACCGGTCTTGACACCCGCCTGGATGTTGAGGATCGAGATGAACCGGGCGAACACGTGCGCCGTCGTGATGAACAGCAGCGTCGAGGCGCCCGGCGTCTCGAAGACCTCGCGGTTGGAGCGCGACGCGTTGCGGGTGAGCTCGACGAAGTTGCTGTGGGTGAGCACGCAGCCCTTGGGACGACCGGTCGATCCCGACGTGTAGATGAGGGTCGCGATGTCGGCGCCGTTGGCCAGGTTGCGGCGGCGCTCGATCTCGTCGTCGCTGACGTCGGCCCCGGCGGTGACGAGCTTGTCGAGGTCGCCGGCGTGCATCTCCCACGCCGAACGGATCAGCGGGAGCTCGGCGCGCACCTCGGCGACGCGGGCGGAGTGCTCGGGGTGCTCGGTGATGACGGCGATGGCGCCCGAGTCGGACAGGTTCCACTGGATCTGCGCCGCCGAGCTGGTCTCGTAGATCGGCACCATGACAGCGCCGGCGTAGAAGAGCGCGAAGTCGACCAGCGTCCAGTCGTACGTCGTGCGCGCGATGAAACCGACCTTGTCGCCGGGCTCGATGCCGCTGGCGGCGAAGCCCTTGGCCAGCGCGACGACCTGCTTCTGGAATTCGGCGGCGCTGATGTCGCGCCATCCGCCGCCCTCGGGCACCGCGAACAGTGCGAGATCGGGCGTCGCCTTGACGCGCTCGACCAGAAGATCGGTGATGTTGGCCTGCGGATCGGCGGGGACGATCGCGGGGACTTCGAACTGGACCACGGCAGCTCCTTCGGTACCGGACGACATAATCTCGGGTGGATCTCATCCGAGTCTAATCAGGTGTCACATCCTGCTCAGGCGTCCATGTGGATGGCGGGGCCTGGATAGACTTCATGGCGCTCGTCGCGCGCGCGACGAGCGGAGAGGGGCACAGTGCTCAAGGTCGGCATCGACATCGGCGGAACGAAGATCGCGGGCGGGGTCGTGGACTCCGACGGCGGGATCGTCGAGCAGCTCCGCGTCGACACGCCGACCGACACCGCCGCGCTCGCCCAGGCCGTCGTCGACATGGCGCGCTACTTCCGCGCCGGGCACGAGGTGGCCGCGGTGGGCGTCGCGGCCGCCGGTTTCATCGACCGCGACCGGGCCACGGTGATCCACGCCCCCAACATCGCGTGGCACAACGAGCCTCTCAAGGCGACCCTCGAAGCGGGCATCGGCCTGCCGGTCACCATCGAGAACGACGCCAACGCCGCCGGCTGGGCCGAGTTCCGCTTCGGCGCAGGCCGCGGCGTCGACCACATGGTGATGCTCACGATGGGCACCGGCGTCGGCGGGGCGATCGTGCTCGACGGCAAGCTCTTCCGGGGCGGGCACGGCATCGCGGCCGAGCTCGGACACATCCGCTTCATCCGCGAGGGCCTGCTGTGCGGCTGCGGTCAGCGCGGATGCCTCGAGCAGTACGCCTCCGGCCGCGCTCTGCAGCGCGAAGCCGGCGCCATCGCCGACGAGGGCGGGATCGGTGCGGCCCTGGCCGCGCATCGCGCGGAGCACGGGTCGATCAGCGGTCCGGCCGTGTCACGGCTGGTGCTCGCCGGCGATCCCGGCGCCGCCGAGGCGCTGCGCCGTGTCGCCACGGCGCTCGGCGAGGCGTGCGGCGGGTTCCAGGCGGTGCTCGACCCCCAGCTGTTCGTGATCGGCGGCGGCGTCGCCCAGCTGGGCGATGCGCTCCTCGAGCCCATGCGCCTGGCGTATGAGCGGTCGCTGCCCGGCTACGGCGACCGGCCGGTGGCGACCTTCGCGATCGCCCGGCTCGTGAACGACGCGGGCCTCATCGGCGCCGCCGATCTGGCGGGAACAGAGGCGTAGCGCGATGTTCTACTGGCTGATGAAGTACGTGGTGATCGGACCGATCGTGAAGGCGATCTGGCGCCCGTGGATCGTCGGCCGTCGCAACGTCCCTGCCGAGGGGGCGGCCATCCTCGCGAGCAACCACCTGTCGTTCGTCGACTCGATCTTCCTGCCGCTCATGCTCGACCGCCCCGTGGTCTTCCTCGCCAAGAGCGACTACTTCACCGGCAAGGGGCTCAAGGGCTGGGCGACGCGCATGTTCTTCAAGGGCACCGGGCAGCTTCCGATCGACCGATCCGGGGGCAAGGCGTCCGAGGCATCCCTCAACACCGGGCTGCAGGTGCTCGGCAACGGCGACCTCCTCGGCATCTATCCCGAGGGCACGCGCAGCCCCGACGGCAAGCTGTACCGCGGCCGCACGGGCATCGCCCGCATGGCGCTGGAGGCCCACGTCCCCGTGGTGCCCGTGGTGATGGTCGACACCGACACGATGATGCCGATCGGCACGACGGTCCCGCGCATCGTGCGAGTCGGCATCGTGATCGGCGAGCCGCTGGACTTCTCGAGGTTCGAGGGCATGGAGGGCGACCGCTACATCCTCCGCTCGATCACCGACGAGATCATGGTCGCGCTGCAGCGGCTGGGGGAGCAGGAGTACGAGGACGTCTACGCCTCCACGGTCAAGGACCGGCTGAAGCCGAAGGCCCGCTGAGCGCTCCGCGCACGCCCGGTCTCGCGGTCGTCACGCGGCGCCGGCCCGCTGCACGCCGCGGCTAGAATCGGGGAATGCTCCAGCACCTCGACGCACTCGACCACTGGCGGACCCTGCCCATCAAGCAGCAGCCGCAGTGGTATGACGCCGACGCGGTGGCTGAGGCATCCGCTGAACTGGCCACGCTGCCCCCGCTGGTCTTCGCCGGCGAGGTCGACAATCTGCGCGACCGCCTCGCGCGCGCCGCGTCGGGCAACGCGTTCCTGCTGCAGGGCGGCGACTGCGCCGAGACCTTCGCTGGTGCGACGGCCGAGCAGATCCGCAACCGGATCAAGACGGTGCTCCAGATGGCCGTGGTCCTGACGTACGGCGCATCCATGCCCGTCGTGAAGATGGGCCGCATGGCCGGCCAGTTCGCGAAGCCGCGGTCCAGCGACACGGAGACGCGCGGCGACGTGACCCTGCCGGCCTACCGCGGCGACATCGTCAACGGCTACGACTTCACCGAGCACTCGCGCAAGGCCGACCCCGGCCGGCTGCTCAAGGGCTACCACACGGCCGCGTCGACCATCAACCTCATCCGGGCGTTCACACAGGGCGGCTTCGCGGACCTCCGCGAGGTGCACTCGTGGAACAAGGGCTTCGCGCAGAACCCGGCCAACCAGCAGTACGAGCGCATGGCGACCGAGATCGATCGCGCCATCCGCTTCATGGAGGCCGCCGGAGCAGACTTCGACGAGCTCAAGCGCGTCGAGTTCTACACCGGCCACGAGGGCCTGCTGATGGACTACGAGCGTCCGCTCACGCGCATCGACTCGCGCACGAACACGCCGTACAACACCTCGGCGCACTTCCTGTGGATCGGCGAGCGCACCCGCGACCTCGACGGCGCCCACGTCGACTACTTCTCCAAGATCCGCAACCCCATCGGGGTGAAGCTGGGCCCGACGACGACGGCCGAGACAGCGCTCGCGCTCATCGACAAGCTCGACCCGAACCGCGAGCCCGGCCGTCTCACCTTCATCACGCGCATGGGCGCCGGCAAGATCCGCGACGCACTGCCGCCGCTGCTCGAGGCCGTGAAGGACTCGGGCGCGACGCCGCTGTGGGTCACCGACCCCATGCACGGCAACGGCATCACGACGCCCACCGGATACAAGACCCGTCGCTTCGACGACGTCGTCGACGAGGTCCGCGGCTTCTTCGAGGCGCACCGCGCCGTCGGCACCTTCCCGGGCGGCATCCACGTCGAGCTCACCGGCGACGACGTGACCGAGTGCCTGGGCGGCTCCGAGCAGATCGACGAGGCCACCCTGGCGACGCGCTACGAGTCGCTGTGCGATCCCCGCCTCAACCACATGCAGTCCCTCGAGCTCGCCTTCCTCGTGGCCGAGGAGCTCGAGAAGCGCTGACGCTGCCCCCGGACACGAAGAAGATCCCGGATGCCTCGGCCGAGGCATCCGGGATCTTCTCTGTCTGCCGGGGTCTCGGCGGCGCCGGCGCCACGGCGCACCCACGCCGCGGCGCACCGGCTGTTGCGATGAGACCTCACGACAGCACCGTCCGCAGGCGTGGTTCGGTGCTGTTGTGAGGTCTCATCGCAAGAGCAGAGCAGGACGAATCCCGCGGGCCGCGTCGGCATCGCCACAACCGCTTGGGTTCCGCCGCCCTCGTTCGTTGTGGCGCGAGACCGCACGATCGCACCGTTCGTGCCCGGCGTACGGTGCGTTCGTGAGGTCTCGTCGTGAGCTGTGGAGAGTCGCGACGCCGTGCGGAGATCTTCGGGAGGATCGACGGATGCCGCGCCGCAGACTTCCCCTCCCACTCACCGGTTCGCCCTTCACAACGGCCGACGCCCGCGCACAGGGTGTTGACCGCGGGCGTCTGCGTGGTCGGGATGTCATCCACCCGCATCACGGGATCCACATCGAGGTCGGCTGCGCGCAGGACGACGGCGCGATGGCGCGGTGCGAGCGGCTCATCCCTGCCCTGGGCCCGAACCACTGGTTCAGTCACCGCACAGCCGCGCGCATCTGGGGCATCCCGCTCGCGCCGGCGTACTCGCCGCACGAAGGACTGCATGTGCTCGCGGTGGGCACACGCGTCGCAGTTCGCCACGCCGGCGTGATCGGATGGGTGACGGGGGATGACCTGGTCGAGCGCGGCATGTTCGATCTCCTGCCGGTGGTGTCGCCGGCGGAGGCCTGGTGCCAGCTCGCTCAACGAGGAGCCGTCGTGAGCGGCCAGGTGATCGCGCACGAGTGGCTCGTGGCAGCTGCCGACTATGTCCTGACCGGCAGACGGCTCGCCGACGGCACGCGTGCCGCGCCCCTGAGCACGGTCGAGGAACTGCGAGCGGCGATCGCGCGGCGGGGGCGAGGCCGGGGAACCGCCGCGCTCCGCCGGGCACTCGACGACGCACGGTTCCCGGTGGACTCGCCGTACGAGACTCTCACGCGGCTCGGACTCGTCGCGAACGGCCTCCCGGAGCCGCAGGTGCAGGTGGCCGTCGAGACGTCGATCGGCGTGCGCCACGCCGACCTGGGGTACCGCCGCGAGAAGCTGCTCATCGAGTATCAAGGCGAGGAGCATCGCACCTCACGCAAGCGGTGGCTCGCCGACCTGACCCGGGTTCAGCTCTTCCAGGACGCCGGGTACGAGGTCTTCCTCATCGGCGCCGACGACGTCGTGCCCGACTGCTCAGCCCTCGCCGCGCGGGTGGCGCGCTTCCTGCGCCGCGGGACCTGACATCTGGGGCTTGTGGCCGGTGCGAGAACGCACGAATGCACCGTGCGGAGCCGAAGTTCGGTGCTGTTGTGAGGTCTCGTCGCGATAGTCAGGTGCGCGCGGATACCGGGGAACGGGGCATCCGCTGTTCAGCTCGTCGGCGCATGCGTGGGGGCGGTGCTGGGCCGCGCGGCCGGTGCGAGACCGCACGAATGCACCGTGCGAGGCTGGACCTTGGTGCTGTTGTGAGGTCTCGTCGCGATAGTCAGGTGCGCGCGGATGCCGGGGACCGGGGCATCCGCTGTTCAGCTCGTCGGCGCATGCGTGGGGGCGGTGCTGGGCCGCGCGGCCGGTGCGAGACCGCACGAATGCACCGTACGAGGCTGGACCTTGGTGCTGTTGTGAGGTCTCGTCGCGAGAGTCAGGTGCGCGCGGATGCCGGGGGCCGCGGCATCCGCTGTTCAGCTCGTCAGCGCATGTGTGGGGGCGGTGCTGGGCCGTGCGGCCGGTGCGAGACCGCACGAATGCACCGTACGAGGCTGGACCTTGGTGCTGTTGTGAGGTCTCGTCGCGAGAGTCAGGTGCGCGCGGATGCCGGGGGCCGCGGCATCCGCTGTTCAGCTCGTCGGCGCATACGTGGGGGCGGTGCTGGGCCGCGCGGCCGGTGCGAGACCGCACGAATGCACCGTGCGAGGCTGGACCTTGGTGCTGTTGTGAGGTCTCGTCGCGATAGTCAGGTGCGCGCGGATGTCGGGGACCGGGGCATCCGCGGTGCAGCTCGTCGGCGCATGCGCGGGGGCGGTGCTGGGCCGCGCGGCCGATGCGAGACCGCACGAATGCACTGTGCGGGGCTGGATCTTGGTGCTGTTGTGAGGTCTCGTCGCGATCGTCAGGTGCGCGCGGATGCCGGGGGCCGCGGCATCCGCTGTTCAGCTCGTCGGCGCATGCGCGGGGGCGGCGCCGGGGCTTGCGGCCGGTGCGAGAACGCACGAATGCACCCTGCGGGGCCGGAGTTCGGTGCTGTTGTGAGGTCTCGTCGCGATGGTCGGGTGCTGCCGGATGCCGGGGCCGCGGCATCCGCTGAACCGGTGGCGGCGCATGCGTGGGGGCGGTGCTGGGCCGCGCGGCCGGTGCGAGCCCGCACGAATGCACCGTGCGGGGCTGGAGTTTGGTGCTGTTGTGAGGTCTCGTCGCGATGGTCGGGTGCTGCCGGATGCCGGGGCTGCGGCATCCGCTGAACCGGTGGCGGCGCATGCGTGGGGGCGGTGCTGGGCCGCGCGGCCGGTGCGAGACCGCACGAATGCACCGTGCCGGGCCGAAGTTCGGTGCTGTTGCGAGGTCTCGTCGCGATGGTCAGGTGCTGCCGGATGCCGGGGGCCGCGGCATCCGCCGTTCAACTCGTCGGCTGACGCGCCAGGCCTGCGGGGGTCAGAGGGCGGCGGCGATGCGCAGGGAGATCACGGTGCCGCGCGGCTCCATGTCGCCGGCGTCGGGCTTCTGCGACTCGACGCGGGTGAACGGGTCGGGGAAGGCGTCCCAGCGGTCGTCGTAGTCGATGGTGAAGCCGGCGTCCTCCGCCGCCTTGCGCGCTTCGGCCAGGGTCAGATCGACGAGGTTGGGGACGGCGAAGAGCGGGGGACCGGTCGACACCACCAGCGTCACGGTGTCGCCGGGGGCGAGCCAGCCGCCGTCGTCCTTGCCGATGAGGCGGATGACGCGGCCCTCGTCGACCTGGTCGCTCGCCTCGGTCTGACTGGGGTCCGCGACGACCAGCTGCAGGCCCTCGAGGGTGCTGCGCGCCTTGCCCTCGCTCTCGCCCGCGACGTCGGGGAGCGGCCCGAGGGAGACCTGGAGGCGGGCGGTGTCGCCCTGGTGCACGCTGCAGCCGTCGAGGCACGCGACGTCGCCGGAGCCGTCGTCGGGTGCACCGGCGGGGCGGATGCTCACGCCGATCACCGTTCCGGCGGCCGCATCGGTGAAGAACGTCGCGCTCTCCTCGGGGACGCCGACGGACTGCGCCTCGAGCGTCGCACGCGCGTCGGCCTCGGCGACCCCGGCGAACGAGCCGAAGTCCGCGGCGGCCGGACCGAGCGAGACGAACACCGTCACCGACGAGTCGCGGTCGACGCGGGTGCCGCCGGTCGGATCGGTGCGGATCACGGTACCCGCGGGAACCTCGAGGCTGTTCTCACCCTGCTCCGTGGCGACCAGCGAATCCTGCGCGAGGATGTCGGACGCCTCCTGGAACGAGGTCACGCCCGTGACATCGGCGACCGGCACCAGCGAACCCGGCCCCGAGCCGAACCACCACCCGAGACCGCCGGCGAGGGCGGCGAGCAGCAGCACCAGCACCACCAGCCATGCCCCGCGCGTGCGGCGGCGCCGGGTCGCGCGGCGCAGGCGGCCGGCGTTGTCGGCGTCGTCGATCGCGGCCGTCGGCCCGGTCGCCGCGGCCGGCAGCACCGCGGTCAGCTCGCCCGTCTGCACGCCGGTCTCGCGGATCACGCCCACGGGCCCGGTGCGCGTGACGTTCGGCGTGATGCCGAGCTCGCGCTCGATCTCGCGCAGCCGCTGCAGCATCTCGCGCGCGTCGATCGGACGCTCGTCGGGGGACTTCTCGGTGGCCCACAGCACCAGCTCGTCGAGCGGCTCGGGGACGCCGGGGTTCTTCACGCTCGGGCGGGGGACCGAGTCGGTCGCGTGCTGGAACGCGATCTGCATCGGCTGCTCGCCCTTGTAGGGCTGCTCGCCGGTGAGCATCTCGTACAGCATGATGCCGATGGCATAGATGTCGCTGCGGGCATCCGCGGTGCCTCGTGTGACGAGCTCGGGTGCCAGGTAGGCGATCGTTCCGAGCAGCTGCGCGCCCGACGCGGTGTTGGCGGTCGTGGCGCGCGCCAGGCCGAAGTCGCCGATCTTGATGCGGCCGTCCTCGGCGAGCAGCACGTTCTCGGGCTTCACGTCACGGTGGACGATGCCCGCCCTGTGCGCGGCGGCCAGTCCCGACAGCACGGCGTCGAGGATCGACACCGCCTGCGGCACGGTGAGCCGGCGCTGCTCGCGCAGCAGCTCGCGCAGCGTGATGCCCGGCAGGTACTCCATGACGAGGTACGCCATGTCGCCGTCCTGGCCCTGGTCGAAGACGTTGACCACGTGCGGGTCGGCGAGCCGCGCGGCCGCGCGGGCCTCCTGGATGAACCGGCTCTGGAACACGGTGTCGTCGCTGAGGTGGCCGTGCATGACCTTGAGCGCGACGCGGCGCTCGAGGCGCAGGTCGGTCGCGACGTACACGGTCGCCATGCCGCCGCGGGCGATGCGAGCACGCACCCGGTACCGGCCGTCGACGAGACGGCCGATCAGCGGGTCCGTCTGCTGACTCGTGCTCACGCTGAGAGTCTACGGACGCGCACCTGCGAGCCGGCGGAGCGGCTCACCCTGCGACCGTTCTGTGACCAAGAGCGGCGTGGCCGCGGCGGCGCGTCCGCATCGATCAGCCGAGCGCGGCGAGCCACGAGTAGGCGGGGGCCTCCCACTTGGCGTATGCGTCGGGGTAGGCCGAGATCTGCACCGCCTGCGCGGCCTGTGCGAAGGTGAGATTCTGCCAGCCCGGCACGTCGAGCAGTCCGCGGGTGCGCGATCCGTTCGGATCGCCCGCACCGCCGTAGAACACCCGGGTGGCGCGCGCGGCGTCCTGCACCTCTGCCGCGGTGCCCCACCCGTAGCTCGGCCGCTGCTGGAAGAGACCCAGCGAGTCGCGGTCGCCGAACGCCACGTTGCGCAGCGAGGACTCCTGCATCGCGGTGCCGAGCGCGATCGCGATCGCCCGGTCGGGCACGCCGATCTCGCGCCCGATCCGGATGATCAGCTGCGCGTTGCCCGCCTGCTCGGCCGTGAGGCCGGGCACGGCGGGAGCCGCTGACGGGATCTTGATGGTCTGACCCGGATAGATGATCGACGACCACCCCAGGCCGTTCGCCGCGAGCACCGCATTCGCGGTCACGCCGTAGCGCCCGGCGATGCCGCTGACCGTGTCGCCCGCGGCGACGGTGTGCGTTCCCGCCGCCGCGTTCGGCGCGGGGGCCGGCGCGGGGGCCGGCGCGGGCGCGGGCGCCGGAGCGGGGGCGGATGCCGCAGCCCCGGCACCCGGGATGCTGAGGGTCTGCCCGGGGTAGATGATCGACGACCAGCCGAGCCCGTTCGCGCCGAGCACCGCGCTGGTCGTCGTGCCATGGCGCCGCGCGATCGCGCTGATCGTGTCGCCGGCCTGCACGGTGTACGTCGCGCTCGCAGGGGCCGGTGCCGGTGCCGGCGCGGGAGCGGCAGGCGCTGCGGTCGCCGCGCTGAGCTTCAGGACCTGTCCGGGGTAGATGGTCGACGACCAGCCCAGTCCGTTGAGCGCCAGCACGTCGGTGGTGCGCAGCCCGTAGCGCGCGGCGATGCGGCTGATGGTGTCGCCGCGCAGCACGGTGTGGGTGGGCGGCGCCGGTTCGACGGCGGTGCGGAGTGCCGCCGCACGGGGCGTCGCGACGCCGGAGACGCGCGGAATGCTCACAGTCGCCGCCGAGCCGGCGCCGACGCCTGCCGACAGTGCTGGGCTGCGCGGGACGCTCAGTGCAGGGCCCGCGGCATCCGTCGTCATCGCGTGCGCCGGCACCGCGCTGAGCGTCAGTGCCACCGAACCCGCGACCGCGACCGGCACGCCGGCGAAGAGCGCGCGCGGCGGGACGGGCGCCCGATGGACGTGATTGCTGGTACTCCGGACTCGTCGCACGAGTTTCCCCCCTCAGCCGACTTCGAAAACCGTGTCACGGAAGTGCACCGGTGTCAACGGGTGCTATAAGGAGTGACTGCTGTGACGGATGTGACAAGTGGTGCGGAGCCCGTGCCGGATGGATCTGGGATAGTTGCTTCCGTGACCTCTGACGACGTTTCGCGGTTCGAGACCGACTGGCTCACCCTTCCCGACCTGGTGGAGGTGCTCGGCGAGCCGCTCGGCCGCGTCCGCCGCCTCCTCGACGAGTCGTATCTCGTCGGCACTCGCCGCGACGGCGCTCTCAAGGTGCCGTCCGTGTTCATCGTGGACGGCGAGCCACTGCACTCGCTCCGCGGCACCGTCATCGTGCTGCACGACGCCGGCTTCTCGGACGACGAGGCGATCGACTGGCTGCTGAGCCCGGACGACACCATCGGCCTCGCCCCGATCGAGGCGCTGCTCGCCGGGCGCAAGAGCGAGGTCCGTCGGGTCGCCCGGACCCTCGCCTGACGCGACCACGCGTCCGCGGTCGGCGCGGGCTCAGGTCGTGCGCACCGTCGCGGCGCGCGCGAGATCGCGCAGCTCGCCGACGGCGGCGTTGCCGAGCCGGGCGCCCGAGAGCGCGCGATCGGCCTCGCGCGCGTACGTCTCGATGAGCTGCTCGACGCGGTCCAGCGCTCCGGCGTCGACGATCGTCTGCTGCAGCGCCGCGATCTGCTCGGCGTCGAGCGACGGATCCCCGACGAGCTCGTCCATGATGCGCCGCGCCGTCGGGCTCAGCGCCTCGCGCGCGTAGGCGATGAGGACCGTGCGCTTGCCCTCGCGCAGGTCGTCGCCGGACGGCTTGCCGGTCGCCGCCTCGTCGCCGAAGACGCCCAGCACGTCGTCGCGGAGCTGGAACGCCATTCCGAGCGGATGCCCGAAGGCTGCGAGGGCAGCGGCCTGCTCGGCGTCCGCTCCGGCCAGGGCCGCGCCGATCGCGAGCGGCTGCTGCACGCTGTAGCGGGCGGACTTGTACGAGGCGACCCGCAGGGCGCGCTCGGCGTGCCGGTCGTCGGGCTCGGTGACGAACGCCGATTCCTCGGCGACGTCGAGGAACTGCCCGAGCGTCACCTCGCGGCGCATGAGTGCGTACTGCCGCCGCGCGGCCGCTGCCCGGTCGGGCGAGGCCTGGGCCAGCCCCTCTTCGAGGAGGTCGTCGCTCCACGCGACGAGGAGGTCGCCGAGAAGGATGGCCGCCGACCGGCCGAACGACGCGGCGTCGCCCCGCCACCCGGACCGGCGGTGGCCCGTCTCGAGCGCGCGATGCGCCGCCGGGCGGCCGCGTCGCGTGTCGGAGTTGTCGATGAGGTCGTCGTGGACGAGTGCTGCGGCGTGGAAGACCTCGAGGGCGGCCGCCGCGGCGACCACCGGGTCCGGGGCGTCCCTGCTGCGCGAGGTGGCGTCCTCCACTGCCCTCCACCCGGCGAGGCAGAAGCGACCGCGAAGGCGCTTTCCACCGGTCACGGCGTCGGCGGCGGCCTCGATGAAGCGCACCGCGTCGGCTCCGGCATCCGTCACCGTCGCGCGTTGCCCCGAGACGAACATGTCCACTCGCTGGGAAATGGCTTCGATCGGCTCTGCGGGGGCGGACACGGGCCTAGCCTAGTGAGGAACGGCACGCGTACAATCGAGCCACTGGAAGTACAGAGGGGGATGCATGCCACTCTCCGAACAGGAGCAGCGCCTGCTGGACGAGATGGAACGCCATCTCATGCGCAACGACGCGGATGTCGTCAGCGCGCCCCGCGACGGACGCACTCTGAGCTATCGCAACATCGTCTACGGCACCGTTCTCGTGCTCGTGGGCCTCGGCGGCCTGATCGTCGGCGTGTCGCAGCAGCTGATCGTCGTCGGGGTCATCGGCTTCGTCGTGATGCTGGGCGGCGTCGTCCTCGCCGTCACGCCGGCTCGCGGACCGGGCAAGATGCGTGTCGAGCCCGAGCGGCCGGCGAAACCCCGAGCCAACTCCTCGTTCATGGATCGCATGAACGATCGCTGGGACAAGAGGCAAGGCGAGCGCTGAGCCGCCCCGCCGCCTGATCCGGCACTGAGCACCGACCTTCGGGTCGGTGCTTTTTTCGTGCCCGCGAACCGCCCGCGCGCACCGTCAGGAGGAGTGCGGGGGAGTCTCATGTCACGTTTCGGTAGCGAAGTGGAGGAGAGTGGAGTAAAGTGGCGGACAACCCGGGGGGCCGGACGAAGGGGGCGTGATGTACCGATGCTTTTGGGCACGCACACTCCCAAGCTCGATGACAAAGGGCGCGTCATCCTCCCGGCCAAGTTCCGCGACGACCTGGGTGGGGGTGTCGTCGTGACACGCGGGCAGGATCGCTGCCTGTACGTGTTCAGCGAGAAGGAGTTCGAGCGGGTGCACGACCGCATCCGCGAGGCGCCGCTCGCGAACAAGCAGGCGCGCGACTTCCTGCGCATGTTCCTCTCGGGGGCGAGTGCCGAGAAGCCCGACAGTCAGAACCGCATCACCATCCCCCCTCCGCTGCGCGCATACGCCGGCCTGGAGCGAGACCTCGTCGTCACCGGCGTGGGCGCTCATGCCGAGATCTGGGACGCCACGGCATGGAACACCTATGCCGAGGCCAACGAAGAGAGCTACGCCGAGCTGGAGCAGGAGGTGATTCCGGGCCTGTTCTGAGGCTCGTCGCCTGGATCCCGACTCCCAGCCGCTCCCGCCCTGTCGCCACTTCCCCGGTGCCAGGTCAGAGCGGATGGGGATCAGGGTCCAGGGGATGGGAACCAGAGGTCCTGTCGATCATGAACCTGCGCGACATCCACACCCCCGTCATGCTCGAGCGCTGCATCGAGCTGCTGGCTCCGGCGCTCGAGCGCGACGGCGCCGTGTTCGTCGACGCGACGCTCGGCATGGGCGGGCACTCCGAGGCGTTCCTCGAGCGGTTCCCGCGGCTGCACCTGGTCGGGCTCGATCGCGACACCGACGCCCTCCGCATCGCGGGGGAGCGCCTGGCGCCGTTCGGCGACCGCGTGACCCTCGTCCACACCGTCTACGACGGCATCGCGGACGCCGTCGCGTCGGCCGGGTTCCCGGCGGCAGACGGCATCCTTTTCGATCTCGGCGTCTCGTCGCTGCAGCTCGACGTCCCAGACCGCGGCTTCGCGTACGCGCAGGATGCGCCGCTGGACATGCGGATGGACCAGTCCGCGGGCACGACCGCCGCCGAGATCCTCGCCACGTACGGTGAGGGCGACCTGCGCCGGATCTTCGAGCGCTACGGCGAGGAGAAGCTCGCCGGTCGCTACGCCCGGGCCATCATCGCGGCGCGCTCCGAGGCTCCCATCGACCGCTCGGGCCGGCTCGTCGAGATCCTCCAGGCGGCGACCCCGGCGGCCGTGCAGCGCACCGGGCACCCCGCCAAGCGCGTCTTCCAGGCGTTGCGAATCGAGGTCAACCGGGAGCTGTCGGTGCTCGAGCGCGCCGTGCCGTCCGCCCTCGGCATCCTGCCGGTGGGGGGACGCATCGTGGTGCTGTCGTACCAGTCCCTCGAGGACCGGCTCATCAAGCGCGCGCTGGCGGATGCCTCGGCCTCGACCGCGCCCGCCGGGCTGCCGGTCGAGCTGCCCGAGCACGCCCCGAAGTTCCGACTGCTCGTCAAAGGCGCCGAGCTCGCCACCGAGGAGGAGCGCGCGGTCAACCCGCGCGCGACGCCGGTGCGCCTGCGCGCCGCCGAGCGAGTGAGGGAAGACGCATGAGCCCGATCGCGAACGCCGCGGCCGCACCGGTCCTGACCGGCACGGCCGCACCGCGTCTGGCCGCTCCCGCGCCGGAGCGGACGGATGCCCCGCACCGGCGCCTGCGGGTGGTCGAGGCGCCGTCTCGCCGCCGCCGCCCGAAGCTGTTCTACGGCGTCGTCGCGGTGCTGGGGGCCTTCCTCATCGCCGCCGCGCAGATGGCGCTGTCGATCATGACCACACAGGGCACCTACGAGCTGGCCGCCCTGACGCAGGAGCAGCGCGACCTCACCTATCAGAAGCAGATCCTCTACGACGACGTCGCAGGACTCAGCTCGCCGCAGTACCTCGCCGCGAACGCGGCCGCGCTCGGCATGGTGATCAACGAGGCTCCGAGCTACCTGCGCCTCAGCGACGGCGCCCTCCTCGGGCCGTCGGAGGTCGCGATGGGATCGTCGTCGGTCGACGCGATCGGCCGCGGGGCCGTGGCCAACGCGCTCATCACCGACACACCCCTGGTAACCGTGCCTGACGCCACGATCGACGGCCTGCCGGTCGACGTCGCCGAGACGACCGACGGCGGGGTCGGCAACACTCCGCCGCCGATCACCGACGGACTGCCCACTCCGAGCACACACTGAACCGACGACACGAGCCCGCGGGACCACGTCCGGCGGAGACCGAGACAGCGATCGAGACCGAGGCGCAGAGCACGAGACGCAGATGACGACACGAAGCACGAGAAGCCCCCGCCGCCGCACCGTCGTGGCCCTCGCCGTCGTCCTCGCGGTGCTCGCGGGGTTCATCGTCCGCCTCGTCGACATCCAGGTCGTCAACGCCGAGGAGCACATCGAGGACTCGCTCAACACCGCCTTCGCCGGGTCGCAGGAGCTGTACGGCACCCGCGGCGCGATCGTCGACCAGAACGGGCAGACCCTGGCGGGGAGCATCCTGCGCTACGACTGCCAGCTGTCGCCGCTGCTGATCACGCAGATCGACGCCGAGGTCCTTGAGGGGGAGTCCGAGGCGCGCCTGTGGGCCGAGGTGTCGGAGGATGTCGCCGAGATCACGGGACAGACCCCCGAAGAGGTGCGGCAGATCGTCGCGACCGCACTGGCTGAGAACGCGAACTCCGAGTACGCCCAGCTGAAGAAGGGCGTGTCGACCGAGCAGTTCCGCGCTCTCGCGGATCTGAAGGCGCCCTACATCACCTGCATGTCGCACCCCGCCCGCGCCTACCCCGACGGGGCGGTCGCCGGCAACCTCGTGGGCTTCGTCGGCACCGACGGCCAGCCGCAGGAGAGCCTCGAGCTGTCGCAGAACGACTGCCTCGCCGCCACGAACGGCGTGCGCACGTACGAGAAGGGCAAGGACGGCGTCGTCATCCCGGGCACCGAGAGCGAGACCCCCGCGACAGACGGCGGCACGCTGCAGCTCACCATCAACCGTGATCTGCAGTGGTACCTGCAGCAGCTGATCGCCGAGCAGACCCAGAACATGGCGGCCCAGCACGGCTCGGTCCTCGTCTACGAGGTCAAGACGGGCAAGGTGCGCGCGGCCGCCGAGTACCCGACCGTCGACCCGAACAACGTCGACGCGACCGACGTGAAGGGCCGCACGAGCCAGATCTTCCTCGGCACGTTCGAGCCCGGGTCGACGTTCAAGGGCCTCACGGCGGCGACCGTCGTCGATGCCGGCGGCCAGACTCCCGACTCGACCGTCGTCGCATCGAGCGAGGAGTTCTTCGCCGACGGCGCGCGCGTGCGCGACGCCTTCAAGCACCCCGCCTACACCTACACGCTCACCGGCGTGCTCATCGACTCGTCGAACGCCGGCATCTCGAAGTTCAGTGAGAAGGTGGACCGCCAGACCCGCTACGACTACTTCCAGAAGTTCGGCATCGGGCAGGGCACCGGTTCGGGCTACCCGGCCGAATCGAACGGCCTCGTCCACCCCGTCGACCAATGGGGCACGCAGACGGCGTACAACACCTCGTTCGGCCAGGGTGTCGTGACGACCATGCCGGAGCTCGCGCGGGCGTACGGCGCCATCGTCAACGGCGGGGTACGGATGCCGCTGCAGATCATCGAGTCGTGCACGAAGCCCGACGGCACCGTGATCGTGCCCGAGGTGCCCGAGCCCGAGCGGGTGCTGAGCGAGAGCACGTCCGCGCAGATGCGCGAGATGCTCGAGAACGTCTTCCTCCAGGCGCCGTACGCCAAGACCGTCGAGATCCCGGGCTACCGCATCGGCGGCAAGACGGGAACCGGTGAGAAGTCCGACGGCAACGGCGGGTACAAGCAGGGCGTCTACTACACGACGATGGTGGGCTTCGCCCCGGCCGAGGACCCGGAGTACGTGGTGGTCGTCACCCTCGACGAGCCGACGAAGGTAACATCGTCTGCGGCCAACGCGACCGCGTTCCAGAAGGCCATGACCCAGGTCCTGAAGACGTATCGCGTCATGCCGTCGACGACGGCGCCGGAGCTGCTGCCCAAGTTCGGGTAGTCCCCACCCGACGGAGTATCCCCCCATGATCGCGCTCACCATCGCCCAGATCGCCCGTGCCGTCTCCGGCCGGGTGCACCTCGCCGGCGACGACACCGACGAGACGGTCGTGGACGGCCTCGTCGACACCGACTCGCGCCTCATCACCCCCGGCGACGTCTTCGTCGCGAAGCCCGGTGAGGAGACCGACGGCCACCTGTTCGTCGGCGCGGCGGTCGACAACGGCGCCGTGCTCGCGATCGTCGAGCGCCGCGTCGACGCCGACGTCAGCCAGATCGTCGTCGCCGACGTCGTCGTGGCGATCGCCGACCTCGCGCGCGCGGTCGTCGCGCAGGTGCGGGCGGGCGGCGACCTGCGGGTCGTCGGCATCACCGGCTCGAACGGGAAGACCACCACCAAGAACCTGCTCGCCCGCATCATGGAGGGCGAGGGCGAGACGGTGTCGCCGCGGGCCTCGTTCAACAACGAGGTGGGCGCGCCGCTGACCATGCTGCGGGTCACCGACTCCACGCGGTACCTCGTCAGCGAGTTCGGAGCCAGCGCGCCGGGCGAGATCGCGCGGCTCGCGGGACTCGTCGATCCCGACGTCGGCGTCGTGCTGATGGTGGGCATGGCCCACGCCGGCGGCTTCGGCGGCATCGAGGCCACCTTCCACGCCAAGTCCGAGCTCGTGAAGGCGCTCGGTGCCGGGGGAGTGGCGGTCCTCAACGCCGATGACGCCCGGGTCGCCGCCATGGCGCCCATCGCCGCGGAGCGGGGAGCGGCCGTGCGCTGGTTCGGGCGCGGTCCCGCCGCCACCGACGTGCGCGCCGACGACGTCGTGGTCACGGCATCCGGAACATCCTTCACGGTCACGGCGGACGGCGTCTCGCTGCCGATGCGACTGCGGGTGCTCGGCGAGCACCACGTGATGAACGCGCTGGCCGCCATCGCGGCCGCCACGACCCTCGGGGTGTCGCTCGCGGACGCCGTCGCGCGCCTGGAGACCGTCGAGATCGCCGAGCGCTGGCGCATGCAGCCGCTCGGGTCGGACCGGGTGCGCATCATCAACGACGCCTACAACGCCAGCCCCGACTCGATGGCTGCCGCCCTGCGCACCCTGGCGCAGATCACCGGCCCAGGCGAGCGCACCGTCGCCGTCCTCGGCGCGATGAGCGAGCTGGGGGAGCACGCCGAGGAGGAGCACGACCGTGTCGGCCTCCTCGCGGTGCGGCTCGGCATCCAGCGCATCGTCGTCGTCGGCGACGATGCCCGCCGCATGTACCTCGAGGCCGTGGCGCAGGGCTCGTGGGACAACGAGGCGGTCTTCTTCGCCACCGCCGACGAGGCGTTCGACTACCTCCGGGGCGAGCTCCGCGACGGCGACCGCGTGCTGGTGAAGTCGTCGAACTCGGCAGGACTCCGGTTCCTCGGCGATCGTCTGGGAGAATCGTTCTCGTGAGATCACTCCTGACGGCGGCGGCGATCTCGCTGGCCTTCACACTCTTCCTCACCCCCGTCTTCCTGCGGCTCTTCCGCAAATGGGGGTGGGGTCAGGTGATCCGCACGCCCGAAGACATCCGCAACCCCAATCACCAGACCAAGCGCGGCACGCCCACGATGGGCGGCACGATCTTCATCGTCGGCACGATCGTCGGCTACCTCGTGGGGGGCTTCGCGGGCAACAACCCGCCGACGATCTCGGGCCTGCTCGTGATCTGGATGATGGTGGGGCTCGGTGCAGTCGGCTTCATCGACGACTACATGAAGGTGCGCCAGCAGAAGTTCATGGGGCTCAGCGGCTGGCGGAAGATCGTCGGCCAGGTGCTCGTCACCGTGCCGTTCGGCATCGTGGCGCTCAACTTCCCGAACGAGTTCTCGCAGACCCCGGCGTCGCCGTACGTGTCGGTGTTCCGCGACGTGCCGGTGCTCGGGTTCATGACCCTGGGCCTGGTGGCCGGCTGGATCCTCTACCTCGCCTGGGTGTCGTTCATCGGCGTCGCCTTCTCGAACAGCGTCAACGTGACCGACGGCCTCGACGGCCTCGCGGCCGGCGCGGGCATCTTCGTGACCGGTGCCTACAGCCTCATCGCGTTCTGGCAGTTCAACCAGGCGTGCTGGGGCGGTGAGGGACTCTCGGCCGCAGCCAAAGCCGCCTGCTATCCGACGCGCGACCCGTTCGATCTCGCCATCGTGTCGGCGGCGTTCGTCGGCGCGCTCGTCGGTTTCCTCTGGTGGAACGCGCCGAAGGCCAAGGTCTTCATGGGCGACGTCGGCTCGATGGCGATCGGCGGCGTCATCGCCGCGATGGCGATCCTCACCCGCACCGAGCTTCTCGCCGTGCTGGTCGCCGGTGTCTTCATCATCGGGCCCGGATCGGTCATCCTCCAGCGCCTCTACTTCAAGCTCAGCCGCGGCAAACGCCTGTTCCTCATGAGCCCCTTCCACCACCACCTCGAGATGCGCGGCTGGTCTGAGGTCACGATCGTCGTGCGCATGTGGATCATCGCGGGCCTGCTGGCGGTGTCGGGCATCGGATTCTTCTACGTCGAATGGCTCTCTCGCACATGACCTCGGAACGCCTGTCGTCCCTCACCAGCTGGAACGCCGACTGGAAGGGCCTGCGGGTGGCCGTGCTCGGGATCTCGGTCACCGGGTTCTCGGTCGCCGACACGCTCGCAGAGCTCGGCGCCGACGTGCTCGCGGTCACCGAGAAGGCCGACGAGGAGTACGCGCGCCTGCTGCCGGTGATCGGCGCGCGGCTGTGGACCGGCTCGCTCGAGTCGGTGCCCGATGACCTTGTCGATTTCGAGCCCGACGTGGTGGTGGCCTCACCCGGCTTCGCGCCGCGGCATCCGCTCATCGGGTGGGCCCGTGAGCGCGGGATCGCGGTGTGGGGCGACGTCGAGCTCGCGTGGCGCGTGCGCGACAAGGTCGTCCGGGCCGACGGGACTCCCGCCGACTGGATCCTCATCACCGGCACCAACGGCAAGACCACGACGACGCGGCTCACCGCGACCATGCTGGTGCAGGGCGGGCTGCGTGCGGCGCCCGTCGGCAACATCGGCACCCCCGTGCTCGACGCGGTGCGCGACCCGGCCGGGTTCGACGTGCTGGTGGTCGAGCTGTCGAGCCACCAGCTCTGGTACCTGGGGCTGCAGGACTCGCCCGACCCGCTGTCGCCGCACGCGGCGGTGTGCCTCAACCTCGCCGACGACCACCTCGAGTGGCACGGCTCATTCGACGAGTACCGGGCGGCCAAGGCCCACGTGTACGACAACACGCGCGTCGCGTGCGTCTACAACAAGGCGGATGCCGCGACCCAGGCGATGGTCGAAGACGCCGAGGTCGTCGAGGGCGCCCGTGCCATCGGGTTCGACCTCGGCGTGCCGGGCCCGAGCGACCTCGGCGTGGTCGAGGGCATCCTCGTCGACCGGGCGTTCCTCGAGGAGCGGCACCGCAGCGCGCTCGAGCTCACCACCGTCGAGGAGCTCGCGGGGCTCGGCCTCGCGGCCCCGCACATGGTGGCGAACATCCTCGCCGCCGCCGCGCTCGCGCGCTCGGTCGACGTCGCGCCGGCCGACATCCGCGACGCGCTGCGGGGGTTCCGCCTCGACCCGCACCGCATCGAGGTCGTCGCGCGGCACGAGGGCATCACGTGGGTCGACGATTCGAAGGCGACCAACCCGCACGCGGCGGCCTCGTCGCTCATCGCGTACCCGGGCGCCGTGTGGGTGGTCGGCGGACTCCTCAAGGGCGTCGACATCTCGGGCCTCGTCGCCGGCCGCGGGGCCGGCGCGAAGGCCGCCATCGTGATCGGCCGGGATCGCACCCAGGTCGTCGCCGCGTTCGAGCGACACGCGCCCGCGGTGCCCGTGTTCGAGGTCGACGCCGATGAGACTGAAGAGGTCATGGCGCGTGTCGTCGAACTGGCGGCAGGGGTGGCGCGTGACGGGGACGTGGTTCTGCTCGCTCCCGCTGCGGCATCCTTCGACCAGTTCGCGTCGTACGCCGACCGCGGTCGCCGCTTCGCGGCGGCGGTGAGGAATCGGATCGGGACGGGGGACTCGGGTGACCACGACACAGCCACCACGGCCCCGGACGACCCGGACAGCGCCGGAGGCGACGTCACCCGCGGCTGACCGGTCGGGAGCGCGCGGGCTCGCCGCACGCGTCACGCTCGGGCGCATCTTCGCGCCGGTTCCGAGCGAGTTCCTGCTCATCGCCTCGACGACGCTGCTCCTGACCGTCTTCGGGCTCGTCATGGTCCTCTCGGCCACTTCGGCGATCGCGACCGCCCGCGGCGTCGCGCCGTGGGAGGACGTCATCAAGCAGGTCGCGTTCGCCGCGATCGGCATCCCCCTGATGTTCCTCGCGAGCCGGCTGCCGCTGACGTTCTGGAAGAAGATCGCGTGGCCCGCGCTCATCTTCGGCGTGGCGTTCCAGCTGCTGGTGTTCGTGCCGGGGCTCGGGGTCGCGGCCGACGGCAACCGCAACTGGATCAACATCGGCGGCATCCAGGCGCAGCCCTCGGAGTTCCTCAAGCTCGGCCTGGCGCTGTGGGTCGCGTACGTCCTCTTCCGCAAGCAGACGCTCCTCGGTCTCTGGCGGCACGTCTACATCCCGCTCGTGCCGGTGGCGATCCTCGCGATCGGCGCCGTCATCGCCGGGCACGATCTCGGCACCGCGATGGTCCTCGTGCTCATCGTGCTGGGCGCGCTCTTCTTCTCCGGCGTCAAGCTGCGGATCTTCATCCTCCCGGCGATCGGCGCGGCGGCCGCTGTGGCCGTCCTCGCGGTCGCCAGCCCCGACCGCATGCGGCGGTTCATGAGCTTCCTCAATCCGAACTGCCTCGACGACTACTTCAACGACTGCTACCAGCCCCTCCATGGCATCTGGGGTCTCGCCAGCGGCGGGATCTTCGGCCTGGGCCTCGGCAACTCGCGCGAGAAGTACGACTGGCTCCCCGCCGCCGCCAACGACTACATCTTCGCCATCGTGGGCGAAGAGCTCGGCCTCATCGGCTGCGCCGTCGTCCTGACGCTGTTCGCGCTGTTCGCGGTCGGCGCGTTCCACGTCATCCGCAAGACCGACGACCCGTTCGTGCGGATCGCGGCCGGTGGCATCACCGTGTGGATCGTCGGCCAGGCCCTCATCAACATCGGCGTCGTCCTGCGCGTGTTCCCCGTGCTGGGTGTGCCGCTGCCCTTCATGTCACAGGGCGGCACGTCGCTCGTGTCGGTGCTGATCGCGTCGGGCGTGCTGCTGGCGTTCACCCGGACGCTCCCGGCATCCATCGCCCGTCGGGAGGCGCGGATCGCCCAGGCGCGGGCCGCCCGCGAGCGCGCGAAGCTCCGCGCCGTCCGCTGACCCGGGTGCCGGGGCGCGCACGGAGCGCCGGGTAGGCTCGGGGAGTGACGACGTACCTCCTTGCCGGCGGCGGCACCGCCGGACACGTCAACCCGCTGCTGGCTGTCGCCGACGCGCTGCGCGCGCGCGACCCCGAGGCCGAGGTGCTCGTGCTCGGCACGCGCGAGGGACTCGAGGCGCGGCTCGTGCCCGAGCGGGGCTACGAGCTGCTGTTCGTCGACAAGGTGCCGTTCCCGCGCCGCCCGAACAAGGCGGCGGCGGCCTTCCCCGCGCGCTTCCGTCGCGCCGTGGCGCAGGTGCGCGCGCATCTGACGGAGCGCGACGTGGATGTCGTCGTCGGGTTCGGCGGCTACGCGTCGGCGCCGGCGTATGTCGCCGCCCGCCGCGAGCGGGTGCCGTTCATCGTGCACGAGGCGAACGCGCGGCCCGGGCTTGCGAACGTCCTCGGCGCGCGTCGGGCCGCCGGCGTCGGGGTCGCCTTCGAAGGGACGCCGCTGAAGCGCTCGCGGGTGGTGGGGATGCCGCTGCGCCGCGAGATCGTGACGCTCGACCGTGCGGCGGCCCGCGCCGAGGCGGCCGGGTACTTTGGGCTCGACCCGTCGAAGCCCGTACTGCTGGTCTTCGGCGGATCGCTGGGCGCGCTGCGACTGAACGAGGCGTTCGGTGAGGGATACGGCCGCGCCTGGCGCGATGTGCTCGATGCGGGCTGGCAGCTGCTGCACGTGACCGGCGAGCGTTCCGAGCTCGCCGACCCGGGCGTCGCCGGCTACGCCGTCCGGCGCTACGTCGACCGCATGGACCTGGCCTTCGCCCTCGCCGATGTCGTCGTCTCGCGCGCCGGCGCCGCCACGGTCAGCGAGCTCAGCGCGCTCGGCATCCCGACCGCGTACGTGCCCTACGCGGTCGGCAACGGCGAGCAGGCACTGAACGCCTCGTCGGCCGTCCGCGCCGGGGCCGCGATCCTCGTCCCGGACGCCGAGTTCACCGGCGATCGCGTGCGATCCGAGATCCTGCCGCTCCTGGCCGACGAGGGCCGGCGCGACGCGATGACGGCGGCTGCGGCATCCGTCGGCACCCGGAACGGCACCGAGAACGTCGTCGCGATGATCGACGAGGCCCTCCGCGGCTGACCTGCTGCCGTCGCAGCGGACTTCAGCGGATGCGAGGAGGAATCTACGGGATCCGTCCTCGAACCCGCAGATCTCCGCTCCTGCGCCGTGGCTCAGGGCGCGGGGGAGGGCTCGCCGCCGCGGAGCGCGGCCGTGACCATCGCGAGCGCCTCGTCGGCGTCGAGGCGCAGGTCGCGCACCTGCGCGGCGAACGCGGCCGCGGCGCGCTGCAGCTGCTGACGCGCCGGGTCGGCGTCGAAGGAGACGAACGTGCCGTTGCGTCCGCGAGTCTCGATGATCCCGGATGCCTCGAGCTCGCGGTACGCGCGCGCCACGGTGCCGGGCGCGATCCCGAGATCCTCCGCGAGCCGGCGGACGGTCGGCAGCCGCGCACCGGGTGCGAGCTCGCCGGAGGTCACGGCGTCGACGAGCCCGGCGCGGAGCTGCTCGAACGGCGGGACGGGAGAGGAGGGGTCGATGACGATCACGCGGGTGTTCCTCCTGCCGGAGCGGGCGCGGCGAACAACCCCGACAACACGGCGTTGAACGCCTCGAGCGACATCTCGAATCCCGCCGTCATGTCTCGATTGTGCCGCGTTCTGTATCAATGTGTCAATACAGAATGGATGCCGCCACCCGCTGCCGCCGGGCGCGCCGGGGCCGCGGCATCCGTCGCCCAACTTAGACTTGACCGGTCATGATCAGACCCGATCTCAGTCTTCCCATCCCCGCCGACATCACCGCCGCCCACTTCATCGGGATCGGCGGATCCGGCATGTCGGGGCTTGCCCGCATGTTCCTCGAGCGCGGCATCCGCGTGTCGGGGTCCGACCGCGCCGACAGCGCTGCGCTGCGTGAGCTCGCCGCGCTCGGTGCGACCGTGCACGTCGGCCACGACGCCGCGAATCTCGGCGACGACGTCGACACGGTCGTCCACACCGGCGCCATCTGGCCCGAGAACCCCGAGTTCGTGCTCGCCAAGGAGCGCGGGCTGCACGTCATCCACCGCTCGCAGGCGCTGTACTGGCTCATCGGCGGTCGCCGGCTCGTGTCGGTCGCCGGCGCGCACGGCAAGACCACGTCGACCGGCATGCTCGTGACGGCGCTGCGCGACCTCGACGTCGACCCCACGTTCGTCAACGGCGGCGTCATCGCACAGCTCGGCGTGTCGAGCGGCAGCGGCCAGGACGACCTCTTCGTCATCGAGGCCGACGAGTCCGACGGCACCTTCCTGCTGTACGACACGTCGATCGCGCTGATCACCAACGTCGATCCCGACCACCTCGACCACTGGGGCACGCGCGAGGCGTTCTATGCCGCGTTCGCGCGGTTCGCGAACGAGGCGCGCGAGGCCGTCGTCATCTCGTCGGACGACGCCGGGGCGAGGCTCGTGGCCGAGCAGCTCACGCACCCGCGCGTGATCACGTTCGGCGAGGCGTCTGACGCCACGGTGCGGGTGAGCGACATCGTGACCGACGGCCCGGTCTCGTTCCGCCTCACGCACGACGGCGCCACCGTCGAGGCGCAGCTGCCGATCCCCGGCGCGCACAACGCGATCAACGCCGCCGGCGCGGTGGCCGTGCTGCTCACCCTCGGCCACGACCTCGAGCCCGCCGTGCGCGCCGTCGAAGGATTCGCCGGCACGATCCGCCGCTTCGAGCTGCACGGGGTCGAGCGCGGGGTGAGCGTCTTCGACGACTACGCGCACCACCCGACCGAGGTGGCCGCCGCCCTCGCCGCCGCGCGCACCGTCGTCGGCGACGGACGGATCATCGCGATCCAGCAGCCGCACACGTACTCGCGCACGCAGGAGATGTACCGCGAGTTCGCGCAGGTGCTCGAGCAGTACGCCGACCACACGGTCATGCTCGACGTCTACGGCGCGCGCGAGGACCCCGTCCCCGGCGTCACCGGCGAGCTCGTCAGCGGGGCCTTCGACGACCCGTCGCACGTGCACTTCGTGCCGGACTGGCAGGAGGCCGCCGACTACACCGCGTCGGTCGCGCGCGAGGGCGACTACGTCATCACCCTCGGCTGCGGCAACGTCTACCTCATCATCCCGCAGGTGCTCGACGCCCTCGGGCGCACGCCCGCCGCCGCGGGGGAGTAGCCCGTGCGCCGCCCGTCGCCGCTTCCGCAGCCGCCGTCGCCGAGCGCCCGGCCCGCCGCGGACAAGGCGGGTGCGCGCGCGGCGCGGCCGTCGCCTCCCGATGGCGAGATGACGGATGCCGCAGCCGGCGCCGTGCTGGTGGACGCCGACGACGCTCCCACGACGCCGGTCGTGCCGCTCGGGTCGCCGGCACCGCTGCCACTGTCGCCGACGGCCGGGGTCGAGGAATCGGCCCCGGCGTCCGACGGCGAGGCGGCCGACGTCGGCTTCCGCGAGGTGTGGAAGGCGGCCCGGGCGCGACGCAAGGCGCTGCGGGCCGAGATCCGCCGCTTCACGGTGCGTCAGCGTCGCCGGCGCGCGCTCTGGCTCGGGGCCGCGGCATCCGTCGTCATCCTCGCCCTGGCCACCGTCGGTGCGGCGTACAGCCCGCTCTTCGCCGTGCAGCAGATCTCGGTCGTGGGCGCCGAGCAGCTGGACGCCGCGGCCGTCGCAGACGCGCTGTCGGGCCAGCTCGGCACGCCGCTGCCCCTCGTCGACGAGAGCGAGGTGAAGGCCGAGCTCGTCGCCTTCCCGCTCATCGAGACCTACGCGCTCGAGGCCCGGCCGCCGCACGAACTCGTGGTGCGCATCGTCGAGCGCACGCCGGTCGGGCTCATCGAGACGCGCGCCGGCTACACCCTCGTCGACGGCGCCGGGGTGGCGCTCTCGACGACCGCGACACCGAGTGCGGGCACCCCCGTGCTGACGGTCCGTGGCGGGGTCGACTCCGACGCCTTCGCGGCGGTCGGTCAGGTCATGCGCTCGCTCCCCGACGACATCCGCGCGCAGGTGACCGAGGTATCGGCGACGACCCCGGACGACGTCACGCTCGCCCTCGGCGGCACCAACACGCAGGTGGTGTGGGGGAGCGCGGAACGCTCCGCTCGAAAGGCCCTCGTGCTGCAGACCGCGATGGCCGGACGGCCGCCGGCGGACGTCGCGACCTACGACGTGTCGTCGCCCGACGCCGTCGTCATCCGCTGACGCGGCACCCATCCGGACGACTTGCCGACCGGGTTGGCGCGACACGCCGATCCGCTCCGGATTCCGGCGCGCCCTCCGCTTACTTTCGTGACATCGGAATTGCATACCGGGCAATTCTTTACACCTCTACTAGAGGTTGAAGGTTTAGAAGGTCCAGGGCTACGGAGGCCGGCATGAGCCAGAACCAGAACTACCTCGCCGTGATCAAGGTCGTCGGCGTCGGCGGCGGCGGTGTCAACGCGGTCAACCGCATGATCGAGCTCGGTCTGCGGGGCGTCGAGTTCATCGCCATCAACACCGACGCCCAGGCGCTGCTGATGAGCGACGCCGACGTCAAGCTCGACGTAGGTCGCGAGCTGACCCGAGGGCTCGGCGCGGGTGCCGACCCCGAGGTGGGCCGGCGCGCGGCCGAAGACCACGCGGAGGAGATCGAGGAGGCCCTGCGCGGGGCCGACATGGTCTTCGTCACCGCGGGCGAGGGCGGCGGCACGGGCACCGGCGGTGCGCCGGTGGTCGCGAAGATCGCGAAGTCGATAGGAGCTCTCACGATCGGTGTCGTGACGAAGCCCTTCTCCTTCGAGGGCCGTCGCCGCCAGCAGCAGGCCGAGACCGGCGTCGCGCGCCTGAAGGAAGAGGTCGACACCCTCATCGTGGTGCCCAACGACCGCCTGCTCGAGATCAGCGACCGCGGCATCTCGATGATCGAGGCGTTCGCGACCGCCGATCAGGTTCTCCTCGCCGGTGTGCAGGGCATCACCGACCTCATCACCACGCCGGGTCTGATCAACCTCGACTTCGCCGACGTCAAGTCGGTCATGCAGGGAGCGGGTTCGGCCCTCATGGGCATCGGCTCGGCACGGGGGGCGGATCGCGCCATCAAGGCCGCCGAGCTCGCGGTCGAATCGCCGCTGCTGGAGGCGTCGATCGAGGGGGCGCATGGCGTGCTGCTGTCGATCCAGGGCGGGTCGAACCTCGGCATCTTCGAGATCAACGACGCCGCTCAGCTGGTCAAGGAGGCCGCGCACCCCGAGGCCAACATCATCTTCGGAACGGTCATCGACGACACGCTCGGCGACGAGGTGCGCGTCACCGTCATCGCCGCCGGCTTCGACGGCGGCGAGCCGCAGGCGCGCATCGAGCCGATCACGGCCGCGCGCGTGGTGTCGACGCCGGCCGTGCCGGTCACTCCGGCCGACGAGGCCGCGAAGGACCGCGATGTCGTCGAGGCGCAGCCCCCCGTCCCCGTGACGGTCGGCGCGGTGACCGAGTCGTCGTACGACACCGCCTTCGGTGACGACGACCTCGACATCCCCGACTTCCTGAAGTAGACCTCAGGCAGTCCGCACGACGATCGCTTCGAGACAGGCCCAGGAATCGCATGGAGGATCTCTCCGCCCGTCTCGCGGCGGTCGACGAGAGGATCGCGGATGCCGCCCACGCGGCGGGCCGCGATCCGTCCGAGGTGACCCGCATCGTCGTGACGAAGTTCCACCCTGCCTCGCTCGTGACCGAGCTCTACGGGCTCGGGGTGCGCGACGTGGGGGAGAACCGCCAGCAGGAGTTCAGCCGCAAGGCCGTCGAGGTCGGCGATCTCGACGGCCTGCGGTGGCACTTCATCGGGCAGGCGCAGACCAACAAGGCGCGTGCGGTGCGGGCCGCGGCATCCGTCGTCCACTCGCTCGACCGCACCCGCCTCGCCGACGCGCTGCACGCGGCGGCCCAGCCGGGTGATCCGGTGCTCGACGTCCTGCTGCAGGCGAACCTCACCGACGATCCGGGGCGCGGCGGCGTCGCACCCGCCGAGATCGAGGCGCTGGCGGCCCATGCCGCAGGCCTGCCGTCGCTGCGCGTCCGCGGGGTGATGGCCGTCGCGCCGCTCGGCGAGCCGCCCGCGGCGGCCTTCGAGCGGCTCCGCGGGCTCGCCGACACCGTGCGGGGCGTCGTCCCCGATGCCACCTGGATCTCCGCCGGCATGACCGGCGACTTCGCCGAGGCGATCGCCGCCGGCGCGACACACCTTCGGATCGGTTCCGCAATCACCGGCCCGAGACCAGAACGCGGTTAACCTCGGAACAGATGAGCACTACGGAGGATCAGATGTCGAACCCGCTCAAGAAGACCATGGTGTACCTCGGACTCGCCGACGAGGAAGAGGTCTACGAAGAGCCGGCGCCGCAGCCCCGTGCTCGCGCCGCCGAGAAGGTGGTCGACAAGCCGGCCGCGCCGGTGACTCCGATCCACCGGCCCGCCGTCGTGCGGCAGCCGGCGCCGACGGCGATCAACGAGATCCTCACCGTGCACCCGAAGCAGTACCGCGACGCCCAGATCATCGCCGAGAACTTCCGTGACGGCATCCCGGTCATCATCAACCTCTCGCAGATGAGCGACGCCGACGCGCGCCGCCTGATCGACTTCGCGAGCGGGCTGTCGCTCGGCCTGTACGGGCGCATCGAGCGGGTCACCAGCAAGGTGTTCCTGCTCTCGCCCGAGAACGTCGCCGTGTCGGGCGACGGTGCGGTGGCCCAGGCGGATCCGGAGTCGGTTCCGTTCGCGCAGCCGTAATCTGGCTACGTGGCAGTCGTCCAACTCATCGCAGCGATCCTCAACCTCGCGCTGCTGCTCTATGTCTTCGTGTTGCTCGCGCGGCTGGTGCTCGACTGGATCCCGTTCTTCAACCGGGAGTGGCGTCCGCGAGGTGCGGGGCTCGTCGCCGCGGAGATCGTCTACACCGTCACCGACCCGCCGATCAGGCTGTTCCGGCGCTTCATCCCGCCGTTGCGCGTCGGCGCCATCGCGATCGACTTCGGATTCGCGCTGACGATGCTGCTGTGCTTCATCCTGCTCAGCGTCACGCGCACGCTCGCGGGATGATCGATCGCGTCGAGGGCGCCGTGCGCCTTCGACACTCTCAGAACCGATGACTATGCTTTGCTGATACGAACGGTCGCCGACTCGGTGACCGCACCGACATCGGCCCCCGGGCACCGGTCGAACGGCCGGCACCGTCCAGACGCTCGAAAGAGGAATCACCATGGCTTTGTCCCCCGATGACGTCGTCACCAAGCAGTTCCAGCACGTCCGCTTCAAGGAGGGCTTCGACCCCGACGAGGTGGACGACTTCCTCGACGAGATCGTCGTCGAGTGGCGCAAGGCCCTCGCCGAGAACGAGGAGCTGAAGGCCAAGCTGGCGGCGTACGAGTCGGGTGCCGCTCCGGCGCGCGCCGCCGAGCCCGCCGCCCCGGCCCCGGCCCCGGTCGAGGCCGCTCCGACCGCCGGCGGCCCCGCCGCGAGCGCCGGCATCATCGAGCTGGCCCAGCGCCTGCACGACGAGCACGTGGCCGAGGGCATCGCCCAGCGCGACCAGCTGATCGCCGACGCCAAGTCGCAGGCCGCCTCGATCGTGTCCGAGGCCGAGACGCGTGGCCGCGAGGAGCTCTCGAAGCTCGAGCGCGAGCGCACCACGCTCGAGGGCCGCATCTCCGAGCTGCGCAACTTCGAGCGCGACTACCGTGCGCAGCTGCGCAGCTACATCGAGGGCAAGCTCCGCGACCTCGAGACCACGGCGACGACGTCCGGCGCACAGCCGGTGTCGGCTCTCGGCCTCTAGGCCTTGACGCGCCGGACTCCCCTTCGTCAGGCGGCGGCCGGCACCATCATCGCGGGTCTCGCGGTGCTGGTGCTGGCCGCCGACCAGTTGGCGAAGTACTTCGCTCTCGAGAACCTGCCGTACCAGGAATCGGTCCCGGTCCTCGGCGACTTCCTGAGCTTCTACCTGACCCGCAACCCGGGCGCCGCCTTCTCGCTCGGCGAGGAGGTCACGTGGATCTTCACGATCGCGCTGGGCGCTGTGGCCATCGTCATCGGATGGCTCGCCGCGACCCGCGTGCGCTCGCGTCTGTGGGCGGTGGCGCTGGGCCTGCTCCTCGGCGGCGTGCTGGGCAACCTCACCGACCGCCTGTTCCGTGAGCCGGGCTTCGGCGTCGGCCACGTCATCGACTTCATCAACACGCCGTGGATGTGGTTCTTCCCCGGCATGTCGCCGGCGATCTACAACATCGCCGACATCTTCATCGTGTGCGACATGATCGCGATCGCACTCTTGGTACTCGTGGGGGTTCACATGGACGGTACGCGCGACCACAGCCGCAAGGAAGAGCACGACGACGCGGACGACGAGACGCTGCTCGGCGCCGAGGGCGACCAGTTCGCGCCCGGCGGTGCGGTGGAGGGCTTCGGCAGCGAGTTCCCCGTCGCCGATCCGGATGCCGGCATCCCGGCCGCCGAGCGCGGCCTCCCGCCACTGAGCGAGAGCGAGCAGCGCGCGGTCGAGGCCGAGGCTGAGCGCGAGGCCGAGGAGTACGAGGCCGGCCGCGAGCCTGGGCCGGACGGACGTCCCGGCTCCGGCGCCCAGCTCTGACGTGGAGTCGCGCAGCCTTCCCGTTCCCGACGGGCTCGACGGCAGCCGCGTCGACGCGGCCCTGGCGAAGATGCTCGGCTTCTCGCGCACGTTCGCCGCGGAAGTGGCCGAGGCCGGCGGCGTCGTCATGGACGGGCGTGAGCTGACCAAGTCCGACAAGCTGCGGGGCGGCGCGTGGCTCGACGTGTCGTGGGCGCCCAAGGAGGAGCCCCGTGTCGTGCCGGTCGATGTGCCCGACCTCGGCATCGCCTACGACGACGACGACATCGTCGTGGTCGACAAGCCCTCCGGAGTCGCGGCGCACCCGTCGCTCGGCTGGGAGGGCCCCACCGTGCTGGGCGGCCTCGCCGCGGCCGGCTACCGCATCGCCACGACGGGCGCCGCCGAGCGCCAGGGCGTCGTCCACCGGCTGGACGTCGGCACCAGCGGCCTCATGGTGGTGGCGAAGACCGAGCGCGCCTACGTCGCGCTCAAGCGCGCCTTCAAGGAGCGGGAGGTGGAGAAGATCTACCACGCCGTCGTGCAGGGCCACCCCGACCCGCTGGCCGGCACCATCGACGCGCCGATCGGGCGGCATCCTTCCCACTCGTGGAAGTTCGCGGTGACGCCCGAGGGCAAGGACTCGGTCACCCACTACGAGACGCTCGAGGCGTTCCCCGGCGCGTCGCTGCTCGAGATCCATCTCGAGACCGGCCGCACCCACCAGATCCGCGTGCACATGGCCGCGCACCGGCATCCGTGCGTGGGCGACCCGCTCTACGGCGCCGACCCGACGCTGTCGGCGCGGCTGGGGCTCACGCGGCAGTGGCTGCACGCGCACGAGCTCTCGTTCGTGCACCCGGCGACCGGCGAATGGGTCACCTTCACGTCGGAGTATCCCGCCGACCTCGCCCACGCGCTCGAACTGCTGCGCGGGGACTGAGCCCGCGTTTCGGTGGGCGCGTCAGCGGCCGCCCTCGAAGTGCGCCGGCCCCTCGGTGCGGGCCAGCGCGATGCGGCGGTACATGTCGGGAAGCTCCAGCTCCGGAAGCGCGTCGAGGTCGTACCAGCCGACCTCGGTCATCTCGCCGTCCACCGGGCGGGGCTCGCCCGAGAGCCACGTGCACCGGAAGACCAGGTCGAGGTAGTCGACCTGGTCGCCGTGCGGGTACACGACCCGGGGGAGCTGGTGCACCCACGCGAGACGCTCCACGCGGCACGCCACGCCGGCCTCCTCGAGGGTCTCGCGCACGGCCGCGTCCGCGGGCTGCTCGCCGGGGTCGACGATCCCGGTCACCGGCGTGAGGTGGCCGTTGTCGCTGCGCCGGCCGAGCAGCACCTTCCCGTCGCGCAGTACGACGGCGGTCACGCCGACGAGGGGGAGCGGGGCGGTTCCGACCTTGCGGCGCAGGTCGAGGACGAAGTCGGGCGTCGGCATGGGTCCCACCATAGGGCGCCCGGCCGGCACGCCTCGCGGATGCCGGTGCGGATGTCAGTGCGGATGTCGCAGGCCTCCGGCAGAGTGTCGTCATGACGATCGAAGTGCGGCCGGCGACGGTCTTCGCGGATGTCGCGACCATGGTCGGACCGAAGAATCCGCAGTCGAGCGTGTGCTTCTGCCTGAGCTATCGCATCCCGAGCAAAGAGGCGACGGCCCTCCGCGGCCCCGAGCGCGCGGAGCGCGTCCAGCGGCTCATGGCGGAGGAGGGGCCGATCGGCGTCCTGGCATACGACGGCGACGAGGTCGTCGGCTGGGCGGCCGTCGCGCCGCGCACGCGTACCCATTTCGCGACGTTCCGCAAGATCCCGCACGTCGACGACCAGGACGTGTGGTCGCTGTGGTGCTTCCGCGTCCGCCCCGGACACCGCAAGAAGGGCGTGATGCACGCGCTCATCGACGGGGCCGTCGATTTCGCGCGCGAGCAGGGCGCGCCGGCGCTCGAGGGCTACCCCGTCGACAACGGCGACGAGAGGGTCGACCTCACGATGGCGTACGTCGGCACGCGACGCCTGTTCGAGCGGGCCGGCTTCACCAAGGCCGCCGACACCGAATCCGTGCTGTCCGGATTCCCTCGCGTGCTGATGCGCCGCGACCTCTAGCGTGGACGCGTGAACCACCTGCTGCAGCGTCGCTTCGAGCGCTCCAACACCCTCTACCTCGACCTCCTCGACACGGTCCCGCCCGAGCACCTCGGCTCGCATCTGCGCGATCTCCCGTCCGACACCGTCGGACACCAGCTGTGGTGCGTGCTGGGTGCGCGCGAGAGCTACCCGCGGGCGGCGCGCGCGGGGGAGTGGCAGGGCTTCACGAGTCCGGTGACCGCGGAAGAGTCGACGGATGCCGCGGCCCTCCGCGCGGCGTTCTCGACGACCGCTGCGGAGGTCGATGCGTGGGTGGCGTCCATCGATGCCGGTGACGAGGACTCGCTCCGGTACGCGCTCGCGCTGCTGGAGCACGAGACGCAGCACCACGGCCAGCTCATCCGGTACCTCTACGGGCTCGGGATCGACCGCCCGCACACCTGGCAGCAGCAGTACGCGCTCGACGAGGACTTCTGACATTCCGTGAACCGCAGGCGCGGCATCCGGCGGACGGACACGAGGCCGCACGAACGCACCGGGTGGCGGCATCCGTCGATGCGGTCGTGCTGTCTCGTCGCGACGCGACCTTCACGTTGAACTGGAGGGTGAATTGACCTCCGCGGGCGAACTTGGCAAATCCCGGGTCGCCCGCGGACGATGTCGGAGGGCTTCGTAGACTCGTTGCGTGGCATCCGACTCCTTCGTACATCTGCACGTTCACAGCGAGTACTCGATGCTCGACGGGGCCGCCAAGATCGGCGCGATGACGCAGGCGGCGGCGGAGTACGGGATGCCGGCGATCGCCGTCACCGACCACGGCAACACCTTCGCGGCGTTCGAGTTCTACCGCGCCGCGCAGGCGGCCGGCGTCAACCCGATCATCGGCCTCGAGGCGTACGTCACCCCCGGCACGCACCGCAGCGACAAGTCCCGGGTGGCCTGGGGAACGCCGGAGCAGAAGAGCGACGACGTGTCGGGATCCGGCGCCTACACGCACATGACCCTGTGGAGCGAGAACACCGGGGGCATGCACAACCTGTTCCGGCTGAGCTCGCTCTCGAGCATGGAGGGCTACTACTTCAAGCCGCGTATGGATCGCGAGCTGCTGCAGACGTACGGCAAGGGCCTGATCGCCACGACCGGCTGCCCGTCCGGCGAGGTGCAGACGCGTCTGCGGCTCGGACAGTACGACGCGGCGCGCGCGGCGGCGGCGGAGTTCCAGGACATCTTCGGCAAGGAGAACTACTTCGCCGAGATCATGGACCACGGGCTCTCGATCGAGCGCCGGATCATGACGGATCTGCTGCGCCTCGCGAAAGACCTCGATATCCCGCTCGTGGCGACGAACGACTCGCACTACACCCACCAGCACGAGGCCGACGCGCACGCGGCGCTGCTCTGCGTGCAGTCCGGCTCGACGCTCGACGATCCCAACCGGTTCAAGTTCGACGGCGACGGGTACTACATCAAGACCGCGCAGGAGATGCGGCAGCTGTTCCGCGACCACCCCGAGGCGTGCGACAACACGCTCCTCATCGCCGAGCGGTGCAAGGTCGAGTTCAACACCTCCGCGAACTACATGCCGCGCTTCCCGGTGCCCGACGGCGAGACCGAAGACAGCTGGCTCATCAAGGAGGTCGAGCGGGGGCTGCACTACCGGTATCCCGGCGGCATCCCCGAAAAGGTCCGGAAGCAGGCCGAGTACGAGACCGGCATCATCCTGCAGATGGGATTCCCCGGCTACTTCCTGGTCGTCGCGGACTTCATCAACTGGGCCAAAGACAACGGCATCCGCGTCGGCCCGGGGCGTGGCTCCGGTGCCGGCTCGATGGTCGCGTACGCGATGCGGATCACCGACCTCGACCCGCTCGAGCACGGCCTCATCTTCGAGCGCTTCCTCAACCCCGACCGCGTCTCGATGCCCGACTTCGACGTCGACTTCGACGACCGTCGCCGGGGCGAGGTGATCGACTACGTCACCGCGAAGTACGGCTCCGAGCGCGTCGCCCAGATCGTGACGTACGGCACGATCAAGTCGAAGCAGGCCCTGAAGGACGCCGGTCGTGTGCTCGGCTTCCCGTTCAGCATGGGGGAGCGGCTCACGAAGGCGATGCCGCCGCCCGTCATGGGCAAGGACATGCCACTGGACGGCATGTTCGACCCGCAGCATCCCCGCTACAAGGAGGCGGTGGAGTTCCGGACGCTCATCGACACCGACCCCGAGGCGAAGACGGTGTTCGACCGTGCGCTCGGGCTCGAGGGGCTCAAGCGTCAGTGGGGCGTGCACGCCGCCGGCGTGATCATGTCGAGCGAACCGCTGCTCGACATCATCCCGATCATGCGGCGCGAGCAGGACGGCCAGATCGTCACGCAGTTCGACTACCCGTCGTGCGAGACCCTGGGCCTCATCAAGATGGACTTCCTGGGGCTGCGCAACCTCACGATCATCTCGGACGCCCTCGACAACATCCGCATGAACCGGGGGGAGGAGCTCGACCTGGAGCACCTCGCCCTCGACGACCGCGCGGCCTACGACCTGCTCACGCGGGGTGACACGCTCGGCGTGTTCCAGCTCGACGGCGGACCCATGCGGTCGCTTCTGCGGCTCATGAAGCCCGACAACTTCGAGGACGTCTCGGCCGTCATCGCGCTGTACCGTCCGGGACCGATGGGTGCGAACTCGCACATCAACTACGCGCTGCGCAAGAACGGCCAGCAGCCTGTCACGCCGATCCATCCCGAGCTCGAAGAGCCGCTCAAAGACATCCTCGACATCAGCTACGGCCTGATCATCTATCAGGAGCAGGTCATGGCGATCGCGCAGAAGGTCGCCGGGTTCTCGCTCGGACAGGCCGACATCCTGCGTCGCGCGATGGGCAAGAAGAAGAAGTCCGAGCTCGACAAGCAGTACGAGGGCTTCTCCGGCGGCATGAAGGAGCGCGGCTTCGGCGACGCCGCCATCCAGGCGCTGTGGGACATCCTGCTGCCCTTCTCGGACTACGCCTTCAACAAGGCGCACTCCGCCGCCTACGGCCTCGTCTCGTACTGGACCGCCTACCTCAAGGCGCACTATCCCGCCGAGTACATGGCGGCGCTCCTCACCAGCGTCGGCGACTCCAAGGACAAGATGGCGGTGTACCTGAACGAGTGCCGCCGCATGGGCATCCGGGTGCTCCCGCCCGACGTCGGGCAGTCGATCCGCTACTTCGCCGCCGTGGGCGAAGACATCCGCTTCGGTCTGGGGGCCGTCCGCAACGTCGGCGCGAACGTGGTCGACGGGATCGTCGCCGCGCGTGCGGACGCGAACTACGCGAGCTTCCACGACTTCCTCGCGAAGGTGCCGATGCACGTCGCGAACAAGCGCACCGTGGAGTCCCTCATCAAGGCCGGGGCGTTCGACTCGCTGGGGTCGACGCGCCGGGCGCTCATGGAGATCCACGAGGACGCGACCGAGGCGGCCGTGCTCGACAAGCGGCGCGAGGCCAACGGCGAGGTGGGCTTCGACTTCGACTCGCTGTGGGGCGACGACGAGCCGCAGCAGGCCGCCAAAGTGCCCGAGCGTCCGGAGTGGACGAAGAAGGACAAGCTGGCGTTCGAGCGCGAGATGCTCGGCCTGTACGTCTCGGACCATCCGCTCGCCGGCCTCGAGATCCCGCTCGCCAAGCATGCGTCGACCAGCATCCACGACCTGCTCGCCTCGGAGGACGTCGGCGACGGCGACCAGGTGACCATCGCCGGACTCGTCACCAGCGTGCAGCACCGCGTGGCGAAGCAGAGCGGCAACCCCTACGGCATGATCACCGTCGAGGACTTCGACGGCGAGATCACGGTCATGTTCATGGGCAAGACCTACACCGAGTTCCAGCACATGCTCCAGGCCGACTCCATCCTCGTCGTGCGCGGACGCGTGTCGCGTCGCGACGACGGCATGAACCTGCACGCGCAGTCGGCGTTCAGCCCCGACCTCGGGGCGATGGACGAATCGGGGTCGCTCGTCCTGGTCATGCCCGAGCGCCGCGCCAGCGAGATGCTGATCGGCGAGCTGCTGCAGACCCTGACGCGACACGCCGGAGACACCGAGGTGTCGCTGAAGCTGCACAGCGGCAGTGTCGCGAAGGTCTTCGAAGTGCCGCAGACCGTGCGGATCACGCCTGATCTGTACGGCGAACTGAAGGGTCTGCTCGGGCCGCAGTGCCTCGGGTAGAAACCCCTCGAGGCAGGGGCGCTGGTGTCGCCGGACGCCGTGCCATCTCATCGGCGTCTCATGCGCCGTGGGTAAAATCGGGTCGACGCGGGCCTCGGGAGCTCGCACGGAAGGGACGATCGTGACGGACGCGCAGCAGGACGGGAACATCGACGAGGCGGTCACGACGGAGGAGCCGCCGCAGTACGGCGTGGGTCCGTTCTCGATCCGCGAGGTCGCCCTGCTGGGCACGTGGTTCGTCGCCTTCGTGGTCTCGTTCTTCCCGATCATCGACCTCGACCGCGTGTGGGCGTCGGTCTGGACCAGCGGCATCCAGTGGGTGCTGACCATCGGGGTCCCCACCGTGGCGGTGTTCCTGATCGTGCTGCGCCGCCTGTCGCCCGAAGGGATCCGCCGGGTCGGCTCGCTCGGCATCGACCAGTTCGCCTCCGTCGCCTTCTCCGTCTCCGCCGTCGTCTGGCTCTCGATCCTCTGGGACTCGTTCGTCTCGCTCGCCAATGACTCGTTCTTCGTGTCCACGTGGGTCGTCTGGGTCGAGCTGATCCTCATGCTCGCCGGCGTCGTGCTCACGGTGTGCGCGCCCCTCATCCCGCCGTTCGCCGAGGACTTCCGCGGCCGCCCCGAGCTGCCGGCGCACCGCAACGCGCGCCCGGTGCGGCGCGTCTCGCCGCGTCCGGTCGTGGCGCGCCCCGACCGCGCCGCCGACGACGACTTCCAGCCGTACGCGCAGGGCGCCGCGCCCACCGCGGCCGGTGCCCCGTACGGCGCCGAGCAGGCGGGCCCCTACGCCTCGGAGAACGCCGCGCCCTACGCCGCTGAGAACTCCGCGTACCGCACGCCCGTCGTCGACGCGCCGCAGGCCCCCGACGCCGGCGACGCGGTGACCACCGTCATCCCCGTGGACGAGGCCGTTTCGGCGCCGGCGCCCGCCGAGCCCGCGACCTCCGTAGAGGATGCGACTCCCGCCGCCCGCACGACCACCGAAGACACCCCGGCGATCGCCGAGCCCGTCCAGACGCGCGAGTCGTTCGAGCAGGTCGAGAACCCGTCCTCCACCGTCGAGCCCGCCGCGGCGACGGCCCCGCAGCACCAGGCCTTCTGGGCACTCGTGCCCGAGGAGCGCGACGTCGTCGACGAGATCGGCATCCCGGTGTTCCGCATCGGGCCCACCGCGTGGGCGCTCGTCATCGAGGATCGGGGCGACGCGTTCGTGGTGCGCCACGAGGACGGCCGCATCGGCTACCTGCACGACGTCTCGGGCGTCACGCGCGGCTGAACGCGGCGACGCGGGCGGTAGCGTAGACGGATGCTCCGGACGATCGATCTGCGCGGGCGCACGCTCTCGCCCGCCGAACTCCTCGCGACCGTTCCCCGCGCCGTCGCGGCGCGGGAGGAGGCCCTCGCCATCGCCGCCCACATCGTGGACGACGTCGCGACACGGGGTGAGGCCGCGCTCCGCGAGCAGGCCGAGCGCTTCGACGGCGCGACCGGGCACGACATCCGGGTACCCGCGGCGCACCTCGACGAGGCGCTCGACGCGCTCGACCCGGCCGTGCGCGCCGCGCTCGAGCAGGCGATCGAGCGCGTGCGCGAGGCATCCGCCGCTCAGGTGCCCGCGCCGTCCGTCACGGAGCTGGGTCCGGGTGCGCGGGTCGAGCAGCGCTGGCAGCCGGTGCGCCGCGTCGGCCTCTACGTGCCCGGCGGCAAGGCCGTCTACCCGTCGAGCGTCGTCATGAACGTCGTGCCGGCCCAGGTCGCCGGTGTGTCCGAGATCGCCCTCGCCTCCCCGCCGCAGCGCGAATACGGCGGGCGCGTCCACCCCGTCATCCTCGGCGCCGCCCGCCTGCTCGGCGTCACCGAGGTGTACGCGATGGGCGGTGCCGGCGCGATCGGGGCGCTCGCCCACGGCGTGCCGTCGCTCGGGCTCGAGCCCGTCGACGTGGTGACGGGTCCGGGCAACAACTTCGTCGCTGCCGCCAAGCGCGCGGTCGCCGGACTCGTGGGGACGGATGCCGAAGCCGGCGCCACCGAGATCCTCATCGTCGCCGACGACAGCGCCGACGCCGACCTCGTCGCGGTCGACCTCATCAGCCAGGCCGAGCACGACGAACAGGCCTCGGCGGTGCTCGTCACCACCTCGGAGCGTCTCGCGCGCGAGGTGGAGCAGGCGATCGGGCCCCGCGCGGCGGCGACGCGGCACGCCGAGCGCGTGACGGCGGCGCTCACCGGCCCGCAGTCCGCGATCGTGCTCGTCGACGACCTCGCGACGGCGACCGCGTTCAGCAACGCGTACGCCCCGGAACACCTCGAGCTGCACCTCGAGGTTCCCCGCCCCAAGGACTTCGTGCACGCGGGAGCGGTGTTCGTCGGCGCCGACTCGCCGGTCAGCCTCGGCGACTACCTCGCCGGCAGCAACCACGTCCTCCCGACCGGCGGCCAGGCGCGGTACTCGGCCGGACTGTCTGCGGCCACCTTCCTGCGGCCGCAGCAGGTGATCTCGTACGACCGCAACGCGCTGGCGGTCGTCCGCGACGCGATCGTCACCCTGGCCGAGGCCGAGGCGCTTCCCGCACACGGCGAGGCCATCACCGCCCGCTTCGCGGACGCCGCGCACGGCGAGCCCGGCGGCGAGAACCGCGCGTAGGCTGGCTCTGTCATGCACTGCCCGTTCTGCCGCCACGCCGACTCCCGCGTCATCGACTCCCGCACGAGCGATGACGGACTCAGCATCCGTCGCCGTCGTCAGTGCCCGCAGTGCGGTGGCCGGTTCACGACCGTCGAGACGGCCAGCCTCAACGTCATCAAGCGCTCCGGCGTGATCGAGCCGTTCAGCCGCGAGAAGGTCATGTCGGGGGTCCGCAAGGCGTGCCAGGGGCGTCCGGTGACCGAGGCCGACCTCGCGGTGCTCGCGCAGACCGTCGAGGAGAGCATCCGCCAGACCGGCGCGTCGCAGCTGGACGCGAACGAGATCGGGCTGGCGATCCTCGGGCCGCTGCGCGACCTGGACGAGGTCGCGTACCTGCGCTTCGCGAGCGTCTACCAGGCGTTCGACTCGCTCGAGGACTTCGAGTCCGCCATCGAGCAGCTCCGCGCCGATCACGGCCACGCGCGCACGCGCACCGAGGACGCCGCCGCCGAATGAGGGAGCGGCGGAGGCGACCGATAGCCTAGGAGGGATGTATCCCCTCCTCTTCCGCACCGTCCTGTCGCGCATGGACCCCGAGTCCGCCCACCACGCCGCGATGCGGGTGATCCGGATACTGGGTGTCCCGCCGGTCTCGTGGGCAGCGCGCGCGCTCACCCGTCCCGCACCCGAACTCGCCACCACAGCGCTCGGCCTCCGCTTCGAGTCCCCGTTCGGCGTCGCCGCCGGGTTCGACAAGGACGTCACCGGCGCGGCCGGGCTGCACGCCCTCGGGTTCGGGCACGTCGAGGTCGGCACGGTCACCGCGATCCCGCAGGACGGCAACCCGCGTCCGCGGCTGTTCCGGCTCATCCCGGATCGCGCGGTCGTCAACCGCATGGGCTTCAACAACCACGGCGCCGACGCCGCGGCGGCGCGCCTGCGCACGCTGCGCAAGCGCTCGCGGCGCTCGGTGCTCGGCGTGAACATCGGCAAGAGCCGCGTCGTCGACGTCGCCGACGCCACCGCCGACTACGTCCGCAGCGCCACGCTGCTCGCGCCCCTCGCCGACTATCTCGTCGTGAACGTGTCGTCGCCGAACACCCCGGGGCTCCGCGGGCTGCAGGCGGTCGAGACGCTGCGGCCGCTGCTCGACGCGGTGCGCGAGGCCGCCGGCGCGACACCGCTCCTGGTGAAGATCGCGCCCGACCTGCCCGACGACGAGATCGCCGCGATCGCGCAGCTGGCGGTCGACGCGGGTCTCGCCGGCATCATCGCGACGAACACGACCATCTCTCGCGCCGGCCTCATGACCAACCCCGCCACGGTCGCCGCGGCGGGGGACGGCGGGCTGTCGGGCGCCCCGCTGAAGGTGCGGGCGCTCGAGGTGCTGCAGCTGCTGCGCGCGACCGTGCCCGCAGAGTTCTGCGTGATCTCGGTCGGCGGGGTCGAGACCGCCGCCGACGTGCGCGAGCGGTTGGATGCCGGTGCCACCCTCGTACAGGGCTACACGGCGTTCCTGTACCGCGGGCCGCTGTGGGCGCGCCAGATCAACCGAGGCCTGATAAAGGGGGCCTGAGCGCCGGGACTCGGCGTCGCGACTGGGACGCCTCAGACCTCAGGACGCCGACGCGGCGACCGCCGAGCCGGTCAGGCGGGCTTCTGGCCGCGCTTCACCTGGGGCTTGGGCAGGCGCAGGAATCGCATCTGCACGGTCCGCATCGCGGCGTACCAGCCGAGCCCCTTCTCCATCTTGCCCTCGCCGAACTTCCGCTTCACGGCGCGCTTCACGGTGATCGAGGTGAGCACCATGTCGCCGATGACGAAGAAGATGAAGATCCACAGACCCACGAACGCGTAGTACTGCAGCGCAGGGATGGGCAGGAACGTGGCGAGGATCACGAGCACCATCGCCGGCATGACGGCCTCACCGAGGTGCCAGCCCGCGTCGACCCAGTCGCGCACGAACTTGCGCTGCGCGCCCTGGTCGCGAGCCGGGAGGTAGCGCGGATCGCCGTTGGCCATGCCGATGCGAGCCTTCTCGCGCTGCGCGGCGAGATCCGCCTTCGCGCGCGCACGCGCCTCCTTGGTGTCGGCGACGAGGGGGCGCTTGCGCGCGGCCTCCTGCTCGGCGCGCGAAGGGGTGGCGCGACCCTTTCCGACAGGCGCGCCGTTCAGGACGGTTCCCTCGGAGGGAGCGTCGTTCGGCACGGGGGCGGAGTCTTTGGCCACGGGTGATCCTCGATGTGCGGAGTAGGGGTGTGCTTAAGATTACCCGCATGACCACTGAGCTCTCCCGACAGGCTGCTGTGCGCGACGCCGCGACCTCCGGCATCCCTTCGGCACTCGCCGATCTCGGCGCCCTCGTCCGCATCCCGTCCATCGCGTTCCCCGGCTTCGACCCCGCGGAAGTGCGGCGGAGCGCGGATGCCGTGGCCGAGCTGGTGCGCGAGACCGGGCTGTTCGAGACCGTCGAGATCCGCACCGCTGCCGTGCCAGGGACCGACGAGCAGGGCAACCCCGCCGTCCTCGCCACCCGTGCGGCGCGCAACGGGCGCCCGACGATCCTGCTCTACGCGCATCACGACGTGCAGCCGGTGGGCGACGAGTCGCTGTGGGAGTCGGCGCCGTTCGAGCCGACCGTCCGGGGCGGGCGTCTGTACGGACGCGGCGCAGCGGACGACAAGGCCGGCGTCATGGCCCACCTCGCGGCGCTGCGCGCGCTCAAGGAGGGCATCGGCGACGACTTCGACCTCGGCGTGGTGCTCTTCTTCGAGGGGGAGGAGGAGGCGGGCTCGCGATCGTTCGCGCAGTTCCTCTCCGACAACGCCGACGCGCTCCGCGCCGACGTGATCGTCGTGGCCGACTCGGGCAACTGGGACGCGAAGACGCCGGCGCTCACGGTCTCGCTGCGGGGGAACACGCGGTTCACGCTCCGGGTGCGCACGCTCGAGCACGCCTCGCACTCCGGCATGTTCGGGGGAGCGGTCCCCGATGCGATGATGGCCACGGTCAAGCTGCTGTCGACGCTCTGGGACGACGAGGGCGCGGTGGCGGTGGCGGGGCTGACGGAACGGGATGCCGACACGCCGCCGTACAGCGAGGAGACGCTCCGCGACGAGGCCGGCCTGCCCGACGGGGTCTCGCCGGTCGGTCGCGGCACGATCCTCAGCCGCATCTGGAACAAGCCGTCCCTCACGGTGACCGGCATCGATGCACCCAGCGTGGTGAACGCGTCCAACACGCTGAGCCCGGAGATCTCCGTCGTCATCAGCGCGCGCGTCGCCCCCGGCCAGACGGCGCGCGACGCCTATGCCGCCATCGAGGAGCACCTCCGGTCCCACGCGCCGTTCGGTGCACAGCTGCAGTTCACCGACCAGGACTTCGGCGATGCGTTCCTCGTCGACACCTCGGGCTGGGCCGTCGCCGCCGCGCGCGAAGCGCTGCACGAGGGCTACGGCGTCGAGCCCGTGGACATCGGCGTGGGCGGATCGATCCCGTTCATCGCCGACCTGGTCCGCGAGTTCCCGGGCGCCCAGATCCTCGTGACCGGCGTCGAGGACCCGCACGCCAAGGCGCACAGCCCGAACGAATCGCTCCACCTCGACACGTTCCGCAACGCGGTGCTCGCCGAGGCGCTGCTGCTCGAGAAGCTCGACGCGCGGACGTCGACGAGCGCCGGGGGAGCGGCGTAGCGGCGAAGAGGGCGGTCTCGGAGCCGGTTCCCGGCGAGCGCGCGTAGAATCGAGGCATCCCGCCGCCCGGCGAGGATCCTCGGCCCGTCAGCCGGGATCTGGGCGGCCCGTCCGGAGGAGTGCCATGACCGACACCGCACTGACGACCGAGCCGACCGCCCGCGAGCACGGTGTGCTGCTGACCGACGCCGCCGGCGCCAAGGTCAAAAGCCTGCTCGAGCAGGAGGGACGCGACGATCTGCGCCTGCGCGTGGCCGTGCAGCCCGGCGGATGCAGCGGCCTCATCTACCAGCTGTACTTCGACGAGCGCTATCTCGACGGAGACAAGACGGTGGATTTCGAGGGTGTCGAGGTGATCGTCGACGACATGAGCGTCCCGTACCTGGACGGCGCCACGATCGACTTCAAGGACACGATCTCGGAGCAGGGGTTCACGATCGACAACCCCAACGCCGCGGGCTCGTGCGCCTGCGGTGACAGCTTCCACTGATCGGCGGCGAATCCAGCACTTTTCCGGCGGGCCCGGGGCGCTTCTAATGGCGCCCGGGCCCGCCTTTTTCCGTCCTGGCGACACGATCCAAGCTGGGTGGATGGCCCGAATCCCCTGGGTGCTTGCCCTAGACTGGCAAGAGTCCTGTTCGTGATCGGAAAGGTGCACCGTGCCTTCGAAACGCCGTATCCGCTGGGCCGTTCTCCCCCTCGGGATCGCAGCGGCAGCAGTCCTCGCGGGATGCACCCCGACCGAGCTCAACGGCTTCCTCCCTGGTTTCACCGAAGACGGTCAGGCGGCGACCAACCGCACCGACGTGGTGAGCGGCCTGTGGGTCAACTCGTGGATCGTGCTGCTCGTCGTGGGTGTCATCACCTGGGGTCTCATGGGATGGGCGGCGATCGCGTACCGGCGCCGCAAGGGGCAGATGGGTCTGCCCGTCCAGCTGCGCTACAACATGCCGATCGAGATCTTCTACACGATCGTGCCCCTGATCCTGGTCATCGGCTTCTTCGCCTTCACGGCGCGTGACCAGGCGATCCTCGAGACGCAGTACGGCGACGACGCGGACGTGCAGATCACCGCGATCGGCAAGCAGTGGTCGTGGGACTTCCAGTACGACGGCGAGACCGAGGACGACACCGTCTGGACCATGGGCGTCCAGGCGCAGACCGATGACCGCGGCAACGTCGTCTCGGAGCTTCCGACGCTGGTGCTGCCGGTCGACCAGAAGGTCCAGATCAAGCTGCAGTCGCGCGACGTCATCCACTCCTTCTGGATCATCGACTTCCTCTACAAGAAGGACATGTACATCGGCAAGGACAACTACTGGTCCTTCGAGCCGACCCGCGAGGGCACGTACGCCGGCAAGTGCGCCGAGCTCTGCGGCGAGTACCACTCGATGATGCTGTTCAACGTCGAGGTCGTGAGCCAGGCGGAGTACGAGGACTACCTCGAATCGCTCCGCGACGAGGGTCAGACCGGCGACATCAACGACGCATACGACCGACTTCAGAATCTCCCCGGCACGGGCGACGATTCGATCGATGAGAACGTGGAAGAGGTGGACCACTGATGGCGACGACGCTTCCCCTGCAGGAGACGTCCCAGGGGCGTCCGACGACACTGCCTCCGCGGCAGGCGGCCCTGCTCAGCGCGTCGCGCGTTGAGCAGAAGGGCAACATCATCGTCAAGTGGATCACCTCCACCGACCACAAGACGATCGGCTACCTGTACCTCATCTCGTCCGTCATCTTCTTCCTCCTCGGCGGAGTGATGGCGCTGATCATCCGTGCGGAGCTCTTCGAGCCCGGGATGCAGATCATCCCGACGAAGGAGCAGTACAACCAGCTCTTCACGATGCACGGCACGATCATGCTGCTGATGTTCGCGACCCCGCTCTTCGCGGGCTTCGCGAACGCGATCCTGCCGCTGCAGATCGGCGCCCCCGACGTCGCGTTCCCGCGTCTGAACGCCTTCGCGTTCTGGCTCTTCCTGTTCGGCTCCACGATCGCGGTCTCGGGCTTCCTGACGCCGCAGGGTGCCGCCTCGTTCGGATGGTTCGCCTATCAGCCGCTCGCGAACGCCTCGTTCTCTCCCGGCGCCGGCGGCAACCTCTGGATGCTCGGCCTCGGCATGAGCGGTTTCGGCACGATCCTCGGCGCGGTGAACTTCATCACGACGATCATCACGATGCGCGCCCCCGGCATGACCATGTGGCGCATGCCGATCTTCTCCTGGAACACCCTCATCACGAGCATCCTCGTGCTGATGGCCTTCCCGGTGCTGGCGGCCGCCATCCTCGCCGCCGCCGCCGACCGCGTGCTGGGTGCACACATCTACGACCCTGAGAACGGCGGCGTGCTGCTGTGGCAGCACCTGTTCTGGTTCTTCGGACACCCCGAGGTGTACATCATCGCGCTGCCGTTCTTCGGCATCGTGTCGGAGATCTTCCCGGTCTTCAGCCGCAAGCCGATCTTCGGCTACAAGACGCTCGTCTACGCGACCATCGCCATCGCGGCGCTCTCGGTCGCGGTGTGGGCGCACCACATGTACGTCACCGGGGCCGTGCTGCTGCCGTTCTTCGCGCTGATGACGATGCTCATCGCGGTGCCCACGGGTGTGAAGATCTTCAACTGGATCGGCACGCTCTGGCGAGGGTCGGTGACCTTCGAGACACCGATGGTCTTCGCGCTCGGCTTCCTCGTGTCCTTCGTGTTCGGTGGCCTGACCGGCGTCATCCTGGCCTCTCCGCCGCTGGACTTCCACCTGTCCGACTCGTACTTCGTGGTCGCGCACTTCCACTACGTCGTGTTCGGCACCGTCGTGTTCGCCATGTTCGCCGGCTTCTACTTCTGGTGGCCGAAGTGGACGGGCAAGATGCTCAACGAGCGCCTGGGCTACGTGCACTTCTGGATGCTGTTCATCGGCTTCCACATGACGTTCCTCATCCAGCACTGGCTCGGTGTCGACGGCATGGTGCGTCGTTACGCGGACTATTCCGAGGCCGACGGCTGGACGTGGCAGAACCAGGTGTCGACGATCGGCGCGATCCTGCTCGGCGCCTCGATGATCCCGTTCCTGTTCAACGTCTGGATCACGTCGCGCAAGGCGCCCAAGGTGACCGTCAACGACCCGTGGGGCTACGGCGCGTCGCTGGAGTGGGCGACGTCGTGCCCGCCGCCGCGCCACAACTTCACGTCGATCCCGCGCATCCGCAGCGAACGGCCCGCGTTCGACCTGAACCACCCCGAGGCGGGGATTCCGGTCGGCGTCGGTCCTGCGAAGGACGCCCCCGAAGCCCCCGTTGCCGATCTCGCCGATGGAGAGGTGAAGTAAAGTGCGCACGAACACCGGACTCTGGTGGCTGCTGTCCGTCTTCTTCTTCCTCGTCGCCGTGGCCTACACGGCCTGGAACCTCATCGCGCACTGGTCCACCGTGGCCGCGGACCTGCCCGAGGATGCGAGCCCGTGGCTGATCGCCACCGGCTCCATCGAATGGGTCGGCAGCGTCGCGCTGCTGTTCACCGCCCTCATGGGTGTGCTGATCGCCTTCTACATCGGCCGGGTGCACCACGCCCAGGGCGGCGAGCTGCCCGAGGACGTCCTCACCGCCGACATCGACGACGGCGACCCCGAGCTCGGTGAGTTCAGCCCGTGGTCGTGGTGGCCCATCGTCCTCGCTTTCTCGGCGGCACTCGGCATGATCGGCCTGGCGGTCGGAGCCTGGCTGATGCCGATCGGCATCGCGGTGTTCGTGGTCGCGATCGTCGGCTGGGTGTACGAGTACTACCGCGGCTACTTCGCGCGCTGATCCTCGCGTCGGCGCGGGCGCGAGGGCTCGCGCCCCACACGCAGAAAGGCTCCCGTCGAACGACGGGAGCCTTTCTGCTTTCGCCTTTTTGCTCGTATCAGCCGGTGACCTTCTCGCGCACGACCATCACCTGGGGGTCGAAGACGCGAGGGAGAGGGCCTTCGTCGTTCTCGATCGGCTGCCCTTCGCGGACCCAGTACTCGTACCCGCCGATCATCTCGCGGACGGTGTAGCCGAGGCGCGCGAACTCGAGCGCGCCTTTGGCGCCGGCGTTGCATCCCGGGCTCCAGCAGTAGACGACCACCGGCGTCGAGGGATCGATCTCTCGCGGTGCACGATCGGCGATCTCGCGATAGGGCATGTGGACGGCTCCCGTCAGGCGCCCCTGCGCCCAGGCTTCCTCACCGCGGACATCGACGAGCACGAACTCGTCGCCGGCTTTCTGGGCGGCGTACACGTCCGAGGAGTCGGTCTCGAGGGCGAGCTTGGCGGAGAAGTAGGAGAGGGCATCGATCATGCGTCCACGCTATCCCGGGGACGCTGCCGCACTGCCGATCTCCGGCGCCACATGGCGTCGGAATCCTGCCGATCCGGAGGTCGCGCGGCTCGCCGTGGAAGAGCGCCGGAAACGCCGGATGCCCGGCGCGATCTCAGTGATCGCACCGGGCATCCGGGGGAGAGAGGACCTACTGGTCGCCCTCCTTCTCACGGTTGCGCGGCGGCTTCGTCCCGGCCTCAGGCTCGGGGACGATCACGTTCGACGGGCGCACGGCCGTCTCCGAGTTGTGGCCGTCGTCGATGGGCTTGTGCGGGGCGTCGGGCACACCGGCGCGCTCGTGCGCGCCCTGCAGCTCGGCGTCCTCCTCGGCCGCGATGTGGTCGAGCGTGTGGTGCTGGTGGGCCAGCGCCGCGTCGAGCTCGGTCTGCGTGACGGGGGTGAGGCGGTCCTCGAAGAACCAGCGCGAGATGGATGCGCGCACGTTCTCGTGCCACGGGATGCGTCCCTTGGCGTTCGGACGCACCACGAGCGGCTCGTAGGTCTCGAAGTCGACCAGGCGGTAGCGCTCGTACTCGTCGACCGGCTGGTGGACCTCGATGTACTCGCCGCCGGGGAGGCGGACGATGCGACCGGACTCGTAGCCGTGCAGCGCGATCTCGCGGTCCTTCTTCTGGAGCGCGATGCAGATGCGCTTCGTCACGAAGTAGGCGATCACCGGACCGACGATGAGCAGCGTCTGCAGCGTGTGGATCACGCCCTCCATCGTCAGCCAGAAGTGGGTGGCGATGATGTCGGAGGATGCCGCGGCCCACAGGACCGCGTAGAACGTGACACCGGCGGCGCCGATCGCCGTGCGGGTGGCCGCGTTGCGCGGGCGCTGAGCGATGTGGTGCTCGCGCTTGTCTCCGGTCACCCACGCCTCGATGAAGGGGTAGATGAGCACGAGGACGATGAACAGTCCGAGCACGACAAGCGGCACGATGATGTTGAACGACCACGTGCGGTCGAGGAACACGATCTCCCAGCCCGGGGGCACCAGACGCAGGGCGCCGTCGGCGAAGCCGATGTACCAGTCGGGCTGAGTACCCGCCGACACCGGGGACGGGTCGTAGGGACCGTAGTTCCAGATCGGGTTGATCGTGAACAGCGACGCGATGAGCACGATCACGCCGAACGTGATGAAGAGGAAGCCGCCCATCTTCGACATGTAGACGGGCATCATCGGGTAACCGACGACGTTGCTGTTCGAGCGTGCGGGGCCTGCGAACTGGGTGTGCTTGTTGATCACCATCAGCATGAGGTGCACGACGAGCAGGCCGACGAGGATGGCCGGCAGCAGCAGGATGTGCAGCGTGTACAGACGACCGACGATCGCGTCACCAGGGAACTGGCCGCCGAAGAGCAGGAACGAGGTCCACGTGCCGATGATCGGGATGCCCTTGACCATGCCGTCGATGATGCGCAGGCCGTTGCCCGAGAGCACGTCGTCGGGGAGCGAGTAGCCGGTGAAGCCCTCGCCCATCGCGAGGATGAACAGCACGAAGCCGATGACCCAGTTGAGCTCGCGCGGCTTGCGGAACGCGCCCGTGAAGAACACGCGGAGCATGTGGACGCCGATGCCGGCGACGAACACCAGAGCGGCCCAGTGATGGATCTGGCGGACCAGGAGGCCACCCCGCAGATCGAACGAGATCTCGAGCGTGGAGGCCATCGCGGCCGACATCTCGATGCCGCGCATCGGGATGTACGCGCCGTCGTAGTGGGTCTCGACCATCGACGCCTGGAAGAAGAAGGTCAGGAACGTGCCCGACAGGAGCACGACCACGAAGGCCCACAGGGCGATCTCACCCAGCATGAACGACCAGTGGTCGGGGAAGATCTTCCGGCCGAGCTCCTTGACGAAGCCCGACAGGCTGGTGCGCTCGTCGATGTAGTTGGCGGTGGCGCCGATGAAGCGGCCGCCGAGCGGCTTGTCACGCGGGGGCAGCGGCCCCGGTGAGACGGCCGGCTCCCGAGTCACGTTCTCGGTGGGGTGAGTGGCGGTACTCAATGACGCTCCCAGAAGCTCGGGCCGACGGGTTCGAGGAAGTCGCTGCGCGCGATGAGGTAGCCCTCGTCGTCGACGGTGATCGGCAGCTGCGGCAGGGGACGGGCGGCCGGGCCGAAGATGACCTTGGCGTGGTCGGTCACGTCGAACTGCGACTGGTGGCAGGGGCACAGCAGGTGGTGCGTCTGCTGCTCGTACAGCGCGACCGGGCAGCCGACGTGCGTGCAGACCTTGGAGTACGCGACGATGCCGTTGTACGACCACTCCTTGCGCTCCTCGGACTCGGTCAGCTGCTCGGGGAGCAGGCGAACGAGGAGGACGATGGCCTTGGCCTTCTCATCGAGGTAGCCCTCGTTGTGGTGCAGCTCGGCGAGCGCCTCGGGGATCACGTGCACGGCCGAGCCGAGCGTGAGGTCGGCGGCGCGGATGGGCTCACCCGACGGGTCGTGCGCGAGGCGCATGCCCTTCTTCCACATGGTGTGCTCGAGGAGGAACACCGGGTCGCCGCCGTGCGGGTGCTCGGGCGAGTTGAAGGGCGCCAGTCCGCGGAACAAGACGATGCCGGGGACCACCGAAGCCACGACGGCGGCGATCAGCGAGTTGCGGATCATCACGCGGCGCCCGAAGCCGGACTCCTCATTGGCGTCGGCGAACGCCTGGATCGCCGCGGCGCGCGTCGTGTCGCGACCACGCGTGGCGTGGCGGGGCTCGATGAACTCCTTGTCGGACATGATCGCCTTCGACCAGTGGATCGCACCGATGCCGATGGCCAGCAGCGCGAGCGCGATGCCGAGTCCGATGAAGAGGTTGTTGTGGCGGATGTCGATGATCCGGCCGCTCTCGATCGGGAAGAGCATGTAGGCGGCGACCGCCCAGATGCTGCCCGCGATGGAGAGGTAGAACAGCGTGTACACGGTGCGGACCGCGCGCGTCATCGACGCCGGGTCCTTGTCGGTCATCCGCTCGCGGTGCGGGGGGAGGCCAGGGTTGCTCACCGGGTCGGGGACCGCGACGGCGAGCCCGGGGGAGGGCTTCCAGGAAGCCCTCTCGTGCTCGAGCGGGTCGTCCTCGTGGGCCATGCTGCTCCTCGTCAGTGTTACGTGGGGTGTTCGTCGATCAGTTGGACTTCGCCGTGATCCACACGGTGAGGGCGATCAGCGAGCCGATCCCGAAGATCCAGATGAAGAGGCCCTCGGAGACGGGGCCCAGCGAGCCGAGCGAGAATCCGCCCGCCGACTCGTTGTCCTGCAGATAGAGCAGGTAGGTGATGATGTCGCGCTTCTCTTCGGTCGTCAGCGTCATGTCGTTGAAGACCGGCATGTTCTGCGGGCCGGTGACCATGGCCGCGTACATGTTGAGCGGCGTCGTGGTGTGCAGCGCGGGCGCGTACTTGCCCTCGGTGAGCGCACCGCCGGCACCGGCGACGTTGTGGCACATGGCGCAGTTGATGCGGAAGAGCTCGCCGCCCTCGGCCTCGTCACCGCCGCCGTCGAGAACTTCCTCGTCGGGGAAGGTCGGCCCGGGGGCGATCGACTGGACGTACTCGCCGATCGCGGCGATCTGCTCGTCCGTGAACTGCACGGGCTTCTGCGGCGCCTGGGGGCCCTGCATCTGCAGGGGCATGCGGCCGGTGCTCATCTGGAAGTGCACGGCGAGCTCGCCGACGCCGTACAGCGACGGGCCGTCGTCGGTGCCCTGCACGTCGAGGCCGTGGCAGGTGGCGCAGTTCGCCTGGAAAAGCTTCTCGCCGTCCTCGACCGTGAGCGCGGAGTTGACCGCGGTCTCGGGGGTTGTGGCGGCCATCGCCGCCGACGCACCGGCGTAGACGCCGCCGGTGATGAGCAGGCCGAGGCCGATCAGTGCGGCGGCGGCCCAGGGGCTGCGGCGGCCTTTCGAGCGGCGCGTGGTCTCGCGTGCCATATCGGGGTTCAGCTCCGCTCTCACTTGAGGAAGTAGATGACGAGGAAGAGGGCGATCCAGACGACGTCGACGAAGTGCCAGTAGTACGACACGACGATCGAGGACGTCATCTCTTTGCGCCCGAAGTTCTTGACGGCGTAGGCACGACCGATCACGAGGAGGAAGGCGATGAGGCCGCCCGTGACGTGAAGGGCGTGGAAGCCGGTGGTGAGGTAGAAGGCCGACGCGTACGGGTTGGCGTCGATCGGCATGCCCTCGGCCACGAGCTGGGCGTACTCCCACACCTGACCCGAGACGAAGATCGCGCCGAGCGCGAACGTGAGCCAGAACCACTCGACCATGCCCCAGCGGTGCCAGAACCTGTTCGACTTCACCGTGTAGGGCTGGAAGCGCTCCGCCGCGAACACGCCCATCTGGCAGGTGACGGACGACAGCACGAGGATGATCGTGTTCACCGTCGCGTAGGGGATGTTCAGCAGCTGCGTCTCTTCTGCCCACAGACCGGGCGAAGTGCTGCGGAGGGTGAAGTAGATCGCGAAGAGTCCCGCGAAGAACATCACCTCGCTGCCGAGCCACACGATGGTGCCGACAGCGACCGGATCCGGCCGCTTGACGGACCGCATGGCCTGGGAGTAGGTCGCTGTGGAGGTCGTCACGCTCCCCATTATGGCCGATGCGGAGGCCCGATCTTCGCATCGGCGGGCATCTGTTTGGCCGTCCGGGAACTTAGGGTCACCTAAAAGAAGTCTGCGACTCTGCCATGAACACGTGGTGAAGACGCAGAATCCCGCCGACCGGTACGCGGTGTCACGAAACGGTTCCGATTCCGGCGCCCGGCTAGGCTTCTGCGTTATGGCGGAGCTGTACACCTGGCCGGGAATCCTCACCACGCTGCTCGAGCGGCGCGACCTCAGTGTCTCGGAATCGACGTGGGCGATGCGCCAGATCATGTCGGGCACCGCGACGCCCTCGCAGCTGTCGGGATTCCTCGTCGCACTGCGCGCCAAGGGGGAGACCGTCGACGAGATCGTCGGCTTCCGCGACGCCATCCTCGAGGCCGCGCTGCCGCTCCCGGTGGACGCCGCCGTGCTCGACATCGTGGGCACCGGCGGCGACCGCTTCGGCACCGTCAACGTCTCGACCATGTCGGCGCTCGTGGCCGCGGCATCCGGAATCCCCGTCGTCAAACACGGCAACAAGGCGGCGAGCTCGTCGTCCGGCTCGTCCGACGTGCTGGCGTCCCTGGGCGTCGACCTGACGCTGTCGCCCGACGCCGTCGCCGAGACGCTGTCGCGCGCGGGCATCACGTTCGCGTTCGCCGCCGCGTTCCACCCCGGGTTCAGGCACGCCGGCCCCAGCCGCAGCGAGCTCGGCGTGCCGACCGTCTTCAACTTCCTCGGCCCGCTGTGCAACCCCGCCCGCGCCGAGGCGAACGCCGTCGGCGTCGCGCACCTCGACCGCGTGCCTCTCATCACCGGTGTCTTCCGCACCCGCGGGGCGACGGCGCTCGTCTTCCGCGGCGACGACGGCCTCGACGAGCTCACGACGACCGGCCACAGCCGGCTGTGGGAGGTGAGCCTCGGCGACATCCACGAGCACGACCTCGACCCGCGCGACCTCGGCATCCCGCTCGCCGACATCGACGACCTGCTCGGGGGCGACCCGGCGCACAACGCCGCGGTGGTGCGGCGTGTGCTCGGAGGCGAAGAGGGCCCCGTCCGCGACATCGTGCTGCTGAATGCCGCCGCCGGCATCGTCGCCTACCGGCTCTTCCGCGAGCCGACGCAGGTGCAGCGGCCGATCCTGGAGCGACTGGCCGAGGCCCGTGACGAGGCGGCGGCGGCGATCGACAGCGGCGCGGCGGCCACGACGCTCGACCGGTGGGTCGAGACCACGCAGGCGCTGGCGTCCTGACGCCGCGGGGTTTTCCACGGCCCGGGGTCTTTCACCGCGGCCGGCCGCGCCGATAGCGTGTGGGACGACAGCCGATCTCGAGGAGAGCGCAATGAGCCAGGAAGAGCCCCGGACCGCCGACGTCATCGAGCACCCCGAGAAGAAGGTCGGCCTCGTGAAGGCCGTCGGCATCCTCGGAATCATCGGCGGCGTCCTGCTGATCCTCGTCGGGATCATCGCCTGGATCGGCGTCACCAACCAGCTGACGGCCGAGAACATCACGATCCCGGACGACGCCGCCGCGTTCCAGGGGCAGCAGGTCACCGGGCCCTTCACCGCGTACGTGCAGGCCGACATCATCAACACGCACGCGCTCGAGGCCTCCGGCGGCAAGACGTACGCCGAGCTCGACCAGGACGACCCGGTGCGCGCGACGGTGATGCAGGCCTCGTTCCTGCGCGCGTCGCTCTTCACGTCGGTCGTCGCGTACGGCGTGGCGCTCTTCGCCGCGGGCATGGGCGTGCTGGCCATCCTGTTCGGCTGGGCGATCCATCGCCTGGCGAGCGTCCCGGTGGTGGTGCGCCGCTCGACCGTCGTCTGATCCGGTCGCCAGACGCGTGGATCCCCACGACGCGCTCAGCGAGATCGCCACGCTCCTCGAGCGCGAGCGCTCGTCGCGGTACAAGTCGAAGGCGTTCCGCGCAGCGGCCGACGCCATCGAGGGGCTGAGCGACGCGGAGTTGAGGGATGCCGCGTCCCTCCGCCGTCGGAAGGGCATCGGCGATTCCACCTTCGCCGTGATCCAGCAGGCGCTGGCGGGCGAGGTCCCCGGATACCTCGTCGATCTGCGGGAGCGCGCCGGGGTGCAGCGCAGCTCGTCGCTGCGCGGTCTGCTGCGGGGCGACCTCCACTCCCACAGCGACTGGTCGGACGGGCTCACGTCGATCGACCTCATGGTCGACGCGGCGCGGGCGCTCGGCCACGAGTACCTGGCGCTGACGGATCACTCACCCCGGCTGCGGGTCGCGAACGGGCTGTCGCCCGAGCGGCTGCGCGATCAGCTCGACGTCGTCGCCGGCCTGAGCGGCGACGGGTTCACGCTGCTGTCGGGCATCGAGGTCGACATCCTCGAGGACGGCGCCCTCGATCAGGAGCCCGACCTCCTCGACCGGCTGGACGTCGTGGTCGCCTCCGCCCATTCGAAGCTGCGGATGGAGCGCGCGCCGATGACGCGCCGCCTGGTCGCGGCCGCCTCGAACCCCCGCGTCGACGTGCTCGGGCACGTCACGGGACGGCTCGTGGAGGGGTCTCGGGGCACGCGCCCGCCGTCGACGTTCGACGCGCGCGCCGTGTTCGAGGCGTGCGAGGCCCACGGCGTCGCGGTGGAGATCAACTCGCGGCCCGAGCGGCAGGACCCTCCGGACGAGCTCATGACGCTCGCGCTGGAGATCGGATGCCTCTTCTCGATCGATTCGGACGCCCACGCTCCCGGGCAGCTCTCGCTGCTGGACTACGGCGCCGAACGCGCCGAGCGGCTCGGCGTCCCCGCGGAGCGGATCGTCACGACCTGGCCGCTCGAGCGACTGCGGGCCTGGACCGGGCGCGCGCGGAGCGCCTGAGGACCCCAGCAGCGGGAGCGTCGCGGGGCCGTACCCCGACGCTCGCGCGGCTCAGACGGTGTCGAGGGCGTCGATGATCCGGGCCATCGAGGTGCCGAGGGCCCACCGCTCGGCGAGGGCTGCGGCATCCGCCTTCGCCGCCTCGTCCAGCGGACGCAGCCGAGGATCGGCGACGTCGAGCGGGAGGTCGCGGACGACGGCGACCACCTGCGGCGCCACGGCGAGGTAGGGAAGCCCGGCGAGCACCTTGGCTCGCACGCCCGCGGTCATCCCGTCGCCCGCCTCGGCCGCGGCGATGATGCCGGCGAGGTCGCCGTGCGCGGCGAGCAGTCCGGCTGCCGTCTTCTCCCCGACGCCCGCGACGCCCGGCAGGCCGTCCGACGAGTCGCCGCGCAGCGTCGCGAAGTCGGCGTACTGCTGGGGAAGCACGCCGTACTTGGCGACGACGGCGGCATCGGTCAGCACCTCGAGGTTGCTCATGCCGCGTGCCGTATAGACCACGCGGACGTCGCGGGCGTCGTCGACGAGCTGGAACAGGTCTCGGTCGCCGGTGACGATGTCGACCGGCATCGCCGCGGTCGAGGCGAGCGTTCCGATGACGTCGTCGGCCTCGTGGGCGGGAGCGCCGACGATCCGGATCCCCAGCGCGCCGAGAGCCTCGCGGATCACCGGCACCTGCACCTCGAGCGGGTCGGGCACCTCTTCGACGTCGGGGCAGCTGGCGACCACCTCGGCGACGCGGTGCGTCTTGTAGGTCGGGATGAGGTCCACGCGCCACTGCGGGCGCCAGTCGTCGTCCCAGCAGGCGACGAGATGCGTGGGGCGATAGGTGGTCACGAGCCGGGTGATGATGTCGAGGAATCCGCGCACCGCATTGACCGGTGTGCCGTCGGGGGCGCGCACCGTGTCGGGGACGCCGTAGAACGCGCGGAAGTACAGCGAGGCGGAGTCGAGCAGCATCAGGCGGTCGGTCACGCGTTCATCCTGACACGCGCCGCCGACGCGCGCGGGGGAGCGCCCGGCGACACCGGGCGTTCACCTCCCGGACCGCCGGCGGTCGCACGTCGGCACCCGTCGCGTTCACGTCGCCCGCCCACCGTGGGGAGACAGCCGCGAGAGGAGGCACCATGGGGCGTGAAGACGTGCTGGCGTGGGTCGAGTCCCCGCTGCAGCTCATCGGCGCCGCCGAATGGGCGGCGGCGCACGGCACCGCCGTTCCCGTCGCCGGCCGGCTGACGGCGCAGATCTCCGAGACCGCGGACGAGCTGCTCGCCCGTGGTGCGCGCTTCGGCGAGCTGGAGCCGTACCTCGGCATCCCGTGGAGCCTGCTCGCCCGTCACGGCCACTGGCTCGTCGGCGACGGCTTCTCGGGGCAGTTCCGCCTCGCCGCCGCGGTGCTGCGCCCGCGCCGCCTCACGTTCCTCGACGACGGCGGGCTCGCCGTCGCCTACGCCGACACCCTGCTCGGTCGGCGGCCGTACGCGCGTCCCTCGGTGCAGGAGCGAGGGCTGACGACCGCCGCGGCGCCGTTCGCGGCCGAGCTCGTCCACCGGCGCGCGGCCGCACGCCGCGCCGATCTGTTCACGGCCTTCGATCTCGGCGCGGAGCGACAGGACGCGCTCTCGGACCGCGGGTTCGGCATCCGTCATCACGACTTCTCCTGGACCCGCGCCACCGCGCCCGCCGCACCGGAGCTCGGCCGCCGCGTCGTGCTGGGCAGCGCCCTGCCCGTCGACGGCCGCATGCTGCTGGTGGACTACGTCCGCTGGGTGAGGGATGCCGCAGCCGACGCCGCGGTCTACCTCCCGCATCGCCGCGAGACCGCCGAGCAGCTCGACGCCGTCGCCACCGTGCCCGGCCTGCGGGTGCACCGGACCGGGCTTCCCGTCGAGCTGGTGCTGGCCGGCGCCCGCGGGCCGCTCGACGTGCACACGCTGCCGTCGAGCACCACCACGACGTTGCCGCTCGTGCTCGCCGGCACCGGGGTGACCGTACACACGGGCCGCGCCCGCCGATCGATGCGGGAGGCCGCGGCATGAGCGAGGTCGTCGCGATCATCCCCGCGCGGGGCGGCTCGAAGGGCATCCCGCGAAAGAACCTGCAGCGGGTGGGCGGGGTGCCGCTGGTGGCTCGCGCCGTCGAGGCGGCGCGGCGCTGCCCGGCCGTGGACCGGGTCGTGGTCACCACCGACGACACCGACATCGCCGCGGTCGCGGCCGAGTGGGGCGCGGAAGTGGTCGAGCGACCGGCCGGCCTCGCCGGCGACGAGGCGAGCTCCGAGAGCGCGCTGCTGCACGCGCTCGACGCGCTCGAGGCGCGCCGGGTGGACGTGGGCGTGGTCGTGTTCCTGCAGGCGACGTCGCCCTTCATCGACGCAGACGCGCTCACCGCGGCGGTGCAGCTCGTGCGGTCGCGGCGCCGCGACAGCATCTTCTCGGCCGTCGAGACGTACGGATTCCTCTGGGAGAAGGGCGGCGGCGGTGCGGCCGCGGCCGTCAACCACGACGTCGACGTCCGCCCCCGCCGCCAGGACCGCGAACCCCACTACCTCGAGACCGGCGCGTTCTACGTGATGCGCGCCGCCGGGTTCCGGGCGTCGCGCCACCGCTTCTTCGGCAGCGTCGGGATCGCCGAGGTCGCGGCCCGGACCGCCATCGAGATCGACAACGCCCACGAGCTCGAGATCGCGCGCACGGTCGCGCCGCTCCTGGACACGGCCGGACCGGTCGCCGTCGACGCGGTGGTCACCGACTTCGACGGCGTCCACACCGACGACAGCGTCCGGGTGGATCAGAACGGCCTCGAGTCCGTCACCGTGAGCCGCGCCGACGGCATGGGCGTCGGGCTGCTGAAGGCCGCCGGCATCCCGTTCCTCATCCTCTCGACCGAGGCGAATCCGGTCGTCTCGGCCCGCGGGCGCAAGCTCGGCGTCGACGTGCGGCAGGCCGCCGCCGACAAGGCCGCGGTCCTGCGGGAGTGGGCCGACGAGCGCGGCATCGCGCTGTCGCGCGTGGCCTACCTCGGCAACGACGTCAACGACCTGCCGTGCCTCGAGATCGTCGGGTGGCCGGTCGCGGTGCCCGACGCGCACCCCCTCGTCCTGTCCGCCGCGCGGCTGGTCCTCGACCGCCCGGGCGGTGCAGGCGCCGTACGCGACCTCGCCGAGCGCGTGCTCGCCGGGCGGGCGGCACAGACCACCCCGGACGCCCGCGGGGCGGCCGGACGGCCGGGCCGGCGGGACACCGCACCCGGTCACCCCATCGCACCACAGGAGGCCTCATGACCGTCACCATCGGGAACCACGTCGTCGGAGGCGGGCGCCCCGCGTACGTCATCGCCGAGATCGGCCTGAACCACAACGGCGACGTCGAGCTCGCCAAGCGCCTCATCGACGTGGCCGCCGACGCGGGCGCCGATGCGGTGAAGTTCCAGAAGCGCACGCCCGAGATCGCCACGCCCGAGCACATGCGCGACGTGCCCCGTGACACGCCGTGGGGCACCATGACCTACTTCGAGTACCGCCAGCGCGTGGAGTTCGACCGCGACCAGTACATCGAGATCTCGGACCACGCGCTGCTGCGCGGCCTGGAGTGGTTCGCGTCGCCGTGGGACGTCCCGAGCGTCGAGTTCCTCGAGGACCTCGGCGCCGTGGCCCACAAGGTCGCGTCGGCGTCGCTCACCGACCGCGAGCTGCTCGAGGCGCTGCGCGACACCGGGAAGCCCGTGATCCTCTCGACCGGGATGTCGACGATCGAGCAGATCGACGCGGCCATCGACGTGCTCGGCACCGACCGCCTCGTGCTCATGCACGCCACCTCGACGTACCCGATGGAGCCGGAGGAGGCGAACCTTCGCATGATCCCGGCGCTGCGCGACCGGTACCCCGGCGTTCCCGTCGGATACTCCGGCCACGAGCGCGGCCTGCAGATCTCGCTCGCCGCCGTCGCGCTCGGCGCGGTCGCCGTCGAGCGGCACATCACGCTCGACCGCACGATGTGGGGCTCGGACCACGCGGCCTCGCTCGAGCCGACCGGTCTGACGCACCTCGTGCGCGACATCCGCGTCATCGAGGCGGCGCTCGGCGACGGCGTGAAGCGCGTGTACCCCGGTGAGCTGGCCCCGATGGCGAAGCTGCGCCGCGTCCCCGCGTGAGCCCCGCAGTGCGTGGCGCCGGCAGGCCGCGGGTGGTCGCGATCGCCGACACCGACTCGTACGTGAAGTGGGCCGCGGCGCTGCTGGGCGGCGTGGGGGAGCGATGGGATGCCTCGCTCCTGGTGCTCGAGACGCCGCTGGTCGTCAGCGACGAGCAGCTCGCGTCCGCGCTGAGCGGCAGCGGACTCGCGGCCGAGCGGGTCGAGCGCCTCGAGCATCGCCGGCTGGCCGCCCGGCTGGCCGAGCTCGGAGCGGACGCGGTCGTCCTCGGCGGCCGCGGTCCGCTCGTGCGCGTGCTCGCGCGGGAGATCTCCGCTCTCGCGCCGCGCCCGGTCGTGGTCACCGGATTGCCCGGCATCTCGATCCCCGCCACGCGGAGGGCGGTCGTCTACCGCCTGCAGTGCGACCTTTTCGTGGTGCACTCGCACCGCGAGGTGCGCGAGTTCGCCGCGTTGTCGGCCCGCACCGGCTATGCCCACCGTTACGCGCTCGCGACGCTGCCGTTCGCGAGGGGCGCAGTCGTCACGGGCAGCGGCGAGCGTCCCCCGGGCGACGTGCCCGGTCGCACCGACCTCGTCTTCGCGACGCAGGCCAAGGTGCCCGCCGATCGCGAGGACCGCCTGCGGATCGCGCGGCTGCTCATGCAGGCGGCGGAGGCCGACCCGTCGCGCCGGGTCGTGGTCAAGCTGCGAGCGGGTGCGGGCGAGCACCAGACCCATCACGAGGAGGACGGCTATCCGGAGCTCCTCGCCGGGCTCGGCCCCCTTCCTGCGAACCTCGTGATGTCCATCGCGCCGATGCGCGAGGCGCTGGCGACCGCGGAGGGGCTGGTCACGGTGAGCTCCACCGCCGCCATCGAAGCCGTCGCGAGCGGGATCCCCGTCATCGCGCTCGACACGTTCGGGGTCTCGCCGCGGCTCATCAACGAGACGCTCGCCGACGCGGATCTGCTCTCAGGGGAAGAGGACGTCGTCGCGCGGCGGTTCCGGCATCCGGATCCGGAATGGCTCGACGAGAACTACTTCCACCCTCCGGCGGCCGACGACTGGATCGACCAGGTGGATGACCTGCTCGCCCAGCGAGCGGAGGGGCGGCTCGCCGCGCGCCCAACGGTCCGGCGCCGTGGCGGAGCGCTGCGCGACGCATGGGAGCGGAAGGTCGCGCTGGGACGCAGCGACACCTCCGCCGCCGGCGCCGTCGCGTACGCGGTCGGTGTGCCGCTGCGCGCGGCGGTGCGGGCATCAGCGCGCGCGCGGCGGGCGCTGCGGACGAGGCCCCGACCGGCTCCCGGATGGGAAGACGCGGCTCAGCAGCCGGGCGCGGCGGGGTCTTCGGCGCAGGTGCGTTCGACGAGCGCCGTGCGCACCTCGACGACCCGCACGTCGTAGCCGGACGCCTGCGCGCGGACCACGCCCGGCACGGGCCGCCAGGTGCCGCTGCCGAAGTCGACGGATGCCGCGTACTCGACGGTCACCGACACCCCGTAGGTGCCGCGCGCGTCGTAGACGTGGCTGGTCGCCGTCGGCGTGAACTGGCCCTGCCCGAGGCTCTGCCACGACGTGCCGCCGGTCGCCGCGCGGGTGGTCGTGCCGTCGCCGTTGTCGAACACGAACGCGACGGGCTGGAAGCGGACGGTCACGTCCCAGTCGAGCACGGTGCCCGGAATGCGCTGCTCGGATGCCGTGGCCACCAGGTTCGTCGGCATCCCCACGACACCGAACCCGGCCGGCTCTCCGGCGAGCGTCGGTGTCGCCGGCCGGAACGACGCCAGGTCGGCGAGCGTCAGATCGGGCGGCATGATGACGCTGTACCCGACGCCGCACCGGTTCAGCGCTTCGCAGGGCTGGGGAGTGGCGGGGGCGGAGGTATCACTTACCCCTGGACGCTTTGGTGGCGAACCTGGTGGTGCGTTCGCGCCTGGCGCGACTTCCGACGCGGACACCTCGACGTCGCTGCCAGTGTTTGAGGCGCACGCGGAGATCAGTATTCCCGCCGAGTCACAGGCGGAGCCCGATCCCCCCAGGGACCCCATAGCCAGCGCCAGCCCCATCACGATGGCGGCGCCTAACACGTTTCTTGGCCTTCTGCAGGATTGAGGCTGATAATGCGTAGCTGACTTGGCGCCTCTTCGGCCTCGACAAGCGCCACCTCGAGCGCTTGAACTGCGGGACGATCTGCCCCCACGACCGACAATCCACCCGCATCGCGAATGTCGACGGCTGAGATGTCCAGGCATGCGGTGACGACGACCGAGCTACCTGGTGACAGTTGAGCTGATTGAGGCGCAATTGACACGACTGTGGCCTCGCCCGACTTGACGTAACCGTCGGCATGCCACGCGGTGAATGACTTGCGATCGGACGCATTCAAGTCGCCGGTCGTGAGGTCGTACACCGCCTCGAACGTCGCCGGGTCACTCAGATCCACCTGGTTCAGCGCGTCGACGTATGCCCGGTACGTCGCCTCGGCGGCGGCGAAGGCCTCGTCCTCGCTCGAGAACGCGGGGGTCGGCGTCGGCTCGGGTGCCGGGGGCTGTGTGCAGCCGGCGACGGCGAGGACCAGGGCGGCAGCGATCGCGGTCGTCGCCGTGGCCGTCCCGATTCGCACGCCCCACGGTAACCCGCCGCCCGGCGCGGCCGCCGGAGTTATCCACAGCGGAGGCGGACGCGAAGAAGCCGGCGATCACGACCGGGGGGTTTCGGATCGCCGGCTCCGGGCGGCTCGCTGAGACCGCCCATCGTGCCCCCGGGGGTCGGGCACGAGGAGTGGTCCCCGTCGAGGCGGCGCCATGCGGGGAGAACGGCGGGGGATCGGGTGTCCTTCCCGCCGGTATGCATCGAGGTTCCCACCCTGACCTGGGAGAACCTTATGGCGCGGCCCCGTGTCGGCCGGGCACTGGCCGTGCATCGGCCCTCCTGCCATCATGGCCGCATGAATTCGGTCAGACCCTGGTGCGCCGTCGTCGTCGTCGGATCGCTCGCCGTGCTCGCCGGCTGCGCCGCCCCCGACCCCGTGATCGCGCCGGTCACGCGCGACGTGGCGTCGCTGCAGGGCGCGACGGTCGAGCTCGAGGTGGGGCAGGCGCTCGACATCGACACCGGCGATCTCGCCGTCGACAGCTACGCCGGCGAGGTCGCAGACCCCGCGGTCGCGAAGTTCGTCCCCGGGCGCGAAGAGGGCGGCACGACGTACAACCCCGGTGTCGAGGGTCTCGCCGAAGGCACCACACGGGTCGTGCTTTCGAACGCGGACGGCGGCATCCAGGACGTCACCTTCACGGTGGAGGTCGACGAGTGAGACGGCACGGCTCCGCCCGGGGCGCGGCATCCGGGCATATCCTCGTGCGATGACCTCCGCCGCGAGTCGCACCGAGCTCCGTGCGCTGCTCGACGAGCTGCACGACGCGGCCTCGGCGCGCATCGCGTCCATCGACGAGACGCTGGCCGAGCTGCGGGCCGACCGCGGCTCCGACGTCGCCGACGACGAGCACGACCCCGAGGGGGTCACGCTGTCCGCGGAATGGGCCCGTGCCGTCGGGATCGAAGAGGCCGCACGCCGCGAGATCGCCGAGATCGACGATGCCGTCCAGCGGTGGGAGGACGGCACCTACGGCGTCTGCATCGACTGCGGACGCGGCATCCCGCTCGCCCGCCTGCGCGTGCGGCCGTTCGCGACGCGATGCGTCTCGTGCGCCGAGAAGGCCGGCGCCTGACGTGTCGTTCGGAGCTGCGGCGTCCCGTGCCGCCGCCGGCGGCTTCCCGCGCGTCGCAGACACCGACCCGTGCCCGTGCGGCAGCGGGGATCGCTTCCACGGATGCTGCGGCCCCGTGCTGCACGGCACCCCCGCGCCGACCGCCGAACGCCTCATGCGGTCGCGCTATACGGCATTCGTGGTCGGCGACGCGCGCCACCTCGCCGGCACGTGGCACCCGGGGACCCGCCCAGACGACCTGGCGCTGGACCCCGCCCAGCGGTGGACCGGGCTCGAGATCCTCGCGACCGAGGGGGGAGGTCCGGGTGACGCGCGGGGCACGGTGGAGTTCCGCGCCGCGTGGCGGTGGGGGCGGGAGCGCGGCGAGCTGCACGAGCGCAGCAGGTTCGTGCGTCAGAGCGGGCGCTGGTGGTACCTCGACGGGGAGCTCGATCCGGCGTGACCGGCCCCGGGGTCTCGGGCCACCGATAGCGTGAGGTCCATGACCACTCAGGCAGAGAAAGCACAGACCCTCGCCCGGCTGCACGCGGCTCCGGAGATCCTCCGCGTCGTGAACGTGTGGGACGCCGTGTCGGCGCGCACCATCGCCGCACTTCCCGAGACCCGCGCCATCGCGACGGCCGGCCACTCGATCGCCGCCTCGTTCGGCTACCCCGACGGCGAGGTGCCGCTCGACCTGGCGCTCGACATGATCGGCCGGATCGTCGAGGCCGTGGGAGACCTGCCCGTGAGCACCGACCTGGACGACGGCTACGGCGACGCGGGGGAGACCGTCCGTCGCGCGATCGGCAAGGGTGTGGTCGGAGCCAACGTCGAGGATCGCCTGCGGCCGCTCGACGAGGCCGTGGCGACGGTCGAGGCCATCGTCGCGGCGGGCGCCGCCGAAGGCGTGCCCTTCGTCCTCAACGCCCGCACCGACGCGTTCGTGCGCGCGGGCAAGCGCCCGGTCGAGGAGTCGATCGCCGACGCCGTCGAGCGCGGCCGCGCCTACCTCGCCGCCGGCGCCGACCTCGTGTTCGTCCCCGGCATCCTGGACGCCGACGTGACGCGCCAGCTCGTCGAAGGCATCGGCGAGCGCAAGGTCAGCGTCATCGGCCTGCCCGGCGCGCTCTCGGCGTCCGAGTACGAGGCGCTCGGCGTCGCCCGCATCTCGTACGGGCCCATGACGCAGCGCGTCGCGCTCACCGCTCTGCAGGACGTCGCCGCCGACCTCTATGCGGACGGCGTCATCCCCGCCGCCACGCGCGCCCTGAACTGACGCGCACCCGCATCCGATCGGCCCGCGGGAATCCCCGCGGGCCGATCGTCGTTGTGCCGGGCATGGAGCCCGCACCCGTCGACGTCATCGTGGTCGGTGCGGGCCAGGCGGGCCTCTCGGCCGCGTACCACCTCCAGCGGCGCGGATTCGTGGCGCTCGCGCGCGCGACCGGGGCCGACCAGACCTTCGTCGTCGTCGACGCGAATCCCGGGCCCGGCGGAGCATGGCAGCATCGCTGGGCCTCGTTGCGCATGGCGACGGTGAACGGCATCCACGAGCTTCCCGGGTTCGCGGTGCCGCCCGCCGATCCGCGCGCGGCGAGCCGCGACATCCTGCCCGCGTACTTCGACGAGTACGAGGAGCGCTTCGGGCTCGATGTGCTCCGGCCCGTGCAGGTGAAGGCGGTGCGCCGCGCCGACGACGACCCGCACGGTCGGCTGCGGGTCGAGACCGACCGCGGCGCCTGGGCCGCGCGGTTCGTGATCAACGCCACGGGCACGTGGACGCGGCCGTTCTGGCCGCGCTACCCGGGGCAGGAGCGCTTCCTCGGCCGGCAGCTGCACGTCGGCGACTACGTCTCGGCCGAGGAGTTCCGCGGGAAGCGGGTCGTCGTCGTCGGCGCCGGGGTCTCCGCCGTGCAGCTGCTCGACGAGATCTCGCACGTCGCCGACACGCTCTGGGTGACGCGCCGCGAGCCGGAGTGGGTGGAGGAGGACTTCGACATCCCGGCGCGCGTCGCCGCGATCGCCGGCGTCGAGGATCGCGTGCGCCGCGGCCTGGCTCCCGGGAGCGTGATCTCGGTGACCGGCATGCGCTGGACGCCGTGGGCTCGTGCGGCCGAGGCGCGCTGCGTGCTGGTGCGACACCCGATGTTCGCCTCGATCGAGGAGGACGGCGTGCGCATGCCCGACGGGACGTTCGAACGCGCCGACGTTATCCTGTGGGCAACAGGGTTCCGCCCCGCGCTCGACCACCTCGCGCCGCTGCGCCTTCGCACCCCGGAGGGCGGCTTCCGCGTCGAGAACGGCCGCTCGATCGACGAGCCGCGGCTGTTCCTCATCGGCTACGGGCCCTCGCAGTCGACGGTCGGCGCCAATCGCGCCGGGCGCGACGCCGTCCGCGCGATCGTCGCCGACCCCGTCGCGCTCGCCGCCTGAAGACTCAGGAGGGCGTGAGCGCGACGAGCAGCAGGTCGAGCGCGGAGTGCGCCGCCTCGCGAGCCCGCGCATCGCCTGGGCGGTCGGCGAGCCACAGCGCCGCCTCGTTCATCGCTCCGCTCAGCTGCTGCGCGAGCGCGTCGACGAGGTCTTCCGGGACGGTCTCCAGCGCCTCGACGGCCTCGCGCAGCTCCCTGCCCGAGGCGGCTGCGTCGAGCTCCCGCCACCGGCTCCACCCGAGCGCCGCGGGCGCGTCGACCAGCAGGATCCGGGCGGCACGGTCGTCCGTGATCGCGTCGAGGAACGCGTGGCTTCCGGCCCGCAGCTGGGCGGCAGCATCCGTCTCCTTCTCCGCCTCGGCGACCACGCGCGCCGCGATCTCCGCCTGCAGCCTCTCGGCGACGGCCACGAACAGGCCGAGCTTGCCGTCGTAGTGGTGGTAGACGGCGCCGCGCGTGACGCCCGCGCGGCGCGCGATGTCGTCGACGGATGCTGCGGCGAATCCGTCCGCAGCGAATCGGTCGCGCGCCACCTCGAGCACACGACGGGCGGTCTCGGCGGCGACGGCGGCGGTGGCTCTCGGCATGCGGTTCCTTTACGTGCACGATGTATGTATCTTGGATATACGGACACATTGTATGTAAAGGAAGGGTCGACATGGAGACCATGACGAGTTTCTACCCGGTCGTGATGACGACGGATGCCGCCGCCTCGGCGCGCTTCTTCCAGGACCACTTCGGGTTCACGCAGACGTTCGCGGCCGATTGGTACGTCAGTCTCGTGCGGGACGGATCCGAGGTGGCGTTCCTCGCGAGCGACCACCCGACGATCCCTGCGGGCTTCGGCGCCACGGCGCGCGGCCTGCTCCTCAACGTCGAGGTCGACGACGCCCGTGCTGCCCACGAGCGCCTCGTGGTGGACGGCGGGCTCGAGTGCGTGCTGACCCTGCGCGACGAGCCGTTCGGGCAGCGGCATTTCATCCTCGTCGCGCCCGGGGGCGTGCTCGTCGACGTGATCGAGCCCATCGAGCCCTCTCCCGAGTTCGCCGCGGCCTTCGCGTGAGCCGGCATCGTCGCGGCCGCCGCCGCGCCCGGGGAGTGATGCGCGGGGGACCGACGCTGACATAGCGTGGAACGCACGACGAAGGGGGACCCATGGCCCGCATCCTGATCTTCGGCGGCCACGGCAAGGTCGCGCTGCTGCTCGAGCCGCTGCTCGTGGCGCACGGGCACACCGTGACGGCCGTCATCCGCAACGCCGACCACGAGGCGGAGGTCGCGGCGACCGGCGCGCAGCCGCTCGTGGCCGATGCCGAGGCGCTCGATCTCGACCAGCTGACGAACCTCATCGCCGGCAACGACGTCGTCGTGTGGTCTGCGGGCGCCGGCGGTGGCAACCCGTCGCGCACCTACGCCGTGGACCGCGACGCCGCCGTCCGCTCGATGGATGCGGCCGCGGCCGCCGACGTGCTGCGGTACGTGATGGTGTCGTGGGTCGGCTCGCGCGCCGACCACGGCGTCGCACCCGACTCGTCGTTCTTCGCATACGCCGACGCGAAGTGGGCCGCCGACGCGCACCTCGCCGCGAGCGCGCTCGACTGGACGATCCTCGCTCCGGGGACGCTCACCCTCGAACCGCCGACGGGCCGCATCGCCCTCGATCCGAGCGGCGACGGCGCCGTGCCGCGGGCCGATGTGGCCGCGGTCGTCGCCGCGACGATCGCGGACGACTCCACGATCGGGCGCACGATCCGGTTCGGCGGCGGCGACGAGTTCATCGGCCACGCGATCGCGGACTGAGTCTCAGTCCTCGCTGGAGTGCAGACCGCGGCGGGCCGAGAGCAGCGTCACCTCGGGGTGCTCTGCGACCAGGCGCTCGGCGTGATCGAGCACGTCCCGCACGTGCGACGATCCGGAGGCGACGATCGAGACCCCGATCCGCGCGCGCCGGTGCAGGTCGTGCTCGCCGACCTCCGCGGCCGCCGCTTCGGTGCGCCGGCTCAACTCCGCGACGAGAGGGCGAAGGACGCTGCGCTTCTCCTTCAGCGAGCGGACGTCGCCGAGGAGCAGGTCGAACTCGATCCACCCGATCCACATGGGTCCATCGTGCCAGCGCCCGGGCCGCGCGCGCGGCCCTAGGCTCGGAGCATGCTCGCCACCGTCATCCACGCCGCCCGCCACATCCGCGTCGAGAACGTCCCCGATCCCGTGCTGTCCACCGGTGCCGATGCGATCGTGCGCGTCGTCGCCGCCTGCGTGTGCGGCTCCGACCTGTGGCCCTACCGCGGCGTCACGCCCACGCACGAACCGCACCGCATCGGGCACGAGTTCGTCGGCGTCGTCGAAGAGGTCGGCGCCGAGGTCGAGGCGGTGCGCCCCGGCGACTTCGTGATCGCGCCGTTCTACGTGTGCGACGGCACCTGCGCGAACTGCCGGAACGGCGTCAGCACGTCGTGCCTGAACGGCGGGTGGTGGGGCGCCGACGACCGATTCGGCGGCTTCGCCGACGGCGGCCAGGGTGAGCGTGTGCGCGTGCCGCTCGCCGACGGCACGCTCGCCGTCGTACCCGGACCTGTCGCGGACGCCGAGGTCCCGGGGCTGCTGACCCTCAGCGACGTCATGGGCACCGGCCACCATGCCGCGGTCTCGGCGGGCGTCGGCCCCGGCGACGCGGTCGCCGTCGTCGGCGACGGCGCCGTGGGCCTGTGCGCCGTCATCGCCGCCAAGCGCCTCGGCGCGACGACGATCATCGCCATGTCGCGCCACCCGCAGCGGCAGGCGCTCGCCCGCGACTTCGGCGCGACGCACGTCGTCGAGGAGCGCGGCGACGCCGGTGTCGAGGCGGTGCGCGCCCTGACCGGCGGCGTCGGCGCCGACCGGGTGCTGGAGTGCGTGGGCACGAAGGAGTCGATGGACCAGGCGCTGCGCTCGACGCGCCCGGGCGGCATGGTCGGCTACGTCGGCGTCCCCAACGGCGGACCGGAGCTGCCGGTGCGGCAGATGTTCAACCGCAACGTGGGCGTGAACGGCGGCGTCGCGCCGGTGCGCGGGTACATCGAGGAGCTCCTGCCGGACGTCCGCTCCGGGGCGATCCAGCCCGGACGCGTCTTCGACCTCGAGCTGCCGCTCGCCGAGGCCGCCGAGGCGTATGCGGCGATGGACGAACGGCGCGCGACCAAGGTGCTGCTGCGCCCCTGAGCGTCGACGCCCGGGCGGCGCGGCCGTCGGGCTGATCCGCGACGCGCCCGCGCGCCTGCGCGTGTGCGCGCCGCCATGAGGTAGAACATCAGAAGTCGAAGGGACCCGGACCGTGAAGCTCGTCAAGCGCATCATCGTGGTGCTCGTCATCGCGTTCGCGGCCTTCTACCTCATCACCCGCCCGCAGGACGCGGCGAACGCGGTGCAGGGCGCCATCGGCGCCGTGTGGGGCGCCGGCGTCGCGGTCGTCGACTTCTTCGTGGCGCTCGCCGCGGGCTGACATGTTCGATCCGCGGATCGAGAAGCACCTGATCGCCGATCAGGGCGAGCGGGTCGTCGACGAGGTCCGCAAGCACTGGGCGGCCACCGTCTCGGCGGTGCTCGAGCTGTTCGCCGGTGTCGTGGTGCTGCTGCTGGTCTTCTGGGTGCCGGCGCAGGCGTGGTGGGTCCCGGTCCTCCTCGGCGGCGCGATCACCGCTCACGCCGTGTGGCGGTTCTTCGAGCAGCACCTGGACCGCTTCGTGATCACGAACATGCGGGTGTTCCGCGTCCACGGCATCCTGTCGCAGCGCATCGCCACGATGCCGCTCACCCGCATCCTCGACATCTCGGTGCACAAGCCGGTCGTGGGCCGCCTCTTCGGCTACGGGCACTTCGTCTTCGAGTCCGCCGCGCAGGAGCAGGGGCTGCGCGACATCCGCTACGTGGGAGATCCCGACCGGCGCGGTCTCACGATCCAGCGGGTGATCCAGCAGGCGGGCCTGCGCGGGGCGGCCGGACGCGCCGAGCAGTTCGGCGGCGCCCCGATCCTGCCCCCTGCCGCCGAGCCGGCGCGGGTCACCGTCACCCCGGCCGCGGAGTACGACGCGAACGTCACGGCTCCGGTGACCGAGGCCGCGCGCCCGGTGGCAGCGCCGTCGGGATGGGACTGGCTCGCGGAGGCGCAGCGCCGCGAGGACGAGCGCCTCGCGCAGCTGCGCGGCGAGCCGGCGCCGGCGCCGCCGCCGTTCGACCCCGATCGCACGAGCACGGCCCCGATCAACCTGCCGCGCTGAGCTCCCGGCCGTCGGATGGCGGCCGGATCGGGAACATCGCGGACCACCCCCGCGTTCTGATAGCCTTGAGTGTCACTCGTGTGGCCGTTTCGGCACGCCTGGGCGCTGGTTCGTCCGGAGCTCGCGAGTGGCATCGCACGAACAATCCGCTTCGCCTCGGCTCGAGGCATCCGCTCGCCCCCGCGCGGCCGGAGGCCGTCGACAGCTCTGGCCCGACACCCCAACCCAACAAGGACAACCCACTACATGACTACCGCAACGACCGCCACGGCCACCAAGCAGGTCGCGATCAACGACATCGGATCTGCTGAGGACTTCCTGGCCGCGGTCGAGAAGACTCTGAAGTTCTTCAACGACGGCGACCTCATCGAAGGCACCGTGGTGAAGATCGACCGCGACGAGGTCCTCCTCGACGTCGGCTACAAGACCGAGGGCGTCATCCCCTCGCGCGAGCTCTCCATCAAGCACGACGTCGACCCGAACGAGGTCGTCAAGGTCGGCGACGAGGTCGAAGCCCTCGTTCTCCAGAAGGAGGACAAGGAAGGCCGCCTCATCCTCTCCAAGAAGCGCGCCCAGTACGAGCGCGCGTGGGGCGACGTCGAGAAGATCAAGGAGAACGACGGTGTCGTCACCGGCTCCGTGATCGAGGTCGTCAAGGGTGGTCTGATCGTCGACATCGGCCTCCGCGGCTTCCTCCCGGCTTCGCTCATCGAGCTGCGCCGCGTCCGCGACCTCACGCCGTACCTCGGCCAGGAGATCGAGGCGAAGATCCTCGAGCTCGACAAGAACCGCAACAACGTCGTGCTCTCGCGCCGCGCCCTGCTCGAGCAGACGCAGTCCGAGTCGCGCACCACGTTCCTCAACAACCTCCACAAGGGCCAGGTCCGCAAGGGCACGGTCTCGTCGATCGTCAACTTCGGTGCGTTCGTCGACCTCGGTGGCGTCGACGGTCTCGTCCACGTCTCGGAGCTCTCGTGGAAGCACATCGAGCACGCGTCCGAGGTCGTCGAGGTGGGCCAGGAGGTCACCGTCGAGATCCTCGAGGTCGACCTCGACCGCGAGCGCGTCTCGCTGTCGCTCAAGGCGACGCAGGAGGACCCCTGGCAGGTCTTCGCCCGCACGCACGCGATCGGTCAGGTCGCGCCGGGCAAGGTCACCAAGCTCGTTCCGTTCGGTGCGTTCGTGCGCGTCGCGGATGGCATCGAGGGCCTCGTGCACATCTCGGAGCTGTCGGGCAAGCACGTCGAGCTCGCCGAGCAGGTCGTGTCGGTCGGCGAAGAGGTCTTCGTCAAGATCATCGACATCGACCTCGAGCGTCGCCGCATCTCGCTGTCGCTCAAGCAGGCCAACGAGTCGGTCGACCCCAACGGCACCGAGTTCGACCCGGCGCTGTACGGCATGGTCACCGAGTACGACGAGAACGGCGAGTACAAGTACCCCGAGGGCTTCGACCCCGAGACCAACGCCTGGCTCGAAGGCTTCGACGAGCAGCGCGAGAAGTGGGAGCAGGAGTACGCCGCCGCCCACGCTCGCTGGGAGGCCCACAAGGCTGCCGTCACCAAGGCCCTCGAGGCCGAGGCTGCGGCTCCCGTCGAGACCGGCGCGTCCTCGTACTCGTCCGACAGCGGCCCCGCGGGCACGCTCGCGGACGACGAGGCTCTCGCGGCTCTGCGCGAGAAGCTCTCGGGTCGCTGATCCTGAGCTGATCCGCCGGTTCGCTCGAACCGCCTGATCACAAGGGCCGTCACCTCCTGGCCGCAAGGCCGGGGGTGGCGGCCCTTTCGCATGCCCGCCGGGACGTCGGCGCCCCGGGGTAGTCTCGCCGCGTGCCTGTCGATCCTCGTGCAGTCCGCTGCCTGGTGGACGATGACGGATGCCGCGGCCCCGTGCCCGACGGCTCCCCGATCGCGCTGTGCGAACGGCACCTCGCCGTGGCGGCCGACTGGGGCGCGGCCGAGCACGGGGTGACCGATGTGCTGCCGTCGCCGTGCGTCCTCTGCGGTTCGCGGCTCGGCGTGCACCACCCGTCGGGATGGCTGTGCGCGGTGTGCGAGTGGCGGCACGGGGAGGTGCCCGACGCCGAGCTGCCGTCGCCGCGCGTCGACGTCGTCTACTACCTCCGGTACGACGATCGCGTGAAGATCGGCACCACCGCTCAGCCGCGCCAGCGGCTGGGCGCCATCTGGCACGACGAGCTGCTGGCGTTCGAGCGCGGCGACCGCACGCTCGAGCAGCGCCGGCACGCGCAGTTCGCCGCCGAGCGCTTCGCCCGCACCGAGTGGTTCCAGCTGAGCGACGCGCTGCGCCGTCATATCGCCGTCGTGGCCGCGGGGGTCGACGACCCGTGGGCGCTGCACCGGCGCTGGGTGAGCGAGGCGGTGGCGCTGCGCGGCTGATCCAGGACGGGGCGGGCTGCGGCATCCGTCCCCTCAGCCGCCGGACGGGACCACCGCGGCGACGTCTGCGGCGTCGGGGTCGCACGGCGGGAAGTCGCCCGCGCGCCCGCCCTGGAGGTCACGCACGAACGTGTAGCGGATGCCCTCCGCATCGGCCGGCAGCACCACGACGACCCCGTACTCCGGCGTCCACCCGTCGGAGATCAGGAAGTACTGGCCGCCGGTCGACTCCAGGAGCCGCAGGCCTCGGTAGTGGTAGCGGGTGCTCTCGCCCTCGCCGAAGCACGACGTCTCGACGCCAGGGGCCACGATGTCGAGGTGCTCATCGCTGTCGACCTCCACGCCGGGCAGCGTCGACACCGTCCGCGGGAACTCCTGCGCGAGCTCGGTGCCCTCGACGGTGGCGAAGTTGGTGGCGGTCCAGAACAGCCCCACCGCGACGAGCACGGCGACGGCGCCGCGGAGGACGCCGTCGGTCAGCGGTGCCAGGCCCACCGCACCCGGCAGCTGCGCACGCAGGCTGAGCGCGTAGAGGAACAGCAGCACGCCGCCCGCGCACACGAGCGGTGCGGCGATGTAGGTGGCCGCGTAGCCGACGAGCCAGAGCGAGACCCCCGCCACGAACACCGCGATCGCCGCCAGCCAGAGCCGGCGCGCCACCAGCACGACCAGCCGGTCGTCGGCGCCGAGCCGCAGCCGCCGGCTGCGCCACCAGTGGTCCAGAGCCACCCACGCCAATCCGCCGGCCGCTGCGAGGACGGGGATCAGCACGACCGATCGCACGCTGCGACGCACGTAGTCGTCGACGGTCATGCCCAGGATCGCCTCGTCGATGCCGAGCATCGAGGCCATCCGCTCGCTGCGGATCCAGCCGAAGTACACCAGCATCGCGGTGAGCACGCCGACGTTGACGAGCACGGCGAGGAGCGCCTTGACGACGCCGCCGCGGAGTTCTTGCGAGGCTTCCGACTCTTCGGCGCCGCCGGCGGCCGCGGAGTTCGCAGTCATGACGATTCCGGCGTGGTCTCGGTTGGCGCGGGCGCTTCGGGGGCCGTCGCGGCCGGCGCCGGAGCAGGTTCGGCCGGGGGCGCAGACTCATCGGGCACAGCCGCGACGGGTGCCGGCGCGGGCTCGGCCGGCGCGGGCTCGGCCGGCGCGGGCTCGGCCGGCGCGGGTGCGGCCGGCGCGCGCTCGGGAGCCGGCTCGGCCGGCGCAGGCTCGGAAGACGGCTCGGCCGGCACGGACTCGGGAGCCGGGTCGGCCGGAGCGGGCGCAGGAGCGGGCTCGACGGGTGCGACCGCCGGATCTGTGCGGTCGGCGGGTGCGGCGGCGATCCTCTCCTCGGCTGTCGCCTCGATCGCCTCCCCGGGCTCCGCGGGCGGGGTGCCGTTCTCATCGGTCTCCTCGCGCCGGGCCACCTCGCCGGTGACGGCGGCCGGCGCAGGGGGATCGACGTAGCGGTAGATGAGCCCGAGGTCCTGAACAGGCGCGCACAGGCTCGCCGGCGGGGTTCCGGCCCCCGTCCACGCGAAGTCGCTCTCGATCACGCCGAAGGTGCAGGGGTCGTCCCAGACGGTCTGGCCGTTCTGCTGCTTCGAGACGTGCACGAGCGAGGTGCCTCCTCCCGGGCAGGCGATCGACGCGGGGGGAACCTGATCGCGCACGCTGACGAACATGCGGTACAGATCGCACTCCGGTTCGCCGTAGCCGGGGATGCCGTACGGCTGGCCGGTGGCGGGATCGATGGGCTCGGGGTCGCCGTCGAGCCCCTGGTCGCCGTACGTCGCGAGGGCGTTGAACGCCATCTCGTCCGACAGCCCGGCGTCGCTCTCGCACACCCGCAGCAGGGCGGCCATGTACAGCACGGTGTACCTCGGGGTGAGGAACCCCCACGACACCGGGTTGGGGCCGCCGGCGACGTTCAGCGGCTCCCCGATGTCGTCGCCGGTCGAGCGGATCACCCGGTTCAGGTACGACTGGGCGCTCGCGCAGCCGCCCAGCAGTGCGGCGAGGGCGGGGCCGTTGTTGCCGTTCACACTCGTGTCGGACTTCGGCAGCTCGAACCGGTAGCGGAACGGCTCCGCCACGGGCGGAGAGGAGGGCGTGGATGGTGCGCCACCGGGCTGCGTGCCGCCGCTGCCGCCGGAACCATTCGAACCGCTGTTGCCGCGCGAGCCACCCGCGCGACCCTGCCCGTCGGACCCGCCGGGCCCGCCGTTGCCGCCGGGCCCGCCGTTGCCGCCGGGCCCGCCGGGCCCGCCGTTCGCCGCGGGAGGCGTGCCGGGGTTCGCAGGATCGCCGGGAGACGGGGCCGTCTCAGGCTGCGCCTCGTCCTCCGCGGGGTCGCGGTCGGCGGGGCGGTCCTGGACGGCGTCGACGCTGTTCGCGTCCTCCTTCGGAGACACGGGCGAGTACGCGCCGCAGCCCGCGAGAGCGAGCGCCAGGGCGAGCGATGTCACGACCGCGAGCGTGCGCAGTGCGTGATGAGAGGCGGGGGGACGCTCCGATCGCGTCCGTCGGGTGCGGGCGATGGTACTCATACCCTGAAGAACAGTCCGCCCGGACGCGTGATACATGCCGAGCGCGCCGCGCGTCCAGCCGCTTCAAAGGATCGCGCCCTAGCGTGGCCACCCCATCCAGACACGGAGGACGCCATGGGATTCCTCGACCGACTGTTCGGCACCGACGACGCGAGCCGGCCGGCCGCCCCGACGCCCCCGCCCGCGGCGGGCTACCCGGGGACGGCGCCCGGCAGCCAGCCGCCCCGCAGCGAGGACGAGATCGCGATCGAGCGCTATCGCTATCTGCTGCGCACCGCTCCGCCCGAGACGATCGAGCAGGTGCACGCCGAGGCCTTCGCGAAGCTCACCGAGCCCCAGCGACAGCAGGTGCTCGCCGACCTCTCGGCGGGCCTTCCCCCTTACGAGCAGCCGCGCTCGACCGATCCGCAGGCGATGGCCCGCGCGGCCACGCGCGCCGAGTACACCAACCCGGGTTTCATGGAGCGCACGCTCGGCCCGCAGCGGCAGGGACCGTCGTTCGGTTCGATGCTCGGCTCGTCGATCCTCGGCACCGTCGTGGGCTACGTGATCGGGTCGGCGCTCGTGAGCTCGTTCCTCGCTCCCTCCTTCGCCGACCAGGGCTACGAGGACGGCTCCGGGCAGGACGCGTCGGGGGATGCCGGAGCCGACGCCTCCGCCGACGCGGGCGGCGATGCGGGCTGGGGCGACCCCGGCTCGGGCTGGGGCGGCGACGCGACCGGGGGCGACTTCGGCGGGGGATTCGGCGACTTCGGCTTCTGAGCCCGATGGCGCCACGCGCACCTCATCTGCGCACGCCCCTCACGCCGACGGCCCCGCATCCGTTAGCGTCGCGGTATGACCGCCGTGACGCCGCCGGGACCCGGGGCCTCCCCGGCGCCGTCGCGCGATGACGCGAACGGCACGGACGTCGCCGACCGCACGCGGGGCCGCACCGCGACGCTGAACCAGCTGCTGCTGGCGGGCGTCGTGCTCATCCTCGGGGTGCTCGTCGCCATCGGTCCCTTCCACGGCGACCCGGTCACGTTCTTCCTGGGGGTCGTCGTCGTGGTCGTCGTGACCGCCGCCACGCTCGCCGTCCCCTGGAACCTGCTGCCCCATGGGTGGGTGGCGGTGGTGCCCGCGGTCGACATCCTGGCGATCACGCTGATGCAGATCGCGGCACCCGACACCGTGCTCGGGCTGCTCTGGATCTTCCCCACGATGTGGCTCGCCGGCGGCTTCGGCCTGCTCGGGCTCTTCGGCGTGATCGTCGCCATCGCCGGCATCGTCAGCGTCCTCACCGCGCTGAGTGCGACCGAGGTGACCTACCGGACGTTCCTGCTCCCGCTCGTCCTCATCGCCGTCGCCGCCACGAGTCACCTCAACGCCCGCCGGTCGGACGCGCAGCGCACGCTCCTGGCCAAGCAGTCCCAGCTGCTGCGCAGCATCCTGGCCCGCACGCGCCGTCAGGAGCAGGTGGTGCTCGAAGTGCTGGACGCCGTCGACTTCGGCGTCGTGCGCATCGGCGCCGACGGGGCGTTCGCGGTCACCAATGAGGCGCACGGCAGGCTGCAGCAGGGCCTCGAGCCCGAGGATCAGGCCGAAGTGCCGGCGTTCCGCGACGACGGCACCTCGCGGCTGCCGCCTGACGAGCTTCCCCTCGAGCGTGCCCGTCGCGGCGAGGCGTTCGACGACCAGGTGGTGTGGTTCGGGGTGGACCCGGGGCCGCGTCGCGCTCTCACGATCACCGCCCGGCGGCTCACCGACCCGGACGGCGGCGACATCGGCGCCGTCGTCGTCTCGCGCGACGTCACTGCGGAGCTCACCGCGCTGCGCGCGCGGGACGAGCTGGTCGCGTCCGTCTCGCACGAGCTGCGGACGCCGCTGACCTCGATCCTCGGCTACCTCGATCTCGCCATCGAAGACCCCGACACGCCCGAGGCCGTCCGCGCGACGCTCGACGTGGCCGAGCGCAACGCGGAGCGGCTGCTGCGCATCGTCGCCGACATCCTGACGGCCTCGAGCTCGTCGTCTTCGTCGGTCGAGGCATCCCTCCGTCCTCAGCTGCTCGACGCCCGGGAGCTCGTGCGCGCGGCCGCAGCCGATGCGCTGCCGCGGGCGGCCGCCCGGGCCATCACCGTCGACGACACGGGACTGGAGTCGGCGACCGCCTGGGCGGATCCGCTGCGGCTGCGGCAGGTCGTCGACAACCTCGTCTCGAACGCGATCGCGTACAACAAGGACGGCGGAACGGTCTTCGTCGGCACGACCACCGACGGGGCGTCGAGCTGGATCCTGGTGCGCGACACGGGCGTCGGGATCTCGGAGGCCGATCGCTCGCGCCTGTTCCAGCGGTACTACAAGGCCGGCGGCGAACGGCGGGGCGGCACCGGGCTCGGCCTCGCGATCACGCGCGACATCGTCCGCGCCCACGGCGGCGAGCTCGCCCTCCACAGCGCGCAGGGCGTCGGCTCGACCTTCATCGTCAAGCTCCCCGCGATCCCTCCGGAAGGAGACGCGCCATGACCCTGGACCTCGCGAGCGTCCTGATCTTCACCGCGCTGGTGGTCAACGTCAGCGGCGTGCTGTTCATCCTCGAGACGCTGCTGCGCCGGGACGAGGGCGCGGGACGCATCTGGTCCATCGCCTTCCTGTCGGCCATGCTCACGACGCTCGCTTACACCATCTGGGCGCAGTCGGACGGCGTGTGGTGGGCGGTCGCCGTCGGCAACGCGGCGTTCGTCGCGGGGACCGGCTGCATGTGGCTGGGATGCCGGCGCTTCAACGGGCGGAGCATGCGCTGGCCGTCCGTGCTCGTCGCCGCGGCCGTGGTCGCCGCGTGGGTCGCGGTGGCGGTCGAGGGCGACGCCGGAGGCGACTGGGCGGGCGCGCTCTGGATGTTCGTGCCGCTGGTGGTCTTCGCCGGCGCGGGCGCGGTCGAGTGCCTCCGCGGTGAGATGCGGCGCTCGCGCACCGCGTGGGTGCTGGGCGCGGTGCTCGGGTTCCAGTCGCTGTACTACGTCTCTCGCACCACCGCCTTCGTGACCTCCGGTCCCGACAGCGCGCTCTTCGAGGCGGCGTTCGGCACCATCAGCACGAGCTTCCTCACCGTGACCCTGACCATCGTCGCGGTCGTGGTGACCTCGGTGCTGCGCGCCGGACGCGCGCCGATGCGCGGCTACATCCGGTCTGCGGCCCAGCCGGCCGGCGAGGAGGGCATCCTCGACGAGGACGCGTTCACCCGCACGCTCGACGGTCTCTGCCGGCGGGCGGCCGGCCGCGGTGAGCCGCTCGCAGTCACCGCAGTGCGCCTGGACGACCTGGACCAGATCTCCACGGCATTCGGGAGCGACGTGGCCGGGGCGGTGGCCCAGGCCTGGCGCGCCGGGGTGCGGCGCCACTCGCCCACGAACGCGGTGGTGGGGGAGGACGGCCCGACCGGTCTGGTGGTCGCCCTCGCCGTCGTGTCCGCGCCGGAGGCGCGCCGTCAGGCGGCGGCGATCTACCGCGGCCTCTTCGACGACCTCGGCAAGGTGGGCGGGGGAGTGATCCCGGTGGTCGGCGTGGGCGTCTCGCTGAGCGACGCCGCCGGGTACGAGCCGGCCGAGCTCACCCGCCTCGCGCGCGAGGCGGCGAGCCGGGCAGCGGCCACGGTCGAGACCTCCGTGCTCGTCGACGAGGGCGAGTAGCGGCATCCGCTCCCGTCGCGTGGCGTGTCAGGCGGTGAGCCGGTAGCCGACTCCGCGCACCGTCTCGATCCACCGCGGCTGCGCCGGCGACTCGCCGAGCTTGCGGCGCAGGTTGGCCATGTGCACCTCGATGGCCCGCGCGTCGCTGTCGGACACGAAGTCGCTGACGGCGTACTGGTCGCCTCGCAGCATGAGCGCAAGATCGGACTTGGCCCGCACGCGCCGGCCGGCGACGAGCAGATCGGCGAGGATGTCGAACTCGCTGCGGGTGAGCTCGATGTCGCGATCGTCGACCGTGACGATGTGCGTCGCGGGGTTCAGCCGCAGCCCGTGGTGCTCGTGCCAGACGCCGTCGCCGTCGCCGTCGATCGTCGCCACGGCTGATGCCGGCGCGCCGTCGGCCGTGGCCACGTGGCGGGGCCGGCGCAGCATCGCGTCGATGCGCGCGCGCAGTTCGCGCGGCCGGAAGGGCTTGGCCACATAGTCGTCGGCCCCGGCCTCGAGTCCCTGGAGCGCGTCGATCTCCTCGGTCCGGGCGCTCAGCATGACGATGTACGTCGAGCTGAACGCGCGGATGCGCTTCGCGGTCTCGAATCCGTCCATGCCGGGCATGTTGACGTCGAGCGTCGTGACGAGCGGGCGGTGCTCCCTGACCAGTTCGACGCCGGCAGCGCCGTCCGGTGCGCCGTGCACCTCGAATCCCGCCTGGGCGAGGACCGTGGCCAGGAGCGACCGGATGTCATCCTCGTCCTCGATCACGACGGCGACACGCGTTTCTTCCACCGATGCACCCCCCGGATCCGGTGATGCGGTCGACGGATCCTGGACGTCGGTCATGATATCCCAGAACGCCACCCGAAACGGGCGTGGCGGGGCATCCATCACGCGTCGCACGCGTCGCGGCGGCGGCGACCTGCGGCGGAGACTGCAGCGGCACGCGCGCGCACCGCGGGCGCGAGACCTGCGGCACGGGCCGCGCGGAGGGCGGGAGATCTCCCCACATCCCGCCCTGCGCGCGTCCTCGGTGCACGGACCGGAGCCGCACTCGTCCCCACTCGAGCGGCCGGTCCGCACCTCAGGTAGATCCCACCGCCGGCGCCGTCACCCGGACGGGCGGTTGTGCCTGTGCGGTGAGGCGGGATCACGTCGCACGCGGCATTCATGCGTCCGGCGTTCATCTCCCGCCCCTCCCAGTCCGCATCAGCGGATCTGTCCTTCGGGTGCCCCGAGGCTATCCCGCGCCCCTCAGTGGTCCCTCAAGCGCGCCTCAGGAACCGCGCAGGCTTCGGGGGGCGCGGGCGCCGTCGCCACGGCCGGGCGTGGCATCCTCGATACATGCCCCTCGTCGCTCTCACCGGAGGCATCGCCTCGGGGAAGTCCACGATCGCCCGCCGTCTGGCCGACCACGGTGCCGTGGTCGTCGACGCCGACCAGCTGGTGCGCGAGGTGCAGACGCCCGGCTCGCCGGTGCTGGCCGCCATCGCGGCGGCCTTCGGCGACGGGATGCTGCGGGCCGACGGATCGCTGGACCGCGCCGCCCTGGGCGGCCGGGTGTTCGGCGACGACGACGCGATCGCCCGGCTCAACGCCATCGTCCATCCCGCGGTGCGAGAGGAGTCGGCGCGCCGGTTCGCGGCGGCGTTCGCGGCCGATCCCGCCGCGGTGGTCGTGTACGACGTGCCGCTGCTCGTGGAGGCCCGCGTGGAGGACCCCTGGGAGCTCATCGTCGTCGCGCACGCGCCCGCGGAGGTCCGCCTGCGCCGCCTCGTCGAGCTGCGCGGCCTGAGCCCGGCAGACGCCGAGGCGAGGCTGGCCTCGCAGGTGCCCGACGAGGCCCGCCTGCGCATCGCCGACGTCGTGGTCGACACCTCGGGCACCCACGACGACACGAACCGCCAGGTGGACGAGCTGTGGGCGGGGCTCGACGAGCACCTCGCGCGGCGGGCCGCGCGAACGTAGCCTGGAGAGGGAGCGAGGAGGTCCTCATGGCCGTGTTCTCGAGGTTTCGCCGGCGCAAGACGCCCTACGGAGCGACGACCGACGAGGAGCGCATCGCGCGCTACGTCTACCTGCTCAACACCCTGCCCGCGTCCGTGATCGAGAGCGCCCACGCGTCGGCGTTCGCCGACCTTCCGCCGGAGCGCCGTCGCGAGCTGTTCGAGCAGCTCCGGCCCTTCCTCGCGGAGTCCGAGCGCGACGCGGCAGCCGAGGATCCCAGCGTCATCGCGCGCCTCGTCCGCCGCGCCGAGGAGCACAGGGTGCGCCGCACGGCGGCGGAAGCGGATGCCGCGACCCGGCCGGCGGCGGACCCCGCCCGCACGGCGGTGGGGGTCGACGAACGCGACCCGCGCGACAGTGTGGATCCGCGCACGATGCTCCTGAACGTCGGTGTGATGACGATCGTGGCGAACCAGTTCCTGCTGTCCAGCTCGGTGGCCGCGTACTACACGGTCGGCGCGGGATCCCTGCAGCTCGGCGACGGCCCGGCATGGATCGGCGACACGTTCGACCCCGGCTCGGGCGGCTACGACGGCGGTGGGTTCGACGGGGGAGGCGGTTTCGACGGGGGCGGCTTCGGCGGGGGATTCGACGCCGGCGGCTTCGGTGGCGGGTTCGACGGCGGCGGGGGCTTCGGGGGCTGAATCCCGCGCGGGCCGCGGGCCGCGGCATCCGCTCCTCGCGAACGCCGCCCCGGTGTCGGAGGCGCCGCCTACGCTGGACGGGTGCAGACCACTCGATCCGTGCGGCCGTTCGAGGTCGTGAGCGAATTCGCGCCGTCGGGCGACCAGCCGCAGGCGATCGCCGAGCTCGCCGCCCGCATCAACGCCGGTGAGACCGACGTCGTCCTGCTGGGCGCCACCGGCACCGGCAAGTCGGCCACGACCGCCTGGCTCGTCGAGGCCGTGCAGCGGCCCACGCTGGTGCTGGCGCACAACAAGACGCTCGCGGCTCAGCTGGCCAATGAGTTCCGCGAGCTCATGCCGAACAACGCGGTCGAGTACTTCGTCAGCTATTACGACTACTACCAGCCCGAGGCGTACGTCCCGCAGACCGACACCTTCATCGAGAAGGACTCCTCGATCAACGCCGAGGTCGAGCGCCTGCGGCACTCCACGACCAACTCGCTGCTCAGCCGCCGCGACGTCGTCGTGGTCAGCACCGTGTCGTGCATCTACGGCCTCGGCTCGCCCGAGGAGTACCTGCGGGCGATGGTCGCGCTGCAGGTGGGGGAGCGCTACGACCGCGACGCCCTCATCCGCAAGTTCATCGCGATGCAGTACAACCGCAACGACGTCGACTTCTCGCGGGGCAACTTCCGCGTCCGCGGCGACACCATCGAGATCATCCCGGTGTACGAGGAGTACGCCGTGCGCATCGAGCTGTTCGGCGACGAGATCGAGGCGATCTACATGCTGCACCCGCTGACGGGCGACGTCGTGCAGCGCATGGACGCCGTGCCGATCTTCCCCGCGACGCACTACGCGGCCGGCACCGAGACCGTGCAGCGTGCGATCGGCACGATCGAGCACGAGCTCGAGGAGCGCCTGAAAGAGCTCGAGTCGCAGAACAAGCTGCTCGAGGCCCAGCGCCTGCGCATGCGCACGACGTTCGACCTCGAGATGCTGCAGCAGCTCGGCTTCTGCTCGGGGATCGAGAACTACTCGCGCCACCTCGACGGGCGCATGCCGGGCGAGCCGCCGCACACGCTGCTCGACTTCTTCCCCGACGACTTCCTCATGGTGATCGACGAGTCGCACGTGACGGTGCCGCAGATCGGGGCGATGTACGAGGGGGATGCCTCGCGCAAGCGCACGCTCGTCGAGCACGGCTTCCGGCTTCCCAGTGCGCTCGACAACCGGCCGCTGCGGTGGGACGAGTTCAAGAACCGCGTCGGGCAGACGGTGTACCTGTCGGCGACGCCCGGGCGCTACGAGATGGGGATCGCAGACGGGGTGGTCGAGCAGATCATCCGCCCGACGGGCCTGGTCGACCCCGAGATCGTGGTGAAGCCCTCGAAGGGTCAGATCGACGACCTCCTGGAGGAGATCCGCATCCGCGTGGATCGCGACGAGCGCGTGCTCGTGACGACCCTCACGAAGAAGATGGCCGAAGAGCTCACCGACTTCCTCGGCGAGCACGGCGTGCGCGTGCGCTACCTGCACTCCGACGTCGACACCCTGCGCCGCGTCGAGCTCCTCAGCGAGCTGCGGGCGGGCGTCTACGACGTGCTCGTCGGCATCAACCTGCTGCGAGAGGGTCTCGACCTGCCCGAGGTGTCGCTCGTGTCGATCCTCGACGCCGACAAAGAGGGGTTCCTCCGCAGCGGCACGTCGCTCATCCAGACGATCGGTCGTGCCGCCCGCAACGTGTCAGGCCAGGTGCACATGTACGCCGACACCGTGACCGACTCGATGGCCAAGGCGATCGAAGAGACCGACCGGCGCCGCGAGAAGCAGATCGCCTACAACACCGCCAACGGCATCGAGCCGCAGGCGCTGCGCAAGCGCATCGCCGACATCACCGAGGTGCTGGCGCGCGAGGCGTCCGACACCGACAGGATGCTGCGCGGCAAGGCCGCGTCGAAGACGAAGTCCGGCATGGGCAAAAGCCCGACGCCGCAGCTGCGGCGCGAGGGCATCGCCGCCGAGGGGGCCGAGCAGCTCGAAGCGACGATCGCCGACCTCAGCCAGCAGATGCTCTCGGCCGCCGGCGAGCTCAAGTTCGAGCTCGCGGCGCGGCTGCGCGACGAGGTGCAGGACCTCAAGAAAGAGCTGCGCGCCATGGAGCGCGCCGGCCACGCCTGACCCTTCGACGTCGCGCAAGAACGGGGTGGCGGGCCTGCCGCGCAGGACTCAGGGGCAGTGCATCAGCGGCTTGGGGCCCGACCGGTCGAACGTGTGCTGCGTGATGGGCGCACCGCACAGCGGGCAGGCCCGCTCGGCGCGCTCCGCCGCGGTGGGCGGGGGAGTCGTCTCGTACGGTCCGACCGCGGCGGGGCCGGCCGCCCGGATGAGGTTGGCGTTGATCCAGGCGTACCAGCCGCCCGCCTCTCGCACGCGTTCGCGGAGCGGGCGACGGTCGCGGGGGGAGGCGTTCGATTCCGGCATGTTCTTAGTGTACTAACGATTCGTGCGCGATACGATCGGATCGTGACGGATGCCGCACTCACTCCCGACGACCTGCTCAAGCTCGACAACCAGGTCTGCTTCGCCCTGGTCACGGCGGCCCGCAACGTCGTCGGCCTGTACCGCCCGATCCTCGAACCCCTCGGTCTGACCCACCCGCAGTACCTCGTCATGCTGGCGCTGTGGGAGCGGTCGCCGCGCTCGCTCCGGGAGCTGGCCGGCGAGCTCGCACTGGAGCCCGCCACGCTGTCTCCGCTGGTGAAGCGTCTCCAGGCGCAGGGGCTTGTGACGCGCGCACGTCGCGACGGCGACGAGCGCGTGCTCGACGTCGGACTCACCGACGAGGGCCGCCGCCTGCGGGAGCGGGCACTCGAGGTGCCGGGCAAGGTGATGGCGAGCGTCGGCACGGATGCCGCGGTGCTGCTGGCCCTGCGCGACGCGCTGCAGCCCTTCGCCGGCGCGCGCTGAAGACCGGCCTTCGCCGCGGGCGAACGCCTCCCGGGCCCGATGTCGGAGGCCCCGCCTAGACTTGTCGGGTGCCCATCGTCCCTGTCGCCCTGCCTGGAAACACGCCCCTGAACGCCGTCGGCGGCACCAGCGGAAAGCTCAGCGTCCGCGGTGCCCGCGTGCACAATCTGAAAGACGTCGACCTCGACATCCCCCGCGATTCGCTCGTGATCTTCACCGGCCTCTCCGGCTCGGGCAAGTCCAGCCTCGCGTTCGACACGATCTTCGCCGAGGGGCAGCGCCGCTACGTCGAGTCGCTCAGCGCGTACGCGCGCCAGTTCCTCGGGCAGGTCGACCGCCCCGACGTCGACTTCATCGAGGGCCTCAGCCCGGCGGTCTCGATCGACCAGAAGTCGACCAACCGCAACCCGCGCTCCACGGTCGGCACGATCACCGAGATCCACGACTACATGCGCCTGCTGTGGGCGCGCATCGGCGTTCCCCACTGTCCCGAGTGCGGCGAGGTGATCCAGCGGCAGACGGTGCAGCAGATCGCCGATCAGCTCGTCGATCTGCCCGAGCGCACGCGCTACCAGATCGTCGCCCCCGTCGTCACGCAGAAGAAGGGCGAGTTCGTCGACCTCTTCAAAGAGCTCGGTGCCAAGGGGTATGCGCGCGCGATCGTCGACGGCGAGCTGGTCCAGCTCGCCGAGCCGCCGACCCTCAAGAAGAGCTACAAGCACGACATCGCGGTCGTGGTCGACCGTCTGGTCGCGGCCCCCGGCATCCTCGACCGCGTCACCGACTCCGTCGAGACGGCGCTGTCGCTCGCGGGCGGCGTCCTGCAGATCAACTTCGTCGACGAGGAGGGCGACGCCGCGTGGCAGTCGTTCTCCGAGAAGCTCGCCTGCCCGAACGGCCACCCGCTGCAGCTCACGGAGATCGAGCCGCGCACGTTCTCGTTCAACGCCCCGTTCGGCGCGTGCCCGGCGTGCTCGGGCCTCGGCACCCGCATGTCGGTCGACGTCGAGCTCATGCTCGGCGACGAGGAGCTGTCGATCCGCGACGGCGTGCTCATCCCGTGGACGACGCAGGGCAAGGGCCTCTTCCAGTACTACGAGCGGCTGCTCGAGGGGCTCGCGAGCGACCTCGGCTTCTCGCTCGACACCCCGTGGAAGAAGCTGCCCGCCGCCGTGCGCGAGGCGGTGCTGCGCGGCGAGAACTACAAGGTCACGGTCAAGTGGAAGAACCGCTACGGCCGCGAGATGCGCTACTCGTCGGGCTTCGAGGGTGTCGTGCCCTACATCGAGCGGCAGTACACCCAGGCTGAGTCCGACACCCAGCGCCAGCGCTGGGCGGAGTACCTGCGCGAGGTGCCGTGCCCGGTGTGCGACGGCGCCCGCCTCAAACCCGAGGTGCTGGCCGTGCAGGTGCACGGGCATTCGATCGCGGATGCCTCGCGCCTGAGCCTCGGCGAAGCGCGCGACTACTTCGCGAAGCTGACGCTGACCGACCGCGAGGCGATGATCGCCGCGCAGGTGCTGCGCGAGATCCGGCTGCGGCTGGACTTCCTCATCCGCGTGGGGCTCGACTACCTCAGCCTGAGCCGCGCGGCCGGAACGCTCTCGGGCGGCGAGGCGCAGCGCATCCGGCTCGCGACGCAGATCGGATCGGGCCTCACCGGGGTGCTGTACGTCCTCGACGAGCCGTCGATCGGCCTGCACCAGCGCGACAACCGCCGCCTCATCGAGACGCTGGTGGCGCTGCGCGACCTCGGCAACACGCTCATCGTGGTCGAGCACGACGAGGAGACGATCCACGCCGCCGACTGGGTGGTCGACATCGGCCCCGGCGCCGGCGTGAACGGCGGCGAGGTGGTCCACTCCGGGCCGATCGGCGAACTGCTCGCCGACGCCGACTCCATCACCGGCGACTACCTGTCGGGCCGCCGCGCCATCGCGACGCCGAAGAAGCGCCGCAAGATCGACAAGAAGCGCCAGATCACCGTCGTCGGCGCGCGCGAGAACAACCTCAAGAACGTCACGGTCGACTTCCCGCTCGGCGTGCTCACCTCGGTCACCGGCGTGAGCGGGTCGGGCAAGTCGTCGCTGGTCAACGGCATCCTGTATCAGGTGCTCGCGACCCGCCTCAACGGCGCACGTCGCGTCGCCGGCAAGCACACGCGCGTCACCGGTCTCGAGAACCTCGACAAGGTCGTGCACGTCGACCAGGCGCCGATCGGCCGCACGCCGCGGTCCAATCCGGCCACCTACACCGGCGTCTTCGACCGCATCCGCACGCTGTTCAGCGAGACGCCCGAGGCGAAGGTGCGCGGCTACCAGCCGGGGCGCTTCAGCTTCAACGTCAAGGGCGGGCGCTGCGAGGCGTGCTCGGGCGACGGCACGATCAAGATCGAGATGAACTTCCTGCCCGACGTGTACGTCGACTGCGAGGTGTGTCACGGCAAGCGGTACAACCGCGACACGCTGGCCGTGCACTACAAGGGCAAGAACATCGCCGAGGTGCTCGAGATGCCGATCGCCGAGGCGGCCGAGTTCTTCGAGCCCATCCAGGCGATCCACCGCTACCTCAAGACGCTCGTCGACGTCGGCCTCGGCTACGTCCGGCTGGGGCAGTCGGCCACGACGCTGTCGGGCGGCGAGGCGCAGCGGGTCAAGCTCGCCACCGAGCTGCAGCGCCGCACCAACGGCCGCTCGATCTACGTCCTCGACGAGCCCACGACGGGCCTCCACTTCGAGGACGTCCGCAAGCTGCTCGAGGTGCTGAACGGCCTCGTCGACAAGGGCAACACGGTGATCGTGATCGAGCACAACCTCGACGTCATCAAGTCGTCCGACTGGGTGATCGATCTCGGGCCCGAGGGCGGCTCGGGCGGCGGTCAGGTCATCGCGACCGGCACCCCGGAACAGGTGGCCCGGGTCGAGGCCAGCCACACCGGCGCGTTCCTCGGCGAGGTGCTGGGCCTGCGGCCCGCCTCGCACACCGTCGCCCACGACGCCGACGACGCCGAGCCGGTCGAAGTGCGCAAGGCCGGCTGAGCGGCATGCCACGGTCGGCTCCCACCGTCCCGTACAAGCCGCGGCCGGGTGAGATCCCGACCAACCCCGGCGTGTACCGGTTCCGCGATGCGAACGGGCGCGTGCTGTACGTCGGCAAGGCGAAGAACCTGCGGGCGCGCCTGTCGAACTACTTCGCGCCGCTGCGCACGCTGCACGAGCGCACGCGGCGGATGGTCACGACGGCCGCGTCGGTGGAGTGGACGGTCGTCGCGACCGACGTCGACTCGCTGCAGCTCGAGTACCAGTGGATCAAGGAGTTCGACCCGCCGTTCAACGTCCGCTACCGCGACGACAAGTCGTATCCCTTCATGGCGATCACCCTCGCCGACGAGGCGCCGCGGGTCATCGTGACCCGCAACCGCCGGATCCCGGGGGCGAAGTACTTCGGGCCGTATCCGAAGGTGTGGGCCGTCCACGACACGATCGACCTGATGATCAAGGTCTTCCCGATCCGCACCTGCAGCGACTCGTCCTACAAGAAGGCGATGGCCAGCGGGCGGCCGTGCTTCCCGGGGCAGATCGGCCGGTGCGGAGGGCCCTGCTCGATGAAGGTGACCATCGAGGAGCATCGCGCGATCGTCGAGGACTTCATCGCCTTCATGGCCGGCGGCGACCAGCGGTTCACGAAGCAGCTGACGGCGCGCATGCGCGAGGCGTCGGCGGCGATGGACTACGAGGCCGCGGCGGTCTACCGCGACCGGCTGCAGGCGATCGACGCGGTGCTGAACAAGAGCGCGCTGGTGCTCGCCGCCGACACCGACGCCGATCTCTTCGGCATCGCCGAGGACGAGCTGGCGGCCGCCGTCCAGCACTTCGTCATCCGCGGCGGCCGGGTGCGGGGCGTGCGCGCGACCACGATCGAGAAGGAGCTCGACATCTCGGGCGGCGACCTCGTCGACCAGGTGCTGCAGCGCACCTACGGCAACGCGGCCGGCGCCGACATCCCGCGACAGGTGCTCGTGCCGGCGATGCCCGACGACGCCGCCGACCTCGAGCAGTGGCTCCGTGATCGCCGAGGCAAGTCGGTGACGATCCAGATCGCCCAGCGCGGGCGCAAGGCCGATCTCATGCGCACGGCCAGCCTCAACGCGCAGCAGGCGCTCATGCTCCACAAGACGCGCCGCACGAGCGACTACGTCGCGCGCACGCAGGCGCTCATCGACCTGCAGGAGGCCCTCGACCTCGCCGAGGCGCCGCTGCGCATCGAGTGCTTCGACGTCTCTCACCTGAGCGGCACGAACGTCGTGGCGTCGATGGTCGTCTTCGAGGACGGTCTGCCGCGCAAGGACCAGTACCGCTCGTTCGGCGTCGCCGAGACCACCGACGACACCGATTCGCTGTACCAGGTGCTCATGCGCCGTCTGGCGTACCTCGATCGTCCGGAAGAGCAGGACGATCCGGTGACGGATGCCGCATCCGCCGCCGCGGCCGACGGTGACGGCGGTCGGCGCGCCGGCACCGACGAGGAGCCCGTCGTCACGACCCGCAAGCGGCCCCGCTTCGCATATCGGCCGCAGCTCCTCGTCGTGGACGGCGGGAAGCCGCAGGTCGAGGCCGCGGCGCGCGCCCTGAGCGACGCCGGCCACGAGGAGATCGCGCTGTGCGGCATCGCCAAGCGCCTCGAGGAGGTGTGGCTGCCGGGGGAGGAGTACCCCGTCATCCTGCCGCGCACGTCCGAGGCCCTTTACCTGCTGCAGCGCCTGCGCGACGAGGCGCACCGCTTCGCGATCACGCACCAGCGCCGGCGCCGGCGCCGCGACATCCAGAGCGTGCTGGCCGAGGTGCCGGGGCTCGGCGAGGCTCGCATCAAGGCGCTCCTCCGCCACTTCGGATCGGTGTCGGCCCTGCGCAAGGCCACCCCGGAGGAGATCACAGAGCTCCCCGGCGTCGGCCCCAAGCTCGCCGCGGCGATCCATGCGCATCTCGCCGGGCCCGCGGGCGCGACCGACCCCTCGGACGACCTCGAACCCGCGTCCGAGCCGCAGCGCGAGCAGGCCGCTGCGTCGAGTGGGTAGGCTGGGCTCGACGGGGGTGGTCATGGCTGAGGCGACGCGTCACGACGTCGGGGAAATGCTGATCGTCACGGGGATGTCGGGCGCCGGCCGATCGACCGCGGCGAACGCGCTGGAAGACCTCGACTGGTACGTCGTCGACAACCTGCCGCCGCAGATGCTCAAGCCGCTGCTCGATCTCACCGAGCTCGGCGGGGGAGTGCTGCCCCGTGTCGCGGTCGTCGTCGACGTGCGCGGCCGCGACCTCTTCTCCGACCTCCCCGAGGCGATGCGGGCGCTCCGCGAGCGCCGGCAGATCCGGCTGCTGTTCCTGGATGCCTCGGACGAGGTGCTCGTGCGCCGCTTCGAGGCGGTCCGCCGCCCGCACCCGCTGCAGGGCGACGGGACGATCCTCGACGGCATCCGTCGTGAGCGCGCGCGCCTCGCGGCCGTCCGCGAGAGCGCGGACATGATCATCGACACGTCGGTGTACAACATCCATCAGCTGGCGACGAAGGTCGCCGACCTGTTCACCGAGGTGGGGGCCGCCCGGCACACGGTCACGCTGCAGAGCTTCGGGTTCAAGTACGGGCTGCCGCCCGACGCCGATGTCGTCGCCGACATGCGGTTCCTCCCGAATCCGTTCTGGGACGAGCGGCTGCGGACGTTCACGGGCGAGGACGCCGAAGTCCGCGACTACGTGCTCGAGCAGCAGGGCGCGCGCGAGTTCCTCGACGCCTACAGTCAGGCGCTCCGGCCCGTCCTCGAGGGGTACCAGCGCGAGAACAAGAGCCACTCGGTGGTGGCGGTGGGCTGCACCGGCGGCAAGCACCGGTCGGTCGTGATGGTCCGCGAGCTCGCGGAGCGGCTCGCCACCGTGCCCGGCGTGGCGGTCCGCGTCAGTCACCGCGACCTCGGCCGGGAGTGAAGGGCTCGACGGCGGAACCGGGCCGGGTAGGCTTGACGGTCGTTCCCGAAACACCTCGTAAGGAGACCCGTGTCGCTGACCGCTGACGTGAAGGCCGAGCTGATCACCGTGCGAGACCCGCGCCCGACGGCGCGGGTGGCCGAGCTCACGTCGCTGCTGCGATTCTCGGGAGGCCTGCACTCGATCGCCAATCGCGTCGCGGTCGAGGCCGAGCTCGACTCCGACATCCTCGCGCGCCGCACCGCGCGCGATCTGGTGGAGCTCTACGGCGTCCGGCCCGAGCTCGTGCACGTGCAGGGCTCGGGCGCCCGCAGCGGCAGCCACTATGCCGTGCGCGTCATCGAGGGCGGCGAGACCCTCGCCCGCCAGACCGGTCTCCTCGACCAGCGGCGCCGTCCCGTGCGCGGCCTCCCGAACAAGCTCACCACCGGCTCCCGCGGCGACCTCGCCGCGATCTGGCGCGGCGCGTTCCTGGCTGCGGGCACCCTCAGCGACCCCGGCCGCTCGGCGGCGCTCGAGATCACCTGCCCGTCGTCCGAGGCGGCGATGGCGCTCGTCGGCGCCGCTCACCGTCTCGGCATCGCGGGCAAGGCGCGCGAGGTCCGCGGCATCCCGCGCGTCGTCGTGCGCGAGGGCGAGGCGATCCGCGCCGCCCTCGCCGCGATGGGCGCCGTCCGTGCCGCCTCCGAGTGGGACCAGATGCGCCAGCGCCGCGAGGTCCGGGCCGGCGTCAACCGCCTCGTGAACTTCGACGACGCCAACCTCCGCCGCTCGGCGCAGGCGGCTGTCGCCGCGTGCGCGCGCGTCGAGCGCGCGCTCGAGATCCTCGGCGACGAGGTGCCGGAGCACCTGCGTCAGGCCGGCGACCTGCGCCTCGCGCACCGCGACGCCAGCCTCGACGAGCTCGGACACCACGCCGACCCGCCGCTCACGAAGGACGCCGTCGCGGGCCGCATCCGCCGGCTGCTGGCGATGGCCGACAAGAAAGCCGAGGCCGAGGGTCTCCCGGGTACCGAGTCGGCCGTTCCGGCCGGTATCGAGGACTGATTCCGGCCGACGGATGCCGCGGCCCCCGGCATCCTTCTTCCATACGTCATATCGGGAAGCAACCCCGTCGCGAGCGCGTTGCCGCTCAGTAGGATGAATCCGTCACCCTCGCTGCGCCGGCGATTCGGCGCGCGCCGACAGGAAGAAGAGAACATGGCGACTTACTCCTTGCCCGACCTCCCCTACGACTACGCCGCGCTCGAGCCGCACATCAGCGGCAAGATCATGGAGCTGCATCACAGCAAGCACCACCAGGCGTACGTCACCGGTGCGAACACCGCTCTGGAGCAGCTCGCCGAGGCGCGCGAGTCCGGCAACCTGGCGAACGTCAACAAGCTCGAGAAGGACCTCGCGTTCAACCTCGGCGGTCACGTCAACCACTCCATCTTCTGGACCAACCTCTCTCCCGAGGGCGGTGGCGAGCCCGAGGGCGAGCTCCGCGCCGCGATCGACGAGTTCTTCGGCGGGTTCGACAAGTTCCAGGCGCACTTCACCGCCGCCGCCACCGGCATCCAGGGCTCCGGCTGGGCCGTCCTCAGCTGGGACCCGATCGGCGAGCAGCTCATCATCCAGCAGCTCTTCGACCAGCAGTCGAACACCGCGCAGGGCACGGTGCCGATCTTCCAGCTCGACATGTGGGAGCACGCCTTCTACCTCGACTACCTCAACGTCAAGGCCGACTACGTCAAGGCCGCGTGGAACATCGCGAACTGGCAGAACGTCGCCCAGCGCCTCGACGCCGCCCGCCAGAAGACCTCGGGCCTGCTGGTACTGTCCTAAGTGAGCGCGGCCGTCCCGGCGGACTGCCCGCCGGGACGCCGTTGTCCACGTTCGAATCGCAACAACCGCGCACTCGCGCACGACACATCTCAGGAGACACTCCGTGGCTGTCAAGATCGGCATCAACGGCTTCGGCCGAATCGGACGCAATTACCTCCGCGCGGCTCTCGCGCAGGGCGCGGACCTCGACATCGTGGCGGTGAACGACCTCACCGACAACAAGACGCTGGCACACCTGCTGAAGTACGACTCGATCCTCGGTCGCCTCGACCAGGAGGTCTCGTACACGGAGGACTCGATCACCGTCGGCGGCAAGACCATCAAGGTCTTCGAGGAGCGCGACCCCGCGAACCTCCCGTGGGGCGAGCTCGGCGTCGACATCGTCATCGAGTCGACCGGCCGCTTCACCAAGGCCGCCGACGCCGGCAAGCACATCGCCGGTGGCGCGAAGAAGGTCCTCATCTCGGCTCCCGCCAGCGGCGAGGACGGCACGTTCGTGATCGGCGCCAACGCCGACACCTACGACCCCGAGACGCAGCACATCATCTCGAACGCGTCCTGCACCACGAACTGCCTCGCGCCGCTCGCCAAGGTGCTGAACGACGAGTTCGGCATCGTCAAGGGCCTCATGACGACGGTCCACGCGTACACCGCCGACCAGAACCTGCAGGACGGCCCGCACAGCGACCTGCGTCGCGCCCGTGCCGCCGCCCTCAACATCGTGCCCACGTCGACCGGTGCCGCCAAGGCGATCGGCCTCGTGCTGCCCGAGCTCAAGGGCAAGCTCGACGGCTTCGCGCTGCGCGTGCCGGTGCCCACCGGCTCCGCCACCGACCTCACGGTCGAGCTCGAGCGCGAGGTGACCGTCGACGAGATCAAGGCCGCCTACAAGGCCGCCGCCGAGGGCCCGCTCAAGGGCATCCTCAAGTACACCGAGGACGAGATCGTCTCGAGCGACATCGTCACCGACGACCACTCCTGCATCTTCGACGCCGGCCTCACGCGCGTCATCGGCAACCAGGTCAAGGTCGTCGGCTGGTACGACAACGAGTGGGGCTACTCGAACCGCCTCGTCGACCTCACCGAGATCGTCGCCTCGAAGCTCTGAGATCCACCATGGCTCTGCGCACCCTCGACACGCTGGGTTCGCTGGCCGGCAAGCGCGTCATCGTCCGTGCTGACCTGAACGTTCCTCTCAAGGACCAGGTCATCACGGACGATGGCCGTGTGCGGGCCACGCTCCCCACGCTCAACGCCCTCATCAACCAGGGCGCCCGCGTCATCGTCTGCTCCCACCTCGGCCGCCCCGACGGCGCGCCCGACGAGAAGTACAGCCTCGCGCCGGTCGCGCAGCGTCTGTCGGAGCTCCTCGGCAAGCCGGTCGCCTTCGCGCGCGACACGGTGGGGGAGTCGGCCCACGAGGCCGTCGCCGCGCTGGCGGACGGTGACGTCGCCATCATCGAGAACCTGCGGTTCAATCCGGGCGAGACCGCGAAGGACGACGCCGCGCGTCGCGCCTTCGCGGAGGAGCTCGCGGCCCTGGGCGACGTCCTGGTGTCGGACGGGTTCGGCGTCGTCCACCGCAAGCAGGCCTCGGTGTACGAGCTCGCCGAGATCCTGCCGTCGGCGGCCGGGTTCCTCATCGAGAAGGAGGTCGACGTGCTCGACCGCCTCACCGAGAACCCCGAGCGTCCGTACGCGGTCGTGCTCGGCGGGTCGAAGGTCAGCGACAAGCTGGGCGTCATCGAGCACCTGCTCCCGCGCGTCGACCGGCTGCTGGTCGGCGGCGGCATGATGTTCACCTTCCTCGCCGCCGAGGGGCACAAGGTCGGCTCGAGCCTGCTCGAGCAGGACCAGCTCGACCGGGTCAAGGGGTATATCGCGACGGCGAAGGAGCGCGGCGTCGAGCTCGTGCTGCCCGTCGACGCGGTCGTCGCCGCCTCGTTCGCCGCCGATGCCGAGCACGTGGTGGCCCCGGCATCCGCCCTCGAAGACACCGCGTTCGGCGCGGCGGGCCTCGGGCTCGACATCGGCCCCGAGACGGCGGCGATCTTCGCCGACGTCATCCGCGGCTCGAAGACGGTGTTCTGGAACGGCCCCATGGGCGTCTTCGAGATGCCGGCGTTCGCCGCCGGCACCAAGGCCGTCGCCCAGGCTCTCACCGAGGCCGACGGACTGACGGTCGTCGGCGGCGGCGACTCGGCCGCTGCCGTGCGCCAGCTCGGATTCGCCGACGACGCCTTCGGTCACATCTCGACCGGCGGCGGCGCCAGCCTCGAGTTCCTCGAGGGCAAGAAGCTCCCCGGACTGGAGGTCCTCGGATGGCAGTGAGCAGCCGTACCCCGCTCATCGCGGGCAACTGGAAGATGAACCTCGACCACCTGCAGGCGGTCGCGTTCGTGCAGAAGCTGCACTGGACCCTGAAGGACGCCAAGCACGAGGACGGCTCCGTCGAGGTCGCGGTGTTCCCGCCGTTCACAGACCTGCGCACGGTGCAGACCCTGCTCGACGCCGACAAGATCCCGTTCGCGCTCGGCGCGCAGGACGTCTCGTCGCACGACTCGGGTGCCTACACCGGCGAGGTCTCGGGCGCGTTCCTCGCGAAGCTCGACAACCGCTACGTCATCATCGGCCACTCGGAGCGTCGTCAGTACCACGCCGAGACCGACGAGGTCGTGGCGGCCAAGGCGAAGGCGGCCCTCAAGCACGGCCTCGCACCGGTGATCTGCGTCGGCGAGACGCTGGAGCAGCGCGAGGAGTCCGGCCCTACCGCGGTGTCGGTCGCTCAGCTGGAGGTGGCGCTGGAGGGCGTGCCCGCGGGTGCCGACTTCGTCGTGGCCTACGAGCCGGTCTGGGCGATCGGAACCGGCCAGGTCGCGTCGCCCGAGCAGGCCCAGGAGGTCTGCGCCGCGCTCCGCGAGGTCATCGCCGACAAGCTCGGCGCGGATGCCGCAGCCCGCACCCGCATCCTGTACGGCGGCTCGGTGAAGGCGGCGAACATCGCCAGCTTCATGCGCGAGCCCGACGTCGACGGTGCGCTGGTCGGCGGCGCGAGCCTCGTCGTCGACGAGTTCGCGGCGATCATCCGCTACCAGAAGCACGTCGGCGTCTGACGGCGTCTCGTCTCGTCCCTCGCTCGACGACCGGGCAGCCGCGTGGTCGGGCGAGGGATGGCGAGTGAAATCGGCGCTACACGTATACTTGTCCCTTGTGCGATCGGTGAATGATCGCCGCGAAAGGCTTTCACGACTGTGCAGATCCTCGAGTTCGTCCTGCAGGTGCTCCTCGGCATCACGAGTCTCCTGCTGACCCTCCTCATCCTGCTCCACAAGGGGCGCGGCGGCGGCCTGTCCGACATGTTCGGCGGCGGCATGACCTCGGCGCTGGGCTCGTCAGGCCTGGCCGAGCGCAACCTCAACCGCTTCACCGTGGTCCTCGCGCTGGTCTGGTTCGCCTCCATCGTGGCCCTCGGGCTCATCACGAAGTTCCAGGCCCTCTGATGGCGACCGGAGGCAACGCGATCCGCGGCACCCGCGTCGGTGCCGGTCCGATGGGCGAGCAGGACCACGGGTTCCACGCCGACCGCATCGCGATCTCGTACTGGGATGCGCTGGGCAACGAGACCGTGCGCTACTTCGCTGCGGGCATCCCCGACGAGGAGATCCCCGAGACCATCGACTCGCCGCACTCGGGCCTTCCGGCCGGGCGCGACAAGGAGAACCCGCCGGCCGTCGCGAAGACCGAGCCCTACAAGACGCACCTCGCGTACGTGAAGGAGCGCCGCACCGAGGAAGAGGCCGAGACCCTCCTCGAAGACGCCCTCAAGCAGCTGCGCGAGCGCCGCGGTCAGGACTGACGCGGACCACGGACACACGAGAAGAGCGGATGCCTCGGCATCCGCTCTTCTCGTCTGTCCGGGGAGTCCGCCCGGCGGGGTTTCGACTCGCTTCGCTCGCTCAACCTTGACCCGACCCGCATCAACGCGGGCTTCGCTCGCATTGATCCGGCCACCGTCGCGGGCGGTTTCGTCTCGCTTCGCTCGCTCAACCTTGACCTGACCCGCATCAACGCGGGCTTCGCTCGCATTGATCCGGCCACCGTCGCGGGCGGTTTCGTCTCGCTTCGCTCGCTCAACCTTGACCCGACCCGCATCAACGCGGGCTTCGCTCGCATTGATCCGGCCGCCGTCGCGGGAGGTTTCGTCTCGCTTCGCTCGCTCAACCTTGACCCGACCCGCATCAACGCGGGCTTCGCTCGCATTGATCCGGCCGCCGTCACGGGAGGTTTCGTCTCGCTTCGCTCGCTCACCCTTGACCCGACCCGCATCAACGCGGGCTTCGCTCGCATTGATCCGGGTCGCGTCAATATTCCCGGTCGATGAGCTCGGGGGGGACCTGCGATGCGGCGGCCTGGTCGACGAAGAACGTCGTGCGCTTGCGCCCCTTGGCGCCGGCGGCGGGAACGCTCGCGTAGCTGGCACCCGCGAGCGCGAGACCGAGGGCTGACGCCTTGTCGCCGCCCGCCAGCACCAGCCAGACGCGCTTCGAGCTGTTGATCACCGGCCGGGTCATCGTGATGCGCTCCGGCGGCGGTTTGGGGGAGTCCCGCACCGCGACCACGGATCGATCGGTGATCTGGATCTCGGGCCGGTCGGGGAAGAGCGAGGCGATGTGCCCGTCGGGGCCCACACCGAGGAAGCAGACGTCGAACGACGGCCAGTCGCCCTCGGCGCCGGGGAAACGTGCCAGTTCCGCGGCGTACGCGGCGGCCGCGGCATCCAGATCCGCACCGTCGTCGCTCGCGAGCGTCGCGTGGATGTTGGCGTCGGGGATGTCGAGGCCGTCCAGGAGCGCCTCGCGCGCCTGACGGTCGTTGCGGTCGGCGTGGCCGCGGGGGACGAACCGCTCGTCGCTCCACCAGAAGTGGACGAGCGACCAGTCGATCTGCGCCGCCCGCGGGTTACGGGCGGCCGCGGCGAGCACGGCCGAGCCCATCGAGCCGCCGGTGAGCGAGATGTGCGCGAGCTTGCCCTCACCCACCCGCTTGGCGACCCGGCTCAGGAAGCGCGGCGCGACCGACTCTGCCAGCGCGGCGGGATCGGGACTGATGAGGACGCGCTTCTCTGCCCAGCCTTCAGGCATCCGCGCCATTCCCGTCCGTCAGCCGCGCCATGCTCATCGGGTCTGCGTCTCCTTCGCCGCCGGGGGGTCGAGCAGCTCCCAACCCTCGGTGATCACTCGACCATACAGGACGTCCGGATCCAGTCGACGGAGCTCCTCGGCGAGGCACTCGCGCAGCGTACGACGAGGGAACGCCAGCTCATGGCTCGGCTGACCGGGCTGCGTGAGGATCGCCGTTCCGGGCGACGGACGCTCCAGCAGCACCTCGCCGCCGGCGCGGACGAGCGCCACCGACTTGATGCCGTGCGGCCACTCCTCGGCATCCAGGTACGCCCAGTCGACGGGCACGTCCAGCGTGAGCCGCAGCCATGCCGCGAGCAGGGCGGTCGACGGCGAATCCGACGCCCCGCGGACACGGACGCCGATCACCGGCTCGTACGGCGGCTGGTCGAGGATCGCCGCCAGCTGCTCGCGCCACCGCGTCAGGCGCGTCCACGCGAGGTCGGTGTCGCCCGGCGCGTACTGCCCGCCGAGGTCGGCGACCCAGGCCGACGGGTCGGACTTGGTCGCGGCATCCGTGATCCGGCGCTGTGCGATCCGGCCGATCGACGTCTTGGAGATGTGGTCGGGCGTGCGGTTCGGCCACCACACCACGACGGGAGCGTCGGGAAGCAGCAGTCCGGTCACGAGGCTCTCGAGGTTCGAGCGTCCCGCATCGCCGAACGCGCGCAGGGTCACGACCTCGCTCGCGCCGGCGTCGCCGCCGACGCGGATCTGCGCGTCCAGACGCGACTCGGCGTCGTAGCCGTCGGGGATCATGAGCACGATGACGCGCATCGGGTGCTCGCGCGAGGCGTCGTTCGCCGCCTCGATGACCTCTTCGACGGCCCCCTCGCGGGTCAGGATCACGAGCGTCAGCACGCGGCCGAGAGCGACCGCGCCGCCCTCCTCGCGCACATTGACCAGTGCGCGGGAGATCTTGCTGACGGTGGTGTCGGGAAGATCGACGATCACGGGCGCCTCCAGGTCCGTCCATCGCGGGCGAGCATCTCGTCCGCCGAATCCGGGCCCCACGACCCGGGGGAGTACTGCTCGAGCGGGCCGCCCTGGGCCTCCCAGAACCGCTCGATCGGGTCGAGGATCTTCCACGACAGCTCGACTTCCTCGTGCCGCGGGAACAGCGGCGGGTCGCCGAGCAGCACATCGAGGATGAGTCGCTCGTAGGCCTCGGGGCTCGCCTCGGTGAAGGCGTGGCCGTAGCCGAAGTCCATCGTCACGTCGCGCACCTGCGCGCCGGCGCCCGGCACCTTCGAGCCGAAGCGGATCGTCACGCCCTCGTCGGGCTGCACGCGGATCACGAGCGCGTTCTGCCCCTGGCCGGAGGTCTGGCTGCGAGAGAACAGCAGCTCGGGCGCGCGCTTGAACACGACCGCGATCTCGGTGACTCGGCGACCCAGGCGCTTGCCGGTGCGGAGGTAGAACGGCACGCCGGCCCAGCGGCGCGTGTTGACCTCGAGCGTGACCGCGGCGTAGGTCTCGGTCGTCGAGCGCGGGTCCATGCCGTCCTCTTCGAGGAAGCCGAGCACCTTCTCGCCGCCCTGCCAGCCGCCGGCGTACTGCCCGCGGGCGGTGGAGCGGCCCAGGTCCTCCGGCAGCGTGACGGCCGCGAGCACCTTCTCCTTCTCGGCGCGGAGGTCCTTCGCGTCGAACGAGATCGGCTCCTCCATGGCGGTGAGCGCCATGAGCTGCAGCAGGTGGTTCTGGATGACGTCGCGGGCGGCGCCGACGCCGTCGTAGTAGCCCGCGCGACCACCCACCCCGATGTCCTCGGCCATCGTGATCTGCACGTGGTCGACGTAGTTGCGGTTCCAGATCGGCTCGTACAGCTCGTTGGCGAAGCGCAGCGCCAGGATGTTCTGGACCGTCTCCTTGCCGAGGTAGTGGTCGATGCGGAAGATCGAGTCCGTCGGGAACGCCGACCGCAGCACGTCGTTGAGCGCCCGCGCCGACTCCTGGTCGTGGCCGAACGGCTTCTCGATGACGACACGGCGCCAGCGGTCGGGCTGGTCGGCGGTGTCGTCCACCAGGCCCGACGACTTCAGCTGCTCGGCGACCAGCGGGAACGCCTTGGGCGGGATCGAGAGGTAGAAAGCGTGGTTGCCCATTGTGCCGCGCTCGGTGTCGAGGCGGTCCACCGTCTCTTTGAGACGGCGGAAGGCGTCGGGGTCGTCGAACTCGCCCGAGACGAACCGGATGCCCTGCAGCAGCTGCTGCCAGGTCTCATCGCGGAACTCGGTGCGGGCGTGCTGCCGCACCGCCTCGTAGACGACCTGGGAGAAGTCCTGGTCGTCCCAGTCGCGCCGTGCGAAGCCGACCAGCGCGAAGCCGGGAGGCAGCAGACCCCGGTTGGCCAGGTCGTAGACGGCGGGCATGAGCTTCTTGCGGGAGAGGTCTCCCGTGACGCCGAAGATGACGAGCGCGCTCGGACCGGCGATGCGGTTGAGGCGACGATCCTCGGGGTCGCGCAGCGGGTTCTGCCCGCGCGAGATCTCGACGGTCATGAGGGGATTGGACTCCTACTGGGCCGCTTCGAAGAGCGACAGCACTTCGATCTGGGGGTCGGTCAGGGTGAGGGTCACCACGGGACGGCCGTGGCCTTGCGCGAGCACGGCCGCGTCGCCGGCGGCCTGCGCCTGGATGAGCTGGCCGAAGGTGAACGGGCGGTCGGGGATCTCGAGGTCGACGTCGGTCTGCTCGAGGATCTGCAGGAACACGCCGTTCGCGGGGCCGCCCTTGTGGTACTGGCCCGTCGAGTGGAGGAACCGCGGGCCCCAGCCGAACGTGGTGGGCCGGCCGGAGTCGGCGGCGACGAGCTCGCGGAGCCCCGACAGCTGCGGCAGCTCGAGGCGGTTGACGTACGCGTGGATCGCCACGTAGCCGTCGGCATCCAGGCGCGACCAGAGGGCGTCGAGCACGCCGGCGACGGTCCCGGAGGCGGCGAGCGACGGGTCCGAGACGCGCACTTCCACGCCCTCGACCGCGAACGCCGGCTCGGTCAGCTCGGGACGCGCCTCGAGCAGCCCGCGGGCGGCGACCTTCGCCGACTCCACGTCGGGCTGGTCGAACGGGTTGATGCCGAGCATGCGTCCGGCGATGGCGGTCGCGTACTCCCACACGACGAACTGCGCGCCGAGCGAGCCGCTGACGAGCACCTCGCCCTCGTGGTGCTCGAACAGGTGGAACTGCTTCGCCTCGTCGACCAGACGCACGATCTGCAGATCGGCGGGCTTCGCGTCGATCTCGGGCGAGACCGGGAGGAGGACGACGGGAAGGATGCCGGTGCCGCCCTTGCCGGTGGACTCGGCGACGAGCTGCTCGATCCAGTCGGGCAGGCCCACGATGTGGGTGCCGTCGGTGACGAGCCCGAGCTTGTCCTTGCGGGGCTCGCCGCCGGCGATCGCCGCGGCCAGCACGAGCGCCGGGTTGTCGGGGCTGTCGATCGCCACCTCGAGCGACGAGGCCTCGGCCTCGTCCAGGAGCTCCGCGATGTCGGCTCCCGCGAGACCGGCGGGAACGAGCCCGAACGCGGTGAGCGCCGAGTAGCGCCCGCCCACGGTGGGGTCGGCGTTGAACACGGTGTAGCCGTCGGCGCGCGCGGCCTCGTCCAGCGGCGAGCCCGGGTCGGTGACGACCACGATGCGCTCCACGGGGTCGATGCCCAGGTCGCGGAATGCGGCCTCGAACGCCCGCTTGGCCGAGTCGGTCTCGACGGTCGATCCCGACTTCGACGAGACCACGAGCGCGGTGCGCGTCAGGTCGCCGCTCTCGGCGTCGCCGTCGATGGCGGCGAGCACCTGGCCGGGAGCGGTCGAGTCGAGGATCACCAGCGGCACGCCGGCGGTCTGCGTGATGACCTCGGGGGCCAGTGACGAGCCGCCCATCCCCGCGAGCACGATCCGCGTGACGCCGCGTGCGGCGAGGCGCTCGCGGAGGGCGAGGATCTCGGGCACCAGCGGTCGCGAGACGCTCACGGCCTCGACCCAGCCGAGGCGCTGAGACGCCTCGGCCTCGGCCGCGGGACCCCACAGGGTCTCGTCACCGGCGGTCACGCCCGACGCCACGAGGCTCGCCACCAGCTGGGGAAGCGTCGCCTCGACGACCGACTTGACGCGACCGCTCAGGTGGATGTCGAAGCTCATCGGGTCGCCTGGAGGGCGTCCTCGAGCGCCGTCTTCACGGTGCCCTGCAGGTCGTGCCACGAGGCGATGAACTTCTCGACGCCCTCGTCCTCCAGCACCTGGGTGACGTCGGCGAAGTCGACGCCGACGGCGGCGAGGTCGGCGAAGACCTTGTGTGCGGCCTCGTACGTGCCGGTGACGGTGTCGCCGGCGATCTGGCCGTGGTCGAAGGTGGCCTGCAGCGTCTTCTCGGGCATCGTGTTCACGGTTCCCGGGGCGACGAGCTCGGTCACGTAGAGCGTGTCGGGGAGGTTCGGGTCCTTGACGCCCGTCGAGGCCCACAGCGGGCGCTGGACGTGAGCGCCGGCCTCCGTCAGCGCCTTCGCGCGGTCGGTCGCGAACTCCTTCTCGAACAGCTCGTACGCCAGACGGGCGTTGGCGACGCCGGCGAGCGACTTGAGGCCCTCGGCCTCGTCGGTGCCGATGGCGACCAGGCGCTTGTCGACCTCGGTGTCCACGCGCGAGACGAAGAACGACGCGACCGAGTGGATCTGCGAGAGGTCGTGACCGTTCGCCTGCGCCTGCTCCAGACCCGCGAGGAACGCCTCGATGACCTCGGCATAGCGCTCGAGGCTGAAGATGAGCGTCACGTTGACCGAGATGCCCTCGGCGAGCACCGCCGTGATCGCCGGCAGGCCCGCCTTCGTGGCGGGGATCTTGATGTGCACGTTCGGGCGGTCGACCGAGGCCCACAGCTGCTTCGCCTGCGCGATGGTGCCCTCGGTGTCGTGGGCGAGGTCGGGGGAGACCTCGATCGACACGCGGCCGTCCACGCCGCCGGTCGCGTCGTAGACCGGACGGAAGATGTCGGCCGCGTCGCGCACGTCGTCGGTGGTCGCCGCGAAGATCGCGTCGTCCACCGAGGCGCCCGCCTTCGCGAGCTCGGCGATCTGGTCGGCGTACGAGTGGCCGCCGCCGCCGATCGCGCCCTGGAAGATCGTCGGGTTCGTCGTGACGCCCGAGACGTTGCGCGTCGAGATGAGCTCGGTCAGGTTGCCCGAGGTGATGCGCTCGCGCGACAGGTCGTCGAGCCAGATGCTCACGCCCTCGGCGACCAGCTTCTCAGTGGGGGTGCTCATGCTGCCTTCTCCTCGTGCTTACTGTGCCGACGCGGCCGCGATGGTCTCGCGGGCAGCCTCGACGACGTGCTCGGCGGTGATGCCGAACTTCTGGAACAGGGTCTTGTAGTCGGCGGACGCGCCGAAGTGGTCGATGGCGACCGAGCGGCCGGCGTCGCCGACGATGCCGCGCCACGTGAGCGCGGAACCGGCCTCGACCGACACCCGGGCCTTGACGGCGGCGGGCAGCACCTTCTCGCGGTACTCCTCGTCCTGCTCGTCGAACCACTCCAGCGACGGAGCCGACACCACCCGGGCGTTCACGCCCTCGCCGGCGAGGGTCTCGCGGGCGGCGACCGCCAGCTGGACCTCGGAGCCGGTCGCGATGAGGATGACGTCGGGCGCGCCGCCCGGGGCCTCGGCGAGGATGTACGCGCCCTTGGCGACGCCGGCCGTCGAAGCGAAGACGTCGCCCGAGGCCTCGCCGTCGCCGCGCTCGAACACCGGGATGTTCTGGCGCGTCAGGGCGATGCCCGACGGCCCGCCCTGGCGGCGGACGATCTCGAGCCACGCGGCGGCGGTCTCGTTCGCGTCGGCCGGGCGCACCACCGTGAAGTTCGGGATGGCGCGCAGCGTCGCCAGCTGCTCGATCGGCTGGTGCGTGGGGCCGTCCTCGCCGAGGGCGACGGAGTCGTGCGTCCACACGAAGATCGACGGGATGTCCATCAGCGCCGCGAGACGCACGGCGGGCCGCATGTAGTCGCTGAAGATCAGGAACGTGCCGCCGAACGGACGCGTCGGCCCGTGCAGCTTGATGCCGTTGACGATCGCACCCATCGCGTGCTCGCGGATGCCGAAGTGCAGCACGCGGCCGTACGGGTCGCCCGACCACTCGTGGGTCGACCACTCCGCCGGGATGAACGACTTCGCGTCCTTGATGGTGGTGAGGTTCGACTCGGCGAGGTCCGCCGAACCGCCCCACAGCTCGGGGAGCTCGGCGGCCAGGGCGTTGATGACCAGGCCCGACGCGGCGCGCGTGGAGACGTCCTTGCCCGCCTCGAACGAGGGGAGGGCGGATGCCACGTCCCCGGGCAGCTCGCCGGCCTCGAGGCGGTCGAGCAGGGCCTTGCGCTCGGGGTTGGCCGCCGCCCACGCGTCGAACGACTCCTGCCACTGGGCACGCGCCTCGGCCGCGCGGTCGGCGAGCGCACGGGTGTGCGCGATGACGTCGTCGGCGACGGCGAAGGACTGCTCGGGGTCGAAGCCGAGCACCTTCTTCGTCGCGGCGAGCTCGTCGGCGCCGAGCGCGGAGCCGTGGATCTTGCCGGTGTTCTGCTTGCCGGGCGAGGGCCAGCCGATGATGGTGCGCAGGATGATGAGCGACGGCTTCGCCGTCTCGCCCTTCGCGGCCTCGATCGCCGCGAACAGCTCGGCGACGTCCTCGACGTACTCGCCGGTCTTCTTCCAGTCCACAACCTGCACGTGCCAGCCGTAGGACTCGTAGCGCTTCGCGACATCCTCGGTGAAGGCGACGTTGGTGTCGTCCTCGATCGAGATCTGGTTCGAGTCGTAGATCGCGACCAGGTTGCCGAGCTCCTGGTGGCCGGCCAGCGACGACGCCTCGGACGTCACGCCCTCCTGCAGGTCGCCGTCGCCGGCGATCACGTAGACGAAGTGGTCGAACGGCGAGGTGCCCGCGGCGGCGTCCGGATCGAACAGCCCGCGCTCGTAGCGCGCCGCGTAGGCGAAGCCGACGGCCGAGGCCAGACCCTGGCCGAGCGGTCCGGTGGTGATCTCGACGCCCTTGGTGTGCCCGTACTCGGGGTGACCCGGCGTCTTCGAGCCCCACGTGCGCAGCGCCTCGAGGTCGTCCAGCTCGAGGCCGAACCCGCCGAGGTAGAGCTGCACGTACTGGGTCAGCGACGAGTGGCCCGCCGAGAGGATGAACCGGTCGCGGCCCAGCCAGTCGGTGTCGGCGGGGTCATGACGCAGCACGCGCTGGTAGAGCAGGTACGCCGCCGGCGCCAGGCTCATCGCGGTGCCGGGGTGGCCGTTGCCGACCTTCTCCACAGCATCCGCCGCGAGCACGCGTGCGGTGTCCACCGCGCGCCGATCGATCTCTTCCCAACGCAGTTCCGACACCGGGCCGCCTTTCACAGAGGAGGTGCGCCCGAGAACGATGCCGGTTCGCGGCCCTTGTCCGGATGGAGAAGGGGGAATCGGCGGCGGGCGCGCGTGGTTTCAGCATAGCGAAGCGGTATGCCGCCGAGGCCATGCGGAGGTCTATGTGACAGAGTCTTGCGAAGCCCCGGTCGCCGTCGGTGACGTGCCGGTGTCGCGGGCGTCACGATCTGCTCACGCGGCCGCCGCCGCCGATGTGATCGGCTCCGGCTCGTCCCGCCGTCTCGCGGCGGCCGGCCGCGACACGCCGATGCCATAGACTTGGGGGGATTCTGTCGGCGGCGATTGCGGGGGCCATGGACATCACGAAGACGGCCGGGGCCGAGGCATCCGTCGACGAATCCCGACGGTCCCGTCAGAGCTTCGGCCGCACCGTCCGCGCCTACGTCGCGCTGATGAAGCCGCGGGTGCTCGAGCTGCTGCTCGTCACCACGGTGCCCGTGATGATCCTCGCGCAGGGCGGCTTCCCGGACGTCTGGCTGGTGATCGCCACCGTCATCGGCGGCACGGCCAGCGCCGGCTCCGCCGCGGCGTTCAACATGTACCTCGACCGCGACATCGACGCGCACATGCAGCGCACCGTGAACCGTCCTCTCGTGACGGGGGAGGTGTCGCCGCGGGGCGCGCTCATCTTCGCGTGGTCGCTCGCGGTCTTCTCGACGGTGTGGCTGTGGGTCACCACGAACTGGCTCGCCGCGACGCTGTCGGCCGCCGCCATCTTCTTCTACGTCGTGATCTACACGATGATCCTCAAGCGCCGCACCGAGCAGAACATCGTGTGGGGCGGCATCGCGGGCTGCTTCCCGGTGCTGATCGGCTGGACCGCCGTCACGGGCGCGCTCGCCTGGCCGCCGGTGATCCTCTTCGCCCTCGTGTTCCTGTGGACCCCGCCGCACTACTGGCCGCTGTCGATGAAGTACAAGGACCAGTACGAAGGGGTCGACGTGCCGATGCTCGGCGCGACCCGCGAGGGCTCGCAGGTGGGCCTCCAAGTCATCCTCTACGCGTGGGCCACGGTCGTGTGCTCGCTGCTGCTCATCCCCGTCGCCGGGATGGGGCTCGTGTACACGGTGTCGGCGGTCGTGTTCGGCGGCTGGTTCATCTACGAGTCGCACGTGCTCTACAACCGCGCGGTGCGCGGCACCGAGCCGCGGCCGATGCGTGTGTTCCACGCGTCGATCACCTACCTCACGCTGCTGTTCGTCGCGATCGCGGTCGACCCGCTGCTGCCCTTCTGAGCTCGCTGGCGGCGTTGGGCTGGCGCGCCACAAGGTCGGAGATCGACGCGGGCTCGGGCGCTCCGCGCCGCTTCCCTCCGACTTTGTGGAGATCTCCGACGTTGTGGCGCGTCGGTGAGGCTCCTCCACAGGCCGTGCGCTGAAGCGGTGCGGCACAGCGGGGAGCCCGAACTCGGCGGCTGGCGCGCCACGAGGTCGGAGATCGACGCGGGCTCGGGCGCTCCGGCGCTTTCCGCTCCGACATCGTGGAGATCTCCGACGTTGTGGCGCGTCGGTGAGCCTCCTCCACAGCGCCTAGGCCGACGCGACATTGCACAATGTGCCCGCCCGAGCCACGGCGGCATCGCGCCGCGGACCATTCTGAGGCGGTGTCGGATGACCGGAGCAGACGAGCGGCCGAGCGCGGGGAGCGCTCCGAGCGCGAGATCACCCTCGCGGTGCGAGCACGCGGCGGCGTGGCCCGCGCGTCGACGCTGCAGCGCGACGGGCACTCCCGTCACTATGTGCGACGCGCCCTCGAGCGGGGATCCCTCGTGCGGGTGGCGCGCGACTGGGTGGCGGTTTCGGATGCCGATGCCGATGTCGTCGCGGCGGCACGCGGCGGGGTGCTCCTCACGTGTGTGACTGCGGCGCGCCGCTTGGGGCTCTGGGTCCTCGCTGAGGATCGGCCCCACGTCGCGGTCAGCCCTCACGCGCGTGGGGGCCGGCCGGCCACGATGACGGTGCATTGGGCGGAACCGCTCGTGCCGCGGCATCCGGACGCCCTCGTCGACCCGATCGAGAACGTCCTCTCGCTCGTCGCCGGCTGTCAGCCGCGGGAGGCGGCGCTCGCGATCTGGGAGTCGGCGCTGCGGAAGGACCTGGTCGATCGGGACGAGCTCGCCCGCCTGCCGCTCGGCCCCGCGGCGCGGGCGCTGCGCGACCAGGCGCAGTCGTTCGCGGACTCGGGCCTCGAGACGATCTTCGCGGACCGACTGCGCTGGCTCGGCGTGCGGATCCTGGCCCAGGTGTGGATCCTCGGGCGACCCGTGGACCATCTCATCGGCGACCGGCTCGTGGTGCAGATCGACGGCGGGCACCACGTGGGTGCGCAGCGCGAGTCCGACATCGCCCACGACGCGCTGCTGCGGCTGCGCGGCTACACGGTGTTCCGCTTCGGCTACCACCAGCTGCTGTCGGACTGGCCGTTCGTGCAGTCCGTCATCATGCAGGCGGTCGCACAGGGGCTGCACCGTGCGTGATGACGCGTGGTCCGCACTGCCCTGCACGCCACGAAGTCGGAGATCTCCCGGGGGTCGGTGCGCAGGCGCTGCGGCGCTCCGATCGGCGGTCGATCTCCGACTTCGTGGCGGTGGATCGCGGTCAGCGGGCGGCGTCGGGCCGCTCGCTCGAGGCGGCGGCCGGCGCGGGGGTGTCGCTCGCGACCTCGATGTCGGGGTTCTCGGACTGCGCGGTGGGCTCGGCGGCGACGGCGGACGCCGCGGCGGCCGGAGAGGCCACGGCCGGGGCGGCCACGGCCGGAGCGGCGACGGCGTCGCGCTCGTCGGCGTCGGCGGCCCAGTCGATGGGCTCGACGACCTCGACCGGCGCGTGCGGACGGAGCGTCGAGAGGGCGGCGACAGCGAGGGTCAGCAGCACACCGAGGATGCCGGCGCCGATGAGGATCGAGCCGAGCTGGGCGATCGACTGGCCGACGTACACGTCGACACCGGTCGCGCTGCCGTCGGTCAGCGTCGTCGTCATGGTGCCGAGCTTGTCGGTGGTGATGTACCAGCCACCGGCGATCGTCGCCAGCGAGACGACGAGAAGGCCCCAGAACGGGATGCTGCTGATAAGGCGGGGACGGGTGGGCATGTGTGGATCACTCCTCCGGATGCGCGACCCGGGTGGTCGCGGCATCCACCCTCGCACCAGACCCCGTGCGGCGCCAATCCGGTTGCTATGGATCAGCTGTGCGCGACGCGCTCCGTCGCGACAGCGACCGGCGCCTTCAGCTGCAGCACCACGACGGTCATGGTGGCGGCCGCGAGGGCGGCGAGCACCATGTGCACGCCCACCGCGAGCTCGGGCAGGCCGTTGCGCGCCTGGTACAGGCCCACCGCGATCTGCACCAGCTCGACGGCGAGCAGGATCAGCGTCCAGCGCAGCAGGGCGGGTGCGGCCGCGCGGGCGCGCCAGCCCGCGATCAGCAGCACCACGGTGAGGGCGAAGAGGGCATACCCCGGCCACGCGTGGACGTGCTCGAGAACCCCGGCGTTGAACCCGTTGCGGCCCGCCTCGGCGTCGCCCGAGTGCGGGCCGGCGCCGGTGGTCAGCACGCCGAACGCGATGGTCAGCGCCATCGCGAGGCTCGTGACGTGGACGAGCACGGCGTGCCAGCGCGGCACGAGGAGTGCACAGGGCCCGGCAGGCTGCGACATCCGCACGAGGAACGCCGCGGTGACGCAGACCAGCGCCAGCGACGAGACGTAGTGGAACCCGACGATGAACGGGTTGAGCCCCGTGAGCACCGTGATGCCGCCCACGATCGCCTGCGCGGCGACACCGCCCACCACGACGACGGAGAGGACGTAGAGATCGCGCCGCTCCTTGCGGAGCTTCAGCACGAGGATCCACACCGCGAGCGCGATGAGGCCCACGACCCCGGTCATGAGCCGGTTGCCGAACTCGATGAGGGAGTGGATGCCCTCGTCGATCCCGGGAGTGGGCACCAGGGATTCGGGGGTGCACAGCGGCCAGGTCGGGCAGCCGAGACCGGAGCCCGTGAGCCGCACGGCGCCGCCGGTGCCGATGATCGTCACCTCGGCGATGAACGACAGCCATGCGAAGACGCGGATCCGCCGGTCGACGTGATCGGGCAGCCACGCCCAGAAGCGCTGCCAGACGCTCGCGTCGGTGGTCGTGGTCTGTTGCGCGGACATGCGGGTCTTCGCCTCCTGGCAGAGGCTCCGAGCGCCGCATATGACGGACGCGGCGCGCCCGTGCCGGGGTGGAACCTGTAGAATCGAGGGGTCGGTTGCGCGCGCACTCACGCGCTGCGCACCACTGACATTCTAGGCGCGATGGTCGGCGCCGCTTGAGAGGGCCCGAGAAGCGGCATCCCCCCTCCGGTATCTCCACCGGAGAATTCGGATGCCGGGACGGATCACACCGCCAGGACCCGGAGGAGAACGTGACGATGTCTGATGTGCTGATCGATCGCCCGGAGCTGGAAGGCCTGGGTGTCTACGAGTTCGGCTGGCACGATGCCGACGCCGCAGGTGCGAGCGCGAAGCGGGGTCTCAGCGACGCCGTGGTGCGCGACATCTCGGCGCTGAAGGCCGAGCCGGAATGGATGCTGAAGACGCGGCTGAAGGGCCTGCAGCTCTTCGAGCGCAAGCCGATGCCCACGTGGGGCGCCGATCTCAGCGAGATCGACTTCGACAACATCAAGTACTTCGTGCGGTCGACGGAGAAGCAGGCCGGCTCCTGGGAAGAGCTGCCCGAAGACATCCGCAACACGTACGAGAAGCTCGGCATCCCCGAGGCCGAGCGCCAGCGTCTGGTCGCGGGCGTCGCCGCGCAGTACGAGTCCGAGGTCGTGTACCACCAAATCCGCGAGGATCTGGAGCAGCAGGGCGTCATCTTCATGGACACCGACACCGCGCTGCGCGAGCACCCCGAGTTCTTCGAGGAGTACTTCGGCACCGTGATCCCCGCCGGCGACAACAAGTTCGCCGCGCTCAACACGGCGGTGTGGTCGGGCGGCTCGTTCGTCTACGTCCCGAAGGGCGTGCACGTCGAGATCCCGCTGCAGGCGTACTTCCGCATCAACACCGAGAACATGGGGCAGTTCGAGCGGACGCTGATCATCGCCGACGAGGACTCGTACGTCCACTACATCGAGGGCTGCACGGCGCCGATCTACAAGAGCGACTCGCTGCACTCGGCCGTCGTCGAGATCATCGTGAAGAAGAACGCCCGCGTGCGCTACACGACGATCCAGAACTGGTCGAACAACGTCTACAACCTCGTCACCAAGCGCGCCGTGGCGCACGAGGGCGCGACGATGGAGTGGATCGACGGCAACATCGGCTCGAAGGTCACGATGAAGTACCCGTCGATCTTCCTGATGGGCGAGCACGCCAAGGGCGAGACGCTCTCGGTCGCCTTCGCCGGTCCGGGCCAGCACCAGGACGCCGGCGCGAAGATGATCCACATGGCGCCGTACACGCAGTCGTCGATCGTCTCGAAGTCGATCGCCCGCGGCGGCGGTCGGGCCGGCTATCGCGGCGAGGTCCGCGTCGACGCCAACGCGCACCACTCCGCCAACACGGTCCGCTGTGACGCGCTGCTGGTCGACACAATCTCGCGCTCCGACACGTACCCGGCGATCGACATCCGCGTCGACGACGTGCAGCTCGGCCACGAGGCCACGGTCTCCAAGGTCAGCGAGGAGCAGCTCTTCTATCTGATGAGCCGCGGCCTCCCCGAGGACGAGGCCATGGCCATGATCGTGCGCGGCTTCATCGAGCCCATCGCCCGCGAGCTGCCCATGGAGTACGCGCTCGAACTCAACAAGCTCATCGAGATGGGCATGGAAGGATCCGTCGGCTAGATGAGCCCCACCACCGAGGCCCCCACCATTCCCGGCGCGAAGGGCCACTCCGATGGCGCCGGTGCATTCGTGCCCGTGCAGACCCGCTCCGAGCGTTCCTGGTCGTTCGACCCCGCCGCCTTCGAGGCGCCGACCGGCCGCGAGGTCAACTGGAAGCACACGCCCATCGCGAAGCTCCAGCCCCTCTTCGCCGACGAGGCCGGCCCCCACGGCGTGATCGAGGTCGACGTCGACGCGCCCGACAGCCTCGTGCAGGAGCGCCTCACCGCCGGCTCGGCGCCGCGCGGCGAGGTCTTCCGGCCCGAGGACCTGCCGAGCGCCATCGCCTGGAAGCAGGAGTCCGAGGCGCCGCTGCTGCGCATCCCGGCCGGCGTCGAGTACGCCGAGCCGATCGTCGTCTCGCTCACCGGCACCGGCGGCCTGGCGCACGCGCACGTGGTCGTCGAGGCGCAGCCGAACTCGCACGCGACGATCGTCTTCCGCCACACCGGCACGGCGCACCACGCGCAGAACGTCGAGATCATCGTGCGCGAGGGCGCCCATCTCACGCTCGTGTCGGTGCAGGAGTGGGACGACGACGCCGTGCACGCGGCATCCCATCAGGCACGCGTCGAGCGCGACGCGACCCTGCGGCACGTCGTGGTCAGCTTCGGCGGGGGAGTGGTCCGCGTCAACCCGAGCGTCGAGCTCGCGGGCACCGGATCGCGCGCCGAGCTCTACGGCCTCAGCTACTCCGATTCGGGTCAGCACCTCGAGAGCCAGGTGTACCTGCACCACAAGGGCGCCGAGACCTCCGGCGACGTTCTCTACAAGGGCGCCCTGCAGGGCGAGGCCGCGCGGAGCGTCTGGATCGGCGACGTCCTCATCGGACCGGATGCCGTGGGCACCGACTCGTACGAGGCCAACCGCAATCTCGTGCTCACCGACGGTGCGCGCGCCGAGTCGATCCCGAACCTCGAGATCGAGACGGGCGACATCCGAGGCGCCGGTCACGCGAGCGCGACCGGGCGCTTCGACGACGAGCAGCTGTTCTACCTGCAGGCGCGCGGCATCCGCGAGGATGAGGCGCGACGCCTCGTGGTCCTCGGCTTCCTGGCCGAGATCGTGCAGAAGATCGGTGTGGATGCCCTCGAGGCGGAGCTGTTCGCCGCGATCGAGGAAGAACTGGCGAAGGAGACCGGCCGATGACCGCGGAGCGTGTGTGCGCCCTGAGCGACCTCGTGCAGGACGAGGCCCGGCGGGTCGAGGTGGACGGCGTCGCGATCGCCGTCGTGCTCGACTCGAACGGCGAGGTCCATGCGATCGGCGACGTCTGCACGCACGGCGACATCTCGCTCTCGGAGGGCTTCGTCGACGGCGAGTCGCTCGAGTGCTGGGCGCACGGCTCGGCGTTCTCCCTCCGCACCGGCAAGCCCCTCAACCTCCCCGCGTACGAGCCGGTTCCGGTGTTCGCGGTCACCGTCGACGGCGATGACGTGCTCATCGACCCGGCCGTCAAGCTCGAAGTGAACTGAAGAAGGTACTGAACACATGTCTGTCCTCGAGATCCGCGACCTCCACGTGACGGTCGAGACGGATGCCGGCACCACCCCGATCCTCAACGGTGTGACGCTCACGATCCGCACCGGCGAGACCCACGCCATCATGGGCCCCAACGGCTCGGGCAAGTCGACGCTGGCGTACACGATCGCCGGTCACCCGAAGTACACCGTGACGAGCGGCTCCATCACCCTCGACGGTGAGGACGTCCTCGAGATGTCGGTCGACGAGCGGGCGCGCGCGGGACTCTTCCTCGCGATGCAGTACCCGGTCGAGATCCCCGGCGTCACGGTGACGAACTTCCTGCGCACCGCCAAGACCGCCGTCGACGGCGAGGCGCCCTCGATCCGCACCTGGACCAAGGACGTCAAGTCCTCGATGAAGAACCTGCGCATGGACCCGAAGTTCGCGCAGCGCAACGTCAACGAGGGCTTCTCGGGCGGCGAGAAGAAGCGCCACGAGATCCTGCAGCTCGAGCTGCTCAAGCCGCAGATCGCCGTGCTCGACGAGACCGACTCGGGCCTGGACGTCGACGCGCTGAAGATCGTGTCGGAGGGCGTCAACCGCGCCAAGGCCGAGACCGACCTCGGTGTGCTCCTCATCACGCACTACACCCGCATCCTGCGCTACATCGCGCCGGACTTCGTTCACGTGATGGTGAACGGGCGCATCGTCGAGGAGGGCGGCCCGGAGCTCGCCGACCGCCTCGAGGACGAGGGGTACGACCGCTTCCTGCCCGAGGGCGAAGAGGAGCCGGCCGACGCCCCCGTGGGCAGCGAAGCGTAGGATCGGCGTATGACGGCGACGCTCACCCCCGAGAAGTACGACGAGGTGACCGAGGCTCTCAAGGACGTCATGGACCCGGAGCTCGGGATCAACGTCGTCGACCTCGGCCTCATCTACGACCTCGCGTGGGACGACGAGAACGACGCGCTGGTCATCCACATGACCCTCACCTCCGCGGGGTGCCCGCTCACCGACGTGCTCGAGGAGCAGACCGCGCAGGCGCTGGACGAGGTCGTGGAGCGGTTCCGCATCAACTGGGTGTGGATGCCGCCGTGGGGTCCGGAGCGGATCACCGACGACGGGCGCGACATGATGCGCGCCCTCGGCTTCGCCATCTGACGCTTCATACGGGGACGCACAACGGCAGCGGCGCGACCTCGCTCGTTAGGCTTCTCGGGTGAGCGTCACCGTCACCCCGCTGCAGGCCCTTTCCATCGACGAGCTGCGTCAGCGTACGAGCACGAAGTGGCGGAAGTACGGGGAGGACGTCCTGCCCTTCTTCGTCGCCGAGACGGACTACGCGCTGGCGCCCGCGGTCACCCGCGTGCTGACGCGCGCGGTCGAGCTCGGCGACACCGGCTACACGCCGCCCGACCCGGGCGTGCGCGAGGCCTTCGTCGGCTTCGCGGGGCGGCGGTGGGGCTGGACCGTCGACCCGTCGCACGTGTCGTGGACCGGGGACGTGATGATGGGCGTCGTCGAGATCCTGCGGCGCGTCATCGAGCCCGGCGAACGCGTCGTGGTGATGCCCCCGGTGTACCCGCCGTTCTACGACACCGTGGAGGAGGCCGGCGGCGTCGTCGAGCGGGTGCCCCTCGTCGCGAGCGAGGCGGGCTGGGAGATCGACCTCCTCGGCGTGGAGGCGGCCCTCGCCGGCGGCGCCCGCGCGGTGCTGCTGTGCAATCCGCACAACCCGACCGGCACCGTGCACTCGGCCGAGACGCTCGCCGCGCTGGCAGACATCGCGCAGCGCTTCGAGGCCACCGTCGTCAGCGACGAGATCCACGGACCGCTCGCCTACGGGCAGACGCCGTTCACGCCGTTTCTCGCCGCCTCGGAATCCGCGCGACGCGTCGGATACGCGGTGACGAGCGCGAGCAAGACGTTCAACCTGGCCGGACTCAAGTGCGCGGTCATGGTCGGCGGTGGCGAGGCGCAGGCGAAGGTGCTGCGGGCACTGCCGGCGGAGGTCGAGTGGCGCACGGGGCTGTTCGGCGCACTGTCGAACGTCGCCGCCTACTCGCCGGAGAGCGACGAATGGCTCGAGAGCCTGCTGGCCGCCCTCGACGCCAACCGCCTTCTCCTGGCCGATCTGCTCGCCGAGCACGTGCCGCAGGCGCGCTATCTCCCGCCCGACGCGGGCTTCCTCGCGTGGGTCGACCTCTCCGCGTACGGGTGGGGCGACAATCCGGCCGTCAAGGTCCTGCGAGAGGCGAAGGTGGCGCTGCACCACGGACCGCTGTTCGGCACGGAGGGCCGCGGACACGTCCGCATCAACTTCGGCTGCGATCCCGGACTGCTGCGCGAGGCCGTGGAGCGGATCGGCGCTCTCGCCGGCGGCTGACCGCGCGAGCGCTGTCCGACGCCCTGACGACCTGCGGACGGGTTAGCCTGGCCGGATGACCTCCCGGAGCGCCGTCGACGCAGAAGCCTCGGGCGTCTGGGGAGCGCGGTTCGTCTGGGTGACGGTGGGCGCCGTCGCGCTCATCTTCCTCGCCGCGATCCAGTCGCTCGCCGTCACGACGGTGATGCCGGTCGTCAGCGCCGACCTCGACGGCGATCGCCTCTACGCGGTGGCCTTCGCCGGGACGCTGGCGACCAGCGTCATCGGCATGGTCGCGGTGGGGGCGTGGTGCGACCGTGGTGGAGTGCTCGCCCCGTTGACGACGTCGGTGGTGCTCTTCGTGGCCGGGCTGCTGATCGCCGGGCTCGCCCTCACCATGCCGATGCTGGTCGCGGGGCGGCTGGTGCAGGGGCTCGGCACCGGCGGCCAGACGGTGGCGCTGTACGTCGTGGTCGCACGGGTGTACCCGAGTGCGCTCCACGGGCGCGTGTTCGCCGCGTTCTCGGCCGCGTGGGTCGTGCCCTCGCTCATCGGGCCGTTCCTCGCCGGGGCGGTCACGGAGTTCCTGCACTGGCGCTGGGTCTTTCTCGGCGTGGCCGCGCTCACCGTGGTCGCGTTCGCCCTCGTGATCGCGCGACTCCACGGGCTGCCGCTGCGCACCGACGAGCCGGCCACGACGCGGATCGCCCCGCGCCTGGCGTGCGCGGTCGCCGTCGCGGTCGGCGCACTCGGCCTCAGCCTCGCCGGCGAGCTCGAGGGCTGGGCGTGGGCGGCGGTCGCGGCATCCGTCGTCGTCATCGCCCTCGCGTCGCGACCGCTGCTGCCGCGCGGCACGCTGCGGGCGGCGCGCGGCCTGCCGAGCGTCGTGCTGATGCGCGGTCTCATCGCCGGCGCACTGTTCGGAGCCGAGATCTACGTGCCGTACCTCCTGATCGACGGGTACGGGTTCTCGCCGACCTGGGCGGGACTCGGCCTCACTGCAGCTGCGCTCGCGTGGGCGGCCGCCGCCGACGTGCAGGGGCGCTACGGGGATCGCATCGGCAACACCCGCATCACGCTCGCAGGCACGGCGCTGCTGGTCGGGGCGCTCGTCGCGGCCGCCGCGACCGCGCTGCTCGGACTGCACCCGGCGGTGCTCGTCGCCGGGTGGGGGCTCGCGGGCGGCGGCATGGGCCTGATGTACCCGCGGCTCACCGTGCTCACCCTCGCGTACTCGACCCCGCAGAACCAGGGCTTCAACTCCTCGGCGCTGTCGATCTCGGACGCGGTCGGGTCGGCGTCGTCGATCGCGGTGATGGGGCTCGTCTTCACGGCCCTGGTGGGGACGGATGCCGGATTCCCGGCCGTGTTCGGCATCGCTGTGCTGCTGGCGGTCGGTGCCCTGATCCCCGGGCTGCGGCTCGGCCACGCGCACGAGGCGCCGCGAACGGAGCGGCAGGGGAGCGTCACACAATGACGGTCCCGATTTTGGGTCGACTGCGAGGTAAGCCTATCCTTACTGGGTGACCTCCTCGAGTGCCGTCAGCACGCGTCCCGCGTACCGCCCCTATGCCGCGACAGTGGCGGACGTGCACCGGCTCTCGCCCCACTTCGTGCGGGTCGCGTTCACCGGCCCCGACTTCGAGGTCTTCGGCACGGCCGGCCTCGACCAGCGACTCAAGCTCATCCTGCCGCTGGCGGATGGGACGCTCAGCGACATCGGCCAGCACGATCCCGATCGCATCGACGCCGGCGACTGGTACACGGCATGGCGAGAGATCCCGAGCGAGATCCGCAGCCCCCTGCGCACGTACACCGTCCGTCGCGTGGACCCGGCGGCGCGCCGCCTGCTGGTCGACTTCGTGGTCCACCACGACGCCGGACCGGCGGGCAGCTGGGCCGAGCGCGCAGCCGTGGGCCAGGAGATCGTCATCGTGGGACCGGACCAGCGCAGCGAGGGCTACCGACTCGGGCTCGACTGGCACCCCGGCACCGCCGGGCGCGTCATGCTCGCCGGTGACGAGACCGCCGCGCCGGCGATCGGGTCGATCCTGGAGTCGCTGGACGAGTCCTACGACGTGGACGCGTTCATCGAGGTGCCCACGGGCGCCGACGCCCTGGCGCTCGACGTGCCCGACTCGTTCCGGGTGACCTGGCTGCCGCGCGACGACCGCGACCACGGTGCTGCGCTCACCGAAGCGGTGACGGCGTGGACGGCGACCGCCGGCGACGTGCTGGCCCGCGCCGCGGCGCCCCGGCGCCAGGAGCTGAGCGACGTCGACGTCGACACCGATCTGCTGTGGGACAGCCCCGACGACTCGGAGGGGGAGTTCTACGCGTGGATCGCCGGTGAGGCGGCCACGATCAAGGGCCTGCGCCGCCACCTCGTGCAGGGTTGCGGGGTCGACCGCAAGCGCGTGGCCTTCATGGGGTACTGGCGGCTCGGTCAGTCCGAGCGACAGGAATGAGCACCGCTCGCGACCGGCGCGGGCTCCTCCTGATGCTCATCGCGATCGCGCTGCTGCTGATCATGGTCGTCGTGAGCCTCATGATCGGCGCGCGGCCGGTCGCTCCCGGGGTGGTGATCGAGGCGCTGCTGCGTCCGGACATGTCGCTCGCCGACCACAGCGTCGTCCTCACCCAGCGCATCCCGCGCACCGTCATCGGCATCCTCGCGGGGGCGTCGCTCGCGCTCGCGGGCACCCTCATGCAGGGCCTGACGCGCAACCCGCTCGCCGATCCCGGACTGCTCGGGGTCAACGCCGGCGCGTCGGTGGCGGTGCTCGCCGCCATCACACTGTGGGGCATCACCTCGCCGTCGGGCTTCGTGTGGTTCGCCTTCGCCGGTGCGGCGATCGCCTCGATCGTGGTGGCCGTGATCGGCACCCGGGGCCCCGACGGCTCGAGCCCGGCGAAGCTCGCCCTCACCGGAGCCGCGGTGACCGCCGGCCTCACGGCGGTCACGACCCTCGTGCTGACCACCTCCATCACCGCCTTCGACGTGTTCCGGTACTGGCAGGTGGGCGGCCTCACCACGCGCGGTCTCGACACCGTCGCCGTCGTCGTGCTGCCGATCGCCATCGGCGCCGTGATCGCCTTCGGCTCCGCCCGCGGCCTCGACCTCATCGCGCTCGGCGACGAGACGGCCACCGGCCTCGGCCACAGCGTGGCCCGCACGCGCACGCTCGGCATCGTCGCCACGGTGCTGCTCTGCGGCAGCGCCACCGCGATCGCCGGGCCGATCGTGTTCCTCGGCCTGCTCGTGCCCCACGCGCTCCGTGCGATCGTGGGCGGCGACTACCGCTGGCTCCTCGCCATCGGTGCGCCGGCCGGAGCGGTCGTGCTGCTCGCGGCCGACGTCCTCGGCCGTGTGATCGCCCCGCCCGGCGAGGTGCAGGCGGGTCTCGTCGTCGCGTTCGTCGGCGCCCCCGTGCTCATCTCGCTCGTCCTGCGGCCGGGGAGGGTGACGCTGTGACGGCTTCCGTGCTCGAGATCCGTGCGCGCGTGCGCCGCCGGCGGACCGTCGTCATCGCGGCGGTGCTGCTGGCGCTCGCGCTGATCGCGACGGTGTCGCTCTCGGTCGGGGACTACCCGATCGCGCCCGCAGACCTGTGGAACACCCTCTGGGGCGGCGGAGACCGGCTGCAGTCGTACGTCGTGTTCCAGGTGCGCGCACCGCGCCTGGTGATGGCCCTCGTCGTCGGTGCCGCACTCGGCGCGGCCGGCGCCCTGCTGCAGTCGCTGCTCGGCAATCCGCTGGCGAGCCCCGACCTGCTCGGCATCAGCGGCGGCGCGGGCGCTGCCGCCGTGTTCGGCATCCTCGTCCTGGGGATCGGCGGTCCGCTGCTGGCTGTCGCCGCGTTCGCGGGCGGGATCGTCGTCGCGGCCTTCCTGCTTCTGGCGGGGCGGCACCGTGCCGACGGCGGGTACCGGCTGATCCTCGCCGGCGTCGGGGTCGCCTTCCTCACGGTGGCGATCACGAACTACCTGATGGTCCGCGCCCAGGTGGAGCTCGCGCAGGCGGCGCTCATCTGGCTCACTGGCAGCCTCTCCTCGACGCCGTGGTGGAACGTCGCGACCGTCCTGGCGGTGGTGCTGCTCGCGGTCCCCGCGGTCGTCGTGTGCGCGCGCTGGCTCCCCATCACGCAGATGGGGGCGCAGACCGCGGCCTCGCTCGGTGTGCGCGCCTCGACCGTCCGCCTCGTCACCGTGCTCACCGCGGTCGTCCTGACCGCCGTCACCTGCGCGTTCGTCGGTCCGATCGCGTTCATCGCCCTCTGCGCACCGGCGATCGCGCGACCGCTGCTCGGGCATGGCGCGATCGGCGTGGGCACCAGTGCAGCGATCGGCGCCGCGCTGTTGGCCGCGGCGGACCTGATCGCCCAGTTCGCCATCCCCGGCATCTCCGTGCCCGTCGGCGTGGTGACCGGCGCCATCGGCGCGGTGTTCCTGCTGTGGCTCCTCGCGACGTCGAAAGGACGAAACCTGTGACCTCCGCACCCGCACCGCGGCTGAGCGCACGCGGACTCGCCGCCGGCTATCCCGGTCGCCGCGTCATCGAGGACCTCGACCTCGACTTCGCGCCGGGCCGCATCACGATGATCATCGGCGCCAACGCGTGCGGCAAGTCCACGCTGCTGAGCGTTCTCGCGCGCGTGAACGCCCCGCTGGCCGGGACCGTCGAGCTCGACGGCGTCGACGTCACGACGCTGCCCCGCAGGCGCTTCGCGCAGAGCGTGGGCCTGCTGCCGCAGCATCCCACCGCGCCCGACGGGCTGACCGTCGCCGAGCTGGTCTCACGCGGCCGTCACCCGCACCGCAGCGTCTTCCAGCGCTGGAGCGCCGCCGACACGGCGCGCGTGGACGACGCCATGGCCAAGACCGGCGTGGTCGCACTCGCCGATCGCGCGGTCGGCGACCTCTCCGGTGGGCAGCGCCAGCGCGTCTGGATCGCGATGGCGCTCGCCCAGGAGCCGCGGGTGCTGCTGCTGGACGAGCCCACGACGTTCCTCGACCTCAGCCACCAGATCGAGGTCCTCGACCTGCTGCGCACGCTCAACCGCACCGACGGCACCACGATCGTCGTCGTGCTCCACGAGCTCAACCTGGCGGCCCGCTACGCCGACGACCTCATCGTGATGAGCGGCGGCCGCGTGGTCGCCCACGGTGCACCCGCCGAGGTGCTGACCCGCGAGGTCGTCTCGCAGGCGTTCGACCTCGACGCGCTCGTCATGCCCGACCCCCTCACCTCCACCCCCCTCGTCATCCCCGTGCCCGGTGGCGCCCACGCCGCCGCGGACGAGGCCTGACGCGACCGAAAGGAAGACCCATGCCCGTTCCCACGTCCCGCCTCGGCGCCCTCGCCGCGCTCGCGGTCGCCGGAGGCCTCGTGCTGTCCGGCTGCGCCGGCACGCCGGCACCGGCATCGTCCGACGCGGCGGATGCCGCCACCGCTTCGTCCGACGCGTTCCCCGTCACGTTCGAGCACATCTACGGTGAGACCACGATCGAGGAGGCGCCGGAGCGCGTCGCGACGTGGGGCTGGGGTGCCACGGACGCCGTGCTCGCGCTCGGCATCGTGCCCGTGGCCATTCCGTCGTCGGAGTACGGCGGCGGCGACAACCTCATCACGCCGTGGGTCGAGGAGGCCCTCGACGAGCTCGGCGGCGAAGAGCCCGTGCTGCTGGACAACTCCAGCTTCGAGCTCTCGGTCGAAGAGCTCCTCGCCACCGACCCCGACGTCCTCGTGGCCTCGTACTCGGGCCTCACCCAGGAGGAGTACGACGCCGTCACGGGTGCCGGCATCCCCGTCGTCGCCCCCGAGGAGGCGCTCTGGTCGACGCCGTGGCGCGACGTCATCTCCGACACCGGCAAGGCGCTCGGCCTGGAGGCCGAGGCGGAGCAGATCCTCACCGATCTCGACCAGCAGATCGCGGACGCGGCCACCGAGCACCCCGAGTTCGAGGGCACATCCATCGCGTTCGCCGATGACGACGTGGACACCTTCTACCTCTACCTGCCCGCCGACCCCCGGGTCGAGATCCTCGAGGACCTCGGCTTCGTCAGCGCCGAGTCGGTGACCGCCCTCGACACCGGCGAGTCGACGTTCTACACGACGGTCAGCAGCGAGAGCCTCGACAAGGTCGACGCCGACGTGCTGTTCACGCAGGCCGAGCTGCAGTCCGACCTCGACGAGTTCCTCGCGTCCGATCGCGCCCAGCTCATCCCCGCCGTCCAGTCGGGTGCCGTGGCGCCGATCGTCGGCGAGGAGAACGTCGCGGCCATCTCGCCGACCGCGCTGACCCTCCCGTGGATCCTGCCCGAGATCGTCTCCCAGCTCGCCACCGCGACGGCGGCCGCCCAGGGCTGAGACCCTTCCACGCATGCGAAAGCCCCGGCCGTCCGGCCGGGGCTTTCGTCGATTCCGGATGCCTCGTCCCGAGGCATCCGCTCACCTCTTGCTCTGGTCGGCCTTCCGCACGAGCGCCCACGCGCCCGGGATGATCGCGGCGGCGATGCCCGCCTTGATCAGACCGCCCACGATGAACGGGAGGAGGCCCGCCTCGAGCACCGCGGCGAAGGAGTAGTCCAGACCCATCACGACGTTGAGGATGAACGCCATGTAGGGGATGCCGAAGAGGAACGGCACGGCGCTCGCGGCCGCGAAGCCGAGGAAGGCCAGGGCCGGGCGGCGGTCCCACGCGCGCTCGGCGAACCAGCCGGCGACGAACGCCGAGACGATGAAGCCGATCACGAAGCCGAAGCTGGGCTTGCCCACCGCGGCGATCGTGCCGGTGAACCCGGCGAAGACGGGGAGCCCCGCCAGACCCGCCAGCATGTACGTGGTGAGGGCGGCAGCGCCGCGCCACGCGCCGAGCGCGGCGCCGACGACGATGACGCCGAGGGTCTGGCCCGTGATGGGGACCGGCCACAGCGGGATCTCGACCTGGGCGAGGAGCGCGACGACGGCGGCTCCGGCGATGACGAGACCGGCATCGAGGGCGAAGGCGCGTGCGCGGCTGGACGGGCGGGCGATGACGTCGGCGAGCACGCGACGGTGGCCTGCGGTGGCTGACGGGGCGGCGGCGATGGATGACATGGCACTCAGCCTAGGGGGCGTCGTGACGGCCTACTTGGACGGCGTCCACCAATGATCTCGTCTTCGGCTGTTCGAGTCCGCCAACGCCGCGCCCACCAGAGGGGTGTGCGGAGCGGCCGTTCACGCGAGGGCGGGGGCGGCGAGCGAGTGCGAGCCGGGGCGCGGGTGCGGGAGCGGCGTGCGCGCCAGGCGGAGCGCGACGGCGAACGCGGTCACCGCTGCCACGGCGGTCACCGGGGAGGTGCCCACCACGAGCAGCAGCGCCACGCCCGCGGTGCCCGTCGTGACCGCGACGGCCACCCGCGTCGTCGACGAGGTCCCGGCCGGCGCCGGCCGCGCCTCGATGCGCGAGAGCGGCACCGCGACCGCCGCCGTGGCCGCCAGCGCGAGCGCGAGCCAGAGCGGGCGACTGACCCACCACCCGGCGCCGTTCACCTCGGGCAGCGGCATCCCGGCCAGCATCGATGCCGCAGCCGAGAGCCCGGCCAGCGCGAGCAGCACCGGCATGTGCCACAGGTACACCGTCATCGCCCGGGGCGTCGCGAAGTCGACCAGGCGCGCCGGGCCCGGCCGCGCGGCCAGGCGCTCGAGCGGGGCGCGCACGAGCGAGAAGAGTGCGACGTGGACCACGCCGACGAGCAGCAGCGCCGTGGTGGGCGGGTTGATGTTGGCGACGAGATCGGGGGAGTGGAGGCCGCTCGCGAACGAGACGGCCAGCAGCGCCACCGCCGCGGCCGCCGCCCCGGCGCGGGAGCGGCGCGAGAGGGCGTCGATCCGGCCGTCGGCGAGGAAGAAGCCGACCTGCTGCAGTGTCAGCCACACGAAGGCGAGGTTGAGGAAGCCGATCCCGTCGATGCCGGTCGCGAGGCGTACGACGTCGACGGCACCCGCCAGGAGCGCCAGCACGCCCAGTGTGCGCAGCGGTGCGCGCTCGTGGCACCGCAGCAGCGCCGGGAGGAGCGCCTGGCAGACGAGGAAGACGCCCAGGAACCACAGCGGCTGCGCGAACCGGAACCCGGCGAGCGCGACGAGATCCGCCGGGATCCCCGCGGCGGCGAGCAGCCCCAGCAGCGCTCCGGCCACGCCGACCGTGACCGCTGCGGGGAGCAGGAGCCGATGGACCCGCCCCGCGACGAACCGGGCAGCGGCGCCGCCTCGCGCGCGGGAGCGGCGGAACGCGGTGGCGCCGGCGAAGCCGCCGACGATGAAGAAGAGGGGCATCACCTGCAGCGCCCAGCTCACCGGCACGATCCAGGCGGTGCCGTCGCTCGCGTTCACGAACGAGGGTCCGGACCCGGTGACGGTCACGCCGACCATGATCGCGTGCAGCACGACCACGCCGATGACGCAGAACACGCGGACGAGATCGACGGCGCGGTCGCGGCCGGGTGAGCGGGTCGGGGATGCCGCGGCTGCGGCGACGACGGCGGTCATGGGTCCTCCTCGGGGTCGGTCCCCGGAAGGCTATGGACGCGCTGCGTGCGAGAGCATCGCCCCGTGGGGTGGTCGTGGACTCACCCCGTGGAGGGATCAGGCGGCCGGCTCGACCAGTCCGGCGTCGTACGCGAAGATGACCGCCTGCACGCGATCGCGGGCGCCGAGCTTGGCGAGCACTTTGCCGACGTGCGTCTTGACGGTCTGCTCCGAGATGAACAGCTCGGCCGCGATCTCGGCATTGGACCGGCCACGTCCGATGAGCGTGAGCACCTCGCGCTCGCGCTCGGTGAGCTCGCGGAGCACCGCCGTCGCCCGGCCGGCGCGCGGGCGGCGGGCGGCGAAGTGCTCGATCATGCGGCGGGTGACGCTCGGTGCGAGCAGCGCGTCGCCGGCGGCCACGACGCGCACCGCGTGCACGAGGTCGTCGGGGAGGGCGTCCTTGAGGAGGAAGCCGCTCGCACCCGCCTCGAGCGCGTCGTAGACGTAGTCGTCGATGTCGAACGTGGTGAGCATCAGGATGCGCGGCAGGTGTGCGGCCGGATAGCTCGGCCCGAGGATGCGGCGGGTCGCGGCGATGCCGTCGAGTTCCGGCATGCGCACGTCCATGAGGACGACGTCGGGGTTCAGGCGCGCCGAGAGCGCCACCGCTTCGGCGCCGTCGGACGCCTGCCCGACGACGCGGACGTCGTCCTGCGCGTCCAGCAGCGCGGCGAATCCGGCGCGCACCATGGCCTGATCGTCGGCGACGAGGACGCTGATCGTCATGCTGCTGCTCCACGGGAGTCGGGGCCGGTGACCGGCGGCGCGTCGGGGCCGTCCGGCACCAGCGGCAGCACGGCCTGAACCGTCCACCCGCCGTCGGAGTCGGGTCCCGCGCTCACGGTACCGCCCACGAGCGCGGCGCGCTCGCGCATGCCGAGAAGCCCGTGGCCGCGCGAAGCCGTCGGGGCCGCGGTGGGAGATGAGGACGCGGCGTTGCGGATCCGCAGGCGCAGCGCGTCGCCGTCCCGCTCGACGACGAGCGTCACGGGTGCCTGCGGGGCGTGGCGCGCCGCGTTGCTCAGCGACTCCTGGACGATGCGGAACGCCGTGACGTCGACGGCGGCCGGCACGTCCTCAGACCGAGTGAGAAGCTGCGCGTGGATGTCGGCCCCGGCGCGGCGCATCGCCTCGACGAGGTCGCCGATGTCGCGGACGCCCTGCTGTGGCGCCAGATCGGCCTCGTGGTCATCGGTGCGCAGCACGCCCAGCAGGCGCCGCATCTCGGTGAGACCCGTGCGGGCGGTCTGCGCGATCTCGTCGAACTCGTGGAGGGTCTCGGCGGAGAGCCCGGGAACGCGGTAGCGCGCGGTCGACGCCTGCACCTGGATGAGCGACATGCCGTGCGCCACGACGTCGTGCAGCTCCCGCGCGATGCGCGCACGCTCCTCGATCAGCACGCGCCGGGACTGCTCGAGCGCGGTGAGCTCGCGCTCGCGCGTGAGCTCGGCCCCGATCCGCAGCCGGCTCGCGAGCAGCACGGCGACAAGGAGTGCCGCACCGGAGATCGACGTGACGATGACGAGGTTCACGATGCCGGCGGCGACCGGCACCGTCGGCGCGAGCACGATCACCACGGCGAGCGTCACGACGATGCCGAGGAGCCAGGCGACGATCGCGATGCGCCAGCCGTGCAGCACGGCCAGTACGCCCACCAGCAGGATGAAGACGATCATCGCCGGGACCGACCACGGCCACGGCCACACGGTGCCGGCGGTGAGCAGGGCCGGCAGGGGGAGAGCGGCGGCGGACCCGACGAAGATCGCCGTCGCCCACCGGGGGTACCGCACGGCCACCACCGGGGCCGCGCACAGCAGCGCGCCGAACAGGAAGGCGAAGGCCGGGGGCTGCGCGTACAGCGCGATCAGCACCGGCACGAGCACCGAGAAGAGCACGACCGCCGCGAGCGCGAGCGCGGCGAACGCGACCGTGTGCGTGCTCGGCCGGCGCCGCGACGTCACAGCGGGCGGGGGCGGGGCGGTGTCGTGCACGATGTCATCCTGTCAGGCGAGGGCGAGTCGGGGGATGCCGAGGCCCGGCGTGCGCGCAAGGCCACGACGCGGTCGATCACGAGCCCGATCGACAGGGCGAGCACGATGCCGAGGCCCGCGCTCAGCAGCGGCTGGTCCTTCAGCCACGCACCGGCGAGGACGCCGATCGCGATGCTGTAGACGGCCCAGCAGATGCCGGCCGCGACGCTGAGCCCGGCGAACCGGCGCCACGGGTAGCCGAGCGCGCCGGCCGACAGGTTGACGGCCACGCGCCCGACGGGCACGAACCGCGCGCCCATCACGAGGCCCGCGCCCCGCCGTTCCAGCGCGCCGCCCGCCCAGTCGAAGGCACCGGCGACGCGCGGCCGGCGCATCCATGCGAACCGGTCGGTTCCGGTGCGGCGACCGAGCGCGAAGGCGATGTTGTCGCCCACGGCGGCGCCCACGGCGGCGGCCGCCCCGAGCACCGCGAGGTTCGGCTCCCCGGTGGATGCCGCCACCGCCGCCGCGGCGACCAGCACCGTCTCGCTGGGGACGGGCGGGAAGAAGCCGTCGACGATCGCCACGGCGAGCATCACGAGGTAGAGCCAGGGTGAGGCGATCGCCTGCATCAGGACGTCGGTGAGGAGTTCCACCCGGGAACGGTATGCGCGGCGTGCGGGCCGCGGCATCCCTCCGCAGTATCGATCGCCTCCCTCTGCGGGACTATTCGCCGGCCGCGAGCGGGGGAGCCCGCCACGTATACTGGGTGGCTGGCCACTCGGCCACCACCCCCATACGCCATCGACGGAACGGACATCCGCTGTGCTCGCCGTGCACGATCTCGAGATCCGCGTGGGCGCCCGCGTGCTCATGTCGGACGTCTCCTTCCGCGTGTCCGACGGCGACAAGATCGGGCTTGTCGGCCGCAACGGTGCCGGCAAGACGACGCTGACGAAGGTGCTCGCGGGCGATCTCATCCCCGCCGACGGCAAGGTGGAGCGATCGGGCGAGCTGGGCTACCTCCCGCAGGACCCGCGTTCGGGGGATCCCGAGATGCTCGCACGAACCCGGATCCTCGACGCCCGCGGGCTCGGCACGCTCGCCATCGGCATGCACGACGCGTCGCTCGCGATGGGTGACGCCGACGAGGCCGCCGCGGCGAAGGCCATGCGAAAGTACGCGAACCTCACCGAGCGCTTCGAGGCGCTCGGCGGCTACGCGGCCGAGGCCGAAGCAGCCTCGATCGCGCACAACCTGTCGCTTCCCGACCGCATCCTCGACCAGCCGCTGAAGACGCTCTCGGGCGGTCAGCGCCGGCGCATCGAGCTGGCCCGCATCCTCTTCTCGGACGCCCAGACGATGATCCTCGACGAGCCCACCAACCACCTCGACGCCGACAGCGTCGTGTGGCTGCGCGAGTTCCTGAAGGGCTACAAGGGCGGGCTCATCGTGATCTCGCACGACGTGGAGCTCGTCGGTGAGACCGTCAACCGCGTGTTCTACCTCGACGCGAACCGCCAGGTGATCGACGTCTACAACATGAACTGGAAGAACTACCTGCGCCAGCGGGTGGCCGACGAGGAGCGCCGCAAGAAGGAGCGCGCCAACGTCGAGAAGAAGGCGACCGTCCTGCAGCAGCAGGCGGCACGCTTCGGCGCGAAGGCCTCCAAGGCCGCCGCGGCGCACCAGATGGTGGCGCGCGCGGAGAAGATGCTCGCCGGCCTCGACGAGGTGCGCCAGGAGGAGCGCGTGGCCAAGCTGCGGTTCCCCAAGCCCGCGCCGTGCGGCAAGACGCCCCTGATGGCGTCGGGACTGTCGAAGTCCTACGGCTCGCTCGAGATCTTCACCGACGTCGATCTCGCGATCGACCGCGGCTCGAAGGTGGTGATCCTCGGCCTCAACGGCGCCGGCAAGACGACGCTGCTGCGGATCCTCGCCGGTGTCGACCAGCCCGACACCGGTCAGCTGGAGCCCGGCCACGGGCTCAAGATCGGCTACTACGCCCAGGAGCACGAGAACCTCGACGTGTCGCGCTCGGTGCTGGAGAACATGATGTCGGCCGCCCCCGACATCACGGCGACCGAGGCGCGCAAGGTGCTCGGGTCGTTCCTCTTCACGGGCGACGACGTGCTGAAGCCCGCCGGCGTGCTGTCGGGCGGCGAGAAGACCCGGCTGTCGCTGGCGACGCTCGTGGTGTCGTCGGCGAACATGCTGCTGCTCGACGAGCCCACGAACAACCTCGACCCCGCGTCGCGCGAGGAGATCCTCGGAGCGCTCGCGCACTACGAGGGCGCCGTCGTGCTCGTCTCGCACGACGAGGGCGCGGTCGAGGCGCTCAACCCCGAGCGCGTCCTCATCCTGCCCGACGGCGTCGAGGACATCTGGGGCCGCGACTACGCGGATCTCGTCACGCTCGCGTGACGAGATCTCCCGGCGGTTGAGCAGCCGCGGCTTCAGCCGCGGCGTATCGAAACCGGTCACGCTTGCGTGACGAGATCTCCCGGCGCGGGGTCAGCGCGCGGCGGCGTCGATGAGGGCGTCCTCGTCCTCCGCGTCCCGGTCGCGGCGACGCCGCGCGGGCGGGCGGGGGAGGGCCGCGGCATCCGTCGACGCTGCGGCATCCGTCGACTCCGCGGCGGCGCGGGCGTCCTCCGCGTCTTCGCGGCGATGCCGGCGCTCGGTGCGGATCACGTAGGCGATGAACACGAACCCCATGATCGCGAAGAGGATCCACTGGATCGCGTACGACAGGTGGGGCCCGGGATCCTCCGACGGCGCCTTCAGCGCGCTGGGTGCGGCCGCCGGCGCGGGATCCTCGCTCACCATGATCCCGTAGGCGCTGCGCTCCAGCGCCGCAGCGGCCGCGGGTGAGATCGACTCCGCGACGAGGCCGGGGTTGATCGTCGGCACCTGCCCCTCGGGCGCGGAGCGCCCCGACGACGGCACCGGCTCGGCCGGTCGCAGCCGCACCACCACGGTCGCCTCACCGGAGGGGGGAGCGGGCACCGCGTCGGGCTCGGGCTGGTCGTCGCCGGGCGGCACCCAGCCGCGGTCGACCAGGAGCACACGCCCGTCGTCGAGCCGGAAAGGCACGAGCACTTCGAACGCGGAGGTGCCGCCGTGGGGACGGTTGCGCACGAGCAGCTGGTCGTCGGCGAGGTACTCGCCCTCCAGCACGACCGGCCGCCACTCGTCCTGCGGGTCGAGGTCGGTTCCGGCGGTCATGACGTCGGCGAGGGCGACGGGCTCGGCGTCGTAGTTCTGCTCGACCAGCGCGAGCTGCGCCGACCGGTCCTCGTTGCGGGTGAACTGCCAGTTCGACAGGAACGCGCAGGCGATGGCGAACACCACAGCGAGCGAGATGTAGATGGCCCACCGCCCGGCGCGAGGCAGCCGCTGCATGCTCACAGAGCGCCCGCTCATCGGGTCGCCTCCTCGGCGGCCAGCGGCGCGACCGACACCGGGAAATCGCGCGCCGCCAGGAATTCGCGCAGATAGCCGACGTGCTCGTCGCACGCGACCCAGGTCTTGCGGCGGTCGGCGGAGTGGATCTTCGGGTTGCGCCAGTCGATGCGCCACAGCGCGGTTGCGCGGCATCCTGCCCGCGAGCAGATCGCGTCGGCGACCTGACCGCTCGCGTCGTCGCTCATGCGTCCTCGTCCGGCCGGCGGTCGAGCGAAGGTCGCGTCTCTTCGAGGCGGATCACGGTGGTCTCAGGAGCCGGGGGAGCGACGGGCGTCGAAGGTGCGCTCGGGAGGGCCCGCTCGGGGTCCACGCGGCGCCCGGCTCGCGCGTCCTGCCCGACATTCGCCGACACCACGGCGATGTACGGCAGGAAGATCGCGGCGGCGCCCAGCACCCACGTGTACCAGCCGTACGGCGTGATCGCGACCATGAGGATGAAGCACAGGATGCGGATCCCCATCATCACCAGGTAGCGGCGAGAGCGCGCGACGGCGTCGTCGCGCGGGGCACGCGGCAGGGACGTCGCCGAAGGGGCGTGGTGGGAACTCTTCACGGTGCTTCCAGGGTACGCCGGTTGCACCGCGGCGGCGCCCCGGGAGCGTGTCCCGGGGCGGCCGGTTCAGGAGTAGTAGCCGTACGGGACGGCCGACCAGAAGGCGGCGAAGGCCACGATGATGAGGATGATCCCCAGCAGGGAGAGGCCGAGCCCCACCCAGCCCACGATCGTGCCGGCGAGAGCCATGCCGCGACCCTGCTCGCCGCTCGTCTTGAGCTGCTTGAGGGACATGTGGCCGGTGATGACGCCCACGACGGCACCGATGAAGGGGAGGATCACGAAGCTCGAGATCGAGGCGATGAGCGACACGATCGCGAGGGTGTTGGTCTTGGCGGGCGCGCCGTAGCCGTAGCCGGGTGCCGCACCGTACGCGGGGGCGGCGCCGTAGGCGGGGGCCGCGCCGTACGCCGGAGCGCTGCCGTACGCGGGCGGAGCGCCGTAGGCGGGCGGGGCGGGCTCAGCGGGCGCGGCCCCGTACGCGGGCGGCGCATAGGCGCCCTGCGCCGGCGGCGGGTAGGCGCCCTGAGCGGGCGATGCGGGCGGGGTGGCGGGGGCCGGCGGAACAGGCGGGTACGCGCCCTGTTCCGGCGCGGGATTCTGGGGGGTGGTGTCGCTCACGGCGGCCCTTTCGTCGATGTCTGGCTACAGCGTCCCAGCGCCGCACGAGGCTGTCAAACCCCGGCGAAGGACGGCGACGCGGGCGCCGCTAGGCTGGTGCGGATCCACCACACACCACCGGGAGTGTCACTCATGTCCACCGATCGCGTCGTCCTCGTCACCGGCGGCAACCGCGGCATCGGCCGCGCCATCGCGGAGCGCTTCGTCGCCGCGGGATACAGGGTCGCCGTGACCGCACGCTCGGGCGAGGGCCCGGCGGGCACGCTCACCGTGCGTGCCGATGTGACGGATGCCGCAGCCGTCGACGCGGCCTTCACCGAGGTCGAGAACGCCCTGGGCCCCGTGGAGATCGTCGTGGCGAACGCCGGCATCACCAAGGACACGCTCCTGCTGCGGATGACCGAGGACGACTTCGACAGCGTGGTGGCCACGAACCTCGGTGGCGCCTTCCGTGTCGTCAAGCGCGCGTCCAAGGGCATGCTCCGTGCCAAGTGGGGCCGGGTCGTGCTGATCTCGAGCGTCGTCGGACTCTACGGGTCGGCCGGCCAGATCAACTACGCCGCGTCCAAGAGCGCCCTCGTCGGCTTCGCGCGTTCGCTCACCCGCGAGCTCGGCGGGCGGGGCATCACCGCGAACGTGGTCGCCCCCGGCTTCATCGAGACCGACATGACGGCGGAGCTGTCGGCCGACACGCAGGCCGAGTACAAGAAGAACATCCCGGCCGGGCGCTTCGCGACCGCCGACGAGGTCGCCGGCGTGGTCGCGTGGATCGCGTCCGACGACGCCGCCTACATCTCCGGCGCCGTCATCCCGGTCGACGGCGGCCTCGGCATGGGGCACTGACCAGCTCACGACCGGCACTGCACGGCGCCGCGACCGCTGCCTGCGGTCGCGCCGCCCGTGCCCGGACGACGCGTCAGCCGATCGTGGCCAGGATCGCCTCGGCGACCGCGCCAGGGCGCGAGAACTGCGGCCAATGACCGGTCGCATCGCCCTCCGAGCCGAGTTCGACGATGTCGAGCTGCTCGAGCGCGGCGAGTTCGGCGGCCCACGGCGGCGCCTTCTCGATGATCTCGCGGATCTGCGCCGCCGACACGGTGCCCGTGATGATCGTGGCCGGGACGGCGCGGCGCCGCTCATCGGTCAGCCGGATGGGATCGGTCGGCACCCGCTCGGGCACCGAGCGCGCCCGCGACTGCGCATCCGTGCGGGTCTGCGGGTCGAGATCGGCGACGTCCGATTCGTCGAAGAAGTCCCACCCCGGGAACGGCACCACGCCGTCCACCACGGGGAACTCGGAGATCGACCCGCCCTCGCCCGGGGGAAAGGTGTCGAGGAAGACGATCCGCTGCACGCGATCGGGCCGGGCGTCGAGCGCGCCGTAGGCGACGTTCCCGCCGCCGGAATGCCCGACCAGCACGACCGGTCCGTCGAGCCGGTCGATCTCGGCGACGGCGGCGGCGACCCACTCGGCGATTCCGATCGCGGCGGATTCGGCACCGGAGACGCCGACGCCGGGCATCGTCAGCGGGTGCGTGCGATGGCCTCCCGTCTCCAGCGCCGGGGTCACCTCACCCCAGGAGGATGCATCCAGCCAGAGTCCGGGAATGAGGATGATGTGCATGCCCCGACGCTACGCCCGGCCGCCGACACTCTCGACCCTCAGGGGAGCAGGGCGATGACCTCGGCGAGATCCACCGGTCCCACGACGACGTCCGCGCGTTCGCGCACGGCCGGCTTGGCGTTGAAGGCCACGCCCAGGCCCGCGGCCGCCATCATCTCGAGGTCGTTCGCCCCGTCGCCGATCGCGATGGTGCGCGCGAGCGGCACGTCGCGCTCCGCCGCCCATTCGCCCAGCGCCGCGGCCTTGCCCGCGGCATCCACGATCACACCGTCGACGGAACCGCTCAGCGCGCCTTCGGCGGTCGCCAGGCGGTTCGCGCGCCAGACGTCGACGCCGAGGTCGGGGGCGACGGTGTCGAGGATCTCGTGGAATCCGCCCGACACCACGCCGACCGCACCGCCGCGCGCGTGCACCTCGTCGATCAGCTCGCGGACCCCGGGCGTCGGCTCGATGCGCGACAGCACGCGCGCGAAGGCGGCGACGGGCACGCCCCGCAGCGCCTCGACGCGCGAGCGCAGGCTGGTCGCGAAATCCACCTCGCCGCGCATGGCGGCCTCGGTGGCGGCCGCGACCTCGGCCCCGCGCCCGGCCTCGTCGGCGATCAGCTCGATGACCTCGTTGCGGATCAGCGTGGAGTCGGCGTCGAGCACGACGAGGAAGCGGGCAGGCGCGGGCATGCCTCCACGCTAGCCGGACGCGGCGGCCGCGCCCGACCGTGCGTCACCGTTCGACGCGGAACCCCTTGCCGACGACCGTGATGCCGCTGTCGGTGACGGTGAAGCCGCGCGCGAGGTCCTTCTCGCGGTCGACGCCGACGGTCGCGCCGTCCTCGAGGACGACGTTCTTGTCGAGGATGGCCCGGTGCACCCGCGCCCCGGCGCCGACGTGGACGTAGTCGAAGAGCACCGAGTCGGTGATCGTCGAGCCGCCGCCGGCGAGCGTCCAGGGCCCCACCACGCTCCGCTCGAGATGCGTGCCCGACAGCACCGAGCCGAGCGACACGATGGAGTCGATCGCGTTGCCGATGCGGCCCACCGAGTCGCGCACGAACTTCGCGGGCGGCGAGTTGACCGCCTGCGAGTGGATCGGCCAGTCGGTGTTGTACAGGTTGAAGATCGGCAGGGTCGAGATGAGATCGCGGTGGGCGTCGAAGAACGAGTCGATCGTCCCGACGTCGCGCCAGTAGTACCGGTCGCGGTCGGTCGACCCGGGGACGTCGTTGCGGTTCATGTCGTAGACGCCCGCCTCGCCGCGCCCGACGAAGTACGGCACGATGTCGCCGCCCATGTCGTGGTTCGAGGTGGGCAGCTCGCCGTCGGACTCGACGGCCTCGATCAGCGCCTCCGCGTCGAAGATGTAGTTGCCCATCGATGCCAGCACCTGGTCGGGTGCGTCGGCGAGTCCCGTGGCGTTCTGCGGCTTCTCCAGGAACTCGCGGATGCGCGTCGGGTCGTCGGGGTCGACGTCGATCACCCCGAACTGGTTGGCCAGCGAGATGGGCTGACGGATGCCGGCGACCGTGGCCCGCGCGCCGGACTCGATGTGCGCGGCGAGCATCTGCCGGAAGTCCATGCGGTAGACGTGGTCGGCGCCGATCACGACGACGATGTCGGGCTGCTCGTCGTTGATCAGGTTGAGGCTCTGCAGGATCGCGTCGGCGGACCCCGAGAACCACCGCTTGCCCAGGCGCTGCTGGGCGGGAACGGAGGCCACGTACGAGTCCAGCAGCGCCGACATCCGCCACGTCTGGGAGATGTGGCGGTCGAGGCTGTGGGACTTGTACTGCGTCAGCACGACGATCTGCCGCAGCCCCGAGTTGATGAGGTTGGAGATCGCGAAGTCGATGAGCCGGTATTGACCGCCGAAGGGCACCGCGGGCTTGGCGCGATCCGCGGTCAGGGGCATCAGCCGCTTCCCTTCGCCGCCGGCGAGGATGATTCCGAAGACCTTGGGGGCTGCTGGCATGGCACCCACCCTAGGGCCGCCGGTGGATTACGGGTACCCGCTACACGCGGACGCCTGCGTGTAATAGGTTTCGTGCCATGCGCGTCGACATCGTGACCAAGGAGTATCCGCCCGAGATCTACGGTGGGGCCGGTGTGCACGTGACCGAGCTGGTGAAGGCGCTGCGGTCCTCGATGGACGTGCGGGTGCGGGCCTTCGGCGCCGACCGCGACGAGGAGGGCACGACGTCGTACGGGGTGCCCTCCGAGCTCGCCGCAGCCAACGCCGCGGTGCAGACGCTCGGGACCGACCTCGAGATCGTGTCGGACGTCGCGGGCGCCGACGTGGTGCACAGCCACACCTGGTACGCGAACTTCGCCGGGCATCTCGCATCGCTGCTGCACGGCATCCCGCACATCGTCACGGCTCACAGCCTCGAGCCGCTGCGCCCCTGGAAGGCTGAGCAGCTGGGCGGCGGGTACGCCGTGTCGAGCTGGATCGAGAAGACCGCCTACGAGAGCGCGGCGGCGATCGTGGCGGTGAGCGACGGCATGCGCACCGACATCCTGCGGAGCTATCCCGCGCTCGATCCGGAGCGCGTCCGCGTGATCTACAACGGCATCGACGCCGAGGCCTGGCATCCCGTCGACGACCCGGAGCTGCTCGCCGAGCTCGGGATCGACCCGGCCAGGCCGTCGGTCGTCTTCGTCGGGCGCATCACCCGCCAGAAGGGCCTGCCCTACTTCCTGCGCGCGGCCGAGCGACTGCCCGCCGACGTGCAGGTGATCCTCGCCGCAGGAGCTCCCGACACGCCGCAGATCATGGCCGAGGTCGAGGGTCTGGTGCGCGGCCTGCAGGAGAGCCGCGCGGGCGTCGTGTGGCTCGACCGCATGCTCTCGCGCCACGAGCTGTGCACCATCCTGAGCGCCGCGACGACGTTCGTCTGCCCATCGGTGTACGAGCCGCTCGGCATCGTGAACCTCGAGGCGATGGCGTGCGGCGCTGCCGTCGTCGGCACGGCGACGGGCGGCATCCCCGAGGTCGTGGTCGACGGGGTCACAGGGCGCCTGGTGCCGATCGAGCAGGTGCAGGACGGCACGGGCACGCCCACCGACCCCGAGCGCTTCGTCGCCGACCTCGCCGCCGTGCTGACCGAGGTCGTGAGCGATCCGGCCCGCGCGCGGGAGTACGGCGAGGCCGGGCGCCGGCGCGCGACGGAGGACTTCAGCTGGCAGCGCATCGCCGACCAGACGGCCGCGCTCTACGCGGAGGTGGCCGCCGGCGGCCGATAGGCTGTCGGCATGCCCCAGGTGCTCGAGTTCTCCGACGTCGTCGTCCGCCGAAACGCCCGGAACATCGTCGATCACCTGGACTGGACCGTCAGCGACGACGAGCGCTGGGTCGTCCTCGGCCCGAACGGGGCCGGCAAGACCACGGTGCTCCAGATGGCCGACACGCTGCTGCACCCCACCGCCGGGGCGGTGACGATCCTCGGGGAGCGGCTCGGTCGCACCGACGTCTTCGAGCTGCGTCCGCGGATCGGGTTCGCCTCGTCGGCGATGGCGCGGCGCGTCCCGCCGGAGGAGACCGTCCTCAACGTCGTGCTGACGGCCGCCTACTCCGTGCTCGGCCGCTGGCGCGAGGACTACGAGGACATCGACGAGCGTCGCGCGCTCCGCGTGCTCGCCGAGTGGAAGCTCGACCACCTCGCCGACCGCACGTTCGGCACGCTGAGCGACGGCGAGCAGAAGCGCGTCCAGATCGCCCGGGCCGTGATGACCGACCCCGAGCTGCTCCTGCTGGACGAGCCGACCGCGAGCCTCGACCTCGGCGCACGCGAGGAGCTGCTGATCCTCCTCGGCGGCTACGCGCAGGCTCCCACCACGCCCGCGATGATCATGGTGACCCATCACGTCGAGGAGATCCCCGTCGGCTTCACGCACGTGCTGCTGCTGCGGGACGGCCAGGCCGTGGCATCCGGTCCCATCCGCGAGACGCTCACCGCCGAGGCGCTGACCGACACCTTCGGCGTGCCGATCCGCCTCACCGAGGACGGCGGCCGCTTCGCGGCGCGCGCCGCCCACTGAGCTGGGACGATTCCGCGACGGCGCCACGGCCTGATAGAATCGACCTTTGGTGCGTTCGCACCCCAGACTTTGACCGTCCTGGCAAAATCCAGGGCACCATCCTCAAAGGACCATCATGAAGACTGACATCCACCCGGACTACCAGGCCGTCGTGTTCCGCGACCTCGGCTCGGGCGAGACCTTCCTCACCCGTTCGACGGTGACCAGCGACAAGACCGTCGAGCTCGACGGCGTCGAGTACCCCGTCATCGACGTCGAGATCTCGTCCGCCTCGCACCCGTTCTACACGGGCAAGCAGCGCATCATGGACTCGGCCGGTCGCGTCGAGAAGTTCAACCAGCGCTTCAAGAACTTCGGCGGCAGCTCCAACTGAGCCCGTACGCTTCGACGGCGCTTCGCCGCGTCCGTCCCGGAAGGCCCCGCTTCGGCGGGGCCTTCCGCGTCTCCGGAATCGCCGCGGGCCGGTTCAGCGGATCGGCCAGCGTCCGTCCAGGCGGTCGTCGGGATCGAGCCTGCCGATCCCGACGAAGTACTCGGTGAGGCTCGCGGCCTGGGCGCGGGCCCAGCCGATCTGCCGCGTGTGGAGTTCGTGCACGGTCGGGGGCAGCCAGGGGGCGAAGCGCTCGGCGAGCGCCTGGGCCACACGGCCTGCGGCCACGGCGTCGGCGGAGGCCTGATGCGCGGCGTCCAGGCGCACGGCGTAGTGCGCTGCCACCACCTCGAGGGTGCGCTTGCCCTTCCGCCAGCGGTCGTAGGCCTTGTCGACGACGAGCGGGTCGATCACCGGCGAGGGGTTCTCGATCGGTGGGATCCCATGCCGAAGCGACTCGTACTTCAGCATCGAGAAGTCGAACGGCGCGTTGTACGCGACGACCGGGATCCCGGCATCGAGCAGCCCCCGCACCGCCTCGACCACCTCGGCCACGACGTCGCGGGCAGGACGACCGTTGCGGCGTGCATGCTCGGTCGTGATGCCGTGGATGGCGCTGGCGCCGTCGGGGATCGGCACGCCGGGGTCGGCGAGCCAGTCGCGCGCGCGGATGACGTCGCCCGCGGCATCGAGCAGTCCGACGTGCGCCGTCACGATGCGGTCGTCCGCGACATCGACGCCCGTGGTCTCGAGGTCGAACACGCCCACGACGCGCACCCACTCGGGGACGTCCCACAGCGGCAGCTGGGCGGGGTGGGGACGTGTCATGCCGCTCACGGTATGCGTCTCCTCCGACATCGCGGCGCAGGCACTCCGCCCGCGGGCAGACCCCGGTCCGGCCTCGTAGACTCGACGGGTGACCGCGCCCAATCCCTACGCCTCCCGTCTCGACCGGATCCCGGTCGAGCGGCGCGAGGCCGAGGTGCTCGGCGGCGTCACGGCGTACTGGGTCTACGGACCGGAGGATGCCGCCACGACGGTCGTCGCGGTGCACGGCTTCCGCGGCGAGCACCACGGGCTCGAGCCGGTCGTGGCGCACCTCCCCGAGGTGCGCGTCATCTCACCCGACCTGCCGGGGTTCGGCGAGACGGCACCGATCCCGGGTCGCCGGCACGATCTCGCGCTGTACGCGGACTGGCTGCGCGCCTTCTCCGCGGCCGTCGCCCCCGGCGCCGTGATCCTCGGCCACTCGTTCGGCTCCATCGTCGTCTCGGCCGCGGTGGCGGACGGGCTCGCGACGCCCCGCATGATCCTCGTGAACCCGATCGGCGCGCCCGCCCTGGAAGGGCCGCGCGGCATCCTCACGCGGCTCGCGGTCTTCTACTACTGGCTCGGGGCCCGGCTGCCGGAGCGCCTGGGGGAGGCGCTGCTGCGCAACGGGCTGATCGTGCGCGTGATGAGCGTGTCGATGGCGAAGACCTCGGACCGCGGCATCCGTCGATTCGTCCACGATCAGCACGACACCTACTTCTCGCGGTTCTCGGACCGCGACGTGCTGCACGACGCCTTCGTCGCGTCGGTGTCGAACGACGTCCGCGCCTTCGCGCCGCGCATCGCGCAGTCGACGCTGCTGGTCGCGGCGGTGCGCGACGACATCACGCCCATCGAGGCCGAGCGGGAGCTCGCCACGATGTTCCCCGACGTGCAACTGGTCGAGATCCCCGACGTCGGCCACCTGATCCACTACGAGACGCCGGCGGCCGCCGCGGAGGCGATCACGCGCTTTCTCGGGCCTTCCGGCGACGGTACGCGTTGACGTTCATGCGGTTGCCGCAGTTGCCGGTGTCGCAGTAGCGCTTCGAGCCGTTCTTCGAGAAGTCGACGTAGACGCCCTCGCAGTCGTCGGCCGCGCACACGCGCACCCGCTCGTACTCGTCGGCGCGGATCACGTCGACGAAGGCCAGGGCCGCCTCCACCAGCACACGGGTGGCCAGCGGTGCGTCGTCGCTCGTGGCGTGGATGTGCCAGTCGAAGCCGTCGTGGATGACCAGGCGGGGAAGCGCCCGTCCGTCGCGGAGCATCTCGTTCACGAGCGGCACCGCGGCGTCGCGGTCGACTTCCCAGAGCTCGCGCAGCCGCGGGCGGATCGCGCGCAGGGCCGAGAGCTCGGTCTCGTCGCGGCGGATCACCCCGGTGTACGGGTTGACGCGCAGGTAGTCCTCGAGGTCGTCGAGGGTCGTCAGGGCGTCCTCGCCGTCGTAGCCGGGGAGCGTGTTCACCAGGTACGAGGCGGCCCGGAGGTTCTGCTCCGTGTCATGAATGAAAACCACATTGACTCCTGACACAGCCGTCCGCTACTGTCACCAGTGTAAGCACGCTTCACCCCTGACAGTCGGATGTCGCCCATGACCGCCTCCACCGCGTCCCTCCCCATCATCACCGGTGCGGTCTCGCTCGGGAATGCACGCCGGCGCACCACCGGCCTGGTCATGGGGGTCGCCTCGGCGCTGGCGTTCTCATCGAGCGGACCCTTCGTCAAGCCGCTGCTCGAAGCGGGCTGGTCGCTCGGCGCCGCACTGCTCGTGCGCATGGCGGTGGCCGGCCTGGTGCTCTCGCCGGCGCTGTTCCTCGCGATCCGGCGACAGCGCGGCTTCCTGCGGCGCCACTGGCGTCTCATCGTGGGCTTCGGGCTCATGCCGGTGCTCGGATGTCAGCTGTTCTTCTTCTCGGCGATGCAGCGGATGCCGGTGGCCGTGGCCCTGCTCATCCAGTACCTGGCGCCGGTGATGCTGGTGGCGGCGGTGTGGGTGCGCACGCGCAAGGCGCCGTCGGCCCTCGTGCTGTGGGGGTCGGCCGTCGCGATGATCGGACTCGTGCTCGTCGTCGACATCTCGGGTGCGTCGTTCGACCTCATCGGCACGCTCCTGGCTCTCGCGGCGGCGGTGTGCGTGTGCGCCTACTTCGTCATCTCGGAGCGGGCCGGCGACGACCTCCCTCCGCTCGCGCTGGCGGCGAGCGGCCTGCTGACGGGCGCGCTCGTCATGGGCGTCCTGTGCCTGTCCGGCATCCTGCCGTTCCAGGCGCCGGCGGTGACGGTCGTGCTCGCCGGCGCGGAGGTGCCGTGGTGGATGCCGCTCCTCTGGGTGGCGGCGATCGCCACGACGCTCGGCTACGCGTTCGGCGTGATGGCGGTGCCGCGCATCGGCTCCCGCGTCGCGTCGTTCGTCGGCCTGTCGGAGGTGCTGTTCGCGCTCATGTTCGCGTGGATCTTCCTCAGCGAGGTGCCCGCCCCGATCCAGTTCGTCGGCGGCGCGCTGATCCTCGTCGGGGTGGTGCTGGTGAGGGCGGATGCCGCGTCGACCGGCAACCCGAAGGGCCCTGCGGCGGCGACGCCGGTCGTGCCGGCCCCCTGAGCTCGGTCACTCCCGGCGCGCGAGCTCCATGAGCGGCGTCACGCGGTGCGCGATGACCTCGCCCATGACGAGCGAGGTCTCGGTGCGCTCGACACCTTCGATCGCGAGGATGCGGGCGTCGGTGTCGAAAAGGTGCTGGGTGTCGCGGCAGGCGACGCGGACGAGCAGATCCACCTGACCCGACAGTCCGTGCGCCTGCACGACCTCGGGCACGCGGGCCAGCTCGACGGCGATGCGGGGGAGGTCGGCCTGGCGCACGATGACGCTGATGAAGGCCTCGATCGGGAACCCGAGCGAGGCGGACGAGATCGCCCGCTCGTACGACAGGAACACACCCGCGCGCTCGAGTCGCGCCATGCGCGCCTGGACCGTGTTGCGCGACAGCCCGAGTCGTTCGGCGAGTGCGACGACGGTCGCGCGGGGGTCGGCCGACAGGGCGGCCAGCAGCTCCAGGTCGACATGATCGAGGGCACTCATAGTGCGAAACGTTAGCACGGTGTGAGGGTGTCGTATTTGTCAACATGCTCAAGCAGAGCTCGAATGCTTGAGCGAGGTGCGATGCGGACGTAGCCTCGAAGCAGTCGGCGACGAGGCCGGCGCACGTGAAGCGGCCCCTCACGAGGGGGCCCGCAACGAGGAGTGATGACGATGACGCACACCCTGACCCCCACAGCGGATCTCGCCACCGACATCGACGATGTCGCGCGACTGCTGAGCCCCGAAGGCGAGCGGATCGCCGACCCCGAACTGGACCGCTGGGTGGCCGACGTCGACGCCGCGGCGCTGCGGGGCCTGTATCGCGACATGGTGCTGCTGCGCCGCATCGACACCGAGGGCGTCGCGCTGCAGCGCCAGGGCCAGCTCGGTCTGTGGCCGCCGTGCCAGGGGCAGGAGGCCACGCAGATCGGCACCGCCCGCGCGCTCCGCGCCGACGACTTCGCCTTCCCGAGCTACCGCGAGACCGGCGTGGTGTACGCCCGCGGCGGCAAGCCCGCCGACTTCGTGCTCGCGTGGCGCGGCGAGGAGCACTCGACCTACAACCCCTACGACATCAACACCGCGACGCAGCAGATCATCATCGGCGCGCAGTCGCTGCACGCGGTCGGCTACGCGATGGGCATCCAGCGCGACGGCACCGACCAGGTCTCGGCCGCCTACTTCGGCGACGGCGCCTCCAGCCAGGGCGACGTCAACGAGGCCATGGTGTTCGCCTCGTCGTTCGGCGCCCCGGTGGTGTTCGTGTGCACGAACAACCAGTGGGCGATCTCGGAGCCGGTGAGCGTCCAGGCGAAGTTCCCGATCGCCGGCCGCGCGCCGGGATTCGGCATCCCGAGCATGCGGGTCGACGGCAACGACGTCCTCGCCTGCCTCGCCGCCATGCGCTGGGCGATCGACAACGCCCGCCGCGGCAACGGCCCGGCCTTCATCGAGGCGGTGACGTACCGCATGGGCCCGCACACGACGTCCGACGACCCCACGCGCTACCGCGACAAGGGCGAGGTCGAGGCGTGGCGCCGGCGCGACCCGATCGCGCGTGTGGAGGCCCTCCTCCGCTCGCTCGGCGAGTTCGACGACGCGTTCACGGCGAGTGTCGAGGCGGATGCCGACGCCCTCGCGGCGGGCGTCCGCGAGGCGGCGATGACCGCGACGACGCGCGATCCGCGCACCGTGCTCGACAACGTCTACGCCGAGCCCCACTCGGGCATCGACGAGCAGCGCGAGTGGTTCTCGGCATATCTCGACGGGTTCGCGGCCGAGGAGGCAGGGCGATGACGCAGCTCACGATGGCCAAGGCCATCAACGAGGGTCTCCGCCGCGCGATGGCCGACGACGACAAGGTGCTCGTCATGGGCGAGGACATCGGCAAGCTCGGCGGCGTGTTCCGCATCACCGACGGGTTGCAGGCCGAGTTCGGCGCCCAGCGCGTCGTCGACACGCCGCTGGCCGAGGCCGGGATCATGGGCACCGCGGTGGGCCTGGCCTTCCGCGGGTACCGCCCCGTGATCGAGATCCAGTTCGACGGATTCGTGTACCCGGCCTTCGACCAGATCGTCTGCCAGGTCGCCAAGCTCCACTACCGCACGCGCGGCAACGTCAAGATGCCCCTCACGATCCGCATCCCGTGGGCCGGCGGCGTCGGCGCCGCCGAGCACCACTCCGAGTCGCCCGAGGCCTACTTCGTGCACACCTCGGGCCTCCGGGTGATCGCGGTGTCGAACCCCCAGGACGCGTACGTCATGCTGCGTCAGGCGATCGCGTCCGACGATCCCGTGGTCTACTTCGAGCCCAAGCGGCTCTACCACACCAAGGGCGAGGTCGACCTCGACGTCCAGCTCGCCGACGCACCGCCGATGGGTCTCGCCCGGGTGGCCCGCGAGGGGAGCGACGTCACGCTGCTCACCTATGGCGCGCAGGTGGCGACGGCGATGGATGCCGCGACCGCCGCCGAGGACGACGGCGTCTCGATCGAGGTCATCGACCTGCGCTCGATCTCGCCGGTGGACTACCGCACCGTCACCGCGTCCGTCCGCAAGACGGGGCGCGTCGTGGTCACGCACGAGGCGGCCCGCGAGGCAGGTGTGGGGGCGGAGCTGATCGCCAGCGTCACCGAGCGCTGCTTCCACTACCTCGAGGCGGCGCCGCAGCGCGTGACAGGGCACGACATCCCGTACCCGCCGGCGAAGCTCGAGAAGCACCACCTGCCCGACCTCGACCGCATCCTCGACGCCGTCGACCGCGTCATGGACAAGCCGAACAGCCTGACGGGGGTCTTCGAGTGAGCCAGGACTTCCGACTCCCGGACCTCGGCGAGGGCCTGCCCGAAGCCGAGCTCGTCCAGTGGATGGTCGCCGTGGGCGACACCGTCACCCTCAACCAGACGATCGCCGAGGTCGAGACGGCGAAGGCCGTCGTCGAGCTCCCGTCGCCGCACGCCGGCACGGTGACGGCGCTGCACGCGCAGGCGGGCGACGTCGTCGCGGTCGGCTCGGTGCTGATCTCGTTCGACACCGGACAGACGGATGCCGCACCCCGGCCCGCTGCGGCCGCCCCGGCGCAGACCGCGGCCGCAGCACCCGCGGCCGAGGCATCCGAACCCGGCGACCAGGCCCGGGGCGAGCAGGCCCAGCCAAACCTCGTCGGGTACGGTGCCGCCCCGCGCGGCGCGGCCCGACCGCAGCGCCGGGCGCGCGTGGCGGGCACCGTGGCCGCGGCATCCGACACCGCGGTGCTCGAAGCCGCCCCGCACGACGCGATCCAGCTCGGCGACGTCGAGCGGCCGGTCGAGCGGCCGCGCTCCACGCCGCCGGTGCGCAAGTTCGCGAAGCAGCTCGGCATCGACCTCGCCCTCGTCGAGGCGACGGGCGCGTCGGGCGTGATCACGCGCGCCGACGTGGAGGCGTACGCGGCGCGCACCGGTGCGATGGCTGCCGCCCTCGCCCCGGCCGAGCCGGCGGAGGAGTTCGAGATGCCCCGCACGGGCGCCGCGGGCGACCGCACCACGCGCACGCCCATCCGCGGGGTGCGCCGGCTCACCGCCGAGGCGATGGTGCGCAGCGCCTTCACCGCGCCGCACGTCACGACCTTCCTCACCGTCGACGTCACCGCCACGAACGAGCTGATCGCGTCGCTCAAGGCGGACCGCGGACTGCAGGAGCACCGGATCGGGATCATGGCGGTCGCCGCCAAGGCCGTCTGCCTCGCCCTCGGGCGCCACCCCGGGCTCAACTCGAAGTGGGACGACGACGCGGGGGAGATCGTCGAGCATCACTACGTCAACCTCGGGATCGCGGCGGCGACCGGGCGCGGCCTCGTGGTGCCGAACATCCGCGACGCCCAGGAGCTCACGCTGGTCGAGCTCGCCGATGCGATCCGCGCGCTCGCCGAGACCGCCCGATCGGGCAAGACGCCTCCGGCCGACATGATGGGCGGCACCTTCTCGATCACCAACGTGGGTGTCTTCGGTGTCGACGCGGGCACACCCATCATCAACCCGGGCGAAGCCGGCATCCTGGCCCTCGGCGCCGTCCGGCGCCAGCCGTGGGAGCACCGCGGCGAGATCGCGCTGCGCGACGTGATGACCCTCGCGCTCTCGTTCGACCACCGTCTGGTCGACGGCGAGCAGGGATCGCGGTTCCTCGTGGACGTCGCCGACATCCTGCGCGAGCCCGGGAGGGCGATGCTGCTCCGGTGAGGAGCTCACTGACCGGCCGGCCCGCGACGGTCGGCCGGTCAGTCCTTCTTCGGGTAGAACAGCCCGAGCCCGTGCTTCTGCAGGACGTCGTACGCCTCGGCGTACGTCTCGGGCTCCGGCGAGCCAGGTGCGGCGTACCGTGCTTGGAGGAGTCCCAGCAGTCCCCGCCCGGGCGGGCTGAGCGGCTTGTCCTTATGGGGACCGTCCTTGAGATCGGGCAGGTGGTCCTCGGCGGGGTTGGGTGGCACGTACATCGGGTGCACCACGGGCCACGTCGCGGGGTCGCGGGGAGTGTCGAGGTTCACGACCGAGAACAGGTCACAGGCCTCGGCATCGCGCCGCGTCAGCGGTCGCAGACCGTGGAGCCGGGCGAGCGTCGCGGCGACGGCGGCATGATGCATCTCGTCGTGCACGATGGTGCCCGCGCGCGTGTAGGCCGACACCGCGATCGTCGGAACGCGCACTCCGAGGCGGTCGAACGCGAAGCCCATCTCGCCCGGCTCGTCGTCGGCGACGGGCGGCGTCGCGGCCGGCGGGGGCACATGGTCGTATGTCCCGCCGTGCTCATCGAAGGTGATGAGCAGCAGCGTGTTCATGGCATTCGATCCGTCGGGCGTCGCGCTCGCCTTGATGGCGTCGTAGACGTCGGCGACGAGCTTCTCGCCCGCGCGCACATCAGAAACGGCGGAGTCCACCACGACCGAGCCGTCGACGTCGCTCTCGCGCAGTGCGCCGAACGGCGGGTGGAAGTCGTTGTGGTTGTACACCAGCCGCGGCTCGATGAACGCGTAGGCCGGGAGCGTTCCCGCCTTCGCGTCTTCGAAGAACTCGCTCATGTGCCCGAAGCGCCGCGTACGCCAGTATTTCTCCAGCACCGGCGCGTGCAGGATGCCGGTGAGCGAGACCAATTGCATCTCGTCGAAGTACACCTTCCACGGGACGCCGGCCTCCTCGAGGCGGTTGAAGATCGTGGGCACCGGCGCCGCGTCGAGCCACTTGTCGTAGCCGCCGCCGTGCTTGTTGGTGACGAAGCCGTGCGAAGTCGACGCGTGGAAGAACGACCTGTTGCAGTACGTCTGCGACGGCACGGCTGCGAACCACGCGTCGAACACCGCGAATCCCTTCGCGAGCGTCGAGAGCACCGGGAGCTGCTCGGGGGAGAATCCGCCCATGATGTGCGACGCCTCGTCGATCGTGGGTTCTTCGCCGTGGCGCAGACGCGTCAGGTTGTTCCAGTAGTCGTGGAGGAAGCCGTCCATCGTTGCGGCAGTGCCGGACGGCGGGGCGTTGAACGGCGCGGCCATGTCGCCGACCTGGCTCGCGGCGTTGTGCCCCGGGTCGACCACGCCGAACAGCTGCGTGTTGACATGCGGAAACTCCTCGCCGGGATCGGGGTCGGGGCGCGCCATGACGTCGTCGGTGGGGCCCGAGTAGGCGTGGACGGCGACGCGCTCGCCGGAGGGCGCCGTATTGGCGTAGTCGCCGAATGCGAGCCCGTCGAACGTCGCGCCCTCGGGCAGGGTCTCCGGCGTGTAGAGCCAGCCCAGGAGATTGTCGAACGATCGGTTCTCGCCCATCAGCACGACGACGTGGTCGAAGCCCGGCTCGGACCGCGGCGGCACCGCCCCGAAATCGACCGACCCTTCGCGGTATCCGATCGTGTGCCCGATGGTCGCACCGGCCGCGGCGCCGACCGCGCCGCCCACGACGAGCCCCGCGGTGGCGAGGCCGCCGAGCTTGAGGAAGTCCCGCCGCGAGCTCGCATCGACCGGCGCGGGCGCACGCGACGGGGCAGGCGTGTCGTTGCCCTCGACGCGCCACGCCTCGGCGTCGTCGTGTCGGCCATGCCCCGTCATGGTGCGTCCAGACTAGGCCCTCGCCTGCGGTCAGGCGGTGAGAGAGGCGCGGGCCATCGACTGCAGGATCCCGCGCACGTCCCGCTCGCCGGGGCGCGAGCGGGAAGCCCGCACGGTGTAGGGCGTGGAGTTGATGAGACCGAAGCACGCGTGGGCGCGCACCCGCAGGTCGTCCTCGTCGCGGTCGGGGTGGACCGCGGCGAGGATGGCGATCCAGACCTCGACGTACTCGCGCTGCAGGCGTCGCACCGTGCGGCGATCGTCGTCGCTGAGGCTCGCGAGGTCGCGGTCCTGCACGCGGATGACGTCGGCGTCGTTCAGGGCGAACTCGACGTGGAAGGCGATGATCGACTCGAGCTGGGTGCGGGCGTCGTCGTGTGCGGCGAGCACCGCACGGCCGCCCGTCAGGAGCCGCTCGCTGACCTCGACCAGGATGGCGCCCAGCAGCGCCTGCTTGTTGGCGAAATGGCGGTAGAGCGCCGGGCCGCTGACGCCGACGGCGCCGCCGATGTCTTCCAAGCTGACCCCGCTGAACCCGCGCTCGGCGAAGAGGGCGGCCGCCTCGTGGAGGATCGCCGCGTGCCGGTCGGCCTTCGCCCGTTCGCGATCGGTGACACCGCTTGTCATTTCCGTACTCCGCCCGTGGATCCGTTGGGGGCTTGTGAATTCAGTTAAGGCTCGCTAACCTAAACCTCAGTTAGTGAACACTAACCAATGCGGTCGCGTCCCGACAACGGACGTGATCCGATCGTGACGTCGACGGAGATGACGCGGGGTGGACGGATGAGCGTGCTGAGCACGGCAGCGGTGCACGACGAGGCGTTCACGCGCACCCGCGACGGGCAGCGCGAACTGGCCGAGCGGCTGCGCGCGCGCCTGGCCGAGGTGTCTCTCGGCGGCCCCGTCGCCTCCCGCGAGCGTCACGTCGCACGCGGCAAGCTGCTGCCGCGCGACCGGGTCGTGCGGCTCCTCGACGAGGGGAGTCCCTTCGTCGAGATCGCGCCGCTCGCCGCCGAGGGGCTCTACGGCGGCGAGGCGCCGGCGGCGGGCGTCATCGCGGGGATCGGCCTGGTGCACGGCCGGCAGGTGATGGTGGTGTGCAACGACGCCACGGTGAAGGGCGGCACGTACTACCCGCTGACCGTCAAGAAGCACCTGCGTGCACAGGAGATCGCCCTCGAGAACCGCCTGCCGTGCATCTACCTCGTCGACTCGGGCGGCGCCTTCCTGCCGATGCAGGACGAGGTGTTCCCCGACCGCGACCACTTCGGCCGCATCTTCTTCCACCAGGCGCGGCTGTCCGCCGCCGGCATCCCGCAGATCGCCGCGGTGCTCGGCTCGTGCACGGCCGGCGGGGCGTATGTGCCCGCCATGAGCGACGAGACGGTCATCGTGCGCGATCAGGGCACCATCTTCCTCGGCGGGCCGCCGCTGGTGAAGGCCGCGATCGGCGAGGTCGTCACGGCCGAGGAGCTGGGCGGGGGAGAGCTCCACGCGCGTCGCTCGGGGGTGGTCGACCATCTCGCCGAGGACGACGAGCACGCGCTCGAGATCGTGCGCGACATCGTCGCGACCCTGCCCGCCCCGCCGGCGCCCGCGTGGGAGGTGCTGCCGGCTCGAGAACCGGCCGTCGACCCCGCCGACCTGTACGGCGTCGTGCCCGTCGACGTGAACCAGCCCTACGACGTGCGCGAGGTGATCGCGCGCCTCGTCGACGGCAGCGAGCTGCACGAGTTCAAGCGCGAGTACGGCGACACGCTCGTCACCGGGTTCGCCCGCGTCCACGGCCACCCCGTGGGCATCGTCGCGAACAACGGCGTGCTCTTCGGGGAGTCCGCGCTCAAGGGCGCCCACTTCATCGAGCTGTGCGACCAGCGGGGGGTTCCCCTGCTGTTCCTGCAGAACATCTCGGGCTTCATGGTCGGCCGCGACGCCGAAGCCGGCGGCATCGCGAAGGACGGCGCGAAGATGGTCACCGCCGTGGCCACCACGCGGGTGCCGAAGCTCACCGTCGTCATCGGCGGGTCGTTCGGCGCCGGCAACTACTCGATGTGCGGCCGGGCCTACTCGCCGAGATTCCTCTGGACGTGGCCGGCGAGCCGCATCTCGGTGATGGGCGGCAATCAGGCGGCGTCCGTGCTCTCCACGGTGAAGCGCGATCAGCTCGAGGCACGCGGCGACGAATGGTCGGCCGACGACCAGGCGGCGTTCGAGGCGCCCATCCGCGCGCAGTACGAGGAGCAGGGCGACCCGTACTACGCCACCGCCCGGCTGTGGGACGACGGCATCGTCGATCCCCTCGACACGCGCGACCTCCTCGGGCTCGCGCTCGACGTCGTCTCGCGCACACCGCTCCCCGAGCCGCGCTTCGGCGTCTTCCGGATGTGACGGGGGAAGTGCGAAGCATGCCTCCGGTCATCGAGCGAACGAAGCGAGACGAGATGCTGTTCGACACCGTCCTCGTCGCCAACCGCGGCGAGATCGCCCGGCGCGTGATCCGCACGCTGCGGGCGCTCGGCATCCGCTCCGTCGCGGTCTACAGCGACGCCGACGCCACTGCGCCGCACGTGCGCGAGGCCGATGCCGCCGTGCGCATCGGCCCGGCGCCCGCCGCGCAGTCGTATCTCGACGTCGAGGCGGTCGTGCGCGCCGCGGTCGAGAGCGGGGCACAGGCGGTGCACCCCGGGTACGGCTTCCTGTCGGAGAACGTCGCGTTCGCGCGCGCCTGCGCCGCCGCCGGCATCGTGTTCATCGGCCCGGGGGAGCAGGCGCTCGCGGTGATGGGCGACAAGATCCGGGCTAAGGAGCACGTGGCGCGGCACGAGGTCCCGACGGTCCCCGGGTTCAGCGCGGCGGGCATGACGGATGCCGAGATCGCGGCCGCCGCCGAGCGCACCGGCTATCCGCTCCTGGTGAAGCCGTCGGCCGGTGGCGGCGGCAAGGGCATGCAGGTGGTGCGCGCGGCGAGCGAGCTCGCCGAGGCGCTGTCGACCGCCCGACGGGTCGCGGCGGCCGCCTTCGGCGACGACACCCTGCTGCTGGAGCGCCTGATCGAGCGTCCGCGTCACATCGAGGTGCAGGTGCTCGCCGACCAGCACGGACACGTCGTGCACCTCGGCGAGCGCGAGTGCACCCTTCAGCGCCGGCACCAGAAGGTGATCGAAGAGGCGCCGTCGCCGGTCGTCGACGCCACCACGCGCGAGCGCCTGGGCGCGGCGGCGTGCGCGGCCGCGGCATCCGTCGAGTATCGCGGCGCCGGAACGGTGGAGTTCCTCGTCGCCGCCTCCCGCCCCGACGAGTTCTTCTTCATCGAGATGAACACCCGGCTGCAGGTCGAGCACCCCGTCACCGAGCTGGTGACGGGCCTCGACCTCGTCGAGCAGCAGCTGCGCATCGCCGCGGGGGAGCCGCTCGGGTTCGCGCAGGCCGACGTCCGCCTCGACGGCCACGCGATCGAGGCACGGGTCTACGCGGAGTCGCCGGAGCGCGGCTTCCTCCCGGCCACCGGCGAGGTGCTCGCGTGGCGTGCTGCGACGGACGTGCGGACGGATGCCGCGGTCGAGACGGGCAGCGTCGTCACCGCCGACTACGACCCCATGATCGCGAAGGTCATCGCCCACGGCGGCGACCGCGTCGAGGCGCTGGCGCGCCTCGACGCGGCGCTGGCCGAGACGGTCGTGCTGGGCGTGGACACGAACCTCGGCTTCCTCCGGCAGCTGCTCGCGCAGGACCACGTGCGCTCCGGCGACATGGACACCGGCCTCATCGACCGGATGCCCGCCCCCACGGCGCCCGCCCCCGGCGACCTGGCCCTGCGCGCGGCCGCGGCCTTCGTGCGTGCCCGCCGCGATGCCGGGATCGCAGCTCCTCGACGAGACAGCCCGTCGTCGGCGCCCAGGACGTGGTCGCTCGGCGACGACGTGCGATCCCGGCGCAGCGGTGCGACATGGCAGGGGCTGACCGGGTGGCGGGCGGGAGGCGCCCCGGTGAACCCGGCGGTGGCGTTCGAGACCGCCGACGGCGGCATCCTCGTCGCGGCACCGGACGAGCGCAGTCCCGAGGTGTCCGTGGGCAGCAGGCCGGCGCACGCCCGGCGGCTGGGAGCCGCCGCTCCCGACGGGGTGACGCTCGCCGCCGCGGCGGACGGCATGCTGTGGGTGCACGCGGATGGCGCGACGACGGCCCTGCGCCCCCTCAGCCGTCGTGCCGCCATGGAGCGGCGCCTCGCGGCTCGCGAACGGGCGGCCGCGGCATCCGATCCCGAACTGCGCGCCCCGATGCCCGGCGCCGTCGTCGCGGTCCACGTGGCCCCGGGCGCGACCGTCGCCGCCGGCGACCGCGTCCTCACCATCGAGGCGATGAAGATGGAGCACCCCGTGCTCGCGCCGCATGCCGGCGTCGTGCGCGTGGACGTCGCGACTGGCGACCAGGTGCGCCGCGACGAGGTGATCGCCCACGTGGCCGTCGCCCCCGCGCCGATGCCCGACGACCCTGACCCGACCAGCGCGGAGGCCCACGAGGCCGCCGCGACCCACTCCTGACCGAGGAGCATCATGAGCAACGAGCTCGGCTACGACAGCTACGACCTCACCGACGACGAGCGCGAGCTCGCCGCGATGGTGCGGCAGTTCGCGGACGAGGTGGTCGCGCCGCGTTCGTACGAGGCGGACCGCACCCACACCCTGCCGCTCGAGGTCGTCGCGCAGATGGGGGAGCTGGGCCTGTTCGGCCTGCCGTTCCCCGAGGAGTACGGCGGGCAGGGAGGCGACTACTTCGCGCTGTGCCTCGCGATCGAGGCGCTCGGCCGCGTCGACCAGTCGATCGCGATCACCCTCGAGGCGGGCGTCAGCCTCGGGGCGATGCCGGTCTTCCGCTTCGGCACCGACGAGCAGAAGCGCGAGCTGCTGCCCGACCTGCTCGCGGGCCGCGCGCTCGCCGGCTTCGGCCTCACCGAGCCGGAGGCGGGATCGGATGCCGGAGCCACCCGCACGACCGCGCGCCTGGACGACGGGCACTGGGTGATCAACGGCTCCAAGCAGTTCATCACGAACTCCGGCACCGACATCACGCGCTTCGTGACGGTGACGGCCGTCACCGGCGAGAGCGGCGGTCGGAAGGAGATCTCGACCATCGTGGTGCCGAACGGGACGCCCGGCTTCACGGTCGAGGCCGGGTACGACAAGGTCGGCTGGCGCGCCTCCGACACCCATCCGCTGACGTTCCAGGACGTCCGCGTCCCGGAGGCCAACCTGCTCGGCGAGCGCGGCCGCGGCTTCGCGAACTTCCTCCACATCCTCGACGAGGGCCGCATCGCGATCGCGGCGCTCTCGACCGGCGCCGCAGAGGGATGCCTCGAGGCCGCCGTCGACTACGCCACGAAGCGGACGGTCTTCGGCGAGCCGCTCGCGACGCGGCAGGGCATCCAGTTCCTCCTCGCGCGCATGCAGCAGCGCGTGCACGTGGCGCGCCTGGCCTGGCACCAGGCGGCGCGCCTGCGGGATGCCGGCAAGCCCTTCAAGGCGCAGGCCGCCATGGCGAAGCTCACGGCGAGCGACGCCGCCATGGACAACGCCCGCGACGCGACGCAGGTGTTCGGCGGCAACGGGTTCATGAACGAGTACCCGGTGGCGCGGCACTACCGCGACTCGAAGATCCTCGAGATCGGCGAGGGCACCACCGAGGTGCAGCTGCTCGTGATCGCCCGGGCGCTCGGTGTGGCGTGAGGGTAGCGTGGCAGAGGTGACCCCGGACGCGCGCGACCACGGCTCCGCGCACGAGATCGTGCAGCGCGGGCTCTACTACGACGAGCTCGAGGTCGGTGCGCGCTATCTGCATCGTCCGGGCCGCACCGCGACCGAGGCCGACAACGTGCTGTTCTCGTCGCTGACGATGAACACGCAGGCCCTGCACCTGGATGCCGCGTTCTCGGCGTCGCAGCCGTTCGGCCAGCGCCTCATGAACTCGATGTGGACCCTCGCGACCATGGTCGGGGCATCCGTCTCGCAGATCACCCAGGGCACGCTCGTGGCGCAGCTGGGGCTCAGCGACATCTCGTTCCCTGCGCCGCTCTTCCACGGCGACACGCTTTACACCGAGACAGAGGTGCTCGACAAGCGCCTCTCGGCGTCGCGACCGGGGCAGGGGATCGTGACCCTGCGCCACACCGGACGCAACCAGCGCGGCGAGGTGGTCGCCGTCGCCACGCGGACCGCGCTGATGTGGTGCGGCCCCGCACCCGCGTCCACGGACACCGTCGAAGGAGAAGACCGATGACGTTCGAGCTCGGGCCCGCACTGCTGTTCTGCCCGGCCGACCGCCCCGAGCGGTACGCCAAGGCGTTCCAGCGTGCCGACGCCGTGATCCTCGACCTCGAGGACGCGGTCGCGCCGGCCGACAAGATCGCCGCCCGCGGGCACCTCATCGAGTCCGAGCTCGACCCCGCCCGCGTCATCGTGCGGATCAACCCGCCCGAGACCGAGGACTTCATCGCCGATCTCGCCACGCTGTCGCAGACCGACTACCGGCGCATCATGGTCGCGAAGGCGCAGTCGCCCAAGCGGATCGCGAAGATCGACGCGCGGTTCGAGGTGGTGGCCCTGTGCGAGACCGCCAAGGGGGTCGCGCAGGCCGACCGCATCGCCGCGCTCGACAACGTCGTCGCGATGATGTGGGGCGCCGAAGACCTCGTCGCCAGCCTCGGGGGCACGTCGAGCCGCAAGCCGAACGGCCGATATCGCGACATCGCCCGGTATGCGCGCTCGCGCGTGCTGCTGGCTGCGGGCGCCCGCGGCAAGGCCGCGATCGACGCCGTGCATCTCGACATCGACGACGTGAAGCGCCTGGCGATCGAGGCAGCGGATGCCGCGGCATCCGGTTTCCGTGCGAGCGCCTGCATCCACCCGAGCCAGGTTCCCGTCATCCGCGCGGCCTATCGTCCCGACGAGAAGACCACGGCGTGGGCGCGCGCGGTCCTGGACGCCGCAGCACGGGAGCGCGGCGTCTTCTCGTACCAGGGGCGCATGGTGGACGAACCCGTCCTCCGTCACGCGCGCGGCATCCTCGCCCGCGCCGAGGGATGAGCGACGAGTCGCCGCCGAGCCCCGCGCCGTCAGTCCTCCGCGGTCTGACGCACCCGCTCGTCGGCGATCTCGCGGGCCGCGCGGCCGATGAGCTGGTACGGGACGTCCTTCGTGTGCGGGAAGACCACGGAGTCCTTCTCGGAGCGGTAGGGGCCGATCTCCGATTCGAGCGGCTCGGGAAGCACCGGCACCGGGTACAGCCCGATGTGCTTCTTCCAGCCGGCGAAGTGCAGCGCATAGCGTCCGCCGAGCATGACGGCGGCGATGCCGTATCGCATCTTCTGCTCGGGCGCTTCGCCGGAGGCCGCGGTGACAGCGCCGACGATCTCCGCGCGGATGCGCGTGAGTCGTGCGGCGACCTCGGGCGGGAAACCCGCGATGTACTCGTCGACGGTTGCGGCAGCGGCCATGGCGCCGAGCCTAGGCCACGAGGCCCGCGTAGGCGACGAGGCGCAGGTGCTCCCGCTCGTACATGAAGTCGTGCGCCGAGCCGTTGAGAAGACGCTCGCCGGGTGGCGGCAGCTCGCCGGCGGTCGCATGACGCATCAGCTCGCGGATGAGCGCTCCGTGGCTCACGACGACGAGCCCGGCCGACGTCGGCGCCGTCGCCCGGCGGTGATCGCGTACGGCGCGCCCGAGCGCGGCGATGCCGCGTGCCCGCAGGTCGGGCCACGGCTCGGCGCCGGGTACCTCGGCCGTGTACCAGTCGCCCCAGCGGGCGCGGAACTCCTCGACCTCGACGCCCTCCGCCTCGCCGTACGAGCGCTCTCGCAGACCGCGATAGGTCCGCGGCGGGGCGACGCCCAGCCCGTCGGCGATGATCTCGGCCGTCTCCCGCGCGCGGGCGAGGTCGCTCGACACGATCGTGACGGGTGCCGCCCCCACGAGGCGCTCCCGCAGCAGGGCGGCGGTCGCATGCGCCTGGGCGCGGCCGTTGTCGTTCAAGGGGATGTCGGTCGATCCCTGGATGCGCCGGTCGCGGTTCCAGTCCGTCTCGCCGTGGCGGATGAGGGTCAGCGCGGTCACACCTCGAGCCTACCCGCGCCCGATCAGGTGAGCGCCGGCAGGCCGTCCGCGAGAGCCCGCAGCACCTCGCTGGTGCCGGCGTCGATCTTGACGGTCGCGCGGGCGTCGGCGCGCGTGACGCCGCGGTTGACGATCACGACGGGCAGACGCCGGCGGCGGGCCCGCTCGAGGAGCCGGATCCCCGAGTTCACGACGAGCGACGAGCCGGCGATCAAGAGCGCCTCGCTGGTGTGGACCAGCTGCTCGGCCTCTCGGAACTTCTCCGCCGGGATGAACTCGCCGAAGAAGACGACATCGGGCTTCAGCATGCCGCCGCAGACACTGCACTCGGGGATCCGGAAGCCGTCCGTGCTCTCCGGCAGCACGTCGCCGTCGGGCCCGAGCGGCACGTTCTCGGGGACGCGGATCCACGGGTTGTCGTCCTCGACGCGGGCCGCCAGGTCGCGACGGTCGAACACCTGGCCGCAGTGCGTGCAGAAGACGCGGCGCATCGTGCCGTGGAGCTCGACGACGCGGCGGCTGCCGGCGCGCACGTGCAGTCCGTCGACGTTCTGCGTCACCACGCCGGTGGCGAGTCCCCGCGCCTCGAGCGCGGCGATGGCGCGGTGGCCGTCGTTCGGCTCGGCGGCGGCGAACGCCTTCCAGCCGAGGTGGCTTCCGACCCAGTACCGCCGGCGGGAGGCGTCGCTCGAGAGGAACTGCTCGACCGTCATGGGGGTGCGCACCGGTGCCCCGGCACCGCGGTAGTCGGGGATGCCGGAGTCGGTCGAGACGCCGGCGCCCGTCAGCAGGGCGATGCGACGGCCGGCGAGCGTCGCGATGGCCTGGGCCACGGCATCCGTCGTCCGCGCGTCGAATCCGGTCGCGATCGTGGTCACGGGCACCCCCTTCGTGGTCGAGTGTAGGCCCCGAGGTTTTCGGGGATGTTACGGCCGCCACCTGCGCCGCTGGTGCGCCGGTCAGCGGCCACGGCGGCGGAGGTCTGCGCACGTGGGACCATGGGACGCGATGCACGCGATCCCGATCACCGACGCCTCCGACGAGCGACTCGCGGACTACCGCGACCTCACCGACGTCGCGCTGCGGCGGGTGATCGAGCCGCAGGGCGGCCTCTACATCGCGGAGTCGGCGAAGGTCATCGCACGCGCACTCGCCGCCGGCCACCGCCCACGCTCCGTGCTCGTGCAGGAGAAGTGGCTCGCCGATCTCGAGGACCTGCTGACGGATGCCGACACGCCGGTGTACGTCGTCGCGCCCGACATCGCCGAGGCCCTGACGGGGTACGCCGTGCACCGCGGGGCGCTCGCCTCGATGCACCGGCCCGGGCTCCCGCCGGTCGCCGAGGTCGTCGCAGACGCGCGGCTGATCGTCGTGCTCGAGGACATCGTCGACCACACGAACGTCGGAGCGATCTTCCGCGCGGCCGCCGGACTCGGCGCCGACGCGGTGCTGATCAGCCCGCGGTGCGCCGACCCGCTGTACCGCCGCAGCGTGCGGGTGAGCATGGGCACGGTGTTCCAGGTGCCCTGGACGCGGCTGCCCGAGTGGGGCGAGGCCCGCGAGGTGCTGCACGGCGCGGGGTTCGAGCTGGCCGCCCTCGCGCTCGCCGACGACGCCGTGCCGCTGGACGTCTTCCGCGCGCGGGGCCCGGAGCGTGTCGCGCTGATGCTCGGCGCCGAGGGCGACGGTCTCTCGCGGGGCGCCCTCGCCGCGGCCGACACCGTCGTGACGATCCCGATGGCGGGCGGCGTCGATTCGCTCAACGTCGCCGCGGCGAGCGCGGTCGCGCTGTGGGAGCTCCGCGCCCGCTGACGGGCTCTCGCGGTCCGGTCAGACGCCCGGACGCACCGTCAGCTCGGTGAGGTCGGCATCCCGCGGGAGGTCCAGCGCGGCGAGGATCGTCGTCGCCACCGAATCCGGGCGGATCCACTTCGCGGCGTCGTAGTCCGCGCCCTCCTGCTGGTGCACCTTCTCCTGCATCGGCGTCGCCGTCCGCCCGGGGTAGACGGTCGTCACGCGCACACCGCTGCGGCGCTCCTCCTCGCGCAGGGCGTCGGCGATCGCGCGCACGGCGAACTTGCTCGCGGCGTACGAGCCCCACTCCGGGCTCACGCGCAAGCCGGCGCCGGAGTTGACGAAGATCACGTGTCCGCGCGAGACGCGCAGTGCCGGCAGGAGCAGCCGGGTCAGCTCGGCGGGCGCGACGGCGTTCACATTGAGCTGATGCTGCCAGGTCGCGACCGGGGTGTCGGCGACCGCACCGAGCTCCACGACACCGGCGACGTGGATGAGCGAGTCCAGCCGCGACGGCAGGCTCTGGTGGCTGAACGCCCACGAGAGCCGCGACGGGTCGGCGAGGTCGCCGACCAGGGTCTGGGCGGCGGGGAAGCGCTCGCGCAGCTGCGCGGCACGGCCGGCGTCGCGCACGAGCAGCCAGAGGTCGTCGCCGCGGGCGGTGAGTCGCTCGGCGAGAGCGGCCCCGATGCCCGATCCGGCACCGGTCACGAGGTGCGTCGCCATGTCAGACCTCCTCGCCGCGCGTCGACGGCGTCTCACCCGGTGCGAGCGTGATGATCGGGAGCGGATCGGGACGCTTCGCCGTGACGTGATCGCCCGACGACTGGTGACGCAGCCGCCGGAGCACCCACGGCACGAGGTATTCGCGCGCCCACACGAGATCGACGGCGCGGGCTTCGCGCCACGTGCGCAGCGGCAGCGGGTCGGGCTGCATCGGCTGGAGGTCGTTCGGGACGTTGAGCGCCCGCAGCACCATCCGCGCGACCTCGTGGTGCCCGAGCGCGTTGTAGTGCAGGCGGTCGTCGTCGAAGAAGCGCATGTCCTGCACCTCTTTCAGCGCCCACTGGTCGGCCACGATGCAGTCGTACCGGTCGGCGATCGCGCGGATGTTCTCGTTGTAGATCGCGACCTTGCCGCGGATGCCGCGGAAGACCGGCGTGAAGGCCGTGTCGATGCCGGTGAACACCACCACCGTGGCGCCGTCGCGGGAGAGACGGACCACCGCGTCCTCGAAGAGCTGTGCGATGGCGTCGGGGTCGCCGTTGGGGCGGATGACATCGTTGCCGCCGGCGGAGAAGGTCACGAGATCGGGCTTCAGCGCGATAGCCGGTTCGACCTGCTCCGCCACGATCTGACCGATCAGCCGGCCGCGGATCGCGAGGTTCGCGTAAGCGAAGTCGTCGACCTGCTCCGACAGCACTGCGGCGACGCGGTCGGCCCACCCGCGGAAGCCGTTGGGTACCGACGGCTCCGGGTCGCCGACGCCCTCGGTGAACGAGTCGCCGATGGCGACGTACCGGCGCCACGGGTGCGGCTCGGCGTTGGCGACATAGGGACTGCGCGCGTCTTCGGTGGGGGGCATCCGTCTTCCATTCCTCGGCTCGTGACCGCTGCCCAGGCTATCGCGCAGGACACCGCAGCCGAGCGGTGCGCGGCCCCGGATGTCGGGGCGGTCGTCTATCGTGGTGACTCGTTGTCTACGGGGGAGGTGTATTCGGTGACGGACGAAACGACGATCGAATCGCCGCCCGCTCGCACCGAGACCCCGTTCGTCGCCGACGAGCACGACAGCGCCCGCGACGCCGCGCCGCACGCCGCAGCTCACGGCGGCGAGCCCCACATCGGCAGCTTCGCCGCAGAGCACCTGTCGCCCACCTACCCGCAGCGCGCCCCGTGGGGCACGGCGCAGCGCCTGCGTGCGTGGCAGGCCGAGGCGCTCGACCTCTACTTCGGGCTCGACGGCCCCGACGGCGTCGGCGGCGGCCCGCGCGACTTCCTCGCCGCCGCCACGCCGGGCGCCGGCAAGACGACCTTCGCCCTCCGCCTGGCGAGCGAGCTGCTGCGCCGCCGCATCGTCAACCGCATCGTGGTGGTCGCGCCGACCGAGCATCTCAAGACGCAGTGGGCGGATGCCGCGGCCCGCGTCGGCATCCGCCTCGACCCCGCGTTCAGCAACCGCCACTTCGCTCCCGCGCGGCAGTACCACGGGGTCGCCGTGACCTACGCACAGGTCGCGGTGAAGGCATCCGTCCACCAGCGACTCACCATGGACGCGCGCACGCTGGTCATCCTCGACGAGGTGCACCACGGCGGCGACGCGCTCAGCTGGGGCGACGCGCTGCGCGAGGCCTACGGCCGGGCCACACGCCGGCTGCTCCTGAGCGGCACGCCCTTCCGCAGCGACACCGCGCCCATCCCGTTCGTCGAGTACCACCCCGACGCCAAGGGGATCCGCGTCTCGCGCACCGATTACGCGTACGGGTACGGCCGCGCGCTCGAGGACGGCGTCGTGCGTCCCGTGCTCTTCATGGTGTACGCCGGGCAGATGCGCTGGCGCACGAAGACCGGCGACGAGATGGAGGCCCAGCTCGGGCAGGACAACACCAAGGACATCACCTCGCAGGCGTGGCGCACGGCGCTCGACCCGGAGGGCGACTGGATCCCCGCCGTGCTGCGGTCGGCGGACCGCCGTCTCACCGAGGTGCGCGAGCATGTTCCGGATGCCGGCGGCCTCGTCATCGCGACGGATCAGACCGCTGCGCGCGCCTACGCCGCGATCCTGCGCGAGATCACGGGCGAGGCGCCGACGGTCGTGCTCTCGGACGAGGCCGAGGCGTCGAGCCGCATCGAGGAGTTCTCGAAAGCCACGACACGGTGGATGGTCGCAGTGCGCATGGTGTCGGAGGGGGTAGACGTCCCGCGGCTGGCCGTCGGCGTATATGCCACGAGCGCGTCGACCCCGTTGTTCTTCGCCCAGGCGATCGGGCGCTTCGTGCGTGCGAGGCGTCGCGGCGAGACCGCGAGCGTGTTCCTCCCGAACGTCCCGCAGCTCCTCGCGCTCGCGAACGAGATGGAGCGCCAGCGCGACCACGCGCTCGACCGCGACTCGGACGGTGACGACGAGTGGAACGCCGAAGAAGACCTCATGGACGCCGCGGAGCGGGAGGACAAGGCGTCCGACGCGCTCGAAGAGGAGTTCACGTACCAGGCACTGGGCTCGCTCGCGCACTTCGACCGCGTGCTGTACGACGGCAAGGAGTTCGGCCAGCTCGCCGTGCCGGGCACGCCCGAGGAGGAGGAGTTCCTCGGCATTCCCGGCCTGCTCGAGCCCGACCAGGTGCACGACGTCCTGATGTCGCGCGTGTCCCGACAGTCTCGCCACCGGACGGCGCGGGAGGCCAAGGAGGCGACCGCGGCACCCGAGGAGGAGCCCGCGCTCCCGCAGGCGCTGCACCGCACGCTCAAGGAGCAGCGGCAGCTTCTCAACAGCCTCGTCGGGCTGTACGCGCGCCAGACGGGCGAGGCGCACGGGCTCGTGCACGCCGAGCTGCGGCGCATCTGCGGCGGGCCCGCCGTCTCTCACGCGACCGTCGCGCAGCTGCAGTCGCGCATCGACGTGCTGCGCAAGCGCGTGCGGTCCTGACGGGACCGAGCGCGGCGGTCAGGACGCGGCGAGCGCGGGCGGTCAGGACGCGGCGAGCGCGGTGGTGCGGTGGCCGCGAGCGGGGGCCGGCATCGCGCGCCTAGACTCCCGGCATGGCCGCGGCGTACTCGTTCGTGTCGCACTGGCAGGCGCCGGCGTCGCCCGAGCGCGTGTGGGCCGAGCTGGAGCGGAGCCTCGTGCCCGTCACGACCGGCCCCCGCGCGCGGCCGGGGTGGTGGCCGGGAGTGGAGGTGCCGATGCCGCCGCGGCGGCTCGTGCCGGGGGAGCGCGTGGTGCTCGCCGTGCGCAGCCCGCTCGGCTACGTGCTGCGGATGCGGCTCGAGCTCACGGACGTCGAACCCGGCCGGACTCTCGCAGCGCGCAGCGACGGCGACCTGCGGGGGAGCGGACGCCTCGAGGTGGCGCCGGCGCTCCGTGACGCGACGTGTGCCGAGGTGAGAGTCCGGTGGGACGTCGAGACGCGGCGCGCGTGGATGAACGCGACCGCGTGGGTGCTGCGCCCGGCGTTCACCCGGGCCCACGGGACGGTGATGCGCCGGGGCGAGCGCGGCCTCCGCCGGGCCCTCAGCGGGGCGTGACGTTCGGAACCCCGAAATGCTGGCAATCCGTGCTTTCCGGGCGGTGCGGCGCGCGGCGCTGGCTAGCGTTGACGGGTCCCGAACCGCCGACTGGAGGCCCGAGTGAGCGCGCCCGCCGCACCGACCGACCGCGACCGACGCCGCTGGGCGCGCTACCTGGTGAACGAGCGTGCCGAAGCGCGCGTGTACCGCGAGCTGGCAGGCCGTCGCGAGGGGGAGGAGCGCGAGATCCTGCTCGCGCTCGCCGAAGCCGAAGGGCGGCACGAGGCCCATTGGCTGGGACTCCTCGGCAGTGAGCCGGCGCGGCTGCCGCGACCTGACGTGCGCACCCGCACGCTCGGCTCGCTCGCCAAGCGCTTCGGTTCGATCTGGGTCCTCGCGCTCGCGCAGAACGCCGAGGCCCGCTCGCCGTACGACGACGAGCCCTTCGCGACGCCGCGCATGGCCGCCGACGAGAAGATCCACCACGAGGTGGTCCGCGGGCTGGCGGCGCGTGGTCGGCGCCGGCTGTCCGGGACCTTCCGCGCCGCCGTCTTCGGGGCGAACGACGGCCTGGTGTCGAATCTGGCGCTCGTCATGGGCATCGGGGCCACCGGCGTATCGAGCCAGTTCGTGCTCTTCAGCGGCATCGCGGGGCTCCTCGCGGGGGCGCTGTCGATGGGCGCCGGCGAGTTCGTGTCGGTCCGCTCGCAGCGTGAGCTCCTCGCCGCCACGGAGCCCAGCGACTACGCGGACGGCGCGATCCCTCATCTCGACATCGACGCGAACGAGCTCGCCCTGGTCTACCGGACGCGCGGCATGCCCGAGGCCGAGGCATCCGCCCGCGCTCGGAGAGTCGTCGAGGCGGCGCGGGCCGCCGGCCAGGGCCGCACCGAGACCGGCCCCGTCGCCGTCGTCGACCACGGCGAGGTGGTGGGCAGCGCGTGGGGCGCCGCGCTGTCGAGCTTCCTGTTCTTCGCGTCCGGCGCGATCATCCCGGTGCTCCCGTGGATCTTCGGGCTCTCGGGGGTGGCGGCCGTCGTGCTCGCCCTCGTGCTGGTCGGGATCGCGCTGATGACGACCGGCGCCGCGGTGGGCCTGCTGTCGGGTGCTCCGCCGCTCCGCCGCGCGCTGCGGCAGCTCGCGATCGGCTTCGGCGCCGCGGCCGTCACGTACGTCCTGGGGCTGCTGTTCGGCGTGTCGATGGGCTGACGCGCCCGGGCTGCCGCCGATTCGTTGAACGCTCGGTGACGTGGTAATGTCATTCCTCGGTTGCGAAACCGGAAACCACCTGCGCGGGTGGCGGAATAGGTAGACGCGCTAGCTTGAGGTGCTAGTGCCCGTATAGGGCGTGGGGGTTCAAGTCCCCCCTCGCGCACAGTGAAGAAGGCCCCCGGAAGGGGGCCTTCTTTCGTTGTGTCACCGACGTGGGTCGCGGGGGCGGGAGATCGGCCGCCGCGCGTCGGTTGTCAGATCCAGCCGCGCTCCTCGGCGACCAGCACCGCCTGCTGGCGGGTGCCCACCCCGAGCTTGCCGAGGATCGCCGACACGTGGTTGCGCACGGTGCCCGGCGCCAGGGACAGGCGGCGGGCGATCTGCCCGGTGGTCTCGCCGCGGCGGCCGGCGCGCAGCACGTCGAGCTCGCGGTCGGTGAGCGGCGAGCGCTCGTCGCTGAGGGCGTCGGCGGCCACCTCGGGGTCGACGTAGCGCCCGCCCGCCGCGACCCGGCGGATGACGGCCGCCACCTCATCGGCGCCGCGCGACTTCGGCAGGAAGCCCGAGACCCCCGACGACAGCGCGCGTCGCAGCACCCCCGGTCGGGCGTGGCGCGTCACGACGACGCAGCGCGTGGACACCGCGCGCGTGACACGGGAGGCGACCTCGACGCCGTCCATGCCGGGCATCTCGAGATCGAGGAGGCACACGTCGGGAACCAGCCGCAACGCCGCGGCGAGCGCCTCGTCGCCGTCCGCGCATTCGGCGACCACCTCGATGTCGGGCTCGAGCCGCAGGAGGGCGGAGAGCGCGGAGCGGATCATGCCCTCGTCGTCGGCGAGGAGCACCCGGATCATCGCGCGGCCGCTTCGCTCGCGGCGGGCACGGTCACCGTGACGGCGAACTCGCGCGCCTCCCGACGGATGGCGAGCGTGCCGCCGGCATCTGCCACGCGACGCCCGATGCCCTCCAGGCCCGCGCCGTCATCGCTCGGAGCCGCGTCGCCGGCGTCGTTCGCGATCTGATACCGCCACCCCTCGGGCTCCCGTGTGAGCGCCACGCGCACCCAGCCGCCCCCGCCATGGCGCAGCACGTTGGTGGTCGTCTCGCGGATGATGGGCGCCAGGACCTCGCCCGGCGCGTCGTCGGCGCCGGCGGCCACGGTCGTCTGTACCGCCGTGCCAGCGGCGCGCAGGAGGTCGGCCGCGTTCGCGATCTCATCGCTCAGCGGCACCGAGCGGAACCTCGTGGCGAGGTCGCGCGTGCCCTGCCGCGCCTCGTCGACGCTCGCGCGCGCGGCGCGCAGCTGCTCGAGTCCGGCCGGTGCATCCGTCGCCATCAGCCGCTCCGCGAGTTCGAGCTGGAGTGCGATCACCTGGAGGTGGTGCCCCTGGAGGTCGTGGACGTCGGTGGCCACCCGCAGGCGCTCCTGCGTGGCGGCCAGGCGCGCCTCCGAGGCGCGGGCGCGGTCGACCGTGATGAGGACGTCCCACCACCACAGCGACACCGCGGTCATCAGCGGCAGCGTGGTGCTGAAGAACCCGAGCAGCCACCAGTTGACCTCGGGCTGCTGCGAGAACGACAGCCGCGCGTCGACGAACCACGCCGCCGCGAGCAGCACCGTTCCCGCCGCGACCATCCGGGCGCGCACGCCGGCGGGCCAGTTGAGCAGCAGCACGGACTGCACGACCGGCAGCACGCCCAGGAGCCACAGTCCGGAGAGGAGCCCCGCGACCAGCCCGACGAGCGCGGCCACCACGAGCGGCAGGAGCAGCCTCGGCCACCGAGCCCACGGGCTCTCGTCGATGCGGTGCCGGTAGTACTGCAGCAGCGGCACCGTCGACGCCGTCCACAGCAGGCCCGCGATCCCGATCGTGGTCAGGACCGGGGCGACACGGCCCGCTTCGAGGAGCGTCAGCACCCACATCAGGGCGACCACGAGCTCATACAGCAGGACGCCTGAGGCGGTGTACCACCACGTGGCCGAGATGCCGCGCGAGAGGCGGCGGTGGCGCGTCCCGGTCCCGGCCGGAGGATGCTCGACGGGCACGGGCGGGCGGCTCATGCGTCCCACCCTAGGGGCATGACACATGTCACCCTCGGCGCGTGCGGACCTCCCGGACGCCGGTGACAGCACGGCACTTCCCGCCGTCCGCGCGGGCCGATGGACTGTGATCTGTCGGAGGAACACGGCTCCGGCGCCACCTCCTTCCCCGACTGCAAAGGCCCCGCCATGAACCTCATCGACACGTTCCAGGACCTCGTCGCGAACGTCCCCGACCTCGTCCAGCCGTTGATCGTCGCCGCGGCCGCGGCCATCCCGTTCGTCGAGGGCGAGGGGGCGGCCACCATCGGCATCCTGGGCGGCATGAACCCGGTGGTCGCCGCCACCGCCGCCGTCATCGGCAACTTCGTGTGCGTGGCGGTGCTCGTGCTGCTCACCGCGCGGACGCGATCCGCGGTCGTCACGGCTCATCGCTCGCGCCGCCGGGTGGCGGCCGGCGGAGCCGGCGAGACCGCCGTGCGCGTCGAAGAGACCTCGGCTTCCGGCGACGACCGCGGCGCCGCGCGCCGCGCGAAGTTCCAGCGGGCGTTCGAGCGCTACGGCGTGCCGGGCGTGAGCCTGCTCGGTCCGCTGCTCCTGCCGACCCAGTTCACCGCCACCATGCTCGCCGGCGCGGGCGTCGGCGTCGCCCGCATCCTCGCCTGGCAGGCCGTCGCGATCGTCGGCTGGACGACGCTGCTGACGCTGATCGTCACCGGCGTGCTCTCGGTCGCCCACTGATCCCACGGTCTCGCCCCGGCCCCCGGCCCCCGGCCCCGGCCCCGGCCCCGACCCGCCCCGCCCCGCGAACCGCGGGAGCGGGGCAGGGCAGGTAGGTTGGAGCGCATGCCCGAAGCCGAACTCCCCGAGGTCGCCGCCGTCGCGCGCGACCTCATCCGCTTCGACACCACCAACCACGGCGGCGGTCGTGCCGCGGGAGAGCGGGAGGCGGCCGAGTACGTCGGCGCCTACCTCGAGCAGCTCGGGCTCGCGCCCGAGTTCTACGAGCCGATCCTGCGCCGAACCAACGTGATGGCCCGCGTGCCCGGCCGTGACGCGAGCAAGCCGGCGCTCGTGCTGCACGGCCACCTCGACGTGGTGCCCGCCATCGCCGAGGACTGGAGCGTCGATCCGTTCGAGGGCGTCGTGAAGGACGGCATGCTGTGGGGGCGCGGCGCCGTCGACATGAAGGACATGGACGCCATGATCCTCACGTCGGTGGCCGACATCCTCCGTGCCGGCGACCAGCCCGAGCGAGACCTCGTGCTGACGTTCTTCGCCGACGAGGAGAACGGCGGCATCGAGGGGTCCGCGCTGGTGGTCGAGAACCACCCGGAGTGGTTCGCGGGGGCCACCGAGGCGATCAGCGAGGTCGGCGGGTACTCCATCCCGATCGGCGACCGGCACGCGTATCTCCTCCAGGTGGGGGAGAAGGCGCTCATCTGGATCCGGCTCGTCGCCCGGGGCCGCGCCGCGCACGGGTCGAAGCTGCATGACGACAACGCCGTGACGCGGCTCGCCGAGGCCGTCGCGGCGCTCGGTCGTACGGCCTGGCCCGTCACCCTCACCGACACCACGCGCGAGATGACCGCGCGCCTCGCCGGGCTCACCGGTCGGGCCGCCGACGACGCCGATGCGGTCGCCGCCGCCACGGGCGCGGCATCCGGATTCCTCCGCTCCACCCTGCGCACGACCACGAACCCGACCGGTCTCGTCGCCGGCTACAAGCACAACGTCATCCCCGACCGCGCCGAGGCGCTCATCGACGTGCGGGTGCTGCCGGGCACCGAAGACGCCGCGCTCGCCGACATCCGCCGCATCGTGGGGGACGGCGTGGAGGTCGAGATCGTCCACCAGGACATCGGCCTCGAGGTGCCCTTCTCCGGTGACCTCGTCGAGGCGATGGTCGCAGCCCTCGGCCGGCACGACCCGGGGGCGCCGGTCGTGCCGTACCTCATGGGCGGCGGCACCGACAACAAGGCGCTGGCCGCCCTCGGGATCGCCGGCTACGGCTTCGCGCCGCTGCGGCTTCCGGCCGACCTCGACTTCACCGGCATGTTCCACGGCGTCGACGAGCGCGTGCCCGTCGACGCGCTGGTCTTCGGCCAGGCGGTCCTCACGGACCTGCTCCGCACCTACTGAGAATTCGACGGATGCCGCGGCCCGCGGCATCCGTCCTGCACTGCTGAAAGGCGCCCATGCTGCTGGAAGCGATCATCCTCGGCTTCGTCCAGGGTCTGACCGAGTTCCTCCCGATCTCGTCGAGCGCGCATCTGCGCATCCTCGGCGAGTTCCTGCCGTCGGCGGAGGATCCGGGCGCCGCGTTCACCGCGATCACGCAGATCGGCACGGAGGCGGCGGTGGTCGTCTTCTTCTGGCGCGACATCGTGCGCATCATCGGCCAGTGGTTCCGGGCCCTGTTCGGCCGGGTTCCGCGCAACGACCCCGACGCGAAGCTCGGCTGGCTCATCATCATCGGCAGCATCCCGATCGTCGTGCTGGGCCTGCTGTTCCAGGACCAGATCGAGACGGTGCTGCGGTCGCTGTGGATCACGGCGGGCATGCTCATCTTCTTCGGCGTGCTCTTGGGCATCGCCGACCACGTCGGGGCGAAGAAGCGCAAGCTCAAGGACATGACGGTGGGCGACGGCGTGATCTACGGCTTCGCGCAGTCATTGGCGCTCATCCCGGGCGTGTCGCGCTCGGGCGGCACCATCACGGCCGGACTCTTCATGGGGTACGAGCGCGCCGCCGCCGCCCGCTACGCCTTCCTGCTGGCGATCCCCGCCGTCTTCGGCAGCGGGTTCTTCCAGCTCTTCAAGAGCATGGATGAGCCCGGCGTCTTCACGCTGGGGGAGACCGCCGTGGCGACCGCGGTCGCCTTCGTCGTCGCGCTCGGCGTGATCGCGTTCTTCATGAACTGGATCTCGAAGCACAGCTTCCTGCCGTTCGTGGTGTATCGCGTGGCGGTCGGCTCGCTGCTCCTGGTGCTGCTGAGCACCGGCGTCATCAACCCGTAGCGCGCACCGCCGCAGGTCGCACACGAAGTCGGGCTCACCCCCTCGCGTGCCGAGATGCCACGATCTCGGCGAGACACCATGTCGTCGGCGCCGAGGACATGGTGTCTCGCCGAGAACGTGCTGTCTCGACGGACGGAGCTCGCCGGCGGATGCCGCCACGCGCGGGGGCGCCGGAGCGGCGGAGAGGCGGAGAGGCGGAGAGGCGGAGAGGCGGGGGAGAGCCCCGGCTCAGCGGCCGGAGCGGGGGTCGTCGCGACCGGGCTTGGACGGACCGTCGCCCGGCTTGCCGTCGGTGCGGCGGAGGTAGCGCTCGAACTCCTGGGCGATCGCGTCGCCCGAGGCCTCGGGGGAGTCCCACGTGTCGCGCGTGCGCTCGAGCTGGTGGATGTACTCCGTCATCTCCTCGTCGTCGGCCGCGGCCGCGTCGATCGAGGCCTCCCAGGCCGCGGCCTCCGTGGCGAGGTCGCCGCGCGGCACCGTGGCGCCGGTGAGGTCTTCGAGCCGGTCGAGCAGTGCGAGGGTCGCCTTGGGTGACGGCGTGTGACCGGCGACGTAGTGGGGGACGCTGGCCCACAGGCTCGCCGTCGGGATGCCGGAGCGCTCGGCCGCGTCGCCCAGCACGCTGAGGATTCCGACCGGCCCCTCGTAGGTGCTGCGCTCGAGGTCGAGCGACCCGCGCAGCGCCTCGTTGTCGCTGCCGGCGAACACCGAGATCGGCCGGGTGTGCGGCACGTCCGACATCATCGAGCCGATCGCGACGAAGCCGGTGATGTCTTCCCGCAGGGCGACGTCGATCAGCTCGGACGCGAAGGCCTGCCAGGCACGCGCCGGCTCGACGCCCGTGAGCAGCCACAGCTGCGTGCCGCGGGTGGCGCGCGCGGGGCGCAGGAGCGTCGCCTCCGGCCACTGCAGCGAGCGGCGGCCGTCGCCGTCCAGCGCCACGTGCGGCCGCGTGTACTGGTAGTCGAAGTAGAGCTCGGGATCGACCGAGAACACCGTCTCGTACGAGCCGCCCTCGCGCAGCTGCGTGAGGGCGGACGATGCGGCTTCACCCGCATCGTTCCATCCGTCGAACGCGGCGACGAGTATCCGGCGACCCAGTCCGTCCACGAGACCTCCTCCGCCCGCGAGCGTCGCGGGGTCCTTCCAGGATAGGCCCCCGGCCCTCGGAGAGGCCGGAGACGCCTCGGTAGGATTGCACGGTGAACGCGCCCCGACTCTCCGCCGTGCTGTGGGACATGGACGGCACCCTGGTCGACACCGAACCGTATTGGATGGCGGCCGAGACGCCCCTCATCGAGAGCTTCGGCGGCACCTGGTCGCACGAGCAGGCGCTCGGGCTCGTCGGGCTCGGGCTCGAGGACTCCGCCCGCATCCTGCAGGGCACGGGGGTGCGGATGAGCACCGACGCGATCATCGACCACCTGACCGACGAGGTCATGCGTCAGCTGGCGACCACCGGGGTGCCGTTCCGTCCCGGCGCGCGCGAGCTGCTGGCGAGCCTCCGCGAGGCGGGCGTCAAGACCGCGCTCGTCACCATGTCGATGCGTCGCATGGCGCAGACCGTCGTCGACCTCATCGACTTCGACGCCTTCGACGTCGTCATCGCCGGCGACGACGCCACCCGGCCCAAGCCCTTCCCCGACCCGTACCTCCAGGCCTGCGAAGCGCTGGGCGTCGCGCCCGAGTCGACCGTGGCGATCGAGGACTCGCCGAACGGCCTGCGCTCGGCGGTCGCGTCGGGGGCCTCGGTCATCGGCGTGCCGCTCATGGTGTCGCTCACCGGGGCAGGCGCGCACGGCCTGTGGGAGACGCTCGAGGGGCGCACCGTCGACGACGTCGCCGACTTCCACCGCTCGCACCGCGCCCGGGTCGGCGCGGGTGCGCCGCACACTGCCGAGGAGATCGCCCGATGACCGATGACACCACGACCGACGTCCCGCGGCCCAGCGGCCCGTTCCGCCTGGGAGACCGCGTCCAGCTGACGGGCCCCAAGGCGCGTCTGCACACCATCACGCTGCGCGAGGGCGGTGAGCTGCACACGCACCACGGCGTGCTCAAGCACGAGCAGCTGGTGGGGCAGCCCGACGGCTCGGTCGTCGCCAACAGCGGCGGCCACGAGTACCTGGCCCTGCGGCCGCTGCTGCGGGACTTCGTCATGTCGATGCCCCGCGGCGCCGCGATCGTCTATCCGAAGGATGCCGCGCAGATCCTCGCCGAGGCCGACATCTTCCCGGGCGCCACGGTGGTCGAGGCCGGCGTGGGCTCCGGCGCGCTCTCGCTGTGGCTGCTGCGGGCGATCGGCTCCGAGGGGCGGCTCGTGTCGTTCGAGCGCCGCGACGACTTCGCCGCGGTGGCGCGTGCCAACGTCGAGACCTTCACCGGCCACGTCCCCGCGAACTGGGACGTGGTCGTGGGCGACCTCGCCGAGCAGCTGTCGGACGCGGTGGCCGCGGCATCCGTCGATCGTGTCGTGCTCGACATGCTCGCACCGTGGGAGTGCATCGATGCGGTCGCCGAGGCACTCACGCCCGGCGGCGTGGTCGTCTGCTACGTCGCGACCGCGACCCAGCTGAGCCGCGTCGCGGAGTACATCCGCGGCACCGGCCTGTTCACCGAGCCCGATGCCAACGAGACCATGGTGCGCGGCTGGCACGTCGAAGGCCTCGCCGTGCGCCCCGATCACCGCATGGTCGCCCACACCGGCTTCCTGGTGTGGGCCCGCCGGCTCGCACCCGGCGCGATCCCGCCCGAGGTGAAGCGTCGCGCGTCGAAGTCGAGCTACGGCGACGAGGACGTCGAGCTGTGGACGCCCGGCGCCGTGGGGGACCGGCAGATCACCGACAAGAACCTGCGCAAGCGCGTCCGGGAGGCCGAGCGGGCCGCGGAGGGCGCCCGCCAGGCGGCTGGGCGGTCTGAGACGCCCGACGAGGGCATCTAAACTAGCCCGGTGCGCAAGATCCCCGCTGCCCTCGTCGTCCTGGGACTGGTGACCGTCGGTCTCACCGGCTGCTCGCTGCCCGGCGCATCCGACTGCTCGCGCCCCGCGGTCTCGGACGCCGATGTGATGGACCTCATCGACGTCACCGGCGACACCGACGAGGTGCCCGACGTCGACATCTACGCCCCGCTGCACACGTCGGAGCTGGCGTACGAGGATGTCGTGGTCGGTGAGGGCACCGCGATCACCTCGCCGGATCAGCTGATCGTGGTCGACCTGGCCTTCTTCAGCGGCGAGACCGGCGACCCCATCGTCGCGACCGAGTACAACGGCGACCTGACCGCCGTGTCGGCGCCGTCCGGCTGGGCCACGAACTTCCCGGGCTTCGAAGAGGCGCTCGACTGCGCCACCGAGGGGTCACGCATCGCCGTCGCGCTCTCGCCCGACGACGTGAGCGACAAGGTGCGCGCCGACTGGAGCCTGGGCGAGGACGAGAGCGTCGTCGCCGTCATCGACGTGCGCAAGGTGTATCTGCCCGCAGCCGACGGTGCGAACCAGTTCAACAGCGGCTTCGGGCTGCCGACGGTCGTCCGCGCGCCCGACGGGCGGCCCGGCCTCATCATCCCCGACGGCGCGCCCCCCACGGAGCCCGTCGTGCAGGTCCTCAAGAAGGGCGACGGCCCGGTCGTCACCGGCGAGCAGCCGGTGCGCGTCCACTACACCGGCGTGGTGTGGGGCGAGGACGAGGCGTTCGAGAACACGTGGGAGGACTTCCCGGTCTCGGTGACCATGGACGCGGTCGTCTCCGGCTTCGCGGACGCGATCGAGGGGCAGACCGTCGGGTCGCAGGTGCTCGTCGTGGTGCCGCCGGAGCAGGGGTACGGTGACGAGCAGCACGCGGCCATCCCGCCGGGCTCGACGCTGGTGTACGTCATCGACATCCTCGGCCTGGACGCTCCGCAGGAGGGCTGAGATCGCGACACCCGGGCTGTGGCGCGGCGTGCGAGCGCCGCCACCGCCGCCCCGGCGGTGGCGGCCCCTAAGATGGGCGGGTGCCTGCCACTGCTGCCGCGAAGATCCCGCCCGAGGAGCGCCTGGTCAACCTCGTGGTGGCGCTCATCGCGACCGATCAGGGACTGACGAAGGACACCATCCTGACGTCGGTCGCCGGCTACCGGGAGCAGAGCGAGGCAGGGGCTTCGAAGGACGCGCTCGAGAAGATGTTCGAGCGCGACAAGGAGTCGCTGCGCGGCCTCGGCGTCCCGATCGAGACGATCGGGGACTGGGCAGACCCCGACGACCTCCGCGAGGCGCGGTATCGCGTGCCCACGGCCGAGTACGAACTGCCGGAGGACATCGAGTTCACCCCCGCTGAGCTGGCGCTCCTGACGCTCGCCGGCGGCGTGTGGAGCGAGAGCTCCCTGTCGGACGACGCGCGCAGCGGGCTGCGCAAGATCCGCGCCCTGGGCGACCTCGTCGACGAGCCGATCATCGGGTTCTCGCCCCGGCTGAGCATGCACGATCCTGCGTTCCCGGCGCTGCAGCAGGCCATCGAGCAGAGCCGCGTGGTGACCTTCCCGTACCTCAAACCCGGGGAGGAGGCGCCGCGCACCCGTCGCGTGCAGCCGCTCGCCCTGGTGGAGTACGAGGGTCGCTGGCACGTGTTCGGCGTGGACCTCGACGTGCGCGCCGACCGCACCTTCCTGCTCGCGCGCATCGTCGGCCCGGTCGCGGTCACCCGCTCGTCCTTCGACCCGGCGCTGCGCGAAGGAGCGGGGGAGCGGGCGCTGGCGGGCCTCGAGGAGGTCGCCGCACGCAACTCCGCGCTGCTCGAGGTGAACCCGGGGACCGAGGCCGCCCTGCGGCTCGCCCGTCGCGCGCAGCCGGCCGAGCAGGGCATCCGCGTGCCGTACGTCGATGCGCACATCTTCGCCGACGAACTCGCGTCGTACGGGCCGGAGGTGCGGGTCGTCGAACCCGCCGACCTGCGCGACCGTGTGATCGATCGCCTCGCCGCGACGCGCGAGCTGCACGGCGGCGCCATGACCACGGGGAGCCCGTCATGACCGCGAAGAAGCCGCTCGTCGCGACCGACCGCGCCGCCCTGATGCTCCAGCTCGTGCCGTACCTCATCGGCAAGGGCGAGGTCTCGCTCGCCGAGGCCGCCGACGAGTTCGACGTCGCGCCCGAGCAGATGCGGTCCATGGTCGAGAAGCTCACCGTCATCGGGCTGCCCGGCGACCGCGGCTATTGGCAGATGGCCAATGACCTCTTCGACATCGACTGGGACCTCCTCGACGAGCGCGACCTGATCGTCATCACGAACTCGGTGGGCCTCGAGCGGTCGCCGAAGCTGACCGCGCGGGAGGCCGCGGCTCTGCTCGCCGGCCTGCAGCTCGCGCGATCGATCCCGGGCGTCGGCGACACGGACCTCTACGCGGGGCTGCTCGCCAAGCTCGCCCGCGGCGCATCGGGCACGCCGGCCGAGGTCATCCTCGCGCCCGAACCCGTCGATGCCGTCCGCGATCTGGTCGCCGACGCGCTGCGCCGGGGCGTCGCGGTCTCGTTCACATACAAAGCGCCGGATGCCGCGCCCACGACGCGGACAGTCGACCCGGTGAAGGTCCACATCGCGAGCGGGCAGTGGTACCTGCAGGGCTGGTGCCACCTGCGCGAGGCGATGCGCACCTTCCACCTCGACCGGGTCAGCGAGCTGGAGCTCACCGGCATCCCGAGCACCCACGCAGGCGAGCAGGCGCCGGACTGGTTCGACACCGACGCGGGCGATGTGGTCGCGCGGATCCGGTTCCCCGAGGAGGTCGCACCTCTGCTCGGCGACTACCTCGACCGCGCCCAACTCGAGACGGCTGACGGCACGACGGTCGCCACGATGCGCGTCGCCGACGAACTCAGCCTCCGCCGTCTGGCGGCGCGCCGCAGCGGGCTCGTCGAGGTGATCGAGCCCGCCGCTGCACGGCGCGCCGTCGCGGAATGGGCCGAGGCAGGCCTCGCGCAATACCGCTGACGGCGGCATCCGATCATCGCGTCATATTAGACTTGACGACGATCCCGCTGAAGCGAACGACGGAGCACCTCATGTTGGGCAATCTGAACGGCTGGCACCTGCTGATCCTGCTCGTCGTCATCCTGTTGCTGTTCGGCGCGGCAAAGCTGCCGGCGCTCGCCAAGAGCATGGGCCAGTCGGCCCGCGTGTTCAAGGGCGAGATGAAGGCCATGAAGGACGACGACAAGACGACCGAGTCCTCGACGGCGACGAACGCCGCCGACACCGGCGCGTCTGACGCAACGACTCCCGCCACCACTCGCAGCACCGACAGCGCACCCGACCAAAAGTCGTAGCGGATGGTGGCCGCAACGGGCTCCGCGCCGATCGACGGTCCGGAGGCGCCGAAGCGCGACAAGCGGATGTCGCTCGGCCAGCACCTGCTGGAGCTTCGCCGGCGTCTCGTCTTCGCTGCGATCGGTCTTCTGATCGGCATGGTGGTGGCCTTCATCATCACCGACCCGATCATCCACTGGATCACCGAGCCGATCCGGATCATCGCGGAGAAGCGGGGTGACGACTTCTCTGCGCTGAACTTCGGGGCCGTGACGTCCGCGTTCGACCTGCGGATGCGTATCGCATTCTCGATCGGCATCTTCCTGTCCGCGCCGATCTGGCTGTGGCAGATCTGGGCGTTCATCATGCCCGGACTCACCCGCAAAGAGATCCGGTACACCGTCGGCTTCGTGGCCGCCGCGGTGCCGCTGTTCTTCCTCGGCTGCTACGTCGGACTCCTGATCGTTCCTCACGTCATCGAGCTGATGTGGAGCTTCACACCCGAGGGCGCCGTCAACTTCTACGCAGCAGCGGAGTATTACGACTTCGTCTTCAAGCTGATGATCGTCATCGGTGTCTCGTTCATCCTCCCGGTGTTCCTCGTCGCGTTGAACATCGCCGGGGTCATCTCCGGCCGTGGCATCCTGAAGGGCTGGCGGGTGGCCGTCCTGGTGGCCACGGCGTTCGCCGCCCTGGCCACTCCGGCCGCCGATGTCGTGAGCATGCTGATGCTCGCCGGTATCCTCGTCGTGCTGTTCTTCGCGGCGGCGGGCCTCTCCATGCTGTTCGACCGGCGCAAGGCGAAGCGCGCGATCGACCTGCTTCCTCCGGAGCCGGCTTCGTGAGCGACCCTGCTCCCGCCGAGCGGTACGCGCGCGCGAGCGCGGCGGCTCGGCTGGATCGGACGCATCCGATCACGGCCGACTTCGCGGCGTCCCAGCGGTTCACGCTCGATCCGTTCCAGATCGAAGGATGCCGCGCCCTCGAGGACGGTCGCAGCGTGCTGGTCGCCGCGCCCACCGGGGCGGGCAAGACGATCGTCGGCGAGTTCGCGGTGCATCTGGCGATGCGAGAGCCGGGCGACAAGGCCTTCTACACGACGCCGATGAAGGCGCTGTCGAACCAGAAGTTCCGCGAGCTGCAGGATGTCTACGGCCCGGACGAGGTCGGCCTCCTCACCGGCGACACCAACATCAACGGCAATGCCCGCGTGGTCGTCATGACCACCGAGGTGCTGCGCAACATGCTCTACGCCGACTCGCCGGCGCTGCGCGGGCTGCGCTACGTCGTGATGGACGAGGTGCACTACCTCGCCGACCGCTTCCGCGGGGCGGTGTGGGAGGAAGTCATCATCCACCTCGCACCGAGCGTGCGGCTGGTGTCGCTGTCGGCCACCGTCTCGAACGCGGAGGAGTTCGGAGACTGGCTCGACACGGTGCGCGGAGACACCGAGGTGATCGTCTCCGAGACCCGGCCGGTGCCGCTCGAGCAGCACGTCCTGGTGCGCGGCGATCTGCTGCCGCTGTTCGACGACCGCGCCGGCATCGCCACGGCCCAGGTCAATCAGGAGCTCATGCGCATCCGGTCGTTCAAGGGCTCGAACTACGACAACAACAGGCGGGTGCAGGCATCCAACAGCGCCCGGCACGCCGGATACGAAGCGTCCCGCCGCCGTCCGCAGCGCGGCATGAAGCGGCCCGTGCGCTCGGCGAACGTGCAGCGCATCGAGCGGCTGGATCGCCCGGACGTCGTCGAGCTGCTGTCGCGGGCGAACCTGCTGCCGGCGATCTTCTTTATCTTCAGCCGCGCGGGCTGCGATGCGGCCGTGCAGCAGGTGCGGCGGTCGGGTCTGCGGCTGACCTCGCAGGAGGAGCGCCGCGAGATCCGCGAGATCGTCGAGGAGCGCACACGCAACCTCCTGGAGGAGGACCTCGCGGTCCTGGGGTTCTGGGAGTGGCGCGACAACCTCGAGCGCGGCGTGGCCTCGCACCACGCCGGCCTGCTGCCGGCCTTCAAGGAGGTCGTCGAGGAGCTCTTCCAGCGCAAGCTCGTGAAGGCGGTGTTCGCCACCGAGACGCTCGCGCTCGGCATCAACATGCCCGCGCGCACCGTCGTGCTGGAGAAGCTCGAGAAGTTCAACGGCGAGGCGCGCGTCGCCATCACGTCGGGGGAGTACACGCAGCTCACCGGTCGCGCCGGTCGCCGCGGCATCGACGTCGAGGGCCACGCGGTCATCCAATGGACCGAGGGACTCGACCCGCAGGCCGTCGCCGCACTGGCCTCGCGACGCACCTACCCGCTGAACTCCAGCTTCCGCCCGACGTACAACATGGCCGTGAACCTGATCGACCAGTTCGGGCGGGCGAAGGCGCGCGAGATCCTGGAGTCCTCGTTCGCGCAGTTCCAGGCCGACCGTGCGGTGGTGGGGCTCGCGCGGCAGGTGCGCGAGCAGGAGGAGTCACTGGCCGGCTATCAGAAGGCCATGACGTGCGACCGCGGGGACTTCGCGGAGTACTCCGGCATCCGGCGCGAGCTGAGCGACCTCGAGAAGCTCAACCGCAAGGACGCGAACGCCTCTCGTCGCACGCGCGACGAGCGGCAGCGCCAGATCACGAGCCTCCGCAAGCGGATGCAGCGGCATCCGTGCCATCAGTGTCCCGACCGCGAGCACCATGCGCGGTGGGCCGAGCGCTACTGGAAGCTCAAGCGTGAGATCGACCGGCTCCGCCGCCAGATCGAGAGCCGCACCGGCACCGTCGCGCGCATCTTCGACCGCGTCGTCGACGTCCTCGGTGCACTGGAGTACGTCGCCGTCGCCGACGACGGCGCGGCGTCCCTGACCTCGGCCGGCCGCACAATGCGCCGCATCTACGGCGACCGGGATCTTCTCGTGGCCGAGTCGCTGCGCCGGGGGATCTGGCAGGACCTGGATGCCGCATCCCTCGCGGCACTCGCCTGCTCACTGGTCTACGAGCCGCGCCGGGACGAGGCCGGCCCGGGGGAGCGGGGCCTGCCTCGCGGCGCCTTCCGCCCGGCGTTCGAAGCGACCATGACGCTCTGGCAGGAGCTCGACGACCTCGAGCGCGAGCACCACCTTCCCGGCACCGAGCCGGTGTCGGCGGGTCTCGCACAGGCGATGCACACGTGGGCGCGCGGCGGGATGCTCGACCGCGTCCTCAGCGAGGCCGACATGGCGGCCGGCGACTTCGTGCGGTGGTCCAAGCAGACGATCGACCTCCTCGACCAGCTGTCGCTCGTCGCCGAGCAGCCCATCGCCGGCACGGCGCGCAAAGCGCTCGACGCCGTGCGCCGGGGGATCGTGGCGTACTCCGGGGTGTAGCGGCCCACCCGGCGGCGGAGGCGCCGTCACGCTCGCTTAGGCTGAATCCGTGCCACCTCGCCCGATCTTCCCGCTGTGGGCGGCGGTTCCGCTCTCGGCGCTGGCCGGCGTGCTCCTCGATGTCGCCTTCCCCTCGGTCGCGTGGTGGCCGATGGCGTTCGCCTCGGTGGGGCTCGCCCTCATGACGCTGATCGGGCGCGGCGCGTGGGCGGCCCTGCTCACAGGCTTCGCCTACGGCATCGCCTTCTACCTGCTCAACGTCGACTTCACCGCCGAATGGGTCGGGCCGCTGCCCTGGCTCGCGCTGTCCGTGCTCGAGGCGTCGTTCGTCGCGGGCGGTGCGGTGCTCATCGCACTCGCCTACCGGTGGGTGCCGCTCGTCGTCCGACGGCGCCGCCGGACGCTGGTGACATCGTTGCTCGTCGCGGGCCTGTGGACCGCACGAGAAGCGGTGGTCGGGGCATTCCCGTACGGGGGCTTCCCGTGGGGCCGCGTCGGCACCTCGCAGGTGAACGGCCCGTTCGCCGAGGTGGTGTCGTGGACGGGCACCGCCGGACTGACCTTCCTGATCGTGGCCCTGGTCGCGGCAGCGGTCGAGCTCGTCCGGTTCCCGCGCAGGAGCCGTGTCGGCGGCATCCGTGCGCTCCTCCCGGTCGCCGTGCCGGCGCTCGTCGCCACCGCGCTGGTCCTCATCCCGGCGTGGCCCACCACGCCGGCCGGCACGATGCGCGTCGCGAGCGTGCAGGGCAACGGCCCGGCCGGCTACTTCGACGAACGCGAGGCGGGTGAGATCCTCGAGTCCCAGTACGAGGCGACCGAGCCGCTGTTCGGCGCGGATGACGTCGACGTGCTGCTGTGGCCGGAGGGGAGCGTCGACCTCGACCCCGACGCGTCGCCGGCCGTCGCCGCGGCGCTCGATCGCGTGGTGAGGCAGGTGGGCGCGCCGCTGGTCGCGAACCGCATCGACCAGCGCGGGGACGAGTACTTCAACATGTCGTTCGTCTGGGAGGACGGCACCGGCATCGAGCAGACCTACGACAAGCGCAACCCCGTCCCATTCGGCGAGTACGTGCCGGATCGGGAGTTCTACGCGTCGATCGCTCCCGACCTCATCGGCATGATCGGCCGGGACTACACGCCCGGCACCGCGCCTCCGGTGTTCGACATCGACGGGACGATCGCCGGACTCGCCATCTGCTTCGACGTCATCTACGACGCGCTGATCTGGGAGGGCGCACGCGACGGCGCCCGGGTGTACCTCTTCCAGACGAACAACGCCGACTTCCGGGGCACCGACGAGAACCTGCAGCAGCTCGCCGTGGCGCGCCTGCGTGCCATCGAGACGGGGCGCTCCGTCGTCAATCTCTCCACCGTGGGGACCAGCCAGGTGATCGCGCCCGACGGATCCACCATCGACGGACTGCCGGCGAACGAGCCCGGGCACATGCTCACCGATGTGCCGCTTCGCGCCGGACTCACGCCCGCCGTCGTCATCGGGCCGTGGCTGAACGCACTCGTGGCGTGGGGCAGTGTCGTCGTGCTCCTCGGGCTGGGCCTCGCCGCGCGCCGCCGGTCGCTCCGGAACGCGAAAACGCCGACCCCGTAGGGTCGGCGTCACGCGGGCCTGAGTGTCAGGCGCTGAGCTTGTCGGTCGCCACGCCGGCTGCGCCGCGGCGGGCGCGGACGTACGCGAGGCGCTCCTCCAGCAGCTCTTCGAGCTCGGGGATGGTGCGGCGCTCGAGCAGCATGTCCCAGTGGCTGCGAGGGGTCTTGTCGCCCGAGTGGTCCACCGTCGCCGTACCGTCGCCGACGCGCAGCAGCGCCTCGGCGCCGCACGTGCGGCACTCCCAGGCCGGGGGGACCTCGGCGTCGGCTGCGAAGGTCAAAGTCGTGTCACGCCCGCACGTGGTGCAGGTGTAGATGTGCTGTGCACGCTCATGGAACACGACGCCCTCTTCGCTCTGTAGGCTCTGGGCGCCGAGTCGGATGCCGCGCAGGCTGCGGTCTGCCATTTTGTGGTCCTCTCGTCGCTGTACAGGTATAACGAAGCGACCTGAGCGGATCATCCGAAGGGGCGCTGTTCATCGACCTTTCACAGTTGATGCACAGGGGCGAGGCCGAACCTTCAACTCGGGGTGTCAGCGCAGGGTCGCCAGCGCCACGTCGGCCCGGTCGGTGACGATGCCGTCGACCCCCGTCTCGACGAGCCGCCGCATGTCGCCGGGGTCGTTGACGGTCCACACGTGCACCTCGACGCCGTGGCGGTGCGCGGCGGCGACGAGGCGTGGGGTCACCACGCGCAGGCGGCCCTGGCGCTCGGGCACCTGCAAGGCGTCCACGCCGGCCAGGGCGCGTGCGACCAGACGTTCGGAGCGGGCGGACACCGCCGCGAGCACGCGCCCGATGGTGCCGCGCCCACCCGAGGTGGCGGGGCGGATGCCGCGGCCCGTGGCCGTGGCGGCGTCCAGGGCGGCACGCCGCCGGGCATCGGAGAAACTCGTGAGCAGCACGCGGTCCCCGAAGGGGGCGACGATCGCACCGACGTCGGCCGCGGCATCCGTCGCCTTCACATCGAGGTTGAACTTCAGCGTCGGGAACGAGTCCAGCGCCTGGGCGAGCGTGATGAGCCCGCCGCGGTCGGTCATGAGCAGCTCGAGCTCGCGCGCCGTGACGGCGGCGACCTTGCGCGGGTCGCCGGTCACGCGCGAGAGGTCGTCGTCGTGGAACAGCACCACGACGCCGTCGGCGGTGCGGTGGCAGTCGGATTCGACGTATTCCGCGCCGGCCGAGTGCGCGGCCGCGACGGCGGCGAACGAGTTCTCGACGATCCCGTGGTGCGAGTCCTCCGCCGTGACGAGACCCCGGTGCGCGAGCACGCGCGGCGTCGTGGCGCCGGCGAACCAGGGGTGCGTCACGGCGTGGGCGGAGTGATGGCCGGCGGCGGACCGCCGGCGGCCGGGCCACCCGGCGTCACCGTGCTCTGCGCGCGGCCCTTGGCTGCGGCATCCGCCATCACACCCGAGAACGACCCGGTGAGCCCCTTGAGCGCGTCGGTGAACTCGCTCGGGATGATCCACAGCTTGCTCGATGCGCTGTCGGCGATCTTCGGCAGCGTCTGCAGGTACTGGTAGGCCAGCAGTTTGTCGTCGGGGTTGCCGGAGTGGATGGCGTCGAACACGGTCTGGATCGCCTCGGCCTCGCCCTGCGCGCGGAGCACCGCTGCCTGCTTGTCGCCCTCGGCCTTCAGGATCTCGGCCTGCCGGCGGCCCTCGGCCTCGAGGATCTGCGACTGCTTCGATCCCTCGGCGGTGAGGATCGTGGCGCGGCGCTCGCGCTCGGCGCGCATCTGCTTCTCCATCGAGTCCTGGATCGAGTGCGGCGGGTCGATGGCCTTGAGCTCCACGCGCGACACGCGGATGCCCCACTTGCCGGTCGCCTCGTCGAGCACGACGCGCAGCTGGCCGTTGATGTTGTCGCGGCTGGTGAGCGCCTCTTCGAGGTTGAGACCTCCGACGACGTTGCGCAGGGTGGTGGTCGTCAGTTGCTCGACCGCCCCGAGGTAGTTCGCGATCTCGTAGGTCGCGGCACGGGCGTCGGTGACCTGGAAGTACACCACGGTGTCGATGGAGACGACGAGGTTGTCTTCGGTGATGACGGGCTGCGGCGGGAACGACACGACCTGCTCGCGCATGTCGATGAGGGGCCGCAGCCGGTCGATGAAGGGGACGAGCAGGTTGAGGCCCGGCGTCAGCGTCTTGTGGTACCGGCCGAGACGCTCGACGATCCCGGCGTTGGCCTGCGGGATGATGCGGATCGACCGGAAGATCACGACCAGCACGAAGATGAAGACCGCGATCGCGAGAAGCCATCCGATGGCGGCGGGGATGGCCGAGGTGAAGTCGTTCATGCGCGCGGGTCCTCCGTGGGGGGAGCGAGGGGAGCGGGGGAGTCGGACCGGACGATCGCGGTCGCGCCGTCGATGCGGCTGACGCGCACCCGGGTGCCGGGCTCCAGCTCGCCGGCGTCGGCCGGCCCGCCGGATTCGGCGCGGGCGGTCCACACGTCGCCGTTCGAGAGCTTGACCTGGCCGCTGTGCGCGCTCACCGACGAGACGACTGTGCCGCCGAGCCCGATGAGGGCGTCGACGTTCGAGGGCGTCGGGTCTTCGCCGCGTCGCAGGCGGCGCAGGAGCGGCGGCCTGAGCAGCAGCACGAGGATCGCGGCGACCGCCGCGGCGATGATGACCTGAAGCCAGATGGGTGCGCCGGCGACGTCGGCGACGAGTCCGGCCAGGCCGCCGATGCTCAGCATCAGGAACGTGAAATCGAGGGTGAGCATCTCGATCACGAGGAAGACCAGGATCAGGACGAGCCACCCGATCCATGCCCACTGTTCGATCGTCTGGATGAGCTCCACGGTGCGCCTCCTCAGCTCGAACCTAGCAGGTAGGGTCGAGGGCGTGACTGAGACAATCCTCCCGCTTCCCGAGAGCTCGCTGAGCGGCAAGACCGCCCTCGTGACGGGCTCGTCCCGTGGCATCGGCGCCGACACCGCGCGGTACCTCGCACAGGCGGGCGCGAACGTCGTCATCAACTACCGCAACAAGGCGCCGCGCGCCGAGAAGCTCGCCGGCGAGCTGCGTGAGCTGGGCGTCGAGGTGCTCGTGGTCGGCGCGGATCTCACCGACGCGGCATCCGTGCAGGCGATGTTCGACGAGGTGCAGCGTGCGTTCGGCGGGCTCGACATCCTTGTCCTCAACGCGTCCGGCGGCATGGAGTCCGGCATGGCCGAAGACTACGCGCTGCAGCTCAACCGCGACGCCCAGGTGAATGTGCTCGAGACGGCGCTGCCCCTCCTCGGCGAGGGCTCGCGTGTCGTCTTCGTGACCAGCCACCAGGCGCACTTCATCCGCACGACGCCGACCATGCCCGAGTACGAGCCCGTCGCGCTCTCCAAGCGCGCCGGTGAAGACGCGCTGCGCGAGCGCATCCCCGCGCTGACGCAGCGCGGCGTCGAGTTCGTCGTCGTCTCGGGCGACATGATCGAGGGCACCATCACCGCCACGCTGCTCGAGCGCGCGAACCCGGGCGCGATCGCCGCCCGGCGAGAGGATGCGGGCAAGCTCTACAACGTGTCGGAGTTCGCCGCCGAGGTGGCCGCCGCGGCGCTGGAGCCGGTCCCCGCCGACAACACGCGCCTTGTGGGCGACGTCTCGTCGTTCTCGGCGGAGTGACCCGTGAAGCCGCACGACATCGAGACACTGATCTCGGTCGGGCGTCCGGCGATCGCCGCTGACGGCTCGTTCGCCGTCTTCGCGACCTCCCGGCCCGACATCACCGCCAACCGGGCCGTCGGCCAGGTGTGGCGCATCGATCTGCCCGACGGCACGCCGCGCCGCCTCACGCGGGGCACCGCCGACGGCGCGCCGAAGCTCTCGCCCGACAGCGCGAGGCTGGCGTTCGTGCGCGCCGACGCGAAGGGCAAGCCGCAGGTGCACGTCGTGGCGGCGACCGGCGGCGAGCCGGTGCAGGCGACCGACGCCGTGCTCGGCGTCGAGGACTACGCATGGTCGCCCGACGGTGCGAGCATCGCCTTCCTCGCTCGCGTGCCCGAGCAGGGGCGCTACGGCAGTGTCGAGGGATTGGATGCCTCGGCCGAGGCGCCCCGTCACATCACCGGCGTGCGGTGGCATGCGAACGGCATGGGCTACATCGGCGACCGCCCGGCCCACGTCTTCGTGATCGCGGCGCCGCAGCCCGACGCCGAGCCCTTCTACGAGCCCGCCCCCGCCGTGCGCGGTGACGACGAGCCGGCGCCGAAGAAGACCGTGGTCGCCGCGGAGGCGCGCCAGCTGACCGAGGGCACCACCTCGCACGGCGGACTCGCGTTCACGGCCGACGGCCGGGAGCTGCTCACCGTGCCGGACGACATCGAGCCGGAGCGGCGCGACCTGCGTTCGCGCCTGGTCGCGGTCGCGGTCGACGGCTCGGGGGAGCGCGAGGTGCTCGGCACCGACGCGGGTCTCTCCCTCTACGGCGTCGAGGTCGCCGGTGACGGCACCGTGGCGATCCTCGCTCACGGGGTGGGCGAGGGCACCGACTTCATCGCGCCCGGCGTCGGGCTGTGGCTGCTCGAGGAGTCCGGCCCGCGCCGGCTCACCGACGAGGAGACGATCGACCTCGGCGAGGTCGGCAGCCACATCACCGTCGACGGCGAGGCCTTCCTGGTCCAGGACCGCACCCGCGGCCGGGTGCGCCTGTTGCGGGTCGGCCGCGACGGCGACGTCGCGGAGGTCCACGGCGGCGACGTGGAGGTCGTCGGTCACGCTGCTGCGGGCGCTCGCGTCGTCGCCGCCATCGCCCGGGAGGACTCGTTCGGCGAGCTCGTGGTGATCGAGGGCGGGTCGGCGAGCGCCGTGACGGCCTTCGGCGCCGCGGCCGCGGCATCCGGAATCGTCCTTCCGAAGGAGCTCACCGTCACCGGACGCGACGGCTATCCCGTCCACGGCTGGGTCGCTACGCCCGCCGGTGACGGGCCCTTCCCGGTGATCCTGCAGATCCACGGCGGGCCGTTCGCGTCGTACGGCGTCCACCTGTTCGATGAGACGCAGGTGCTCGTCGACGCCGGCTACGCCGTCGTCTACTCGAACCCCCGCGGTTCCGCGGGGTACGGACGCGCCCACGGGGGCAGCATCCGTCAGCAGATGGGCACGGTCGACTTCGCCGATGTGATCGACTTCCTCGAGGGAGCGATCGCCGACGACGCCAGGCTCGACGGTGAGCGTGTGGGTGTGATGGGCGGCTCGTACGGCGGATACCTCACCGCGTGGGTCATCGCGCACGACCACCGCTTCGCCGGCGCGATCGTGGAGCGCGGATTCCTCGAACCGCAGTCGTTCCAGGGCACGAGCGACATCGGCTCGTTCTTCGGCGACGAGTACGTCGGCGTGTCGGCCGACGACATCGCACGGCAGAGCCCGATGGCCGTCGTCGGACAGGTCACCACGCCGACGCTCGTGATGCACTCGGAACTCGACTTCCGGTGCCCGCTCGAGCAGGCCACCCGCTACTACTCGGCGCTCAAGCGTCAGGGGACCGAGGCCGAGCTGCTGGTGTTCCCCGGAGAGAACCACGAGCTCACGCGGGCCGGTCAGCCGCGCCACCGCGTGCAGCGGTTCGACGCGGTGCTCGACTGGTGGTCGCGCCACCTGCCGGTCGACTGAGGTTCGTCCGCACACGGAACGGCCCCGCGAGCGTGAGCTCGCGGGGCCGTTCGGCGTGATCCGGTGGATCAGATGTCGCCCTTGAAGGTGAAGGCACGGACGATGTTGATGATGCCGAGCACGATGAGCGAGATGCCCAGCAGCCACCACAGCACCGCGACGCCCCACACCGGGGAGAACAGCACGATGATGCCCGCGATGATGCTCAGGATGGCGAAGAAGATCGACCAGCCCTTCGACGCGGCGTCGCCGAGCGTCGACAGCGCGACGATGCCCTCGACGATCCACATGATGCCGACGAGGATGCCGACGAACAGCGCCAGCCAGGCGGTCGACGCGGTGAGGTTGAACAGCGCGACGACGCCGGCGATCACGAAGAGCACGCCGAGCACGATGTGGCCGACGCGCGCCCATCCGCCCTTCGTCTTCGAGAAGATGCCGAGGCCCGCGTAGACCAGGCCGGCAGCGATCGCGTAGATGGCGATGATCGCGGTGACGACGGCCGCGGTCTTGCCGGGCCAGACGAGGATCAGGATGCCGACGATGACGGCGAGCACGCCGCCGACGCCGAGCGCCGTGCGGATGCCGTTGACGGCCGACTTCTCGGCCTCGGATGCAGTAGCCATGGGCGGGCCCTTTCTGAGAGTTCCCTGTACGAGGTGCGGCTAAAGCTTAGACCCCACGTCGAACTTCTCCGCAACCATGAACGCGTGTTGCCGGATGAGGATCCCCGCGGTGCAGCCGCCCGCGCTAGCGTGAGCGTGCGCGCTCATGAAGAAGGAGGGTTCACATGGCCGTCGTCTCGAGGGGATTCGGTGCACGTCGTCGCGAGAGCGATGCGCGACTGCCTCCCGGCCAGTATCTGACCGAGGACTTCCCGGTGCTGTCGGCGGGTCCGACGCCGCGCGTCGAACCCGACGAATGGCGGTTCGCCATCCGCAGCGAGGTGGGGGAGCAGGTCACGTGGACCTGGGACGAGTTCCTCGCGCTGCCGATCGAGGACGTGCACACCGACATCCACTGCGTGACGCGCTGGTCGAAGCTCGGCACGTCGTGGCGAGGCGTGTCGCTCGACACGCTGCTGGACGCCGTCGACACCGATGCGGGGTATGCCATGGCCCAATCGTACGGCGGCTATACGACGAACCTTCCGGTGGACGAGCTGCGCGGCGGCCGGGCGTGGGTCGCGTTCGAGTTCGAGGGCGAACCGCTGGATCCCGAGCACGGCGGTCCCGCACGCCTTCTCGTGCCGCACCTGTACTTCTGGAAGAGCGCCAAGTGGGTGCGGGGGCTCACGCTCATGGATGACGACGAGCCCGGTTTCTGGGAGCAGAACGGTTACAACATGCACGGCGACCCGTGGTCCGAGGAGCGGTATTGGTGACCGTGGGCGGCTGGCGTCCCGCCAGCGTCGTCGAGGCCATCGCCGCCACGGCAACGGCCCGCATCCTGCGGCTGCGGGTGCCGGAGTGGCCGGGCAATCTCGCCGGGCAGCACGTCGACGTCCGGCTCACCGCCGAGGACGGGTATCAGGCCGTGCGGTCGTACTCGCTGGGGTCTTACGGGTCCGGCGAGATCGTCGAGCTCGCCGTCGACGAGGTGCCCGACGGCGAGGTCTCGCCGTACCTGGTGCGCGACGTGCTTCCCGGCGACGAGCTCGAGGTCAAGGGGCCGCTGGGCGGCTACTTCGTGTGGCGGCCCGGGGGAGAGGCGCCGGTGCAGCTGATCGCGGGCGGGTCGGGGATCGTGCCGTTGATGGCGATGGTGCGCGCGGCGACGGATGCCGGGGCTGCGGCATCCGTCCGGCTGCTCTACTCCGTCCGGACCGCGGACGACGCGATATATCGCGACGAGCTCGATGCGGTGGGCAGCGACGGGGGAGTGGGTGTGACGTGGCGCTACACGCGCTCTGCCCCCGCCGGTTGGACGGGGCCGGTCGGGCGCCTCGATGAGGAGTCGCTGCGTGAGGCGGCGTGGGACCCCGCGCGTGAGCCGACCGTCTACGTGTGCGGGCCGACGGGATTCGTCGAGCATGTCGCCGATCTGCTCGTCGCACTCGGCCATCCGCCGGCGCGCATCAGGACCGAGAGATTCGGAGGGGCGTGATGCGCGCTGAGACTGCGAGGAGCATCGTCGACGGCAACGCCGCAGCGGGGATGCTGTGGGACGTCTTCGGCACGGATGTCACCGGATCGATCGCGGTCTGCGGCGGCTGTGAAGCGGCGGCGCCGCTTGCCGAGGCGGTGGTCGAACTGGACGAGACCGCCGCGATCGTCCGGTGCCGGTCGTGCACGCACACGCTGCTCACGGTCCTGCGTGACGGCGAGCGGGTGCGACTGGTCGTCGGGGCTCTGCGGGAGATCTGGCGCTGATCCGCGGCGTCAGCCGAGCAGCACCGTGATGAGGATCAGCACCGGAACGCACCCGAGCGTCGTGAGGAACACGGTGTCGCGCGAGATCGTCTCGCCGACGTCGTAGCGCTGCGAGTAGTTGAAGACGTTCTGCGCGGTGGGCAGCGCCGCCAGCACCGTCACGATCAGCACGTCGTGGGCGCTCAGCCCGAAGACGAACTCGGCGACCGCCCATGCGACGACCGGCATCGCGACGAGCTTCAATGCGGTGGCGAGCACGATGTCGCGGCGACGACCCGAGGCGCCCAGCACTCGTTGCCCGTGCAGCGAGATCCCGTACGCGATGAGGAGGATGGGGACGCACGCGTTGGCGATGAGCGTCGCCGGCTCCATCACGATCGGGGGAAGCTCGATGCCGAGCACCGAGACGAGCGTGCCGAGCACCGAGCCCACCACGATGGGATTGGTGGCGACCCGGCCGACCGCGCGCCAGAACGACGCCTTCGCGGTGGTCACGGCATCCAGGATCGCCATGGTGATCGGCGTGAACACCAGCAGCTGCAGGAGGATGACGGGCGCCGGATAGGCGGCGCTGCCGAGCAGGTACAGCGAGAGCGGGATGCCGATGTTGTTGGAGTTTACCTGCCCGGCGCTGAGCGCGCCGATGACCGTCTCGCCGGTGGAGCGGCGCCACAGCAGCTTGGCGACGAGCACGTAGACGAGGATCACGGCGACGGCAGCGAGGGCCGAGACGGGCAGCAGGGCCGAGAACAGCGTGCGGACGTCGGCCTGGGCGAGCACGACGAACAGCAGGAACGGCGAGAGCACGAAGAAGGTGAGGCGCGCCAGCACCGGTCGCGCGTGCTCGCCGAGCAGATCGATGCGGCCGAGGATCCAGCCCACGAGGATCGCCACGCCCACCACGACGAACCCGGTGAGCGATTCCAGCATGTCTACGAGCCTAGGCAGACGTCTCCGGGCGACCGAATCGCATGTCGGCGTCTGTCAGACTGGCTCGCGCCGCACGAAGGAGCCACGGATGCCTCAGCCTCGCGATCGCGCGACCCGCACGTCCGACCTGCTGGCCGCGCTGACCGCGCCGGCCGCCGACGCCTGGGTGGCGACGGCATCGCCCGAGGCGGCGCCGTATCTCGTGCCGCTGTCGGTGGCGTGGGTGTCGGATCGGATCGTGATCGCCGTCGAAGGCGCCTCGCGGACCGCGCGCAACATCACTGCGTCGGGTGTCGCGCGCGTGGGCGTCGGGCCGACGCGGGACGTGGCGCTCATCGACGCGGTGCTCGAGCGGTCGGCCGGCGTGGACGACGACACCGAACTCGGCGCGGCGTATGCGGCGCAGGCCGACTGGGATCCGCGCGGGCTCACCGGGTATGTATTTCTCGTGCTGCGCCCGACGCGTATCCAGGCGTGGCGTGAGTCGAACGAGCTGTCGGGACGCGTGCTGATGCGCGACGGCGAGTGGCTGGTGTGAGGCGGTTCCGGCGCGACGGGCGTGGAATGCGGTCGCGCCGATAATGCACATTATGTCAACTAGAAGTCGCGTTACCCGTTTGCGAAGTCTGCAACCGCTCCCCTCGCCGCGCGCGCAGACTGGTCCGTCAGCGGGGCGTCAACGCCCTGGGCGTTCAGAGCCAAGAAATGGGTTGCCCTCTGACCTTCAGATGTCGACTGAGACGAACGCCTTGCTCGGTCCTCCGCACCGCTCGGATCCCCCGACACGCTTCCAGTCGGGGCTAACGGAGGTTTCGGAAATGGTGGAGCCGTTGGCATCGACGGAGCGGATCGTGACTTCCTCCGTCATCGCCGTTGCCCCGCGAGTCGCTGTCTTCCGCCATCGCCTGGCCTCACGCGTCCGAGGGGCAGCGTTCCTCACGTCCGTTCCTCCCTCCTTGGGAGTTGTGGTGCGCGCCGCGCGAGTTGCTCTTCTCGGGCAAACACCGCTGCGTAGGTGACTCCGACGAGGAGCATAGTTCCCACCATGAGCAGGACGCCGTTGATCGCTGCAATGGTCGAACTCGCCAGGAGGCCAGTCGCGATCATCACGAGCCCCGCGCCCAACGCGACCACCGCAAGAAGACGTGCCACACGGCCCACGCGACGCCGGCCTTCGGTCATTTCGAAAGTCTCGCAGGCGAAAGGCTGTCCTGAAAGCCCTCGCTGCACTGAACGCAGGACGGTTCCCTAGCGGCGCTGGCGCTGGCGCTTGACGCGCGCTGGCATGAGCGACCCGCTCGATGCGCATTTAGCCTGCGCGGTGATGTGCGCGCTCGCGGAAAGAGAGCGCCGTCCACACCCGTGTCGGCTGTTTGTGTCTCTAGCGCGGTACAAGTTGTGCTAGAAATGTGGCACAAGCTCTTGAGGAGAGACGATGCATAGGTTCAGGACCGCGAACTTCAGTCCGCTCGACTGGGTGGGGGCTGCGTTCTCGACGCCGCTCACGTCTGTTCTTCTTGCAGTGATCGTGGCTGGCGCAGCCATCGTGATCGTTGGGTCGCGCGCGAGCACCCACGTGGTGTTGTCCGAAGGCGCCGCACGATCGGTGAAGAAGCGGTATGCACCCGAGCGCCGCACCCTGGCGATCTCCGCCATCGCAGTGGTCGTGGTTTTCGTGGCTGAGAACGTCATCCGCGGGTATGTGATCAATCTGGGCGATGCGGTCTCGTGGTGGCGGTTTGCCGCACCCGTCGCATCTAGCGCTCTCGCTATCGCCATCCTGGCGGCCTTGATCGCGCTCCGAGGATCAGCTCCATCTGAGGCTCCGGTAGTGACGGGTGCTCGGCGAACGTGGACGACGTTCGGGCCGCGCGTAAGTCTCCTCCTGTGCGGCGTGGTGCTTCTTCTGCTCGTGGCTACGACGATTGCGGCGGGCGCCACTTCAGCGGCTGACGGCCGTGGTCAGTACATCTGGCTCGAGATTCCGATTCCGAACGAGGCCGAGATCGATCCGATCCGGCTCTGGTACTACGGGTGGGCCTTCGGCGTGCCGGTCCTCATCGCCCTCACCGCGCTGATCGTCGCCACCGCGCTCGCGCTACGCGTGAACGCCGCGCGGCCCTTCATCCGACCGGAGACGGTTGCCGCAGAACGAGGACTGCGCTCCGAAGTCGCCAGCGGTGCCGTCGCCGTGGCCACGGCAGGGATGCTGCTGGCGCTGGCCGGCGCGTGGCGGCTCATCGCCCGGGCGGGATCAGGGACGCAGCTCTGGATTGAAGGTCAGAACGGTGGCGATCCGTACGAGGCAGCGTGGCGGTATGCGGAACTCGCAACCGCCGCCGGCTGGCTGGCTCCCATCCTCGAGGTCACAGCGTTCGCGCTCTTGCTCCTCGTAATCGCCCCGATGCGCAGGAAGTGGCCTTCCGCCTCCCCCGACGAGCAACGCGATGCGCTGGTCGACTTCGCGAGGGCGGACCGATGAGCGCTCATCCGGTGCTGTCACCAGCAGACGACGGCAGCCCCACGATGGACATCTACCGGCAGCTCCGTGGCCTCATCGTCTCCGGGCAACTGGGAGCCAACGAGCGGCTCCCTACCGTACGGCAGACTGCCAGCGATCTCGGCGTCGCACCCGGCACCGCCGCAAAGGCCTACAAGATGCTCGAGCAGGACGGACTGGTCGTCACCCGCACCGCTGCCGGCACGCGAGTCGCGGAGTCGGCAGCACGCCTCCCCCTCGCGGTCACCCGGCAGATTCGCGAACTGGTGACCGCAGCCGAAGCCGCCGGGGCAACCCCCGACGATGTCATCGACGTCCTTCGCGTCACCTGGCGCACGACAGCCGGCGCCGGCTTCGCCGAGTCCAAGAAAGTCTGAGGAGCGCGATGTACGAACCACGACCCGGCGATGTGACCCTCCCGCCGACCCAGCCGATCGACATCACAAAACTTCTCCGGGAAATAGCCGACTCCCAGTCGGAGCATCAACGGCCGGCAACCCATTAGTGAGGAAACGGGTAACGCGCTTTCCCAGCAGGAATGACTCTATGTGCGGATCTCGCAACTAGCGAGAACGGTACTCACACTCCCCTGGTCGGCTGTGGGACATGCGTAGCTCCCGTTTCCGGTGGTCCGAGGTGCGCGAGCTGAGCCGTGAGCCGCTGCTTCGCGCGGGAGTAGCGGGTGCGAGCGCTCGATGGGTTGAGACCCATGACGCGCGCTGCCTGCGCGATGTTGAACCCATCCCAGTGGATCAGGATGAGCAGTTCACGAGAACGCTCGTCGAGCGAATATAGAGCGTCGCGTATCTCTTGGGCCCTCAGCTTCGTCTCGATGGTGACGTCTGGTGTGTCGACAGGAGTGCGCTCGAGCAACTCATCTCTCAGCGTGTCGGCGAGAGCGAGCTGAGCGATGCCACGTCGACGGTAGTTGCGCAGCACGTTGCGGGCCACACCAAAGCACCACATCCGTGCGTCCTCCTCGACGGCGGGCACCTTGGCGGCATGCTCCCACAGCGTGAGCAGAGTCTTGCCTAGAAGGTCGGCGGCGTCTTCACGGTTGAGGGTGCGGCGCTGCAGGTAGCGCAGCAGGTCTTCCCCGTTGTCATCGACGACTATCTCTATCCAGTCGCGCAGCTCTGGTGGCGTGGGACGTCGGCTCATCAGCGCAGCTGCCCCTTGCAGTCGGTAGTTCCGCCGGCCGACTGACCAGACTTCTGCAGTTCCTCGGGGATCTCAGTCCAGATGACGGAGAGCGCACGGGTGAAGGAGAAGTTGTCGCGGAGTTCCTGGTTGTCCACCTCCCAGTCGTCGTTGGGCCCGGGGACGAACGGATTGGCCATCGCTTCGTCGTAGATGCGCTGACCAATGCCGTCCCAGTCGTGGTTCTCGACGAACTCGGTGAGTTCCTCGTCGGCTTCGGTTCGGTTTGCGGGGTCGCCGAAGTAGATCCCGTATCGACAACTCACCTGGACGCCGGTGTCGGTCGTGTAGTTGATCGGGATGTTCACGACATCCACCTGCGTGCCGTTGACCCACAGGCTGAGGGGAACCACCACGGCGGCACCGGCCAGCGTCAGCGCGCCGACGACCAGCGTTGGAATGATGACCCGACGCCGCCGCCAGAACGGCCTTCGGTTGCTGCGGATCGCCCGTTCGGCTTCCACAGACATGCTGCGGACGAGTTCCCGAACCTTGGGGTCGCTCGGCGTCGCGGGGTCTGCTTCTGCGAGCTCGTCGGTGATGTCCATGCCCGCTCCCTTCGCGCCGCCCACACAAAGTACATGTCCCACGGACGCTAAAGCGTCTCACTGAACTCGCGAGCAATACGCGGCTTTCGACTATCGGGACGGGAGGTTAGTGAGGAAACGGGTAACGCGGTTTCCCAGCATTGAAGTGACTAGGTGTACTGACCGGGGACGTTGATCGAACGGGGACGGTGCGCGGTGAATCGGACGAGCGACGGTCACGACTGATAGAGGGCGGACACTTGCCGAGCTCGTTCGGTGAGAGCCTCGCGAAGGGTTTCTGGAGAGATGACTTGCGCATCGATGTCGAGCTGCCATATCGCCCAGACCGCGTGGCGTAGGTCCTCGAATGCCACGTCGAGGCGAAGCCAGCCGTCGGGTTCTGGTTCTTCGACCCGGAGCGCGCGTGCGGTATTCAGCAGTTCTTCTCGTCGTGACGATCGGACTCTGACGATCACGGGTAGGTGGTTCTCGGAAAGGAACTGCGCGCTCCGTTCAGCCCAGATACGGTCGAGGTCGACTTGGGTGAGACGATCCGCTGCCTGGGGAAGCTGTTCGGCGCTCAGCATCCGCGACACTCGGTAGGTTCGGTCCTCGCCTGACTTCGCGGCGAGGAGATAGATGCGGCCGCGGACGGTGACGAGGCCGATCGGATCGACGGTGTGCGAGCGTGGTGGTTTGTCGGGGGCCGCGTAGTCGAAGCGGAGTTTTCTGCCGGAGAGCACGGCTCGGCGGACGTCGTTCATCACCCCCTCGGCCATGTCCTCAGAGATCAGCCGCCGTGAAAGCAGGTCGATCTCGGGTTCCACGAGAAATCGTCGGGCTGCATCGCCCACCTTCTCTCGGTGCGCCTCAGGTAATGCGTCGACGACTTTGCGCATAGCGGAGGCGAGTGGTGCGCTGAGCCCGAAAATCTTCTCACCGCGTCCCGAGCCGGCGGTAAGTAATGCAAGCGCTTCGTCGTGGTTGAGGCCGGTCAATTCGGTTCGGAACCCGGCCAGCAGCGAGAAGCCGCCGTGGCGGCCTCGGTCGACGTAGATCGGGACGCCTGCGGTTGAGAGGGCATTCATGTCGCGCAGCACCGTTCGCGTGGACACCTCCAACTCTGCCGAGATCTCGTCCGCTGTCATGCGGCCCCTCTGGCGCAGGAGGAGCACCAGCGACACAAGCCGATCTGCACGCATACGGACATCCTTGCCGAAATACACGACACAGGGTGTCGTGATTCGTCGAGAGAGTTGTATTCGAGCGTCGGTCATGGCGCTCGTACGCCGACGGACGTCGGCGGGAGAACCGAATGGAGTGGCAATGGAACGGACAGCAGTCAACCCGGTGACGTGGTCTCAGGAGATGGGTTTCAACCAGGGCGAGGTCGTATCTGGGGAGACGCGCACGCTGTACATCTCGGGTCAGACCGCGATGAGTGCGGCCGGCCGACCCGAACACGACGGCGACATGGCCGCACAACTCGCTCTGGCGGTCGACAACCTCGAAGCAGTCCTCACGGGGGCCGAGATGTCTCTGTCCAACCTGGTCCGCCTCAACGTGTACACCACCGACGTCGACGCACTATTCCCGCACTACGGGGTGCTCGCGGGGAGGCTCGGAGCTGCTGGAGCCGCGCCGACCACCACGATGCTTGAGGTCACCCGCCTTGCTATCCCGGGCCAGCTGATCGAACTCGAAGGAACAGCCGTCGCGTAGCGGCACCAGCACCCTCACCAAGAGACGGCCAGTGGCGAACGCCGCTGGCCGTCTTAACAACGGAAGGAGAAAAGTGCCCCACGCGAACGCGGCGCTGACGCCCCGTCACCGATTGAAAGTTGCTCGCCTGGTCGTTGATGATGGCTGGCCGATCAGTGAAGTTGCCGCGCGTTTCCAGGTCGCCTGGCCTACCGTCAAGCGGTGGGCCGATCGCTACCGTGCCGGCGAGACGATGCAGGATCGATCCTCGCGGCCGAGAAACTCACCCGGCAAGACGAGCCAGAAGGTGACGAAGCGGTGCCTGAGTCTCCGAATGAGATTGCGGGAGGGTCCGATCCAGCTCGCTGCGCGGCTTAGAATTGCGCCGTCAACCGTGCACCGCATCCTGACCAGCGCGCGCTTGAATAGGCTCTCCTACGTCGACCGCGCGACCGGAGAGCCGATCCGCAGGTACGAGCACCCTCACCCAGGATCGCTGGTGCACGTAGACGTGAAGAAGATCGGTAACATTCCCGACGGTGGAGGCTGGCGCTACGTCGGCCGCCAGCAAGGCGCCTTCGTGCACACCGTTATCGATGACCACTCCCGAGTGGCGTACACGGAGATCAGAGACGATGAAACAGCGGTGACTGCCGTCGACGTATTGCAGCGCGCCGTGACGTGGTTCGCCAGCCGCGGAGTCACCATCGAGCGGGTGCTGTCAGACAACGGCGGCGCGTACCGGTCCGGCCTATGGCGCGATACGTGCGGGGCACTCTCGATCGTCCCGAAACGAACACGCGTATCGGCCGCAAACGAACGGCAATGTGGAGCGGTTCCACCGCACGATGGCCGACGGGTGGGCCTATGCCCGCTGCTACCGCAGCGAGCAGGAACGCCGGAACGCGTTGTCCGGGTGGCTCCACCACTACAACCAGCATCGCCCGCACACAGCTTGCGGGAACCAACCGCCCATGTCTCGATTGACCGACGTCCCCGATCAGTACAACTAGGGGCAGAATTTGCAGACAGCCCTCCCCTGATGAACCGCTCACACAATCTTCGGCATCCGACCCCAAGCCGCCTCATCACGCTCGGCGTCGTCGGTGCGCATCCCATCTATATCGCGGGCGCCATCACTGCGCTGGTCGAAGCGACGCTCCTATGGCCACCGAAAGCGCGGGGCTACGCGCGCGCCACGATGCAGAAACGCCGTAGCGGTGGCGGACTGATCAAGCCAAGGAAGCCGGTCGCCTGGACCATGCGCAAAGGGACCTCCGTGGCGCGCACTATAGAGCGATCGCGGTGACGCTTGCCGGGCACGTGAAGGCTTGCACGGAAATCTTCTATTGCGGCCCAGCTGCGCGAAGTACGGTGAGCGGGCCTTCGTCGGCGGTCGGAGGTTCGAAGTGGTCGAAGTACTCGGCCGCGAGCTCCGCAGCGAGCGCATAGTCGTCCGCGTGTTCACGTCTGCGCTTCTGCATCCGTTCGAGCGCAACTTCTCGTGGAGTCGCGAGGTAGATCGTTTCGGGCACCACTCCGAGTGGTCGCAACAGGTCACGAAACGCGAGTCGTGATCGTCTTGACCAGAACGAGAAGTCGAGGACGACGTCGGCACCGGCCGTGACCAGTTCGACGAGGCGGGCGCGGAGTTCTCGCTCAATCTCTTCGTGCACCTCGGGCGAGAGCGGCATCTCATGGATTCCGCGTCGCCAGGCCTCCCGATCGAACGAGAGTCGTGTCATGCCGTTCGCTTCGAGTTGTCTGGCGACGGTGGATTTCCCGGATCCGGCCGGCCCGCACATCATGACGACCCTGCTCATCGTCCCGACTCTACCCAGATGGCCGATAAGGGTCGCTTAAGACGCGAGCTTTGTGGAAAAACGGTTAAGCGACTTCACCATCGAGGCGGATTCGAGCTCGCGTAGTTTGCAGCGATCTCCCCCGTCTTCGAGGCCGGTGACGTCCCGGAAGGTACGTGCCGCGACGGCTTCAGCCCGCGTCGCGATGTCTCTCCCACCACGAGGCGGCGGCTGCCCGGCCGGGAAGACCGGCCTTCTCGTACACCGATGAGAGGTGCTTGCGGACGGTGCGCTCGGTGATGAAGAGCCGCGAGGCGATCTGCGCGTTCGTCCAGCCGGCTGCCATGAGGGTCAGCACCTCGGCCTCGCGCCGGGTCGGCTCTTCTCGGACGCGCGTCGTCTCCCCGCGATCCCCGTGCGCGGAGGTTCCGGTGTCGGTCAGGGCGGCGAGCTGATCGAGGGCGTGCTGCATCGCACGGCTGTAGCGGAAGGCTGCGGAGACCGGCTGCTGCAGTCGACTGAGCGCCAGCACCTCGTCGTCGGAGAAGTCGCGTCCCGCTCGATTCAGGCCGAAGAAGACCACCGCGTCACGGCCGGTGTAGAGGGTGGCGCCCAATGAGTACCGCCCGCTCCAGGGGCTGTGCATCGCCCACCACGTCTCGGTCGTCCAGAACCACCGGAGGTCCACCTCGTCGCTGATGCGGACCGCCCGCGAGGTGCCCACGCGCTGGTGCGCGATGATTCCCGGGTGGCCGGCGGCGAACGGTGCGGCATATCGGGCTGTCGCATCGGTGCACGCGGGGCCTCCCCCGACCACCACGCCGATACGAGGCTCGGCCGCAGTGCGCCTCATCGTCGTGACGCCGACTCCCCCATCCGCGTCGAAGAGAATCGACAGCTGCTCGGCGAAGACCTTCTCGTCGAACTCGTCGTGGGCGATGGCGTGCGCCGCGTCGATCGCGCACCGCAATGTGGCCCTGTCGTCCATGGCGCCCCCTCAACCCCAGCCGAGGATCCGACGCCACCAGAGTGCCAGAACCGCAGGACCAGGGAAAGAGTGTCGGAAGCGACACCTGCGCGACGGCACCGCGCCTGTCACCATGAGCGCAGGCGGCTCACCCTCGGCTCATGCGATCCGTTCCTTCTTCCGACATACACGAAAGCCGTCCACGCGAACGAAACCATGGACGCGCGCTCCGCGGCCTGACACCCACCCGAGTGATGGATGTCAGAGGCGGTGAGCAGCCGTCGGGGCGGAAGGAGGAACCGCGATGTCTGGATCGGATGCCTCGGCGCACGCTTCCTGGAAGCGCATCGCATCGGTGCTCATCGTCGGCGGCGCTGCGGTGCTGTCGGGCTGCAGCGGTGGCCCTCGGCCGGAGATCGTGCAGACGATCGAGCCCACGACGCCCGTGACGGCGGCCGCCGAGATCGAACGCCCGGACGTGCCACCTCCCCCGGAGCAGCTCACCTTCGCCGCAGGGGCCGAGCTGGATCCGAGCGTCTGGATGGCCGGCTGGCACGCGGAGCCGATCGACATGACCCACGGCTACCCCGTCGTGTACCCGCGCGACGACTGGGAGGAGATTCATTTCGGCGAGGGCTGCGAGGGGTCGCGGTACCACCGCTTCTCGCTGGAGGGCCTTGACCTCACGCTGGATGATCGAACGCTCACCGATCAGTTCCTGGCGCAGATCCTCGAGATGCCGATTGCTGACGTCGCGGAGGGTGGTTCGGACATCACCTACCCCGTGGTCGGGCGGTGGCCCATGGAAGCGGAGTTCCGGGTGCGCGCCGGTGGCTGGACCGACGGCGGCACCTGGCTGGCGGCGGCCCGGGTCTTCGGGGCGCTCGACACGGCCCTCGTCATGCAGCTGAACTGCGAGCCGGGGCCGATGACCGGCGCGACCGGCCAGCAGATGTTCGACCTTCTGCCGACGGTGGTCGGCGAAGATGCGTTCGAGGTCGGGCTCGGCCGCGTCGACTGGAACCTGGTGGAGTCCCTCGACTTCGAGGCCGGCGCGGACCTGGTGGAGTCGTCGGAGGCGCAGTGGGTCGACGGACCATTGATGGAAGACGCCTCCTGGACGTTCGACGACGGTGAGCCCGACGACGGCAGCTGGAGTTTCGCCTCCGTCGACGGAGACTGCACCGCGGACTACGAGCAGTCGCTCCTCGAGGAGCAGGACGGCGACCTCGGCGATCGAGACGCCAGTGACGAACTGCTGGCGCTGTGGCTCGACGATCCCGAAGACATCGCCTTCGCGGTGGACGGGCACTTCGCACTGGGCGTGCCCGGCAACGACCTGCTCACGATGCGACTCATCGAGGGCGAGGATTCGGCGGGCAGGTGGGTCACGGCCGTTCGTGCGCTGGCCGGTCCCCTCTTCGGGTTCGCCGTCTCGGTCACGTGTGCCGAGGGCGATCCGCTCGACGCTCTGGAGTTGCTGATGGCGAAGTCCGCCGTGCAGGTCGTCCCGTGAGTGCTGCGAACCCCCTCAGCTGCCGGTTTTCTCACTGTCAGAGCTGGTGAAGATCGAACAGATGTACTAGGCTCGATTCATGGAGCCAGTCCGATCGAACGGCGATCTCGTGAGTGACCAGCTCCTGCTCCGCGAGTTGTTCCTGGATGCCGAGTGTGCCCAGTTCGAGGCGAATCGGCGCGCCGCGCGGCAGAGCGAGCATCTTGCCGATGTTCTCGACTTTGCGCGCGCCCACCCTGAGCTCTACGTGAACACCGACTTCGATCCGTGCCTGGGCGGAAAGACACCTCCGCTCGGCGGCGATGCCACGCTGGCGGAGCGCTGCGCGGTGCTGGAGGCCTCGTCGCGGCTTCACATCTCGGAAGGTGAAGTCCGTGCGTCGGCGGCAGTGGCGCAGCAAGCGCGTCAGGAGCTCCCTCGTGTGTGGGCGGCAGCGAGGGACGGACGCATCTCCCTGGCGCACGTGAAAGCTGTGCTCGGCCAGATGCCCGCGTTCGAGCGTGAGGCGGCCGCCGTCGACGCGTTCGATCAGCTGATGCGCGATGTCGCGGTCGGCTCCACCGTCGGCAGCACGCGTCGGCAAGCCCGTGAGATCGCCGATCGGCTCACCGCCTGCACGCGGACCCAGCGTCATGCGGCGGCTTTCGCCCGCCGCACCGTCTACGTCGAGGATGTCGCGGACGGCATGTCGTGGGTGTACGCGATGGTCTCGACAGAGCGTGCCCACGCGATCGATCGCGAGCTTTCACTGACGGCGAAGCGGATGCCGGTGGCCCAGCGCGACGGTCGCACGACGGCCCAGATTCGTGCCGATCTCTTCGCCGACCTCCTGCGCGGCGACCCCGTCGAGCGGGTGAAGGCGAAGGTGCTCGTGACCATTCCGCTCGACCGCCTCGCGCCGGAAGCGCGAGCGAGTGTGCGTGACGGGGTCCCGGGCTCACCGGTCGGGGGTCTCGACCTGAACAGCGACTGTCTCATCCCCGGTGTGGGTCCGATCGACGACGCCACGGCCCGGCAGCTGCTGCTCGACGCCGGCGCCTTCACGCGCGTCATCACCGACCCCGTCACCGGGGTCGTCCTGGACATGGACCGGCGAGCACGGCGAGCCACCGGTGCACAACGGGAATGGCTCACGCTGGTGCACGGTACGTGCGCACGCGACGGCTGCGACCGACTCGCCATCGACGGAGACATCGATCATCACTGCGCGTATCACGGTCCGGGTCGCGGCGAGACCGACATCGCCAACCTCGACCCGTTGTGCGATCCCGACCATGCGCTGAAAGACACCACGCTGCTCCGGCATCGCCGGCGGGCAGACGGCAGCGTGCAGATCCGGTTCCCCAGCGGCCACCGCACCAAGAACCCCTTCGCGGGCTTGCGCGAGCGCGTCAGCGCGCTCCTCATGTCGGTTGCGGAACCGCCGGCGACTCCGCCCTTCTGAGCGCCCGGTCGACGAGGTCGGTGGGCCTCAGGAGCCGGAGCGTGAGCTTCAGGACCCGGCGCCGGCATCGGCGACGACGAACGACACCGTCACTTCGGAGGAGTCCAGATCGACGTCCACCGTGGCCGACGACAGTGCGCCGTTGTGCTCCACGGGGCCGAGCTGAGCCGAGTACTGCTTTCCGTCGCCCTCGTGGGCGGCGGAGGTCAGGTCCTCCTCCAGCCGGGCGAGATCCTCGTCCGTCCAGCCCCACGACTCCGCGGCGTCCTGCAGGACCGGGAGCATGGAGAGCCAGTCGCCGTTCGTCTCTCGCACCAGAGCGACCGATTCCACCCGGCCGCCGGCCGTCGTCACCGTGAACGATCGGACGAGATCGACGTAGAACGCGCCGTCGTCGGCGATCACGACCGCCTGCACCGGCGTGAGGGGCTCGAACGTGCGGCTGCCATCCGCCTCCAGGCCGAGCTCGGCGGCCGGAAGCGCGTCCTCCCCCACTCTCACCCGGAGGATGCCCTTGCGGGTGAGGTAGTCCACCCCCGGGTCGGTGAGCATCGACATCCCATCCGACGCCTGCTGGTCGGCGCTGGCGGGCCGGTCGTCGTCGATCCACCACGAGTTCTGCATGAGGAGGGCGGCCACGACGAACCCGACGCAGATGAGGGCGACGATCGAGATCGGGATCCATGACAGCAGGCGACGCCGGGATCGCCTCTGCGTCACAGACTCGGGCAACGCCGCACCTCTCAGACCATCGTCGTGCGCGCAGCGCCCGATCTCCTGCCTTCGACCATAACAAGGCGGCGCCCGAGTGACCGCCGGTGTCCGGCAGGTCGCTCGGGCGCCCCGAGACCACGCGATCAGGAGTTGATCTGCTCCACGACGTCGTCGGCGGATTCCTCGATCGCCTTCCTCAGCTTCTCGTAGTCGTCCGAGTCGATGGCCTTGCTGATGCGCTTGTCGGAGCGCTGCAGCGCCTTCTCCACGCGGTCGGCCCACTTGTCGTCGACCACCGCGACGACAGCCGACGTGCCCGGCGCGAGATAGTCGTCGACGTCGACGCCCAGCTTCTTCTCGTCGCGGTTCTTCTTGATCTTTCCCAGGATCGCGCCGATCCCGGCACCCACGGCGGTCGCCGCCAGCAGCGGCGGGGCGAACAGCCCGACGACGACGCCGGCGCCCGCGCCCCACGCCGCACCGTGACCGACCGACTTGTCGCCGTGCTCCTTCACCTGGACCTTGCCGTCCTTGTCGCGCGTGAGGACGACGGCGCCGATGATCTCGTAGCCGCCGGCATCCTGGCCGCTGCGCAGCGCTTGGTAATCGTCGGATGCCGCCGCCGTGTCGTCGTAGGATCCGACCACCAGTGCGAGGTTCTGGGTGCCCATCGATATCTCCTTCTCGTTGCCGCCGAGGCGCTCGACACGCGTTCGGGGTCCGCGTCGTCGCGGTGCAGCGATCCTATGCCGCCCTCCCCGCCCCTGACGAGACTCTGCGCGACGTCTTCCACGCCGGCCGCGCGACTCCGTCTCACACGGAGTCGAGGTCGATCGCATCGAACGCCGCTGATCGGGCGCCGGCAGCGCGAGAGGATGAGGCTGGTGTCGAAGGAGGAACCCGTGATCGCGATTCTGAACCGCGTCGTCGATCTCGTCGAGCAGAGCCTCGACGAGGACGTCGACATCGCGGCGCTCGCGCGCAGCCTCGGCACCACGGAGTATCACGTCCGGCGGATGTTCTCGTCCCTGGCGGGCATGCCCCTGTCGGAGTACGTCCGGCGGCGTCGCATGACCGTCGCGGCCGCCGACCTGGTCGGCGATGACGACATGCTCCAGATCGCGGTGCGCTACGGCTACGGCTCGACCGAGGCGTTCGGTCGGGCCTTCCGCGCCGTGCACGGCGTCGCTCCCGCGGACGTACGTCGAGCGGGCGGCCCCCTTCGCTCACAACCACAGCTCAGGTTCCGCCTGACCGTCGAAGGGAACTCGCCCATGGACACCCGCATCACCGATCGCCCGGCCTTCCGGCTCGTGGGCCACGCCGCCCGCGTTCCGCTCGTGCACCACGGCGTCAATCCGCACATCCACGCGCACATCGCGGCTCTGCCGGCCGAGGAGCATGTGCGACTCAAGCAGCTGGGCGATGCGGAGCCGGCCGGAATCCTGCAGGTGAGCGCCGACGTCGACCCCGACTATGCCGAGGGCAGCGAGCTCACCTATCTCCACGGCGTGGCGGTGGACGCCGAGACGCCGATTCCCGGCGATCTCGATGCGATCGAGGTCCCGGCCGGGCTGTGGGCGGTGTTCCGCACGTCGGGCGACCATCCCGCCGCCCTGCAGTCGGCATGGGCAGCCACCGCCACCGAGTGGTTCCCGTCGAATCCGTGGCGCCTCAGGCCGGGTCCGTCGATCGTCGCCATCCTCGACCGCTCCCCCGACTTCCGCACCGCGACCTGCGAGCTGTGGCTGCCCATCGAGCGGGCGTGATGCCGGCCACTCACGCGGCTCACGTTCTGGCAGACTTCCGGGATGCCGCACACCGACGCCCTCGCCCGCCTCTGGCCCGCCTCCGCCGTCCGGGTGCGCGCCGGCGACCTCGAGTTGCGCTGGATCGACGACGACATCCTCGTCGAGCTGGCGCAGCTGGCAGGACGCGGCATCCACGATCCGTCTGCCATGCCCTTCGAGCATCCGTGGTCACGCGGCACGGCGGACGAGGTGGCGCGCAGCGTGCTGACGTACCAGTGGGACCACCGCAGTCGGGTGTCACCTGACGCGTTCACGCTGGAGCTGGCGGTGGTGCACCGGGGCGTGCCCGTGGGGATCCAGGGCCTGACCGCGAAGGACTGGCCCGTGCTGCGGCGCGTCACCACCGGCTCGTGGGTGGGTCGTCAGCACCAGGGTCGCGGGATCGGAACCGGCATGCGCATGCTGGCGCTGCACCTCGCCTTCGCGGGGCTCGGCGCCGAAGAGGCGGATTCGGGCGCGTTCGTCGACAACGAGGCCTCCAACGCCGTGTCGCGCCGCGTCGGCTACGCGCACGACGGCGCCTTTCGCGTCGCGCGCGAAGGGGTCCCGGTGGCGCACAACCGCTTCGTCATGTCACGCGAGCGCTGGGAGTCGCTGCGCACCGCGCACGCCGAACGGCTGGGGGCGCCGGTCGAGCTGGCGGGCGTCGAGGCCTTCCGTGCTCAGCTCGAGTCGGCGACGGCCGAGAGCACAGAGCCGAACTCCCTGCAGACATGACTCCGGCCGCGGGCGCCGCAGCGCCCGCGGCCGGAGCGTCCGTCAGAGCCCGGCGGTGTCGTCCGGCGTGCGCGTGGTCCGCCGCGTGACCGACGAGTCGGTCGCGGGGTCCACCGCGGTGTGCGTCACGACGTCCGAACGACGGCGACGCATCATCAGCACGAGGCCGATGAGGAAGATGACGAGTCCGGCACCCATGAGGATGTAGCCGAGCATGTCGAGGTTGACCCAATCGACCTGCACGTTGATCGCGAATGCGATGATCGCTCCGATCGCGAAAAGCACGATTCCTGCGCCGATGCTCATGCGAAGCTCCTTTCGCGGGGCGCTTCCGCCCCTCCCCTCACGCGGGACGGGTTCGTCCCGCTCTACAGGCTGGCCCACCTCCCGCGGCGCGCGCAGGGTCTTGACAGACGAGGGATGCGTGGGCAAGGGCTCGCTCTTCGGCGCGGGTCGCGGCGGCCTTTCGGGGCGCGGCCGCGGGGGCTGAGGCATCCGTCGCCGTGACTATCGTGGAATGGTGCACAGCCTCTCCCGTCCTCGCGCGACGGGACCCGGGGCACGCGCCTGGGCGATCTGGACGGTCGGCGTCGCCGCCTACGTGCTCGCCATCACCAACCGGTCGTCGCTGAGCGCGGTCGGTGTGGACGCGGCCGCACGATTCGATGCGGATGCCGCGACCCTGTCGCTCTTCGCCGTGGTGCAGCTCGCGGTCTATGGCGGGATGCAGATCCCGATCGGCGTGCTGCTCGATCGCTACGGCGCGCGGCCGATCATGACGATCGGCATGCTGCTGATGGCGGTCGGGCAGCTGACCATGGCCCTCTCCCCCAGTGTCGGCGTCGCGATCCTCGCCCGCATGCTGCTGGGCGCGGGCGACGCCGCGGTCTTCCCCGGCGTGCTGCGGCTGATCGCGACGTGGTTCCCCGCCCAGCGCGGGCCGATCATGGTGCAGCTCACCGGCATCGTCGGTCAGGCGGGCCAGCTCGTCGCCCTCATCCCGCTCGCAGCGCTCCTCCACGCCACGTCATGGACCGTCACGTTCGGCAGCATCGCAGGGCTCGGCGTGCTGTTCGCGATCCTCGTGTTCCTGCTCATCCGCAACCACCCGCCCGACCGCGACGAAGACGTGTCGGTCGACACCGACACCGGGGCGATCCGCGTCGTGACTTCATCCGTCGACACCGGCGTCGGCATCCGCGCCGCCTGGGCGCACCCGGGAACCCGGCTGGCGTTCTGGTCGCACTTCACCACGCCGTTCGCCGGCACTGCGTTCGTGCTGCTGTGGGGCATGCCGTTCCTCACCGCCGGCGAAGGGCGAACGACGGCCGAGGCGGCCTCGATCATGTCGCTGTACGTCGTCGTCGGCATGGTGCTCGGTCCTATCGTCGGCGAGCTGTCGCGGCGGATCCCCCACCTGCGCTCGCGTGCGCTGGTGCTGCCGACGATCGCGGTGCAGGCGACGGCCTGGCTCGCCGTCATCGCGTATCCCGGTCCCGCGCCGCTGTGGCTGCTCCTCGCGTTGGCGGTCGCGCTGGCGACCGGAGGCCCGGCGTCGATGATCGCCTTCGACCACGCGCGCACCCACAACCCCTCGCACCGGCTCAGCACGGCTACGGGCGTGACCAATGCCGGCGGCTTCCTCGCCGCGCTCGTCGCGATCCTCCTCATCGGCCTCGCGCTCGACCTGCAGGGGGCCGGCACACCCGAGACCTACAGCCTCGACGCGTTCCGCCTCGCCTTCCTCATGCAGGTGCCGCTGTGGCTGCTGGGCAGCGCGTTCATCGTCATCGAGCGCAAGCGGACCCGGGTCCGCCTCGGCATGGATCCGCCGCGCGCGCCGCGACGACCGCGGCGCTGACGTCACCCGCCGCCCTGGCCGCAGGTCACCGGCGCCCCGAGGGCGTCGCGCCCGGCGTCGCGCGCGGGACGCGGCATCCGCTCGCTACTGTGGAGCTGTCCGGCTCGACGAGGTGCCGGCGCGAAAGGACGCCCGTGCCCGATCCGCTCGCCGTCTCCCCCGAGGTCCGTGATGCGCTCGCCGCGGGCGCGCCGGTGCTCGCGCTGGAGTCCACGATCTTCACGCACGGACTCCCCCGGCCCCGCAACCTCGACGTCGCGATGGAGGCCGAGGCGCGCGTGCGTGCGCTAGGCGTCGTCCCGGCGACCATCGGCATCGTCGAAGGGCGACCCACGGTCGGACTCACCGTCGACGAGATCGCGCGGCTCTCGACGGCGGACGGCGTGGTCAAAGCGAGCCTGCGCGACGTGCCGGTCGCGGCGGTGAAGGGACGCAACGCCGGCACCACCGTCGCCGCCACGGGGCATCTGGCGTCTCAGGCCGGCGTGCGGGTGTTCGCCACGGGCGGTCTCGGCGGCGTGCACCGCGGCGCCGCGCAGACCTTCGACGAGTCGGCGGATCTTCCCACCCTCGCGGGCCTGCCGCTCGTCGTCGTGAGCGCCGGGGTCAAGTCCATCCTCGACATCCCGCTCACCCTCGAGCGACTCGAGACGCTCAACCTGACCGTGGTGGGCTATCGCACGACGGACTACCCCGGCTTCTACGTCGCCGACTCCGGACACGACATCGAGTACCAGGTCGACTCGCCCGCAGAGATCGCAGCGATCGTCCGGACGCGCGACGGCCTCGGCATCGTCTCCACCCTCCTCATCGCCAACCCGCTCCCCTCCGAGCGGCAGCTCGATCCGGCGCTGCACGACGATGTGCTCGAGCGCGCGCTCGCCGCGGCCGACGCGCAGGGCGTCGCCGGCCACGACACGACGCCGTTCCTGCTGGACTTCCTGCAGCGCGAGACCGACGGCCGCAGTCTCGACGTCAACGTCGAGGTCTATCGGGGCAACGTCGAGCTCGGCGCACGCATCGCGATCGCGCTGGCCGGCACCGCGTGACGCTCGTCGTGATCGGCGATCTCGTCGCCGACCTCATCGTCCTGGGCGGGGCGGCTCTCGAGCGCGGCACCGACAATCCCGCGGAGGTGCGCCTCACGCGGGGTGGGAGCGCCGCGAACGTGGCGGTGGCGGCGGCGCCGCGGCATCCCGCCCGCTTCATCGGACGCGTCGGAGACGACACCCTGGCGCGCGCCCTCGTGCTCGAGCTCGAAGCGGCAGGTGTCGACGTGCGCGTGCAGCGCGACGGGCGCACCGGCTCGATCGTGGTGCTGGTGGACGCCGTGGGCGAGCGCACCATGATCACCGACCGCGGGGCCGCCGCCGAGCTCGACGAGATCGATCCGTCGTGGCTGGACGACGCCGGGTGGGTGCACGTGCCGCTGTACGGCCTCGCCGAGGCGCGCTCACGACGGGCGGTGACGGATGCCGCGACCCGCGCTGCGGGCGACGGCGCCCGGGTCAGCCTCGATCTCTCGAGCGTCGCGACGCTGCGGGCGATGGGCGCCGCGGGGCTGCGGTCCGCGCTCGCGGCGCTGCGTCCCGACGTGGTGTTCGCCAACGAGGACGAGGCGCGCGTCGCCGCGGAACTCGGGGTGCGGCCGGCGCCACGCGGGGTGTACGTGGTGAAGCGCGGCGCGGAACCGGTGCTCGTGACGACGGCGGATGCGACGAATGAGGTGCCGGTCGTGCGGGTGGACGACGTCCTCGACTCGACGGGCGCGGGCGACGCCTTCGCCGCCGGGTACATCGTCGCCGCCCTCGCCGGCTCCGACGCGCGCGAGAGCGCCCGGGCGGGCAGCGTGCTCGCGATGGGAGCGCTGCGCCGCCCGGGCGCGCTGTAGGCGTCGGGTGCGCCGCTCAGGCCCGCTGAAGGTCGGCGAGCACGCGCTCGATGTCGTCGATGAAGGAGTTGTAGCCCTCGATCGTCGCGGCCACCTGCTCGTCGGTGAAGTCGGAGCGGTCCTGGCGGATGGTGAGCACGGTGCCGCCGTCGGACTCCTCGAGGTCGAAGAGCACGGGCAGGCCCGCGTCGTCGCCCGGCTGGTCGGTGAGGGTCATCGCCAGGTGCGACGGCGGCTCGACGACGTGGTACTCCCCCGCCCAGTCGATGCGGTTGCCGTCCGGGAGCAGCATGACGGCGCGGAAGGCGCCCCCCGGCCGCACGTCCATGGTGAGGCTCTCCTGCGGGACTTCCACGGCGGCGGTGCCGAACCAGACGGCGAAGTGCTCGGGCTTCGTCAGCGCCTCGAATACCAGTTCGCGCGGCGCGCTCAGCTCGCGGGTGACGGTGAAGTACTCGGTCATGATGGTTCTCCTTCTCGGTGTGAGGCGACGGATTGCGCGTCGCCGTGCGGTCGGCCCAGCTGCTGCAGGGCATTGAGGTACTGGTCGAGGGCGCCCAGGCTGTCTTCCCAGAAGCGGGCGTACCCGCCGATCCAATCGGATGCCGCAGCCAGCGGTCGTGCGTCGAGGCGGGCCGGCCGGTACTGCGCGTTGCGGCCACGCGTCACCAGGCCCGCTCCCTCGAGCACGCGCAGGTGCTTGGACACCGCGGCGAACGTCATGTCGAACGGCTCGGCGAGCTCTCCGACGGTCGCCTCGCCCTCGCTGAGGCGGGCGAGCATGGCCCGGCGCGTCGGGTCGGAGAGGGCCGCGAACGTGCGGCTCAGTGCGTCGGTCATGGGCCACCTCCGGTATTCAACCCATTGGTACAGTACCGGATGGTTGAATGGGCGTCAACGATGTCGGTCGGTGCGTCTAGCGTGGCGTCATGCCTCGCGTCATCTTCTACACCGCCACCACGCTCAATGGATTCATCGCCGACGACCACGACTCGCTCGACTGGCTGTTCGCCGCGCCGGGCGGAGAAGGCGGCGACCAGGACTTCCAGCAGTTCCTCTCCGGGATCGGAGTGCTCGTGCAGGGATCGTCGACCTACCGCTGGGTGGTCGAGCACGAAGACCTCGTCGCCCATCCCGAGAAGTGGCCGGTCTACTACGGCGACCGTCCCACCTGGGTGTTCACGAGCAAGGAGCAGCCGGTCGTCCCCGGGGTCGACGTGCGCTTCGCGTCGGGCGACGTCCGCGAGGTCTGGCCGCAGATCCGCGAGGCCGCCGGAGAGCGGGACGTGTGGATCGTGGGCGGCGGCGATCTGGCGGGACAGTTCGCCGACGCCGGCCTGCTCGATGAGCTCCGCGTCTCGGTCGCGCCGGCGACGCTTCCGTCGGGGAAGCCGCTCCTCCCCCGCAGCCTCGGTGCCGACCGCCTGGAACTGACGGACGTCCGGCATGCCGGGGCCTTCGCCGAGCTCACCTACCGCGTCACGAGCGGCGCCGTCTGAGCAGCCGGCGGCCGCCGGACGTCAGGGCCCGGACGGGGCGAACGCCGTCCACTGCCCGAACTTCGCCGCCCGCCCGTCGCCCGACGACGTGCCGGTGAGGCGGCGCCGCACCCACGGTCCGACGTGCTCGCGGTAGTAGGCAGCGCCGCGGGTGCCCGCAGCGGGCAGCGGCGGCAGCGACCACCAGGTTGCGGGCGGTTCGAGCCCGAGGGCGTCGAGCACCCGCGCGGCGACGCGGTGGTGCCCGCGGGAGTTCATGTGCAGCCGGTCCTCCGACCAGTACGGCGGGCTCGCGAGCTCGGTGTCGAACCAGTTGTACGCCGGCACGATGTCGGGTCGCGACGCGAGGTGCGCCTGCACGGCGTGCGAGAGCAGGTCGCCGCGTCGCTGGATCACGCGTCGCAGCGGCAGTTGGGCCGTGGGGTTGGCGCCCGAGAGCACGATGAGCTGCACCCCCTCCTCGTCGCACCGGCGCAGCACCGTCTCGAACGCCATGACCACCCGCGCGACGCTCGTGCGGGGGCGCAGCATGTCGTTGCCGCCGCCGTTGAACGACAGGTGGGTGGGCTTCAGGGCCAGCGCGGGCTCGAGCTGCTCCTCGACGATCGGCCAGACGAGCTTGCCGCGGATCGCGAGGTTGGCGTACTCCACCGTCTCGCCGGAGGCGTCGGCCCAGCCCTGCGCGACGAGGTCGGCCCAGCCGCGCACGTGCCCATCGGGGAGCTCGTCGCCCACGCCCTCGGTGAAGGAGTCGCCGATCGCGACGTATCGAACGGATGCCACGGGCTCCAGCCTACGACCGCACGCGGCCCTGCGATCACCGGTCGTCCAGGGCGGCTCCCCGCCGGTCGACGAGACCCCACGCGGCCCCGGCGGCGATCGCGAAGAAGACGGCGAAGACGACGAACAGCACCGGCGCGCCGCCCGCGAGCAGCAGCGGCGGCACCGTGAGCGGCGCCACGATCGACGCGATGCGGCCGACGCCGGCCGCCCATCCCGACCCGGTCGCCCGCAGCGACGTGGGGTACATCTCGGGCGTGACGGCGTACAGCGCGCCCCACGCGCCGAGGTTGAAGAACGACAGCGCCATGCCTGCGGCGATGACGGCGCCGGGTGACCCGGCCGTGCCGAAGAAGATGGCGGAGGCGGCCGAGCCGACGAGGAACACCGACAGTGTGGTGCGCCTGCCCCACACCTCGATGAGCCACGCCGCCACGGCGTAGCCCGGCAGCTGGGCGAGGGTGATCAGCAGCGTGAACCCGAACGAGCGCACCAGGTCGTATCCCTGCGCGACGAGGATCGACGGGATCCAGATGAAGGCGCCGTAGTACGAGAAGTTGACGCAGAACCAGACCAGCCAGAGGCACGCGGTCCGCACCCGGAACTCGCGCGACCACAGCGCACCCAGGCGCTGCCCGAGCGACGCGGCCGCTGCCGGAGGGACGGTCGGCCGGCCCGGTGCGGTCACGGGGGCGACCCCCGCGGCGTCCTCGAAACGGCGCACGACGGCGTCGGCCTGCGTGAACCGTCCGCGGCGCTCGAGCCACCGGGCGGACTCTGGCAGCCCCCAGCGCACGACGAGCGCGTACACCGCCGGGATGGCCCCGAGCGCGAACGCCCAGCGCCACCCGTCGGCGGATGCCGGGATCACCAGGTAGCCGATGAGCGCCGCGAGCGTCCACCCCACCGCCCAGAACGCCTCGAGGATCACGATCAGGCGCCCCCGCATGCGGGCGGGAGCGAATTCGCTGACGTACGTGCTCGCGACCGGAAGCTCGGCCCCGAGACCCAGCCCGACGAAGAAGCGCAGCACCAGCAGGGCTGCCAGCCCGCCGACGAGCGCACTCGCCCCCGTCGCGAGGCCGTAGACCAGGAGCGTCAGGGCGAACACGTGCCGCCGTCCGAACCGGTCCGCGAGGAGACCGCCGACACTGGCCCCGATCGCCATCCCGACGAAGCCGATCGACGCGATCCACGCCGTCTCCCCGGGGGCGAGGCTCCACTGCGCCGCGAGCGCGGCGATGATGAACGAGATCAGGCCGACGTCCATCGCGTCCAGCGCCCAGCCGATCCCCGAGCCGGTCAGCACGCGCAGGTGCACCCGCGTGAACGGGAGCCGATCGAGGCGCTCCGAGAGCGTCGGAGCCGCGGCGGGAGCGGCGTCGGAGCCGAAGGCGGGGCGGGACGAGGCATCCGTCATAGCGTCATGGTACGGATGCCGGAGCCCGGCCGGGCGCTACGACAGCATGTCGCGCACGCGCGGGACGACCTCGGTGCCGAAAAGCTCGATGGAGCGCATCATCTTCTCGTGCGACAGCGTGCCCGTCGAGAACTTCATGTCGAAGCGGGACGCGCCGAGCGTGCGGACGGTGTCGGCGATCTTCCGCGCCACCGTCTCGGGCGACCCCACGTACAGCGCGCCCTCGGGGCCGACATCATGCTGGAAGCGCAGGCGGTTGTACGTCGGCCAGCCCCGCTCCCGGCCGATCGAGTTGTTCATGGCCTCGAACCCCTCGTACGCCTCGTCCCAGGCCTGCTGGTCGGTCTCGGCGACGTGTCCGGGCGAGTGGACGCCGACCGGCAGCGGCGGCTGGTCGAAGGTGTCGAGCGAGCGGCGGTAGAGGTCGGCGAAGGGACGGAAGCGTCCGGCAGGGCCGCCGATGATCGCCAGCATCAGTCCGTAGCCGTAGCGGGCGGCGCGCACGGCCGACTCCGGGGTGCCGCCGACTCCGACCCACGCGCGCAGGCCGTTCTCGGTCTTCGGGAAGACGTCCACTGCGTCCAGCGGCGCGCGCAGGTTGCCGCTCCACGTGACGGGCCGCTCCGTGAGCAGCTGCGAGAACAGCTCCAGCTTCTCGTCGAAGAGCGCCTCGTAGTCGCGCAGGTCGTAGCCGAACAGCGGGAACGATTCGATGAACGAGCCGCGGCCGAGGATCACCTCGGCGCGCCCGCGTGAGACCGCGTCCAGCGTCGCGAACCGCTCGAACACACGCACCGGGTCGTCGCTCGACAGCACCGTCACCGCCGTTCCCAGGCGGATCCGCTCGGTGCGGGCCGCGGCCGCGGCGAGCACGATCTCGGGACTCGAGACCGCGAACTCGCGCCGGTGGTGCTCCCCCACGCCGAAGAACGACAGGCCCACACGATCGGCGAGCACCGCCTGCTCGACGACGTTGCGGATGGTCTGGGCGTCGCTGAGCAGGGCGCCGGTGGCGTCACGTGTCACGTCCCCGAAAGTGTCGAGGCCGAGTTCGATGCCGGCGAGGTCGGTCGAGTCCATGGAATCCTCCGTCTATTCATGTGCATGAACCTCGGCGCCGATCATCGCATTCCCGCGACGACGCGACGCGGCGAGCGTAGCGTGGTCGCATGGCTCTCTTCGCCGATCGCCGCGACGCGGGGCGACGGCTCGCCGCGGCGCTGACACCGTGGCGGGGAACGGATGCCGTCGTCCTCGGCATCGCCCGCGGCGGCGTCGTGGTGGCGGCGGTGGTCGCGCACGAGCTCGGGCTGGCGCTCGACGCGGTGGTGGTGCGCAAGCTCGGTGCGGCGGGCCACGAGGAGTTCGCGGTCGGAGCCATCGCCGACGGCGTGCGGATCGTGACGCCGGGAGCCGTCCGCTGGGCCGGCATGACTCCCGACGACGTGGCGCGCGTGGAGACGGCCGAGCGCGAGGAGCTGATGCGGCGAACGGATGCCTACGGCTCTCGCTCGGCCGACCTCACGGGCCGGACGGCGATCGTGGTCGACGACGGGGTCGCGACGGGTGCGAGCGCCCTGGCCGCCTGCCAGGCGGTGCGCACACGGAACCCCGCGCAGGTCGTGCTGGCGGTTCCGGTGGCACCCGACCGATGGGAGGCGCCGGCCGACGCCGTGGACGAATACGTCTGCCCGCATCGCGAGCCGGACTTCTGGGCCGTCGGCCAGTACTACGACGACTTCTCGCAGACCACCGACACGGAGGTCAAGGCGCTGTTGCGGGGAGACCTCGCCGCCGGTCGTTGAGCGAGCAGATCCCCGCCGGTCGTTGAGCGAGCGCATCCAGGCGAAACGCACCGCCGCACGTCGCCCAACGACCGGAACGAGGCTCAGCGCGACAGTGCCATCCGGAGCGTGTCGAGGCCCACGCCGCCCACGTCGAGCGCCCGCTTGTGGAACTCCTTGATGGAGAAGGCATCGCCCTCGCGCTCGGCGACCTCGTCGCGCAGCTGCTCCCAGATGCGCTGGCCCACCTTGTACGAGGGTGCCTGCCCCGGCCATCCGAGGTAGCGGTTGACCTCGAAGCTGACGAACTCGGGGGGCATGTTGACGTTGCGCATCATGAACTCGAGCGCGAAATCGGCGTCCCACGCGCCCTGGCCGTCGGGACGCTCCTTCTCGAGGTGCACCCCGATGTCGAGCACAACGCGAGCGGCGCGCATGCGCTGGCCGTCCAGCATGCCGAGACGGTCGGCGGGATCCGACAGGTAGCCGAGCTGCTCCATCAGCCGCTCGGCGTAGAGCGCCCACCCCTCCGCGTGGCCCGACGTTCCGGCCAGGAGGCGACGGTAGGTGTTGAGCTGGGCGCGGTTGTAGACCGCCTGGGCGATCTGCAGATGGTGGCCGGGTACGCCCTCGTGATAGACCGTCGTGAGCTCGCGCCAGGTGTCGAACTCCTCGACGCCCTCGGGCACCGACCACCACATGCGGCCCGGACGCGAGAAGTCGTCGGTCGGGCCGGTGTAGTAGATGCCGCCTTCCTTCGTGGGCGCGATCATGCACTCGAGCTTGCGGATCGGCTCGGCGATGTCGAAGTGGGTCTTGCCGAGCTCGGCCACCGCGCGGTCGCTGGTCTCCTGCATCCACTTCTGGAGCGCATCGGTGCCGAACAGCTTGCGGCTCGCGTCCTGCTCGAGGAACGCGACCGCCTCCTCGACGCTCGCGCCGGCCTTGATCTCGTGCGCGATCGACTCCTGCTCGGCGACCATGCGCGCGAGCTCTTCGACGCCCCACTCGTAGGTCTCGTCGAGATCGATCGTCGCACCCAGGAACCGCTGCGAGTGCAGCGCGTACAGCTCGCGGCCGACGGCATCCTTCTCGGTCGCGACAGGAGCCAGCTCGTCGGCGAGGAAGGCCGCGAGCTCGTCGTAGGCGACGCGCGCCGCGTTGGCGTTGTCAGCCAGGTCGCGCGCCAGCGAGGCGGGGAGCTGACCCTCTTCGGGAGCCGCCTCGGCGGCGAACGTCGAGAAGAACCCGCCGTCGGCGGTGTAGCGCGCGATCTGCGTCACGACCTCGGTGACCTGGCGACGCGCCGGCACGACGCCCTGCGAGATGCCCTCGCGCAGGGTGGCGATGTAGCCGTCGACGGCACCCGAGACCGCGCCCAGGCGCGTGGCGATGACCGACCAGTCATCGGGGGTCGCCGTCGGCATGAGGTCGAAGGCCGAGCGGATGTTCTGCGCGTGCGACGCGATGACGTTCAGATCGCGCAGGTGCCACTTGGCGTCGTGCAGGTCGAGCGCGAGCTGGATCTCGCGCGAGAGGTCGTCCTTGGTCACGGCGTCGACGTCATCGTCGGCGGTCGCGGCCTCGAGCGCTGCCAGGGTCTTGCGGCCCTCTGCGACCAGCTGCTCCTGGCCGGCGGGGCTGTAATCGCCGAACCGGTCGTTGTACTCGGACCGTCCGATGTAGGTCGCGAGCGTGGGCTCGAGTTCGGCGAGGGTGTCGACCCACGCATCAGCGATCTTGTCGATCTGCGTGGGCGTCCGGGTTTCGTCTGTCATGCTTCCGAGCCTAGAGATGAGACCGGATGCCGACAAACGAGGTCCCGGGTTCCGGCTCCGGACCTGCGGTGAGCGAACTCAGTGACCGGCGATGTCCCAGTTGTCGCCGCGCCCGACCTGTACGTCCAGCGGCACCGACAGCTGCGCCGCATCTCCCATCCGCGTGCGCACGATGCGCTCGGCGGCGTCCCACTCCCCCGGTGCCACCTCGATCACGAGCTCGTCGTGGATCTGCAGCAGCACCCGCGACCCGAGCCCTTCGGCGGCGAAGTCGTCGTGGATGTGGAACAGCGCCACCTTCATGATGTCGGCGGCGCTGCCCTGGATGGGCGCGTTGAGCGCCGCGCGCTCGGCGTTCTCGCGCAGCACGCGGTTGGGGCTCGCCAGGTCGGGGAACGGGCGCCGACGGCCGAAGATCGTCTCGGTGTAGCCGTCGATCCGTGCCTGCTCGACGGAGGACCGCAGGTAGTCGCGCACGGCGCCGAACCGGGCGAAGTACTCCATCATGAGCTGCTTGGCCTCGGCCTGATCGATCCGCAGCTGCTTTGAGAGACCGAACGCCGACAGTCCGTAGACGAGTCCGTACGACATCGCCTTCACCTTGGTGCGCATCGCCGGGGTGACGTCTTCTGGCGCGACCCCGAAGACGCGCGAGCCGACGAACCGGTGCGTGTCCTCGCCCGAGTTGAACGCCTCGATGAGCCCCGGGTCTTCGGACAGGTGCGCCATGATGCGCATCTCGATCTGGGAGTAGTCGGCCGTCAGCAGGGTCTCGTAGCCCTCGCCGACGGTGAACGCCGAGCGGATGCGGCGGCTCTCCTCGGTGCGGATCGGGATGTTCTGGAGGTTGGGGTCGGTGCTGGACAGCCGGCCGGTCTGGCTGCCGGTCTGCACGTAGGTGGTGTGGATGCGGCCGTCGGCGCCGCTCGTGCGGTCGGCGCCGATCGCGCTGTCGAGGGACTCGATGATCTGACGCAGCTTCGTCGCCTCGCGGTGCTGCAGCAGCAGGTCGAGGAACGGGTGCGGATTGGTCTCCTGCAGGTCGGCCAGCACCGCGGCATCCGTCGAGTAGCCGGTCTTGGTCTTGCGCGTCTTCGGCAGCTGCAGCTCTTCGAAGAGCACCTCCTGCAGCTGCTTCGGCGAGCCGAGGTTGACCTCGCGCCCGATCGCGGCGTACGCCTCCTGTGCGAGGGCGTCGGCGCGCGCGCCGAGCTCGCCCGAGAACCGGGTCAGCGTGTCGTGCGAGACCGCGACGCCGGCGAGCTCCATGTCGGCCAGGGTGTGCAGCGTCGGCAGCTCGATGTCGGTCAGGACCGCGCCGACGCTCTCAGGCAGCTCGGCGCGGATGGCACGGACCACGCGCAGCAGGTACCACGAGAGCTGGCCGGTGGTGGCGCCCTCGGTCTCGGGCACGAGCTGCGAGGGGTCGGACTCGGGCAGCTTCTCATCGAGGTAGCGGTCCACCAGGTCGGCGAGCGTCTTGTCGGGAAAGCTCGGCCGGAGCAGCCAGCCGGCGAGGATCACGTCGAAGCCGAGGCCGCCGAGCGTCAGCCCGGCGCGGCGGAGGGCCTTGAGCTGGGGCTTCGCGTCGGCGAAGGCCTTGGGTGCGTCGGAGGCCAGCCAGGGGCCGAGGGCGGCGGCGAGCTCGGGCGTCCAGTTCGCCTCGGCCGCGGCATCCGTCGTCGCCACGCCGAGTCGTGCCGGAAGGCCGCCCTCGACCGTGATCGTGACGCCCGACTCTCCGTCGAGGTCGGCGACCCAGGCGGCGAACTCGGCGGGCGCGAGCTCTTTCGCGACCGGTGCGAGCTCGGCCGCCGCGGAGGTCACCGCGGCCATCTGCTGCTCGATGCCGGCGAGTTCGGCGACGCGCGGGATGAGGGTCTTGAACTCGAGCCGCGAGAAGATGTCGCGCACCGCCTGGGCGTCCATGGGCTGCACCTCGAGGTCGGCCGGGCGCAGCGGCAGCTCGACATCGGTGAGGAGGCGGTTGAGGCGACGGTTGCGCCGCACGTCGTCGAGGTGCTCGCGCAGGTTGCCGCCGACCACGCCCTTGATCGAGTCGGCGCCCTCGAGGAGCGCGTCGAGCGAGCCGAACTGCGTGAGCCACTTCACGGCGGTCTTCTCGCCGACCTTGGGCACGCCCGGCAGGTTGTCGCTGGTCTCGCCCACGAGGGCGGCGATGTCGGGGTACTGCTCGGGCGGGACGCCGTAGCGGTCGATGACGGCCTGCCGGTCGTAGCGCTTGAGCTGCGAGACCCCCTGCACGTTGGGGTACAGCAGGGTGATGTCGTCATTGACCAGCTGGATCGTGTCGCGATCGCCCGAGCATACGAGCACCTGGAAGCCCGCTTCGGCGCCCTGCGTGGCCAGTGTGGCGAGGATGTCGTCGGCCTCGATGTCTTCCTGCTGCAGCACGCGGATGCTCATCGCGGCCAGGCAGTCCTGGAGGAGCGGGATCTGCCCCTTGAATTCGGACGGCGTCTCGGACCGGTTCGCCTTGTACTCGGTGTACTCGCGGGTGCGGAAGGACTGCCGCGACGTGTCGAAGGCGACCGCGAGGTGCGTGGGCTTCTCTGCCTTGATCAGGTTGATCAGCATCGCGAGGAACCCGTAGATCCCGTTCGTGTGCTGCCCGTCCTTCGTCGAGAAGTTGTCGACCGGGAGGGCGTAGAACGCCCGATATGCCAGCGAATGGCCGTCGACGACCAGAAGGGTAGGCTTTGCGGAGTCCGTCACCCTGCAAGCCTAGTCAGGGCCGGGGACAGTCGATTTCCGTCGCCCGGCGCCGCCGTCCGCGGCCTCGATCCGAAGGTGAGCCATGCCCGAGCACTCCCCCGCCGCCGCCGACGGAATCGCCTGGGCGACGGGTCGCGGCATCGGCGCCCTCGCCGAGAAGATGGGGTTCGAGTGGCTCGAGTTCACGCCCGAGCGCGCGGTGGCCCGCATGCCCGTCGAGGGCAACACGCAGCCCGTGGGCCTCTTCCACGGCGGCGCCTACGTCGTGCTGGGCGAGTCGCTCGGATCCATGCACGCGAACTTCCACGCCGGCCCCGGGCGCCTCGCCGTCGGCGTCGACATCAACGCGACGCACACCCGCTCGGCGACGTCGGGTCACGTCACGGGCGTGTGCACGCCGCTCCATCTCGGCCGCAGCCTGACCGTCCACGAGATCGTGGTGAGCGATGACGAGGGGCGCCGCTGCTCGACGGTGCGGATCACGAACCACATCAAGACCGTGCAATGAGAGAAGCGGATGCCTCGGGTCGAGGCATCCGCTTCTCTGGAAGCTGTCGGGGCTCAGCCCTTCTTGGGCGCGAGCTGCTCGATGATGGCCTTGGCGACGTCCTGCATGGTGAGGCGGCGGTCCATCGACGCCTTCTGGATCCAGCGGAACGCCTCGGGCTCGGACAGGCCCATCTTCTCGTTGAGCAGGCCCTTGGCGCGGTCGACGAGCTTGCGGGTCTCGAAGCGCTCGACCATGTCGGCGACCTCGGCCTCGAGCGTGATGATCTGCTCGTAGCGGGCCAGCGCGATCTCGATCGCGGGCAGCAGGTCGTTCGGCGTGAACGGCTTGACGACGTAAGCCAGGGCACCGGCCTCGCTCGCGCGCTCGACGAGCTCCTTCTGGCTGAAGGCGGTGAGGAGGACGACCGGGGCGATGTGGTTCTTGCTGAGCTTCTCGGCGGCCGAGATGCCGTCGAGCTGCGGCATCTTGACGTCCATGATGACGAGGTCGGGGCGCAGCTCGGTGGCCAGGGCCACCGCCGTCTCGCCGTCTCCGGCCTCGCCGACGACGTCGAATCCGTTGTCGCGGAGGATCTCGACGATGTCGAGCCGGATGAGCGACTCGTCCTCGGCGACCACGACGCGGCGGGGGGTGGAAGCCGTCGATGCGGCGGTCTGCTCCTGCTCAGTCACCATTGAATCCTACGGTATGGTCAATCGCGGACGCGCGGCATGACCGCGCGTGCCGGTGTGGCGGAATGGCAGACGCGACCGACTCAAACTCGGTTGCCCGCAAGGGCGTGTGGGTTCGACTCCCACCACCGGCACTCCCCCGACATCTTGCAGAGCGGATGCCTCGAATCGAGGCATCCGCTCTTCGCATTCTCCACCGCGCTCGGATCGAGTTTGGTATTCGGTGTTGCTAAGTACCGGTACCTAGTGTTACTTTCTAGCGGTAGTCAACATCACTGAGTAGCGAAGAGCGAAGGAGGTGCGCCATGGGCAAGCAGGAGACCGAGATGCTCAAGGGCACGCTGGAGGGCATCGTGCTCGCGATCCTCTCCGGCCGGCCGGCGTACGGCTACGAGATCACCTCGTGGCTGCGCGACCAGGGCTTCTCCGACATCGCCGAAGGCACCGTGTACGCCCTGCTCGTCAGGGTCGAGCAGCGGGGACTCGTCGACGTCGAGAAGGTCCCGTCCGAGAAGGGGCCGCCGCGCAAGGTGTACTCCCTCAACGCGCAGGGCCGCGAGCAGCTGGCCGAGTTCTGGAGGACCTGGAGCTTCCTCGCAGAACGCATCGAGACGCTCCACCGCCAGCACGCGCACAACAACCCCACACCCCAGGAAGAGGACTGATCATGGCCGCCAAGTGGTACGAGGTCGTCACCGGCTCGATCGAGCAGAAGAAGCTGTACAAGCAGTACAGGGCCCGCGTCGAGGCTCTCCCCGAGCCGTATCGCGGAGCTGCGAAGGCGCTGGACCGGTACTTCATGACCGTCGGCGGGATGACCGACGGCGAGACGCTGGTCCAGATGCTCAGCGACTCCGCCGACCTGTGGGAGCGCGCGGCGGCCGACGGCACGCCCGTGCGCGACATCGTCGGCGAGGACGCGTCGGCGTTCGCGGAGGAGTTCACCGCCGCGTACTCCGGCAAGCAGTGGATCGACAAGGAGCGCGCACGTCTCAACAAGGCGATCGACGACGCGGAGAGGAACGAGGGATCATGACCGGCACCGCCACCGCGACCGCCGCCATCCAGGTGCGGGGGCTCGAGAAGTCCTACAAGGACCTGCAGGTGCTCCGGGGCGTCGACTTCGAGGTCGAACGGGGCAGCATCTTCGCCCTCCTCGGCTCGAACGGCGCGGGCAAGACGACGGTCGTCCGCATCCTCTCGACTCTGCTGAAGGCGGATGCCGGAGCCGCCGCCATCGCCGGGTTCGACGTCGCCGCGCAGCCGCAGAAGGTGCGCGAGACGATCAGCCTCACCGGGCAGTTCGCCGCGGTCGACGAGGTGCTGAGCGGGCGCGAGAACCTCGTGCTCATCGCGCAGCTGCGCCACCTCCCGGATCCCGGCCGGATCGCCGACGAGCTGCTCGCCCGGTTCTCGCTGACCGACGCCGGCACGCGCAGGGCGGCGACGTACTCCGGCGGCATGCGCCGCCGGCTCGACATCGCCATGAGCCTCATCGGCGACCCGCCGGTCATCTTCCTCGACGAGCCGACCACGGGCCTCGACCCGGCGGCCCGCATCGAGGTGTGGGACGCCGTGCGCGAACTCGCCCGGGGCGGCACCACGGTGCTGCTGACCACGCAGTACCTCGAGGAGGCGGAGCAGCTGGCCGACCGCATCGCGATCCTCCACAAGGGGCGCATCATCGTCGACGGCACACTCTCCGAGCTCAAGCGGCTGCTGCCGCCGGCGCAGGTCGAGTACATCGAGAAGCAGCCCAGCCTCGAGGACGTCTTCTTCGCCCTCACCGGCGAAGAAGACACCGCAGAACCCGGCGACGCCGCGGACGGCACCGCCACGACACGGAAGGAAGGACGATGACCGCCCACACCATCGGCGACACCGCCGTTCTCACGGGCCGGTCGCTGCGCCACATCCTGCGCAGCCCCGACACCATCATCACCACCGCGGTCACGCCGATCGCACTCATGCTGCTGTTCGTCTACGTCTTCGGCGGAGCGATCGACACCGGACTCAGCCAGGGGTCGTACATCGACTACATGCTGCCGGGCATCCTGCTGATCACGATCGCCTCCGGCATCGCCTACACGGCGTACCGGCTGTTCCTCGACATGCAGGGCGGCATCTTCGAGCGGTTCCAGTCGCTGCCGATCTCGCGGTCCGGGGTGCTGTGGGCGCACGTGCTCACGTCGCTCGTCTCGATCCTGGTGTCGCTGGCGATCGTCATCGGCGTCGCGCTGCTGATGGGATTCCGCACCGGGGCGAGCGTCGGCGCCTGGCTGGGCGTGATCGGCATGCTGGTGCTGTTCACGCTGGCGCTCACGTGGCTGGCCGTGATCCCGGGGCTCACCGCCAAGACGGTGGACGGCGCGAGCGCGTTCTCCTATCCGCTCATCTTCCTGCCGTTCATCAGCTCCGCGTTCGTCCCGACCGAGAGCATGCCGGCTCCCGTGCAGTGGTTCGCCGAGAACCAGCCGGTCACCTCCATCGTCGACTCGATGCGGGCGCTGTTCGCCGGCGAGCCGGTCGGCACCGACATCTGGGTCGCGATGGCGTGGCTGGTCGGGATCCTGGTGGTGGCCTACATCGGGTCGATGGCGATCTACCGGAAGAAGATCAGCTGACCGTGCCCCGCATGACAACAGAGAAGAGTGGATGCCTCGGGCCGAGGCATCCACTCTTCTGTGCTGTCGTGAGGGCTTACGCCCCGAAGTACTGGTTGCCCAGCGCCTTGCTCTTGAGGGCGTCGAACTCGCCCTGCGAGATCGTGCCGGCGTCGAGGAGCGCCTTGGCCTTGGCGATGTCTTCGGCGGGGCTCGTCGAGGCGGACGGACGGTAGTCGTCGGACTCGGGCACCACTCCCCCGCGCGCCGCCTGGGCGCGCTCGGCCATGCCCCTGCCGCGGGCGATGATGTAGATCAGCGCGGTGAGGAACGGCACGAACACCAGGGCGATGATCCACAGGGCCTTGAGCCACCCGTTGAGCTTCTCGTCGCGGAACAGGTCCGTGATGATCACGATCACCACGTACAGATACGCGATGAAGTAGAAGCTCCACAGCAGGAACCACCAGAAGTCACCGAAGAACATCGGCGTCACCTTTCTCGAAAGCCGGACGGCTGCGACCACAGTAGTGGCGGGATCGGGCGCGCGGGGGAACGTTTCGATCGTGTCCTCGACCCACGCGAGGTGGGCCGGCGCGCGACGGTGTCAAGCCCGTCGGACGGAACCGCCGGTGGTGCGAGGATTGCCGCTCCACCGAGGGGAGCCTGCATGCCCATGCCTGACGTCACCGCCGCAGCGCGAGAGATCTTCGGCTGGCCGGCGCTGCGGGAAGGGCAGACGGAGGCGATCGAGGCGCTCGTCGAGGGCCGCGATGCCATCGTCGTCCTTCCCACCGGCGCCGGGAAGTCGGCGGTGTATCAGCTCGCAGGCTTCCTGCGCGGTGGCCTGACGGTGGTGGTGTCGCCGCTCATCGCCCTGCAGAACGACCAGGTGGCCCAGCTCGCGGCGACGCCGAGCGCGCCTCGCGGCGCCGTGCTCAACTCGACGCTCGGTGAGCGCGCCACCGAAGAGCTCTGGGAGGACCTCCGTGCCGGAGCGATCCAGTTGCTGCTCCTGGCACCGGAGCAGCTGGCCAAGGACGAGGTCGTCGCCGGCCTCGCGCAGACCGGCGTGGGACTCTTCGCCGTCGACGAAGCGCATTGCGTGGCCAGCTGGGGTCATGACTTCCGTCCGGACTACCTCCGCCTGGCCGGCGTGCGCGCGCGGCTGGGGTCACCGCCGATCGTCGCGCTGACCGCCACGGGGGCCGAGCCCGTGCGCGCCGAGATCGCGGAGCGCCTGCAGCTGCGCGAGCCGGCGGTGGTCGTGCGCGGCGTCGACCGTCCCAACATCGACCTGACGGTGCGGCGGGCGTCCGCCGCCGAGGAGAAGCGCGCCGAGGTCCTCGAGCTCGTCGCGGGCGCCGCCGGATGCGGGCTGCTGTACACCGCGACGCGGCGGGAAGCCGAGGAGTATGCCGCCGAGCTGACAGGGCGCGGGCGGCGCGCCCGGGTGTACCATGCCGGTCTGTCCAAGGCGGACCGTGAGGAGACCCACCGCGCGTTCCTCGAGGACGGGATCGACGTCGTGGTGGCCACCAACGCGTTCGGGATGGGGATCGACAAGCCCGATGTGCGGTTCGTCGTCCACGCGTCCGTGCCGGACTCGCTCGACTCGTACTACCAGGAGATCGGCCGGGCGGGACGGGACGGCGAAGCAGCGTCTGCGACACTCTTCTACCGCCCGGAGGATCTCGGCATCCGCAAGTACTTCGTCGCGCGGTCCGTCGATGAGGGCCGGCTCGCCGCCGCGTACCGTCGCATCTCACGCTCCGACGGAGCGGTGCCGACGAAGGCGCTGGCAGCGGAACTCGCCGTCGCGCCTCGCACCGCCACCCACCTCGTCAATCTCCTCGCGGAGGGCGGTGTGGTCCGTGTCGGCCGGCGCGGGGCGGTGGTGGCGGCATCCGTCTCCGCCTCCGAGGCGGCGGCGCGTGCGGCCGAGGCGTCGGAGCGACGCGAGCGGATCGAGCAGTCGCGTCTGGAGGTGATGCGACGATACGCCGAGACGCGCGATTGCCGGCGACGCGCCGTGCTGCGGTACTTCGGCGAGGAGCTTCGCGAACCGTGCGGCAACTGCGACACCTGCCGCGCCGGCACGGCGGCTGAGGCCGCGCCGAGCGAGGAGGGACTTCCGTTCCCGACGGGGTCGGCGGTCGTCCACGTCGAGTGGGGACCCGGTGCCGTCTCGGCGGTGGAGGGCGACCGTCTCACCGTGTTCTTCGAAGAACAGGGATACAAGACGCTCGCCCTCGACACCGTCATCGAGAACGGTCTGCTCAGCCGCGCGGGCTGACCGGATCAGTCCCGCGTCTTGTAGATGGGCGCCTTGCCGTGCACGGCGTCACCCACCTTGTGGATGCGGATGTCGTTCGTAGAGCCGACGATTCCGGGAGGCGAACCCGAGATCACGACGACCTTGTCGCCGACCTTCGCCAGGTCGTTCGACAGCAGGTAGTCGTCGACCTGGATGAACATGAGGTCGGTGTGCGCGACGTGCTCGACCAGCGAGGACTGCACGCCCCACGTGAGCGCCATGCGACGGCGGATGCCGGGCTCGGGGGTGAAGCCGAGCATCGGGATGCGCGGGCGCAGCCGCGACATGCGGCGGGCGGTGTCGCCGGACTCGGTGAAGATGCAGAGGTACTTGGCCTCGACGAACTCGGCGACCTCCAGCGCGGCGAGCGTGATCGCGCCGCCCTGGGTGCGGGGCTTGGTCGTCAGCGGCTGGATGCGCTCCAGGCCGTGCTCCTCAGTCGAGTCGACGATGCGGGCCATCGTCTCGACGGTGACCACGGGGTACTCGCCGACGCTCGTCTCACCCGAGAGCATCACGGCGTCCGCGCCGTCGAGGACGGCATTGGCGACGTCGGAGGCCTCGGCGCGCGTGGGCACCGGGGAGTTCGTCATCGACTCGAGCATCTGCGTCGCGACGATCACGGGCTTCGCCATGCGCCGGCACAGCTCGACCGCGCGCTTCTGCACGATCGGCACGGCCTCCAGCGGCAGCTCGACGGCGAGGTCGCCACGAGCGACCATGATGCCGTCGAACGCGTCGATGATCTCCTCGAGATTGTCGACTGCCTGGGGCTTCTCGATCTTTGCGATGACCGGGACGTGGCGTCCCTCTTCGGCCATGATCACGTGGACGCGCTGGATGTCCTTCGCATCCCGCACGAACGAGAGCGCGATGATGTCGGCGCCGGCGCGCAGGCCCCAGCGCAGGTCGGCCTCGTCCTTCTCCGACAGGGCCGGGACGTTCACGGCGACGCCGGGGAGGTTGATGCCCTTGTTGTTCGAGACCGGGCCGCCGACGACGACCTCGGTCGTGACGACGGTGCCGTCGGTCTCCAGCACCTTGACGCGGACCTTGCCGTCGTCGATGAGGAGGAAGTCGCCGGGCTTGACGTCCTGCGGGAGACCCTTGAACGTGGTGCCGACGATCTCCTTGGTGCCGAGGATGTCGTCGGTGGTGATCTTGAAGATGTCGCCGGCGGCGAGCTCGTGGGGGCCGTTCTCGAACTTGCCCAGGCGGATCTTCGGACCCTGGAGGTCGACGAGGATGGCGACGGCGCGTCCCGCGTCGTCGGCCGCCTTGCGCACGTTGGCGAAGTTGTTGTCGTGGACCGAGTAGTCCCCGTGGCTCAGGTTGAATCGGGTGACGTCCACACCGGCATCGATGATCGCGCGGACCATCTCATACGTGGATGTGGCCGGACCCAGGGTGGCGACGATCTTCGCGCGTCTCATCCGTGGTTTTCTCCGGGTTGGGGTGAATTGGCGAGTGCCTCGGCCAGCCTACGCGGGCTGCAGGCCGATGGCGACATCGGTCGGACGGACCGGAGCGGGCAGCTCGGTCTCGCCCATGAGGAAGCGGTCGACGCTGGCGGCGACCGCTCGTCCCTCGGCGATCGCCCACACGATGAGCGACTGTCCGCGACCGGCGTCGCCGGCCACGAACACGCCCGGGGCGGTCGTCTGGTAGTCGTCCTCGCGGCGCACGTTGCCCCGCTCGGTGAAGCGCGCGCCGAGCTGATCCTCGAGGAGCGCCTGCTCGGGGCCGGTGAACCCCATGGCGATGAGAACGAGGTCCGCGGGGATCTCGCGCTCGGTGCCGCTCTTGGGGACCCGGCGGCCGTCGACGAACTCGGTCTCGGCGACGCGAAGTGCGCGCACTTCGCCGGCGCCGTTGGCGAGGAACTCGACCGTCGACGCGAGGTAGGAGCGCTCGCCGCCCTCCTCGTGCGCGGACTGCACCTCGAAGAGGGTCGGCGACATCGGCCAGGGCTGGCTCTCCGGGCGCTCGCCCGGAGGCTGCCGGCCGATGGCGAGGTTGGTCACGCTCAGCGCGCCGTGGCGGTGGGCCGTGCCGATGCAGTCGGCGCCGGTGTCACCGCCGCCGATCACGACGACGTGCTTTCCCTCAGCCGTGATCTGGTTGGGCACGGCATCGCCGGCCACGGCCTTGTTCGACTCGACGAGGTACTCCATGGCGAAGTGCACGCCCGCGAGGTCGCGGCCGGGGATCGCCAGGTCGCGCGGGATGGTCGAGCCGGTGGCGATCACGACCGCGTCGTAGCGTGCACGGAGGTCGGCCCACGAGATGTCCTTGCCGATCTCGACCCCGGCGCGGAAGCGCGTGCCCTCGTCCTGCATCTGGCGCAGACGCGTCTCGAGGTGCTTCTTCTCCATCTTGAAGTCGGGGATGCCGTAGCGCAGCAGCCCGCCGATGCGGTCGTCGCGCTCGAACACCGCGACGGTGTGCCCGGCACGCGTGAGCTGCTGGGCGGCCGCGAGGCCGGCGGGGCCGGAGCCGACGACGGCGACCGTCTTACCGGTGAGGCGTCCCGGCGGCTCGGGCTCGATCCAGCCGTGGGCGAACGCCTCCTCGGCGATCGACACCTCGACCTGCTTGATGGTGACGGCCGGCTGGTTGATGCCCAGCACGCACGAGCTCTCGCACGGCGCCGGGCACAGCCGCCCGGTGAACTCCGGGAAGTTGTTGGTCGCGTGCAGTCGCTCGCTCGCGGCACGGCCCTCGCCGCGCCACGTGAGGTCGTTCCACTCCGGGATCAGGTTGCCCAGCGGGCAGCCCTTGTGGCAGAACGGGACGCCGCAGTCCATGCAGCGACCGGCCTGCCGGCGGAGTACGGCCGAGTCGCCCGGCTCGTAGACCTCTTTCCAGTCCATGATGCGCACCGGCACGGGCCGCCGCGGCGGCAGCTCGCGCTCGGTGACCTTGAGAAAGCCCTTCGGGTCAGCCACCCGTCACCTCCAGGATGCGGTTCCAGACGACGTCGCCGTCGGGGTCCAGCCCCTCGGCGACCGCCGCCTGGCGGGTCTGCAGCACAGCGGCGTAGTCGCGCGGCAGCACCCGGACGAAGTTCGCCAGCTCCGCCTCGAAGTCATCGAGGAGGCTCTGGGCGAGAGTCGATTCGGTCTCGGCGACGTGCTGCTCGAGCAGGTCGCGGAGGATCTCGGCGTCGCCGGATCCGAGCTCGCCGAGCTCCAGCTCGCCGGCTGCGAGCGCCTCGCGGTTCACGAGCGCGCTGTCGAGGCGGTACACGTACGCGGTGCCGCCCGACATCCCGGCGCCGAGGTTGCGGCCCGTCGCACCCAGGATGACCGCGAGGCCACCCGTCATGTACTCCAGTGCGTGGTCGCCCACGCCTTCGACGACAGCGGTCGCCCCGGAGTTGCGGACGAAGAACCGCTCGCCCACGACGCCGCGGAGGAACATGGTGCCCTGCGTCGCGCCGTAGCCGATGACGTTGCCCGCGATGACGTTCTGGGACGCGTCGAAGGTGGCGCCGCGCGGCGGCCGCACCACGATCTGCCCCCCCGACAGGCCCTTGCCGACGTAGTCGTTCGAGTCGCCTTCGAGCCGGAGGGTGATGCCCGCCGGCATGAACGCGCCGAACGACTGCCCCGCCGAGCCGGTGAGGTTCACGACGATGCTGCCCGAGGGCAGCCCGTTCTCGCCGTGGGCGCGGGTGACGTGATGCCCGAGCAGGGTGCCCACCGCGCGCTCGGTGTTGCGGATGGGAAGGTCGATCGTGATCTGCCCGCCGTGGGCGACGACGTCCTGCGCGCGCTCTAGGAGCGCGATGTCGAAGTGCTCGTCGAGTTCGTGCAGCTGCGCGGTGGTGTTGCGGCGCGGTTCGTCCTCGGCGAAGAGCGGGCCCTCGAGCACCGGCGCGAGGTCGAGTCCGCTCGCCTTCCAGTGGCGCACGGCGCCGTCGACGTCGAGCAGGTCGCTGCGTCCGATCGCCTCGTCGAGCGTGCGGAAGCCGAGCTCGGCGAGGTACTCGCGCACCTCCTCGGCGATGAACTCCATGAAGTTCACGACGAACTCGGGCTTGCCGTTGAAGCGCTCGCGCAGCACCGGGTTCTGCGTCGCGACGCCGACCGGGCACGTGTCGAGGTGGCAGACGCGCATCATGATGCAGCCCGACACCACGAGCGGCGCGGTGGCGAAGCCGAACTCCTCGGCTCCCAGGAGGGCGCCGATGATGACATCGCGGCCGGTCTTCAGCTGTCCGTCGACCTGCACGACGACGCGGTCGCGCATGCCGTTCAGCATGAGCGTCTGCTGCGTCTCCGCGAGGCCGAGCTCCCACGGCGTGCCGGCGTGCTTGAGCGAGTTGAGCGGGCTCGCACCGGTGCCGCCGTCGTGTCCCGACACCAGGATGACGTCGGCCAGGGCCTTCGCGGTGCCCGCGGCCACCGCGCCGATGCCCGACTGGCTCACGAGCTTGACGTGCACCCGCGCACCCGGGTTGGCGCGCTTGAGGTCGAAGATCAGCTGCTTGAGGTCTTCGATCGAGTAGATGTCGTGGTGCGGCGGCGGCGAGATGAGGCCGACGCCGGCGGTCGCGTGGCGTGTGCGCGCCACCCACGGGTACACCTTGGTCGGCGGCAGCTGCCCGCCCTCGCCGGGCTTGGCGCCCTGCGCGAGCTTGATCTGGATGTCGTCCGACTCGGTGAGGTACAGGCTGGTCACGCCGAAGCGGCCGGAGGCCACCTGCTTGATCGAGCTGCGGCGCTCCGGGTCGAGGAGCCGGTCGACGTCCTCGCCGCCCTCGCCGGTGTTCGACTTGCCGCCGATCCGGTTCATCGCGATCGCGAGGGTCTCGTGCGCCTCGCGCGAGATCGAGCCGTAGCTCATCGCGCCGGTGGAGAACCGCTTGACGATCGACGACACCGGCTCGACCTCGTCGATCGGCACGGGGGTGCGGCCCTGCGTCTTCAGCGCGAACAGGCCCCGGAGCGTCTTCAGCTCCCCCGCCTGGTCGTCGACGAGCTTGGTGTACTCGCGGAAGATGTCGTAGCGGCGGGTGCGCGTCGAGTGCTGCAGCCGGAACACCGTGTCGGGGTTGAACAGGTGTGGCGATCCGTCGCGGCGCCACTGGTACTCGCCGCCCGTCCAGAGCCGCTCGTGCGCGCGGACCGCGGCGTCCTGCGGGTACGCGTAGGCGTGGCGCGCGGCGTTCTCGGCCGCGATGACGTCCAGTCCCACGCCGCCGAGCTTGGACTCCGTGCCGGTGAAGTAGGTGTCGACGAAGTCCTGCGACAGGCCCACGGCCTCGAAGACCTGCGCGCCCGCGTACGACGAGACGGTCGAGATGCCCATCTTCGACATGATCTTCAGCACGCCCTTGCCGAGCGCGTAGATGAGGTTCTTGACGGCCTTCTCGGGGGCGATGCCGGTGATGAAACCGGCCCGCACCAGGTACTCGACGGTCTCCATCGCCAGGTACGGGTTCACCGCGGAGGCGCCGTACCCGATGAGTGTCGCGATGTGATGCACCTCGCGCACGTCGCCGGCCTCGACGACGAGACCGCACTTCATGCGGGTCTCCTTGCGGATGAGGTGGTGGTGCACCGCCGCGAGCATCAGCAGCGACGGGATCGGGGCGAGGTCCTTGTTGGAATCGCGGTCGGACAGCACGATGAACTCCGCGCCGTCCTCGATGGCCTGGTCGACCTCGTGGCACATCTGCTCGAGGCGCTTCTTCATGCCCTTGTGGCCGGCCTCGACGCGGTAGAGGCCGCGGATGGTGACCGACGTGCGTCCGGGCAGCGCCGTGTCGATGTGCTGGATCTTGGCGAGCTCGTCGTTGTCGATGACCGGGAAGTCCAGCGTCACGACACGGGTGTGCTCGCGACCCCACTCCAGCAGGTTGCGCTCGGGCCCGAGCCCGAGCGAGAGCGACGTCACGACCTCTTCGCGAATCGAGTCCAGCGGCGGGTTCGTCACCTGCGCGAACTGCTGCGTGAAGTAGTCGAACAGGAGGCGCGGACGATCGCTCAGCACCGCGACAGGCGTGTCGGATCCCATGGCGCCGAGGGGCTCGGCACCGGTCTGCCCCATCGGGGTCAGCAGGATCTTGACCTCTTCCTCGGTGTACCCGAACGTGCGCTGACGGCGGGTGATGGAGGCGATCGGGTGCACGATGTGCTCGCGCTCGGGAAGATCGGCCAGGCGCACGCGGCCCGCGTCGAGCCACTCCTGCCAGGGCTCGAGGTCGGCAAGGCCGCTCTTGATCTCGTCGTCCTCGATGATGCGGCGCTCCGCCGTGTCGACGAGGAACATGCGGCCGGGACGCAGGCGCCCGCGGCGCTTGATGCGCTCGGGCTCGAAGTCCAGCACACCGGTCTCGCTGCCGATCACGATCAGGCCGTCGGTGGTCTCGGTCCAGCGACCGGGGCGCAGGCCGTTGCGGTCGAGCGTCGCGCCGACGAGCGTGCCGTCGGTGAAGATGAGCGCGGCCGGTCCGTCCCAGGGCTCCATCTGCATCGAGTGGAACTCGTAGAAGGCGCGGAGCTTCGGGTCGATGTCGGCCTGCTTCTCGTAGGCCTCCGGCACCATCATCATGATGGCGTGCGGCAGGCTGCGGCCGGTCAGCGTCAGCAGCTCGAGCACCTCGTCGAACGACGCGGAGTCGCTCGCGCCCTCTGTGCAGATCGGCAGCAGCGGGCGGATGTCGCCGAGGAGCTCGGACTCGAGCTGCGACTGCCGCGCCCGCATCCAGTTGCGGTTGCCGTTGACGGTGTTGATCTCGCCGTTGTGGGCGAGCATGCGCAGGGGCTGCGCGAGCGGCCACGACGGGAAGGTGTTCGTGGAGTAGCGCGAGTGGACGACGGCAAGCTCGGAGGCGAAGCGCTCGTCCTGCAGGTCGGGGTAGAACGGCTCGAGCTGGAGCGTCGTGACCATGCCCTTGTAACCCAGAGTGCGCGCGGACAGCGACACGAAGTAGGCGTCGAGCTCGGTGCGTGCGCGCTTGCGCAGCCGGAAGGTGCGGCGGTCGAGCGCGATGCCCGCGAGCGCAGGCTGGTCGCCCGTCGCCGGACGGGAGACGAACAGCTGCTCGAAGACGGGGCGCGCCTCGAAGGCGAGCTTGCCGAGGTTCTCGTCGGCGGTGGGCACTTCGCGCCAGCCCAGGACGTCGAGGTTCTCGGAGGCGGCGATCCGCTCGATGCCCGCCTTCTGCGCCGCGCGGGACTCGTCGTCGCGGGGCAGGAAGACCATGCCGGCGGCGTACTCTCCCACGGGCGGCAGGTCGAAGTCCACCACGGCGCGCAGGAACGCGTCGGGCATCTGCGTCAGGATGCCCGCACCGTCACCCGTGCCGGCGTCCGACCCGATGGCACCGCGGTGCTCGAGGTTGCGCAGCGCCGTCAGCGCCAGATCGATGATGTCGTGCCCGGCCTCGCCGCGCAGCGTGGCCACCATGGCCAGGCCGCAGGCATCTTTCTCGAAGGCAGGGTTGTACATCCCCTGCTTCTGCGGGAATCCGGCACGGCCGGACGAAGCGGGGGTGTTCGCCTGCGGGGAGGCGACGTGACGGGGGCTCGAAGCCATACCTACCGTCCTCACGTTGATAGTCAAGATGGGACGACGTCGGCCCTGGGCGCGCTCTTCGGGGAGTGAGCAGCGTTACTTGGTGGCAGGAGTGCTTGTGGCGCTGACCTCTTCGACCTCGGACGTCGGGGGTTCGCTGACGTCGACGAAGTCGTCGGTGTCCTGCGATTGTACAGCCTGTCCGGCCTTCCACTCGCGGCCGGACACATAGGGCGACGGCTCGAAGCCCGGGTGCCGGCGCTTCTGCACGAAGAAGATGACGAGACCGAGGACGACTCCGAAGATGGCCGCCCACACGTTGGTGCGGATGCCGAAGAAGATGTCGCTGGGATCGATCCGGATCGACTCCCACACGACGCGGCCCGCGCTGTACCACATCAGATACACCGCGAAGAGGCGTCCCCACTGCAGGCGGAAGCGGCGCCCGACCCACACGATCACCAGCACGCCGAGGACGTTCCAGATGACCTCGTACAGGAAGGTGGGGTGGAACAGCGTCCCCTCGGGCAGGCCGATGGGCCAGGCCGCGTTGGGGTAGTCGATCTCCAGACCCCACGGCACGTCGGTCGGCAGGCCGTACAGCTCCTGGTTGAACCAGTTGCCGAAGCGCCCGATCGCCTGCGCGAGCAGGAGTCCGGGCGCGAGCGCGTCGGCGAACGTCCAGAAACGGATGCCGGTCCAGCGGCAGCCGAGCCACGCACCGACCGCGCCGCCGATGAGGGCGCCGTAGATCGCGATGCCGCCCTCCCAGATGTACAGCGCACTGAGGGGGTTCGCGCCCTCGCCGAAGTAGAAGTTCCAGTGCGTGAGCACGTGGTAGATGCGAGCGGTGATGATCGCCAACGGGACGGCGAGCAGCGCGATGTCGATGACCACCCACGGCTCGGCGCCGCGCTTGGTGAGCCGGGCGTTGGTCCAGAGCACCGCGACGATGATGCCCGTGATGATGCACAGCGCGTAGATGTGGATGCGCAGGGGCCCGAGGTCGAAGTAGCTGATCGACGGGCTCGGGATGCTGGCGACGACGCTCGCGGCGGCGGTGATCATGGGAGAACCGTGTCCTTGCTGGATCCGTGCGGGAGGGTGCCGGCGGCGGCCGCCGACCTGAGAAGTCTAGTTCGCGCTGCGCGCCGTGCCGTGAGCGAGGCTGCGCGCGGTCTCGGCGAGACGGTCCAGGCCGCCCTCGCGCAGCGCGCGCACGAGGGCGGTGCCGACGATCGCGCCGTCGGCGTACTCGAGGACGCCCGCGACCTGCTCCGCGTTGGAGATGCCGATGCCGACGCAGGCGTGCTCGGCCCCGTGATCGCGCAGCCGGGCGACGAGCGTGCGGGCCGCGGCATCCAGCTGCGCCCGTTCACCGGTGATCCCCATCGTCGAGACGGTGTACACGAACCCGGTCGAGTGGCGCACGATCAGCGCGAGCCGCTCGTCGGTCGAGGTCGGCGCCGCGAGGAACACGCGGTCGAGGCCGGTGCGCTCGCTGGCCGCGATCCACTCGGGCGCCGCCTCGGGGGTGATGTCGGGGGTGATGAGACCCGCTCCGCCGGCGGCGGCGAGGTCGTCGGCGTAGCGGTCGACGCCGTACTGCATCACGGGGTTCCAGTACGTCATGACCAGCACCGGCACGTCGACGCGTTCGGTGATGGCGCGCACCGCCGTGAAGGTGTCGCGCAGGCGGAAGCCGCCCGCGAGAGCCTCCTGGGTCGCCTCCTGGATCACCGTGCCGTCCATGACCGGGTCGGAGTAGGGCGGGCCGAGCTCCAGCACGTCGGCGCCGTTCTCGGCGAGCGTCACCGCCGCCTCGATGCTCGTGCGCAGGTCGGGGTAGCCGATCGGCAGGTAGCCGACGAAGGCGCCGCGGCCCTCGGCTTGGGCGGCCTCGATCGCCGCAGCCACACGGGAGGTCACAGCTTCTCCCCCTCGCCCTTGGCAGCATCGTCGTGCGGCGCGGAGGCGGCGGCTGCGGCATCCGTCCCCTCGTCGTACAGGTGGAAGTAGCGCGCAGCGGTGTCCATGTCTTTGTCGCCGCGCCCGGACAGGCACACGGCGAGGATCGCGTCAGGGCCGAGCTCGCGTCCGATGCGCAGTGCGCCGGCGAGGGCGTGCGCGGATTCGATCGCCGGGATGATGCCCTCGGTCTCGGACAGGAGCCGCAGCGCCTGCATGGCCTCGTCGTCGGTGGCGGGGATGTACTCGGCGCGGCCGATCGAGGCGAGCCAGGCGTGCTCGGGGCCGACGCCCGGGTAATCGAGCCCCGCCGAGATCGAGTGCGATTCGATCGTCTGGCCGTCCTCGTCCTGCAGCACGAAGGTCTTGGCGCCGTGGAGCACACCCGGGCGGCCGCGCTCGATGGATGCCGCGTGGCGCGGGGTGTCGACGCCGTCGCCGGCCGCCTCGACGCCGTAGAGCCTGACGCCCTCGTCGTCGAGGAACGCGTCGAACATGCCGATGGCGTTCGACCCTCCGCCGACGCACGCGAGCACGGCGTCGGGCAGGCGGCCGGCCTCTTCGAGGAGCTGTGCGCGCGCCTCCTCCGAGATGACCTTCTGGAAGTCGCGGACCATGGCCGGGAACGGATGCGGGCCTGCGGCCGTCCCGAAGATGTAGTTCGTCGTCTCGACGCTCGCGACCCAGTCGCGGTAGGCGTCGTTGATGGCGTCCTTCAGAGTGCGCGACCCGGTCTTGACGGGGATCACCTCGGCGCCGAGCAGGCGCATGCGGGCGACGTTGAGCGCCTGGCGCTCGGTGTCGACCTCGCCCATGTAGATGGTGCACTCGAAGCCGAACAGCGCCGCCGCCGTCGCGGTGGCGACGCCGTGCTGGCCGGCCCCGGTCTCGGCGATCACACGCGTCTTGCCGAGCCGCTGGGTGAGCAGCGCCTGGCCGAGGACGTTGTTGATCTTGTGCGAGCCGGTGTGGTTGAGGTCCTCGCGCTTGAGGAAGACGCGTGCCCCGCCGGCGTGCTCGGCGAACCGCGCCACCTCCGTGATCGGAGAAGGACGCCCCGCGTACGAGTGCAGGAGGCGCACGAACTCCGCCTGGAACGCCGGGTCGGCCTTGGCTGCCTCGTACTCGGCGGTCAGCTCGTCGATGGCGGCGATGAGCGACTCGGGCATGAACCGCCCGCCGAACTCGCCGAACAGGGGCCCGGGGGCCTCGCGCAGACTCATGCTCCCGCCTCCAGGAACGCGTGCAGGGTGGCCACGGGATCGTTCGTGACGAGCGCCTCGCCGATGAGCACGACGTCCGCGCCGGCGCGGCGGTAGTGGGCGACGTCGTCGGGGGCGAGCACGGCCGACTCGGCGATCTTGACGGCGCCGGCGGGGATGCGCTCGGCCAGGCGGCCGAACAGGTCGCGGTCGAGCTCGAAGGTGGAGAGGTCGCGGGCGTTCACGCCGATCAGCTGCGCCCCCAGGTCGACGGCGCGATCGACCTCGTCGGCGGAGTGGGTCTCGACGAGTGCGGTCATGCCCAGCTGCCGCGTGAAGGCGTACAGCCGCTCGAGCTCGCGCTGCTCGAGCGCGGCGACGATCAGGAGGACGAGGTCTGCGCCGGACGCGCGCGCTTCGAGCACCTGGTACTCGGTGGCGATGAAGTCCTTGCGGAGCACCGGCAGCGCGACCGCGGCCTTGACGGCCTCGAGGTCGGCGAGACTGCCCTTGAACCGTCGTCCCTCGGTGAGGACCGAGATCGCGGAGGCGCCGCCCTCTTCGTAGCGGCGGGCTTGCAGGGCCGGGTCGGGGATCGCGGCGAGGTCGCCGCGCGACGGGCTCGCGCGCTTGACCTCCGCGATGATCTTCACGCGGTCGGCGGGAGCGAGCGCGGCGAGGGCGTCGAGCGCGGGACGCTGCGCCAGCGCGGCGGCTTCGACCGCCGCCAGCGGGCGCTCCGAGGCGCGTGCCTCGGCATCCTCAACCGCGCCGGCCGTCAGGTCGGCGAGCACTCTCAGTGCTCTTTCGCGACGTACTTCGAGCCGCCGACGCCGTAGCCGGCGCGCTTCATCACCCAGCCCACGATGAGGCCGACGACGAGGAGACCCGCCGAGGCCCACACGAGCACCGGCATGTCGAGGAAGTAGAACAGCGTGCCCAGTGCGACGGCCACGAGCATGATCACGACGGCCGTCCAGGCGGCGGGCGAGTGTCCGTGGCCGGGGTCGCCGATGTTGTTGCTCATGGATATCTCCTCGGAAAGCCTGGGAAGCACGGGATGCCGCCAGTCTAGCGGTCAGGCGGTGGGGTCCTGGCCACGCGACAGGTCGTCCCAGTCGTCGATGGCGCGCGATCCGGCGGCGTCGTGCGGGCGGGAGCCCGCGGGCGCGGACGCGCGGCCGGGCGCGTCGGTGCGGTAGCGACGGCCGGTGCGCGACCAGGCGTGCGAGGTCGCGAGGACGAAGATCCCGGCCAGCGCCAGGACGCCCCACACAGCCAGCGTGATCGCCGGCCACGCGGTGGCGTCGATCGAGGCGACGAGCTTCGCGACCGACGACTCGCCGGTGATCCCGGTGGACTCGGTGACCACCGCGGCCACCGCCGAGACGGGGTGCTCGAAGACGACGCGTGCCGTCAGCCACGCCAGCACGGCGGCGATCACGAGCGACAGGCCGCCGAAGACGTACCGCAGGACGATCCCGACGATCGACAGCGCGGCCCCGAGGGCGAGCACGGCGAGGCTCAGCGGCGCCAGCACCGGCACCGCCGAGGCGCCCGGCACCTCGAGCGCGTGGTGCGCGCCGTCCTGGAGGACGACCACGAGCCAGGTCTGCGTCGAGGAGATGACGCCCAGGGCGCCGCACACCACCGTGAGGGCCACGGCGATCAATCGCGCCCTGCGGATCACGCGACCGGCTCCGGACCGCGCACGGCGTCGAGGTCGTCCGCGTCGAAGCACGTGCGCGTGCCGGTGTGGCAGGCCGGGCCCACCTGCTCCACCTCGACCAGCACCGCGTCGCCGTCGCAGTCCAGGCGCGCGCTGCGCACGAGCTGGATGTGCCCGGAGGTGTCGCCCTTGCGCCAGTACTCCTGGCGGGAGCGCGACCAGAAGGTCACGCGGCCTTCGGTGAGCGTGCGACGGAGGGCCTCGGCATCCATCCAACCCAGCATCAGGACTTCGCGGGTGTCCCACTGCTGGATGATGGCGGCGACCAGGCCGTCGGCGGTGAAGGCGACCCGCTCGATGCGGGCGTCGATCGACTCGCTCACGCGGCCACCTCCCGCACCGCGATGCCCTCGTCGCTCATCGCCGCCTTGACGTCGCCGACGGTGAGCTGTCCCGAGTGGAAGACGGATGCCGCGAGCACCGCGTCTGCGCCCGCGGCGATCGCCGGACCGAAGTCGGCGGCGCTGCCCGCGCCGCCCGAGGCGATCACGGGGACGCTCGAGAGCTCGCGCATGAGCGCCACGAGCTCGAGGTCGAAGCCCTGCTTGGTGCCGTCGGCGTCGATGGAGTTGACCAGGAGCTCGCCCGCGCCGCGTTCGATGGCCTCGCGGGCCCACTCCAGCGCGTCCAGTGTCGTCTCGGTGCGCCCGCCGTGCGTCGTGACCACGAACCCCGACGGGATCCGGTCCGCCAGCTCCGCCGACGCGCGCTTGACGTCGAGCGAGAGCACGAGCACCTGCGCGCCGAACCGATCGGCGATCTCGTCGAGGAGGGCCGGGCGCGCGATGGCCGCCGAGTTGACGCCGATCTTGTCGGCGCCGACCGAGAGCAGCCGCGCCACATCGTCGGTGGAGCGCACTCCCCCGCCCACGGTCAGCGGGATGAAGACCTCTTCGGCGGTGCGCCGCACCACGTCGTAGGTGGTCGCTCGCTCGTCCACCGTGGCGGTGACGTCGAGGAAGGTGATCTCGTCGGCGCCCTGGCGGAAGTACTCCCGCGCGAGCTCGACAGGGTCGCCCATGTCACGCAGGTTCTGGAAGTTCACGCCCTTCACGACCCGGCCCGCGGCGACGTCGAGGCACGGGATGACCCGGCAGACCAGACTCATGACGCAGCCCCGCCTCTCACAGTCGTGCGTTGTGGATCGCGGTGACGAGGATGGCGCGGGCGCCGATCGCGTACAGCGCGTCCATCACCTGGTTGACGCCCTTGCGCGCCACCATGACCCGCACCGCCACCCACGCCGGGTCGCGCAGCGGCGAGATCGTGGGCGACTCGATCCCCGGGGCGATCTTCACGGCGTCGTCGACGAGCTCAGCGGGCAGGTCGTAGTCGACCATGACGTAGCGACGCGCGACCATGACGCCCCGCAGGCGCCGGAGGAGCGTCTCGGTGCCGTCGGCCTCGTTCGGAGCGGTGATGAGCACGGCCTCGGACTGCAGCAGCACCGGGCCGAAGATCTCGAGGCCCGCCTGCCGGAGGGTCGTGCCGGTCGAGACGACGTCGGCGACGGCATCCGCCACGCCCAGCCGTACGGCCGACTCGACCGCGCCGTCCAGCGGCACCAGGTCGACGGCCACCCCGTGCTCGTCGAGGAACGCGTCGACGAGGCCCGGGTAGGCGGTCGCGACGCGGTGGCCCTCCAGGTCGGCGACATCGGCGAAGCGCCCGGGAGGGCCCGCGAATCGGAACGTCGAGTCGCCGAATCCGAGCGACTCGATCTCGCGCGCGCCCGGCATGCGGGCGTCGAGCAGCAGGTCGCGCCCGGTGATGCCGACATCGAGCGCGCCGGACCCGACGTAGGTGGCGATGTCCTTGGGGCGGAGGTAGAAGAACTCGACCTCGTTCTGAGGATCGATGACGTGGAGGTCTTTCGGGTCGCGGCGCCCGACGTAGCCCGCCTCGTGGAGCATCTCGGAGGCGGTGTCGGCGAGCGAGCCCTTGTTCGGCACGGCGATTCGCAGCATGGCAGCGTGGCTTTCGGGGTCGAGGACGGATGCGGGCGCGAGCTCAGAGATGTCGGTAGACGTCTTCGAGGCTCAGCCCCTTCGCGAGCATCAGCACCTGCAGGTGGTAGAGCAGCTGCGAGATCTCCTCGGCTGCGGCATCCGTCGACTCGTACTCGGCCGCCATCCAGACCTCGGCGGCTTCTTCGACGATCTTCTTGCCGATCGCGTGGACGCCCGCATCCAGCTGTGCGACGGTGCCCGATCCCTCGGGGCGCTCTGCCGCTTTCGCGGCGAGCTCGGCGAACAGGGCATCGAACGTCTTCACCATGCCAGGGTATCGAACCCGCAGGATGCCGCGGCGCCGCGTGACGCGCCACTCGGTGCGCGTCAGTGCGCGAGGATGCTGAGCCCGATGACCAGCAGCCCCATTACCGTCGTGGCGATCAAGCCCGCGACGCGCCACGGCCACGAGCTGCCGTTGCGGGCGGCGTTGGCGTAGCCGATCAGCGCGAGGAGCAGGATGCCGCTCCCGAGCGCGAGGAAGTACGCGGTGTACTCCTCGACGAGGCCGAGACTGCCCAGGAGCAGGAGCGCGGCCGGGATGAGCATGGCCACGAGCATGCCCGACGCGTGGCGCGCCCCGTCCCGGATGGCCGCAGCCACCGGCTTCGGAGGTCGCGCCGCGCGGCTGGCGACCACGGCGGCGTAGATGTGCGCGATCCAGAAGATGACGACGGTGCCGAAGACGAACAGGAGCACCTCGAAATCGGTGTCGTCCTCCCACCCGACCGCGACGAGCGCGGTGACCAGGACGAGGCCGTACACCGCGTGCTCGCCGCTGTAGGCGTCGAGGATGCGGTGCAGGCGCCGGCGGTGCGCCGGCGGCGGGCCGGACGTCTCGTCGTCGGTGGTCATGCTCCTCCTCGCAGCGCGCCCGGGTGTGCGGACGCGGTGTCAGTGGGCGTGGTCGCGCGCGGACGCGCGCAGTCCCGCGATGGCGTTGGCCGGGTCGTCGGCGCCGAAGACGGCGGAGCCGGCGACGAAGGTGTCGGCGCCCGCCTCGGCCGCCTGGGCGATGGTGCTCTCGCCGATTCCGCCGTCGACCTGGAGCCAGACCGCCGATCCGCGCCGCCGGGCCTCGTCGGCGAGCCGGCGGAGCTTCGGCATGGTCTCGGGCATGAAGGACTGCCCGCCGAACCCGGGCTCGACGGTCATCACCAGGATCTGGTCGAAGTCGTCGAGGAGGTCGAACAGCCCGTCCACGGGCGTCGCCGGCTTGACCGCGACGCCCGCACGCGCACCGATCTCGCGCAGCCTCCGCGCGAGGGCGACCGGCTCGGTGGCCGCCTCGAGGTGGAACGTCACCGAGGCGGCGCCGAGCTCGGCGTACCCGGGCGCCCAGCGGTCGGGGTCGCTGATCATCAGGTGCACGTCCAGCGGCACGGGGCTCGTGGCCTGGATGCGCTCGACCATCTGCGGACCGAAGGTCAGGTTCGGCACGAAGTGGTTGTCCATCACGTCGACGTGGACGAAGTCGGCGGTCGCGATGCGCGCGAGCTCGGACTGCATGTTCACGAAGTCGGCGGCCAGGATGCTGGGGTTGATGCGGATGCCGCTGTCGAGGTGCACGGAACCATTATGTCGGCGGGTGTGGATGACGCCGGGCAGCGGTGAGCCGGTCCCCTAGGCTCGACGGGACCGCTCGAACGACCAGGAGCAGACCCCGTGAGCAGTGACGACTCCCCCTCGCCCTCCGAATCCCCGGCGCCGCCCCAGCCGCCGGTGACGCCGCCGCAGCCGGCGTCGGCGGAGCACCCACCCCCTCCTCCCGGGTACGGTCAGCAGCCGCCGGCACCGCCACAGCAGCCCGCGCCGCCGTACCCGGTTCAGCCGTACCCTGGCCAGCAGTATGCCGGGCAGTATGCCGCGCAGCCGCAGGCGGGGCAGCAGTATGCCGCTCAGCCGCAGGCGGGGCAGCAGTATGCCGGTCAGCCGCAGGCCGGGCAGCCGCAGGCTTACCCGGCAGCTCCGCCCTACGCCGGACAGCCCTACCCCGGTCAGGCGTACCCGGGCCAGGCCCACCCCGGGCAGCAGACGCTCGAGGGCATCCCCTACGCGGGTCAGCCGTACGGCGCGATCGACGGGCAGGAGCCTCCGGCGCGCAAGGGGCTGAGCGTGAGCGCCATCATCGGCATCATCGCCGGCGGGCTCGCCCTCCTCGTCGTCATCGCGATCGTGGTCGGGCTCGTGCTGATGCCTCGGGCCGGCACCCCGGGCGCCGGCGGGGGCCCCGCGCCCGCATCGGGCGATCCCGCCGCGGTGGTCACGGCCTATCTCGAGGCCCTCGCCGACTCCGACGCCGCGGCGGCGCTCGCGCTGCTCGATGACGCCCCGCAGGACGACACCCTGCTGACCGACGAGATGCTCGAGGCGTCGAACGAGCTCGCTCCTCTCGACGACATCGACGTCGAGGCCGTGGACGGAGCGAGCTACTCCGCGAACGTGCCGGCGACGTACTCGCTCGGCGACGTGACGGTCACGACCGACTTCACGGTCTACGAGGACGACGAAGGGGTGTGGAAGCTCAGCGCCGGCACGAACGAGCTCTCGCTCGGCAGCCAGTACGCGGGCCTCGCTCTCACCCTCAACGGCATCGCGGTCGAGGGCGACAACCCCACCGTCTTCCCCGGCACCTACGTGCTCGGCACGTCGACGCCCTACTTCGAGATCACGGGCGAGACCACGTTCACCGTCGAGGACGCCTTCAGCTACCCCGATCTCGAGGCGTCGGCGGGGCTGAACGAGGAGGGGCTGGGAGTCTTCCGCACCGCGATCAACGAGGCGGTCGCGGCATGCGTGGCCTCGAAGAGCCTGACGGCCGACTGCGGCCTCACACTGCCGCCGACCCTCGACGACGGCACGGTGCTCGTCGACGGGACGGTCACGCGCACACCCCGCGCAGAGACGCAGTCGGAGCTGGCCAACCTTCAGCCGGAGCAGTCGTACGGCGAGCCGCTGCAGGTGCGCAGTCAGTACATCGGCGGACTCGACACCACCGCGGAGTGCGAGCAGGGCGGATCGCGCGGCACCTGCACGCTCATCTTCGCCCCGACGCTCGGCTCGGCCCTCGTGGACTTCGCCCAGGACCCTGTGGTCGTGCGCTGGGACTGACCCGCGGATCCTGCCGGCCCGCGCTCGCGCGGGCCGGCAGGATCCCGGATCACACGCGTCGCAGGAGCGACACCGACATCGCGTCGGTGTTGTGACGGTGAGGCCACAGCTGTGCGCGACCGCTGCCGTCAGCCTGCGGTGCGAGGCCGGGGTCGGCATCCGACAGTCCCGTGATGACGTCCCGAGCCGAGAGCTCTTCGAGCGCGGCGCCCCACTCGCGGCGGACGTCGGCGACCACCCCCGATGTCTCGGCGAGGTGCGGCGAGCACGTCACGTATGCCACCACGCCGCCCGGCTTGAGGGCGCTCACGGCGGCTCCGAGCAGCTCCCGCTGCAGGCCGGTCAGCGCAGGGACGTCGCTCGGCGCCTTGCGCCACCGCGCCTCGGGGCGGCGGCGCAGTGCGCCGAGGCCGGTGCACGGCGCGTCGACGAGGATGCGGTCGTAGGTGTCGGGAGCGTTCTGGGCGCGCAGGCGACCGTCCTCCTCCGACACCGGCACGTCCAGCGGCACGCCGGCGATCGCCTGCCGCACCAGCCCGGCACGGGCGGGCGAGATCTCGTTCGCCTCGAGCGTGGCGCCGTGGGCGAGCGCCTCTGCCGCGAGCACGGCGGTCTTGCCGCCGGGGCCGGCACAGAGGTCGAGCCACCGTTCCCCCTCGGCGACCGGGAGGGCGCGGGTGAGCGCCAGCGCCGCGAGCTGGGATCCTTCGTCCTGCACCCGCACGCGTCCGTCCGAACCGCGCACCAGGGAATCCGGGTCGCCCCCGCCGAGTCGGAACCCGATCGGCGAGAACGGCGTGCGGCGGGCGTCCTCGGGCACTTCGGACAGTCCGGGGAGCGCCGCCATCGTCACGCGCGGCGACGCGTTGTCGGCGGTCAGCAGCGCCTCGAGCTCCTCGGCCCGGCCCTCGGCGGCCAGCGCGCGGCGGAAGGCTCGCACCACCCACACGGGGTGTGAGAACAGCAGGCCGAGCTGCTCATCGTCGGACCGCGCGCTCTCGGCGACATGCGTCATCCAGTCCCCGGGCGTGTCGCGCGACACGCGCCGCAGCACGGCGTTGGCGAAGCCCGCCGCTCCCCGGCTGCCGGCGGACCGCGCGAGCTCGACCGACTCGTTGACGGCGGCGTGCGACGCGACGCGGGTCGACAGCAGCTGGTGCACGCCCAGGCGGAGCGCGTCGAGGACGGCGGGGTCGATGTCGGCGGTGGGCCGGTCGGCGGCGATGGCGATGACCGCGTCGTAGGTCCCCTGCCGCCGGAGGGTGCCGTAGGTGAGCTCGGTCGCCAGGGCCGCATCGGCGGTCGAGAGACCGGCGCGCGCGATCGCCGTGGGCAGCAGCAGGTTGGCGTACGCGTCGGACTCGTGGACGGCGCGCAGCGTGTCGTAGGCGACGCGGCGCGCCGCGACGGCCCGGCTCACGACCCCGCCACCGGAGTCGTGTCGCGCAGACCGCGCCACCAGTCGGCCGCGCGCATGGCGCCCTTGCCGGCTGGCTGCACCGTGTCGAGCACGATGGGCGCGGAGCCGGTGCCGGCCATGATCAGGCGGCCGTGCAGCGCGAGGGCACCGGGTGCCAGGGGCGGCGCGTCGTCGGGCGCGGCGGCGACGGCCAGCACCTTCAGCCGGGCGCCGTCCACGGTCGTGTGCGCACCTGGCTCGGGGGTGACGCCGCGGATGCGGCCCAGCACCGCGTCCGCCGGCTCGTCCCAGCGGATGCGGCCGTCCTCGTCACCGAGCTTGGAGGCGTAGGTCGTCTCGCCCTGCTGCGGCACGGCGACCGCCGACCCTCCGGCGATCGCGTCGACCACGTCGGCGAGCAGCTCGGCTCCCTCCTCGGCCAGCGCCGCCAGGAGATCGCCGGCGGTGGCGTCGCGGGGCACGTCGATCGCGAGTTCGCCGAAGACATCGCCCGCGTCGAGCTCGGGCACGAGCTGGAACACGCTGGCGCCGGTGCGCGCGTCACCGGCGATCAGGGCGTGCTGCACCGGCGCCGCCCCGCGCCAGCGCGGCAGCAGCGAGAAGTGCAGGTTGATCCAGCCATGTCTCGGTGTCGAGAGCAGCGGTTCGCGCACCAGCCCGCCGTACGCCACGATCACCCCGAGATCCGGTTCGAGCGCCGCGATCCGGTAGGTGACGTCCGCGTCGAGCCGGTCGGCGCGGATCACCGGGAGGCCGAGATCGTCTGCGGCTGCCGCCACCGGAGACGGTGTGAGCACCCGCTTCCGCCCGAGCGGTGCATCGTTGCGCGTCACGACTGCCGCGAGGTCGTGAGCGGATGCCGCGAGCCGGCGCAGCGACGGCACGGCCGGCGCGGGAGTGCCGGCGAAGACGAGACGCATGACAATCCTGAACGTTGAGGGTCAGAGGTCGAGGTCGGGGACGTCGACCCGAACCTTCAGTGTATGGGCGGCGCCCGGCGTGCGCCCCTTCGCGGCGCGGCGGCCCTTGACCGCGTGGGCCACGACCGAGGCCCGGAGACTCTCGACGACGCGGGCGCCGAGCCCGTAGTCGAACCGCACCAGCGCCCGGACGGTCTCGTCCTGCGCGAGGGGGCCGAGCACCGCTTCCGCGTCGAGCTCGGGGACGGCCGTGCGCAGCGCGGCCAGGGCGGCGTCGACGGCGCGGCGCGGACCCTGCACGGCGGCGACCCGGACGGTCGGCGGCATGCGCAGCGGCGCCCGGTCGGCGAGCTCGGCACGCGCGTAAGCCGCCTGCGTCCAGGTGGCCAGCGCCCGCGCGACGTCGCCCGTCACGCCGACCAGGTGCACGGGTGCCCCGGGCGCGGCCAGCGCCGCCGCGTTCGACCACCACCGCAGGCACGACTCGGCGATGCGCAGGTCGTCGGCCATCAGCATCCGGTCGCCGTCGAGCAGGATGACCGCACGATAGCCGTCGAGGGCGAGCGGTTCGGCGCCGCGGGTCGCGACCACCAGCGCCGGTCGGGCGTCCACCTCCGACACCGGGTGATCGCCGTCGGCGACGATGACGCGGACGCCGGGGAACGCCCGACCGAGCTCATCGGCCGTGCGCTCGCTCCCCGACGAGGCCATCCGCAAGAAGGTCGACGAGCATTCGGAGCATGCCCAGGCGTGCGCGGTCCGGCCGCACCACGAGCAGGTGGGTGCAGCGCCCTGTCGGGCGGCGTGCAGCGGGCCGCCGCAGTGCGCGCAGCGCGCGGGGTGCCGGCATCTCGCGCACACCAGCACCGGCGCGTACCCGGGGCGCGCCACCTGCACGAGCACCGGCCCCTGGGCCAGCGCGTCGCGGGCGGCGGCGAAGGCGGACGAGGGCACGCGGGCGGCGTGCGACTCGCCCTCGCGTGTCGCGCTGAGGACCACGCGCGGGCTCACCCGGCGGGCAGCCGGCAGATCGCGGACCCAGCCGACCGCGACGAGCCGTTCCACATCGGTGGTGCGGGTGTGCCCCGCGAAGACGAGGGCGCCGCCGTCGAGCTCCTGGCGCAGCAGGGCGGCATCGCGGGCGTGCACGCCGGGGCTCAGCGGCTCGCCGAGCAGCGGATCACCGTCGTCCCACAGGGCGACGAGTCCGAGTTCGGAGACCGGCGCGTAGACCGTCGAGCGGTTGCCGATGACCACGCAGGGTGCGCTCGACAGCGTGCGCAGGAACGCCGCGTAGCGCGCGGGCCCGCTCTGCTTCGCGTCGTCGCGGACGAGGGCGTCCTCCGGGATCCGGGCGCTCAGCGCGGCCTCGAGCTGCGCGCGGTCGCGGTGATCGGGAACCGCGATGACGGCGCTCCGGCCGGCCGCGAGAGTCCGCGTGGCGGCGGCGGCGAGAAGGATCGCCCAGGCGCCGACGGCCGTGCCGTCGGCCAGGCGCGCGGGCTGAGGCGGAGCGTCGACGGCGACGCGCTCCCCCTCGTCGAGCGCGGTCGCGAGGCCGGGGTACGCGGAGAGGACCTCGTCCGCCCACGCCGCGTCGGCGGGCTCGACCTCGGGCGCAGGCGGGGAGCCTGCGGCGAGCCAGGCCTTCTCGGCGCGCACCATGCGCTTGGGGATCGCCAGCCGCAGGATGTCGCCCGCGGAGCCCGCGGCGCGGTCGGCGGCCCGCCGCGCCAGCGCGTACAGGCGCGGGGTCAGCACGGGGACGGGCGAGACGACCGTCTCGAGCTGCGAGAGCGGCCGATCCGAGGCATCCGGCTCCCCCAGCTCGACCAGCAGGCCGTCGACCACGCGGCCCGCGCTGCGCAGCGGCACGCGCACCCGCACGCCAGGGCGGGCCTCGGCCGCAAGCTCGGCGGGGATCTCGTAGTCGAACAGCCGGTCCAGCTGGGGCAGCGGCGAGTCGATCAGCACCCGCGCCACGCGACGGGGACGGGCTCGCCCGCCATCGTCCCCTCCGGAGTCGTCCTGCACCGCGGTCACGCGGCCGGCGTCAGAGGCCGGCGGCCGCGCGCAGCGCGTCGGCGCGGTCGGTGCGCTCCCACGTGAAGTCCGGCAGCTCGCGGCCGAAGTGCCCGTACGCCGCGGTCTGCGCGTAGATCGGGCGCAGCAGATCGAGCTGATCGATGATCGCCTTGGGGCGGAGGTCGAAGACGTCGAGGATCGCGCGCGTGATGACCTCGTCGGCCACCCGCCCGGTGCCGAACGTCTCGACGTACAGTCCCACCGGCTTCGCCTTGCCGATGGCGTACGCCACCTGCACTTCGAGACGCTCGGCGAGCCCGGCGGCCACGGCGTTCTTGGCGACCCAGCGCATCGCGTACGCGGCCGAGCGGTCGACCTTCGAGGGGTCCTTGCCGCTGAAGGCGCCGCCGCCGTGACGGGAGGCCCCGCCGTAGGTGTCGATGATGATCTTGCGTCCGGTCAGCCCCGCGTCGCCCTTCGGGCCACCGGTCACGAACGGGCCGGCCGGGTTGATGTAGAACTTGACGTCGGGCAGGTCGAGCCCGGTCGCCTCCAGCACCGGGTCGATGACCTCCGCGCGCACGGCGGCGCGCAGCGCCTTCTGCGAGATGTCGGGGTGGTGCTGCGTGGACAGCACCACCGACTCGACCGTCCTCGGGACGTGGCCGTCGTAGCCGAGCGTCACCTGCGTCTTGCCGTCGGGGCGGAGGAACGGCAGGGCACCCGACCGGCGCACCTCGGCGAGGCGCTCGGCCATGCGATGGGCCGTCCAGGCGGCCATCGGCATGAGCTGCGGCGTCTCGGTCGTCGCGTAGCCGAACATGATGCCCTGGTCGCCGGCGCCCTGGAGGTCGTGGGGGTCCTCGGAGCCGTCCTCGCGGCGCTCGAACGCCTTGTCGACGCCGGCGGCGATGTCGGACGACTGCGCGCCGATCGAGACGCTCACGCCGCACGAGTCGCCGTCGAAGCCGGTGTCGCTCGAGGTGTAGCCGATGCGGTTCACCACGTCGCGCACAATGGCGGGGATCTCGACGTACGCCGAGGTCGAGACCTCGCCGGCGACGTGGACGAGTCCCGTCGTGACGAGCGTCTCGACGGCGACCCGGCCGTCGGGGTCGGCGGTCAGGATCGCGTCGAGGATCGAGTCCGAGATCTGGTCGCAGATCTTGTCGGGGTGCCCCTCGGTGACGGATTCGGACGTGAACAGGCGAAGGTCGCTCATCGATGCTCCAGTTGTCAGGGCCGCGGACGCCGGGTTCGCGTCCGCGTCGAGGGGGCGGACACCAGTATGCCCCCGACGACGGACATCTCCGTCGTCGAGGGCATCGGGTCGTAACAGGTCACTCCGCGCGGCGCAGGCGCAGCTTGTCTTCGTGGATCTCGTGCATCGCGATCGTCAGCGGCTTGTCCTCGACGGTCGAGTCCACGAGCGGACCGACGTTGTCGAAGAGGTTGCCCTCGTGGAGGTCGGAGTAGTAGTCGTTGATCTGGCGCGCGCGCTTGGACGCGTAGATCACGAGCTGGTACTTCGAGTCGACCTTGTCGAGCAGGCTGTCGATGGGCGGGTCGATGATGCCCTGGTTCGTTCCGGCCATGGCGAAACCTCCTGGATCGGCTGTCGGAAAAGAGTCTGCGAGCCTCGGGGTGCCGAGGCATCCCACCATTCTACGTGACGAGCGGTCGTCAGCGCGCGAGGCGGGCGACCTCGTCCGCGGCGCGGGCGACGTCGTCGTTCACGACACGGAAGTCGAACTCGCCCTGGGACGAGAGCTCGGTCTTCGCCGTGCGCAGGCGGCGCGCCCGCTCGGCCGCGTCCTCGGTGCCGCGCCCGACCAGGCGCTGGACGAGCTCGTCCCAGCTGGGCGGCAGCAGGAAGACGAGGGTGGCCGTGGGATCGGCCTCGCGCACCTGCCGGGCCCCCTGCAGGTCGATCTCGAGCAGGACGGTGCGGCCCTCAGCCAGCGCCTTCTCGATGGGACCACGGGGCGTGCCGTAGCGGTGCGCGTTGTGGACGGTCGCGTGCTCGAGCAGCTCGCCGTCGGCGACCATGCGGTCGAACTCCGCGTCGTCGACGAAGAAGTAGTGCTCGCCGTCGACCTCGCCCGGACGCGGCGCCCGGGTCGTCGCCGAGACCGAGAGCAGGATCTCGGGGTGGTGCTCCTTGATGTGCGCGGCCACGGTGCCCTTGCCGACCGCCGTCGGCCCGGCGAGCACCACGAGGCGGCTGCGGCCGCCGCGGGGCTCGGCCTCGGGCCAGCGCGTGTCGAGGAACCGGCGGAGGTCGTCGCGCTGACGCGAGCCCAGGCCCCCCAGTCGTTTGACCGGCGAGATCTCGAGGTCGTGCAGGATGCGGTCGCGCTTGCCCTCGCCGATGGCCGGGATGGCGGTGAGGAACTCCGGCACCCGCATCGCCCCGGCGGGCGACGCCGGGTCTGCCAGGGCGCGGCGCAGCAGTTCCTGCGGCGTGATGACCCGCATCGCGACGTCCTTCTTGAGGGCGGCGCGCTCACGGCGGGCGGCGACCGCACGGCGGGACGCGGCCAGGCGGTCGACCTCGGGCGGCCGGCCTTGCGTGCGGGTCGGAGGGGGCGTCGTCCCATCGGGAACGGTGCGCGAATCGGGCATGTCAATCACCACGGTAGAGAAGGGCGCGCTCGGATATGCGCGCGGCGAGCCGGTCGGGTCCGGCAGCCAGGATGCTGCGGCTCTCCGACGCTACCACCGCATCGGCCAGGTCGCCGTAGCGAGACCGCAGGTCCCGCGGTTCCGCACCCTGGTGACCGAAGCCCGGACCGAGGATCGGTGTCACCGGAGCGAACGGCGCGAGTCCGGCATCCGTCCAGTCCACCGTCGCGCCGATGACGAAACCGAGGCTCGCCCACTCCCCCGCGGGCGTCGTGCGGGCGTTCCGGTCGGAGACCTCCGACACGATCTCCGCCGACACGGTGCCCGTGGATGCCCCGCGTGCGCGCTGCAGCGCCAGCGCCTCGGGATTGCTCGTCGCGGCGAGGACGAAGACGCCCTTGTCATGGCGCTCCGCGAGGTCGAACGCGCCCTCGAGCGCGCCGACGCCGAGGAACGGACTCACGGTGACGGCGTCGGCCTCGAGCGGCGACCCCGGCGTGAGCCAGGCCGCCGCGTACGCGTCCATGGTCGAGCCGATGTCGCCGCGCTTGGCGTCGGCGATCACCACCAGCCCGGCGGCCCGGGCGCTCGCGATGACCTCCTCGAGCGCCGCGAAGCCGGCCGAGCCGTAGCACTCGAAGAACGACACCTGCGGCTTGACGATGCCGACCTCGCCGGCGGCGGCCTCGACCACGCGCAGCCCGAACGACCGCACGCCGGCGGCCGAGGCATCCAGCCCCCACTCCGCCAGCAGCGACGCGTGCGGATCGATGCCGACGCACAGCTGCCCGTGCGTCGCCATCGCGGCGCGGACGCGCTCGCCGAATGAGGTCATCCGCGGCCCAGCCTCTCGGTGGCGTACTCCTGCAGGCTCTTGACGTCGAAGCCCTCGCGCAGCACCGGCAGCGCGCTCACCGCGGCGCCCAGCACGGCCATCGTGGTGAACAGCGCCTTGTCGCCGGCGACCGCCGCGGCGCGGATCTCGTAGCCGTCGGCGCGGGCCGCACCGCCCGAGGGCGTGTTCACGACGATGTCGATGTCGCCGGCGTTGATGAGGTCGACGATGTTGGTGCCGCCCGACTCCTGCGTCTCGGAGTACTTGTTCACGATGCGCACGTCGATGCCGTTGCGGGCGAGGATCTCGGCCGTGCCCTCGGTGGCGACGAGGTCGAAGCCGAGCTCCTGCAGGCGGTGGGCGGGAAGGATGACCGCGCGCTTGTCGCTGTCGGCGACCGAGATGAACACGGTCCCCTGCTGCGGCATGCCGCCGTACGCGGCCTCCTGCGACTTCGCGAATGCCGTCGGGAAGTCGCGGTCGATGCCCATGACCTCGCCGGTGGAACGCATCTCGGGGCCGAGCACCGAGTCGACGGTCTGCCCGTCGGCGGTGCGGAACCGCTTGAACGGCAGCACCGCCTCCTTGACGGCGACCGGCGCGTCCAGGGGCACGCGCGAGCCGTCCTCCTCCGGGAGGAGGCCCTCGGCCTTGAGCTCGGCGACCGTGGCGCCGGCCATGATGCGCGATGCGGCCTTGGCGAGCGGGATTCCGAGCGCCTTCGACACGAACGGGACCGTGCGGCTGGCGCGCGGGTTCGCCTCGATGACGTAGAGCACCCCGGCCGAGATGGCGAACTGCACGTTCAGGAGGCCGCGGACGCCGACGCCCTGCGCGATCGCGTGCGTCGCCTCGCGGACCCGGTCGATGTCGGTGCGGCCAAGGCTCACCGGCGGCAGCGTGCACGACGAGTCGCCGGAGTGGATGCCGGCCTCCTCGAGGTGCTCCATGACGCCGCCGATGTACAGCTCCTCGCCGTCGAACAGCGCGTCGACGTCGATCTCGATCGCGTCGTCGAGGAAGCGGTCGACGAGCAGCGGCAGGCCCGGGCCGATGATGGCCTGGTCGGCGATGCGCAGGAAGTAGTCGCGCAGCGCCTCGGTCGAGTACACGATCTCCATGCCGCGCCCGCCGAGCACGAAGCTCGGGCGCACCAGCACCGGGTAGCCGATCTCCTCCGCCACGGCGACCGCGCCTTCGACGTCGATGGCGGTGCCGTTGCGCGGGGCGACGAGTCCGGCGTCGTCGAGGAGGCGCGAGAACAGCTCGCGCTCCTCGGCGAGATCGATCGCCGCGGGCTTGGTGCCGAGGATCGTGTAGCCCGCCTCCTCGATGCCCTTCGCCAGACCCAGCGGGGTCTGCCCGCCGAGCTGGCAGATGACGCCGAGGATGGTGCCCGACTGCGACTCGGCATGCAGCACCTCGAGGACGTCCTCGAGGGTCAGCGGCTCGAAGTACAGGCGGTCGGACGTGTCGTAGTCGGTCGACACCGTCTCGGGATTGCAGTTGACCATGACGGTCTCGTAGCCGGCGTCGGCGAGGGCGAACGACGCGTGCACGCACGAGTAGTCGAACTCGACGCCCTGGCCGATGCGGTTGGGGCCCGAGCCGATGATGACGACCTTGGTGCGCTCGGACGGCGTGACCTCGGTCTCGAAGTCGTAGCTCGAGTAGTGGTACGGCGTCAGCGCCGGGAACTCCCCCGCGCACGTGTCGACGGTCTTGTAGACCGGGCGCACGCCGAGACCGTGACGGATGTCGCGGACCTCGGTCTCGCTGTCGCCGCGCAGCTGTGCGATCTGGGCGTCGCTGAAGCCGTGCTCCTTCGCGACGCGCAGGGTGGCGGCATCCAGCTCCGCGGCCGTGCGCACGTGCTCGGCGACCTCGTTGATGAGCGCGATCTGGTCGAGGAACCAGGGATCGATCTTGGTCGCCTCGAAGGCCTGCTCGATCGTCGCGCCCTTGCGCATCGCCTGCTGCAGCACGACGATGCGGCCGTCGGTCGGGGTCTGCGCGATCTCGAGCAGCTCGTCGACCGAGCGGTCCTCGTCGCCCCAGTGGAAGCTCGATCCGCGCTTCTCGAGCGAGCGCAGCGCCTTCTGCAGCGCGGTGGCGTAGTTGCGGCCGATCGCCATCGCCTCGCCCACCGACTTCATGGTGGTGGTCAGCGTCGTGTCGGCGGCGGGGAACTTCTCGAAGTTGAAGCGCGGCACCTTGACGACGATGTAGTCGAGCGTCGGCTCGAAGCTCGCGGGCGTCGCCTGCGTGATGTCGTTCGGCACCTCGTCGAGGCGGTAGCCGATCGCGAGCTTGGCGGCGAGCTTGGCGATCGGGAAGCCCGTGGCCTTCGAGGCGAGCGCCGAGGAGCGCGAGACGCGCGGGTTCATCTCGATGACGATGATGCGCCCGTTCTCGGGGTTGACCGCGAACTGGATGTTGCAGCCGCCGGTGTCGACGCCGACCGCCCGGATGATGTCGATGCCGATGTCGCGGAGCTTCTGGTACTCGCGGTCGGTCAGCGTGAGCGCCGGAGCCACCGTGATGGAGTCGCCGGTGTGGACGCCCACGGGGTCGACGTTCTCGATCGAGCAGACGACGACCGTGTTGTCGGCCGTGTCGCGCATGAGCTCGAGCTCGTACTCCTTCCACCCGAGGATCGACTCCTCGAGCAGCACCTCGTTGGTCGGCGAGTCGTGGAGGCCCGCGCCGCCGATGCGGCGCAGATCCTCCTCGTCGTACGCGAAGCCGGAGCCGAGGCCGCCCATGGTGAAGGACGGGCGCACGACCAGCGGGTAGCCGAGCTGCGCGGCGCCGGCGAGGAGATCGTCCATGGAGTGGCAGATGACGGATGCCGCGACATCCGCGCCCGCCTCGATCACGAGCTCCTTGAAGATCTGGCGGTCCTCGCCCTTGCGGATGGCGTCGACCTTGGCGCCGATGAGCTCGACGTCGTACTTCTCGAGGATCCCCTGGTCGTGGAGTGCCATCGCGGCGTTGAGGGCGGTCTGGCCGCCGAGCGTGGGCAGGATCGCGTCGGGCTTCTCCTTCGCGATGATCGTCTCGATCACCGCGGGCGTGATCGGCTCGATGTACGTCGCGTCGGCGAAGTCCGGGTCGGTCATGATCGTCGCCGGGTTCGAGTTCACGAGGATGACGCGCACGCCCTCCTCGCGGAGCACGCGGCAGGCCTGCGTGCCCGAGTAGTCGAACTCGCACGCCTGGCCGATGACGATGGGGCCGGATCCGATGACGAGGACGGAGTTGATGTCGTCGCGCTTGGGCATTACTTCGCGGCCTTCTTCTCGAGGTTCGCGACCACGAGGTCGCGGAAGCGGTCGAACAGGTAGTTGGCGTCGTGGGGGCCGGCGGCCGCCTCGGGGTGGTACTGCACCGAGAACGCCGGGATGTCGAGCGCGCGCAGTCCTTCGACCACCTGATCGTTGAGGCCGACGTGGCTCACCTCGACCTTGCCGTAGCCGTTCGGGCTGTCGAACGAGCCCTCCACGGGGGCGTCGACCGCGAAGCCGTGGTTGTGGGCGGTGATCTCCACGCGGCCGGTCGCCTTGTCGAGCACGGGCTGGTTGATGCCACGGTGGCCGAACGGCAGCTTGTACGTGCCGAGACCGAGGGCGCGCCCGAGCAGCTGGTTGCCGAAGCAGATGCCGAAGAAGGGCAGTCCGTCGTCGAGCACGCCGCGCAGCAGGTCGACGTGGTCGCCCGAGGCGGCGGGGTCGCCGGGGCCGTTCGAGTAGAACACGGCGACGGGCTCGATCGCGCGGATCTGGTCGATCGTGACGTTCTGCGGCAGCACGTGCACCTCGAAGCCGCGCGCGGCGAGGTTGTCGACGGTGGCCTGCTTCACGCCGAGGTCGAGCACGGCCAGGTTGCCGATGCGCTCGCCCCGGGCGGGCGTGACCTCGGCGGCGGCCACCGACACGGCGGCGGAGAGGTTCTGCCCCGCCATCTCGGGCGCCTCGCGCACCAGCCGCAGCTGCTCCTCGGGGTCGATGCCCGCGGCGTCACCGGAGAAGATGCCGCCGCGCATGCTGCCGGCGGAGCGGATGTGGCGGGTCACCGCGCGGGTGTCGATCCCGCTGATCCCCACGACGCCGTCGCTCTCGAGGGCGTCGTCGAGCGACTCGTCGGCGCGCCAGTTCGACACCACGCGGGAAGGGTCGCGCACGATGTAGCCCGACACCCAGATGCGGCGGGACTCGGGGTCTTCGCCGTTCATGCCGGTGTTGCCGATGTGCGGTGCCGTCTGCAGCACGATCTGGCCGGCGTAGGAGGGATCGGTCAGCGTCTCCTGATAGCCGGTCATGCCGGTCGAGAAGACGACTTCGCCGAGGGTCGTCCCCACGGCGCCGTAGGCGCGGCCGGAGTGACGGGTCCCGTCCTCGAGCACGAGGACGGCCGGGTCGGTCTGGAAGAGGGAGGTCATGCGGCGGTTCCCGTCTGGGTCGGCGGAAGGATGGCGGCCACGGCGTCGGCGAGGGCGCGGGCCGAGGCATCCTGGGGTCGGAAGTAGGAGTCGACGGTGGTGTTCGCGTCGGTGCGCCAGGTGAGGCGCGTGAGGCCGCCCGGCTCGACCACGCGGTCGATCGCGACGGTGGACTGGCTGACGTCGACGATCTGCTCGGGGGCGAGCAGGAAGGGCTCCTGCCCCGTCATCGCGACCGCCACGCCCTCGTCCGCGACGGTGACCGTCGCCTTCGAGCGGAACCCCATGCCGGGGGCGGCGATGCGCTCCAGGGGCGCATAGCGGCGGGTGGTGGCGACATAGAGCACGTCGTAGCTGCCGCGGACGTGGGCATCGGCGGGGAGCTCGCCCGGATGGACGAGCGCGACCGCGTCGCGTCGCATGCGACGCCACCAGGCCCAGACGAGCAGTCCGATGAGACCCACCGCCACGGCGACGATGATCGTGAGCGCGCCCTCGCGGGTCATGCGCGCACCCCCGGGGCGGCGAGCAGCGCGCCGTCGGCGACCGTCACCGTTCCCTGGTGCAGCGTCCAGCGCACGTCGCCCGGGAGCTCGCGACCGAGGTAGGGCGAGTTGACGCTGCGGCCGCGGAGGTCGTCGGTGGTGAAGGTGCGACGCGGGGACGGATCGTAGAACGCGAGGGATGCCGGGTGCCCCTCGGTGAGCGGCGTGCCGTGGCCGGCCAGCCGGCCGATGCGGGCGGGCTCCCGCGACATGACGCGGGCGACGTCGCCCCATGTGATGAGGCCGGTGTCGACCATCGACTGCTGCACGACCCGCAGTGCGCTCTCGAGCCCGACCATGCCGTTGGCGGCGGCCTGCCATTCGCAGGCCTTGGCCTCGGCCGGATGCGGCGCGTGGTCGGTGGCGACGATGTCGATGGTCCCGTCGGCGAGTCCTTCGCGCACCGCCAGGACATCCTCCTCCCGGCGGAGCGGCGGGTTCACCTTGAACCGCGCGTCGTAGTCGCGCACGAGCTCGTCGGTCAGCAGCAGGTGGTGCGGAGTGACCTCGGCGGTCACGTCGACGCCGCGCTTCTTCGCCCAGCGGATGATCTCCACCGAGCCGGCGGTGGACAGGTGGCACACGTGCAGGCGCGAGCCCACGTGCTCGGCCAGCAGGACGTCGCGGGCGATGATCGACTCCTCGGCGACGGCCGGCCACCCGGCGAGCCCGAGTTCGGCCGAGACGCGGCCCTCGTTCATCTGGGCGCCCTCGGTGAGGCGGGGATCCTGCGCGTGCTGGGCGATCACGCCGTCGAACGCCTTCACGTACTCCAGCGCTCGCCGCATGATGAGCGGGTCCCACACGCAGAAGCCGTCGTCGCTGAACACGCGCACCCGGGCCCGGGAATCGGCCATCGCGCCGAGTTCGGCGAGTCGCTCGCCCTTCTGCCCGACGGTCACGGCGCCGATCGGCTGGACCGTGACGTAGCCCGCAGCCTCGCCGAGCGCGAGCTCCTGCTCGACGACGCCGGCCGTGTCGGCGACGGGTGAGGTGTTGGGCATCGCGAAGACCGCGGTGTAGCCGCCCGCAGCCGCTGCGCGCGATCCCGTGAGGATCGTCTCGGATGCCTCGTACCCGGGTTCGCGCAGGTGCGTGTGCAGATCGACCAGCCCTGGCAGCAGCACCAGCCCGTCGACGTCCACGACGGTCGCACCCGCCCGGCTCAGCCCGGTGCCGACCTCCGCGATGACGCCGTCGGCGACGACGAGGTCTGCCGCCGTGCTGCCTTCGACCAGTGCCCCGCGGAAGAGAAGGGTCTCGCTCATCTGGTGGTCTCCTTCTCTGTGGCATCTCCGCCGGTGGTGGTGGCGGCATCCGTCGTGCTGTCGCGCTCCGCCCCTGCCAGCAGCAGGTAGAGCGCGGCCATGCGCACCGAGACGCCGTTGGCGACCTGCTCGAGCACCGTCGAGCGGGGCGAGTCAGCGGCTTCCGCGGAGATCTCCAGGCCCCGGTTCATGGGTCCGGGGTGCATGACAATGCTATCGGCTCCCAAGGCGCGCAGGCGGTTCGCGTCCAGCCCCCATCTCCGGGAATACTCCCGTTCAGTGGGGAAATACGCCGCGTTCATGCGTTCCAGCTGGATCCGGAGCATCATCAGGGCGTCGGGCTGCGCGGCGATCGCCTCGTCGAGGTCGTAGACCACCCGTGCCGGCCAGTTCGTCACGTCCTGCGGGACGAGGGTGGGTGGCGCGACGAGGGTGACGTCGGCGCCGAGCGTGTGCAGCAGCCACACGTTCGAGCGGGCGACCCGCGAGTGGAGGACGTCGCCCACGATCGTGACCTTCGCGCCGGTGAGATCGCGGCCGCGGCTGTCGTCGCCGAAGCGGCGCTTGCGGATGGTGAACGCGTCCAGCAGCGCCTGCGTCGGATGCTCGTGCGTGCCGTCGCCGGCGTTGACGACCCCGGCGCTGATCCAGCCGCTCGTGGCCAGCGTGCGCGGCGCGCCGGAGGCGCCGTGCCGGATGACGACGGCGTCCGCCCCCATCGCCTGCAGCGTCTGCGCGGTGTCCTGGAGAGACTCCCCCTTCGACACGCTCGAGCCCGTGGCCGAGAAGTTGATGACGTCGGCCGACAGGCGCTTCGCGGCCGCCTCGAACGAGATGCGGGTGCGGGTGGAGTCCTCGAAGAACAGGTTCACGACGGTCTTGCCCCGCAGCGTCGGGAGCTTCTTGACCTCACGGCGCTGGGTGTCGGCCATGTCCTCGGCGACGTCGAGGATGCGCAGCGCGTCCTCGCGCGCGAGGGTCTGGGTGTCGAGCAGGTGCCTCATGACTCGATCGTCACCTCTTCGGCGCCGTCGGTCTCGGCGAGGCGGACGTTCACGCGCTCGTCGCGGGAGCTGGGCAGGTTCTTGCCGACGAAGTCCGGGCGGATCGGCAGCTCGCGGTGCCCCCGGTCCACGAGGGTGGCCAGGCGCACCACGGCGGGTCGCCCGATGTCTTGCAGGGCGTCGAGAGCGGCGCGGATGCTGCGCCCCGAGAAGAGCACGTCGTCGACGAGGACGACGACCTTGCCGTCGATGCCGCCCGCCGGGATCTGCGTCGGCTGCGGGGCACGCGTCGGGTTGCGGTGGAGATCGTCGCGGTACATCGTGACGTCGAGTGAGCCGACGGGGACGTCGGCGCCGCCGAACTGCGCGACCAGAGCGCCGATGCGATGCGCGAGAGTGACGCCGCGCGTCGGGATCCCGAGGAGGACGAGGCCGTCGGATCCCTTGTTGGACTCGAGGATCTCGTGCGAGATCCGAGTCAGGGCCCGCGCCATGTCGGCTTGTGTCATGACGACGCGAGGCAGCACGGTACGCGTGCTCATCCGCCGCTCCCTTCTCCGCCTCACGGGACGGGGTTAAAGGTTGCTGTGATCGTCGGCCAGTCTACGGCACGGCGCAGGCCGGTCCCCAATCGGGACCGGCCTGCGCCGTGTGGAGCTGCGCGTGCGTCAGGAGCGCGGCGCAGGGCCGCGGAGCACGCGCGAGGCGACGACCAGCGCCGCCGCGATGAGCACGGCGTTCTTGAAGATGTACTGGCCGGTGAGCGTCGGCCCGGCGGTGCCGAAGACCTCGGCCGGCAGCAGCACGATCGGCGAGAGGATGCCGACGAACGCGAACGCCAGCACGACGAGGCCCACACGGGCGAACGCCCCGCCGAGGATGAGGAGCGCCCCCGCAGTGACCTCGATGACCGCGGTCGCGACGAGCGCGGCCTGCCCGCTGACCAGGCCGAACGTGAGCTTCTCCCACGTCGCGCTCACGAGCGCCTCGACCGGGCTCACGCCGGGGAAGAGCTTCAGCGCGCCGAACACGGCGAACACCGTGCCGAGGGCGATGCGCAGCGCGGGGATGCTCCAGCGCTGCAGCGAGGTCTTCAGCGCGGCCTCGGCACGAGCCTCGAAGGCGAGGAGGGCCGCGATCGGGCTCGGGCGGCCGGTGGACGACGGGACGACGCCGGCGGCGCCGCGGACGGGGACAGTAGTCATGGCGTGATTCCTTCGGGTTCTGATCGCCCGCGATCGCAGGCACGGTGATCAGGACCCGAAGGAATCCCGCGGTGATACGCCCCGGTGCAGATTGGCCGCTGTCGCACACACGTCCGCGCGTCCGGCTGTCGTCGCGTTGTGGGAGTCCTACAACTGAACGGCGTCCTCGGTGCTCACGCGGCGGGAGTGCTGGCCGCGCGGAAGAGGTCGTCCTCGACCTGGGACGCGCGGATCGGGTGCCCCTGGCTGGTGAGGCACTTGCCGCTGGCGAGATCCCACTTCCAGTCGTGGAGAGAGCACGTCAGCACGCCGTCCTCGATCTTGCCCGTCTTCGTCAGGTCCGCCCGCAGGTGCGGGCACCGCCGCTGGACCATCCAGTCCCCGAGCTGGGCGTCCTCCGTCTGGTCGGTCTGCTCGGCGTACCAGTTCTCGACGTACTCGATCCGATCGCGCGAGAGGCACTTGAGGAACGTGGTGAGGAACTCGTTGAACTTGCCGCTGCGACCGACCTCGAACTGCATCGAGAGGAAGATCGAGTTGGACCAGTCGATCTCGTGGTCGCGGATGTTCGTCGACACGAGGTCCGCCGGGATCGTGTACCAGTAGATGCACTCCTCGCCGGCGTACTCGCGCACCTTGGCCTTCGGGAAGTCGACCACCATGTCGAGCTCGCCGATCCGGAACCGCACGTTGCCGCCCACGCCGTTGCGGATGGTCCGCCCGCGACGCAGCAGCGGCTCCCACCACTCGCGGATCGCGGCGAGCATCTCGTCCGGCGGCAGCACCGGGGCGCGCGAGGCCTCTTCCGCGCGGATCTCGTCCTGACGCGTGTCGCGCTGCTCGGCGAGGTACGACCACTTGTCGTCGAAGACGCGGTCGATCTCAGCCTCGGTGTACAGCGTCTGCGTGACCGACAGATCGCCGTCGACGAGCTCGACCACGGTGCCGGGAAGGAACTCGTAGCCCTTCTGCTCCGGGCGCAGCTCCCGCATGTGGGCGAGGAACTCGCGCTGGTCGGTGAAGATCGCGTCGCCGTCGAGACCCTGGCCGTTGTAGCGGAAGAGCTCCTCGCGCAGGAACATCGGAGGCCCCGCCATCGGGAAGACGTGCTCGGCGTCGACCTTCTCGATGTAGTACATCGCGCGCTTGTTCTGCGCGTCGCGCTTGAGCTTGGCGAAGTTCTGCTTGGCGTCCTGCGGCAGGTCGTAGACCATCGGCCACCAGATCGCGCCCGACACCTGCGTGAAGTACGCCTCGGGTTTGGAGAACGACATCAGCTTCTCGAGGTCGAGCGGGTGCGAGTCGTTCTGATTCAGGATGCTCGCGGTGCCGTCGTCGACGCTGAGCGACGAATCGCCGATCGGGCCGTCGCTGGGGGCGCGCAGCGGCGTGACCATGACCTTGAGAGGCCCGAACTCGAGCGGCACGCCTGCCTGCGTGTAGACGATGTTGTCGTAGCCGAGCCCGCGGAGGTCCTGCTCGAGGTCGTCGGTCGGGTACTCCGGCAGCAGCACCTTGATGGTCTTCGGGATGTGGCGCTCCATGAGAGCGGGGTCGAAGTGGTCGCGATGGCGGTGCGAGATGTAGAGGAAGTCGGCCTTGCCGTACTTCTCCCAGTCGAGGCCCCGGTTGTCGGGGAACGGGAACCACGACCCGAAGAAGGTCGGGCCGATCACCGGATCGCAGAGAATGCTGCCGCCGGCCGTCTCGATGTACATTCCGGCGTGGCCGAGGCCCGTGATGCGCATGGGGTGTGTCCTCCTGTGTCGAACCAGTTGATTCTAGGCGAGGCCCACGGGCGCGGCTGGGCGTCCCGGCCGTGCAAAAGGCGATCGGCCGGGCGCGCCGGCGCGCGAGGGGCGGTCAGGCGTCGAAGAGGCCGCGGATGTCGTCGGCGGTGAGTGCCTGCCCGAACAGGGCGTCGTCGTCCATCACCGACCGGAAGAGGCGCGCCTTCCGCTGCTGCAGCGCCATCACCTTCTCCTCGATGGTGCCGGCGGCGATGAGGCGGTAGACCATCACGCTGCGATGCTGGCCGATCCGGTGCGCGCGGTCGGTCGCCTGCGCCTCGGCCGCGGGGTTCCACCACGGGTCCAGCAGGAAGACGTAGTCCGCCTCGGTCAGTGTGAGCCCGAAGCCGCCGGCCTTGAGGCTGATGAGGAAGACGGGCGCCTCTCCCCCGCGGAATGCGGTGATCGCGGCATCCCGGTCTCTCGTCGACCCGTCGAGATACGCGTACGGGATGCCGCGCTCTTCCAGTGCGGTCGCCACCAGCGCGAGGAACGAGGTGAACTGACTGAAGACGAGGGCGCGGTGCCCCTCGGCGAGCGCCTCGTCGAGCTGCTCGAACAGCGGACCGAGCTTGCTCGGGGGGATGTGCGCATCCGCGGGATCGACCAGACCCGGTGCGAGGCTCAGCAGCCGGAGCAGGGTCAGCGACCGGAACACGATGAACCGGTTGCGGTCGAGGTCGTCCAGCAGCCCGAGCACCTTCTGCCGCTCGCGCTGGAGCACGGTGTCGTAGAGCGCCCGGTGTGCGGGCCCGAGCTCGATCCGCACCTCCTGCTCCTGCTTCGGCGGCAGGTCGGCGGCGACCAGCTCCTTCGTGCGCCGCAGCACGAGCGGCCGGATGCGTCGTCGCAGTCGAGCGAGACGCCCCGCGCGGTAGGCGCCGCCCTCCTGGTTCTCGGGCACCTTCCCCTTCTCGATCGGACCGACGTACTCCTCGCGGAATCGTCGCGCGGACGCGAAGAGTCCCGGCGCGGTGAGCGAGAGCAGCGCCCACAGCTCGGTGAGGCTGTTCTCCAGCGGGGTGCCGGTGACCGCGAAGACCACATCGGCCGGCAGATCGCGTGCCGCCCGGTACGCCTTGGTCTGGCTGTTCTTGACGAACTGCGCCTCGTCGAGGATCAGGCCCGCCCATCGGAGGCCGGCGAACTCCTGCTCGTCGAGGCGCAGCAGCGCGTAGGACGTCACGACGAGATCGGCGCCGGCCGCCGTCTCCGCGACGCTCGTCCCGCGCTTGGCGCGCGTGGCGTCGACCACGGCGACGCGCAGATCCGGTGTGAACCGCGCGGCCTCGGTGCGCCAGGTCGAGAGCACCGACGTCGGCGCCACGACGAGGAACGGGCGCGTCTCGCCCTGCTCCTTCGCGTGCGCCAGCAGGGCGAGCAGCTGCAGCGTCTTGCCGAGCCCCATGTCGTCGGCGAGGATCCCGCCGAGCCGGTGGCCCCACAGGAACGCCAGCCACTCGAACCCCGTCCGCTGGTACGGGCGCAGGTCGGCGTGCAGCCCGGAAGGCAGCGCCGTGGCCGGTACGCCGTCCGCATCGCGCAGCGCGTCGACCGTGGCCCGCCATGACACGGCCGGCTGAGCCTCATCGGCCAGATCCTCGAAATCGGCCCAGAGCGCGGTCTGATAGCGGCTGATGCGGGGCCCGGTCTCCCACTCGTCGAGGTCCCCGGCCTCGTCTATGAGGTCTCGCAGCCGCTGGAGCGAGGGGTGCGACAACGAGAAGTACGCGCCGTCGCTGAGCAGGATCTTCTTGCGGCCGCGCGAGAGCGCCGTGAAGAGCGTGCCGAACGGGATGCGGCGGCCGTCGATCGTCACGACCACGCCGAGATCGAACCAGTCCGAGTCGGTCGTCTCGACCGAGGTGATGTCGATCCGCGGGTCGCCGGCGAGCTCGCGATAGGGCGGGCGCTCGCCGGAGATCTCGATCCGCACGTCGGCGTCGCCCTCGAGCTCGGGCAGCAGCCGTGCCGAGAACTCCGCCGCGTCGAGGCCGGTCAGGCTGCCGGCGGGGGCGAAGTCGACGGGCGCGTGATCGCGCCACAGCGCCTCGGTACGAGCGCGGATCGCCGCTTCCGCGGCCGTGTCGCGGTCGCCGCCGGTCCCCTCGAACCCGAGGAGGTCGCCGCGGCCGTACCGCCACGAGAGGGTGTACACGACCCGATGGCCGGGCTCGAAGCGCACCAGCAGCACCAGCTCGGGCCGCGGGGGTGCCGCGACGTCCAGCCCCGGCGCCTCCACGGTCACCCGCCGAGCGATGCGCGGCAGATGCTCCTGAACGAACTCGGGCGCCTCTTCGGGCGGCACCGTCACGGGCTCGGTCGAGCCGAGCAGCGCCGGCAGGGGGTCGGGCAGCGCGGCCGCCGCCAGCACCAGGTCGAGGCGGTCCCCCGCCACGGCGAACCGGTACACGCCGGTGCGCCCCACCGGGCGCACGGCGGCGGGGTCCGCGCGCTCGCCGTCGAGCGTCACGAGCGCGGAGACCTCCACGCCGCCTCCCGGACGCCGCCGCGCCTGCACGGCGAGGGCGGCCCGTGCGGCCATCGACACACTGGTGCCCCGCCGCGTGGGGACGAGCGGGATGCCGTGCTCCCCGGCCGTGGCGAGGTGCGGCCACAGCAGGCTCGACTCGATGTCGTCGAGCGTGAGCCACTCCGACACGTCGGAGAACGCGCCGAAGGAGCGCACGTCGCGTCCGATGCTGTGCAGCTCCGCGAACCAGCGGGCCTGCGCCGGGTCATACGCGGTCGACGGCCGACGCAGTACGTCCCATGAGACGCCGCTCTTGATCCACGCCTCGGATCGCTCGGAGCGCTGGAGCGGGCGGAGTCCGACGAGCACGTCGGTGCCGTGCTGGTGCAGACCGCGCGGCGTCGCGCTCTCGACCCGCGCGGGCGCCCACGTCGAGGCGCCGCGGCGGACGCGCTGGCGCAGCTCCACACCGAGCGCGAGCGGCGTCCGGGCGCGCTGCGCGCCGGTCTCGGGCGAGAGCACCGTGCGCCACGCGGACGCCCCCGCGGGGCGCGGTGCCGTCGTCGCCGCGGCGTTGGCCGCCAGGAGCGTCGCCACCGTGTGCTTGCAGTCGAACTGCACCGGGCAGGTGCACGAGGTCGCCGCGATCGGGCGGTCCGGCCGGTGCGGATCGAGCCGGATGCGGCAGCGGTAGGTGCGCCCCGCGCTTCCCGAGACGACGGACTCCATCACCGACGCGCCGGCATCCCAGGCGACCCGGAGGACGGCGCCGCCTCTGAAGTAGGCGACGCCGCGCTCGTACGAGCCACTGTCGGTGAATCCGCGGACGTGCACGGGGTCGACGAACGGCGGCGAGGTCACGGCATCCATCCTGACGAACCCTCCCGACAGCGCCGTAGGAGGATGCCGCTCAGGACGCGCGGGCGATGCGCGCGAGGACGCCGTGGACGAACGCGCCCGAGTCGTCGGTCGAGAACTCCTTGGCGAGCTCCACCGCCTCGTCGATCGCGACTGCGGCCGGGACCTCGTCGTTGTACATGAGCTCCCACGTGGCGATGCGCAGGACCGCGCGATCGACCGCGGGCATGCGGGCGAGCGACCAGTCCTTCGCGAACGTCGTGATCTGCTCGTCGATCGCGTCCTGGTTGTCGATCACGCCGTCGACGATCTCGCGCGCGTACAGCCAGGACGCCTGGCGGGCGGGCTCGCCGGCGGCGCGCTTCGCCTCGGCGGCGAGGATGGTCGCCGGCTGGTCGCCGCGGACGTCGGCCTGGAACAGGATGTCGAGCGCGCGCTTGCGCGCCTTCGTGCGGGCACTCATCGGTCAGGCGACCCGGCGGTCAGTTGACGCGGCCGAGGTAGTCGCCCGTGCGCGTGTCGACCTTGACCTTGGTGCCGGTCTCGACGAAGAGGGGAACCTGGATCTCGTACCCGGTCTCGACGGTGGCCGCCTTGGTGCCCGCCGACGAGCGGTCGCCCTGCAGGCCCGGCTCGGTGTACGTGATCTCGAGGACGACGGATGCCGGGAGCTCGACGTAGAGCGGGTTGCCGTTGTTCAGCGCGATCTGCACCTGCTGGTTCTCGAGCAGGAAGTGCGCCGCGTCGCCGACCGTGGCCGCGCCGACGTTGATCTGGTCGTAGTCCTCGACGTCCATGAAGACGAAGTTGTCGCCGTCGTTGTAGAGGTAGGTGAAGTCGCGGCGGTCGACGTTCTCGATGTCGATCTTCGCGCCGGCGTTGTACGTGCGGTCGACGACCTTGCCCGACACGACGTTCTTGAGCTTCGTGCGGACGAACGCGCCGCCCTTGCCGGGCTTGACGTGCTGGAACTCGATGACGTTCCAGAGCTGGCCGTCGATGCTGAGGACGACGCCGTTCTTGATGTCTGCGGTGGATGCCATGAGCGTGGAAGTCCGTTTCGTTGAAGATGAGGAGGCGGCCGGGGCCCGTCGCCGAACGCGGGGGCCGCCAGCGCCGACGTTCGATTCTACGGGATGCCTCGTCCGCGGCCGATTCGCGGGCGTGCGAGCGGTGTCAGCCGTCGGTGGTCTCGGTGATCACCGCGATGAGCCGGTCGACGGCCGTGGCGTAACCGGCGACCCCTTCGCCGACCACGTGGACGACCGCGACGTCGGCGACGTACGAGTGGTGGCGGAACTCCTCCCGCGCCCTGACGTCGGAGATGTGCACCTCGGCGACGGGCAGCGCGACGCCCGACAGCGCGTCGCGCAGCACGACGGAGGTGTGGGTGAGGCCCCCCGGGTTGATCACGATGCCGGCGCAGTCCTCGCGGGCGGCGTGGATGGCGTCGAGCAGGACGCCCTCGTGATTGCTCTGCACGGCGCGCACCTCGAATCCGCGCCGGGCTGCGGCATCCGTCGTCACCTGCTCGACATCGGCGAGCGTCTGCGTGCCGTAGACCGCCGGCTCGCGGATGCCGAGGAGGTTGAGATTGGGGCCGTTGACGAGGAGGAGGCGGCGCGGCGTGCTCACCCGCCCACCCTATCGCCGGCTCAGGCGGCGGGCTGCGGGCCGGCGGGCTGCTCCTCGGCGGCGTCCTCGGCACGGTACTGCGCGAGCAGCTGCTTCTCGCGCTCGTACTTCGGGAACGCGAAGAAGACCAGCACGGCGCCGACGAGCACGGCGATGACGCCGGCGAGATACGCCCACGTCTGGCCCTGCTCGAACGACTGCTGCGCGGCGGTGATGATGGCATCCGAGTACTGCGGGTACTGGTCGGCGACATCGGACGCGCTGGCGAACGACTTCGTCAGCTGGCTCTGCACCGACGAGGTGATCTGGTCGGCGTCCGGTGAGTCGCCGATGAGCTTGTTCGCCGACGCCGCGTACCCCGCGGTCAGCAGCGCGCCGAGGATCGACTGCATGATCGCGCCGCCGAGGTCTCGCTGCAGATCCGCCGTGCCCGATGCCATTCCCGCGCGGCGCACCGGCACGGCGCCGGTGAGCGAGTGGGAGGCCGGCGTGCCGGCGAGGCCCACGCCCGCGCCGACGAAGGCGTAGCCGAGGCCGACCGCCCAGTAGTCGGCGCTGCCCGTCCACAGCAGCAGCATGGTGAGGAAGCCGAGCAGCACGGCGGCGTAGCCGAGGAGCAGCGTGAAGCGGGCGCCCTTCGCCTCGACGAGCTTGGCCGACCGGGGAGCGAGCAGCACCATGAAGATCGCGGCCGGCAGGATGGCGAAGCCCGACTCGAGGGTCGAGTAGCCGAGCACGTTCTGCAGGTACTGCTGCCCGATGAACATCGCGCCCATCAGTGCGCCGAAGACGATGACTCCCGCGCACGCGGCCACCCAGAAGATGGGCCGTGCGGCGATCCGCAGGTCGTAGAGCGGGTTCTTGGCGCGGCGCTGGCGGATGACGAAGGCGATCAGCGCTGCGGCGCCGATGACGGACAGCCCCAGGACCAGGGTTCCCGCGTCGGGGACGGCCGCGAAGTTGATCGCGAGGATGAGGCCGCCTACGAGGATCGCCGAGAGGAAGCCGCCCAGGTTGTCGACGGGATCGGTCGATTCGTTGACGTGACTGGGCACGACCTTGATCACCAGCGGAACGGCGATCAGGATCAGCGGGATCGTCAGGAGGAACACCGAGCCCCAGTGGAAGAACTCCAGCAGCACGCCCGACATCAGCGGCCCGAGCGCCGAGATCGCGCCGCCCGTCGCCGACCACAGCGCGATCGAACGGGTCCGCGCGGGGCCGGACCACAGTGCCGTGATGAGGGCGAGTGTCGTGGGGTACGCCATGCCGGCGGCGAGACCGCCCACGATGCGCGCGATGATGAGGACGTCGACGGTCGGTGCGAAGGCGGCGACGATGCCGGCCGGAAGCGACAGCAGCACGCCGATCAGCAGCATCATCTTGCGGCCGTAGCGGTCGCCGACCGCGCCGAGCCACAGCACCGAGGCGGCCAGGCCCAGCGAGTACCCGACGGCGACGAGGTTCAGCTCGGTCTGCGAGGCGTCGAAGGCCTTGCCGATGTCGGGCAGCGCCACGTTGGCGACCGACAGCGGCAGGTTCGCGACAGCGGCGACGAGGATGAGCGTCGACAGGATCGCGCCCGCCCGTGCCGGCGCGTTGGTGGTGCTGGTGCTCATGGGAGGCTCCATCCGACAGGCGCCCGAGCGCGCCTCACCGAGAGTCTGGCAGGAGCGCGCGCTCGGCGGCATCACGTCGATTCCATGAAACGCCGTGCGGCGGCGGAATCCGGCCGCCGACGAGCTCGACGAGCGCGACGACTCGACGAGCTCAGAGAACGCGCGCCATCTCCAGCTCCGGGCCGATGCGCGCGGTGAACCTCACGCCGGTCGGCGCGAAGCCGTTCCGGCGGTACGCCGCCTGCGCACGGGCGTTGTCGGCGTGCACGTCGAGCGTGAGCCGGGCGAGCCCCTGCGCCGCGGTCCATTCCGCCGCGGCGTCCAGGAGCCCGTCGATGACGCCCCGCCCCCGCGCGCTCGGACGCACGTAGACGCCCACGACGTCGGCGCGGGAGACGTAGACCGTGCGCCCGGTGTGGTCGGCGATCCCCGCGGGCCGCACGAGGACGGTGGCCGTGCCGACCCACTCGCCGTCGACCTCGGCGACGAACTGCGCCGCCTCGCCCCCGGCCGCGGCGCGGGCCGCGCGCGCCCGCCAGAACCCGTCGTCGTGCGCGAGCTCCTCCTCGGGCGTGTACAGGAAGGCGATCGCGGCGTCCGGATCGCTCACGGCCTCGATCCGCAGGTCGCGCACACGCGGCCACTCGTCCGCGCGGATGCGTCGCACGGTGGCCGCTGCCGTCACCCCGCGACCTCCTGGTACGCGGCGAAGAGCAGCGACTCGTCGGGGGCCTGCAGCACCGTGGGCTTCGCGATGTCGTCGAGCACGATGAAGCGCAGCATGCCGCCGCGGCTCTTCTTGTCGCGCTGCATCGTGGCCAGCAGCTGCGGCCAGGCGCCGGAGCGGTAGGTCGTCGGCAGCCCCAGGGTCTCGAGGATGTCGCGGTGACGCTGGGCTGCGGCATCCGGAAGCCGGCCCGCGAGTCGCGACAGCTCCGCCGCGAAGACCATGCCGACCGAGATGGCGGCCCCGTGGCGCCAGCGGTAGCGCTCGGCGTGCTCGATCGCGTGGCCGAGGGTGTGGCCGTAGTTGAGGATCTCGCGCAGGCCCGCCTCGCGAAGGTCCTCCCCCACGACCTGCGCCTTCATCCCGATGGCCAGCTCGATGGTGCGCCGGAAGGCGGCGCTCTGCGGGTCGACGGCGCTCTCGGGATCCGCCTCGACGAGCTCGAGGATCTCGGGTGCCCAGATGAACCCGGCCTTGACGACCTCGGCGTAGCCGGCGACGCGCTCGTTGCGCGACAGGGTGTCGAGCAGCTCGAGGTCGCAGATCACCGCGCGCGGCGCCCAGAAGGCGCCCACCAGGTTCTTGCCCTCGGCGGTGTTGACGCCCGTCTTGCCGCCGACGGCCGCGTCGACCATGCCGAGCACCGTGGTGGGAACCTGCACCACCTCGACGCCGCGCAGCCAGGTCGCCGCGACGAACCCGGCCAGATCGGTCACCGCTCCCCCACCGAACCCGACGACGGCGTCGGTGCGGGTGAAGTCGGCCTTGCCCATGACCTGCCAGCAGAAGGCGGCCACCTCGATGCGCTTGCCGGCCTCGGCGTCGGGGATCTCGGCGAGCAGCACCTCGCGGTCGCCCACGAGCTGGGTCCGCAGCCGCTCTGCCTCCGCGGCGAGCGTCGGCGGGTGGATGACGAGCACCTTGCGCGCCGCGGCGGGCAGCGCCTCGCCGAGGGACGACAGGATGCCGCGCCCCACGGTGATGCCGTAGCTCGCATCTCCGTTCACGGTGATGGTCGTGGCGTCCGTCACTTCGTCTGCTCCTTCTCGTCCGCGCCGCGCACCCAGGAGACCAGTGCGTCGACGACATCCTGCACGGGGCCGCTCGACGTGTCGAACGTCACGTCGGCGAGCTCCTCGTAGACCGGCCGGCGCTCCTCGAAGATGGCGGTCCAGCGCTCGATCGCGTCGTCGGCCTGCAGCAGCGGCCGGTTCGAGTCGCGCACGCGCCCCGCGACCACGCGCGGCGACACCGTCAAGAGGACGACGCGGCGCGCTGCGAGGTCGACGCGTGTCTCGGGGTGGAGCACCGCGCCGCCGCCGAGCGAGACGATGCCGCCCGTCGCCAGCCCCTCGACGACCGCTTCCCGCTCGAGGGCGCGGAAGTGGGCTTCGCCGTGCTCGCTGAACAGCTGCTCGATCGGCCCGTGGTCGCGCACGACGGCGGCGTCGGTGTCGAAGAACCGGATGCCGAGGGCCCGGGCCGCCTTCTTCCCGATGCTGGTCTTGCCGGCCCCCATCGGGCCGATCAGCACGACGGCGTCAGAGGGCGAGGTCATGCTCGGCGAGACCGGCGTCGCTCGCGGCCGCGCTGCGCAGCGCGTCGGGGATCGCCGCGAGGTAGCCCTCGATGTTGCGGCGGGTCTCGGCGACGCTGTCGCCCCCGAACTTCTCCAGCACCACGTCGGCGAGCACGACGGCGACCATCGCCTCGGCGACCACGCCGGCCGCCGGCACCGCGCACACGTCGGAGCGCTGGTGGTGGGCCGAGGCGGCGTCGCCGGTCGACACGTCGACGGTGCGGAGCGCCCGTGGCACCGTGGCGATCGGCTTCATGCCGGCGCGGACGCGCAGCACGGTGCCGGTGGACATCCCGCCCTCGGTGCCGCCCGCCTTGTCGCTCGAGCGCGTGATGCCCTCGCCGGCGACGAACAGCTCGTCGTGCGCGGCCGATCCGCGGCGGCGCGTCGTCTCGAAGCCGTCGCCGACCTCGACGCCCTTGATCGCCTGGATGCTCATGAGCGCCTGCGCGAGCTTGGCGTCGAGGCGCCGGTCCCAGTGCACGTGCGAGCCGAGCCCCGGGGGCAGGCCGTAGGCGAGCACCTCGACGATGCCGCCGAGCGTGTCGCCGTCCTTGCGGGCGTCGTCGACCTCGGCCACCATCGCCTCGCTCGTCGCGGGGTCGAAGCAGCGCAGCGGGTCGGCGTCGAGCGCATCGACGTCGTCGGGCGTCGGCAGGGACGCGCCCTCGGGCACGCGCACCGGTCCGATCGAGAGGGTGTGGCTGACGAGACGGATGCCGAGCTCGGCCAGGAACGCGCGCGCGAGCGCACCCAGTGCGACGCGGGCGGCCGTCTCACGGGCGCTGGCGCGCTCGAGGATCGGCCGGGCCTCGTCGAAGCCGTACTTCTGCATGCCGACGAGGTCGGCGTGGCCCGGACGGGGACGCGTGAGCGCGGCGCCACGGCCGCGGGACTTGTCGGTCAGCTCGACCGGCTCGGCGCTCATGACCTCGACCCACTTGGGCCACTCGGTGTTGCCGATGCGCAGCGCGATGGGGCTGCCGAGGCTCGTCCCGTGTACGACGCCCGACGAGATCGTGAGCTCGTCCGCTTCGAACTTCATCCGCGAGCCGCGGCCGTAGCCGAGCTTGCGGCGCGCGAGATCCGCCTGGATCGCGGCGCGGGAGATGGGGACGCCCGCAGGCAGGCCCTCCATGACGGCGACGAGTTCGGGGCCGTGCGATTCGCCGGCCGTGAGCACGCGGAGCATTGGTCCAGTCTCCCACGCTCCGCGGGGCGGTTACGCCGCGGGAGGCTCCTCGAGCGCGCGGCGCATGGCGACGAGCGCCTCCGCCTCGCCGTCGAGCGCCGCGCCGGCGTCGCCGTCGCGGAAGACGCGGATCTGCAGCACCGCCTGGTGCAGCAGCATTCCGAGACCCGAGCGGGCCGTGCCGCCCGCCCGCTCCCACGCCGCCGACAGCGCGGTGGGCCAGTGGCCGTAGACGACGTCGAGCAGCAGACCGCCGGAGCCGGCGAGGGCGTCGGCCGCGGCATCCGGAACGGGCGCATCACCGGGCAGTGTCGCGATCGTGAGCGGCACCTCGGAGGGGACGGATGCCGCGAACGACGCGGTGGTGACCGTCAGGTCGAGCCCTCGGCCGAGCTCGGCGAGCGGTGCGACGGCCTCCGGTCGGCGGGCGACCACCTCGACTTCGCGCGCACCGAGCTCGGAAAGAGCGACCAGCGCCGAGGTGGCCGTGGCCCCGGCCCCGACGATGCGTGCGCGGTCGACGGCGGTGACCCCGTCGTCGGCGAGGGCGCGCACGATGCCGCCGACATCGGTGTTGAACCCGCGCGGACCGGCCTGGCCGAGGAGAAGCGTGTTGGCGGCGCCCGTGAGCGTCGCGTGGCGGTCGCGCTCGACGGCGGCCGCGAACGCCACACCCTTGAGCGGCATGGTGAGCGAGAGGCCTCGGAACGTGTCGTCGAGCGAGGTCAGCTCGCCGGTGAAGGCTGCCTCGCCCACCCGACGGCGTCCGTACGACCAGTCGAGGCCGAGCACGTCGTACGCGGCGGCGTGCAGCTGCGGCGAGCGGCTGTGCGCGATCGGGTCGCCCCAGACCTCCAGACGCGACGAGCCGGCGCTCAGCACCCCGAGCCCGGGTTGTCGCTGCACCACTGCTGCCACTGCTCCACGTACTTCAGGTGCTCGCGGTACGTCTCGGTGAAGATGGTCTCGCCGGTGTTCAGGTCGACCGTCACGAAGTAGAGCCACGGTCCGTCGGCGGGATGCATCGCCGCATCGATCGCGACGTCTCCCGGGTTGGAGATCGGTCCGACGGGCAGCCCGGTGTTCACGTAGGTGTTCCACGGGTTGGGGTCGTTCAGCGCCTCCTCCGAGGAGCTCACCGTGCCGTCGTGCATCTCGCCGTAGCCGAACTGGGCCGTCGAATCCATCTGCAGCTTGCCGAACGTCTCCTGGTTGTTCGGATCGAGCCGGTTCTGGATGACCGTCGACACCTTCTGCATGTCCTGCGGGTACCGCGCTTCGCGCTGGATGACCGAGGCGACGGTGAGGATGCGCTGCCGGTCCTCGACCGGGACGCCGGCCGCGTCGAGCGACTCGATGGTCCGGTTCACGAGCGTCTGGATCGCCGACTGCGCGGTGACACTCGGGTCGAAGGTGTACGTGGCCGGGAACAGCCAGCCTTCGAGCGGCTGCCCGCCCGCCGCGACGATCGCCGGGTCGACCGGCACGCCGTAGGCCGACGCGTCGGCGGCGGCGGTGGTGAGCTCTTCGAGCGGGATGCCGGTGCCCTCCGAGATGCGCTCGAGCGTGCCCTGCACGGTGAAGCCCTCGGGGATCTGCGCGGTGAACTCCTGCTTGTTGGCCGGGTCGAGCAGCGCGGTGAGGGCGGCCTCGCTGGTCATCTGCTTCTGCAGCCTGTAGACACCCGGCTGGAAGGGCGGGTTCTGCCCGGATTCGATCAGGTAGTCGTAGAACGCGTCGGCGGTCTTGGTGACGCCGGCGGCATGGAGCGACTCGGAGATGGGCATGCCGGTGTCGCCCGAATTGATGGTGACGTACACCTCGCCGTTCGCGAGGCCCGCCTCGTAGTCCTTCGGCTCCGCCCAGCCCATCACCTCGCGGATCTTGTCCTCGTAGGTGTTCCAGACGTAGAGCCCGCCGGCGGCGATGCCGCCGAGGAGGAGCAGCACGATGCCGAGCGCGATCCACCCGCCGATGCGGCGGCGTCGCTTGTTCTTGGGCGGGGGCACGTCGCCGATGTCGTCCGTCGAGGTCGATCCGCTGAAGAGGTCGTCGAGCGTCGCCGGCGTCGAACGAGCGCTCGGCTGCTCGTCGAAGCGTGCGGCGACAGTCGGGCGCGAGGAGGCGGCCGGGTTGGACGCCGGGGCGCCGGACAGGGCCCCGGACCCGGTGGCGCCGGACGCGGCGGTGCCCGACGCGGCGCCGCGGCTGTACGGCATCGCCGGTCCGACGCCGGCGCCCGCGAAGAGCCACGGCTCCTCGTCCTCGGCGGCGGGCTGGATGTCGACGGGCTGCGTCGGACGCGGGGTGCGCAGCGGCACCGGCTGGAACCCGCTGCCGGGTGCCGGTTCGGCCGGCATCGCGGCGCCGGCTGCCGGCGCCGGGGCCGGAGCGCTCGAGACGACGGGCGTCGAGCCGGTCACGAGCGCCGTCCACTCCGCCGCACGGTCGGCCGAGGGCGCCGACGCGGAAGCGTCATCGCCCGCGGGGGCCGCGGGCGTCGTCGGCGTCGCTCCCGTGGCCGCCCGGCGGGCGGCCTCGCGCGCC
>NZ_JAWTZT010000002.1:351902-951470 GCF_033548675.1 Microbacterium sp. M3
GTCGGGCGATGAGTCGGGCATCAGGCAGGCTCCTGGGGGACGGGGATACCGGGCGGGCGACCGGTGCTCTTCTCGACATCGAGGGCTTGCTGGAGCAGAACGACCGCGGCGACCTGGTCAACGATGCTACGCGACGATCGCTGGGATCTGCCCGAACTGCGCAGTGCCGCGTGTGCCGAGACGGTCGACAGGCGCTCGTCGACGAGGCGCACCGGAAGAGCGGATGCCGCCGCCAGCGCCGCGGCGAACTCCCGCGCGTCCTGCGTCGAGGGCGTGTCCTCGCCGCGCATGTTCAGAGGCAGACCCACCAGCAGCTCGAACGCCGAGTGCTCCTCGGCGAGGGCCAAGATGCGCGCGACGCTCTGGTCGCCACGCGCCACCGTCTCCACGGGGGTGGCGAGGAGCCCGTCGGGGTCGCACTTCGCGACCCCGACACGGGCCTTGCCGACGTCGATGCCGAGCCGCGTGCCGCGGCGGAACCCGCTCATGAGCGCGCCTCGCTCACGCGCCGACGGCGTCCTTCACCGAGGCGAGCGCCGCAGACAGGGCTGCGGCATCCGTCCCACCGCCCTGCGCCACGTCGTCGCGTCCGCCACCGCCGCCGCCGAGCACGCCGGCGGCGCCCTTGGCGAGCACCCCTGCCTTGGCGCCCGCGGCACGGGCGGCGTCGTTGGTGGCGACGATGACCACCGGACGGTCGTTGACGACGGCGCCGAGCGCGACGACCGCCGCGTCGGAACCGAGGCGCTCGCGCACCTGCAGGGCCAGGGAGCGGACGTCGTCGGCGGAGGCGGCTGTGCCGAGCGACTCGGCGACCACGAGGGTGTCGCCCACGCGGGTCGCGCCCGCCGCGAGGGCCGGAAGGCGGTCGCCGAGCGCCTTGGCCTCGAACGCCGCGATCTTCTTCTCGGCCGCCTTCAGGCTGGCCTGCAGCTCGGCGATGCGCGCCGGCAGCTGCTCGCGCGGCGCCTTCAGCGACGTCGTGAGCTCCGAGACGAGCGCGCGCTCGGCCGCGAGCGAACGGAAGGCGTCCAGGCCGACGAGCGCCTCGACGCGGCGGTTCGACGCACCCACCGACGACTCGCCGACGAGGTTGATGAGCCCGATCTCGGCGCTCGACGACACGTGCGTCCCGGCGCAGAGCTCGCGCGACCACGGACCGCCGATGTCGACCATGCGGACGGTGTCGCCGTACTTCTCGCCGAAGAGCGCCATCGCGCCGAGCGACTTCGCCTCGTCGAGGGGCAGCACGCGGGTCGTGACCTCGAGGTTGTCGCGGACCGCGTTGTTGGCGATCTCCTCGATCTCGGACTTGGTCTCGTCCGACAGCGCCTGGCTCCACGAGAAGTCGAAGCGCATGTAGCCCGCGCGGTTGAGGGATCCCGCCTGGGTAGCCGTCTTGCCGAGGGTGTCGCGGAGCGCGGCGTGCACGAGGTGGGTCGCCGAGTGCGCCTGACGCGCCGAGCGGCGGTTCGCGGCATCCACCACCGACGTCGCGGGCTGTCCGACGCCGACCTCGCCCGTCGACACCTCGACGGTGTGGCTGACGAGCCCCGGAACCGGCTTCTGCACGTCGAGCACCTCGAGCTCGTAGCCCGGCCCGACGATGACGCCCTTGTCGGCGACCTGGCCGCCCGACTCGGCGTACAGCGCCGTCTCGGCGAGGATGACCTCGGCGATCTGGCCCGCGCCCGCGCGGTCGACCGACACGCCGTCCACGAGGATGCCGAGCACGCGCGACTCGGTCTCGAGGTCGGTGTAGCCGGTGAAGACCGTCTCGCCCTGCGCGCGGAGGTCGCGGTAGACGCTGGTGTCGGCGAGCTGGCGCTTGCGCGCCCGCGCGTCTGCCTTGGCGCGTGCCCGCTGCTCCTGCATCAGGGTGTCGAACGCGCCGCGGTCGACGGTGAGCCCTGCCTCCTCGGCGATCTCGAGGGTGAGGTCGATCGGGAACCCGTACGTGTCGTGCAGCAGGAAGGCCTCGTCGCCGGGGATGGAGGTGCCCCCGGCCGCCTTGGTCTGCGTCAGCGAGTCCTCGAGGATCGCCTCGCCCGCCGCGAGGGTGCGCAGGAACGTCGCCTCCTCGGCGAGGGCGTACTGCGAGATCCGCGCCCAGTCCGTCTCGACGACGGGATAGGCGTCCTTCATCGCGTCGCGCGACGCCGTGAACAGCACCTCGAAGGTGGGGCCGTCGACGCCGAGGAGCCGCATCGAGCGGATCACGCGGCGCATCAGGCGGCGCAGGATGTAACCGCGGCCGTCGTTGGCCGGGGTGACGCCGTCCGACATGAGCATGAGCGACGAACGCACGTGATCGGCGACGACGCGGAACCGCACGTCGTCGTCGTGGTTCGCACCGTACGTGCGGCCCGAGAGCTCGACCGCCTTGTCGAGCACCGGACGCACCTGGTCGGTCTCGTACATGTTGTCGACGCCCTGCTTGATGAACGCGATGCGCTCCAGGCCCATGCCGGTGTCGATGTTCTTGTTGGGCAGCTCGCCGACGATGTCGAAGTCGTACTTCGAGCGCACGTTGGTGATCTCGTACTGCATGAACACGAGGTTCCAGATCTCGACGTAGCGGTCGTCGTCGGTGGCGGGACCGCCGTCGATGCCGTACTCCGGGCCGCGGTCGAAGAAGATCTCCGAGCACGGGCCCGCAGGGCCCGGCAGGCCGGTGCTCCAGTAGTTCGTGTCCTTCCCCAGTCGCTGGATGCGCTCCTCGGGCAGGTCGGTGAGCTGCAGCCAGAGGTCGTGCGCCTCGTCGTCCTCTTCGTAGACGGTGACCCAGAGGTCCTTCTGGTCGAATCCGAGGCCGCCGTCCGCCTCCGGGGTCGTGAGGAGCGCCCACGCGTAGCGGATCGCGCCCTCCTTGAAGTAGTCGCCGAACGACCAGTTGCCGAGCATCTGGAAGAACGTGCCGTGGCGCGGGGTCTTGCCGACCTCTTCGATGTCGTTCGTGCGGATGCACTTCTGGTTGTCGGCGGCACGCGGGTACGGCGCGGGGACGTCGCCCGACAGGTACGGGATGAACGGCACCATGCCGGCGACGGTGAACAGGAGCGCCGGGTCGTCGGTCACCAGCGATGCCGAGGGGACGATGGTGTGGCCGTTCTTCTCGAAGTAATCGAGGAAGCGCTGGGCGATCTCGGCGGTCTTCATTCGGGTCCTTGCGTGTACGTGCGGGTGCGTGGGCGGTGGAGCACGGCGGACTCCCCCGAGCCGTGCCGAGGGTCGTCGCGCGCTCGTCAGTCGGTGAGCTTGCGGGCGGCGTCGCCGGCGGCGTCCGCCACACCGTCGAGGGCGTCGGATGCCGCGGCCCGGGCGTTGCCGGCCGCGTCGGCGGCGGCATCCCGCACGTCGTCGACGAGACCGGCGAAGCGGGCCTCCTGCTCGCGGTACGCGTCGCCCATCCGGTCGGTGAACTCGGTGATGCGGGCGTCGACGTCGGCGAGGATCTCGTGGCCGCGCGGGTCCTTGTTGACCAGGTGCGCGAGGACGAATCCTCCGGCGATGCCGAGCACGAACCACAGGAGGTTCTTCATGTCACCACTTCCTCGCGGGCCGCCGGGGCGCGGCATCCCCCCATCGTATGGGAACGACGGCGGGAACGGCGAAGGGCGCCGGGATGACCCCGGCGCCCTTCGGCTTCGGTCGTTGAGCGAGCGAAGCGAGACGAAACGCCTTATCGCGCTGCGTAGTACTCGACGACGAGCTGGACGTCGCAGACCACGGGGACCTCGGCGCGCTTGGGGCGACGCACGAGACGGGCCTGGAGCTTGTCGAGCTCGACCTCGAGGTAGCCGGGAACGGGCGGCAGGACCTCGGCGTGACCGCCGAGCGCTGCGACCTGGAAGGGCTCCATGCCCTCGCTCTTGGCCTTGACGTGGATGAGCTGACCCGGCTTCACGCGGAACGACGGGCGGTCGACGAGCTGGCCGTCGACGAGGATGTGACGGTGCACGACCATCTGGCGCGCCTGCGCCGTGGTGCGGGCGAAGCCGGCGCGGAGCACGAGCGCGTCCAGGCGCATCTCGAGCTGCTCGACCAGGTTCTCACCGGTCAGGCCCTGGGTGCGGCGGGCCTCGTTGAACTGGATGCGCAGCTGCTTCTCGCGGATGCCGTACTGCTCGCGCAGACGCTGCTTCTCGCGGAGGCGGACGGCGTAGTCGCTGTCGGCCTTGCGCTTGGTGCGGCCGTGCTCGCCCGGAGCGTAGGGACGCTTCTCGAGGTAGCGGGCGGCCTTCGGGGTGAGCGCGACGCCGAGGGCGCGCGACAGACGGACCTTGCGGCGGTCCTGGGACTTCGTAGCCACGAAGTGTTCCTTTCGATGACGCTGCCGTGTCTTTCACGGCTCGCGGGCGTATCGCCCTGTCTCCGCCCTGTCCGGACTGCACGCCGGGGCATGCCGGAAGGTCTGTGAAGGAGAGAGGAGATGCCCGAAAACGACGTTTCGAGCCGATCAAGCTTATCAGACGGCGCGGCGGTGGCTCACGACAGTCCGACCGGCGTGCGCCGCGAGCACGGCGCACACCGGCGCCGGATGCATCGGCAGGCCTAGGGCCACAGGAACACCGCCATCAGGAAGAGGAGGTAGACCACGCCGGCGGTGATCGCGATGGCGTTGGACAGCCTGCTCCAGCGGGCGCGCGCGGCGGCGATGGCGAACGCCGCGGCGAGCAGCGCCCAGACGAGAGTGTGACCGGCCTCGACGACCACGGCCCGCAGCCCGGTGGCCTCCGCAACAGCCACCCCGTCGCCGACCGTGGCGAAGACGACGGTCACCACGAGCGAGATCAGGGCCGCACCGCCGAACAGCGCCCGCGTCCGCGTCGGGGAATCGCCGCTCACGCGTCCACCTCCGCGACCTCGTCGAGCCAGTCGCGCAGCAGGGCGTGGGTGCGCAGTCCGTAGTCGAGCGTCGCCCGCTGGTACGCGAAGAGGCGTCGCCCCTCGGGGTCGAGGCCCGCGGTGCGGGCGTCGATGTCGGCGGCCAGTGCTTCCAGGCCCTGCAGAGCGGTCTCCGTGTGCTGACGGATGCCGCGGACGACGGCCGCGCGGTCCTTCTCGGCCTCGAGGCGTCCGAGCAGGTACACCTTCGCCAGAACGGTGGTCTCGGCATCCGTCCCCTCGGGGAGCGGGGCCAGCATCCAGTGCCGCCACCGCGCGCGGCCCGCGTCGGTGATGCGGTGGATCTTCCGGCCGCGCCGGGACTCGTCGGCCTCCGCCGCCACCACCGCCCCGTCGGCGACGAGGTGCTGCAGCGCGCGCTGGATGCTGCCGGAGCTCGCGCTGTAGAAGAGCGAGATCCCCGCCGAGAACCGCTTCTGCAGGTCGTAGAGCGAGAGCGGGCCGCCCAGGAGCAGGCCGAGGATCACATACTGCACAGACACCTCCGAGGTCGGATCGACCATATCCCTCAAGGGGATATAAATCTACCCCTGAGGGATATCGAGGTGCGGACGTCAGCCGCCGTCGAGGATGCGGCGGATCCGCTCCAGACGCGCGACCACATCGCGTTCGGCCCCGAGGGCCTTCGGCTCGTAGTACCGGCGACCCCGCAGGTCGTCGGGCAGGTACTGCTGCGGCGCGATGCCGATCTCGGAGTCGTGCGGGTACACGTAGCCCTTGCCGTGGCCGAGGCGCTTGGCGCCGGGATAATGCGCGTCGCGCAGGTGGACGGGCACGCGGCCGAAGCCGCCGGCTCGCACGTCGGCGATCGCGGCGTCGATGGCGACGTAGGCCGCGTTCGACTTGGCGGTCGTCGCGAGATACGCGGTCGCCTCGGCCAGCGGGATGCGCCCTTCCGGCATGCCGATGAACTGCACCGCGTCGGCGGCTGCGACGGCGAGCGGGAGGGCGTGCGGGTCGGCGAGACCGATGTCTTCGGCGGCCGAGATGATCAGGCGCCGCGCGATGAAGCGGGGGTCCTCCCCCGCCTCGATCATCCGCGCGAGGTAGTGCATCGCCGCATCGACGTCCGAGCCGCGGATCGACTTGATGAACGCGCTGATGACGTCGTAGTGCTCGTCTCCCTGCCGGTCGTAGCGCAGCAGCGCGCGATCCACGGCCTGCGCGACATGCTCAGGCGAGATCTGCGGAGCATCGCCGGCCGCGTCGTCGTCATCGGACTCGGGAAGGACGAGGGATGCCGCCGCCTCGAGTGCGGTGAGGGCGCGGCGTGCATCGCCCGACGAGAGCCGCACGAGCGCGTCGCGTGCATCGTCGCCGAGCACGACGGCGCCCGACAGGCCCCGGGGGTCGGTGACCGCGCGATCGAGCAGCATCCGGAGGTCGTCATCGGTGAGCTGCTTGAGCGTGAGCAGCAGCGACCGGGACAGCAGCGGCGAGATCACCGAGAACGACGGGTTCTCGGTCGTCGCGGCGATGAGGACCACCCACCCGTTCTCGACACCGGGGAGCAGTGCGTCCTGCTGCGCCTTGGTGAAGCGGTGGATCTCGTCGAGGAACAGGATCGTCGACTGGCCGTACAGGTCGCGCTGTGTCAGGGCCTCCTGCATGACCTCGCGCACGTCGCGCACGCCCGCCGTGACGGCGGAGAGCTCCACGAACCGCCGTCCCGACGACCGCGCGATCGCCTGGGCGAGCGTCGTCTTGCCGGTGCCGGGTGGGCCCCACAGGATGACCGAGGTCGCTGCGCGGGCGGCCGCATCGGGATTCGCGAGGGTGACGAGCGGCGAGCCCGCCCGCAGCAGGTGCGACTGACCGGCGACCTCATCGAGGGAGGTGGGGCGCATGCGCACGGCGAGAGGCGTCAGGCCTTGGAAGAGGGCGGCCGGGCCGCCCATGCCCCCGGCGGCTCCGCGGGACGCACCGGCGGCGCCGGAAGCAGGAGCGGGGGTCACGCCACCAGGCTATCCCGGCCCCGCGACACCGGCTCGGCCCGGGTTTGGCCGGCCGTCGCGGCGGGCCATAGGATCAACCCGCCCGGGCCCGGCCCGCGCCGTCGTCGATCGGCGCCGCGTCGGAGGCCCGAGGTGAACGCGTCCGGCAGCGATCCGCCGGCAACGAGGCGAACAGGGAGAACACGTGGCGACCGGTGGGAAGAACCGCGACGCGCGGGCCGCGCGCGAGCGCACGCGCCTGTACGAAGCGCGACGTCGGTTCCACGACGACCAGGCCCGTCGCCGTACGCGCGACAACCTGATCGCGGGCATCGTCGGCGGCATCCTGGTGCTCGGCATCGCGGGCGCGCAGACCCTCTACTTCGTCGCCGGTCCGGGCGCACCCGAGCCCGCGCCGACCTCGACGCCGACGCCGACCGAGACGACGCCGGCACCCACTCCGGACTCGACGCCCGAGCCGGCGCCGGAGTCCACGCCCACGCCGACGCCCTGACACGCGGCGTCGCACCGCGCAACGGCATCGGCCTCGGGCATCCGCCGTACTAGGCTGTGAGCCGTCCTACTCCCTACGAACGGCGCGAGCCGCGATGAGGTGCATTCCGTGACTGCCGCAGCAGACTTCCAGCCCGAGACCGACGCCCCCGACGACGCCGAGGCCCCCGCGAACGAGACCGCCGACGTCGAAGACGGCGCCGGCACGTCCGCGCCGGTCGCCGCCGAGGAGACTCCGGCAGCCGACGACGCGACGGATGCCACGGCCGACGAGGCGACGGATGCCCCGGCCGACGACGCGCCTGCCTCCGAAGAGCCCGCCGCCGAGGAGCCGGCTGCCGAGGAGCCGGCTGCCGAGGAGCCCGCTGCCGAGGAGCCGGCTGCCGAGGAGCCGGCTGCCGAGGAGCCCGCTGCCGAGGAGCCGGCTGCCGAGGAGCCGGCTGCCGAGGAGCCCGCTGCCGAGGAGCCGGCTGCCGAGGAGCCGGCTGCCGAGGAGCCCGCTGCCGAGGAGCCGGCTGCCGAGGAGCCGGCTGCCGAGGAGCCCGCTGCCGAGGAGCCGGCTGCCGAGGAGCCGGCTGCCGAGGAGCCCGCTGCCGAGGAGCCGGCTGCCGAGGAGCCGGCTGCCGAGGAGCCCGCTGCCGAGGAGCCGGCTGCCGAGGAGCCGGCTGCCGAGGAGCCCGCTGCCGAGGAGCCGGCTGCCGAGGAGCCGGCTGCCGAGGAGCCCGCTGCCGAGGAGCCGGCTGCCGAGGAGCCGGCTGCCGAGGAGCCCGCTGCCGAGGAGCCGGCTGCCGAGGAGCCGGCTGCCGAGGAGCCCGCTGCCGAGGAGCCGGCTGCCGAGGAGCCGGCTGCCGAGGAGCCCGCTGCCGAGGAGCCGGCTGCCGAGGAGCCGGCTGCCGAGGAGCCCGCTGCCGAGGAGCCGGCTGCCGAGGAGCCGGCTGCCGAGGAGCCCGCTGCCGAGGAGCCGGCTGCCGAGGAGCCGGCTGCCGAGGAGCCCGCTGCCGAGGAGCCGGCTGCCGAGGAGCCGGCTGCCGAGGAGCCCGCTGCCGAGGAGCCGGCTGCCGAGGAGCCGGCTGCCGAGGAGCCCGCTGCCGAGGAGCCGGCTGCCGAGGAGCCGGCTGCCGAGGAGCCCGCCGCCGAGGAAGCCGCCGAGGAGCCCGCTGCCGAGGAGCCCGCTGCCGGCGAACCGAGCGACGCCGAGCCCGCGGCCGCCACGCCGACGCCGACGCCCTCTCCCGCGCCCGTCCCGACGCCGGGGCGCATGCGCCCGCCGGTGCCGAAGCCCAGCCCGGCGCCCGCCGCGCCCACGCGCTCCGAGGAGCCTTGGGGCCGGGTGGACCAGGACGGCACCGTCTCGGTCCGCGAGGCCGACGGGTGGCGCATCGTGGGACAGTACCCCGACGGGTCGCCCGATGAGGCGCTGGCCTACTTCGAGCGCAAGTACGCCGACCTCGCCTCCGAGGTCACGCTGCTCGAGGTCCGCCACCGCCGCGGCGGCGCCTCGGCGGCGGACCTGCGCGCGACCGCGCGCACGATCAACGGCAAGCTCGACGGCGCGGCCGCCGTCGGCGACCTCGCCGCGCTCACCGCACGCGTGGCCGCGCTCACCGAGACGCTCGCCGCCGCCTCGGAGACCGAGGCCGTCGCCGCTCGCGAGGCCGTCGACGACGCGGTCAAGCAGCGCACCGAGCTCGTCGAGAAGGCCGAGGCCCTCGCCGCGCGCGACCCGCGCACGGTGCAGTGGAAGCAGGCGACCGCCGAGCTGAACACGCTCTTCGACCAGTGGCAGTCACAGCAGCAGAGCGGCCCGCGGCTGCCGAAGTCGACCGCCCAGCAGCTGTGGAAGCGATTCCGCGATGCCCGCGCCACCGTCGACAAGCACCGCCGTGCCTTCTACGCGGAGCTGGACGAGGCGCACAAGTCCGTGCGCGACCGCAAGACGCGTCTGGTCGAGAAGGCGGAGGCCCTCTCGACGAAGGGTGAGGACGGCATCCCCGCCTACCGCGAGCTGCTCGACCAGTGGAAGACCGCGGGTCGCGCCGGCAAGAAGGTGGACGACGCGCTGTGGGCCCGGTTCAAGGCCGCCGGCGACGCCCTCTACGGCGCCCGCATCGAGCGGGAGGCCGCGGACGCCGAGGCTTCGCGCGAGAAGATCGATCTCAAGCGGGCGCTGCTCGACGAGGCGAAGGCTGTCGGCGACGAGCGCGACATCACGAAGGCGCGATCGGTCCTCACCGGCATCCAGCGCCGCTGGGATGAGATCGGGCGCATCTTCCCGCGCGACACCGAGCGGTCGCTGGACGACGAGCTGCGTCGCGTGGAGAACGCGCTGCGGTCGCGGGAGGACGCGGACTGGAAGCGGAACGACCCGGAGCAGAAGGCGCGCGCGAACGACATGACGCGCCAGCTGACCGACGCGATCCAGAAGCTCGAGGACGATCTCGCTGCCGCCGAGAAGTCGGGCGACAAGAAGGCGATCGCCCAGGCGACCGAGGCCCTCGAGGCCCGCCGGTCGTGGCTCAAGGCGCTCGGAGGCTGAGCCGACGGCCCGCCGTGCTGCGGCGGGCGGAGCAGTTTCCACAGGCGGCGGCTGCGGCATCCGTCCTCCCCCGCCGGTGCGGCACACTGCCGGTATGGCATCGCCGTTCCTCTACTTCGCCGGCGACCGGCTGTCACGGGCCGAGCTGACGGCGGCGTGCCTGGACGGAGACCTCGTCGAGCTGGGCGACGCGTACATGCCCGCCGACGCAGTCGAGACCGCGGCCCTGCGGGCGGGGTCGCTCGCGCGCATCCTCGGCGACACGCTGGCGGCGACGCATCTGACCGCCGCCTGGATCCATGGCGCGCTGCCCGCGCCGCCTGTGCGGCACACCGTGCAGCGCGCCGTCGCGCGGCGACTGCACATGGTGGTCGACCGGCACCTGGTGTACCGGGACGTGGCCGTCGACGCCGATGACCTGCAGCTGCGCGGCGGTGTGCGGGTCACCACCCCGGCACGCACGCTCGCCGACCTCGCGCGCGTCGACGACAGCGCGCACGCGCGCGCGTCGTTCCTGTTGGCGGATGCCGAACCCGACGCCCTCGCGACCGCGATCGCACGCCTCGAATCAGGGGTGCTCCCCCACAAGCGGGCCGCGCTCGCCCGGCTGCACGCGATCGCCGACCGGCGTCAGGACGACGTGACGCGGTAGACGTCGTAGACCGCGTCGATGCGCCGCACCGCGTTCAGGACGCGGTCGAGGTGGACGATGTCGCCCATCTCGAAGACGAAGCGGCTCAGCGCGAGGCGGTCGTTCGTCGTCGAGACCGACGCCGACAGGATGTTGACGTGGTGCTCGCTGAGCACGCGGGTGACATCGCTCAAGAGCCCCGACCGGTCCAGCGCCTCGACCTGGATCTGCACCAGGAACACGCTCTTCGTCGTCGGCGCCCACTCGACGTCGATCAGGCGCTCGGGGTCGGACATCAGGGATTTGACGTTCGTGCAGTCCGCGCGGTGCACCGAGACGCCGCTGCCGCGCGTCACGAAGCCGACGACCTGGTCGCCCGGCACCGGCGTGCAGCACTTGGCGAGCTTGACGAGGATGTCGGGCGCGCCGCGCACCAGAACCCCGGAGTCGCCGCCGCGCGGGGCACGGGAACGCCCCACCTGCGGCAGGTCGATCGGTCCGGTCGCGGTGTCGTTCGCCGCCACGAGCGCCGTGACCTTCTCGATCACCGACTGCGTGGAGACGTGCCCTTCGCCGACGGCGGCGTACAGCGCCGATACGTCCTCGTACCGCAGCTGATGAGCGACCTCGGTGAACGAGTCCTGGCTCATCAGGCGCTGGAGGGGCAGGTTCTGCCGGCGCATCGCGCGGGCGATCGACTCCTTGCCCTGCTCGATGGCCTCCTCGCGCCGCTCCTTGGTGAACCAGCCGCGGATCTTGTTGCGGGCCCGCGTGCTCTTGACGAAGCTGAGCCAGTCCTGGCTGGGACCCGCGTCCGGGTTCTTCGACGTGAACACCTCGACGACGTCGCCGCTCTTGACCTCCGACTCCAGCGGGACGAGCCGCCCGTTGACCTTGGCGCCCATGGTCCGGTGCCCGACCTCGGTGTGCACGGCGTAGGCGAAGTCGACGGGCGTCGCACCGGCCGGCAGTCCGATGACGCGCCCCTTCGGGGTGAAGACGTACACCTCCTTGGCGCCGATCTCGAAGCGCAGCGAGTCGAGGAACTCGCCCGGGTCGGCGGTCTCGGCCTGCCAGTCCGAGATGTGGGCGAGCCACGCCATGTCGGTGTCGACGGACTTGGCGTCCGCCTTGCCGCCGTTCATCTGCTCTTTGTACTTCCAGTGCGCCGCGACGCCGTACTCGGCCTGCTGGTGCATCTCGTGCGTGCGGATCTGGATCTCGACCGTGCGCCCGCCCGGCCCGATGACCGTCGTGTGCAGCGACTGGTACAGGTTGAACTTCGGGGTGGCGATGTAGTCCTTGAAGCGACCGGGGAGCGGCGTCCAGCGGGCGTGGATGGCGCCGAGGACCGCGTAGCAGTCGCGGACGCTCCCGACCAGCACGCGGATGCCGATGAGGTCGTAGATGTCGTCGAACTCGCGACCGCGCACCACCATCTTCTGGTACACGGAGTAGAGCTGCTTCGGGCGGCCCATCACGCGACCGCGGATGCGGAGCTCTCGCAGGTCGCTGTCGACCGCGTCGATGACGTTCTGGACGTACTGCTCCCGCTGCGGCGTGCGCTGCTTCACGAGGCTGTCGATCTCGGCGTAGAGCTTGGGGTGCAGCACGGCGAACGAGAGGTCCTCGAGTTCGGACTTGATCGCCTGGATGCCGAGCCGGTGCGCCAGCGGCGCGTAGATCTCGAGCGTCTCGGTGGCCTTCTTGCGCGCCTTCTCGGGTGGGACGAAACCCCAGGTGCGGGCGTTGTGGAGCCGGTCGGCCAGCTTGATGAGCAGGACGCGGATGTCGCGCGACATCGCGACGATCATCTTGCGGACCGTCTCGGCCTGCGCGCTCTCGCCGTACTTGACCTTGTCGAGCTTCGTGACGCCGTCGACGAGCATGGCGACCTCGTCGCCGAACTCGCTCGTGAGCATGTCGAGCGAGTACTCGGTGTCTTCGACGGTGTCGTGGAGGAGAGCGGCGGCGATCGCGCGCGGCCCCAGGCCCAGGTCGGCGAGGATCTGTGCGACGGCTAGCGGGTGCGTGATGTACGGCTCACCGCTCTGCCGGGCCTGACCGGAGTGCGCCTTCTCGGCGACCGAGTAGGCCCGCTCGATGACGGTGAGATCGCCCTTGGGATGGTGGGTGCGGACCGTCCGCAGCAGCTGCTCGACGTCGTCGCGGCGTGCCGAGCGCGAGAAGATCCGCGGCACCAGCCGCCGCAGCGACGAGGACTGGGCGGGGGGGACGGTCTCGGTCATTCGAACCCCTCCCCTCCGCCGGACCTCACAATCCTACGCCCGAGCCGTCGGCGCTCAGGCCGGAGCCAGGGCCAGCTCGCGCGCGGCCAGGACGCGCGCATCGCGGGCCTTGATCGGCGCCTCGTTCTCGCGCAGGAGCGAGTACAGCGGTGCCGCGACGAAGATCGTCGAGTAGGCGGCCACGATCGTTCCGACGAAGATCGACAGCGACAGGTCGGTGAGTGTCTGCGCTCCGAGCCACAGCGCACCGATGAAGAGGATCGCGCCGGTCGGCAGGATCGCCACGACGGTCGTGTTGATGGAGCGCACGAGGGTCTGGTTCACCGCGAGGTTGACGGACTCGCCGAACGTGCGCCCGGAGACCTCGCCGTCCTCGCTCGTGTTCTCCCTGATCTTGTCGAACACGACCGTGGTGTCGTACAGCGCGTACGAGAGGATCGTGAGGAAGCCGATCACCGCGGCGGGCGAGATCTCGAAGCCGAAGAGCGCGTAGATGCCGATGGTGATGATGAGCACGTCGACGAGACCGATGATCGCCGAGAGCGACATCTTCCACGTGCGGAAGTACAGCGCCAGGATGATCGCCGTCAGCGCGAGGAAGATTGCGAGACCCCACAGCGACTGGCGGGTCACGTCGGCCCCCCAGCTCGGCCCGATGAAGGCGTAGCTGACCTCGCTCTCGGGCACGTCGTACGCCTCGGCGAGGGCCGCCGAGACCTCGCGGCTCTCGGCATCCGTCATCTGATCGGTCTGCACACGCACGGCGGTCTCACCGATGGTGACGACCTTCGTGGTGGCGTTGGCGACGACGGACTGCACCGCGTCGGTCGCGAGCGACTGGTCGATGGGCGCCTCGACGCTGTTGACCGTGAACTGCGAGCCGCCCGTGAACTCGATCGAGAACTGGATGGGACGGAAAAGCGGCACGAGGGCGGAGCCCAGCACGAGGATCGCCGCGATGAGGAACCACAGCTTGCGACGCCCGACGAAGGGGAAGGACGTCTTGCCCGTGTAGAGGTCGTTGCCGAACTGGCTCATGGAGCGCATCAGTCGTCTCCCTCCTTGGCGTTCGTGCCGGGTCTGGAGTTGTCGGCCCCGGCGAGCTCGGCCTGCTTGCGCTCGGCGATGGTCTGCCGTCGCGCCGCCTCGCCGCGCGCCTTCGCGTTGCGGCGACCCGCCGCACCGGTGGCGAGCACCGGTTCACGGAACTGCGCGCGACCGCGGTACACGGCGCCGAGCGCCGTCGGGTCGAGCCCGGAGAGCGGATGCCCCGACCCGAAGAACCGCGTGCGTGCGAGCAGCTGCATCACCGGGTGGGTGAAGAGGATGAAGATGAGGACGTCGATCGCGGTCGTGAGACCCAGCGTGAAGGCGAAGCCCTTCACCGTGGAGTCCGCCAGGATGTACAGCACCGCGGCGGCCAGGATGTTGATCGACTTCGAGATGTAGATCGTGCGCTTGGCGCGACCCCAGCCGTCCTCGACGGCGGCTGTGATCGACTTGCCGTCGCGGAGCTCGTCGCGGATGCGTTCGAAGTACACGATGAACGAGTCGGCCGTGAAGCCGATCGTCACGATCAGGCCCGCGACGCCGGCCAGCGAGAGGCGGAAGCCCATGCGCCACGCGAGGATGCACAGCGTGATGTAGGTCAGGACCGCCATCACGGCCAGCGAGGCGATGATGACGAAGCCGAGCGCGCGGTAGACGATGAGCGAGTAGATCGCGACGAGCGCGAGGCCGATGAGACCCGCGATGAGGCCGATCTGCAGCTGCTGGGAGCCGAGGGTGGCCGAGATCGAGTTGGAGCTCTCGACCGTGAAGCTCAGCGGCAGCGCGCCGTACTTGAGCTGGTCGGCGAGCACCTTCGCCGTCTCCTGCGTGAAGCTGCCGGTGATGCTCGGCTTGCCGTCGGTGATGATGCCGTTCATCGACGGCGCCGACAGCACGTAGCCGTCGAGCACGAACGCGAACTGGTTCAGCGGCGGGTTGGCGCCGTAGAGGCGCTGGCTGATCTCGCCGAAGGTCTGGGTGCCCTCACCGTCGAAGGAGAGGTTGACGGCCCACAGTCCGTTGTTCTGCTGCAGGCCGAAGGTCGCGTCGTCGATCGACGAGCCGTCGAGCTCGACCGGTCCGAGGATGTACTTGATGCTGCCGTCGATCTCGCACGTGATGAGGGGCTGATCGGTCGGCGCGCTGGCCGGGTCGTTGGCGGGGTCGGCGCAGTCGTACGCCTGGTACTCCGCCTCCAGGGCGGGCGTGATCCACGCCAGGTCGCTGCCGTTCGTCGGCTCGACGGTCGGCGTGGCCTGCAGGGAGGGGTCGGGCGTCGGGAACGGGGTGGACTTGCCGTCCTCGCCGGTGAACTCCGTCGCCGGTGCGCCCGCGTAGAGGACCGCTCGCAGCTGCAGCTGGGCGGAGGCCTCGATGCGGTTGCGCGTCTCCTCGTCGGCCTGACCGGGGATCTGCACGACGATCTGGTTGCCGGACTGCGTCGTCACCTCGGCCTCGCCGACGCCGGAGGCGTCGACGCGCTGGCGGATGATCGTGACGGCCTGCTGCATCTGCTCGGCGGAGGGGTCGGCGCCGTCCTCGGTCTGCGCCTCCAGCACGATCTGCGTGCCGCCCTGAAGGTCGAGCGCGAGTGCGGGCACCCACGAGCTCTGTCCGAAGACGTACACACCGAGCGCGTTGATCCCGAACAGGATCGCGGTGATCGCGAGGAGACCGGTCAGCGCGCGCCACGCATGCCGGACGGGAGTGGATGTCGCCACGTCTCTGCTTTCTTGAGATGCCCGAACGGGCGAGGGTCGGGCGGGCGTCAGCCCTGCGACTTGGTGCCGGCCTCGGTGTCGGGGTCGGTCTTGTCCTTGGCCGCGCCGGCGGCGCGGTCGTCGCTGATCGAGCTGATGTCGCCGTTCGCGACACCCTCGGCGTACTCGGCGTGGCTCTCTTCCGCGGCGAGGAACTCGTCCTCGGTGACGGCGCCCACGGTCGGGTTCACGACACGCAGGATGGCCTGGCTGTGGACCTTGATCTCGACGCCGGGCGCGAGCTCGACGATGGCCGGCTGGTCGAGGTTCTCGGGGTCGTACGCGACGATGGTGCCGTAGAGGCCGCCCTGGAGCAGCACCTCCGCGCCGGGGATCGTCTGGCGGGACTTCTCCTCCTGCTCCGCCTTCTGCTTCTGCATGCGGCGGCGGGAGCTCCAGAACATGAAGACGAGGAGCACGACCAGCAGGATGATGAGGCCGTACTGACTCAGGAACGTGGCGAAGTCCATGGAGCTCGAAGCACCTTTCGGGTCAGGCTACGCGCCGAGGGGCGGCGTTGCCTTGCAGGAGGGAGTGGGCGAAAGCCTCCAAGGATTATAGGACATCGAATCCCAGCACCGATTCGGCGGCCGGCACGCCCAGGTGGGCGTAGGCCTCGGGCATCGCGATGCGGCCGCGCGGCGTGCGCCCCATGAACCCGATGCGCACGAGGTAGGGCTCGACGACGGACTCGATCGTGTCAGCCTCCTCACCGACCGCGACGGCCAGTGTGCCGAGCCCGACCGGCCCGCCGCGGAAGCGGCGCACGAGTGCGTCGAGCACCGCGCGGTCGAGGCGGTCGAGGCCGATCCGATCGACGTCGTACAGGTCGAGGGCGGCATCCACGGCCTCGATGTCGGCGCCCGCGCGCCCGTGCACGACGAGGTAGTCGCGCACGCGGCGCAGCAGGCGGTTGGCGATGCGCGGCGTGCCCCGGGAGCGTCGCGCGATCTCGGCACGCGCGGCCGGCGGCAGCGACACGCCGAGCATGGCGGCCGAGCGCTCGATCACGCGCTCGAGCTCCTCCGGCTCGTAGAACTCGAGGTGGGCCGTGAAGCCGAAGCGGTCACGCAGCGGGTTGGGCAGCAGCCCCGACCGCGTGGTCGCGCCCACGAGGGTGAACGGCGCAAGGTCGAGCGGGATGCTCGTCGCACCCGCACCCTTCCCGACCATGATGTCGATGCGGAAGTCCTCCATCGCGAGATACAGCATCTCTTCGGCGGAGCGCGCCATGCGGTGGATCTCGTCGATGAAGAGCACCTCGCCGGGGGTGAGGCTCGACAGGAGCGCCGCGAGGTCGCCCGCGTGCTGGATGGCCGGGCCGCTCGAGAGCCGCAGCGGGCGGCCGCTCTCGTGCGCGACGATCATCGCGAGGGTCGTCTTGCCGAGTCCGGGCGGACCCGACAGCAGGATGTGGTCGGCCGGACGCTGCTGGATGCGCGCCGCGTCGAGCAGCAGCTGCATCTGGCCGCGCACCTTCTGCTGGCCGACGAACTCGGCGAGCGAGGTCGGGCGGAGTGCGCCCTCGATCGCGAGCTCGGTCTCGTCGACGGGCTCGCCCGCCTCCCGCACGTCACCCACCGACGGGCTCCTTGCGCGCGGGGCCGAGGGCGGCGAGCGTCAGCCGCAGCAGGGCGGGCACCGACGCGCGATCGGACTCGCCGGCGTCGGCGGCGACGGTGTCGACCGCCTCGGCGGCCACCCGCTCCGACCAGCCGAGTCCCACCAGCGCCTGCACGACCTGTGCCGGGATCGCCGCGGCGGGGGCGGCATCCGTCCCTCCGGCGCCCGAGGGGCGGGTGACCGCGATCTTGCCGGCCAGCTGCACCACGATGAGCTTCGCCGTCTTGGGGCCGATCCCCGACACCCGACGGAACGGTGCGTCGTCGTCGGCGGCCACCGCGTCGGCGATCTGCGGCACGGTGAGCGTTGCGAGCACGCCCAGCGCAGACTTGGGGCCGACTCCAGTGACGCCGAGCAGCTGACCGAACACGGTGAGCTCTTCGCGTGACTCGAAGCCGAACAGCGACAGGGCGTCCTCGCGGACGATGAGGGTGGTGTGCAGCAGCACCGGCTCGCCGACGTGCGTGCCGTGTGCGACCTGCGGAGTCACGGCGACGTGGAGTCCCACGCCTCCCACCTCGACCACGACCGCGTCGGCCTCGACGTGCACGGCGGTGCCGCGGACTGAGGAGATCATGGATCGAGCCTACGGCCCGGTTCGGACGTTTGTTCGAGCGACACGCGAGCCGTGGCGGTCACCGCCGCGCGAGGCGCTCCGCGTCGGCCCACGCCCGCTGCGCCGGCGTGAGCGGACCGGACGCCGCGGCCGTCGCCGGCGCGCCGCGCCACGCGTGGCAGAGGGCGAGAGCGAGCGCATCGGCGGCGTCGGCGGGCTTCGGCAGCTCGTCGAGCCGCAGCACCCGGGCCACCATCGTCTGCACCTGACGCTTGTCGGCGTTGCCGTACCCCGTGATCGCGGCCTTCACCTCGGACGGCGTGTGCGTGGCGGCGGCGAGGCCCCGCTCGCCGGCGACCAGCAGCGCGATGCCGCTGGCCTGCGCGGTGCCCATGACCGTCTGGCGGTTGTGCTGGGCGAAGACGCGCTCGACGGCGACCACGTCGGGCCGGTGCGCATCGAGCACGTCGCGCAGTCCCGCGGCGATCACGGCCAGTCGCTCCTCGATCGGAGCACCGGGGTCCGAGCGCACGACGCCCACGTGCACGAGCCCCGCCGAGCGGTCGGGCGCCACGTCGACGACGCCGACGCCGCAGCGCGTCAGGCCCGGGTCGATGCCGAGCACGCGCAGACGGCGGGGGTTCGCGGATGCCACTCCCCCACGTTAGGCGAGGACGACGGATGCCCCGGCCAGGCGCGCTGCGCCGTGGCCGGGGCATCCGTCGGAATCAGTCCTCGTCGCTCTCGAGCTCGGCCTGCACCTCGGCGGTGAGGTCGAAGTTGCTGTAGACGTTCTGGACGTCGTCGCTGTCTTCGAGCGCGTCGATGAGGCGGAACACCTTGCGCGCGGTGTCGGCGTCGACCTCGACCTTGAGGTTCGGGACGAACTCGACATCGGCCGACTCGTACTCGATGCCGGCGTCCTGCAGTGCGGAGCGGACGGTCACGAGATCGGTCGCCTCGGTGATCACCTCGAAGCCCTGGGCGTGCGGCTCGACCTCTTCGGCGCCCGCCTCGAGCACCGCGAGCATGACGTCGTCCTCGCTGGTGCCCTCGCCGCCCACGACGATGACGCCCTTGCGCGTGAAGTTGTAGGCGACGCTCCCCGGGTCGGCGAGGGTGCCGCCGTTGCGGGTGAGCGCCGTGCGCACCTCGGCGGCCGCGCGGTTCTTGTTGTCGGTGAGGCACTCGATCATCAGCGCCACGCCGTTCGGGCCGTAGCCCTCGTACATGATCGACGCGTACTCGACGGACTCGCCGCCGATGCCGGCGCCGCGCTTGATCGCGCGGTCGATGTTGTCCTTCGGGACCGACGTCTTCTTCGCCTTGAGCACGGCGTCGAAAAGTGTCGGGTTGCCCTGCAGGTCGGGGCCGCCGAGCTTCGCGGCCACTTCGATGTTCTTGATGAGCTTGGCCCACGACTTCGCACGGCGCGCGTCGATGACGGCCTTCTTGTGCTTGGTCGTTGCCCACTTGGAATGCCCGGACATGGTCCTCCTGAATTCACGCTCTTCGGGTGCGGGCGCGTGAACGCCTCGCCCGACGGACTAGTTTATCCCCGCACTACAGTGCGAACTCGAAGCCGAAGCGCGACGACAGCAGCGCCACCAGGTCGCGCGGCACCTTCGTGAGATAGGCGGGAGCGGGGCCGAGCGTCTCGGCGGAGCCGATGAACGGGAAGTACACCGGCCCGTCGGTGGACTGCTCCACGCGATCGCGCACCGCCACGATCTCGCCGCCGACGCGGCGCAGGTTCGGAAGCGTGATCGGCGAGGCGAGGCGCAGCGTGTCGCTGATCGGCATCCGCCAGTGCGGAAGATCGTCGCCGCGGCGGTCGCGCGTCTCCTCGCTCAGCGGGCCGAGCACCCGTCCCCAGGCGGCGATGCCCGGCGAGGGGAGCGTGCGATCCCAGACGAACAGGGTGTCTCCGGGCTCCGTGAACCCCACGAGCTCGTGCGACCACTCGAACCGGCGCTCGTCGGCGGCCTTCGGCGCCGACAGCGCGTCGCCGACGATGCCGCGCGACGGGGCGATCATCCAGTAGCGCTCCTCGGGGTGCTCGCGCCACCAGTCGTTGATCGTCATGGAACCGAATGTACCCCGGCGCGTCCGCGGCACGCCGTCAGCGAGCCCGTTGGCGCACCATGTCGAGGAACAGGGCGTGGAAGCGGTGCTCGCCGGTGACCTCCGGGTGGAACGAGGTGCCGAGGAGGGCTCCCTGGCGCACCGCCACGACGCGGCCGTCGTCGAGCGTCGCGAGCTGCTCGACGCCGTCACCGGCCTGCTCGACCAGCGGTGCGCGGATGAAGACCGCGTGGACGGGGGCGCCGGCCAGGGCCGGCACGTCGAGGTCGACCTCGAACGAGTCCACCTGACTGCCGAACGCGTTGCGGCGCACCGTGACGTCGAGCCCGCCGAACGTCTGCTGATCGCGGATGCCGTCGACGATCCGGTCGGCGAGCAGGATCAGCCCCGCGCAGGTGCCGTAGACCGGCAGCCCGCCGGCGATCGCGTCACGGATCGGATCCCGCATGCCGAAGGCCCGCGCGAGCTTGTCGATCACGCTGGACTCGCCGCCGGGCAGCACCAGCCCGTCGACGGCGGAGAGCTCCTCCGGGCGCCGCACGGTGACCGCCTCGGCGCCGAGGTCCGTGAGCACGCGCACGTGCTCACGGACGTCGCCCTGCAGGGCCAGGACGCCGACGCGGGGTGTCGTCGTCACCAGCCGCGCTCGGCGAGCCGGTGCGGAGCGGGGAGGTCCGAGACGTTGATGCCGACCATGGCCTCACCGAGCCCGCGCGACACGTCGGCGATCACCTTGGCGTCGTCGTAGAACGTCGTCGCCTTCACGATGGCGGCTGCGCGCTGCGCGGGGTTGCCCGACTTGAAGATGCCCGAGCCCACGAAGACGCCGTCGGCGCCCATCTGCATCATCATCGCGGCGTCCGCCGGAGTGGCGACGCCACCCGCGACGAACAGCACCACGGGGAGCTTGCCCGTCTCGGCGATCTCGGCCACGAGATCGTAGGGCGCCTGCAGCTCCTTCGCGGCGACGTAGAGCTCGTCCTTGGTCATGGACCGCAGCACGTTGATCTCGCTCGTGATCTTGCGGATGTGCTTGGTGGCCTCCGAGACGTCGCCGGTGCCCGCCTCGCCCTTGGAGCGGATCATCGCCGCGCCCTCGTTGATGCGACGCAGCGCCTCGCCGAGGTTCGTCGCACCGCAGACGAACGGCACGGTGAAGTTCCACTTGTCGATGTGGTTCACGTAGTCGGCGGGCGAGAGCACCTCGGACTCGTCGATGTAGTCCACGCCGAGCTCCTGCAGCACCTGCGCCTCGACGAAGTGGCCGATGCGCGCCTTCGCCATCACCGGGATCGAGACGGCGTCGATGATGCCGTCGATCATGTCGGGGTCGCTCATGCGAGAGACACCGCCCTGCGCGCGGATGTCGGCGGGCACGCGCTCCAGCGCCATGACGGCGACGGCGCCGGCGTCCTCGGCGGTCTTGGCCTGCTCGACGGTGACGACATCCATGATGACGCCGCCCTTGAGCATCTCGGCGAGGCCCCGCTTGACGCGGTCGGTTCCCGTGGCAGTGGTCACGAGCTTTCCCTTCGGTGAAGCGCGGTGCGCGACGAATGAGGACAATGCAGCTATTGGCCTAGGCCAAAAGATAGCATGGTGTGGGCCCTAGACTCGGCGGGGCGACGTCACACGGGAAGGCGGGTCCATGACCCTCGACATCGGCGGCCGGTCCGCGTCGGAGATCGCCGACAGCCTGCGCGCCCTCATTGAGCGCGGTGACCTGAGCCCCGGCGAGCTGCTGCCTCCGGTGCGCTCGCTCGCCGAAGAGCTCGGGGTGAACCGCAACACCGTGGTCGCTGCCTACCGTCAGCTGACGCAGGCGGGCATCATCGTCACGCGCGGCCGCAGCGGCACGCGCGTCGCCGACCTCTCCCCCGTCGCCCAGGAGGGCTTCGCCGCCGGCAGCGTGCTGCGCGACGTCGGCACCGGCAATCCCGACCCCGACCGGATCCCCGATCTCACGGGGGTCCTCACCGGCATGGCGGGCCGCCCGGTGCTGTACGGCGAGCCCGTCATCGACCCGGGCCTCGAGCGATGGGCGACGGAGTGGATGCGCGCCGGCCTCCCCCGCGAGAACGAGATGCGGCTCACGATCACGAGCGGCGCCGCCGACGCCGTCGAGCGGCTGCTGGCGCAGGCGCTCACCCGCGACGACGCGGTGGCCCTCGAGGACCCGTGCTTCCTCACCAGCATCCACACGGTGCGCATCGGCGGATACCGGCCGGTCCCTGTCCCGGTCGACGACGAGGGCATGACGGTGGCGGGACTCGAGGCCGCGCTCGCGCAGGGCGTCCGTGCGGTGGTGCACACCCCGCGTGCGCAGAACCCGACCGGAGCCAGCCTGTCGGAGCACCGGGCGCGTGAGCTGCGCGCCGTCCTGCGGGATCACCCGTTCGTGCTCGTCGTCGAGGACGATCACTTCTCGCTGCTGTCACGGCGTCCGTTCCACTCGCTGATCACCCCCGATCAGCGCCGCTGGGCGCTGGTGAGGTCGGTCTCGAAGTTCCTCGGACCCGACATGTGCCTGGCGGTGACGGCATCCGATCCCGAGACGGCCGAGCGGCTCGCGATGCGCCTGACCCCCGGCACGACGTGGGTCAGTCACCTGCTGCAGCGCCTCACGCTGGCTCTGGTGACGGATGCCGCGACCATGGCGGCGATCGAGCGTGCGGGTGCCCACTACGCCGCACGCAACGCCGCCTTCGTCGGGATGCTCGCAGACCACGGGATGCCGGCGGCGGCGGGCGACGGCCTCAACCTGTGGATCGAGCTGCCGGTTCCCGCGCGTGGCGTGTGCGAGCAGCTCATGCGCCGCGGCTGGCTCGCGCGCCCCGGCGACGAGTTCGCGCTCGGCGTGCAGGACGCCTCGCACCGCCTGCGGCTGACTGTGCACGACCTGGACGCCCACGACGCGGCTCGCCTGGCCAGCGACGTCGCGGCGTCGGTGCGTGCCGCGGGTGGGCGGCTCGCCGAGCCGGAAGTGGCATGATCGAGCGGTGAAGATCCTCTCGATCCAGTCCGCGGTCGCCTACGGTCACGTCGGCAACTCCGCCGCCGTCTTCCCGCTCCAGCGCATCGGCGTCGAGGTGATGCCGGTCTACACGGTGAACTTCTCGAACCACACCGGCTACGGCGCGTGGCGCGGTCCGCTCATCAGTCCCGACGACGTGCGCGACGTCATCACCGGGATCGAAGAGCGCGGGGTGTTCCCGCAAATCGACGTCGTGCTGTCGGGCTACCAGGGCGGCGAGGGCATCGCTGATGTGATCCTCGACGCGGTCGCGCGTGTCAAGGCCGCCAATCCCTCCGCCGTCTACGCCTGCGATCCGGTGATGGGCAACGCCAAGTCGGGGTGCTTCGTCGCTCCGGCGATCCCGGTGCTGCTGCGCGAGCGCGTCGTGCCGGCTGCCGACATCATCACGCCCAATCAGTTCGAGCTCGGGTTCCTCACCGGCACCGAGCCCGCCGACCTCGAGTCGACGCTCGCCTCGGCCGACCTCGCCCGCGACATGGGTCCGCGCACCGTGCTCGTCACGAGCGTCGAGCGACCGGATCGCCCCGAGGGGACGATCGAGATGCTCGCGGTCACCGACGACGGTGCCTGGATCGTGCAGACTCCGCACATCCCCATGAAGGCCAACGGCTCGGGTGACGTCACGGCGGCGCTCTTCACGGCGCACTACCGCCGCACGGGTGACGCCGCCGACGCCCTGGCCCGCACCACCTCGAGCGTGTACGACCTGCTCGAGCGCACGCACGCCTCGGACGAGCGCGAACTCCAGCTCGTCGAGTCGCAGGACGCTTACGCCCACCCGCGCCTGCAGTTCGAGGTCCAGCAGGTGCGCTGACCAGCGCGGTGGATGACGGATGCCGCGGCCCGCGGCATCCGTCATCCCTCCGTCAGGCGCTCCAGGCGTCGGCGACGGCGCGGCGCACGTCGCCCAGCAGCTGCGGGAGCGCCTTCGTCTTCGCGATGATCGGGAAGAAGTTCGCGTCGGAGGCCCAGCGCGGCACGATGTGCTGGTGCAGGTGCTCGTCGACGCCCGCACCTGCCACGTGGCCCTGGTTCATGCCGATGTTGAAGCCGTCGCACCGGGAGACCTGGCGCAGCACGCGCATGCCCTGCTGCGTCAGCGCGCCGATCTCGGCGACCTCCTCCTCGGTGGCCTGGTCGTAGGTCGCGATGTGCCGGTACGGGCACACCAGCAGGTGGCCGGAGTTGTACGGGAACAGATTGAGCAGCGCGTAGGCCGTGACGCCGCGGACGACGATGAGGCCGTCCTCGTCAGATTTGCGCGGCGCCTCGCAGAACGGGCAGTCGTGCCGCAGCACTTCGGGGCCGGCCTGGATGTACGCCATGCGGTGGGGCGTCCACAGGCGCTGGAACTCGTCCGGAACTCCGGGCAGGGTCGCCGCATCGACGAGCGCCGGGTCGGCGCCCCCGTGGGGAACGCCGGGCCCGGCCGCGTCGTCGCTGGCGCGCCCTTCGACAGGCTCAGGAACCGGGACTTCCCGTTCGCGAGTCCCCGCCAGCGGGTCGTCGCTCACGCGAAGTCCTCGGCCGAGTCGACCAGCGCGTGGGAGGCGATCGACGCGCGGACGCGTCGGATCGCATCCGCGACCGGGACCCCGTTCTCCTGCGTGCCGTCGCGGAAACGGAACGACACCGTGCCGGCGGACTGGTCCTGCGCGCCCGCGATGAGCTGCAGCGGCACCTTCTGGGTCGTGTGTGTGCGGATCTTCTTCTGCATCCGGTCGTCGGAGTGGTCGAGCTCGGCGCGGACGCCCTCGGCTCGCAGCTGATCGATGACCTCGCCCAGGTAGTCCGCGAAGTCCTCGGCGACGGGGATGCCGACGACCTGCACCGGAGACAGCCACACCGGGAAGGCGCCCGCGTAGTGCTCGAGCAGGATCGCGAAGAAGCGCTCGATCGAGCCGAACAGCGCGCGGTGGATCATGATCGGCCGCTTCTTCTGGCCGTCGCGGTCCGTGTACTCGAGCTCGAAGCGCTCGGGCAGGTTGGGGTCGACCTGCACGGTCGACAGCTGCCACGTGCGACCGATCGCATCGCGGGTCTTGAGGTCGATCTTCGGGCCGTAGAACGCCGCCTCGCCGGGCACCTCGGTGAGCTTCAGGCCGCTCGCGACCGCGACGTTGCGCAGGGCGTTGGTGGAGTAGTCCCAGAACTCGTCCGAGCCGATCCACTTGTCCTTCTCGTCGTCACGCATCGACAGCTCGAGCTCGAAGTCGTCCAGGCCGAAGTCGCGCAGCATCGAGATGACGAACTGGAGGACCCGGGTCGCCTCCTCCTCCAGCTGCTCGGGCGTGACGAACAGGTGCGAGTCGTCCTGCGTGAAGCCGCGCACGCGGGTGAGACCGTGCAGGGCGCCCGACAGCTCATTGCGGTACACCGTGCCGTTCTCGGCGAGGCGCATCGGCAGGTCGCGGTAGCTGCGCGCGCGCTCCTTGTAGATGAGGATGTGCATCGGGCAGTTCATCGGCTTCAGGTAGTAGTCCTGGCCGTGCTTGACGATCCCGCCGTGCTCGTCGCGCTCCTCGTCCATCACGATGGGCGGGAACATGCCCTCCTTGTAGGTGACGAGGTGGTTCGAGGTGAGGAAGAGGTCTTCCTTCGAGATGTGCGGCGTGTACACGTAGGTGTAGCCGCCCTCGATATGGCGGCGACGCGCGTGCTGCTCCATCTCACCGCGCACGACACCCCCGCGGGGATGCCACACCGACAGGCCGGAGCCGATCTCGTCGGGGAACGAGAAGAGGTCGAGATCCTTGCCCAGCTTGCGGTGGTCCCGCTTGGCCGCCTCTTCGAGGCGGGTCTGGTACGCCCGCAGCTCGTCCTTGCTCGGCCACGCGGTGCCGTAGATGCGCTGGAGCTGCGGGTTCTTCTCGCTGCCGCGCCAGTACGCGCCGGCGATGCGCTGCAGGGCCCAGCCATTGCCGATCATGCGGGTGTTCGGCAGGTGCGGGCCGCGGCAGAGATCCTTCCAGACCGTCTGGCCGTCGCGGTCGACGTTGTCGTAGATCGTGAGCTCGCCGGCACCGACCTCCACCGACGCGCCTTCGGTCTTCTCGGCTCCCCCGCCCTTGAGACCGATGAGCTCGAGCTTGAACGGCTCGTCGACGAGCTCGGCGCGCGCCTCCTCGTCGGTGACGACTCGGCGGACGAACCGCTGACCCTCGCGGACGATGCGCTGCATCTCCTTGTCGATGGCCTTGATGTCTTCAGGCGTGAAGGGCTGCTCCACGCCGAAGTCGTAGTAGAAGCCGTCGGTGATCGGCGGGCCGATGCCGAGGTTCGCCTGCGGATTGATGCGCTGCACGGCCTGCGCGAGCACGTGCGCCGCGGAGTGGCGCAGGATGTTCAGCCCGTCGGGGCTGCCGATGGTGACCGGCTCGACGGCATCCGTCTCGTTCACCACCGTCGCGAGGTCTTTCAGCTCGCCGTTCACGCGGAGCGCGACCACGGAGCGATCGGGGTAGAGGGCGAAGCCGTCGGCGGGGTAGGACACAGCGTCAGTCACGGAAACTCTCCTGGGAATGGCTCGGATCAAGGCTACTCAGCTTCGGGCGCGCCTCGCGCCCCGCCCGCTCAGGCGCCGAGCGTTCGCGTGCCGGTCTGCACTGCCGCAGCGGCGGTCGACCGGACGAGTTCCATCCCCCGAGTGTATCCGGGGCGCCCGCCCCGCCGGCTACCTCGCGGGGACGCCATCGTGGCGCGGGTCTCCGCGGTGCTGAACCTCCGCGATCACGGCGCGCATCGCCCCGGGCGGACCGCGGGAGGCGTAGCGTCGGGCCGATGAAGCGGAAGCAGCTGGAGTCGGCCGCGATCGCGAGCGCCGGCTACGACGCGAGCACCGCGGTGCTCGAGCTGGAGTTCACGTCGGGCGAGATCTACGAGTACTTCGCGGTACCGCGCTCCGTCCACGAGGGACTCCTGCAGGCGGAGAGCGCCGGCCGGTTCTTCCGCGAGCGCATCCGGGAGGTCTATCCCGCGCGCCATGTGAAGTGACCCGCGTGCCCCGGCGGTTACCCTCGAGCGGTGACGTCGCCGTGTCGCGCGCGTCCTGACCGCAGAAGGAGATCCATGTCGCGTCGCCGCCGAGGCTCTCGGAACCGCTCGTCGCGGATCGGTCGGGAGGCCGAGCGCGTCGAGCCGGGCCCGCGCCCGGATGCGCGTCGTACGACGGTCTACATCATCGGTCTGCTTCTCGTGGTGGTGGGGCCCGTCCTCACCTTCCGCAGCCGTCGCGGCTTCGGCCACCACATGGACATCGACGACGCGCTCCCGTGGACCGGTGCACTCGTGCTCGTCGGCGCGGGGATGCTGCTGTGGGCGACCTGGCCGATGCCCCGCTCATGGACCGGCGGCCCGGCGCTGGGGATCATCCTGCTCGTCCCGGTCATGTTCGGCGTGGTGAGCGTCCTCAACCGGCTGGATTGGCCGCTGCACGCCGCGTCTCAGCTGTTCGGCCTGGTCGCGCTGGCCCTCGGCATCGTGCTGATCGCGCTCGTGACCGTGCGAGGCCTGACCAAGCCGCGCGACGCGATGTGACGGCCCGGCCGGCCGGACGGGGTCTGGAACGACGAAACCCCCGGTGTGCCCGGGGGTTTCAGGTGGTGCGCGATACTGGGATCGAACCAGTGACCTCTTCCGTGTCAGGGAAGCGCGCTACCGCTGCGCCAATCGCGCCTAAAGAGGCTGTTCAGTTGTCGGTGAGGTGGCGACGGGATTCGAACCCGTGTAAACGGCTTTGCAGGCCGGTGCCTAGCCGCTCGGCCACGCCACCGCGTGTGGTTTGACCCCACGTGCCGTGACTCCCCAGAGGAATCCCTGCACTCGAGCGGATGACGAGACTCGAACTCGCGACCCTCACCTTGGCAAGGTGATGCGCTACCAACTGCGCTACATCCGCATTTCGTTTCCGGGATTCGCATCCCGGGCACTTGAAAGACTCTAGCCGATCCTCGCGATCATGCAAAACCGGACGCGCCCCGCGCGTGTCTCGCCCAAGTGGTTCGAGGCACGCCCGCGCATCCGGTAGGATCGTTTCTCGTCCCCCTGCGGGGCACGGGCGATTGGCGCAGTTGGTAGCGCGCTTCCTTCACACGGAAGAGGTCATCAGTTCGAGTCTGGTATCGCCCACCACGAGAAGGCCCGGTCACGCGAGTGACCGGGCCTTCTGCGCAGAGTGCGTCGCGTCAGGCGCCCGCCTTCCAGCCGTAGCGACGATGCAGGGCGTCCGCGACGCGAGCGAATCGATCCAGATCGAGGGCGGATGCCTCGCGCCGCATGCCGTCTGTGTGGACGCTGTAGAGCTGCTCGATGTCGATCCAGGAGGGCCGGCCCTGGGGGTCCCACTCCCCCGGCCCGATCGCGAGGTAGTCGCGGTCCCGGTCGTGCGCCTTGCTCGTGAGGCGGACGGCGTACACCCGGTCGGTGCTCTGCCGCGCGATGACGAGCACCGGCCGGTCCTTGCCACGGCCGTCGTTCTCGTCGTACGGCACCCAGGTCCATACGATCTCACCGGCGTCGGGGTCGCCGTCTCGATCCGGCGCGTAGGTGATGCGCAGCGCATCAGCACCGGGCGGCGGCACCTCGACGGTGGCCGTGCCGCCGCGAGCGGCAGCCCGTGGGACGGCCGCCGTGGCCGTCGCGCGGGAGCGGGGCCGGAGGATGGCGTCCAGGACGCCGCGCAGACCGCTGTGCCGTGTCACGCTCGACATCTTACGAGCGGCGGGGCGGCGGACCCCGCGAGCGCGGCAGCCGCCCGCGCACGGCGAAGGGGCGCCGCGGTGGGGGGAACCGCGACGCCCCTTCGGACGGAGAGCCGGCTCAGGCGCGGGCGCCCTCGAGCACGTAGCCCTCCTCGCCGTGGACGACGGTGTCGATGCCCGCCACCTCGTCCTCGTTCTTCACACGGAAGCCGAGCGTCTTCTCGATGACGAACCCGATGCCGTAGGCCAGCACGAACGAGTAGACCAGCACCGCGATGGCGGCGATCGCCTGCACCATCAGCTGCGTGAGGTTGCCGCTGTAGATGAGGCCCGTGTTCGTGGCGAAGAAGCCCAGGTAGAGCGTGCCGATGAGGCCGCCGACGAGGTGGATGCCCACGACGTCGAGCGAGTCGTCGAAGCCCCACTTGAACTTCAGTTCGATCGCCAGGGCGCAGACCGCACCGGCGACGAGGCCGAGGACGATGGCCCAGATCGGCGTCAGCGACGCGCAGGCCGGCGTGATCGCGACGAGACCGGCGACGGCACCCGAGGCGGCGCCGACCGACGTGGGCTTGCCGTCCTTGATCTTCTCGACGACGAGCCACGCCAGCAGCGCGGCGGCCGGAGCGGCGATCGTGTTGACGAACGCGAGTGCGGCGGTGCCGTCGGCGGCGAGCTCGGAGCCTGCGTTGAAGCCGAACCAGCCGAACCACAGGAGACCGGCGCCCAGGAGCACGAACGGCGGGTTGTGCGGGACGTGGACGCCCTTCTGGAAGCCCAGGCGCTTGCCGAGCACGAGGGCGAGCGCCAGAGCGGCCGCACCGGCGTTGATGTGGACGGCGGTGCCGCCGGCGAAGTCGATCGCGCCGACGCCGAACCACTCCTGCATGCCGTACGTGATCCAGCCGCCGTAGGCGAAGCTGCCGTCCTCGGCGAGCCCGAAGTTGAACACCCAGCTCGCCACCGGGAAGTAGACGATCGTGGCCCAGATGGCCGCGAAGATCATCCACGAGCCGAACTTCGCACGGTCGGCGATGGCGCCCGAGACGAGAGCGACGGTGAGGATGGCGAACGTCGCCTGGAAGGCCACGAAGGCGAGCGGCGGGTAGGCCGAGCCCTCCGGCACCTCGATGAGCGCCGACAGGCCGATGTTGTTCCAGTCGATCGACCACGGGGCGACGAGGCCCTCAGAACCGGGGAACGCGATCGCGTAGCCGTAGACGACCCACAGCACGCCGATCAGGCCGAGCGCGCCGAAGCTGAGCATCATCATGCTGATGACGCTCTTCGCCTTGACGAGTCCGCCGTAGAAGAACGCGAGTCCAGGCGTCATCAGAAGGACGAGCGCCGCGCATATCAGGATGAATGCGGTGTTGCCTTGATCCATCTCAGGGAGAACCTCTCTGCAGGGACGCAGGTGTAGCGTCGGGTTCCCCCAGTGTGGCTACGGTCCGTTACCGCTGGCGGACGGCCCGTGTTTCTGCTTCGTTACGTGGCGGGCGCGCACGTAAACATCGTGTTTCGGCGTGCCGAACGGCGGCCGCGAGTCACGCGTGAGATGCCCGATCAGGCGAGCGTCGACGCCACCAGACGCGAGATCGCGCGGAGGTACTTCTTGCGATACCCGCCGGCGAGCATCTCCTCCGGGAAGACGAGATCGAGCGAGATCCCCGTGGCCCGGATGGGCAGCTGGGCGTCGTAGACGCGGTCGATGAACGCGACGAACCGCAGCGCGGCCGACTGGTCGGTGAACGGCGAAACATCGCGCAGACCCACCAGGGAGAGGTCCTCGATGAGGCGGATGTAGCGCGACGGGTGCACCTGCGCGAGATGGCCGACGAGGGCTTCGAAGGCATCGTCCGACGCGAGTCCGGTGGTCGCGGCATCCGCGATCGCCGTCTGATATCGCGGCCCGTCGAGTACCTGCGCGTGGCCGTCGACGGCACGATGGCGGTAGTCGGTCCCGTCGATGCGCACCGTCTGGAAGCTCGACGCCATGGCGTGGATCTCGCGGAGGAAGTCCTGCGCGGCGAATCGGCCCTCGCCCAGCGCGTTCGGCGGGGTGTTGGATGTCGCGGCCAGGCGCGTCCCCGACGCCACGAGCTCGCCGAGCAGGCGTGTCATGACCATGGTGTCGCCCGGGTCGTCCAGCTCGAACTCGTCGATGCAGAGCAGATCGGCGCCGCGGAACAGCTCGACGGTGTTCTGATAGCCGAGCGCGCCGACGAGGGCCGTGTACTCGATGAACGAGCCGAAGTACTTCCGGCGTGCCGGCATCGCGTGGTAGACCGCGGCCAGAAGGTGGGTCTTGCCGACGCCGAACCCGCCGTCCAGATACACCCCGGGCTTGATCTCGGGCCGCTTGGCGCGGCGGAAGAGGCCGCCCTTGACCGGGGCCGCGGCGCCGGAGAACGCCATGAGCAGGTCTTTGGCCTGCTGCTGCGAGGGGTACGCGGGGTCGGCGCGATATGTGTCGAAGGTCGCGTCGGCGAACTGCGGCGGCGGCACGAGCGCCGCGACCATCTCGGCGCCGGCGAGCTGGGGAGCCCGCTCCACGAGGTGGACGACGCCGGTGCGAGTGGCGGAGACGGTCATGCGGATCCTCTGTCGGAGGGCGCGGGAGGACGGCGCGGAGTCTTCATCGGGTTCCGGTGACGGAGCATTACTCGCGTGCTGTGCTCACCCGGCCGGGAATCTAAGGTCGGAGGCGACGGTTCAACTCTACCGGCGCCCGCGTGCGCCCGCCTCGCGCGGCATGATCCCGCGCACCCCATTTCGACCGCAGACCAGGAGCGACACCATGGCCATCGAGACCGACACCTCCTCCGAGAAGTTCGCCGGCTACGCAGAGCCCGGGCGCCTGGTCACCGGTGAGTGGCTCGAGGCGCGCCTGGGCGAACCGGGACTGGTCGTCGTGGAGTCCGACGAGGACGTGCTGCTGTACGAGACCGGCCACATCCCCGGCGCCGTGAAGGTCGACTGGCACACCGAGCTCAACGACCCCGTGGTCCGCGACTACGTCGACGGCGCGGGTTTCGCCGACCTGCTCGGTCGCAAGGGCATTTCGCGCGATGACACCGTCGTCATCTACGGCGACAAGAACAACTGGTGGGCGGCCTACGCGCTGTGGGTGTTCTCGCTGTTCGGCCACGAGGACGTCCGCCTGCTCGACGGCGGCCGTGACAAGTGGATCGCCGAGGGGCGCCCTGTGACGACGGATGCCGCAGCCCCCGTGCCGACCCGCTATCCGGTCGTGGAGCGCGACGACACCGTGCTGCGTGCGTACAAGGACGACGTGGTCGCGCACCTCGGGGCGGGACCCCTCATCGACGTGCGCTCCCCCGAGGAGTACGACGGCTCGCGCACCTCTGCGCCCGCGTACCCCGAGGAGGGTGCGCTGCGTGCCGGTCACATCCCCACCGCGCAGAGCGTGCCCTGGGCCCGCGCCGTCGCGACGGACGGGGGCTTCAAGACCCGCGCCGAGCTGGACGCCATCTACCGCGACGAGCTCGGGATCCAGGACGGCGACGCCATCATCGCGTACTGCCGCATCGGCGAGCGGTCGAGCCACACCTGGTTCGTGCTGAAGCACCTTCTCGGCTTCGACGACGTCCGCAACTACGACGGATCGTGGACGGAATGGGGCAGCGCGGTCCGCGTGCCGATCGTCACCGGCGCGGAGCCGGGCGCGGCACCCGCGCGCTGAGCCGCAGCATCGGTCACGTGGGAGGATGGCGGTGATGACCGAAGCCGTCCTGCCCGAGCGCCTCGCCGAGATCCGCGACGAGTTCCTGGAGCTGCCCGAAGCCGATCGGCTGCAGCTCCTGCTGGAGTACTCGTACGAGCTGCCGCCGGTCCCGGCGGAGTATGAGGATCACCCCGAGCTGTACGAGCGCGTCGCCGAGTGCCAGTCGCCGGTGTTCATCGTCATCGATGTCGGCGGTGACGGGATCGTCGCGATGCACGCCACCGCGCCGCCCGAGGCGCCGACGACCCGCGGGTTCGCGAGCATCCTCGCACAGGGGCTCACCGGTCTCAGCGCGGCGGACGTACTGGCCGTGCCCGGGGATTTCCCGCAGACGCTGGGACTCACGCGGGTCGTGTCGCCGCTGCGCATCTCGGGCATGACCGGCATGCTGCTGCGCGCGCAGCGTCAGGTGCGCGAGAAGTCGGCCGCCTGAAGGCTCGGATCAGGCGTCGGCGAGACCGCGCGCGGTGAGCCAGTCGCCGATGCTCCGCGTCCAGCGCTCCTGGTCGTAGTTCCACAGCTTGGTGTGCCGGGCCACCTCGAACACCTGCATCTCGACCAGGTCGGGCCGCGCCGCCCACAGGTCGTGCGAGGCGTCCGACGGCACGAATCCGTCGTCGTCGCTGTGCAGGATGAGGATCGGATGCCGCAGCTCGGCCGCGCGGGCGACCACATCCAGCTGGTCGAGCCTGATCGCGGCGCCCGTGCGCGTCAGCGGCGTCGCCCACTCGGCCTGCAGCGCTTCGATGGCGAGCCCCGTGATCGGCGCCGGGACGCGCTGCACGCGCGCCTGATAGGCCAGGACCACGCGCCAGTCCACGACGGGCGATTCCAGGATGAGTCCCGCGATCGCGTCGCGGTGGGCCGAGTTCAGCGACAGCTGCAGCGCGATCGCGCCGCCCATCGACCAGCCCATGACGATGATCCGGCGCGCGCCGCGGCGACGGGCGAACCCCACCGCCGCGTCGACGTCGCGCCATTCCGTGGAGCCGAGGGCGTAGGTGCCGGTGCGGCTGCGGGGCGCCTCGCCGTCGTTGCGGTACGAGACGACGAGCGAAGTGATGCCGAGCGAGTGGAAGACCGGCACGGCCCGCAGGCACTCGGCGCGGGTGGTGCCGCGGCCGTGCACCTGGATCACCCACGTGTCGCCGTCGCCCGCCGGGAAGAGCCAGGCCGGGCAGGGGCCGACCGTCGATCCGATCAGCTCTGGCGTGAACGGCAGGTGGAGCTGGTCGGGATGGTCGTAGTACCAGCCGCTGAAGGCGGCATCGGGCGCGAGCCGGGCATCCGACGACACGTGCGTGAGGAGCTTGCGCTTGACGCTCGTCGCGTCCTCGGAGAGCACCGAGCCGAGCTTGACGTAGTCCGAGGTGCCCGCCGTGAACAGGCCGTAGCGGCCGGGCAGCGCGGTGTCGTCGGTGCGCGACAGGGTGATGGTCTGCGCGGCGGTGTCCAGTGCGAGGATCCGTGTGTCGGGCACGCGCCGAGCGGGGGTCACGACCCGGCGGGCCATGCGCACCGACCCGGCGGCGAGGATCGCGAGGACACCGGTCAGGGCCACGCTCAGCACCGTGAGCGCGGCCTTCACGCCGGCGACGAGGAGAGGAGATGCGCCGCCCACCGCGGCGCGCCTGGAGGCGACCATCGAGGCATCACTCTAGTCTGTCCGCGTGGCAGAGCAGCGTCCCCCCGCGGCATCGAGCGTGTTCGATCAGGCGGTCGAGGGAGTGCGGGCCATCCTGTTCCGCGACGACCTCACCGTGCACGAGATCCCGGCGCCGCAGGGACTCGCGCCCCACGCCCTGGCGATCGCGGGCGACGTCCGCTCGTCGCCGGACGACGCCTCCTCTCCGTACGGAACCGGCCGCCTCGTGCTGCTGTTCGACCCCGACGAGCCGACGGCGTGGAACGGGCCGTGGCGGATCGTGTGCTTCGCGCAGGCCCCGCTCGAACCGGAGATCGGTGTCGACCCGCTGCTGGCCGATGTCGCGTGGACGTGGCTCACGGATGCCTTGGACTCGCGGCACGCCGGATTCCACTCGGCGTCGGGCACCGCCACCAAGACCCTCTCCAAGGGCTTCGGAACGCTCGCCGCCGAAGGAGACGGAGCCCAGATCGAACTGCGGGCGTCGTGGTCGCCGGAAGGCGCGATCGCCCCGCACGTGGAAGCATGGGCGGAGTTGGTTTGCATGCTGGCGGGTCTGCCGCCCGGTTCGGAAGGGATCGCGATGCTCGGTTCGCGCAGGTCGCCACGTGGGTGAGTACACGGTGATCGACGAGGTCGCCGACCTCGCCGGCGCCGCGCGCCGGCTGGCCGACGGGCACGGACCGGTCGCGGTCGACGTCGAGCGGGCCTCGGGCTTCCGGTATTCGCAGCGCGCGTACCTGGTGCAGGTCTACCGCCGCGGCGCCGGGGTGTTCCTGTTCGACCCGCCGCCCATCGGCGACTTCCGCTCCCTTCAGGAGGCCATCGGGGCCGAGGAGTGGGTGCTGCACGCCGCCAGCCAGGACCTGCCGTCGCTGCGGGAGCTCGGGCTCGAGCCCGCGACGATCTTCGACACCGAGCTCGCGGCGCGCCTCCTGGGACACGAGCGCGTGGGCCTGGGTGCGGTGGTCGAGGACACCCTCGGCATCACCCTCGCCAAGGCGCACTCGGCGTCGGATTGGTCCACCCGTCCGCTGCCGCAGTCCTGGCTCGAGTACGCCGCGCTGGACGTCGAGCACCTCGTCGACGTCCGCGACAAGCTTGCCGAGGAACTCGTGGCGCACGGCAAAACCGAGTTCGCCGGAGAGGAGTTCCGCGCCGTGCTCGAGCGCGAGCCCAAGGCACCGCGCGAGGAGCCCTGGCGGCGGCTGTCGGGCCTCCACACCGTGCGGGGCCGGAAGGCCCTGGCCGTCGCGCGCGAGCTGTGGACGGCCCGCGAGGAGTACGCGCGCCAGGAGGACGTCGCGCCGGGGCGCCTGGTCCCCGACCGGGCGCTGGTCGCCGCGGTGATCGCCGATCCGAAGTCCAAGAGCGCGCTGGCGGCCGTCAAGGAGTTCACCGGGCGGGCCAGCCGCACCCAGCTGGACCGCTGGTGGGCGGCGATCGAGGCCGGCCGCGCGGCGACCCAGCTGCCGCTGGAGCGCGCCACCGGCGGCGACACCCTGCCGCCGCCGCGCGCGTGGGGCGACCGCAATCCCGAGGCCGACGCGCGCTTGAAGGCGGCGCGGCCGGTCGTCGAGCAGCGCGCCGACGAGCTGCGCATGCCGACCGAGAACCTGCTCACCCCCGAGCTGCTGCGCCGCGTCGCCTGGACGCCCCCGCAGCCGCTGACCGCGGCATCCGTCGGCGAAGCCCTCGCCTCACTCGGCGCACGACCATGGCAGATTGCGCAGACTGCACAGGTGATCGTCGATGCCTTTGTGGGATCCGTGCAAGCCCCCGCAGAGGCGTCCGAAACCGCTTCGTAGGTTTCCCCCACCCGATTCCAGGCGGTCCGACCGCTCTCCCTAGGCTGGCGTCATCCCAACTTTTGGAGGCAGAGTGGCCGAGATCTCGGACGTCTTCTTCGTCGATGGAATGCGCACCCCCTTCGGGCGCGCCGGCGAGAAGGGCATGTACTGGAACACCCGCGCGGACGACCTCGCCGTCAAGGCGACGATCGGTCTCATGGAGCGCAACGCGAGCATTCCCAAGGACCGCATCGACGACGTCGCGATCGCCGCGACGAGTCAGACCGGTGACCAGGGACTGACCCTCGGGCGCAGCGTCGCGATCCTCGCCGGGCTCCCCCAGACCGTCCCGGGCTTCGCGATCGACCGCATGTGCGCGGGCGCCATGACGAGCGTCACCACCATGGCGGGCTCGATCGGCATGGGCATGTACGACGTCGCGCTCGCGGGCGGGGTGGAGCACATGGGGCACCACCCGATCGGCGGCAACGCCGACCCGAACCCGCGGTTCGTCGCCGAGAAGATGGTGGACCCGGGCGCGCTCAACATGGGCGTCACGGCCGAGCGCATCTTCGACCGGTTCCCGCACCTCACCAAGGAGCGCTCCGACCGCTACGGCATGCTGAGCCAGCACAAGGTGCAGGCCGCGTACGACGCCGGAAAGATCCAGCCCGACCTCGTGCCGGTGGCGATCAAGGACGGCGAGGGCTCGTGGGCGCTGGCGACCGAGGACGAGGGCCGCCGGCCGCAGACGACGATGGACGACCTGGCGGCGCTCAAGACGCCGTTCCGTCCCCACGGCCGCGTGACCGCCGGCACGTCGTCGCCGCTCACCGACGGTGCGACCATGTCGCTGCTGGCCGGCGGGGGCGCCGTCAAGGAGCTCGGCCTGAAGCCCAAGATGAGGCTCGTGTCGTTCGCCTTCGCGGGGGTGCAGCCCGAGATCATGGGCATCGGCCCGATCCCGTCGACCGAGAAGGCCCTCAAGAAGGCCGGACTCACGATCGACGACATCGGCCTGTTCGAGCTGAACGAGGCGTTCGCGATCCAGGTGATCTCGCTGCTCGACCACTTCGGCATCGCCGACGACGACCCGCGCGTCAACCCCTGGGGCGGCGCGATCGCGTTCGGTCACCCGCTCGCCGCATCGGGCGTGCGCCTGATGATCCAGCTCGCCGCGCACTTCGCGGAGCGCCCCGATGTCCGCTACGGCCTCACGGCGATGTGCGTGGGCCTGGGGCAGGGTGGCTCGGTCATCTGGGAGAACCCCCACTTCGACGGAAAGAAGCGGAAGTAAGCGCGGCATGACGAACTACGACGACATCGACTTCTCCCCCATCCTCGCGACGACCGACGGCGAGGTGATCACGCACTCGCGGGTACGCGACATCCGCCTCCCCTCCGGGAAGGTGCTCGCCCTCGTCACGCTCGACAACGGCCGGGACCACACGCGTCCGAACACGCTCGGCCCCGCCACGATGTTCCAGCTCGGCCAGACCCTCGCGGCACTCAAGACCCGGGCGGCCGCCGGCGAGATCCAGGCGGTCGGCATCACCGGCAAGCAGTACATCCTCGCCGCCGGCGCCGACCTGTCCGACATCGGCAAGGTCGGCTCGAAGGACGACGCCCGCATGGTGGCGCAGCTCGGCCACAAGGTCTTCGGGCAGCTGTCCGAGCTCGGCGTGCCGACCTTCGCCTTCGTGAACGGGCTCGCGCTCGGCGGCGGCCTCGAGATCGCGCTCAACAGCACGTACCGGACGGTGGATGCCTCGGCCGCCGCCATCGCGCTGCCCGAGGTGTTCCTGGGCATCATCCCGGGATGGGGCGGCGCGTACCTCCTCCCCAACCTCATCGGCATCGAGAACGCACTCGAGGTCGTGATCTCGAACCCCCTCAAGCAGAACCGCATGCTGAAGCCTCAGCAGGCGTTCGACTACGGCATCGTCGACGCGATCTTCCCCGCCGCGAACTACCTCGAGGACTCGCTCGCGTGGGCCGACGGCGTGCTGGGCGGGAAGATCAAGGTCGACCGCAAGAACGAGCCGGGCAAGATCGAGCGGGCGGTCAAGTGGCCGGTCGCCATCAAGATGGCGCGCGGCATGCTCGAGTCGAAGATCGGCACCGTGCCGAAGTCCCCGTACGTCGCGCTCGAACTGCTCGAGAAGGCGAAGTCGGGCACCAAGGCGGAGGGCTTCGCGCGTGAGGACGAGGCGCTGGCCGAGCTCGTCGCCGGCGACCAGTTCGCCGCGTCGATGTACGCCTTCGACCTCGTCCAGAAGCGGGCGAAGCGCCCGGTCGGCGCGCCGGACAAGGCCCTGGCGAAGAAGGTCACGAAGGTCGGCATCATCGGCGCCGGACTCATGGCCAGCCAGTTCGCGCTGCTGTTCGTGCGCAAGCTGCAGGTGCCGGTGCTCATCACCGACCTCGACCAGGCGCGCGTCGACAAGGGCGTGGCGTACATCCACGACGAGATCGGCAAGCTCGAGGCCAAGGGCCGGCTCGACGGCGACACCGCGAACAAGCTGCGCGCGCTCGTCACGGGCACCACTGACAAGAGCCGGTACGCCGACTGCGACTTCGTGATCGAGGCCGTGTTCGAAGAGGTCGGCGTCAAGCAGCAGGTTTTCGGTGAGATCGAGCAGATCATCGCCGAGGACGCCATCCTCGCCACCAACACCTCGTCGCTGTCGGTCGAGGAGATCGGCGCGAAGCTCGCCCACCCCGAGCGACTCGTGGGCTTCCACTTCTTCAACCCGGTCGCGGTCATGCCGCTCATCGAGATCGTGAAGACGCCGCACACGGCCGACGCCGCACTGTCGACGGCGTTCGTCGTTGCGAAGGGCCTGGGCAAGAACGCGGTGCTGACCGCCGACGCGCCGGGGTTCGTGGTGAACCGGCTCCTGGCGAAGGTCATGGGCGAAGCCGCGCGCGCCGTCTACGAGGGAACCCCCGTCGCCGACGTCGAGAAGGCGTTCGCTCCGCTGGGTCTGCCCATGGGGCCGTTCCAGCTGATCGACCTGGTCGGCTGGAAGGTCGCCGCGCACGTGCAGGACACGATGGTGCGGGCCTTCCCGGACCGTTTCTACGCGAACGAGAACTTCCACGCGCTGGCCGAGCTGCCGGAGGTCGTGGAGAAGGACAAGGGCGGTCGGGTCACCGGCTGGACGAAGGCCGCCGAGAAGGTGCTGAAGCCCGCCGTCGGCTCGTCCCCTGCGTCCCTGGCGACCATCCTGCAGCGCGTGCAGGACGGCCTCGCGCAGGAGATCAGGATCATGCTGGACGAGGGCGTCGTGCCCGAGGTCGAAGACATCGACCTCTGCCTCATCCTCGGCGCGGGCTGGCCGTTCATCGACGGTGGCGCTTCGCCCTACCTCGACCGCGAGGGTGCCTCCGAGCGGGTGTTCGGAGACACGTTCCACCACCCGCCCATCCGCGGGATCGCGAGCTGACGCTCGTCGACACGTGGTGACCCCGGGCGGTGCCCGGGGTCACCTGCGTCTGCGGCGGCCCGTCGTCAGAGGGCGGTCGGCTGCGCGGCGCGGACCCGCAGCTCCCGCGCGAGACCGTCGCGCTGCTCGATCACGAGACGACGGAGCGCGGCCGGTGCGTCCGGATTGCCGTCCAGCCAGGAGTCGACGTCGTCGAGCGAGTCCGAGGCGGGAAAGAGCCCGATCACCAGCCGTCGTGCGATCTCGATGCTGCGCGCGGCCCACGCCGGACGGATCCGGGCGAAGTAGTCCTCGTCGTGCACGGCGATGAGGTCTCGTCGATCGCCGGCCCGCACGCCCGCGATGGTCGCCGCGAGGTGATCGTTCGTCAGGCCCTCGTCCTCCCAGGCGGCGTGCCAGGCCGCTGCCCGCACGGCGGCGTCGGGGCGGGCCGCGAGCGCCGTCCGGTGCGCGACGTGGCCCTGCGCCGTCGGATCGGCGGCGAGTTCGGCATCGGCATCCTCCGCTGTCGCGTAGCCCGTCGCGGCCAACGCGATCAGCCACGCCCAGCGCAGCTCGGGGTCGAGCGGAAGGCCGTCCGGCGCCGGGGCGGTGCGGGCCAGGATCGCGCGGATCTGCTCGGCCCTGCCGGCGGACCGGGCCGCCGCGGCGGCGAGGGCGCGCGCCCACGCCAGCTGGGCGTCGGAGCCCGGTTCGGCATCCCAGAGCGCGTTCCAGCAGGTGTCGAGCCATGCGGTCGCGAGCGAGGCGCGGGCGTCCGCGGCGGCGTACCGGCCGATGGCGACGTGCGCATGAGAGAGCGCATCGGTGAGGAGCGCGATGTTCGACTCGTGTACCCCATGCCGCGAGACGATGCCGACGAGCCGCGTGACGGCCAGCTCGCCGTCGCGCGTGGCGTTCCACAGCGACGCCCAGATCACCGCCCGCGCGACGGGGTCCGCGACGGTGGACAGGTGAGTCGCAGCGGCGTCCGTCGATCCGGCGTCCAGACGGACCTTCGCGTAGGTGCGGTCGTCGACGTTCGGGAGCACGAGCTCGATGCCGTCGCCGATCGTCCCCGGCAGCGGTGTGCGCTCGTCGACGGCGTCGACATCCAGCCCTCCCTGTCGCTCGAGGCGCCCGTCGTCGATGGCGAAGAGTCCGCAGGTGAGCCGATGAGGACGCGGGTCGGTCTGCGTGAGCACCGGGGGATGCACGCCATCCCGTTCCACAGCGATCTCCGACAGTCCACTGGTCTGCAACCAGGCTCGGCTCCACGCCGTCAGATCTCGACCCGATTCCGCCTCGAGGGCGGACAGCAGGTCGGGCAGGGTCGTGTTGCCGAAGGCGTGATCGGCGAAGTAGCGCTGTGCCCCGCGGAAGAAGGCCTCCTCCCCCACGAACGCCACGAGCTGCTTGAGAACCGACGCGCCCTTCGCGTACGTGATGCCGTCGAAGTTCAGCTTGGCCGCCTCGAGGTCGGGGATGTCGGCGACGATCGGGTGCGTCGTCGGCAGCTGGTCCTGCACGTACGCCCAGCCCTTGCGGCGGCTGGCGAACGTCACCCACGCGTCCGGGAATCCGCCGGCGGCGACGGCCGCGTGCGCTCCCATGAAGTCGGCGAAGGACTCCTTGAGCCACAGGTCGTCCCACCAGCGCATCGTCACGAGGTCGCCGAACCACATGTGCGCCATCTCGTGCAGGATCGTGTTCGCCCGGCCCTCGTGCTGGGCGGCCGTGGACGCGCCCCGGAAGACGTAGCTCTCCGTGAAGGTCACGAGTCCGGGGTTCTCCATCGCCCCGAGGTTGTACTCGGGGACGAAGATCTGGTCGTACTTCCCCCACGGGTACGGGTACGCGAAGGCGCGCTCGAAGAACTCCAGCCCGCGCCGGGTGATGTCGAGGATCTCGTCCGCGTCGAGGTGGCGTGCGAGGGAGGCGCGGCACAGCACCCCCAGCGGCACGGTGCGATCGGCGTCACGCCACTCGCCGTCCACACGATGGTAGGGACCCGCCGCGACCGCCGTGATGTAGCTCGACAGCGGCAGCGTCTCGGCGAAGCGCACGCGCACCCCTCCGGCGACGTCCTCGCGCGCGACTTCGGGGCCGTTCGACAGGATGTGCCACCCCGCCGGGGCGCTCACGGTGAACCGCCAGCGCGCCTTCATGTCGGGCTGCTCGAAGACGGGGTACACGCGCCGGGAATCGGCGGGCTCGTACTGGGTATAGAGGTAGACCGCATCGTCGACCGGGTCTCGGAAGCGGTGCAGACCCTCGCCGGAGCTGCTGTACCGCCCTCGCGCCCTGATGGTCACGACGTTGTGCCACGTGAGGCCGCCGATGCGGATGCGGGCGCCGTCCCACTCCACGTCGCGTGACGCGCCGTTGACGGTCACGCTGTCGACGGCCTCCCCCAGGAAGTCGAGCCAGGTCTCCTCCCCGGTCGCGGTGAACGTGAGCGTCGCCGTCGTCGGGAAGGTCGGCGCCGCCGGATCGGGTGCGTCGCGCAGGTCGAGGTCGATCTCGACGGCGTCCAGCCGGATGCGCTGGGAGCGCACCGCCGTCTCGTCACGGGTGAGGTTGGAGGATGTCACCCCGCCATGCTTTCACGCCCCGCGCAGGCGAGCGGACTCGGCTAGCCGCGCTCCTCGCGGGTGCGTGCGAGATCGGGGATCGTCGGGATCTCTGTGGTCTGCGCGCCCCGGGCCACGGGGATGCGGGTGCCGAGCACCTGGGCCACCACGTCCTGCGCGATCTTGGCGGGCGTGAGCCCGGCGTCCTCGAGGATCTGCTCACGGCTCGCATGGTCGATGAACTCGTCCGGCACGCCCAGCTCGTCCACCGCGGTGTCGACTCCGGCCTCGCGCAGGACCTGGCGCACGCGCGTGCCGATGCCGCCCACGCGGATGCCGTCCTCGATGGTGATGACGAGACGGTGGGATGCCGCCAGCTCGATGATCGACGGCTGCACCGGCACGACCCACCGGGGGTCGACCACCGTGGCGCCGATGCCCTGCGCCCGCAGGCGCTCCGCCACGTCGACGGCCGTGTGCGCCATGGGTCCGATGCCGACGAGCAGCACATCCTGCGCCTCGGAGCGGACCAGCACGTCCACGCCGTCCGCCAGCCGGTCGACCGCGGGCAACTCGGGGCTCACTGCGCCCTTCGGGAACCGGATCACCGTCGGCGCGTCGTCGACGGTCACCGCCTCCTGCAGCGCCTCGCGCAGGCGCGCCTCGTCGCGCGGCACCGCGATCCGGATGTGCGGCACGATCTGCAGCATCGCGAGGTCCCAGATGCCGTGGTGGCTCGGTCCGTCCGGCCCGGTGACGCCGGCGCGGTCGAGCACGAAGGTGACTCCGGCCTTGTGGAGCGCGACATCCATCAGCACCTGGTCGAACGCCCGGTTCATGAACGTCGCGTAGATCGCGACCACGGGGTGCAGACCTCCGAAGGCGAGGCCGGCCGCCGAGGCGACGGCGTGCTGCTCGGCGATGCCCACGTCGTAGACCCGGTCGGGGAACCGCTGCGCGAACGGGAGCAGGCCGGTCGGCCGGAGCATCGCCGCGGTCATGGCGATGACGTCCTCGCGTGCGTCGCCCACGTGCACGAGCTCATCGGCGAAGACATCGGTCCACGCGAGGCCCCCCGAAGAGCCCAGCGCCTCTCCGGTGATCGGATCGATCTTGCCCACCGCGTGGAACTGGTCGGCCTCGTCCGACAGCGCGGGCGCGTAGCCGCGGCCCTTCTCGGTGATGGCGTGGACGATGACGGGCGCGCCGTACTCCTTCGCCAGCTCGAGTGTCTCGATGAGCGTCGGCAGATCGTGGCCGTCCACCGGGCCGAGGTACTTGATGTCGAGGTTCGAGTACAGGGCGGCGTTGTTCGTGAAGCGCGACAGGAACCCGTGCGTGCCGCCGCGGACCCCGCGATACACGGCCCGGGCTGCCGGTCCGAGCTTGCGGAACAGCGTGTCGGAGCCGCGGTGCAGGTTGCGGTACGAGTCCGCGGTCCGCACGCGGTTCAGGTAGCGCGCCATGCCGCCGATCGTGGGAGCGTACGACCGGCCGTTGTCGTTGACGACGATGACCAGGTTGCGGTCATTGTCATCGGAGATGTTGTTGAGCGCCTCCCACGTCATGCCGCCGGTCAGCGAGCCGTCGCCGACGACGGCGACGACGTGACGGTCCTTGCGGCCGGTGCGGGTGAGCGCGCGTGAGACGCCGTCCGCCCAGCTGAGCGAGCTGGAGGCGTGAGAGGACTCGACGACGTCGTGCGCGCTCTCGGACCGCTGCGGGTAGCCGGCGAGCCCGCCGCGCGAGCGCAGGCGGGAGAAGTCCTGGCGGCCCGTGAGCAGCTTGTGCACGTACGACTGATGCCCGGTGTCGAAGATCATGGGGTCGTTCGGCGAGTCGAACACGCGGTGCAGCGCGATCGTGAGCTCCACGACACCGAGGTTCGGTCCGAGGTGACCACCGGTGCGTGCGACGTTCTCGACGAGGAAGCCACGGACCTCGTCCGCGAGCTGCTCGAGCTGATCGATACTCAGCGCGTCGAGGTCACGGGGTCCGGCGATGGACGACAACAGCGACATCCCCGCTCCTTTCCGGCCCCGGAAGGGCTCTGCAAGTCTACCCGGGCATGAACGAGGGACCGGATGCCGCGGCATCCGGTCCCCCGTGAATCAGCTGTCAGACCAGCGAACGCAGCACGTACTGCAGGATGCCGCCGTTGCGGTAGTAGTCGGCCTCACCGGGCGTGTCGATGCGGACGACCGCGTCGAACTCGACCGTCTGCTTGCCCGCGGGCGAGAACTCGCTCGGCTCGGCGGTGACGCGGACCGTCTTCGGGGTCACGCCCTCGTTGAGCTGCTCGAGCCCGGCGATCGAGACGACCTCGGTACCGTCCAGGCCCAGCGACTTCCAGCTCTCGCCGGCCGGGAACTGCAGCGGGACCACGCCCATGCCGATGAGGTTCGAGCGGTGGATGCGCTCGAAGCTCTCGGTGATCACGGCCTTCACGCCCAGCAGGCTCGTGCCCTTGGCCGCCCAGTCGCGCGACGAGCCGGAGCCGTACTCCTTGCCGCCGAAGACGACGAGCGGGGTGCCCTGCGCCTGGTAGTTCTGGCTCGCGTCGTAGATGTACGACTGCGGGCCGCCCTCCTGGGTGAAGTCGCGCGTGAACCCGCCCTCGACGATCTGGCCGTCGTTGACCGCGGCGACCAGCTCGTTCTTGAGCCGGATGTTCGCGAACGTGCCGCGGATCATGACCTCGTGGTTGCCACGGCGCGAGCCGTAGGAGTTGAAGTCCTTCTGCGCGACACCGTGCTCGGTGAGGTACTGCGCGGCCGGGGTGCCGGCCTTGATGTTGCCCGCGGGCGAGATGTGGTCGGTGGTGACCGAGTCGCCGAGGGTGGCCATGACGCGGGCGCCGGTGATGTCGGCGACCGGGGTCAGCTCCATCTGCATGCCGTCGAAGTACGGCGCCTTGCGGACGTACGTCGAGTCGTCGTCCCATTCGAAGACCGGACCGGTCGGCGTCGGGAGGTTCTTCCAGCGCTCGTCGCCCTCGAAGACCGTCGCGTACTGCGTGATGAACTGCTCGCGCGAGATGGACGTGTCGATGATCTGCTGGACCTCTTCCGGCGAGGGCCAGATGTCCTTCAGGAACACGTCGTTGCCGTCGAGATCCTTGCCGAGGGCGTCGGTCTCGAAGTCGAAGTTCATCGACCCGGCCAGTGCGTACGCGACGACCAGCGGCGGCGACGCGAGGTAGTTCATCTTCACGTCGGGGCTGATGCGGCCCTCGAAGTTGCGGTTGCCCGAGAGCACCGCCGTGACCGCGAGGTCGTTGTCGTTGATCGCGGCCGAGACCTCTTCGATCAGCGGACCCGAGTTGCCGATGCAGATCGTGCAGCCGTAGCCGACCGTGAAGAAGTCCAGGCCCTCGAGCGCCTTGTCGAGGCCCGACTTCTCGTAGTAGTCGGTGACGACCTTCGAGCCCGGGCCGAGCGTCGTCTTGACCCACGGCTTGCGCTTGAGGCCCTTGTCGACGGCCTTCTTGGCGAGGAGTCCCGCCGCGATCATGACCGACGGGTTCGACGTGTTGGTGCACGACGTGATCGCGGCGAGCGTCACCGCGCCGTTGTCGAGGATGTACGCCTCGCCGTCGGGCGTCGTGACCTTGACAGGCTTCGAGGCCGATGCCGGTGCGCCGCTGTTGATGTGCACGGGGCGCGTCGTCGGCTCTTCTTCACCGGGGACCTGACCCGGGTCGGATGCCGGGAACGAGTGCTTCGACTCGAGGTCGACGATGTCGTCCGAGGTGGAGGGCGTCGCGTAGTTCACGATGTCCTTCTCGAACTGCGACTTGGCCTCCGAGAGCAGGATGCGGTCCTGCGGGCGCTTGGGACCGGCGATCGAGGGGACCACGGTGGAGAGGTCGAGCTCCATGTACTCGCTGAAGACGAGCTCGCGCGCGGGGTCGTGCCACAGCGCCTGCTCCTTGGCGTACGCCTCGACGAGGGCGACGGCCTCCTCGTCGCGGCCGGTGAGGCGCAGGTAGTCGAGGGTCACGTCGTCGATCGGGAACATCGCGGCGGTCGAGCCGAACTCGGGGCTCATGTTGCCGATGGTGGCGCGGTTCGCGAGCGGCACGGAGGCGACGCCCTCGCCGTAGAACTCGACGAACTTGCCGACGACGCCGTGCTTGCGCAGCATGTCGGTGATCGTGAGCACGACGTCGGTCGCCGTCACGCCGGCGGGGATCGAGCCGGTGAGCTTGAAGCCGACCACGCGCGGGATCAGCATCGACACCGGCTGGCCGAGCATCGCGGCCTCGGCCTCGATGCCGCCGACGCCCCAGCCGAGCACGCCGAGGCCGTTGACCATCGTGGTGTGCGAGTCGGTGCCGACGCAGGTGTCGGGGTAGGCCCGGAGCACGCCTTCCACGTCACGGTCGTAGATGACCTTGGCGAGGTGCTCGATGTTCACCTGGTGCACGATGCCGGTCCCCGGCGGGACGACCTTGAAGTCGTCGAACGCCGTCTGGCCCCAGCGGAGGAACTGGTAGCGCTCGCCGTTGCGCTCGTACTCGATCTCGACGTTGCGCTCGAGGGCGTCCTCGCGGCCGAAGAGGTCGGCGATGACGGAGTGGTCGATGACCATCTCGGCCGGCGAGAGCGGGTTGATCCGGCTCGGGTCGCCGCCGAGCGCGGTGACCGCCTCGCGCATCGTCGCGAGGTCGACGATGCAGGGGACGCCGGTGAAGTCCTGCATGACCACGCGCGCCGGCGTGAACTGGATCTCGGTGTCGGGCTCGGCGTCGGGGTTCCACGAGCCGAGCGCCTGGATCTGCTCCTTGGTGACGTTCGCGCCGTCCTCGGTGCGGAGCAGGTTCTCCAGCAGCACCTTGAGGCTGAACGGGAGCTTCTCGTAGCCCGCGACCGTGTCGATGCGGAAGATCTCGTAGTCGGTGCTGCCGACCGTCAGGGTGCTCTTGGCACCGAAGCTGTCAACCGTGGACACGTCTGTCTCCTTCGTCGGCGGCGGGATCGTGCCGGAGTCCGGCATCCCCATCTTCCCCCGCGGGTGATCGCTCGGCTAGTGAGGACGACCTAACGGTGCGGCGGAAAACTATCTTGATGTCGAGATAAATGTATCACTTCGGCGAGCGAGGGTAGAGCGCGCGCACGGCGAGCCACGTGACCGCGACGAGCGGCGCGAACAGCGGCAGGCCCATGATCAGCTTGAGCGTCCCCAGCGCCGTGACGTCGCCGGCGAAGTACAGCGGCACCTGCACGATCAGGCGCAGGGCGAACAGCGACGCCCACGCGATGGAGAGCCAGAAGAAGACGCGCCGCTTGCGCTTGTCGGCGCGCCAGGCCGTGCCCTCGCCCATGAGGAAGCCGACGGCGAGCCCGATCAGGGGCCATCCGACGAGCGCCGAGACCAGGAAGGCGGTGCCGTAGAGCGTATTGGTGAGGAAGCCCGGGATGAAGCTGTCCTCTCCCCTGCCGGTCCACAGCGACAGTCCGGCGGCCGCGGCCGCGGCGATGAGGCCGCCGATCGCCGCGCTGGCCGACTGCCGCTGGATGAGACGGACCACGGTGAAGACGGCCGCGAGGCCGACCGACAGTCCGAGGCTCAGCGGGAGGTTGCCCGCCCGCACATCGGGATCGGGGTCGTACGTGAGCGTCCAGGTGAGCAGGAACACCAGTCCGGGAAGGACGGATTCCAGGATGCCGCGCCAGCCGCCCATCGCCGACCACACCACGTGGCCGGTGCTCCTGCCCTCGGCGGGGTCGAGCCCCGCGCGTCGTGCCGCATCGCCGAGGGCGGCGCCCAGGACGTCGGAGGCGGATGCCGGCTGGCTGGCGGGCTCCGTGGTCCCGCCGTCTGACCCATCACCCGCCGCACGCGGCGGGGTGAGGTCGTCGGGGCCCCCGGCGCCGCTCACGCCGTGCCCGGCGTCGCGGGCATGCGGAGGGGAATCAGATCCCGCGGCGGCATCGGCGATCCGCCGCGCACCACCACGATGGAGCGGAAGAGGTCTTCCACGGCGGCGGCGGCCTCGACGTCGGCGGTGGCGGCACCGCCGATCACGCCGCGCAGGAACCAGCGGGGTCCGTCCACCCCGACGAAGCGTGCCAGGCGCTTGCCGGCCGCGCCGTCCGGTCCGGCGATGACCGGCACCTCGGCGAGGAGCTCCGGGCCGAGCGGGCCCTCGCGCTCCTCGACGCGACCGCCCTGCTGGCGGATCTGCTGGCGGATCTGCTCGCGGGTCTCGTCCCACAGCCCGGCGGTCCGGGGAGCGGCGAACGGCTGCACCTGCAGCGTCGAATCGGCGTAGTCGAGACCCACCGCGACGATGCGCTTGGTCTGCTCCTCCACCTCCAGGCGCAGGTTCAGGCCTTCGCGCGGCAGGATCTTGATGCCGCCGAGATCGATGTACGGCCGGACCGGATTGGCCTCGGACTCGTCGAAGGGACCGGTCGCGGCCCGGTCCTCCGGGGCGGCCTTGCGGGGTGCATCCGCAGCTGCGGCATCGGTCATGCGAGGACTCCGTCCTTCTCGTCTTGATCGCGGGACGTCTCCCGCGAGAACTCGCCGGCGTTCGCCGGCGGCTGCGCAGCGCCCCCCTGGTAGCCCGTGGAGCCGAAGCCGCCTTCGCCGCGGACGCTGTCGGGCAGAGACTCCACCGGGAGGAAGGTGACCCGCGGGACGGGCATGACGATCAGCTGGGCGATCCGGTCGCCGACGGAGATGTCGTGCGCCTGCTCGCGGTCGGTGTTGAGCAGGATCACCTTGATCTCGCCGCGGTAGCCGGCGTCGATCGTGCCCGGGGAGTTGACGACGGTGATGCCGTGCTTGGCCGCGAGACCGCTCCGGGGAACCACGAAGGCGACATGGCCTTCGGGCAGCGCGATGCGCACGCCGGTGCCGACGAGAGCCCTGGCGCCCGGCTCCAGCCGCACCGCCTCGGCGGCGACCAGGTCGGCTCCCGCATCGCCCGGGTGGGCGTACACCGGGACGTCGGGCGCGATAATGGGGACGTCCACCGTTTCAGTCACCCAACGAGGGTAATGCAGAACTCACCGCGTCACGCCGGGGCTTCCCGCGACCCGAACGCCACCCGTCCGGAGAGGCTGTATCGCGAGCGATTGGGACCGTCCCTCTGGATCCTCGTCGCGGCAGCACTGGCTGCCCCGATGGCGGCTCTCGTGCTCACGCCCGTCGACACCACCGTCGCCCTCGTCGTCGGCGCGGTGGTCGGCGTCCTGCTGATCGTCCTCATGATCGCGGCGGCACCCGTCGTCGAGGTGCGCGACGGCGAGCTGCATGCGGGGCGCGCGCACATCGGCGTGGAGTTCCTCGGCGTTCCCGAGCCGCACGTGGGCGACGACGCCCGGCACGCGCGCGGCGCGGGCCTCGACCCGCGCTCGTGGCACCTGATCCGGGGCGGCATCGACGGTGTCGTCGTCATCCCGGTCACAGACGCCGACGATCCGACGACCGCGTGGGTGATCTCCTCGCGGACGCCGGATCGGCTGTGCGCCGCCGTGCGGCGCGCTCAGGTCAGGCGGAGCACTCCGAGCAGATAGGTCCGTCCGCCGACTCGTGGTCGAGCTGGGAGCGGTGCTTCACGAGGAAGCAGTTCGCACAGGTGAACTCATCCTCCTGCGCGGGGAGAACGACGACGTCGAGCTCGAGGTCCGAGAGGTCGGCCCCGGGCAGCTCGAAGCCCGACGGGTTGTCGGCGTCCTCCACGTCGACCGCGCCCGAGAGCTTGTCGGGAACGCGCTCCTTGAGCGCTTCGATCGACTCGCTGTCGTCCTCGGTCTTGCGGGGGGCGTCGTAATCGGTGGCCATGCGTGAAGATCTCAACTTCCGGGTATCGCGGTTGCGCTCGCCCTTGCGGGCGGCGATAGTTTGCACGACGGCTCCCCTTTTCGCAAATGCGAACCATGGCGGTCCGTGCGGTGCGTTCGCGTGAAACTCGCGCCACGCGCCGGATATTCCTGGCGCTCCCGATCCGCTGTGACACCATGGGCGGACAGGCAGGATCGGAGGGGCTTCCGCATGGAACAGCTCAAGGTCATCGGAACCGAGGACGACAAGCTCATCCTGGCGACCGAGTCGGGCGAGAGGTTCTCGCTGGACGTGGACGACGTGCTGCGCGGCGAGTTGCGCAAGGCACGTCGTGAACGCGACGCCGAGGCGCAGACCCCGCGCCCGAGTCCGCGCGAGATCCAGTCGCACATCCGCTCCGGCCTCTCCGCGCGCGAGGTCGCCGAACTGCTCGGCGCCCGGGTCGAAGACATCGTCCGCTTCGAGGGTCCCGTCCTCGCCGAGCGCGAGCACATCGTCGGCCAGGCGCTTGCGGTGCCGGTGCTGCTCGGCGGCGACTTCGACGGCGACGGGCACAGCACGTTCGGCGCCGCGGTGCGCGCGAAGCTCGCCGAGGCGGGCGCGGTGGGCGAGCGATGGACGAGCTGGAAAGAGCCCACCGGCTGGACCGTGAAGCTCGAGTTCACCTCCAACGACATCGGCCACGACGCGCGCTGGGGGTTCGACCCGCGGCGCAGCACCCTGTCTCCGCTCAACTCCGACGCGATCCAGCTCTCCCGCCAGGGCTCCCTCCCGGAGGGACTGATCCCGCGCCTGCGCGCACTCGAGACGGCGCCGGCGAAAGACGACTCGCGCTTCGACAGCGGTGCGTTCGGCCCGCGGCGCCTGCCCGACGCCGACCTGGAGACGCCGGATCTGCCCGCGCCCGCGGCGCCCGCCGTGCAGGAGGCCGCGATCAAGCGCGCCAATGAGCCGGCGGTCGTGACGTCGGCCGAGACCGCCGACCTGCTCGAGGCGCTGCGGCGCCGGCGCGGTCAGCGAGAGCCGCTCCCCGGAGCCGAGGAGGTCGCCGCCGCCCCCCGCTCGTCCGCCCCAGTGGCGCTGTTCGACGCCCTCGAGCCCGGCTATGAGGAGTCGAGCGGCGACGAAGAGCCCCCGGCATCCGACTATCAGGCGCCCACGCCCGCCGCCGTCGCGGAGGCCGGCCGTCGCAAGGGACGCACGTCCATGCCTTCGTGGGACGAGATCGTCTTCGGCGCCCGCAGCGACGACTGACCGCCGGCCGGCCCGGGTCGAGGGTGACGCGGCCGCGTCAGGCGAACGCGCCCAGGCGGATCAGCGGCACCACCCGCTCCTCGTCGGTGAGTGATCCGTGCTGACCGATCATCTTCTGCGGCGCCTTGTCGTCCACGCGGTCGTCGTAGTAGGCGATGCCCGCCCGGGCGGCGACCATCACATCGCCGAGACGCTCCCGCACGTCTGCACCGATCGGCCCGATGAGACCCGAGGCCTCCAGTTCGCCGCGTGAGAGCACCCAGGATCGGGATGCCTCGCTCTCGCGCCAGCGCTCCAGCACCGCATCGGCGCGGCCGGGCTCGGCATAGAGGTGCAGCATCCGCGGTTCTCCGCCCACCAGACGCACGCCCTCCAGCAGCGCGTCGCCCTCCTCGAGCAGGAGATGCCGATGGCGCGGAACGTCGACCATGCCGTGATCTGACGTGACCACGACACCGGTGCCGCGGTCGGCGGCGGCGGCGAGGGCGCGGGCCGCGGCGTCGACGCGCTCGAGAGCTGCGACCCACTCGTCCGACTCCCAGCCGCGCTTGTGGCCGATGCTGTCCAGCTCGGGGGCGTAGAGATAGACGAGCGAGCCCGGATGCCGCGCCGCCAGGTCTGCGGCGAGGCGCACGCGATCGTCGAGGCCGTCCGCGCCGTGGAACTGCGCGTCGCCGAGCGTCGCCGACGAGAACCCCGTGCGCGCGTACTCGTTGCGCGAGACGGCGAAGAACGGGCGCCCGAGGGCTCCCGACAGCGGTTCGGCCCGCTGGAACGATAGTGGCAGCCCGTCGGTCTCCCAGCCGCGGAGCTGGTTCACGACGTCATCCGTTCCGGGCACGCGCACCCGGTACCCGACGATGCCGTGCGCTCCCGGAGGCGTGCCGGTCAGGAGGCTCGTCAGGGCGGCCGCCGTCGTCGACGGGAAGACCGTCCGCGCGACATCCTTCTTCGCCCGTGCCTCCGAGAGGAAGCGTGCGTGCCCGGCACGCGCCGAGAGGTTGTGCGCGCCGAGGCCGTCGATCACCCACACGATCGCGCTGCGGGCAGGGGCGAACCACTCCGACCGGGCGTCCAGTGCCAGCGACATCTCCGTCACGACACGGGTCAGGCTCCGGGCGCGGGGCGGGTCCGACGGTAGGCTGAGGGTCATCGGGGCCAGTCTCGCACACCGCGACCGCGCCCCCTGCTCCCGCCGTCACCCGAGGCTTCATCGTCACATGCCCGCATCCCGCACCGACTCCTCACCCGCCGATCACGGACGCATCGAGGACGTCGACGTCTCCTCCGAGATGCAGACGTCGTTCCTCGAGTACGCCTACTCGGTGATCTACTCGCGCGCGCTCCCCGACGCCCGCGACGGGCTCAAGCCGGTGCAGCGGCGCATCCTCTTCCAGATGGCCGACATGGGGCTGCGCCCCGACCGGGGCCACGTCAAGAGCGCCCGCGTCGTCGGCGAGGTGATGGGTAAGCTCCACCCCCACGGCGACGCCCCGATCTACGACGCGCTGGTGCGACTTGCGCAGCCGTTCTCACTGCGGGTGCCGCTCGTCGACGGCCACGGCAACTTCGGCTCGCTCGACGACGGACCCGCCGCGCCGCGGTACACCGAGGCGCGCCTCGCGCCGCCGGCGCTCGCGCTCACCGAGAACCTCGACGAGGACGTCGTCGACTTCATCCCCAACTACGACGGCCAGTTCCAGCAGCCCGAGGTGCTGCCGGCCGCGTTCCCGAACCTGCTGGTAAACGGCACGACGGGCATCGCCGTCGGCATGGCCACCAACATGGCGCCTCACAACCTCATCGAGGTGGTCGGCGCGGCGACGCATCTCCTCCAGAACCCCGAGGCGACCGTCGAGGAGCTGATGGAGTTCGTGCCGGGGCCTGACCTCCCCGGAGGCGGCATCATCGTCGGGCTCGACGGCATCAAAGACGCGTACACCAACGGCCGCGGCAGCTTCCGCACCCGCGCCAAGGTCGCGATCGAGTCGCTGGGCCCGCGGCGGACCGGTCTCATCGTGACGGAGCTCCCCTACCTGGTGGGCCCCGAGCGCGTGATCGAGAAGATCAAGGACGCCGTCAACGCGAAGAAGCTGCAGGGCATCGCGGATGTGACGGACCTCACCGACCGCCACCACGGCCTGCGCCTGGTCATCGGCATCAAGACCGGCTTCGACCCGCAGGCGGTCCTCGAGCACCTGTACCGGCTGACCCCGCTCGAGGACTCGTTCAGCATCAACAACGTGGCGCTGGTCGAAGGGCAGCCGCAGACCCTCGGCCTGCGGGAGCTGCTGCGCGTCTACCTCGATCACCGCATCAGCGTCGTGACGCGCCGCAGCCGCTATCGGCTCGCCCGGCGCCAGGAGCGACTGCACCTGGTCGAGGGCCTGCTCATCGCCATCCTCGACATCGACGAGGTCATCCAGGTCATCCGCACCTCGGACGACGGCGAGCAGGCCCGCACGCGCCTGCAGAGCGTCTTCGACCTGTCCGAGCCCCAGGCCGAGTACATCCTCGAGCTGCGCCTGCGCCGTCTGACGAAGTTCTCGCGGATCGAGCTCGAGACCGAGCGCGACAACCTCCAGAAGGAGATCGCCCAGCTCGAAGAGCTGCTCGGGAGCGACACGCTGCTGCGCGGCCAGGTGGCGAAGGAGCTGGATGCCGCGGCCGAGGCGTTCGGCACGCCGCGGCGCACGCTGCTCCTCAACGGCGGTCCGGTGCAGCCTCGCTCGCGCGCGGCCGCGGTGGCTGCCGACCTGCAGATCGCCGATGCGCCGTGCCGCATCTTCCTCTCCGCCACCGGCCGCATGGTGCGCGCAGAGCTCGTGGCCGACGCTCCCGGCGGCGGCATCGTGGCGCCGACGCGCCGGGCCAAGCATGATGCGATCCGCTCATCCGTCGACGCGACCACGCGCGGCGACCTCGGCGCGGTCACCAACCGCGGCCGGCTCGTCCGCTTCTCCCCCGTCGACCTTCCGTCGGTGCCGGCCAACTCCGTGCAGCTGGCCGCGGGCACGCGGGCCGACCAGTACCTGGGCCTCGGCGCCGGCGAGCACGTCGTCGCGATCGTTCCGCTGACAGACGCCCCGCCCATCGCGCTGGGCACGGCCCAGGGCATCGTCAAGCGCGTCGCGGCGAGCGAGCTCGGCACCAAGCACGACATCGAGATCATCGCGCTGCGCGACGGCGATGAGGTCGTCGGAGCGGCGCCCGCATCCGACGGCGCCGAACTGGTCTTCGTCGCCAGTGACGCCCAGCTGCTGCGATTCGACGCGTCGTCGGTGCGGCCGCAGGGGCGGTCGGCCGGAGGCATGGCGGGGATCCGGCTCGCCGACGGCGCTCAGGTGATCGCGTTCGACGTGGTCGGCCCGTCCGAGTTCGATGCGGTGGTGGTGACCATTGCGGGGTCGACGACGGCCATCGCGGGCACGGATGCCGGCAGCGCCAAGGTGTCGCTGTTCAGCGAGTTCCCCGCGAAGGGCCGCGCCACCGGCGGCGTGCGGGCGCAGCGGTTGCTGAAGGGCGAAGACGCGCTGACCGCCGCCTGGGTGGGCACCGATCCTCGCGCCGTCGGCACCGACGGCGGAACGCGCACCCTGCCCGCGTCCGGTGCCAAGCGCGATGCCTCGGGTACGCCGCTCGACGGTGTGATCGGCGGCATCGGAACCGGCGTGCGCTGAGCTGTCGGGCTCTACGGCGAGGTTTCGACTCGCTTCGCTCGCTCAACCTTGACCCGCGCCGCATCAACGCGGGCTTCGCTCGCATTGATGCGGCGCGCGTCAAGCATCGATGCGCTCGCGGGCCAGGCGGTCGCTGGAGTCGATGATGAATTCCTTGCGGGGGGCGACGTCGTTGCCCATCAGCAGTTCGAACACGGATGCGGCGGCCTCGGCATCCTGCATCCGCACGCGGCGCAGCGTCCGACCGGCGCGATCCATCGTGGTCGTCGCCAGCTGATCCGCGTCCATCTCGCCCAGGCCCTTGTAGCGCTGGACGGGCTCCTGCCACCGCTTGCCGGCCTTCGTGAGCTTCGTCAGCAGGCCGTGCAGCTCCGCCTCGGAGTAGGTGTAGATGGTGTCGTTGGGCTTCGAGCCGGGATTCATCACGACCACGCGGTGCAGGGGCGGCACCGCGGCGAAAACGCGGCCCTCGTCGATGAGCGGGCGCATGTAGCGGAAGAAGAGGGTCAGCAGCAGCGTGCGGATGTGGGCGCCGTCGACGTCGGCATCGCTCATCAGGATGATCTTGCCGTAGCGCGCGGCGTCCAGGTCGAACGAGCGACCCGACCCGGCGCCGATGACCTGGATGATCGCCGCGCACTCGGCGTTCGACAGCATGTCGCTGATCGACGCCTTCTGGACGTTGAGGATCTTTCCGCGGATCGGCAGCAGGGCCTGGAACTCGCTGTTGCGGGCCAGCTTCGCCGTGCCGAGCGCGGAGTCCCCCTCGACGATGAACAGCTCCGACTCGCCCACGTCGTTGGAGCGGCAGTCGGCGAGCTTCGCGGGCAGGGACGAGGACTCGAGCGCGTTCTTGCGGCGCTGGGTCTCTTTGTGGGTGCGCGCGGAGATGCGCGCCTTCATCTCCGAGACGACCTTGTCGAGCAGGAGCGAGGTCTGGGCCTTGTCGTCCCGCTTGGTCGACGTGAAGCGGGCGGTCAGCTCGCGCGCGACGACGTTCGAGACGATCTGCCGCACCGCAGGGGTGCCCAGCACCTCCTTGGTCTGCCCCTCGAACTGAGGTTCGGGGAGACGCACCGTGAGCACCGCGGTGAGGCCGGCGAGGATGTCATCCTTCTCGAGCTTGTCGTTGCCCACCTTCAGACGGCGCGCATTCTGCGTGACCTGGTCGCGCAGCACCTTCATCAGGCCCTGCTCGAAGCCCTGCTGGTGCGTGCCGCCCTTCGGCGTCGCGATGATGTTGACGAACGAGCGCGAGACGGTCTCGTACCCGGTGCCCCAGCGGACGGCGATGTCGACGTGGCATTCGCGCTCGACCTCGGTCGGCACCATCGCGCCCGAGGCCTGCAGCACCGGCACGGTCTCGGTGAACGAGCCGGAGCCCACGAGTCGCCACGTGTCGGTGACGCCGGAGTCGGGCGCGAGGAAGTCGGCGAACTCGGAGATGCCGCCGTCGAAGCGGTAGCTGGTCTCGACGGGCTCGCCGCTCTCGGAGCCGGGTCGCTCGTCCCGGATGACGATCTCGAGCCCGGGGACCAGGAACGCGGTCTGGCGCGCGCGCTGCTCCAGCTCCTGGAGGTTGAAGGCGGCATCCTTCGTGAAGATCTGGCGGTCGGCCCAGTAGCGGATGCGCGTGCCCGTCACGCCCTTCGCGGCGCGACCGGCCACGCGCAGCTCGCTGCGCTCCTCGAACGGGGTGAAGGCCGAGTCGGGGCTGCCGTTGGAGAAGACACCGGGCTCGCCGCGGTGGAACGACATGGCCCAGGTCTTGCCGCCGCGGTCGACCTCGACGTCGAGCCGCTCCGAGAGTGCGTTGACCACGGACGCGCCGACGCCGTGCAGACCGCCCGAGGCGGCGTACGAGCCGCCGCCGAACTTGCCGCCGGCGTGCAGTTTGGTGAAGACGACTTCTACGCCCGACAGCCCGGTGCGCGGCTCGATGTCGACCGGGATGCCGCGGGCGCGGTCGCGCACCTCGACGCTGCCGTCGGCGTGAAGCACGATGTCGATCCGCGACCCGTGGCCCGCGAGGGCCTCGTCGACGGAGTTGTCGATGATCTCCCAGAGGCAGTGCATCAGACCGCGCGAGTCGGTCGAACCGATGTACATGCCGGGACGCTTGCGGACGGCCTCGAGTCCCTCGAGCACCTGGAGATGATGGGCGGAGTACTCGGCGGTCACAATCTCTCATCGTAATCGCGGCGCCCGACACCCCCTGATCAGACACGCGTCGCCCGCACGCCCGTACGCGCTCAGCGAAATGTGAGGCGTTCCGGGCATTCTGCAAAGCCAGGCGTGGTTGTATTTCATGACCGCAGCAGAGTTCTACGTATACGAGGAGGCACCGAGATGAACACGCTATCGACACCGACCGAGAATGCCGCTGTCCTCGAGTACCGCCTCACGGCGATGGACCGCTGCGATTCCTGCGGCGCCCAGGCCTACATCGCGGCCGAGGTGAACGGCAGCGAGCTCCTGTTCTGCGCCCACCACGGTCGCAAGTACGAAGAGAAGCTCCGCGCCATCGCCACGTCGTGGCACGACGAGACGGCACGCCTGGCCGAGTAGGCCGCTTCGCTCACGCGCCCGCGTAGATGCGGGGCACGAGCGGCGACACGCGCACGGCGATCTCCTCGCCGATCGTGCCGATGAGCTCCGCGAGATCGGTCGACGACGCCGCGCCGGTCGCGTCGTCGCCGTAGATCACGACGACGTCTCCCGCGGAGGCGTCCGGCCATCCCGCCACGACGGCTTCGGTCGCGCCGACCCTCACGAGCCGTCGCGCTCCGCCGGGAGTGCTCACGTCCGCTCGTCCCGCGAGTGACGATGGAAGCCCGTGCAGCGCGCCGATCCCGAGTCGCACCTCGTCGCCCTCGACCGCCACGACGTCGGCCTCGAGCGTCGCCGCAGGCACGAGGCCCAGAGACCGGGCGTCGGGGCCTCCTGCCGAGCGGATGCCGTAGCAGAAGGCGCCGACCCGCACCATGTCGTAGCGGAACTCACGCCGGGCGAACGACGCCGCACTTGCCGCGAGATGTCGGAGCGACGGCTTGAGGCCCGCGAGATGCGCGGCGCGCAGCGCCCACTCGAACACCGCGCGGGCGTCGTCGTCCTCCTCGTCGGAGGCTTCGGCGATGTGGCTCCACACGCCGACCACCTCGAGCAGGCCGTCGGCCTCCAGCGCCGCCGCCCGTGCGACGAAAGCCGCCCACGCCTCCGGACGCACGCCGTTGCGGTGCAGCCCGGTATCGATCTTCAGGTGCACGCGCGCGCGGGTCCGTGCATGGCGTGCCGCACCGGCGAGATCCTCGAGCAGGCCGGCGTCGCCGATGCCGAGGTCGATATCGGCGGCGATGGCCTCGTCGAGGTCGGCGCGCGAGGCGGCGATCCACGAGAAGATGCGCGGAGCCCCGCCCAGAGCGGCGCGCACCGCGCGCCCGGTCCGGACGTCGAACGCGCCGAACCACGTCACCCCGTCCGCGGCCGCCGCGCGCACGACCGGCACGAGGCCATGCCCATAGGCGTCGTCCTTCACGACGAGCATCAGCTCGGCGGGTGCGACAGTCTCGCGCACCCGCGCGATGTTGGCCCTCAGCGCACCGAGATCGATGTGCAGGCGCGGGCTCACGGCGCGTCCTCGCGGTGAGCCCGAAGGCCGACGGTCGTGACCAGCTCATCGGCGGCCAGGCCGGTCGCGCGCACCCACTCGGCCAGACCCGGCTCGCCGCGCCCGGGGTCGCCGAGGAAGACGACCTCGTCGCCGCGCGTCACCGTCGCGTCGCCGATCTCGACGACGCACACGTCCATCGCGACGCGCCCGACGATCGGATGCCGCTCCCCCGCGATGACGACGTCCGCCGCTCCGCCGAGTGCGCGGACCACGCCCTGCGCGTAACCGCCGGTCACGAGAGCCACGCGGGTGTCGTCCGGTGCCCGGTAGGCGTATCCGTACGAGACGCCCTCGCCGCGACGCAGATCCTTCACCGAGAGCACCGTCCCCGTGAGGCGCAGCGCAGGGCTTCCTGAGGCCGGCGGCAGCCCGAACAGCTCGGCCGGCTCGAGCGCGGCCTCTTCCGGAGCGGGCAGACCGGCTGCGGCATTCCCGACGACGGCGAACCCCTCGGCGGCCAGAACTTCTCGCGCGAGCGCAGCACCGTGGCCCCAGGCATCCGCTTCCAGCACCTCTGGGGAGAACGAGCGGATGCCGCGCGCACGGGCGGCGCGCGCGTTCGAGGTCAGCGCGCCCCGCGAGACGCGCGCGACGGGCGTGCTGCGAGGGCCGGTCCCCGGGGTGGATGCCGCGTGCCCAGGGATCGACGAACTCACGGCTCTAGACTATCGAGGTCCCCCGAACCTGATCCCGGAGCACGCATGCCTTCTCAGGGCCTCGCCCTCTCGAACCGTCTTCGCTATCTCGCCTGGCGGGTCCGTCGCATCGACGTGGGCTCCGTGATCGAGCGCGCGAAGGAGACCGCTCACGCGCACGGCAAGTGGACCCCCGCGGTGGTCGTCGACATGCTGTGGTCGGCGGGATTCCGGCAGGTCGGCTTCCAGGACTACGTCGACTACGACTTCGCCATCCTGAATCGCGCCGAGCGGGCGACCTACATGACCCACCCGGTGTCGAACGAGCTCTCCCAGAAGTACGACCATCCCGACTATCGCGGACTGTTCCAGGACAAGGTCGAGTTCGACCGCACGTTCAGCGACTTCCTGCGCCGCGAATGGATGGTGGTCGAGGAGGGCAACGCCGACGCCGTGCGTGCCTTCGCCGAGAAGCACGGCACGATCGTCACGAAGGAGCCCGTCGGCCAGGCGGGGACGGGCGTGCACCGCTACCACGCGAGCGACATCGGCGACTGGGTCGACTTCCACCGCGGTCTGCTCGCCCGCGGCGAACTGCTCATCGAAGAGGTGATCCGCCAGCACGCCGACCTTGCCGCGGTCTGCCCGGGCACGGTGAACACCACGCGGGTCACCGCGTTCTTCGACGGTCAGAAGACGCACATCCTGGCCATGGCGCAGAAATTCGGACGCGGTGCGGTGAGCGATCAGATGACGTTCGGCGGCTTCTACACGATGCTCGACGAGGACGGTCACGCCGTGGGCCCGGGCTACGACTCGCACGGGCACGTGCACGAGAAGCACCCCGACAGTGGGTTCGTCATCGCCGACTTCCAGCTGCCCATGGTCGACCAGGTCAAGGCCTTCGTGGACCAGGTGGCCCGGGTCGTGCCGCAGGTGCAGTACGTCGGGTGGGACATCGTGGTGAGCCCGGACGGCCCGGTGCTCGTCGAGGGCAACTGGGGTGCGGGCGTGTACGAGAACAAGCCGAGCGTCACCGGCATCCGCACCGGGCACAAGCCCCGCTACCGCGCCGCCATCGGCTTCTGACGTCGCTGCAGGGCGCTCGAGCGGATCGCCGACGAGGCGACGTGAACAGGAAGGGCGCGGCATCCTGACGGATGCCGCGCCCTTGTTCGTGTCGCGGTTCAGACCGCCCGGACGACACCGAGCGGGGTGGACTGGTGTCCCTGACCGAGCGGGTTGTCGCGGAGGATGGCGACCAGTCGCTTCTCCCCCTCTTTATCGAGGGTCGAGCCGAGGATGTTGCCGCCGAGGTCGTTGATGTCGACGACGGCCACGTCGGGAACGCCGCCGAGGAGCGACTTGACGTGCTGGGCGACCTCGCGCGGACGCTCCGGACCGAGCACGACCGCCTTGTTGTAGGGAGGGATGGTCCCCGAGGTCGGGCCGTCGATCGCCCGCGCCTTGTCGCCGGCGATGCGGTAGAAGTCGCCCTTGCGCCCGAACAGCTTCGTGACGGCCGACACAGCGGCCGCGAACAGGATGCGGATGGTCCCGCACTCGCGCAGCGCCATCTCCATCGTCTCGGGCATGCCGAGGCCGATGCCGTAGGGCGTGCGCGTGACGTACTTCGAGAGGAAGAGCGCGAGCTTGCGCGGCTTGATGTCCTCTACAAGATATGAGCGTCCCTGCGTGATCGCGACGATCTTCTCCGTCACGAACAGCAGATCACCCTCGCGCACCGCATCCGCTGCGTACTCGCGGATGAACTCGTCGAGATCGTCGCCCGGCATCACGACCCGCGTGCGGATCGGGATGCGGGCGAACGATGAGCCCTCGACCTGGACGGTGAGCGCCTTGCCGGCGTTCGCCTCGCTCACTCGAGGTAGTCCCGGAGGGACTGCGACCGGGAGGGATGCCGCAGCTTCGCCATCGTCTTCGACTCGATCTGGCGGATCCGCTCGCGCGTGACCCCGAACGTGTCGCCGATCTGGTCGAGCGTCTTGGGCTGACCGTCGCCGAGGCCGAAGCGCATGCGGATCACGCCGGCCTCGCGCTCCGAGAGGGAGTCGAGGAGCGACTCGAGCTGACGCTGCAGCATCGTGAAGCCCACCGCGTCGGCCGGGACCACGGCCTCGGTGTCCTCGATGAGGTCGCCGAACTCGCTGTCGCCGTCCTCGCCGAGAGGAGTGTGCAGCGAGATCGGCTCGCGGCCGTACTTCTGCACCTCGATGACCTTCTCGGGGGTCATGTCGAGCTCGCGGCTGAGCTCTTCGGGCGTGGGCTCACGGCCCAGGTCCTGGAGCATCTGACGCTGCACGCGGGCGAGCTTGTTGATGACCTCGACCATGTGGACCGGGATGCGGATCGTGCGCGCCTGGTCGGCCATCGCGCGCGTGATCGCCTGACGGATCCACCACGTCGCGTACGTCGAGAACTTGAAGCCCTTGGTGTAGTCGAACTTCTCCACCGCGCGGATCAGACCGAGGTTGCCCTCCTGGATGAGATCCAGGAACTGCATGCCGCGGCCGGTGTAGCGCTTGGCGAGCGAGACCACGAGCCGGAGGTTGGCACCCAGCAGGTGGCTCTTCGCTCGCTGGCCGTCACGGGCGACCCACTGCAGGTCCAGTCCGAGCTGCGAGGTCTTCTCGGCGGCCGACATGTGCGACAGCTTCTCTTCGGCGAACAGGCCCGCCTCGATGCGCATCGCGAGCTCGACCTCTTCGGCCGCGTTCAGGAGCGGCACCTTGCCGATCTGCTTGAGGTAGTCCTTGACCGGGTCGGCCGTGGCGCCGGTGATCTGTGTCGAGTAGACCGGGACGTCGTCCTCGTCGCTGGACGAGATGACGATCGCGCCCGTCGGGAGCGGCTCGGTGAACGCCGGCTTGGTGCTCTCCTCGTCCTCCTCCTCGTCGCCCTCTGCGGCCGTCTCCTCGGTGACCGTCTTGGCGCCCTTGGCGCCGGCGGCCGCGTCACCCTCGGCGGCGTCCTCGTCGAGGTCGTCACCGTCGAGTTCGACGTCGCTGTCGAGCTCCTCGACATCGTCCTCGAACTCGTCGTCGGACTTCTTCGCGCGCTTGGACGCGGTCTTGGGTGCGGCCTTCGCCTTGGCCGTCTTCGCAGCCGGAGCCTTGGTGGTCGCGGGGGTCTTCTCGTCCGTCTCGGTGTCCTTCGCGGCCGAGCGAGCCTTGGTGTTCGTGCCTGGAGTCACGTTTCGCCTTTCACCGGTCGACGCGCCGTGCGCATCGCCGGTCGGTTTCGGACACTAGTAAGACCCTTGTCAAGTCCGCATCTCAGACAGCCGGGCTGACGAAGATGGTTGACAACGGGTCAGAGCGTCTAGTATCTCATACTTGCCGTGCGCCGCCAGCATCGCCCCGCCCGGGCCGGCGCACCTCCACACCAGGAGTCAACACACCGGTCCCCCGCCGAATTCCGGCGACGCGCCGGGGCACCGCTCAGGAGCCGCGCTTGTCTTCGTCGCCCGGCCGCGTCGCGAGGAATCGCTCCAGTTCGGCCGCGAGCTCGTCGGCGCTCGGCAGATCGCCGGTGTGCACCATCGGCGTCGCGAGGGTCGAGCCGGCCATGTAGGCGTCATACCGTTCCTCGAGCCCCTGCACCATCCGCGCGAGCTCGTCGCTGCCCTCGATCTGCTCGGTCACCTTCTCGAGGTACTCGCGATTCTCGTCGCGGAGCTCCTCCCCGGCGAAGACGAGGCCGGTCGCGACGGTGAGACTGTCCAGTGCCGCCAGCGCCGCAGCCGGATACTCGGTATCGCCCAGGTAGTGCGGGATGAGCAGCACGAAGCCCGCGATGCGCACGCCGGCTGCGGCGAGCCGGTACTCGAGGAGGTGCCCCGCCGTCGCCGGCACCTGAGTGTGCGGCTGCCACACCGAGTGCGCCTCGGTGAGTTCGGTGCGTGTGCCGCTGACGGTGGTGCCGATCGGCCTCGTGTGCGGCACCGGCATCGGGATGGCGTGCACCCAGGTGACGGTCGACACGGCGTACGCGTCCGCGAAGTCGAGGACGGCCTCGGCGAACGCGTCCCAGCCGAAGTCCGGCTCGTAGCCCGCGAGCAGCAGGAACGGCTGGCCGAGGGCATCGTGGGCGAACGACAGCTCCAGCCGCGGTGGACGGTAGTCGGTCAGGTGGTCCTTCTCGAACGAGACGATGGGGCGTCGGGCGCGGTAGTCCAGCAGCACGTCGTTGGAGAAGACCGCGAGCGGCGACGGGCCGAGGTCGTCGCGGAAGTAGTCGATGACGCGGCTCACCGCGCTGCCGGCATCGGTGAAGCCGGTGAGGGCGATCACGAGCGGCAGCCCGCGCGGCACCGGCGGCGCGGAAGCCGCCCGCTCGAACAGCGGGCCGGGAAAGGGCATGCCTCCATGCTACGAGCCGCGCGCCGGGGGCCGGGTCGCGTCCGTCGCGCTCAGAGCGAACACCTCGTCGTCCCTAGGATGGAGACCATGTCGTTCCCCGACCTCGAGTACCGCACGTCCCCTGTCCGAGAGACCGACGCCGACGCGATCGTGCTGGCTCTCCCGCCGCTCGAGGGCGAAGGGGCCCCCGATGCGGCCGAGTGGCCGGGCCTGCGCGAAGCGCTCTCCGGTGTCGGGTTCACCTTCGCTCCGGGGTCGTTCGCCCGTGTGTACGCCCCCGAGAGCACGGCTCTGCCGCTGGCGGTCGTGGGGACGGGGGCGGCGCCGGATGCCGCGACCCTGCGCGATGCGGCCGGCACCGCCGCCCGGCTCCTGACCGGGTTCGGCACGGTCGCCCTGGCGGCTCCCTTCGCCGATCCGTCGCTGTGGACCGCGCTGGCGGAGGGGGCGGCGCTCGGCGGCTACCGCTTCGACGGATACAAGAGCGAGGCGCCGAAGTCGCGGGCGACGCGCGTCGTCGTCCACGGCAGCGCCGACCCCGACGACGCGGCGCTGCAGCTGGTCGTCGAGACCGCGGCATCCGTCGCCCTCGTCAAGGATCTCGTCAACATCCCCGCCGAGTGGCTCGGTCCCGCCGATGTCGCCGAGCGCGCCGCGGAGTCGGTGTCAGGACTGCCTGTCACCGTCGAGATCCTCGATGAGGAGGCGCTGCGCGCGCAGGGCTTCGGCGGGATTCTCGGCGTCGGCCAGGGCTCCGACCGGCCGCCCCGTCTGGTGCACCTCGAGTACGCCCCGGAGGGCGCCGCACGGCACGTCGCGCTCGTCGGCAAGGGCATCACCTTCGACACCGGCGGGCTCTCGCTGAAGCCCGCGGCGTCGATGGTCGGGATGAAGTACGACATGGCGGGCGCGGCAACGGTGCTGGCCGTCCTCCGTGCCGCGGCATCCGTTCAGGCTCCGGTCAAGGTGAGCGCCTGGCTGTGCCTCGCCGACAACATGCCGTCCGGTCGCGCCACGCGCCCGGGCGACGTGCTGCGCATGCTCGACGGCACGACGGTGGAGGTGCTGAACACCGATGCCGAGGGGCGCCTGGTGCTGGCCGACGGACTCGTCGCCGCGAGCCGTGAGCACCCCGACGTCATCGTCGACGTCGCGACGCTGACCGGCGCGGTCCTCATCGCACTCGGCACCCGCCACACTGGCGTGATGGGTGACGACGAGACGGTCGCCGGATATCTCGCCGCCGCCGCGGAGGCCGGCGAGCCCGCGTGGCATCTGCCCCTCCCGGCCCACATGGTGGAGGAGCTCGACTCCCCCATCGCCGATCTGCAGAACGCCAAGATCGGCGACCCCGCGGGCGGCTCGCTCTTCGCAGGACTGTTCCTGCGTCACTTCGTCGGCCGGACGGGCGACGAGGACGGTGCCCCCCGCATCCCGTGGGTGCACCTCGACATCGCCGGCAGCGGGACCCACAAGGGCGCGCCGTACGGCTACACCGACAAGGGACCGACTGCCGCGACCGTGCGCAGCCTGCTCCGCTTCGTCCTGACGGACCTCGATGAGGAGGCACGATGACCGACCACACCTTCGATCTCGTCATTCTGGGCGGTGGCAGCGGCGGGTACGCCGCGGCGCTGCGTGCCGCGGAGCTCGGCCAGAGCGTCGCGCTGATCGAGAAGGACAAGGTGGGCGGGACGTGCCTGCACCGCGGCTGCATCCCGACGAAGGCGCTCCTTCACGCGGCTGAAGTCGCCGACACCGCTCGGGATGCTTCGGCCATCGGCATCCGTGCGACGTTCGAGGGCGTCGACCCGGCCGGGGTCCGCTCCTACCGCGAGGGCATCGTCGCCAAGAAGTTCAAGGGGCTCGAGGGGCTCGTGAAGGCCCGCGGCATCACCGTCGTCAGCGGGGAGGGGCGCCTCGAGGCAGGGCCCGCGGTCCGCGTGGGTGACGACCTCTACCGCGGGACCGATGTGATCCTCGCCACCGGCTCGTACAGCCGGACCCTGCCGGGCCTCGAGATCGGCGGACGCATCCTCACCAGCGAGCATGCGCTCGAGCTGGACCAGATCCCCCGGAGCGTCGTGATCCTGGGCGGCGGTGTCATCGGCGTCGAGTTCGCCAGCGTGTGGCGCTCGTTCGGCGCCGACGTGACGATCGTCGAGGCGCTCGAGCACCTCGTGCCCAACGAGGACGTAGCCCTCAGCAAGGGGCTGGAGCGCGCGTTCCGGCGCCGCGGTATCCAGTACTCGCTCGGCGTGCGCTTCCAGAGCGCGACGCAGACCGCCGAGTCCGTCACCGTCACGCTCGAGGACGGCAAGTTGTTCACGGCCGACTACCTGCTCGTCGCGGTCGGCCGTGGGCCCGCCACGGCCGGGCTCGGGTACGAGGAAGCCGGTGTGACCGTCGAGCGCGGCTTCGTGATCGCCGACGAGCGGCTGCGCACGGGCGTGCCGCACGTCTGGGCGGTCGGCGACATCGTGCCCGGGCTGCAGCTGGCCCACCGCGGATTCCAGCAGGGCATCTTCGTGGCCGAGGAGATCGCCGGGCTGAGCCCCGTCGTCATCCCCGACTCGCACATCCCGAAGGTCACGTACAGCCACCCCGAGGTCGCCTCGGTGGGGCTCACCGAGGCGCAGGCGGCCGAGGCCCACGGCACCGAGGGGATCGTCTCGTACGAGTACAACCTCGCCGGCAACGGCAAGAGCGAGATCCTGGGCACCGGCGGCGTCGTGAAGGTGGTGCGCGCGAAGGAGGGCCCGGTCCTCGGCGTGCACCTCATCGGCGACCGCGTAGGCGAGCTGATCACCGAAGGGCAGCTCGCCGTGGGGTGGGAGGCGCACCCCGAAGACATCGCCCCCTTCGTCCACGCGCACCCGACGCAGTCGGAAGCCCTCGGCGAGGCGTTCCTCGCGCTCGCGGGCAAGCCGTTGCACGCGCTGTGACCCTTCGTGCCACGCCCCATCACTAAGCTAGATCCGATATTTCTTCAGAAGGAGACATCCTCATGAGCACATCCGTGGTCCTCCCCGCTCTCGGTGAGAGCGTGACCGAGGGAACGGTCACCCGCTGGCTCAAGAACGTCGGCGACACGGTCCAGGCGGACGAGGGCCTGCTCGAGATCTCCACGGACAAGGTGGACACCGAGATCCCGTCGCCGGTCAGCGGCGTCATCGAGGAGATCCTCGTCCAGGAGGACGAGACCGTCGAGGTCGGCGCCGTGCTGGCGAAGATCGGCGACGGCTCCGGTTCCGCCGAGGCAGCCCCCGCCCCCGAGGCCGCGCAGGCCGAGGCCGCACCGGCGCCCGCCGAGACGGCGGCACCCGCCGCGCAGCCGGCCGTGCCGGCCCCCGCCGCTGAAACGCCGGCGCCCGCGGCCGCTCCCGCCGCCGGCGGCAAGGATGTCGTCCTCCCCGAGCTGGGCGAGAGTGTCACCGAGGGGACCGTCACCCGCTGGCTCAAGCAGGTCGGCGACGAGGTCGCCGTGGACGAGCCGCTGCTCGAGATCTCCACCGACAAGGTCGACACCGAGATCCCCTCGCCCTTCGCCGGCGTGCTGCAGGAGATCCTCGTGCAGGAGGACGAGACCATCGCCGTGGGCTCCGCTCTCGCCCGCATCGGCGAGGCAGGCGCCGCTCCGGCTCCGGCCGAGACCGCTGCGCCCGCCGAGGCGGCACCGGCCGAGGCTGCGCCGGCGCCCGCCGCTCCGGCTCCGGCTCCGGCTCCGGCGCAGGCGCAGGCGGCTCCCGCCCAGGCGCAGGCGGCTCCCGCCCAGGCTGCTCCCGCGCAGGCCCCGGCCGCTCCGGCTCAGGCCCCGGCCGCTCCGGCTCAGGCCCCGGCTGCTCCGGCTCAGGCCCCGGCTGCTCCGGCCGCATCCGCTCCCGCCCTGGTCGCCGAGGAGGACGGTGTCACGTACGTCACGCCGCTCGTGCGGCGCCTCGCGCAGCAGCAGGGTGTCGACCTCTCCTCGGTGAAGGGCACCGGCGTCGGCGGCCGCATCCGCAAGGAGGATGTGCTGAAGGCCGCGGAGGCCGCTTCCGCTCCCGCCGCAGCCGCCGCCGCGGAGTCCGCTCCGGCACCTGCTCCGCTCGAGGTCTCGCCGCTGCGCGGCACGACGCAGCCGATGTCGCGCCTGCGCAAGGTGCTGGCCCAGCGCGCCGTCGAGTCGATGCAGTCCACGGCCCAGCTGACGACGGTGGTCGAGGTCGACGTCACCAAGCTCGCGAACTTCCGCGACAAGGTGAAGAACGACTTCCTCTCCAAGACCGGCGACAAGCTGTCGTTCCTGCCCTTCTTCGCTCTGGCCGCGGCCGAGGCGCTGCAGGCCTACCCCGTGGTCAACTCCACGGTGGACGGCGACCAGATCGTCTACCCGGCCACCGAGAACCTCTCGATCGCCGTCGACACCGAGCGCGGACTGCTCACGCCGGTGCTCCGTGACGCCGCGACGAAGAACCTCGCGCAGATCGCGCACGAGATCGCCGACCTGGCCGCGCGGACGCGTGATAACAAGCTGAAGCCGGACGAGCTCGCGGGCGGCACGTTCACGCTGACCAACACCGGATCGCGCGGTGCGCTGTTCGACACGCCGGTCGTGTTCCTTCCGCAGACCGCGATCCTCGGCACCGGTGTCGTCGTCAAGCGGCCCGGCGTCGTGAGCGTCGACGGCAAGGACGCGATCTCGGTCCGTTCGTACGTGTACCTGGCGCTGTCGTACGACCACCGCGTCATCGACGGTGCGGACGCCGCCCGCTTCCTGGGTGCGGTCAAGTCGCGCCTCGAGGCCGCTGCGTTCGAGGGCAACCTCGGGATCTGATCCGCGGGACACCTCCCCGCTAAGGCTGCTGCGCGACGTCATGGACGTCGCGCAGCAGCCATTTTCCGTCCTGGCGGATGACCACGACGAGCTGCGCGGACTCGGACGCCGGCACGGCGTCGATCCGGACGACGGCGAGATCGCCGAAGTCGTCGAGCAGCGTGATCGCGCGCGCATCGGCCGGGAGATCGATCAGTCCGCCGGTGAGGGCACCGGGATCGACGGCCACGCCCGCGAGGCAGGCCGCATCGTCTTGGCAGACCGCGCGAGCGTCGAGAAGCGCTCCCACGACGGCAGCAAGGTCGGGCGGGGCCTCAGCCGGCGCCCCTTCTGCGGACCCGGAAGTGGATGCCTCCTCCCCGGGGGCGGTCGCACTCGGAGAAGGCGACGGGACCGCGGTCGGCGACGGACCGGTCGCCACCCCGCCCGCTGACGGCCACAGCACACCGCCGGCGAGCACCGCGGCGGCGACCGTGCCGCCGACGACCCACGGTGCCTTCCGGCGCGTGGACTGCGTGCGCACACCGGGACGCAGCCGCCGCCACACGGCGGTCGTCGCGCGCGACACGGAGTCGGCGAGATCATCGTCCATCCCCGCGATGAGGCTCTGCCACATCGCGCGAGGCGGCGGCTGCGGCGCGTCTGCGAGCCTCGTGTCGGATCCGGCGATCGACCGGGCGAGCTCGTCGAACGCCCCCCGCGGTGCGAGGGTGACGGTGCTCAGCGGCTCCGCATCGGCCACCGCGAACAGCGCTTCCTCGCAGGCCACGAGCTCTGACGCGCTCACGCGCTCAGCGGTGAGGGCGCGCAGGCCTGTCTGCCACGTGCGACGCAGCGCCGGCTCGACCTCCACCAGCTCGAAGGCCGCGGCCGCGGAATCCAGGGCGCGCTCCTGGGTCACGTCGGTCGCGAGCACCGGACGCCCCGCCTCGTCCAGCCACCACTCCCCGGTCACCTCGGCCGCGCCGGCGATCTCCTCGCAGCCGCGCAGGAGCCCCACGCCGAGGGTCACCGCTTCGCCGGCGCCGAGCGGCATCCGCGCGGTGCGCCGGCGGAGGAAGTCGTGAAGCCGCTCGACGCACACCGGGAGCACGACGTCGTGGCCGTCCGGTCGTCGCGCGATGTCGAGCGGTGCCAGCAGATGGCCGTCGGCCGCGGCATCCCATCCCTTCCATTCGGCTCCGAGCAGCTCCGCGTCGACGAGAAGCCGCGACTCCCCCGCCGGCGTCCGTGCGAGCACGCCCGGCCAGGGGCCGTCCTCGGGCGCGCGGACCGCCCGCACCGCGCGGTAGGGGCGGGCCAGAGGTCCGTCTTCGCTCGTCACCGCGCCAGTCTGTGCCGGGCGAGGTCGTCGCAAGGACGAGCGATGCGAGCCTGTGGAGGGATGGGTCGTGCCTGCCGCCTGGGGAGGAGCCGAGGTCAGCCCGCCGGAAAGGTAGGCTGGAAGCTATGGCCGCGCGCAGTTCCGCCCCCGAGAAGGGCCCGGGATTCTTCTCCCAGATCCGCACCCTCTACACCTTCACCCAGAAGGAGTTCCGCTGGCTGCCGTTCCTGCTGGCCGGCATCCTCCTCCTCGGCATCGCTGCCGGCGTGGGCGTCGGATTCGCCATCCCGCCGGTCGCGGTCTGGAGCATCATCCTCTGGGGCATCACCGGCCTCATGCTCGGCGTGCTGGCGTCGATGATGACGATGACGCGCCTCTCGACGCGCGCGATGTACAAGAAGATCGACGGGATGCCGGGGGCCACGGGCCACGTCATGTCCACCTCCCTCGGCCGCAAGTGGCAGGCCAGCGAGATGCCGGTCGGCATCAACCCCAAGACCCAGGAAGCCGTCTACCGCGCCGTGGGCCGGGGCGGTGTCGTGATCGTCGGCGAGGGGGCTCGCGGTCGGCTGACACGTCTCGTGAACGACGAGCGGTCGAAGGTGCAGCGCGTCGCGTCGGGCGTGCCCGTGACGGTGCTCTACGTCGGCCACGGCGAGGGCGAGGTGCCGATCGCGAAGCTCGCGCCGACGATCAAGGCGCTGCCCAAGAAGATCGACCGCGCCACGATGGCCGCCGTCGTCAAGCGCATCGACTCGGTCTCGCAGTCGCTGACGTCGCTGCCGATTCCGAAGGGCATCGATCCGACGAAGGTGCGCGCGCCTCGGCCGCGCTGAGCGCTTCCGACCGGGCGGCCGGGCCGGCTCGCGGGTTCAGCCCCGCAGGAGCACGGTGCCGGCCGCTTTGTCGTGCAGCCCGCGCTGGTCGGCGTCCCAGATGACGGCCGGGATGGCGAGGATCAGCAGCGCGGTGCGGACGACGGGCCGCCACAGACCCACCCAGGCGCCGTCCAGCCGGACCAGGCGGAGGCCGAACAGGCGGTGGCCGGGGCTTCCCTGGAGGGTCGGCAGGAAGACGATCTGGATGGCGGCGAAGATCGCGAGGATCGCCAGCGGGTCCCACCCGAAGAAGCCGGAGATGAGATACGCGGCGCCGTAGTCGATGAACAGGGCACCGACGCGGCGCCCCAGCCGACCGATGGATCCCGCGCCCTCCCGGGGCAGTCCGAGGCGTTCTCCGGGGTAGTCCTGCGTGCTCTGCGTCACCTCACCAGGGTATCCAGGTCGTCGTAACATGCCGGAAACACAAGTGATACTGGAGGGCAATGCCCTGCGGGTACTTTGCCATGGAGCCCGACCCGCACGGGCGGATCCGATGCCCTACCTCTGGAGTCTTCATGTTCAAAGATTCATCCGAGGTGCTGAAGTTCATCAAGGACGAGGACGTCAAGTTCCTCGACATCCGTTTCACGGACCTCCCTGGCGTGCAGCAGCACTTCAACATCCCGGCCTCCACCGTCGACGAAGAGTTCTTCACGGTCGGCCAGCTGTTCGACGGCTCCTCCATCCGGGGATTCGCGAACATCCACGAATCGGACATGCAGCTGATCCCCGACGTGTCGACGGCGTACCTCGACCCGTTCCGGGAGGCGAAGACCCTCATCATGGTCTTCGACATCTACAACCCGCGCAACGGTGAGATCTACGGCAAGGACCCGCGCCAGGTGGCCAAGAAGGCGGAGAAGTACCTCGCCTCGACGGGCATCGCCGACACCGCGTTCTTCGCTCCCGAGGCCGAGTTCTACATCTTCGACGACGTGCGCTACGAGGTGAAGCAGAACTCCAGCTTCTACTCCGTCGACTCCGAGGAGGGCGCCTGGAACACCGGCCGCGCCGAGGACGGCGGCAACCTCGCCAACAAGACGCCCTTCAAGGGCGGCTACTTCCCGGTGTCGCCGGTCGACAAGACCGCCGACCTCCGCGACGACATCAGCCTGCGCCTCATCGAGGCGGGCCTTCACCTCGAACGCGCGCACCACGAGGTGGGCACGGGCGGCCAGCAGGAGATCAACTACCGCTTCGACACCATGGTGCACGCGGCCGACGACATCCTGAAGTTCAAGTACATCGTCAAGAACGTGGCGAACGAGTGGGGCAAGGTCGCGACCTTCATGCCCAAGCCCCTCTTCGGCGACAACGGCTCGGGCATGCACACGCACCAGTCGCTGTGGCTCGACGGCAAGCCCCTCTTCTACGACGAGAAGGGCTACGCGCAGCTCTCCGACACGGCCCGCTGGTACATCGGCGGCATCCTGGCGCACGCGCCGGCGCTGCTCGCCTTCACCAACCCGACGCTGAACTCCTACAAGCGCCTGGTCAAGGGCTACGAGGCCCCGGTCAACCTGGTGTACTCGGCCGGCAACCGCTCGGCCGCCATCCGCATCCCCATCACGGGCTCCAACCCCAAGGCCAAGCGCATCGAGTTCCGCGCGCCGGATGCCTCGGGCAACCCGTACCTCGCCTTCGCCGCGCAGCTCATGGCCGGCCTCGACGGCATCCAGAACCGCATCGAGCCGCACGAGCCGGTCGACAAGGACCTGTACGAGCTTCCCCCCGAGGAGGCGAAGAACATCCCGCAGGTGCCGAACTCGCTGCTCGACTCGCTCGAGGCGCTCCGCGCCGACCACGAGTTCCTGCTGAAGGGCGGCGTGTTCACGCCCGAGCTCATCGAGACGTGGATCGAGTACAAGATCGAGAACGAGATCCAGCCGCTGAACGCGCGTCCGCACCCGTTCGAATACGAGCTGTACTTCGGAGTCTGATTCCGAGGGGTCTTAGGGACCGCACTCTCGGTTCCGAGGCCAGCAATTTACTGAGCCCCAGACAGCAGATGCCGTCTGGGGCTCAGTCTATCTCTGGACGTTTACGGACGGCTACGGACAGTAAACGGACAGGTTCTCGGACAGTGCGGATGACCGCTTTCGCGCACGCGCAGCGACGGCAAGAGGCATGGGCGAGGCGCGGCGGGCCCGCAGTGTGTGGTTCGCTGGTCGGATGGCCGCCGTGATCGCCCCATCCGACGACGACGAACCTTTCGACGAGGGCGAAGAAGAGGCGTCGGCCGACGAGGGCGACGTGCCGGCCGACGACACTTCGGGAGAGACCCCGCAGCACACGCGCATCCGTTCCACGATTCGTGGCGACGACGGCGAGCCGCTGGACCCGAAGGATCTGACCGCGTTCAAGGGTGTACTCCCCTCGGGGTCGCTGGGACGAATCTTCGACGACGACTTCATGCGGTCTCTAACCAGCCCGTTCATACAGCAGATCTCGACGCTGAAGCTCAGCGACTCCGTGACACGGCTCCTCGGCCAGACGTCCGACTCCGGTGTATTCGGGTCCGCCTGGCTGAAGGTCACGGGCCTCACTAGCAACGCCTCCTTCCTGCCAGAAATGAATGCTGCGACATCGCAGTTGATCTCCTCCGCGACCGACGCCTCCGGGTGGGTGAAGGACTACCAGGGGCTCGCCGGCGCCGCATGGATGGAGAACATTCCGGCACTCACTGACACCGGCTGGATGAAAGACTTGCCCGGACTCACCGGGGTCGGGTCGATCACCGGCAATCTGTTCACGGACGCGCAGTTGCAGGCGATACTCCCGGCGATCGCGATGCCGAATTTCGGCTTGCAGATCGGCTTGCCGTCGTTCATCACCGACTTCGATGTCGAGCCGCTTCTCAGGTCGCTGAAGCTGCAGCGGGTTCCGTCGAACTGGGTGGACATCGACCTCGATCCCGACGACGCGGAAGAGTCCATCCGCGCGGTGCTCGCCGACGGCATCCCGCTCGGCTGGGTGCCAAGCGAACGGGCCGTGCAGCTCCTGCTGGATGCGCCCGATGCGCGTGCGCGTCGACGTATCATCTCCAACAACTGGCGTGGCATCCTGAACGACTGCGACGACGTGCTCGGCGGGCTGCCGGCACCCCGCGCACTGAGGTACGCCGACAAGCTTCGTCGAGCCACCGCTGCGCTGCGCGACGCTCACACCGACGCCGCGCAGGCGCTTGCGACCAACATCCTCGACACGCTCGTCGGCCACTTCATCGCCCCCGCGCTCGGGGTGCCGCGAAGCACGTTGGTGAACCCGACGTGGAATTACAAGCTGCTCGCGGACGGGTGGCGCCTCGCGCTGTCGTTGCTGCCGCTTGAGACGGTCATGCGGGGCCAGTTCGACGTCGACCACACCGGCACGGGCTTCCGCCACAACGCCACCGTTCACGCCGTGACCGAGCGGCAGTACAACCGCATCAACGCCACCATCGCGATCATGCTCGCGACCTCGGTGCTGGCCTGCGCGGTGAGGGACACCAGCGCCTTCGACTGACCCGCTGAACTCTCCGCCGACAGGCCACCGTGCCACGGGGGTGGTGGGTCGCGTCGGCGCGACCGCGAACGGCCAGATGCACCCGCTCGCGGCTAGGCGCCGGGCCAGCGCAAACCTGTTGTTCGCGAACGCCGACGAGCGCCCCGCGCCGGGTTTCGCTGCGGGAGCTCGCCGATCTCGGCTCGACAGCCGATCTCAGCTCGACAGCCGATCTCGTCGTCCTGTCCGGCTGCAGTACCCAGGTGTGCGGCCCTCAGGACGGCGAGGGCCTCTACGGCATCGCCCCGACGGCGGCACTCGCCGGAGTCAGCGCGGTGAGCGCCAGCCTTTGGCCGGTCAGACGATCGGGCGACGCAGATGTTTCTGACGACTCTGTACGACGTCATTGCTGAGGCCGCTGATGCCGGCTGCATGCTTAGGACCGAAATGTTCACTGGCGCTCGTCACGGCAGCGGCGGATCGTTGCTTGTATGACTCTGCAGGACATCGGCGACATCGTCCACGAGGACGGCGGGACGCTGTGGCGACGGAAGCCGGGCGCGACCTCGAGCTTCGAAGAGTTCCTCCACTCCCGGGAGCACTGGCTCGAGCTCTTCCAAGAGATGGACTGGAACCCGTGGCGGAAGGAAGAGCTGGCGCCCCAGATGGGCCGCGCCGACCAGGTCGGCGAGGAGTGGGAGCGGGCGGAGCCGGACTTCCGACCGCTGACCGAGCGGCAGGTCAGCGCGCGCATCGCCGCGATCAGGCGTCGAGTCCGGGTCGAGGGAGATAAGGACGAGGCCCGCTGGGAGCAGGACAAGGCCCGCTACGACGCCGAACGCGAGAGGGCGCGGTACGCGCTGCTCGAGCGGGAGGCCATCCAGGCCAACCTCGAACGCGAACTCGCCGGCCACCGGTCGGGCGCACTGCTCCCAGCGATGTCGGGCGACCGACGAACCAAGGAGATCCTCGAGCTCGAGGCGAAGCGCGAGCAGAGTGCCGCCGAACTCCAACGCCTCTCGATCATCGTCGGGGACCGCGAGGAGGTTGTCGACTCAGACGGCAAGCTCCCGGCCGACCGCCGCCGGTGGAACGTCATCTGGTACCGGCACCTGCGGATCGAGTGGGTCGGTGAGCTCAACGAGTCAATCGCGGCGCAGCAACTGAAGATCGCCGGCATGAAGGACCGAGAAGAGAAGTCCACGCTGCGCGTCCATCTTGGGTCCGATCAGCGCCGGATGGAGACGCTGCTGGCCATTCCCCGGCTCGAGGCCGAGCAGATGTGCGCGGACTGCTATACGCCGGCATTCCAGCACACCTCGGGAGGCGACATCTACGAGACGCGGCCCTGCCCGAATTGGCCCATACACGCGGCCCGGATGGAACGGGTGCGGGAGACCCTGCGATCGGTGGCAGAACGGAAGTCACCGACGGTACCGGAACCGCCCAAGCCGCAGCCGCTCGCGACGCTGCCAGGCGAGCTCCCGATCGCCGAGGTCATTGAGAGACTCTCGGAGCTTCGAGCCGAGCATCCAGACGCCGTGGTCAGGAAGGGCCGATCCAGCCGCTGGGAGATTTGGCCCGGGGACGAACCCGAACGGTGAACCCACGGCGCCGGATTGGACGAGAGAAGGGGGTCGGTGGTCCGAAATCGTCACCTAGACTGCGGGGCTCCACACGATTGGAGTTCAGATGATGACCACCACAAGGCAATTCCTCGACGTCCGCATGCCGGGTCGGGAGTTCACCCTGGAGGGCGATGCCGCGTTTGCTGTTTCAGGCGAAGGCGAGGCTCGGTCAGCCTTTCGACTTCGATGTCCCGGGTTGGGACGAGCCGATCCGCGTCGACTTCCACGGCCTGCGCACGACGGCCCGACGGGTACAGGTCCCCGATTCGCCGACAGCGGTGGCGGACGCGTAGACGCCGGACTGCTCGGACGCCGACGACTCAATCGTCCTCGTCCGCGTCCGGCGGTTCCCACCCAAGCTCGCGTGCGAGCGTCGCCAGCACCAGGTCGCCTGATCTGCCCTCGTAAGGCGACTCGTTGCCGATCGACAGCGCCTCCGCCGTCACGATCGCCGCGTCGCGCTCGCCGACGCGGCTGACGATGCGGTCATAGACGCGGCCCGCCTCGTGGGCGACCATCGGGGCGTTGTGGTGGGCGCAGCGCGGGCCGCACAGCTCGTCCTCCTCGTCAACCGCCCGCGAGAGCGCCTTCCGGAATTCCGCCGGCTCCCACGCTTCGGAGGTGCGCAGCCATTCCATCACCGTCGAGTGGTCGGGGATGCGGGCGTCGCAGGCCTTTCGGAGCTCCCGGTCGGCTGAGCCGGCCGCCTTTTCGGCGACGTCCGCCGGCGTCGCAGTCATCGGGTTCAGGCCGAACACGATCCGGAACACGACGTCGGTGGCCGCGCTCAGGGGCAGGTCGGAGCGTTCGTCGAACGTCTCGCCGAGCGTCTCCGGCTCGTCGAGGCCGCGCTGGATGTAGGAGACGAACTTGTTCAGCCCGTGCGTTGCCGCCTTCTCGCGGTTGATCCCTTGGATGCGCTTGTACGCGGAGATCGCGTCCCGCGCTGCCATCCAGGCCATCCGGTAGATGTGCCCGAGCGCAAGGGAGTCGGCCGCGTTCGCCGCGTGGGTGCGCAGGCGCTCCTGGTGCTGCGCGGCGGGGTCGGGCAGGTCGTGGACCGCGAGCTCGTGGGAAAGGTAGCGGATGGCTTCCTCCGCCACCAGCCGGCGCGAGAGGTCCCTGGCCTCGACGCGTTCCGTCGACCAGAGCCGCTCAAGCGACAGCCCGCGACGGAGATCCGCCGCGAAGGTCTCGAGCCGGCGGCCGAGCGGGCCCTCGCCGGGCGCGGCGAAATGGGCGCGTTCCGCATAGAGACCGTTTCCGAGCGTTGCCGGCTCGCCCTCGTCCCACACGAAGGCATTCGTGGGAGACGACGGATGAACCACCAAAAGATCGGAGTGCCAGGCGTCGACGAAGAACTCCCGAGCGGTTTCAGAGTTCGGTGCGATCGATCCGTCGCCGTAGCGGACGGGATGGATGAGCCCTGACGGTTGGCCGGCGGCGTGGACCATTGCCAGAGCTGCGACGCGCGTTGCCACGGGTGCCTGGTCCAGCGCGTACCCGCCGTCGTCCTCGGTCGCGCCGGGATACCTCGTCTCGATTGCCAGGCGGCGCGCGGCATCGAGATCCGCCGCGCTGGCACGCCGAAGTTCTTCCGCCGCACGGGCGCTGGCTTCGCGTTCGGCCGTGCGCTCGCGGTTTGCGCGGGCGACTGGATCAAGGACTCCCGCGGCGCGCTCTTCGAGCGTTCCGTTGCAGGCGCGGCACCGGACGTCGTTGCCCCGGCGCGCCTCAGTGAGGGTCTGACGAGAGCTCAGGGTGAGCGGCTCACCGCAATCTGCACAGTCGAACTCCGGCGCGGTGGCGATAACGCCGGCCGCCGCCGCGTAGTACGGCGTGCCCGACCACGAGGCGTAGTCGAGATCGGAGACAGCTCGGGCCCAGATGATGTCGCCAGTGTCGGCGGAGATTCCCTCGTGCTCCCAGTACCGCTCCCCCAAGGCCCTCAGCGCATCCGGCGCGTCGGGATTCGCGGCCAAGACGAGAGCGAAGTCGGCGGGCAGAACGGTCTCCGGCATGACTGGATCGTATCCGCGCGAGCAGACACCCACGGCCGGTGCCGCGCCGGTCGGTCCCATTCCCTCGGAGGTCAGCCTCGTCCGTGGCTATCGGCGCTGATCGCCTCAAGTGTCTTCATCAGTCGCTCGAAGTCCCTCGGGACGGGCAGGCCGGCGGCATAGTCGCGCAGGGCATCACGGCGAAAGGAGACCCGGAACTTCGCGGGCAGCCAGTCATTGATGGCGCTTGGCGTCCCCGTCCGCGATTCCCGCTCCCCACGGTCTTAATCGTGCAGCTCCCCGGACGGGCACTCGGCACGACACGTTCTACGGGTAGGTACTCGATGATGTCGGCCCCTCGAGTGCCGTCGGCGTCAGCCCACTCACGCGGCGCAGTCCAACGTTCGCGTCAGCGAAGACGTCAGGTACTGCGACTCGCGTCGCGGTAGCCGATGTCATGCGACGACTCGCGAGTCGTCGTAGGAACCTGAGGGACTCGAATCCCTGACCCCCTGGCACGCATCCAAGTATCCCGACGGGTCCCGCTGTGATCTGGCTATGCCTAAATTTCCCCTGAGTTTCGAGGCTCGATGCGCCATCATCGCGACTTCGCGCCGTTTGTGCTGCGGTCACCAACGCGGTCACTTCTTCTGGAATGCGGTCACTATCCGGTCACTTCGCTGGCCCTCCGCCATCGTCGAAGGGAGTCTGGCTTGAGCGGTACCATCGCACCGTGGATGAGGAAGAGGTCAGACGCAGGCGGCGAGGGGTTGAGAAGGCCTTCGCTTGCGCGCGACTTGACGGGGTACAGCCCTCTGCAGCGGCCCTGGCGGACGCGGAGAGCTACATTCGCGGAGCCCGCACCTTGGATGAGCTCATCGACGATGTGGTCGCCCGCCATACGCGCAGCTGATGAGCCCGGAGCTGTTGGATCCCCGCGCCGCTCGAGTAGATCCACGGGGAACCGACACCGCGCGACTCAAGCCTAGAGCCGGGCCAGAAGCTCAGCCTTCTTGGTCGTGAACTCTTCGTCCGTCAGGACGCCCGCATCCCGAAGGGAGGCCAGCTTCGTTAGCTGTTCGGTGATATCCACCTGTGGGGCGGCCGCGGTCTCCGTACCCGCCAGGGGCGCGCTCTTCGACGGCCACCGATCCTTGACGATGCCAGACACTAGGTCGAAAGCCTTGTCCGTAACCGTCGGGGCCGCCGGCTGAGGCGCCGGCTCCTGCGTGACGGCTGGCTCTGGGTCAGGCACGTGCCGCGCGCTCAACATCACTGCGAAGTGCTTGTAGAGCGAATCGGGTAGCTTGATGAGAGATTGCTTGCCATCGACCCAATCCACCCGGACGATGTGTGACGGCCCCAGCGCATCAAAAGTCGCGCCTACAGCGGCACTGGCTGCCTTCCCAAAACGCCCTGGAATGGCAGCGGCCGCCACTGCCTGCCCAACGGCGCTGAGCGGATTCCCCTTCGAGTCGGTGGGCACTTCCGCCCAGGTAGCCACGTTGTCCGAGGTGAGCTTCCGAGGTTTGAAGGGCGCCTGGACCACGAGCGTGCTGCCGATGATGGGCGAAACGAATGCGTTCAGGTAATGTCCGCCGATGACCTTGCCGGTTGCCATGCGCACACTCTAGCGCCACTCACACGCGCCCCCTCGCGCGTAGGTCAAGCTTCCGACAGACGTGCAACGGCGCACCTTCTCGGAGGTATCCCGCTCGTCACCGAGCGCCTAGCCTCGCGCTCTTGGCTCGATGAATGGGCGGCCGGCGCGGCGTCGCGCCTCCGGATGCATGGTGATGGGCGAGGCGTCCAGGACGTAGTTGACGATGGAGGCGAGGAATGTGGCCGGAGACAGATCATCCGGCGTCAAGTCGTCGCGCACTGTGACCTTCGGCAGCGATCCGAGGCGTAAGTCGAGAAGCGGGATCTCAGCAGGTTCCGGCTCCACGTCATCTGCGCCAGGCTCGTCGAGTGGATCGAGCTCGCCTGGCTCTGGTCGAAGGGAGTCATGTTCTGTGACCCAGCCGGGCACCTGGTAGTCCGGCACGATGAGACCGACTGCATCGTAGGCGTCCGTCTCGCGATTCAGCTTCTGCAACTGGTCGACCAGCCATTGCGCCGAACTCGCATCCTCGGTGAACGCCGTCGACCGCAGCCCGAACGCGAAGCCGAGCGCAGCCATGGGGTGACGTCCGCGGAGGTTCTTCGCGTCGCCGTTCGCCTCTTCGATGCGATTCGCGGCATTCTTGCCGAACGCCGCATCCATCCGCTTGGTCGAGATGAGAATCTCAGGACCGGTGGCCCAAGAGCTCATGACTACGTCGACTTGCTTGATGTAGTTGAGCCCCAGGATGTTGGCGTTCGCGCTGACAATCCCAGCCGGCGGATTCGGTCCCTCGAGTCGCGCACGAAGCGAGTCCGCATCCTTTCTTGGGCGTAGCGAGTCGAGGAGAGCCGAGATGTCGGTCGGTATGACACGTGGGTGCTTTGCGCGAGGCCACACCGCGTCTGGCTCGAACCCCGCCCTCCGCAGTTCATACGCGAGCCAGACATCCAGAGCCTTGGCGGCAACACCACTTTGGGTGTCGGCGGGGTCCGGGATGATTGCGAGCACGCAACCCAAGAGTGTCTCGAGCGTCGAAACGTCAGGCCTGTAAGCGCCGTCGTGCCAGGGGTTGGAGTACACGCCGTCTGGCGCCGCCCGCTCAACAACGGCATCGAACAGCGCCCATGCCTGTGACGCCTTCGACCGGCCCTTACTTGCCACTCTTCCCCCGCACGGTTCGTCGTGTCATCCAGTCGTGTCGGTCAGCGCGTACCTCAGAGAGATGCTTTTCGTCGACCACGCCTCGCAGTACCACCTCATCGACCGCCGCCACCGCACCGAGCAGATTCTTGGTTCGAAGCATCCTCAGGATGGTGGGCTTCAACGTAAGGAGCTCGGAACGACGTTGCCGCAGAAGCGCCGCAGAAGGCATCCACCATTCGTCCGCCTCGCGTGGTTCCAGCTTGAGGATGCCGCCGCCGTAGGAGCGGCCAGCGTACTCCGCACCCAGCAACGTCATCGAGTTGAGCGAGGCGATGGGAAGCACCTCGCGCGCGAGTTCTCGCAGATCCTCTCGGAGATAGACCCCGTGGACCGAGTTCAAGTGGTGTGCGCCAGCATCGTTGGTTACAAGCCGGACAGTGTCGGCGTTCATATAGGTAAGGAACAGGTCCGGCGGGCTAAGAACGGGGACCCTAAACCAGGGCTTCCGCACGCGGCACTTGTAGGCGTCCGACACTCCGGTGTCCGCGCCCTCCGAGATGTAGCGCAACGTAGCTTCGGAAGGTCGGTCCGACGGGTAGAGCAGCCACGTCGACTCACCCTCTCGTCCGAGCCGCCTCAACGCCGAGTCACTGAGCGCAAGGCCGCGCAGGTGCGCGCTTCCGGGAGGTGAGATCTTCACCAGGTCGCGCATCGGAATGCCGAGTCGCTTAACGCGTTCAGGCGACAGCGTGAAGTACCGGTTAGCGCCGGTGACAGCACCGAGAGATGTTTCCCCTAGGTCCTGCAACTTGCCGAAGCGGCCGGACCGGATCGCCGCGTCAACCGCATTCAACGTTCCGGTCCGTAAGGGCTGGGCAAGCCAACGGTCCGTGGTGCTCCGGGGCGTCCAAGTGACGCCCGGCTCCAGCTGCGAGAGCGTTGAAGCGTTCCTTGTCTGGCGGAGGGTCGCGACGCCCGCTGGAGAGCCCTTCCAACCATCCGCCTTCACCAGGACGGTGTCGGCCTCGGCATCTGGGAAGACCTGCTCGTCGAAGACCACCAGTTCCACGCGCGAGAAGTTCTCCAGCAGGAACCTGCGCACGGGTGCGGCGTAGTTGACGGTGAGGAGTTCAGCCGGGAGCACCATACCCAGTCGACCGCCGGGCTTCAGGTGAGCAGCGGCGTGCACGACGAATGGCGCCCAACTCGACGCGAGTCCGGTCAGCGCGACACCCTGTTGCAGCGCTGCGAACCGGGCCCGGTCACGCTGCGCACCGGTCCAGTCCTGGTACCTGATGAACGGGGGGTTCCCGATGACGGCGTCGTGGATCGGCCGAGCAGGTACCAGGAAGAAGTCGTTCACCGTGATCCGAGCGACCCCGCCCGCCGCCCCAACGATCTGCCCTGCCGCGACAGCTGCGGGCCGGTGGATCTCGACACCGTGGACCGTTGGCCGGTCGGCGCCGAGAGCGGCCATGCGCTGGACTGCTGCCTTCAGAAAGGCCGCCTCGCCCGCGGATGGCTCAAGTACGGAATCGGATGCCTCACGCACTGCCCATGTCGCGAGGTGCGTGGTTATCGCGTCGTCCGTGTAGAAAGCGCCACGCGCTTTGCGCGCCTTCGCCGGATCTGACCCGATAGCGGCGTAGGGCAGGTCGGCGGGCACAGCATCAGAGTATCTGCGAGGGGTACGACATCGTGGCGGACGCGCGGTTCGGCCGACCCTTCGGAACGACTTACCGCTCCGCCCGACGCGTTCTCGTCTGCTCCCGTCGGCCACTTTGGGATCACGACCTGTGCCGCTAACCGCCAAGACATGAGGCAGTTCCAGCGGCTGATCTGGCCGGCGAGCTATGCCGAAGAGAAGTCGCGATACCTCCCATCGACGAGGCAGCCCCGACTTCCTGCTTCGGACGAGAATCTGCACGGCCGCCGTCAGGACTGCTTGAAGCGGCCTCATGGTGGCGGCCTGCTCGTTGTACTGACCGGTGCCGACCATGAGCTTGCCGCCCACCACGTACAGCTGAGTGAGGTTGGTTGGGATCGGCACGTCAGGGCGGAGCCGTCCGCCGCGGTCGACGAACTTCGAGAGGTCCGTACCGCCGAGCGTCGCCGGGAAGAGGAACACGACTCGCAACGAGCGCGGCAAGCTCAGCCAGTACGTGCTTGAGCACGACGGCGACCTCGTCCTGGAGTGGATGGACGTCTTCACGCGGCGGACCTACAGCATCGAGACCGGCGACCGAGAGACATTCGTGATGCAGTCCCTCGCAGCGGCGGTCACCGCCACGCGCAAGGCGGACGCCGCCGTCCAGGCGTACCCCGTACACGAGTACTGGCGCGAGAAGCTGCACGACGCCAGGAGCCAGGGCTAACTCCCGCCGGGAGGTTTATCGCCCCGACCTGCCAGGATGGGCGCGTGAGTTTCAAAGTGACCGAGCGGGACGGAATGTGGGCGTGGCGGCTCGGCTTGCAGTTCGGCGCCTGGCACCCGACGCCCGACCGGGATCTCGGGGCGCTCGGCAGGGAATGGATCCGGTACGCCAATCCGCATCTCAACCAGGTGACGGACATCGCCGGCCGCCGATACTTCGGCGTCGGACGCGAAAGCCCGGGCGAGAGTCAACTCACCGACGAGCAGCTTCGCAAGTTGTTTCGCCCGTTCCTTCAGGAACTCGCCGAGACGTCAACTTACGCCTTCGAGGCGGCTATCTACTACCGCCGCTCGATGAGGCAACTAACCGGCTACGACCCGCGCATCGCCGACGCCAACGAGAGGAAGGTCTCCGACTTCGCCCGGGACGTGGACGGCTTCTTGGGACGCAACCCGGACCTGCAGTTCTTCCTCCGCTCGGTGCTCGCAACAGATGGCTCCCAGGCGCGAGTGATGCCTGCCCCCGCTCCGCCGAGGCCCGAACCGCCAGCACCACAGCCGTACGGGGTCTCGCACGTCGGCGCAGAATATCTCGTCGCTGCCTGGATGCGACACCTCGGCGCCCTGGATGCGAAGCCCACGAAAGTTTCCGGCGATGGCGGCATCGACGTGGTCAGCGCACGCTACATCGCCCAGGTGAAGAACCTCGGGCCCGCGGCCGCCGTTCCCATCGCCCACATCCGCGACCTGGCGGGCGTTGCGTCGGTGGATACCCGCAAGGCAGCGATGTTCACCAGCGGCGTCTACTCCTCTGGCGGGAGTGAGTTCGCTGACCGTGCTGGCATCGCCCTTTTCCGCTACGACGCCGTGCGAGGTTGGCTCGGAGCCGTGAACGAACACGCCCGCCGCGCCCGCGCGGAGGGGATGCGCTAGCGCGGCGCGGCGACCGCGCGCGTGCGCCACCCAGGATGGTGCCGATGCCGCGTTGGCACCCGCCTCGTTGCCCGAGGGAATCCGGTCCCTTCGTGGGCACCCCGTGCGTACGGGCTGTCACGCAGGATGCAGCGATGTATCCCTCGCGTTGGGACGACCAGATACGGACCCTCTGGGCGTGTAGTGCGCCTCGCGGTCGACGGCTACAGCCCGCCGGGAGCACCGCGTCACTGCTCACCCTTGAGCGTCAGCTCGCGGCGTTCTGCTGTTCGCCGAACTGGCCGTCGCCCTCCCGGGCGGCTTCACGGCGCGCGGTCGCCCGGTCGATGATGAGCGCTATGCCCACCATGTGCGGGGCACCGCCCGTGGGATGCTACGGCTGCGCAGAGGCTGTTGATGTGGAAGTTGCGCAGCGCGGTGGCGATGGAGGCTGCGGCGATGGCGTACTCACCCTTTTTGCAGGTGAGTATGAGGGGTTTGCGCATACCGCGGGCGCTGACCCGGAGCATGCTCTTGCCCGGTGTCATCTCGAGCAGCTTCTCGTACGGGATCTCCACGGTCTGTTTCGTGCCGACGAACACGACCCGCTCAGAAGTGATGACCAAATCACCCCGGTCGTCGAGCTGGAATCCGTTGCTGTACCGCTCGCTCGTCGAGTGATGCGACCCGCCGCCCACGCGCACCCCGAACGCGCCGATGCTGCCGCCGGAGCCGCCACCGTAGCGTTCTGTGTGGAATGTCTCCTTGGAGGTGTGGCATTCGAGGGAGGCGAAGACCTCCTCGTCTTTCATCGGCATGAGCGGTGCACGGGCGGCCCGGCTCTGCAGCTGCGTGCATGCGCGCTTGAACGAGCGGGTGCCTTCGAGTTCCAGCGGCATGAGGGTGAGCGTAGCGGACGCCTCTGACGCGGCCGCGCGGATGTCGGCGGCGATTTCCTAAGGGGTCAGCTCAATCAGGTCTCCGACTTCGAGGTTGTCGCTGAACACGGCGAACTCGCCCTCCAGGCGGACTCGGTTTGGGGTAGCGACGGATACCGCTGAGTGGTGCGGTACTGCGGCCCAGCCTGAGCACCCGCGGCCGGCAAGCCCTCGCGCAACCTCGCGTGCCCGTAGCGCTCTCATACGCCGATGAGTTCGTCGGGCACCCGGCCGCGGTACTTCTCGATGGTCTGCGGGGCACCGCGCGCGTGCCGGATGAAGTCGGGTTTCTCGAGCACTGCTGTTTTCCTTGGAGTAGTCGCGGTTTCGGATGTGCTGCGTGTTCAGCGGCGGCGCAATGTGCTCCTCGTGGCCTGCCGCGACCTCTGCGCGGGACTCTCGTTACCGCGATTTCGCTTTGAAGTGCCTTTGCTTGGATGATGTGAAGGTCGTGGGTCGCCCCATTCTCTACGCTGGTGCGTGTGCCCTTCGAACTGCACCCTGATCAGGTGACTGCCTCAGTTCCTCCGCCTCATCCGCTGTCGTCGTCGAAGTGGAACGCGACCGTCACGAGCTGGTCCGGTGCGGCAGCGGTTCAGTTGACGCGGGGACGGCGCGACTGGCTGCGGTCGGTCCTTCGGAGCGGCGGGCGGCCTCTACTGATCACGCCGCCGGCGTCTCGTATGTCCGTCGGCATGCTGGCCGCGCTTCGAGCCAGCGGAGGCGACTGGTTGCTCGCGGATGAGCGCGGGGTCTCTCGTCTCAACAGTGACCCTGTCGAGGTGCCGGCGGCGCCAGCGCACTCAACCGGTGAGGCCTGGCTCGGCGAGGTGGTGGAGGCTGTGCAGGTTTCTGTGTCCGTTCACCATCGTGCCGATGCCGGCGCGGAGATCGGTCGCGCCGTGGAGGTCGTGCTTGGTGACGGGCCCGGGTGGGGAACGTCCGAACCCGTGACGCGAGTGTGGGACCCGAGAGCGATCACCGAGCTTGCCCGCGGCCGCATGCCGAGGCCGACTCGGGTCTTTGTCGCGTCCGAGGCTGGTGCGGGGGCGGGCCTGGTGAGGCGTGTCGACACCGGTGTGATTGAGGAGTGGAAGTTTCTCCTGCCCGGAGCGTCCGGCGCTGACGCGGTGGGGTGTCTGCGCACCATCTCGAAACGGCAGGACATTCTGCTGGGTACGGCATGGGCGTGCGCTGCCGGCGGAGACGCAACCTTTGGGCGGGAGCTAGCCCGAGGGCTGCGGCCGCTGGCAGTGGCGGTAGGCCCCCGGGCGCTGCGACGTTCGCGATGGAACCCGGACCCGCAGTTGGCGCACGTCAAATGGGTGGGCAGCCGCCCGAGGATGCGCACCCTGCTGGTGGACGTGACCGCCTCTGACCAGGAGTCGCTGGCCGCGCTGCTGCGGGGAGTTGACCCGGAGATGCTGGCACGTGGGCTGGGGGCGACGTCTGATGCCCAGTGAACATCTCATCCGTACCGTGTCGCCGTTGGGGTTGGGACAGCTGGTGCTGGCGGCTGCGACGGTGGACGGTGAGTTGGTCGTTAGCGCCGACGGGCTCAGCTTCGTGATCTCGACCGGCGCCGGTGAGAAACTGCTGCTGTTCTGGCCATCCTTGCCAGACGAGCTCAGCGGTGACCAGTGGATTGCGGAGGCGTATGAGTTGTCCACCGATGTGCGAGCTTCCTTGATCGTGGAGGCGCTTCGCGTCGTAGGCTCGGTGGCGCAGGAGGTGTGATGTCTTCGTGGTCGGTTGATCCAGGGGGCGTGTTTCGCGTGCTCACCCACGTTGAGGCAGAGCAAGCGTCGCTGCTGAAAGCCGCTTCGGGAGTGGGTGACGCGTTCGAGACGTTCGCCGGCGCCACGGGCTCTCTGTTGTCCGGCGCTGCTGGTGACCTCAGCGCCGCGCTGGTCGAGAACGCCGGGCTCATGGAGCAAGCGAACAGTCGGATCACCGCGTGCGCTGCGGGTGCCTCCTCCGCAACAGCCGCGTACGTCGCTGGTGACGAGGAGATGGCCGCCGCCACGATCTCCACGGCCCTAGGTTGCGCTGTCACCGGGGACCTTGAGCCACTGGGTCTTGAGCCGTGAGTCTGACGCTGATCGACCCGGAGGCTATCCCGGGTACCGATATCGACTGCGACAGCATCGAGGTGGCCGGCACGCAGTTGCGCGCCTCCGCGAGCGGCATCGAGTCCGCGTCAGCGCGCGTTCAAGAGTCCTGGCGGCCGCTTTCCGCGGTCTTCAGCGCACCGGAGGGGCCGGCGCTGCTGGCGGCCATCATCCCCGCCGACACCGACGCGACAACGTACGCGGCGCTGCTGACAGGGTTCGGTGACGCAGCTCACACCCTCGCGTCGACCGTGCGGCCCCACGTCGAAGCGCTGAAGGTTGTTCGCGCCGACGCGTGGGACTTCGTCGACCGTGTCGCGGGAGGTGTGGTGGTCTGGCCATGGGAGTCAGGCCATCCGGTTCTGGCGGATGGTCCGGTGGCCGCGGCATGGCAAGGAAAGCTCGGACCGACCACGATTCCGTGGCAGAACCACGGCCCGTCCGTGGATGCCAACACGGACATGTTGGAACGGGTGAATGCCGCTGTCGCCGCGATCCTGACCGCCGGCGCCGAGTTTCAGAACAGCGTCCGCAAGCACATCGACCTCTGCTTCGCACCGGTGGGGCCTGTCACCGCAGCGCAGCTCAACGCGATGCCGGGGCTGCCGTGGGGTGAGGCCGGACCCAAAGCCACCACCTGCAACGAGGGCTTCTGGAGCGGCATGGGCAACGCCGCCGGAGAGACTCTCAGCGGCGTCTGGATAATGACAGGCGGCTGGCTCCACGACCCGGACGCCGCCGGGGCGGCGTGGACGGCGACCGGAGAGGCGCTGGGAGCGCTGGGCATCGGGTTGGTGCGCATGCCGGGTCTCATGGTCGTCAGCGCCCAGGGCTGGGATGGAGCGGAGAAGACGCTCGACCCTGCGTACTACTCGTGGCTGCAAGAGACGGACGAGTGGACGGTGTCACGTCTGAACGCAGTCGCCGACGGCTTCGTCGGATCCGAGGAAGACTGGAACACCAACCCGGCGCAGGCAACGGGCAATGTGGTGTTCAACATCGCCACACTTCTCCTTCCGGTCAAGGGCGGGTCTGCGCTGCTCAAATCCGGGGCCGTCGGATCTGCCGCGGAACGCCTGGGCTTGAGCAGTCGTGTGCTGGAGTCGCTGACCACGCCCATCAAATCAGCCGCCGGCGCGCTGGGATCCGGGAGCGCCAAAGTGGGCGACGCGCTACGGGACCTCGCGACGACCGTTCGTCAGTCAACAGGCGGCAGCCTTAACAACCTCCTCACCCGCACACAAGCCGCCGTCGACGACCTCGCGGCACGGTTGGGCGGCGGACAGCCCGCCTTCGCCGGTATCGGTGGGCTGGACGGATTCACTCACCGCATGGACACCCCCAGCCCGGTCGATGTGGCTCATGCACGCATGGATTCGGTCGCCCCGGTGATCGACAGTCCACGCATGGAGCTCGACCTCGACGGGCAGGGCGGTCGTCTCGGCTCCGAAGCACCGTCGCCCTGGCAGCCGGCGTCGGTGGCGGACATCATCGGCGACCAGCCGGTGCTCCGTGACGGCTCGCACCTGCGCGCGGACGGGACCCTGCAGCCCAACGCCTGGTACCAGACCGGTGAACACGAGTACTTCTACCACACCGACGCCAATGGCCACATCGACCGCTGGATCACCGACGACCTGCAACTCAAAGGGCACGAGGGTCGCCTCCCGCACGACCCAAATACGCCAGGAAAACTGCCCGGGGATCATGCGGGTCACCTTGCCGGGGATCGCTTCGGCGGATCACCGAAGCTCGACAATCTGGTCTCGCAGCTGTCAAGACTCAACCTCAGCGAATACCGGAGGCTAGAGAACGAATGGGCGGGAGCGCTCATGTCTAACCCGCCTGTTAAGGTTACGGTCGACGTCAACGTCGTCACCGATGCTGCGACGGGACGTCCCACGAAGTTTGTGATCAGGTCACTCATCGGCTCCAAACCGGTTGACCTGACACTGCGAAACTGACGAAAATGGTGAGCCCTTGAGCGAGCAAGCGATTCTGCAGGAGTTGGTCTCGGCCTGGGTGTCGCTGGGTCTCGAGTATGCCAACGACGCGCCGGACGTGTCCGCCCTCTTCGTCTACGCCTCGTCCGAGCCCAGCCACATGTACGCGGAGTTCTACTTCGAGCAGCGAGGTATGGTTGTGTACCCATCTGATCTGGCGGGCATATCCATCAGCGTCGACCGTATTCGTCGGGTGCACGACCTGCAGATTCAGGACCTTGAAGCGGCGGAACAGAAGTTCGCGTCCGCTGGGATTCCCGCTCCTACGGAGTACAAGATCTACTACGAGCCATCGACTCGGAAGCTCGACGTCCAGCTCTCGCGTGACCTCATCTACACGAAGGATGAGGCGAAAACGCCAGTTCGCGGGATCGAGTACTGGCTAGGTGACCGGGCGCCCAAGCTCTACTGACCTGCGCGAAGTGACGAGCATGACCGATTCGGTGAACGAGCTGGGCGATGGGGCCCAGCCCCACTGCTCCACGTGTGGGGTTGTCATGCGCGATGTCGCTGGCGGCTGGTCCTGCCCGTCCTGCGGCGCGCTGTTCGCGCCGCCCATGACAGGCCGGCCGCCCAAGTTTGAAGGACCGAGCATCCGCGGGGGTTGAACGGGATTATTTCGTCGTTTTGCGTGCCGACCCGATACGTTCGTTGCGTGAGGATGGTGGTTCACCCGTGTCAACTCGCCTAGTAGCAGGAGCCTCCGCAAGGCCCGTTCGCCACCGCGCGCTCCGCGCAGCTGTCGTCGTCGTCGCAGGGGTGCTCGCGTTGACTGCGACCGCGTGCGCACCCGCTACCGAACCTGAGGCAGATCCGAAGCCGCGCACGCAGACGGAGACCACGCCGTCCGTCGAGCCAACCCCGGAACGCACTCCAGACCGAGTGCCCACGCTGGGCACCATTCCTGCCGAGCTCGTTCCCATCCAACAACGGGGCCTGGACGACTACATCCTTCTGACCAAAGACGAGCAGCTCACATATTGGGCCGCCCTCTATGGCAGCGAAGCGAATATCCGTTCGTTCGCCGAGGACGCATACCTGTACACAGAGGACGAGCGAGATCTTCTACCGGACACGATTTCCGAGGGGAACAGCCCGGAGGAGATCGTGCAGGTCCTCACCTATGGGGAGCGGCTTGCGTTCGCGCTTTCCGGCGATGACAGGTACAAGGCTGCGATGACTGTCCTCGAGGACAGTCGCGGATCCGCCAGGTGGGGTGGCTTCGAGAGGGCGCTGACCGAGGCGCCTGATGGCCTCACAGGCGGCATGGTCGTGTACAACGACATTGTGCCGATGCCGAGCGTCGTGAGCGCCGGAGATGTCGCGCGGTACGAAGGTACGGACATGCAGTATCGCGACATCGTGCTGCGGTACGCCAATGGCGTTGAGGAAGAGGTGCGGGCGGTCCTGCACCCGGTCACCTATAACGACGAGAAGTTCTACTGGTGGACAAAGGACACCGACTTCTAATCCCAGCCGCAGCAGGAACGGGGTAGTCAGTCCATCCAATGCTCGCCTGACTCATCAGCCCACACTCGGAGCTGGCGCGTTGCTCACAAACTGCAACGGGCTGATGTTCCGCGCCCGTCCGGCTTCACTGCGAAACTCGATTCGTTGCACTCTATGAAGCGCCCTGAGTTTGTTGGAGACTCCTGACCTTGGAAACGAGGATGGGGTTATGCCGAAGGAACTGGCGTCGGGGAAGCCGACGACGCGTCGCTACTCGATCGAGGAGAAGGCCGCCGCGGTGCGGATGGTGAGGACGCTGCGGGCTGAGCTCGGGGTCACGCAGGGGACGGTGCAGCGGGTCGCGACGCAGCTCGGATACGGCGTTGAGTCGGTGCGGATGTGGGTGAAGCAGGCCGACATCGACGACGGTGTTGCAGTCGGCGTGAGCAGTGCCGAGACGCAGCGGGTGCGGGAGTTGGAGCAGGAGAACCGCGAGCTTCGTCGGGCTAACGAGGTGCTCAAGCGGGCTGCGTCTTTCTTCGGGGCGGAGCTCGACCGCCATTACCGGAAGTAGTCGCGTTCGTCGACGCGAACAAGAACGACGTCGTGGACGGTCGCCGGCTCGGAGTCGAGCTCATCTGCAGGCTGCTGCAGGTGGCTCCGAGCAGCTACTACGCCGCGAAGACCCGTGCCCCGTCTGCCCGCGCCCTTCGCGACGAGGAGCTGATCCCGCAGCTGGTCGAGCTATGGGAGACCAACTATCGCGTCTACGGGGTCCGCAAACTCTGGAAGGCCGCCCGACGGGCCGGGATCATGATCGGACGGGACCAGACCGCCCGGCTGATGCGAGCCGCGGACATCGAGGGCGCCAGACGGTCGAAGCGGGTGAAGACCACACGTCCGGACCCGGCGGCAGCGCGGCACCCGGATCTGGTGCAACGGGAGTTCACCGCGGTCGCGCCGAACCGGCTGTGGGTGACGGATCTGACGTTCGTGCCGACGTGGGCCGGCGTCGCGTACGTGTGCTTCATCGTCGACGCGTTCAGCAGGATGATCGTAGGCTGGCGGGTCGCGCCGCACATGCGCACCGAGATGGTGCTCGACGCGATCGAGATGGCCCGCTGGTCTCGTGGTCACCACCACGGCGACCTCCGATGTCACAGCGACGCCGGATCTCAGACTGGGCTCAACCGGTGGAAGCAACACCTGATCGGAGGGTGTTGTGGGAAGACCATCGGATTGGATGAGAGAAGTGACCGGGCGAGCGCCGATGCGCTCTCCTGGGCACCCAGGGCATCCGCGTGCGCGGGAGCGTGAGTTCTGGGCGCAGGTCAGCACCGGCCTGCTCCCAACGGAGGCGGGTGTCGCGATCGGCGTGGCGCCGGTGGTGGGGTCGCGGTGGTTCCGACAATCAGGCGGTATGTCACCGTATTCGTGGCCGGCGCCGTCGGGTCGGTATCTGTCGCTGGCTGAACGCGAAGAGATCGCGATCCTGAAGACAACAGGCGCCGGGGTCCGCGCGATCGCCAGAGCGCTGGGGCGCAACCCGTCGACCATCTCGAGGGAGCTGCGCCGCAACGCCGCGACGCGGGGTGGGAAGTTGGACTACCGCGCCTCGGTCGCGCAGTGGAAGGCGGAGCTGTTCGCGCGAAGACCGAAAGTCGCGAAGCTCGCCGCGAACCCTCGGTTGCGTGAGTACGTTCAGGAGCGTCTCTCCGGCCAGATCTGACGCCCCGACGGCAGTGTTGTCGTGGGGCCGGTGTCGCCGCAGTGGATCGGGAGGAACAAGCCTCACCGAAAGGATCGCCGGTGGGTGACGGGGTGGAGTCCGGAGCAGATCGCGAACCGGATCAAGCTCGACTTCCCCGATGATGACAGCATGCGCATCAGCCACGAGGCCATCTACCAGGCGCTGTTCATCGAGAGCCGCGGTGCTCTGAAACGCGAGCTCATCCTGTGTCTGCGCACCGGGCGAGCACTGCGCATGCCGCGGGCGCGATCCAAGCGGGTGCCGTGGGCTCACGTGACCGCCGATGTCCTGATCAGTGAGCGGCCGGCGGAGGCGGAGGACCGCGCGATCCCTGGCCACCACGAGGGCGACCTCATCATCGGCATCAATCGATCGGCGATCGGCACCGTCGTGGAACGCACCACGGGGTTCACCACACTCGTTCATCTGCCCCGCGAGGACGGATGGCGGGAACAGCCGGTCGTCAAGAACGGGCCGGCCCTGTCTGGCTACGGTGCACTGTCGATGAACAGGGCGCTGGCAGCAGCGATGAGCACTATGCCGGCGGAGCTCAAGCGCTCCCTGACCTGGGACCGCGGGAGGGAGATGTCTGCGCATGCTCAGTTCGCGATCGACACCGGCCTGACGGTCTACTTCGCCGACCCCCACAGTCCCTGGCAGCGCGGCACGAACGAAAACACGAATGGGCTGCTCCGGCAGTACTTTCCGAAGGGCACCGACCTCTCACGCTGGACCCCGGACGACCTCGCCGCCGTCGCCCACGCGCTCAACACGCGACCCCGAAAGCGGCTCGGCTGGCGAACCCCGGCTGAGGCACTCGATGAGCACCTACACTTGCTGCAAACAGGCGGTGTTGCGACGACCAGTTGAATCCGCCCAGTTCACGTCGATTCGCTACGGCGAACGCCTCGCCGAGATCGACGCGACCCCGTCGATCGGGACGGTCGGCGACAGCTATGACAACGCCCTCGCTGAGACAGTGAACGGCTACTACAAGGCCGAACTCGTCCGCGGACCCGCCCGATCCGGGCCGTGGAAGACCGTCGAGGACCTCGAGCTCGCGACGCTCGGCTGGGTGCACTGGCACAACACGCAGCGCCTCCACGGGTACCTCGGCGACATCCCACCCGCCGAGTTCGAGAACGCGTTCTATGCTGTCCAAACCGACCGCGAACAGCTGGTCGGAATCAAATAGCGCGAGTCTCCATCAGACCCAGGGCGCTTCACTATGTCGTTCCGCCTCCGCGTTCCCTACACGAACTCGGGCCGAACGCAGGGGTCGCGCCCGAATGTGATCCGGCCGCGCACGCGAACGAGCAGGAACCCAAGGCAACGGCATCTGAACGTGGCAACTGCCGGGGTCCACCGGCGCACCGAGCGCTTCGCGCAACACGACCACATGTGTCGCCGTCCAGCCCGTCCGCAGATTTCGCACCCGTCGGACTCACCCGATCTTGTGCCACCTGATTGGTCGCACCGAGCACATAGTTTGACGATGTGGCTCAGTCCACGACCTTGACGGGGTCGCTGAATCGCTGGATCAATCGCGACAGCCCACGAGCTGGTTAACAGACGGGCCATAGTGGTCGTCCGGTGAGCACCTGGCACCCGCAGCACCGCCGCCACTCGTGGGCGGCGCGGGACACCTCGCACATTTGCAACGTGGCGTGCCTACTGACCCACCTCCTCGTGAAATGTGACTGCGGGTTCTACGGCTGGGTCACACCGGCTGACACCAAGCACTGATAGCGTGAGCGCGCACCCGCCCTGGGAGGGAACTCAGGCGGGGCAGCGAATGGGGGAACAGTGGGACGTACCTTCGGTGTGCTCGGCGCTCTGGCCGTGACGATGCTCGTGATGACGGGATGCGCTGGCGCGTCGACCGCAACCTCGGACGAGGAAGCGCCAGCGACCGTCGAGACTCCGACAGTGGAGGAGTCTGCACCGGCTGAGCCCGCAGAGCCTGCGCCGGTCGCAAGCGCCTGCGAGGAGGACTGGCTCCGACAGCTCTCGATGGACGGGACGTTCGAGGTGACCGCCCGCGGCGACCTTGAGGGGGCCACCTCGCTTCCCGCGGTGGCCGAGGGTGGGGAGGTGCAGTTCCCGACACCGGCCATCTGCGTTGTGGACGTCGACCTGCTCGACGTGGGCATTTCCCGCAGCTACATCTTCGCCGGCGGTCTGCCGTTCGACCTGGCGGACAGCTTCACCGCAGCCGGATGGGACGGATCCTTCGGCTACGCCGGGGGCTATGCCGACGGAGCGTTCTCACCGACCGTCGAGATCGACCTGTCCTACGCGCAGCTCTCCGACAGCTTCCATGCCGCGGGCGAAGGGACGGGGCTGATGCCCCGCGACCACTATCGGATGAACCTCACCCCCACTCTGGTCGAGCAGCTCGGAGGCTGAGCCGCATAGGGCGGCATGACCTCGACGCCCATCGCAACAGAGACCCCCATCGCCCTCACCGAGGAGGAGCGGGTCTACGACTACGGCGACGGCAAGACCGTCGTCCTCACGGACGTCGTCGAGCTCATCGTCCGCTCCTCCGGCAGCCACCGCGTCCGCACCGCCGACGGGAAGCTCCACGTCGTCGCCGCGGGGTGGCTCGCCATCCACATCGACGACGACGGCAAGCCCTGGACGGTCTGACGTCGCCTGACCGCGCGTGTAGACGGTGACCGGCGAACGAAAGGCCCCCTCGGCGAGGACTGGGCTCGCGGGACGAAGCCGGAATGCGCTCCACCCTCGAAGGCCTCGACCGCTTCTCTCAGGCGGTAGACGTGCTCACTGTCAGCCACGTGGACAGTGTCCGTGAGACGTCGCCTTCGCGCGTCGAGGTCTCGACGAACGGAGGACGGCGATGAGCATCACTAGGCTCAAGCGCAGCAGGCGATTCAGAATGAGGGAGACACGATGGATGATGTCGCCAAGGCTTCCAGCCCAGATACCCCGCCGGAGGAGCTGCGCGCCATCGCTGACCGCTCCACTCATCACCTCATGAGGGCGAGGATCGCCAGGAACCCCTCGACGCCGCTAGACGTGCTGACTGATTATGCCGCCGCGAGCGACGTGTACCTGCGCGTCGATGTCGCCCACAACTCCTCATTGTCGCCGCGACTGCTCCGTCGGCTCACCCGGGACCCGCACAGAGCCGTTCGCGCCGTCATCGCCGGACGACCCGACACAACCGCCCGGCAGCTGTACAAATACGCGCACGACCGCGAGGCAGTTGTGCGAAGCGCGGTTGCCGAGGCAACTGACGACGCCGCTCTCCTGGGGCGCCTCGCGCACGACAATGACATCGGAGTGAGGCACACCGTAGGTGCAAACCCGGCGACGAGCGTGGAGGTACTCCGCCGCCTGGCTCGAGACCCGTCCTCGGTTCCACGCAACGGTGTAGCTAAGAATCCCCACACGCCCACCGAGGATCTCCGGAGGCTCGCCAAGGACGAGGACCGTATCGTTAGGCTCCACGTCGCATGGAACACGGCCGCTCCTGTAGACGTGCTCGAAGCGCTGGCGCTCGATGTCGACCGAAGTGTCGCGGAGACGGCATCCGAATCCCTCATGGAGCGCCGACGGGCGTGACGGCCTTACGTTGCTGTCTCCACCGCGCACAGATCCCTTGTCGCACCCCTCGCCGTAGGGTGCACGGGAGGCGCTGACGGGACGCCGGGTTCACCCAAGTCGAGTTCGACCGAAGCCGCCCGGCTGAGGTCGCCGGGAACGCCACGCACCATCGCGACGCGCTTTCCGAGATCGCCGCGTACAAGGAGGTGCGGTCTCGTACTGGTCACCACAAAGCGCCTGCGCGCAGGGTTGTGTACCAAGAACTTTTTGCGCCCCCATCTCCGAATGGAAGAGTCACTTCACGCGACGGCTGACGAGCCTCGACGGACACATCATGGTCTCGAGGGATTCCGGTCAGCATGCTGGCGCAGCGCAGTCGCTTGTCGGCTATCTGGCTGAGGTCTGTCCGCGCGGCTCACGCGAGCAGATCGAATCACTGTTGAGAGGTACTGTCCGGACGGTGGAGGATCGCAGGCGACCCGGTGTGACCCTTGAGGTACCGACGGATGCGGTCGCCGTCCGCGACACGGTGGAGCGCGCAAACCAATGGCTGCGCGACGTCGGCATGGGCAATACCGCCAGCAACATCAATCAGACCTGCACTGTCGAGGAGCGTGCTGCTCTAATCCAGTCCGGCACTCTCGTGGCCGGCGGCCTCATGCTGGTCGCAACCCGCTCTGCTGTGGAAGGCCTGCGGCTCGCGGTGCGCCCTCGACCGCTGCAGGCGCAGAAGATCAGGCATCTGAACTTCGCAGTACGGATGGCCGAACGCGGCGCGTAGGAGATAGCTCCCCTATTCCAGGCCGACTAGGCGATGGTCGCTCCGTGTATACACGGCTCAACGTAGGCGTCGGGCTTGGGCCCAATACGCCCAGCCCACGGTTGAAGCTCAGCCCAGCGTCGCCTCAACCCGTCGTGCCGGCAATGAGCCGGGCTTTGGCGGCGGTGAACTCTTCCGCTGTGAGTATGCCTGACTCCCTCAAAGCACCCAGTTTTCCGAGTTCTTCCGCGAGGTTCGAGCCCGATTGCAAGATGACGGGCGCGGCAGGTGGCCGCTTCGCGGCGGCGACCTTGGCGCGCAGATCTTGAATATGCGGGGTCCACTCGATGTATTCCGGCTTCGTCATGGGCAGCGTGTTGCTTAGTGTCCATGGGTCGTTACTGTTCGCGTTTCGTGAAGCGCTCTTACCCCGCCAGTAGTCTTTGTTCGCCGACCCTTGGTAGCTGGCGGTCAAGACCTCGAGCACGCCGCTCAGGAAGCCAGAGTTGTACTCAATGGCGGTGATGTCGGCGAAGTAGAACGTGGTCGCTCGTTCACCGCCGAGCGCTCCGGCCATGAAGCTGGTCAGGGCACCCGTTTTCACGATGACCAAACGATCCTCGAATGCCGCGAGCACACCCGCGGCCCAAGACCCCATCACCAGCCACGGAACTTCGCCGTCGTAGCTCAACCGGGCGATGGAACGGTAAGACTTGCCGCGCACCGGCCCGAGGATCGTCGTGTCCGCCCAACGGGCGGCCTGCTCCGCAGACTCAGCCTCGGCGTCGGCCTCCGCGTCAGCTGCCTCCGCTGCGCGCCGTTGGAGTTCCTCCAAGGCCTCCGCTGGAGGGGTTTGAGTCATCGCGCTTCGAACGGCGGCGAGCGCCGGTTCCCTGACTCTCTCCTCGACGGACGAAAGGGTGAGCGTTTCCTCACCCGCCAAGGCGATGACGATGCTCTTTCTCACCAGTCCCGCCGCCTCAATCTCGCTGTTCAGGACGCTTCGCCCGAACTTGTTCACGCCGTACGTGAAGACCCGCAGGTCAGTGACCACCACCTCGGTCGTCAGCGGCCGCGTGCAGTTCGCCGAGAACTGGTAGAGCGGACTCTCCCCTGGTAGAAGCCATCGCATCGCCTCTCGAGAGCGTTTCTCCCGCTTGCCCGCCGACCAGTGCGTAGGGTACTTCTCGGGCCGCGCAGGCTCGCTCGCCGCTGGTTCGGCTGGCGCGACCGCGGCCGGTTCCTCGACGACGAGTCGGGCCGCCGCCGGGTGGACGTGCTCGGTCCACATTTGACCGTCCCACCAGCGTTGCTCCGCGATGCGGTGCGGGTCGGGGTACCACCCGGCGGGTGGCAACGGTCGCATGCTCATGTTGACGAAACTAGTCACGGAGACCCGAGCCGTCCAATGGCTGCGCGCCCGATCTGCAGGTGCCGCTCGACGGCTCACGCGAGTTGCTCCATCGCAATGGCGCCGCGTTCTCTCTCTCGCCGTCGCACCATCCAGGAGCTTCTTCCGCTCGGCCTGTGACAGCAGCGGCTCCCGGTGCTTGGCGATGACGGCCTCGCGAGTTCCGTCGTAGCCGATGACGAACGAGTTCCCTTGGGTGCTGCCGCGGCCCCGCGGCCCACGTACACGGCGCCGGGCGGGATCTGCTTGCCGACGGCGCAGGAGTTCAGGACGGGTGGGCACGGTTCCACTATCCGCCGGCGAACCGGCGAGCGGTAAGCATTCGGGCTTGCCGCGAGCTGCCGGCGCGCCGGCGACTCCACCTTGGCAAGGTGGAGCGCTACCAACTGCGCTATGCCCGCGTACGCCGTTGCGGTCGGCGTGACCGTGGTCCCCGATATCGTCGGGGCATGGTTGACATCACCAGCTCTCTGAACGCGCTCGTGCAGAGGCGCCTCGCCGAGGAGAAGGAGCGCGTGTACTACAAGCTCGGGTTGACCAAGGCGACCGAGGACATCCTGACTGGACTGTTCAGCGACGAGTCCGTCGCCCGAGCGACAGAGGCCTTCGAATCCCACCCAGAGCTGCCGGCCGACGAGCGGATGACGCACGCGCTGGCTGCCGCTATCGGCGCCCGTATCGTGAACGACCAGGACGGAGCGCTCTCCGTGGAGCCACTCGACGAGGAAGTGGTCGGCCCACTGGGTGTCGATCCCAACCCTCCTGTGTAAAGAGACAGCCCTGCGACCGGCGCCTCATGTAGTCGGAGTGGCCCACAGCTCATGGGTGAACCAGCCGGGCTCGCCTGTGGCAGCGTCGAAGGTGTCGCGCGCGCCGCGGGCCTCGAGCTCATCGCGGATGGTGTCGAGGTCGCGCTGCCAGGCACGGTGGTCGATGTCGGTACAGTGGCATCCTTGCGCGGTCAGGACAGCGGATCGTAGCTCTCCTGGTCGGCGAGGACGATCACGGTCTGACATTGCCCGTCGAGATCGAGGTCTCTCCCGGAGAGCTCGCGGACCAGCTCTTCGAGCGGCCAGGTGAGGAACGTCCCGTACCGCGCGAAGTAGAAGCCGACGTGGGTGACCGGCCCGTACCGCTCCTTTGGCTCCCGCCGGTTCAGCAGCGCGTAGATGAGGACCTGGTACAGGTCCTGCGGGCGGGGCAGGAAACCGAAGACGCCGGCGGAGTTGGCGGTGCCGCGGCCGGACTTGATGTCCAGCAGCGGCCCGTTCGAGATGATGTCCGCTTCGGCCTGCACGAAGTCGTTGCCCATCCACGGGTGCAGGTGCACGGGCGGGCTCAGGTGCGGGTACAGCTCGGTGCGAGCGATGTCGTCGAGCTGGCGCACCTCGTCGAGCCCCGCCTGTGGGATGACCTCGATGAGTCGGTCGAGGGTCTCGCCGACACCGGAGGACTCGTAGACGGCGGCGGTCACGGGGCTGTGCACGTACGACTGCGGTGACCGGATGGAGCTGCCGAGGAGCCCGAGGATCCACACGGCGCGGAAGAAGTCGTCGGTGCGGTCCCCCGACGCCATCCCCGCCATCGCGGTCTCGATGACGACCTCGGCCAGCTCCGCTTGCGGTTTCCGCCACAGCAGCGACGGGGCGGGGTTCAGGGGCGCGTGGTCGGGCTCAAGGGTGAGGGCGACGAGCATGTCATACGTCGCCGCCGGAGGCTGTGGCCGCCGCGCAGCGCAGTCTCGACAGGGTTCAGCAGGTGATGCCGGGCTGGACGGTCGACCGTGAGCGCTCCGGCCAGACCGCAGTCCTGCGTGTGGAGACCCCCGACGAGACGCGCCGACGCAGGATCGCCGTTTCCTCGGATGGCTTGGTCCTGAATGTTTCAGACCGTGGCGACGGGTACTGGAATCTCGAGCTCGCAGCTGGGATCTCTCCGACCCGCGCCGAGACCGTCGAAGCGTGGCTACAGACTGCGGCCAACGGACTCTCCCTCGTCTCGTGGCAGCCGCTCTACCGCCGCGCTCTCGCCGGATACCTGACCGCGGCGGACCGCGCGTTGCGTGGCCGCGTCGCCTCGCTCTTGGGTTCGCACCCGCACGAGGTCTCCATCATGGTGACCTCCGACGCCGAGGGCATCGCGCAGGTCATCCTGAAGGCACCGGCTGGCCGGGCCGTTGAAGGCGAGTCGCGAGTCGTCCAGATGCGTCGCGTGATGCTCCAGGCCGTACCGGGCGCGCACGCCGACTGGGCGGTCACCGTGGACTCAGTCACGGACGTGACGCGGATGGAGCGGCGGCCACGGTTGACCCTCCCCAAGCGAGTCGCGCTGGAGCAGATCCTGCCAGCCACCTTGACGTCTACCGACTGGGCTAGCATCCCTGTCGGAATGGACCCATTTGGCCGTCCGGCTGGACAGCTGCTCACCAGCGCGCCGATGAGCATGGTCGTGGGCCCAACAGGCTCCGGAAAGACGATCATGCTCCTCGCCGATGCGGTCGGCCGCCTGACGCGTGGCCACGACCTGCTCATCATCGACCCGAGCAAGGCCGGCGTGGACTTCGCAAGCCTCGAGCCGTACACGCTCGGATTCGCCCGCACGTACGCACAGTCCGTGGCCGCTCTCAAAGGCATTTACGCCGAAGGCCAGCGCCGCAAGGCAGTCGTCCTGCGGGAAGGCGTAGTGAAGTGGTCGGAGTTGTCTCAGGCTGTACGGGACGCCGAGAACATCCGCCCGGTCACTGTGCTCATCGACGAGGTGTCGTCCATGCTGATCCAGGTGCAGGTGCCGAAAGGGCTTGGAAAGGATGACCCGGACTTCATCGAGGCGCAGGAGCTAGCCAACCAGAAGGCGCTGCTGTCGATGTATTTGGGCAAGGCGGCTCGTGAACTCCGCTTCGCTGAGATCTTCCTGCTTATCGCGTTGCAGCGGCCCGACGCGAACATCATCGGTGGCGAGATCAGGTCCAACTTCAGTCACCGCGTCCAGTTGGTTCCGCCCCGCAAGCCGGTCGGGCGTACTGAGCTTGAGATGTTATTCCCGGCCCCCATCGTCGGTGACGTGTGGGACGCCGTGAGCCGCTTCGACGACGGCAACCACGGTCTGGCGGTCTTGGCGAGCGACGAGAGCACCGTCATGCCGGTCCGGATCGGCTACGCGGAGATGAGCCGGATCCCCGCGCTGCTCGCTGCCCGCGGCATCCATCCCATCGACCCCCACCGTCGCCTTCATCTCGCCCCGGCGCCCATCGCGGCCCCGGCATCTACCCTCAATGTCGCACACGCTGCAAACAACGACGACCGGGACTTGTTTGCTTGATCTGTGGCGCTGCTCATGCTGGACGTCAAGGACTACGCTCTCGTGTTCTCCACCCATGCCGATGTCGGACACATCCCACCCACGGTTGCTGGGGTCATATTTTCCTTCCGACGTGCATCAAAGCCCTTCGAGCCCTTGTTGAGCGGCGCGGTCGCCAGATTCGACGGCTCCTCGCGACGGATCGCCCCCCGGCCCGCGGCTACCCAGACGTATGTCTTCGATGTGCCACGTGCTGGTTGCGACGTGCATCGCAGCGACCTGTGACCACCAACGCCGAGGAGCACTTACGTCCGGGCAGGGCGGGAGAAGGCACTTCACGTCAAGCGAGCTGGGCTCCAAGCTGCGATTTTGAGAGTGGCCGCTGGAATTCCCCGGCGGCGTCAAGGTCAGCCTGCCGGCACGGGATCCGGTCGCGGGGCCGCACGGCGTCCAACGCCTCGGGGTGACAAGTCTCGCCCAGGAGAAGGCTCGCAACTATCACGCCGCCGCCTGCCGCAACTGCGCTCCGCGAGGGCAAAGCCGCGCTATTGTTCTCGCATCGCGTTGGTGATGAAGGGGCGGAATGAGGTTCGTTGCAACGGGATGGCACGGCGGCGCCGAACTGACGCCGAGGACCGTCTATCTCCAGCACGTCGACTGGGATGACTGGTTCAAGTTCGCGACCACCTACTCCGTCCTGTACGTGGACCGGCATGGTGAGCGTCACTCCATTGGCACCACCAAAATCGGGAAGTTTGGACTGAAGCCCGCCGGGCGCGGTGGCGGGATCGCCGGCGAGATGCGATTTCCTGGTCCGCCCGATAGCTTCACAGAGTTGCCGGCGACCCACTTTTCCCTCGCTCAGGATCCCTCCTTCTACGAAACCCTCAGTCAACTTGGTTCGGATGTCCGCGATTCAGTTCTGTCGGGACTTCGAGACCTTGCGTACTCCCCGAGCGTGCTTGAACGTGCACAGCATGAGGAGGTGACGCGCGTCTCTCTCCTTCGCAACGTCCCCCTTCTCACTGTTCAGGAGCAATATGCGCGGCTCGCTCAAGGGGGCGCGCGACTGACCCCCTACAACCTGCGCTACACGCTGTCGTATCTCAAGAGCAAGCCAACCATCGGCTTTTCGGTGACGCCGAACTCGTTCCCACCCAGCAATATTCATGTGGTCATCGGGCGGAATGGCGTGGGAAAAAGCACGTTCTTGAACAACCTCGCGTCCTTCCACGTCAAGCGGGGTGCGGGTGATCCGGAGCGATCCCTCGCCGAGGACGCCGTGGTCGCGAATCTCGTGTCAGTCTCGTTTAGCGCATTCGATGCATTCGAACCACTCACGTCTTCTCAGGACCGAACGAAGGGACTCACTTACCACTACGTCGGCCTGAAGATCAAAGACGACGCTGAACGAATCAAGGGTCCCAAGGCAATCGCGTCTGAGATGACCAAATCCGCGCGCGCCTGCTTGCAAGATACGCTCCGTGGGCGTTGGGTTCGCGCTTTGAGGCTCCTCGAAAGCGACCCGATTTTTGCCTCTGTCGGCATCGCGGACGCGGTCGAGGATCGCCCGACTGACGCCGAGTTTCTTGAAGAGCTTCCATCGCTGTTCAAAAGGCTGAGTTCCGGGCACAAGATCGTTCTGCTCACGGTGACGCGACTCGTCGAGACGGTTGCCGAGAAAAGCTTGGTCCTCCTGGACGAACCCGAGGCGCACCTGCATCCTCCCTTGCTGTCGGCATTTGTCCGGGCTCTCAGCGACCTTCTCATCGATAGGAATGGGCTAGCAATCATCGCGACGCACTCGCCGGTCGTCCTTCAGGAGGTCCCGCGAGACTGTGTCTGGAAGTTCAATCGAGTCGGCGACCTGACCTCCGTCGAACGTCCCTTGATTGAGACCTTCGGCGAGAACGTTGGCACGCTCACCAATGAAGTCTTCGCGCTGGAGGTGACGTCCACCGGGTACCACCAGATACTGCTGGAAGTCGCGACGGAGTATGCCGGGCAGGGCTACGAGTCGGCACTCGCAAAGCTCGACGGGAAGCTTGGGAGTGAAGGAAAGGCCATCCTCCGCGCGATGATTGACGCGCTTCGCGCGAGGGACCATGTGGGGAGTTGAGCCGCCGACCGTTCGTGTGGAGGATGTCGCGAGCCGAAGCGCTAGTCGTGTGCGGGACAAGACCTTCGCCGCAAACATCCGTCTAGCCATCCCCCGGCTAACTGAGAACCACGCCACCCTCCGTGCAGCGCTCTCGACCGGCCAGGTTCATGCCTCGCAGCCCTCGCACTACGCTGTTGAGCCGCTCACCGACACGCAGCTTCGTAGCTTGTACGATCAGCAACTCGCCCATCCGAGCGGGGCAGCCCGACCGATCTACGACGAACTACTCGCTGGCGCCAGGTACAACCTGTGCACCTATTGCCAGCACGCTCAAGCTACGACGCTGGACCACTTTCTCCCCAAGAGCTGGGTGGCAGGCCTGGCGATTGAGCCCTGGAATCTCGTGCCAGCCTGTCAGCAATGTAACAAGAAGCTTTCGTCGTTCCACGCCGCAGGCGAATCTGACACGTTGTTTCACCCCTACGAAGAACAAGTGACTGAACGCTGGCTCTTCGCTGAGCTCGTCGAAGGTGAGCCTCCCGTCCTCCGGTTCGTCGCGAACCCGCCGGAGTCGCTGGACGCGCTTTCTCGCGACCGTGTTTGTTCGCAGTTTGCCACGCTGGGGCTCGCCTTCATGTTCAGCGCGATCTCCGGCCGAGATATCGCCGAGGCACGGCTCAGCGTTGCTCAGTCGGTGCGGGTGGCGCGTGAGATGGGCAGCGCGGCGGAAGTAGTCGTGAGTCCGACGAGTGTTAGCGAAAGCCTTCTCGAGACGTCGCGTATGGCGTTCGCCGTAGACGTGAACAGTCGTCGCGGCGCTGCATACGAAGCCCTCGGGATGAGCGTGTCGTTCTGCAACGAACTGGCACACGCCGCCGAAGGCCGAGGCGGATAGACGCTGGCCGCCGTACAAGCGGCAAGCGCGAAACCCCGGGATCACCGAGATCGCTGAGATTCCGCACCGGGGACACACCCTGACCATCGACCACGGTTGGCGGGAAGTGGCGACAATCGCTCTCAACTTCATCGAGCGCTTCTCCACCAAGCCGGTACCGCGTTCGACCGACCGCACTGCGACAGATTGAGCCCCAGATCGTGCGGCCACTGCTCCGGCGACAGACGCCGCATCAATGCACGGCGCATGAGGGCCGACGAATCAAGATCCTCTCCAGGTGCTACCCCAATCAGCCATCGGGGCCCCGCCAGGGCCGTGGGCACGCAGGTACGCCTGATGTACTCGCTCACAGGCTTCCCGGAGTGTCGTCGCCCAGCCAATCACCTCGCCCCGCCACGTCGTCTTGTAGCGAGTCTCGGCGCCGTTCATTACTCGCCTGATCTCAACCAGCCCATAGTCTCGCCCGTAGGCGTCGACCATCTTCCAGACACCAGTCGGCCCCTCCACCGCGGCCATGATGGGATGCCACTCGCGTTCCACTGTCATCCAGCCCACTCCCTCAGAGGAAGGCTACCGCGACCCGTACCTGTGTTCTATTCGCGATTCTCATGAGGAATGCGCAGGTCGAACATGAAGCCACGGTCTGGATGATCAACGATCTGCCTTCGCGGATGCTCTATGCCGGACGCCGATGGCGCGTGACAGATCACCCGACTCGATTGCGCGAGCCGATCTGGGCCGCGCTTGAGACGTTGCAGGGCCTGTACGGCTGGCGATTTCAGCGACCGACGAGCGCGGCGTGAGCTTGGTATTCGACCTCTTCAAGGCCCGCAATGGTTGGCACGTGCACCGCGCCTACGAGTAACCACAGAGGCCCGGACCGGTCGAACGATGAGTTGCCACGAGGGTAGGCGAGGCGCTTTACGGGGTCACCTTGCAGGTCGGGGCCACGCCTGGGATGGACGGGCCGCGACGCTTTCCCGAGGGCCGCGCCCCGTCCCCTAGGCTCCATACGTGGCGCTGACTCTCCATCCCCTCGTTGAGTTACTGCCTCCGCTGAGCGACGCTGAGATGTAGGAACTCACCGAGAGCGTTCGCGCACATGGTCAGCTCGAGGCGGCTCGCACATGGCGGGACGACGCGGGCAACACGTGGCTCCTTGATGGCCGTCACCGAGCTGAGGCTTGTCGCTTGTTGGGAGTGGAGCTGCGCACCGAGCCGTTCCTGGGCGACGAAGGGGCCGCCCGCGACCTGGTGCTGGCGCTGAACGTTGACCGCCGTCACCTCTCCCCCGCACAACGAGCCGTGTCGGTGGCCGCGCTTGCTACGTATGAGCGAGGTCAGCGGCGTCAGACCGGCACGCGTGCCGGTCTCACGCAACCCGAGGCTGCGAGCCTAGGTGGCGTCTCCGAGCGCGCCGTTCGTGCCGCACGCGTTGTGCTTCGCGATGCTGAACCCGAGATGGTTGAAGCACTCGTCCGTGGCGAGGTCTCGCTCCGCGCAGCCGAGTCAATGACCAGAGCTCAGCGGTCTGCGCCTTTCCACGCTGCTCGTCGCGAGACGCAGAGCGATGCGTGGCTGACCCCGCCGTGGGTTCTCGACCGCGCGTCGGAGCTGCTGGGAGGAATCGACGTTGACGTGGCAAGCGGGCCTGAGCGCAATGTGCCAGCGCGACGCCACCTCGTGCTCGCAGACGGCGTGGATGCGCTGGCACAGGCATCATGGCGTAACCCCGACGACTCGCCAGCCACCGCATGGATGAACTGCCCGTTCTCGGGCACCGGTCCCGGCGTGTGGACGCGCCGAATGGTCGCCGAATACGAGGCGGGACACGTCAGCCGCGCCGTACTGCTCCTCCCTGCGCGGATTGGCGCTGACTGGTTGAGGGCGCTTGGCCGCTTCCCCCGTGTTGAGTTGCCTCGTTCGGCTGTGAGGTTCGCTCCGGGCATCGGCAACCCGATGCACGGCCAGCCGGTCGGCCCCTCACCGTTTGCAGTGATACTCGTTGGCGTCGGCGTTGAGGCAGCGGCCATGCACCAGGCGTTCGGCGACGTCGGCGATGTCCTCGTGCGCTATGACTCGGATGATGATGGACCGGCGGCCCCGGGCTGACGCCCTGAGAGGAGGTCGTCCTCTCGGCTGAGAGGCCTCGTGCCTGCGCGGCGGAGAGCTACTCTGGCCGCGGCTCCTGTGGCCGACCGAACGCCTGGAGGGTGTCTCGAACGTCGGGGACCACGAGCTGCTGGTGGGCGTAGTGCTTCTCGGTGATGGCCGCCTGACCGTTACCGAGAACCTTCGCGGCCACCACGATGTCGTGCTCGTCGCTGACCACGGTCGCGACACCGCGGCGCAACGCGTGCATCGCGACGTCCGCATCGATGTTGGGTTGGTCCGCCTGTGTTGATGCCCAGTCGCGCACCTTCCACAGTTGAACGCGAACCTGATGCGGACCGACCGGTGCCCCACTCGACGTTTCGAACACGAGTGCATGCTGGCCGAGTGACTCCGCCTTGCGCCGCCGCAGGGTTTCGACGAGGAAGGGAGGGATTTCAATCCCACGCTCGCTCGTCGCAGTCTTCGGCTTGGGCTGCCCGTGCTTTCGGACACCGTGGCCTTCCACGACGGTGCCACGAACATAGAGAACCGGCGGCACCGCTTCGAGACGGACGTCTTCGCGCCAGCGAAGGGCAAGAACTTCACCGATGCGCAGGCCGGTACCAGCCACGACGTCGGCGACGTCCAGGAGCAGCGTCGTGGGCTTCGGACCCATTCGGTCCGGACGGTCGATGTAGGCGCGAGCCACCTCGCGAAGCTCCCCCACCTCGTGCGCCGTGGCTGCCTTCTTCTTTACCTGCTAACTTCGCGTCAGCTTGATTCCCAGCGCAGGGTTCGAGGTCACGAGGTCGAGTTCATAGGCGTACGCGCACAGCTTCCGGATGACAGTTGCGAACTGCCGCGCCCGTCCGGGCCTCTTGCGCTTGATGCGCCGGTGTTCAGCGACGATGAGCGACGGGCGGAGCTTCCGAAGGGTCGTGGCGCCGAAGTCCTTCTGCGCGATGTACTTGCGCGCTACCGCCGCTTCGTCGTTGAGGTACTGCCTCGTGCCAGTCTCATTTCGCTCGTCTTGGACAGCCAGGTAGGCCTCCACCAGTTCCGCGAGAGTGCTATCACGGTTCAGGGTGAGTTCGGCATCGAGCTCGAAGTCCTTCATCTGCTCTCGCGCGGCCTCCATCACAGCTCGTCGAGCGGCGGCCCTGCTGGGCCCGGTGCGTGAGACTCGACCCCCCGAACCGTCCTCACGGCGGAAGCGGACTCGAGCGAGGATGACGCCACTGTCCTTCGTCACGTACGCGACGTTGCCGATGTCGCCGGGGGCCAGCCCGGCGCGCGTCATGCTGCTGCCTCCAGACCCGCGCAGGCGAGTACATCGTCGCGGCGGTAGAGCCGGCGACCTCCGACCTTGACAGGTTCCGGACCGCGATGCTGCTCTGGCCATTCGACGACCCAGTTTCGGAGCGTCTTGGGCGCGAGGCGGAGCACAGCTGCCGCTTCGGCGGTGTTGAGAAGCAGCGGGAGAGCGGCTGCATCAGTCGGAAGATGGGCGGGACTGTGGAGATGAATCGTTGTGTCGGTCACAGGATCCCTATGCGCGGTCCAAGTATCCGCGTGCACCGTACGGTACTTGCAGCAACCGCAATCGGCTCGCGTTGGCCCTTTGGCTCCTTCGTCGCCGTCACCCGGCCGTCGGACCACGGAGAGGCTGAAGATGGCTCCCCAAGCACAATCCGGTCACCAAGGGAGGGATAGTGCCCGGATTGCAGAGACGGGAGAACGGCCGAGAATAGCAAAATCCCCCGGATTTCCGGGGGATTTCGCGGTGGACCTGAGGGGACTCGAACCCCTGACCCCCTGAGAGGAGTGCATGAGATCCGGATCCTTTCTGTTGTTTCGACTTCTCAGTCGTTAGAAGGAATTCTACGTTGTCGTCCCGCACCGCCGGAGGCTCGACGACGCGGTTGATTCGGGTTGGTTCGAGTTGAAAAGGGCGAGTAAAAGGCGACCACCAACATGCCGTGTGAGGCGCACCCCGGATCCCTGCGGCTCCCGCGCGTAGAGCGCCGGCCCATCGTGCATCCGAGTGCGCCTGCTAATCGAGCGCGGTCACGTCCGGTCGGATGACCCGCTCGTCGTGGTCGTCGCGACGTGCCCAGCGCTCGCTGAGGGACCCTCCTGCGGGCGGGGGTTGATGGCTTGCCCCCGTTACTGACGTGCCATCCTCGGCGTAAGTAACCGGCGAGCGGCGGGGGTCGACTGGCGACAACCCAACATGTCGCCTATCAGCGGAGCCTCAGCTGGCCCCTTCCTCACGGTGAATCTTTGGTGCGAAGAGGTCACCCGACGACGGCATCAAGAACGTTCGCGCAGGCTCGACCAGCACTTTGATTATGTTGGTCTCCGGATAGTCCGGCCGCCTCGAGTGGATGTCCCAGCTGTCAAGCGAGACCGACAGCAGTTGCGGTTGCTGACCTTCGTCCCACAGCGCCGTGAGGTCCTCCGCGGCGAGTCGCGCGAGCAGCGCGGCCTTCGCCCGCTCGATTTCACCAAGCAGAACCTGCTTCACCGCCCTCACGAGCGCATGAAACTCATCGATCGCTTCGGCGGAGTAGGAGGGGTGGACCGTCATGGCCGACGCACGCACCGCGCGAACGGCGCCTTCGGGTTGCTCTCGTTGCAACTCGACGATGGCAAAGCTGGGCGTCAGTACGCTCTCCGAGTGTGCGACCGTGCTGTTACGAAGCCGCATCAGAGAAGCGTGTGCCGCAGCGTGCTCCCTCGGAATGGTGATGATCTTGTCAAGCTGCGTTCGGCCGGCGACGTAGGACTTCGTGAAGCATCGACCGTACGCGACCGTCGCTTCTGCGACTAGCGGACGCACGAGGTTCCGCTCCGATTTGTCGTTCGATCTGACCATGTGACTCGCCACATGGAAGGAGTCCTGCGCCGTACCGAGATCCGCGTTGTGACCAGCCAGCAGGGCTAGTCGGACTGATTCAGCTGACCGAGGAGCGATCACCTGCTTTCGTTCCGCCATGGCGCCACGCTACGCCCATCGCGTCAACCACCACCGCATCGGTGGAGCTCTCGTTCCCCGCACGCTAAGCGACGCTGTGCGGACAATGACAGCGTCGTATCCGATCATGCACGTCCCAGTTGGCCTCAGGCCGCGACGAACCGAACGACTCGCGGCGCAGCGCCAGCCCAAACAACAAAATATTCGCCAGCTTCAACTCGCACTTGAGGTTCGAGGTCGTCATCGACGTCCTCGAACACGCCGAGGGCTATTGACGTACCCTCCACCCTTGACAGTCCGTCCTTGTCCTCGGGTCGTCGGATCGAGGACAGCGAACTGCGCCGATCGAACAGTATCGCCTCGTTGTCGAGCATCCCAGTTTCCACGTGCGTCACGACCTCAAGGTCGCGTCGGAAGTCACTTGAGTACCAGTCAGCCAGATCATCGAGCCCACCGAAGGGGGTTAGCAGCACATAATGTTCGGCGTCGTCGCCCAGCGCATGGATCGATTGCCGGATAACCGCGGCCTCGGGATTCAGAATCTCCGTTTGAAGACTGCGAAGGACATCGATCGCTCGCTGGTCTTCGCCATCGGTAAACCCTCGCGCAATGATCTCACCGAACCCTGTTGGATCGGCGCAGGTGCCATTGAAAACCTTGTCGACGAGGAACTCTCGCGGGACCTGAAGATTCATCCCGAGGATCGGGCGGGACGTGTCCGCCGAGTCGGAGGCTGCGTCCGCGACTGGAATAAGCGTGGCGAGATTGATCTGCTGATTGAGGCCATCGCGAAGGGAGGCCCGGATCACCTCAATCCGGGCCTCGGAGAGGGGCTCCGCGGCAAGCCCGGCCGCCTCCGACTCATTCCACTTCGCAATCTGCTCCTGGAGGGCTCCCTGTAGGTCGTTCTCTTGGGGAGTCAAGTCGCGGTCCTTCTCGGCCAGGACACGAAGGAACCGGTTGTATTCGGACGCTCTGTCCTGGCTATCTGCGGGTGGCAAGGCTCCGAAGGTAGGCTCAAACTCGATGCTGGATTGAAGAAGTTGACTGACCCGGGCGCCCGTCATCTCATCGATCTCCCGAGATGTCGTTACGCGGAATGCGATGTCTCCTGGGCGGACGCGGTCTCCTGGATCGATATCGAGCGTTATCTGCGGCGGAACGTACTCGGTCGCGCCTTCGCCCTCGGTCGAGGCGAGCGCCGTTGCGCGAGGCGCCATCGCCGCTAGAGCCTGTCGGACCGCTTTGGGCCTAACCGCACGGACGATTCGCCCCGCCTCGGAAACTTGTACGCGGAGCGTCCACCCTCGCGGAGCCCCCATCTCGCCCGTCGGCGCGAGCAAGCTTTCAAGGCCCTTCGTCGCTCCCGCGTATCTAGATGAGACTTCGAGGAGGCGGCTAGAGATGGTTTCCACGAGCGACTGTCTGACAACGGCATCAAGCAGCGACGGATGCCCGAACAGCCTCGTGAGCCTGACGGTCGAAAGCACGAGGAGGACGATCGTCAGCGCAAACCACGTAAACATTAACCCGAGGAGTCCAACCTCACTCGGCAGCCAGATTGTCTCGATTGCGATGGCGGAGTTCGCCGCAAGACCAACGCCAACGAACCAGCCGGCCCAGATGTAGTCGAGCACTCGGCCTCGAGATGCCCCGATAGCGAGCGGAGCCTCGACGAAAAGCTGTGCGGCGATCGCGAGTCCCGCAAACCCAACGGACAGGAAGGTCGTCTGAACTTGCCAGAGGAGACCGCCGCTGCCGACAGAAGCTGGCAGGTAGTCGACCAGGAACGGGAGCGCGTCCGAATAGTGGGCGACTGAGAGAAATAGAACGGTCAAGATGAAGCAGCAAGAGAGGAACACGACTCCGCGCCAGTTCACCTTGATGTCCGCTTCTTCTGATTGCTGAGACCTGACGTGACACTATCCGACACCACGCCCTTCGCGATGAAGACAGCGACCCTCGGCGGCTGATTCGCTTCCGGGCATGGCTCGCATAGGGATGCGTGTCCGGCAGCTTCGATCGCCCCCACGCACCTAGTGTCGAAAGATGGAGCCTCTGACGTCGCCTGCTGCTCTCCGCGCGCTCGGCTATCTGATCGTGGTCAACGACAACGGCGTCAAGCCGTCAGCGACTCAACTCGATGTGTACGCGCTCGCGCGCTTTCCTCTCTCGGCGCGCGAGAAGTTCTTCCGGGACGAGCCACGCAGGAGCGCGCTCATCGATGGCGCCATTGCGTGGGACTATGAAGACGATTCGACGACCGGATACCTGCTGGCCACCGGCATGGCGGACGACGAGGGTGATGGGATCCAGGTCACCGAGCTCGGGCGTGCCTTCTACTCGGGCGCGCTCGCCACTACCAACACCGAAGCGCGCGGAGACGACGTGATTGAGGTAGTCGGCAGACTGGAGGATCCAGTCGTCTATGCACGACTTCTCACGGAAATTGATCGGCTGGGCGAGTCGCTCCTGGTTGATCCCTACCTTCCCTCTCAGGATTTGTTCGCGTTACTGTCCCTCCCGGGCATCACCCGAGTTCTAACGAAAGACACGCGAATCGCCGGCGAGCAGAGGGACGACCGGCGCAGGCGACTCGCCGTCGCGCTCGGTTCGCAAAGTCGAGCAGAATTCCGTTTGCTCGACCCGAGCATCAGAGAGTTGCACGATCGATATGTCATCCCGACGGCTGGCTCAGCATTGATGATCGGCACGTCGCTCGGCGGAACGCAAGTGACCGTGACAACGCAGCTCAGTACGGACACGACAGAGCTTCTGCGAAGCCACTACGGGGCGATCTGGAGTGTGGCAGAACCGCTCGCGCCGATCCAGCGACCTGATCGATCGGCCGAAAGCTAGAGCACCGCTCAGGCAGGGAACCGCACGCTCTCATTCACGCACGTCAGCCGGTCGACCAGTCGTGGTCGGGCAACCGCGCTGGCGGAATGGGGCGGGTGGGCGTCAACGCCCCTTCAGCGCTCCGCGCTCACCGATGGATTGACTGCGCGCCTCGATCCGCTAGCCATGCGACGCTCAGGTGGGAACGAATTCTCACCCGTGCTTTACGATTCGCTCCGTCGGACGTATCAGTAAGTGACGGGTGTTCCAAATGGTGCACCCCGATCGCTTGGAGGCGAAATGGTACTTGTTGAGAATGTGACGGACAACGGCAACGTGGAGTTCTTCGTCCCGCCGAACTCGCCGCACGCGGGAAGGTGCATCGCCACGGTGCTTCAGACTGGCGATGGCTGGCGCGTCGTGCCGGCGCCATCCGTCTTGTGGCACGGGCTGGCGTCAGACTTCAGGACTAAGGAAGCCGCGGTCGCCCACGTCCGGAATGTCGCTAGTAGCGGAGAGGCGCCCGAGCTCGAGTAGGCGGACGTGCCGCCAGCCAAGGGCACGCGACGGGGCCGCCTTCCCGCATTGCCCGCAAAGGGATCCGTTCGCTTCCCTTGAGCACGACCACGGAGGATTTCGCACTTCTGTGTTCCGCGCTGACGAGGTCGTGACGACCTAACGGCGAGGGCGTCCTCCCAAAGTCCGAGTTCCCACCTGCTTCGAGCCATGTCGATCGATATGTCATCCGAAAGCAGCCCGTGTAGTCGCTCCTCCAACCGGTTCGACAGCGGCGAAGTGTGTCCGAAGGTATCTACCGCGAAACCCCACCACACGAGCTGGCGCATCTTGAGGAGCCGGAGCGCGAGGCTCTCGGGAGTGTCGTCCCGGATCTCTTCTACGACCTCTCGAAGATCTTCGACCAGACGCCGCACGTTGTCGGTTTCGTGCTCAGCGTTCATGGCAGACGCCTCTGCCGAGTTGGCTGACGACGCAGCAGAGGATGCGGCATCCGCGGCCGCCTGGGCTGTACTTGCCAAACTGCGGATGGGCTCCGCGATGCTGTTGTCGATGGCCAAAGCGATGTCGTCCACCTGACCGCCGATCGCACCCACGGCGGATCGGAGCTCTTCGCCGCTCTGCCGGAACCGGGCGGCGAAGCTACCGGCCTCCCGGTCGAGGTAGATACGCAGGAGCTCGTCGTCGGTGAGCGCGCGTGTGGATCGTCCTTGACGCGTCTGGCGCCGGCCCTCGTCGTCGAAGTGTGGCGGCATCGTCGGGCGTATCTCGACGCGGACGAATGGTGTGTCAGTCGCGACGTTCTCCTCAACGATGAACGCATCGATGGGGACTGGGCGTGTCTTGCTGGCCAGATCCTGGATGCGGGCCACCGTGCGATCAAGACCTTTGGGAAGTCCATACGGCACCCCATAGACGAGCCCAGTCGCTTCGTCCTCCACCTCGTCCACGCCAACGAGAAAATGTGCCACCTCACGATCCGGGTCCAGAGCGACCCAGTTTGCGAGGGTCGCCAGGAGCTTGACCGACACGACATCAGGCTCGCGCTTGAACTCGAAACGCCCCGACTCGCCCAGCGACAACATCAGTCGAGCTTCCGCGCTGATTCCTTGGTACCGCGTCGGCTTTGGCTCGTTGTCCATGACGTAGTTCTAGCAGCCGACGGCGAGCGTCCGTGAACCCTGTCACCGTGTTCATGCCGGCCGAAGTCGCGTGCTTCCGAAGGCACCTTGGTGACTAGATCGGGTAATCCTTTAGCCCGGACAAGGGATCAGTCCAGTCACGATTCCGCGGATGGCTGGCCAACCACTGGCGAATATTGATGAGGACTTCGTCGACATCGTGCATCAAGCGCATCTGCTTGCGAACGAACGTCCCGTCCGTCACGTTTGTGCGCAGTGAGTGAGCAGGCTTCTGCCGTGCAGTTCGCACTTCACTTAGTGGAGCCAGCGCCCACTTCGCCTTCTCGGTGTCTACGTGATTCGTGGTCATGAATAGCTCGAGCCGGACGAGTGTGCCCAGTTGCTGTCCAGCCGCGTTCTTCTTCGCGACGCCAACTTTATCGCGCGCTGAGCAATTGATGTTGTCTGACAGTAGCTTGTCGAGCGAGTGGATGAAGTGATCCCACTCTCGTTGGTCCGCCCGCAGTAGCCAGCCGAAGTCGTCGAGCGCCTCATCAGTCATGAATAGTGGTACGCCCCACACGTTCTCGAACAACCTATTGATGTTCTTGAGCTCCTGGGTGAGTCGCTCGAACGGGCCTACGCCGTCCGGCCACTTGCCCATCTGGGACGCGAACCAGACGGGATGGGGAGCGACTCCATCATCGCTGACCTGATAGCTCGCCCAGCGCTGCTGATGCTCGGGCGTGAGGTCCTTCAGATCGCCGTAGAACGCGGCGACGCGTCGTACTATCGGCGACTCCGGGTCGTCCGGATCATGCTTTCGCATGTCATACGCGAAGCCGAGATGCACGAGCGAAACGCTGTCCTTGTCCGAGTGATCTTCAGCGTCGTGCGCCTCGTCCGTTAGCCAGAAGTTGATGCCGAAGTCGCTCATGCCGAAGCGGAACCGCGCGTCATTTCGATAGCCCTCCAGCACGTCCATGCTGAAGAACGCGACCTCCAATGTCGATCGGCCGCGAGCCATCGCACGCGCGAACGGCGCATTCTCGTACCGCTTGGGCAGCTTGACGCCTTTCATTGCTTTTGGCATCGGATAGAGCGCGACGCCGTAGTCTTCCCGCGAGAGTTCGCGCAACTCCTCCATCTGCTTGACCGGAGTTCGCCGCGACGGCCACGGGCGAATGTGGATGTTCATGTAGTCGTCTTGCCCCACGACCTGGACGAGGCCAGCCTCAACGAGCTCGACGGCGGCCTCGATCTGCTCATCGCTGGCTCGGTCGCGACGGATGTGCAACCCATTGAAATCGCGCGACTTCAAGTAGCGTCGCTTCACGTCTTTAAGTAGGTCGCGGGCGTTACGGGATAGAGGAGTCTTCGCAGTCATATCGTCTCCCTCTCAGCCGAATCGTCACATTCTCAACAAGCTCGTTTCCAAACGTATTTGGCGGACCACGTCGCTCCACCATTGAACACGGCCAGGTTGTCGCACGTCAGCGGAAGGAAGACCCGTGCACCTGACCTCGTGTTAAGGGCCCGACAGAATGCGGAGCGCATCTCGCCCGGGCCACTGCAGCGAACACCCGGGCGATTCGGGGTCGGCAGGGCTGCGACGGGATGCCGTCGTGATCGCGCCCGACGAGGCGCCGCTGCGCGCGACGATCTGCGTGATCGCGCCGACGCCCGCAAGGGGATCGCCGGAGCGGGGACACAACGTGGGATTGCGCGCGGCGCGATGTCGCTGCCTTGAAGTACGTTTCGAGCATGGACTGGGGAAGCGTGGCTGAGTGGGTCGCTGCGATTGGAACCGTCGGTGCGTTGCTATTGGGCATCGGCTTGTTTGCTCGCGAGCGAGCGATCGGCCGCCGAAAGAGCGTCGATGATCTAGTCACCTGGCTTTCGTGGCGGGAGGTCCCGGACCGCGAGCAGGGTGTGCGCCTCGAGACCACTGTTCACATCTGCAACCGTGGTTCCAGGGCGGTCTATGCGCCACTACTCTTCTACCCCGACGCGCGGGGCGGGTACGGGTCAGAGATCGTCAGCGCCGACGGCCGGCCGACCATGCTGGCGCCGGGCGTTGAGACACAGCACGTGGTGCAAGGCGTACCCCGCAACACCATTGCCCGGTACGTGATGATGACGAGCGACGAGGGTCGAGTCTGGATCCGAAAGGTCGACGAGCACCGATACGCCAACGCCGTGGCACACATGCTGCTGGTGACCCTCCTCGTTCTGTTCGAGCGCAGCGACGGCGCCAGCCCTCGTCGGCGGCGTCAACAGGCAAAGAGAGGCCAATCCACTTTGAAACCCGTCGGCCGGTCAGCTCACGCGAGCTAATGGGGACTCGAGGCGTTGCGGAAGAGGAGCGTCCAACGCACGCCGTATTGCCTGCACCCAACCTGCCCTCTTCGCGCAGTGCCCGATTAGGGATCGCCCTTCACACCGCAGGCGACACGAAGAACCCGTTCGGACTCACGGGATTTGGTTGCCGCCCACTCAACTGTCGTGCTTTGCGAGACATCCCCTGCGCCTCACGGCTGGGAGGCCAACGTCGCTCCTGAGGCGCTCCGGACGGCACTGGGTTCGTGTCTGTCCCGAGGGTTGAGTGCTTGATCGAACCCGCGGTAGGCCCCGTCATTGTTCTGCGGCAAACTCCAGGTTTGTTGAGCATCTCGGCGAGGGCGCGACGATGCGATAAGGGTTGTCCTGGATACCATAGGGGGGTATGGTACTTGCCATGAACGGCTACACGGCGAGCAAGGATGACCTGCTGAAGCGGCTGCGACGCGCGGAGGGTCAGGTTCGTGGGATCGCGCGGATGGTGGAGGAGGACAAGTACTGCATCGACGTCCTCACGCAGGTCTCCGCGGCGACGAAGGCACTCGAGTCTGTCGCGCTGTCACTGCTGGGCGACCATCTCTCACACTGCGTTGCCGAAGCAAGCGCCGAGGGTGGTGCCGTCGCGGAACAGAAGATCCGCGAAGCCAACGATGCAATCGCCCGTCTGGTCCGTTCCTAGCCCGCCTGCCCACGCACTATGAGGAGACGATGATGAACACTGAGAACCGCAACGACCTGGGCTTGAGGGACGCTGGCGCCGGCTGTGCGTGCTGCGCGATCGCATCGACGCCCGAGACCGTGGGTGAGGTCACGGCGGCGGTGACGTCCGAGGTGCTGGTGACGGGGATGACCTGCTCGCACTGCGTGTCGAGCGTCACCGAGGAGTTATCCGCGATCGACGGGGTAGAGGGTGTGTCGGTTGACTTGAACGCGGGCGGTGCGTCGCGGGTGACTATCCGCAGCTCGACGCCGATCCCTGCTACCGCTGTGGAGGCGGCGGTGGCGGAGGCTGGTTACGCCTTGGCCAGCAGCCCGTCATGAGCACCTTCGATGACGAGCTCGACCTCACCGGGATGACCCGCATCCGTCGAATGCGAAAAGTGGAAGGACGCTCGTCATGAGCCAGCACGACCACGACGCACATCACCGCTCCACGCCGACCAGCGCAGGCGATGACGACGCCGCTCAGGGCGCCCGAGCGACGGTCGCAGAGTCCGAGACCGCTGGCGACCACCACGCACACCGCACATCCGCGCAGCACAGCACCGATGAGAGACACGGCGGCGTCCACGAGGGGATGCAGCACGGTGGACATGGTGGGCACGCCGGGCATGGTGCGGACCATGTCGCACGCTTCCGTCGATTGTTTTGGATCAATCTGATTCTCGCCGTCCCGGTGGTGGCGTTCTCGGGCATGTTCTCGATGCTGCTCGGGTACCCGCTGCCCGACGGGGCATGGGTGGGCTGGATTTCACCGGTTCTCGGCACTGTCATGTACGTGTGGGGTGGCGCCCCGTTCCTGACCGGCGCGGTCAGCGAACTGCGTGCCCGTAAGCCCGGCATGATGCTGCTGATCGGGTTGGCGATCACCGTCGCGTTCGTGGCGTCTTGGGGCGCGAGCCTCGGGTTGCTGGATCACGAGCTGGACTTCTGGTGGGAGCTGGCGCTGCTGATCGTCATCATGCTCCTGGGGCACTGGATCGAGATGCGCTCGCTCGCGCAGACCACCTCCGCCCTGGATTCTCTTGCCGCTCTCCTCCCGGACGAGGCGGAGAAGGTGGACGGGGACACCACCGTCACGGTTGCGCCCGCGGATCTGCAGGTCGGCGACGTCGTTGTGGTGCGCCCGGGTGGACGAGTTCCGGCTGACGGTCGGGTGGTGCAGGGTTCGGCGAGCATGGACGAGTCGATGATCACCGGCGAGTCCAAGCCTGTCCGCCGAAGCGGCGGGAATGCGGTCGTGGCCGGCACCGTTGCCACCGACTCCGGCATCCGTGTCGAGATCAGCGCGGTCGGGGAGGACACCGCCCTCGCCGGCATCCAACGCCTGGTCACCGAGGCGCAGAACTCTTCGTCGAAGGCGCAGCGCCTCGCCGATCGTGCGGCCGGGTGGCTGTTCTGGTTCGCGCTGACCGCCGCAGCGATCACCGCCGTGGTGTGGACCCTGGTTGGGCTTCCTGATGACGCGGTGATCCGCACCATCACCGTGCTGGTGATCGCCTGCCCCCACGCTCTCGGCCTGGCAATCCCGCTGGTGGTGTCCATCGCCACCGAGCGGGCCGCCCGCGGCGGGGTGCTGATCAAGGACCGTCTGGCCTTGGAGAGCATGCGCACCGTGAACACGGTGCTGTTCGACAAGACCGGCACCCTCACCAAGGGCGCGCCCGCCGTCACCGCTATCGAATCGGTAGACGGGATCGACGCCGACCGGCTGATGGCCCTCGCGGCCGCCGCGGAGGCCGATTCCGAGCACCCGTTGGCCCGAGCCATCGTCGCCGCTGCGGGGGAGAAGAGTCTGTCCGTGCCGGGTTCGACGGATTTCGAGTCGTCACCCGCGGTTGGGGTGCGCGCGACGGTCGACGGCCAGGTGGTGCAGGTCGGTGGCCCGTACTTGCTCGAGCAGACCGACACGCAGGAGCTGCCCATCGCTGACACCTGGCGTGAGGAGGGGGCGATCATCCTGCATGTCCTCATCGACGGGAAGGTCGCCGGTGCGCTGCGGCTGGCCGATGAGATCCGCCCCGAGTCCCGGCAGGCTATCGACGCCCTGCACGCCGGTGACGTGCAGGTCGTGATGATCACCGGTGACGCCGATGCTGTCGCCGCATCGGTGGCTGCTGAACTGGGCATCGACCGGTTCTTCGCCGGTGTGAGGCCGGAGGATAAGGCGTCCAAGGTGAAGCAGCTGCAGGACGAGGGACGCAAGGTCGCGATGGTCGGCGATGGTGTGAACGACGCGCCCGCTCTCGCGCAGGCCGATGTCGGTATCGCCATCGGCGCCGGCACGGATGTCGCGATCGCCTCGGCGGGGGTGATCCTGGCCAGCGACGACCCCCGCTCGGTGCTGTCTGTGATCGAGTTGTCCCGCGCGAGCTACCGGAAGATGAAGCAGAACCTGTGGTGGGCTGCCGGGTACAACCTCATCTCGGTGCCCCTGGCCGCCGGCGTCCTCGCCCCGATCGGTTTCGTGCTGCCGATGTCGGTGGGCGCGATCCTCATGTCCCTGTCCACGATCGTCGTTGCCCTCAACGCCCAGCTGCTGCGCCGGCTGGATCTCAGCCCCGACGCGGTCATCCGACGCTGACGGGTGTGACGTACCGTGGAAGGGAGGGAGGTGACATGTCGCTGATCGCACTGACGGACCGGCTTCGCACCGGCCGGTCTGTGGCCCGCACGCTGCTGCTGCTCATCGCGGTCACCGGCGCGGTCATCGTGGGCCTGCTGGCCATGCACTCCCTCAACGCCCACACCGCGACAGAAGCGGGACACTCGACCACAGTCACCTCCGCCGCCCCAACCGATGCCACCGACCACCACACGGGGCATACGGCAACCGACGAGCCGTGCGCGGAGTGCGGCAGCGGACACTCCGACATGCTCGCGATGGCGTGCGTGCTGGCACTTCTGGCGACCGTGCTGTTGCTGATGCGGCCCGGCGCGGTCACGCGATGGTTGTCGATCCTCCCGCGACCGAAACCCTCGGTCCTGACGGCACTGTTCACCAGGCCGGCGCTGCGTCCACCTTCACTCACCGTTCTCTGCCTCAGCCGTACGTGATGCGCCCGAGCCGACCCCTCGTGTCCGGCTCCCGCACCCGCACGCCCGTCACCCTGACCGGCGCTGCTTTCACGTACCCCTGTATTGGAGAACCCTGATGAAGATCCGTACCACCGCAACCGCCGCACTCACCCTCGCCGCCGCACTCACCCTCGCCGGCTGCGCCGGCGGCACAGGCTCAGAGTCCATGCCCGGCATGGACCACGGCAACAGCTCCGCCCCGTCCCCCTCGTCCGCAGCCACAGCGGACTTCAACGACGCGGATGTGATGTTCGCGCAGATGATGATCCCGCACCACGAACAGGCCGTCGAGATGTCCGACATGATCCTGGACAAGGAAGGCATCGACCCGGCCGTTCTTGCCCTGGCGTCCGAGATCAAGGCCGCGCAGCAGCCCGAGATCGACCAGCTGAAAGAGTGGCTGGACGAATGGGGCGCCGACAGCGACACCGGCACCATGGAAGGCATGGACCACGGCGGCGGCATGATGAGTAACGACGACATGGCGGCCCTCGATGCGGCTACCGGCGCGGAGGCGTCCCGGCTGTTCCTCGAGCAGATGACGATGCACCACGAAGGCGCCATCGAGATGGCGCAGGACGAAGTCGACAACGGGAAGAACCCGGACGCGATCGCGATGGCGCAGACCATCATCGACACGCAGACCGCGGAAATCGCCACCATGCAGGAGCTGCTCGGGAGCCTCTGACCCGTTGCGCGCGGGTCGGTGCAGTTACAGTGCGCCGACCCGCAAGCGACCGACTCCGAAAGCAACGCCATATGCTTCTTCATCGCACTCTGACATCGACCCTGCGGCATCACCACGCGCGTCGCAGCATCCTCGCTGCGGGCGCGGTCGCCGCGCTCATCTTCATCGCCGGGTGCGCTGCCCAAACGCCCTCCACCGGCGACGACCACGCCACGTCCACGATCGAACACGCGCATAACGTCGTCGCCGACCCGTCCGGGTCGGGGTTCCTGATCGGTACGCACGACGGCATCTACACCGCAACCGAAGACGGCAAACTCGGCCCCCGAGTCGACGGCCCCCGCTTCGACGCCATGGGCCTCACCGCCGTCGGCGACATCCTGCTCGCCTCGGGACACCCCGGCCGCACCACCCCTCCCGAACTCGGCACCCCACACCTGGGCATCATCCGCAGCACCGACACCGGTCGTAGTTGGACTCCGGTCGCGTTCACGGGAGAAAAGGACTTCCACGTCCTCGCGACCGCCCCGGACGGCACGGTGTACGGGCTTGCCACCGACTCCTCGGATGTGTTGGTGAGCACCGACGAAGGAGACACCTGGACACCTACGGGCGGTTCCATATCGGCGTTCAACCTGGTCGCGGACGCCACCGGCAGAGTCATCGCGTCGACACCCGACGGGCTACAGGTCAGTACTGACGGCGCAGCATCGTTCGGCCCGTGGGCGGATACGCCGCTCATCGCGCTGCTGGGCGTGTCACCGGATCATCAACGCGTCGTGGGGGTAGGCAGCGGCGGAAAGATCTGGACGACTACCGCCGGAGCCCCCTCCTGGAGCGAAGCAGGAACCGTGCATGGTCAAGCCCAAGCGATCGCCATCCCCAACACTGGCGCCCTGCTCGTCGTCGACGACAGCGGCCTCACGCTGCTCCCGTCACCCCCTTCGCCCTAGCAGCCCCCGCCACCTACGATCCTTCGCCACCTCACGAAACAAGGAGAGATACAGATGTCCCACCACGATGAGCACTCCGGCACTCACCAGGAGAAGCAGCAGAAGAACGGGTCCGTCAGCATGTACATCCGCTTCGGCGCGATGATCCTCACCGCTGTCGTCATCATGTACTTCGTGATGTTCGCCGGCTCCTGGGAATGGAGCCACATCCGCCTCAGCGAAAGCCGCATCTTCATGGCGCTCACCATGGGAGGCACGATGGTCCTCATCATGCTCGGCTGGATGCTCAACATGTACAAGAACACCAAAGCGAACATCGCGATCATCATTGCCGGCGTGGTCCTCATCGGCGGAGGGATCGCCCTCGACCGCAGCCAGATCACGGTCGACGACACCGCCTTCATGCAGGGAATGATCCCGCACCACTCGCTCGCCATCACCCGCTCAGAGCGTGCACAGATCCAGGACTATCGCGTCTGCCAACTCGCGGTCAACATCAGCGAAGCGCAGAAGCGCGAGATCCACGAGATGGACTGGCTCATCAACGACATCGCAGAGAATGGCATTGCTGCGACGGCCGAGCAGGCCGCGGACCGCCCCGTACCCACCTACGACGACACGGCGGATCGCACCTGCCCGCCGGAATGACGCCGCTGCCCCAAACGCCTCGTTGAGACTCGACGAGGGGCGACGAGGCGAACGCACGCTGCCCTCCGCTCAGCGTGCATTGCCCGCAAGGGGATCCTCAGCGGGTGACAGACCCTTCCATCGCTTCCTGTCGGGACGCTCGCACGCGCCCGGTGGGACTCAACGGCCAGATGCCAGCCGCCACGACCGCGGCTTCTATCTGCTCGGCGCGACCTAGCAACGTGGCCACCGGAAGTCGGCCCTTCGTGGATGTCTCGAGGACCTCCTGCAGCGCGGAGCGCACCACCAAGAGCTCGGCGAGAACCTGCGGCTTGCCCTTTCGGACGCGCAACCGATTCTCCAAGTCGGCGTCGGCGCGGAGACGCTGGTGATGACGTCGGACATGCTCTTGGACGGCCCCAATCACCTCGTTCAGCTGGCGCACCCGCACCGCTGAAGCAGCAGCCGCCTTGGCACTTCGTACAGCTGCCGCGACTTCGCGTCCTGTCAGCAGATCCACTCGCTTCATCCGCCTCGTCACAAGCTCAGCGGCACGCGCATACATGAGTTGCTCGGCGTCGACCGCCGGAAGTCCCATCCGGGCGCGCGTCGCTACGTACGCCTCGGCAAATTCCCGCATTCGATCGCCCTGGTCCGTGAGGAGCTCCGTCAGCATTACGGTGAAGCTCGTGAACTGGCGCAAGCGCTCGGGCAGCGCGGGATCATCGAAGTAGCATTCTTTGGCACGTTCATTCGAACGCCGTTCGGCGGCCGTCGTCCGATGAAGCCGCTTCGGCGGCAGGCCGGCGCGCTCGAGCCGCACGCGTAGGCGCCGCTCCGCAGCATTCGCCGCCAGGTCCGCTTGGTACTTCTCAGGATCGCTTCGACGCTTGCGCTGGATCTCGGCAGTGCGCTCCTTGTTGCGATCCGCCCACGCCTTCCGAGCGTGCTTCATCTTCTCGGGCTGCGAATCGCGCCATGCGGTTGCACGCGCATTGAGCTCCTCACGGTGCCTCCCGTGATAGCGCCGGTAGTACTCGTTCACTTTGTCGCGGTTGGCAGCCACCCATTCGCGGCGATAAGCGCGGACGCGCTCAGGGTTCGCTTCCTTCCAGCGCCGCGAGGCCTCGTTGGCACGACGTCGCTTGTCCGTAAGTCGACGTTTGCGCGCGGCCACTCGGCGCATCGACTCACGGTTGAGCTCCCTCGACCGCTCGAGGTTCTCGGCCCTCCACCGGCGGTTCAGCTCGCGCACGCGCTCGGGATGCGCCTCCTTCCAGCGTCGCGCCGATGCAGCGTGTCGATCTGGATGAGCTTGCCGGTATCGGCGGTTGCTCTCGCGAGCGCGCTCGTTCGCGCTCGCATCCCGATCGTCGGACTGCCCTTCCCGTCCGGCTTGAGGTGAGGCGTCGTCGGACGCGACGGCCATCTGTCTCGCCTACTCCCCCGTCGGCTCTGGCGCGAGTTCGATAACGAGTTCGATGAGCTCCGCGCGATGGGCCGAAGGATTCGTGATCACGCGACCGACGGCGGCTCGAAGCTCGTCGAGATCCTCCGAGTCCAGTGCTGTCACCGGCTCCAGGCAGTACTCGATGTCGTTCTGCAGGGTGTAGTCGCCATCGTCCACGGCAATCTCCGGGTAGTAGAACAACGACGCGAGCGCAGTCCTCTGCAGAAGCTCGTCGAACTGCTCCTGGGGCAAGGTCATGCGACACCTCCGAGATCGGGCACCAGCCTGTGCACAAGACTGGCCCGAACAGGAGGTGCGCACATCTCCCCGCGCGGCGTGCGGGAGAATCAGTGCAGAACTCGAGCGGGTGCCCGCGTCGTGCGCTCGAGCGGGACTCCGTCGCTCATGACAGCCACGCGCGTGAGGCGACGGACCTGAGCTTCGCGCATCCTCACGCGCAGCAGGCAGACGAGGCTCGCCGGCCCGACGGCTACGAACTTGAGCGCATTCCACAGGAAGAGCAGCACCACCAGGTTGAGCCATCCAGCCGCGCCTCGCTCGACGAGTCCCGCGCAGAGCGCGGCGGCGAGGAAGTAGAGCACCGCGATGAGCATCGCGGGCACTCCCCACTTCAGGCCGCGGCGAGTGAAGATCGCAGCGAGAAGGATGTTGGTCGGCATGAACCGACGAAGAAAGGTGCGGAGACGGATGCTCAGCATCCAGATCGCTCCGAACATGCGGCTGCCCTCCATGCGTTCGGCAACAAGAACCTGGAAGGACTGGCCGACGGCCCGTCATACCGCCGCAACGAGCGGCGGCGCATTAGAGGTTGCCTGGTGAAAGCGTAGAACGGGCGACCGACAAAGGAAAGACCACGGACCACGGACCACGGACCACTACCGGCTGGGCACCGCCATCCTGTGAGCGCTCTCCATCGTGCCGCAGACCTGGTCCGATGCTGCACGCGCCAAACGTCGTGCAGCATCCATCGCGGCACGGGCGCGGACAGCATCCCGCTCCTGCGCGCTGCTCCTAGGATCGCCGCCGAGCGGACGGTGACCGGTGATCGCGTACCTGTCGCGATATGCGGCAACGACGCGGGCTTGACGAATCCACGCTGCACGGGCTGATCCGTGCGGTTCGACGCCGAGTGCGACGACCCACGCGTCGCGTCCCGCAAGTGCGCTCTCAGTGAGACGCTGGGCGCGGTGCTCCATGAGCATTTTCCGCTCGTCCAGTGCGCCACGCATCTCTGTGGTCATCGGCCCGAGAGCCTCGGGGATGAGACCCGCGATCAGTCGCGGCGCCCTACGCCCGATGTCACGCTGGGCGGCCCCGCGCGCGATGGTCTTCTCGAGGCGAGACAGAATGACTGCCGCGACGTCGCCGGCTCCGTCGAAACCGCGTGACCGCACAACCGCAGGGAAGAGCAGGTCCACATCGTGGTGATCGGCCTCGGCGCGCCGGAGCGCAGCTGCGAGCGGACCGAAGGCTTCCGAGTCGAGTACAGCCGAGGCTTCGGCGCTCGTCAGCCCCGCTCTCTCGATCAGTGCGACCCAGCGGTCACGCTGCCCCGCAGATGCGATGGTCTCGTACTCCGCACCAAGCTGGGCGATGGACTCCCAGCGGTCCTGCTCGGCCGCTATCGTCTCGTGGGCAGAGAGCTCCGCGCCGACATGCTGAACCACACCGTGGAGCACCGTCCGAGCGGTCACATTGATCGAATCGCCGGGGTGCGGTCCCCCGTGTGCCGTTTCCGGCCGGTCGACCGCAACGTAGGCGGTGTTGGCCTCGCGTCCACGCGTCATGGCGACATAGAGGCTCTCGCGTGTCATTCCGGATCGCACGAGGACATGGGCCGAGTCGGTTGTGATCCCCTGCGCTCGGTGTGCCGTGATTGCGTAGCCCAAGTCGACGTGCTCGGCGACATAGGCGGCAGGCAGTGCCACCGTCGCTCCCCACGCGCGGCCGGAGCGGCGCACCAGCATCCCCCCGTCACGGCGCAGCGCGACGACACTCCACCTGTCCCCATTGCGCACCCACGTCCGTCCCGCGCGCAGAGTGCGATCGTTGCGCCGCGTGAGCACGATATCACCGACCGCCGCCGCGGTGCCCGCGTGCATTGTGACTTCGTCTGGTCCGGAGACCTCACCATCGAGGATCCGCTCGGCGCGAGCGCGTACGTTGAGCGCGGCAACGGCGTCGTTGGAATCCGCAACGAGGACGCTCGACCTGCCACGACGCACGTCGTCGCGCCATTGCGCGTAAGCCGCGTCGATCATCGCGTCCGAATCGCCCTCGACAAGTCGTCCGTACTCCGCGTAGGCATCGATCACGTCGACATCGCCATCGCGCAACTGGACGGATGCCTCCTTCTCCCAGCTGTGGACGAACCGGTGGACGTCGACGAGCTCAGGTACGTCATCCCGATCGTGGACCAGTAGAGCGAATGCGCCGCCTGCGTCGACTGCCTGGAGTTGGGCGTGGTCACCAACAAGCAGGACTTTTGCGCCAGCATCGGCCGCCAAGCGCGTAATGCGGTCCAGCGAGAGCGTGCCGGCAAGCGATGCCTCATCGACGATCACCAACTGCCCGGCAGAGAAGGAGTCACCGTGGATCAGGTGGTTGGTCCACCACTTGGCGGTGTTCTCGGTCGGGATGCCGAGCTCCTCAGCGAGCACGTGCGCGGCGCCTGCCGAAGGTGCGAGTCCGACGACGGAGCCCCGACCGTAGACCGCTTCCCAGGCGTCGCGCAGTGCGCGCATCGCCGTGGTCTTGCCGGTGCCTGCGGCGCCGACGAGCAGATCGACGGTGCGGCCCGAGCTGACGATGCGGTCGAGCGCCTCCCTCTGGTCGGAGCCGAGCGCAATGCGGTCGCGCGCTGCCCATCGGGTCTGCACGGTCGGCATACGCGGTGCGAGAGTGTTGCGGGAGCGGTCGAGCAGCCGCCCCTCGGCCTCGAGAAGAAGCCCGGCCGTGAACACGGCGCTACGGCGCGCGCGGAAAACCGAAGACCCGTCGGCGCGCTGGAACTCGAGCGGAGTTGCCGCGATCTCAGGCGGCGACAGTCGCAGAGACGCACTCTCCGCCGCATCGGCGACGAGCTCGACCACCGCTTCGCGATCGGACGCGGTCGCGAAGCGCATCGGCATGGTTTGACGGGCAGCCTCAGCGACGAGGTTCCAGCGGCGCCACGTCGTCCGCTTGTCGGCAACTGTCACCATGACGCTGTTACCGAGGGTCGCTAGCTGCTGGGGCGAGAGATCCATTGCACGCATCAGCGTCGGTCCCGCGCTGTCCGCGACCAGCCCGTGCGCCCACGATGTCGCCTCACGCCCAAGTGCGCTCGTTGCACGGTTGCGCCATCCGGCCGTCAACTCGGCCAGCGAATGCAGTTGCTTCTCAGGACGTGTTGAAAGCGTCGCCTGCGCGCGCAGCTTCATGATCGTTGCAGCTGCGGGTCGGTGTCCGTGCGATGCGACATACGCCGCGATGAGGCGATCTGTCTCATCATCGATCGCGTGCGCTCGCGTGGAGAACTCGTCGACGAGCTGTTCCGGCACGCCGACGATCGCCCACGTCGTGTTGCGGTCACGGCCGAGGTCGCGCGCCTCCCAGTCGATCCCGAGCGAGCGCGTGAGCTCATCGCTGAAGATCGCCTCGTGCAACTCCGACAGTGCAACGACGGCCGCGTGCATCGGTCTGCCATCGAGTGAGCGCCATTTGCCGTCGAGTGTGGTCTGCACTTTGTTGCTCACGACGACGTGGGTGTGCAGGTGAGGATCGCCTGCGCGGCTGTCGAAGTGATCGAAAGCCGTCGCGATCAGTCCGTGCACTCCGACCTGTGCAACCGCTCCGTCGCCGGCCGTTGCACCTGTGCGGGTCATCGCAACCTCGCGTTCCATGTACGCAACCACGTGTGCAACGGCGCGATGGTGCGCACGAGCGATGAGCGTCTGCGTGTCTGCGTCGGCAACAGCCCACAGCACGCTCGCCGACTTCGGGATCGAGAATGTGAAGTCGTAGCCGGCGACAGCGCGCTGATGCGCGCCGCTGGCCTGCCCATCCTTGCTGTACTGCGGGTACGCGCGACCCAAGGGCTCGCCGCTGATGGGGTGGCGTCCCATCCCGATCAGCAGCTGAAGGTGTGCTTCGGTGACGGTGTCTCCCTCGCGGATGCTGGATTCCAGCGATTCCAGACCGCCGCCCATCCATCGGCCGGGCGGGGTGCCCTCCGCGCTGTAGTAGCGCGTCAGCGGTGTTGACAGCGAGCGGGCTCCATCGCCTGCGGCGACCGTGCGGAGCAGGTACTTGTAGCCGTCGCCGGCACTCATGACCCGCATCGAGACTGTCACCGCCGCACCTCCGCTCTTCGCAGAGGAGGTGCGCGCCCTCGATCTGCAAGAGGCGTGGACGCGCGAGGCCGGGAACGCTCAAGACCGGGACCCGTGCCCGAGCGGGCGGCGCGGCTGGGCCAAGCGTCAGAGTGCGCGGTCGCAAGAGTAAGCGACGTGACGCGGCGCTCGGCCATCAAAGCCGCAGCCGGTGGAAAGATCGATACTTGAGGAGACGAAGTGGGCTCAATCAGACCGTATGAGACTGCGCACGGGCGGCGGTATCGAGTGAGATACCGTCAACCCGATCACAGTGAGAAGGAGAAGCGCGGATTCAGAACGAAGAGTGAAGCGGAGCTCTTCCTCTCGTCGGTGACCCTGTCCAAGTCAAAGGGAACCTACATCGATCCAGCGGCTTCGAAGATCAGGGTGGGAGACCTGGCCGAAGCTTGGCTGGATTCAAAGCGACCACCAATGATGAAGCCGTCATCGTTTCAGCCGCTGGTGCTCGCATGGAACGCCCACGTGGCTCCAGTCTGGGCTGACCGCGATCTATCTTCGATCCGACGTTCAGAGGTTCAGGCTTGGGTCGCGGATCTCGCATCCCGTCGCTCGCGGACGGTTGTCCTCCGGGCCCTCGGCGTGCTGGCCGGCATCATCGATACTGCGGTCGACGACCACCGCCTCGAGAGCAACCCAGCGCGAAACCTTCGAAGCCTGCCGCAGCGCTCCACCCCAAAGCGCCGCCCGTATCTGTCTCATGAGCAGGTGCAGCTGCTGGCCGCAAATGCCAAGCACTCCACACTAGTTTTGGTGCTGGCGTACACCGGACTCCGATGGGGCGAGGTCACCGCGCTCCGCGTACGGAACGTGGACCGCTCACGGCGGCGCCTCACGGTCGAGGAGAACGCCGTTCTCGTTGGCTGGGAGATTCATGTTGGTACGCCCAAGACGAATGAGCGGCGGTCCGTCCCGTATCCCGAACAGCTCGCACCGATGATCGACGAGGCCTGCGCAGGCAAACCCCCGGAAGGACTTCTTTTCGGAAACGGGGTTACGCACATGAAGAACGAGACGGACAGTAGCGGATGGTTCGCTACAGCGGTGCGCCGCGCGCGCGCCATAGATCTACTGATGCCGCGAGTGACGCCGCATGATCTCCGCCACACCGCGGCATCGCTGGCGGTGAGCTCTGGCGCCAATGTAAAGGCCGTCCAGCGGATGCTCGGACACGCGTCTGCCGCGATGACTCTCGACACCTACGCCGACCTCTTCGACGACGATCTCGACTCCGTCGCAAAGCGAATGAACGACGCAATGGGCGATCTGCCCGCGTCACTCGATCACAAACGCCGCGGCGGAACAAGCACGATCGATCAGGTACGTGGCTGAAGTGTGCCCCTGGAGAGACTCGAACTCCCAACCGTTTCCTTAGGACGGAACTGCTCTTCCATTGAGCTACAGAGGCTGACCCCTCGATCCTATCGTCAGTCCCGCGCCCACCCACTGCGGGTGTTTGCCTGAACGAAGTCGGCGAGCGCCACTCGCGGGATGTATCGTCTCGATCCGATGGCTGTGTACTGTATCGCCCCCTGGTTCGTCAGTTTGTAGAGGGCGGAATACGGAACGCCGAGCGCGCTCGCCGCATCCCTCAGCGAGAGCAGCACAGCACCCGACTCGTCAAGCACGCTCGGCGAAGGGAGCACCGTAGGGGCGGCGTCGACAATCTCAACCTCCGACGCCTTCGTCTCCCAGTGCCCAACATAGGCATACGGCTTCTCGAACTCCTCGCGAATCTTCCGCGCTGCGTCCTCCTCGTCGGTGGCCTTTATCCATCGCTCAACAACTTGCACACGTGTGACGACGACCTTGTACCGCATCAAACTCTCCTGCCCCATGGCATAGCCAGCCCGTCGTCGGCCGCTCGCAGCGAGCGTGATCGCCTTGGCGCGTTCAGGCGCTGGACTCGGCACTCCGAGCGCCAACCCTGTTTCGGTCCTGGTGCGGTGCGCTGCCCGCTCCACTCGGTCAGCATCGCTGAGACTTGGCCAGCTACGCCCGCGGTCCGTGGCAGTCGCGCGCCACGACGAGCCATGTCCTTCGATCTTGATGAGGCTGCGACTCTCGAGCGCGCGCGCCGTGATCCGGTGACCGAATGAGTCGTCGGGATAGACACCGGCGGGACACCCTTCGACGATCCATGCGAGCACCGCCGCCTGGGTCTCAGTCAGGCGGATCCCGCTTTGGTCCTTGTGGCCGCTCGCCCACCGCGCCATGAATCAATACTCGCCATACGCGCACCGCCACGCCAGGGAGGCAACGCCAGGCAGCGTCGCGCGATGCAATCCCGCCGGCGGAACCGTCTCAATTGAAGCTCGAGCCGAGCGCCAGCGCTCCGGAATGCTGAGATCGCGTCCAGTTGACTCAATTGGTGGTTTGGCCGACTACATCCTTCACGATTGCCGGGGAACCGTTGAGACTGAATCTTCGAGCCACGACGCAAGTGCAGACCTGAACAGGTTGGGATCGACGTTCGCCTCCCAGCCGTGGGGAGCAACTGCCGTCTCCATGAGCGCGACGTGCGGGTGCGCGAGCACGAAGATGCGCGTGAGTTCGAACGGGATCTCTTCGTCCCCGCTGGAGTGGACCACGATCGTCGGCACACCAATCACAAGATCGCGAGCCCAGTCGAGCCGATCGAAGTCGACCACCGCCGGCATCCCGATCAGTCGACTCACGACGCGCGAGCCGAGCGCCCACATCACGACGGGAGCGAAGAACCCCGGCAGCCGTGCGCGCTTGACGCCTTGCTTGACTATCTCTCGCCAGTTCGTGGCCGGCGCTATCAGTGCAAGTCGATCGAACGCCGTGGGATCGTGACGAAGGAGTTCGAGCGCGAGACCCGCCCCCATTGACCACGCAACGACATAAACGGCGGTGGCTCCGTGGGAGCGCGCATACCTGACCGCGTCCCCGAGGTCGCTCGACTCGTCCAGCCCCAGTGTGGATGCGGATGCGGGTGGCCCGTCCCCCGCACCTCGATACGTGATTGCCAACGAGGTGAAGCCGGCGCTCTGCGCCACCTCTACGGAGCGCAAAGTGACGAGTCGTGAGGTGCGAATGCCCTGAACGTGGATCACCCAAGGTACAGCTGTCGAAGTGCCTCGGAAGAGCCAGGCCGGAGCCGATCGACCGTCGTTAAGCGGCACCGCAACGTCCTCCCAGTTCGGATCGATTTCCCCAGGCCCGCTCATGAGGTGACCGGTCCATTGCGCCTCGAAGGGTTCGGTGCCCATGGGCGCGGTCGTGTTGAGCACGCGACGGATGACACGGTCATTGTCCGACCACACCACGGGCCCGATGAGCGCGTGCTGTTGAAAGCGATCCCCAAACCAGAGGCCATAGCTCCCTTCGACAACCGTAAGATCGCTCCGCGGCAGCTCGAGATCGTCGCCGACCAGACGGACTGTGACTGTCTTGCGTCGCGGAACCACCCCGACAATGCGACGCGCCAGCATCCAGACCATGCCTGCAGTCGCTGCTAGAAGGACGCTAACCACCGCGGCAAGCACGCCGACTACCTTCAAGGTGCGCTCACCGCCCCCGCCCCACTCGACATCCGCACCACGGCCGGCGCCCGCATCTGTCGATCGAGCATCTCGGTCGTGGCACGGAGAAGAATTCGCTCACGCTTGGTCAACTCCTGGCTGTTGGCGATGTCGGTCAGTCGAACGGCAAGTCGGTACGTCTCGTGCACAGGATCCTCGTCAGGAATCGGCTTCACGATCATCCCTCGATCGAGGCTCGCCTTCGCCAGCAGCCGTCCCAAAGTCGCGTTCATCGATCGCCGGCCGGCTCGGGCGACGGCGAACACGACGATCCCCGCGCACACCAGCACGACTCCGCCGTAGAACGGAATCGTGAACAGTGCCCCGACTGCTTCGACGGGCGGTGTCCGCCCCACACCCGCGACGCGAAGCGTGAGATATGCGATCTCGATGAGGCTCGCCACGAGGATCGACCATGCCCCGATGCGGATGAGAATGTACGGCCGCGGCTTGCGCCCGTGAATTCCGCGAAGCATCCGGGCCATGATCAGAACCACGCATCCCATATAGAGCGATGCGTACGCCCACAAGCCGATCTGATCCGCTGACTCCTTGATGAAGTCGTCCGTCGTCGATCCACGATCGGCGATCAACAGAAATGGAATCGTGAAGGAGAGGAACATCGCGGGCAGCTCCCAGAGACTGCGCGGATCGAACCTGCTGCCGTCGAGCGTGAGGGCGGCCTGCATGACGAACCAGAATGCAGTGGTCGCGAGGATGTTCTGGACGAGGTTTGCGACGTTTGCTCCGCCGAGCCAGCCGTCGACGATCGGCAGCGGAATGACGACTCCCACCATGAACACCGCTGCGAGCCCCGTGATGGTGGCGATCCACGTCGGTCGGCTCGACGGCTGGCGGATCGCTGACGGCAACCGGATCAGCGTGAGAACCAGCAGTGCGAGGAACGCAACGGCTTCGATACTGAGCACCATCAGCCGAACACCGCCTCGTCAGCACCGTGGCGAGGCCGAAGGAGCAGTCGAGAAAGGAGTTGCGACAACTTCTCGGCTTCGGCTTCGCTAACAAGCTCGGTGTCCGCGAAGTCCAGCTCGAGTTCGAAGTCCGGGGTGACGATACCCCTCGCGAGCACGGTCTGACCCGCGCGCACATGACGCGATCCGGGATGCTTGAGGGGCAAGGTCGCGCACCCGGCGTGTTCGAACAGGACGTGCGACAACTCATGCAGCACGGTATGGAACTGGTACCAGCGGGGGTCTGACTTTCGCACGAGGATCTTGGCCGAGTCAGCCGTTAGCAGGACTAGGCCGGTGATGTTCTCCCAGTCCCGATCCCCGACTGGCTCGATGTCGATCCGTTTGCCTGTGGCCGCTGCAACGTGCCTGACGATGTCTTGCAGCTCCACGTCGGCTGGGAGATCGAGGCGCTCGAGTTGCGCCTCTGCGCGGGCGCGCAGCTCTAGATGATCTCGAGATGCGCGGTAGCTCATGACGCCCTACCTCCGATCACGACCTCGCACAGCGATCGCCCGAATGCTCCTCACTGTACGCCGATGCGCAGTGAACGTCAGGTCAATGCGCTAATGCGCAGAGATGGACCTCAAGGTCTGCGCAATCGCGCGCAGGGCGGCGGGCGAGATCTCGCCGACGGCTCGTGCTGACACCGAATCCGCGCCTGACGCCTTCAGTGCCTCGCGGAATTCGAAGTTCGCCTCTGCTGCCTCAACCGCGGCTGCGTCGGCCAGGTCGAGCAGGTATGCCGTGGGGACCCCGGCATAGGCGCCGACGCCCTCCAGCACCCTCACACGAATAGGTGTGCTCGCATCTCCCGCGAGCAGGCTCGCCCATTCGTCCCGATCCAACGCCACACCGCGCTCGGCAAGTTCACTGACGAGACCGTCGATGTCGAATGCGGATCCGTCCAGCCGGGGCGCGCGCGACACCGCGGTCAGTCGGCGTCCCAGCTCCCTGGCGTCTGTGTCGAGGATGGGCTCGATCTCGCGAGCGTCGCCGAGGGATGCTGCGACGCGAGAGATCTCGTGTGGATGCGTCCCGAGTGCCTGCGCGAGCTTCTCGATGTCGTTCGCGTCGAAGGGCGCGGCACCGCGCAGTCGACCATAGAAGTAGCTCGCCGACATCTCGGAGCGATCGATCAGTTCCTGGTTCGTCATGCCCGCCGCGTCACGAAGAGTCGAAATCGCGCGCACCAGGTCCATCGACCACGCGCCGGCCTCGCCCTGGGAACGTCTACCCACGACGACAGGTTATCGCTCCGCGAAGAGTCGATCATTTGATATCTATTTCAACACATCAGGCGTAGGGTGCACCTATGTACGCATACCTCTCACGCGCACTCCCCCGCCTGCCGCCGACATAGCGACCACCGCGAACGGTGAGTCAGCTCGCACCTCTTCTATGAAGCCGCCACGGACGGCTGCAAGGGAGGTCCGCCGCCATGGCTTACCAACGGGTCAATGCCGCTGCAACAGAGGTGAAGCTCGAACAGCTGCACGCCCAACTCGCCGACGCGGTCTCCGCGCTCGTGACGGGCGACGACTGGAAGCGCGCGCTCACGTTCGCGGCTCGGTTTCGCTCTCGGTCGTTCAACAACACCCTGCTCATCTGGGTGCAGCACGCGAACGCATTCGAGCAGGGCAGGGTTCCCGCGCCGGCTCCGACCTACGTCGCAGGGTTCCGGCAGTGGCTGACACTGGGGCGATCCGTCGACCGCGGCCAAGCCGGTTACATGATCCTCGCCCCCGTCATCGGCCGATACGCCTCCCCCACTCCGCAGATCTCGCAGTCGTGGCGCCGACTCGCGCCCCGCGAGGCTCCGCAGCGCGGCGAATCGGTGCGGTCGCGTTTGATCGGCGTGCGGCCGGCATACGTCTGGGATGCGTCCCAGACCAGCGGTGCCCCGATCCCCGAGGTACCACGGCCGCAGCTTCTCGAGGGTGAGGCGCCGGCGGGGATGTGGGACGGCCTCGCTGCGCTCCTGCTCGCAAAGGGGTACTCGTTGCGCCTTGTTGACAGGGACCGGGATCTCGGAGGAGCGAACGGCATGACCGACTACCTCACGCGAAGCGTGGCTGTACGTAGCGACATCGATCCGGCCGCGCGCGCGAAGACCCTCGCTCACGAGCTCGCCCACGTCGAACTGCACGGCCCCGACCACCCCGATGCGTCCCTTCATCGCGGAATCGGCGAGGTTGAGGCCGAGTTTGTCGCGTTGATGATCGGCGCTGCGCACGGACTCGACACAAGCGACTACACCGTCCCCTACGTGTCAACGTGGGCGACGTCCGTCGACAGCAAGACGCCGGTAGAGGTCGTTCAGTCCACAGCCGAGCGAGTTCGTGGTGCTGCAGTCGCGATCCTTGCGCGTTTGGATACGCCCCAGATGGGATCCGGTGATCCCCCGGGGTTGTCGAGAATGGCGACGAACACCCATACAGCTGGGCCGGACGACAGCCGTCTCGCCGCGTCCGACAGGCGGCACGGCGCCCGCCCCACGACGGCAGGGCGGGTGCTCTGATGGACAGGACCGACCTGTTTGCGTCCCTGGTAGGGCTTCCGCCGCGGGAGGGCGCGGATCGGTTCGCTGAGGCTGGTGTCCCGATCTTTCCCTGCAAGCCCGCAGAGAAGCGCCCGCTCACGCAGCACGGATTCCTCGACGCAACCACCGATGTCGATCAGGTCCGTCGGTGGTGGGCGCGATGGCCCGAGGCGAACATCGGGATGCCGACCGGCGCGACTTCGGGACTCGAGGTCGTCGACATTGACATGCACGGTCGGGTGCGCGGCTTCGCTGCCTTCGAGCTCGCCCGCCGCGAAGGGCTCGTCGACCGCTGGGAGGCTCTAGTGAAGACAGCATCCGGCGGCATGCATGCCTACTACCCCGCGGATCTCCACCGCCCTCAGCCTTCGTGGCAAGCAGCCCGGTCCGGCATCGACTTCCGCGGCGAGGGCGGCTACGTCATCGTTCCGCCGTCGCGGGTGATGTTCGAAGGCAACAGGTCAGGCTACGAGCTGTTCGGTGCGGGACGAGGCAACGCAGTGCCCGTCGATGCCGCCGCGCTTCGACGATTCCTCACCCCCAGGCCCGCATCGTCGCCAGCCGTGCTCACCAACGCGCACCGTGACGTCGATGCGGACCGAATCGCTGCCTGGCTCGCCACGCGAATCGAAGGCGAACGCAACCGCGCCCTCTACTGGGCGGCGTGCCGCCTTGCTGAGAACGGCGTGTCAGACGACAACGCCCGGAATGTGCTAGGTCCCGCCGCAGAACGTGCCGGCCTTCACCGGCCCGAGATCCTGACCACGATTCGATCGGCTTACAGGACGGTGGTGGGGTCGACGTCTCCCTTTTGGGACCACACGCTGGGCGGGCCGCTGAAGGGCCAGGTGATCTCGTGATCCCCAAATCGACAACCGTGCGGTCGGGGCGAACCGCTGTATGGACGGCTGTCGCGGGTACGGTCGTCATCGCTATCGGTGCGTTCTGGCTGTCCTTCACCGCCCTCGCCGATCTTGCACATCGCTCCGGCATCGCAGCAAATCAAGCGTGGGCGTGGCCTCTGATCGTCGACGGGATCATCGTCGTCGGCACGGTCTCGGTCGTCGCGCTCGCGGGCCACCGGGACGCGTGGTACCCATGGATGCTTCTCGTCGCCGGCGCTGCCGCATCGGTCGCCGCAAATGCCATCCACGCTGTCGTCGCCGCCGATGCCGACGTTGGGCCGGTGCTCGCGGCGTCCGTCGCCGCCGTTCCCCCGCTGGTCCTGCTCGCGATCACCCACCTGACCGTGGTCCTCACACAGAGGTTCCAGCCTGATCGTTCCTCCACAGCCTCTGCCGTTCGCGCTCCATCCACAGAAGTCGTGCAGCTCCGCCAAGCAGGGGACGTTCCGGAGAAGGGTGCCCGTAGGGACGTTGCGGCGCTGATGAGACAGCGGGGCATGTCCAACAAAGAGATCGCGAGTGCCACGGGAGTCCATCCGTCGACAGTCGGCCGATGGTTCGCGGGGACACTCAGCACACCTGACCTTCAGAAGGGGGTTACGCCATGAACGACTTCGACCACGACCAGCCCGCGCAGATGCGCCACCCGTCGCGCGCGTCGGCGGGCGCCTGGGACCACGTCGACCGGTCGCCCGGCGACGACGTGTCCGAGTTCGCGCGGCACGGCGACCCCTCGCTCGAGAGGCCACCACTCAGCCTGTCGGGGTCCGAGCAGGTACGGAGCGAGATCGTGTGGATGCGACCGACCGAACTCTTGCCGGCGGTGACGGGTCGTGTCGCGGGGCAAGGCATCGATCTCGAGGCGTCGATCGCACGCCGCGCCCGCACACTCCCCACCCAGAGTGTTGCTGCCACGCGCCGCGCGATCCGGGATCGGGCCGTTCATCTCCCACCTGTCACCGCGTTCGGAAGCGGTCGCCACGCCCACGGCGCGGTCCGCCGATCCGGGATCGGCCGGTAGCGAGGTTGCCATGGCCAACCAGAATTCATGGTCAGCTGTCGACGCATTCTCGCCCCGAGCGCAGGACTGCGACGACCCTCAGTCCGCACGCGAGGAGTTCGAGAGTTCGGAGGGCCTTCGCACCTTGCTGGAACGCCTTGCCGCGCAGGAACACGGGGCGTGGCGCCACGACAGGGAAGCCGCGGCGCTCATGGCGCACGTCGTGAAGCGCTACGCGAAGCTGGCCCGCAAGCATGGTCTGGACCCGTGGGATGCCGCAGCCGCAGCGTTCGATGCCATGCGCTCGTCCTCGGTGCGGAACGCCGATGACCCCTGGGCGGTCGTGACTCGAGCCGTCCAAGTCACGATGATCGCGGAAGAGAGGGCGAACGGGCTTCTGTGCTCGGTCTACCAGGCGCGCCGGCCCGAGTTCTCCTCGCTCCACGACCCCGAGCGGTTCAGCGACCGTGAGAACCCGCTGAGCGACTATCACCCGTCGCTCAGGGTGGAGTCGGTCGGAGACGGCGACGAAGCGGATGATGCATGCAACGGCACTGGGATCCTCGAGGCCGTAGACAACGCGATCGCGTTCCTGACGCTCCTCGGTTGGCCCAGAACGCCCGCGCGCACCGCAATGGAGTACATCTGCGCTCGCTTGAGCGAGGTGCCCTCTCGGGCGACCGCGTGGGAGTCTTTGCGACGTGACGTCCACGGGAGGACTCTCCTCGACCTGTCCTCCGCGTCGTGGAACGGGCTCCTTCGCGCCGTGCTGGGCAACCCGGAGCCCGAGGTCGCTCGCACGACAGCGGGCCGCGGCATCCTGCTTCGACTGCTGATCGGCGAACCACTTCTGTCCCTCCTGGCGGATGACGATCTCGTCCTCGCGGTTAGTCTCGCCGTGCCGGCCGAGAGAGCGAGGCGGTGAGCGTGAGCACGAGAATCGGCCACATCGAACTCGAACGCTCCGTCGCGTCGATCATCGTCGGCAAGCGACACCGACACGAATACGGCGACCTCGACGAGCTGGCGGCGTCAATTGCCCGCGATGGGCTGCTCCAGCCGGTCACCGTGACGCCCGAGGGCGTCCTGGTGGTTGGGGCGCGACGCCTCCAAGCCCTGAAGATGCTCGGCGAGAAGACGATCAAAGTCTGGGTGACGTCGGGTATCTCGGATCCCCTGGCCGAGCTGCTCGCCGAGCAGGCCGAGAACGCGCTCCACAAGCCGCTCACGCCCACCGAAGCGGCAACCCTTTACACGGAGCTGAAGACGCACATCGCGGAAGACGCCCAGCGACGCCAGTCCGCAACACAGTTCAGTCGCCCGGACGCTCCGGCCAGAAACCACGGTGGTGCCACGGTGGCACCACCGCAATTCAAGCCGGGGAAGAGCCGTGCACAGGCCGCACAGATTGTTACCGGAAAGGCGTCGTACACGACCCTTGAGCGCATTGCCGAGTTGCAGCGGCTGGTCGACGCTCCCGGCACGGACCCGGACGTCCGAGAACGGGCGGGCGACGAGCTGCGACTCATCGATGAGGGTGGGAGCGTCACGGCATCACACGCGCGAATCCGTGGACTCCTCGATCCGGCGGTCCCTCGTGAGTTCGAGGACTTCGAGACACCTGACGACTTCGAACCACCGGATGAACTCGAGCAGCTCGCGAACGCTGCCCTGGCGAGGGTGAAGGAGGCCAAGCGCAACAAGAGTGCATCCAAATCCCGGAAAGCGTCCAGGCACGTGTTCCCCGCCCGCGCCTTCGTCCGGGTCTGGGAAGACCTCGACCAGTGGTGGACCCACTTCGACGTCGCCGCTGTCGCCACCGAACTCTCTGATGAGCAGCTCGCGCAGTTCGAGGAGACGCTCGCATCCACGGTGGAGTTCTTCGCGCAGTTGCGAAGCGCACGTACTCAGTTGGGATCGGAGATCGCGTAATGGCACGCATGGTTCCTCCAGGTCGCCGACGCCTCGTCCTCCTCATCGCGGTCAGCGCCGGCGTGCTGGCCGCGCTCGCTGGCGTCGGGCTCTATGGCCTCGTCCTCGCGCCGTCCCCCGGCACAGCGGCGCCGTCGCTAGATCCGACACCACAGACAGTCGCGCCTGTCGCCCCGGACCCGACGGCCCCAGTCGCCGCACTCCCCGCAATCCGTTCCACAGTCCATGCCGAGGCCTTCGCGCGTGATGCGGCTTATGCGCTGATCACCTGGGACACCACCGAGTTCGAACTGACCGAATACGCACAGGTCATCGTCGACGCCGGCGATCCGTCCGGTGTCGAGTCCGCCGCCCTCGCATCCGATGTCCGCACCTACTTTCCGACAGCGGATGCATGGTCGAAACTGCGCACCTATGGCACGCGACAGTGGCTGACGATCGACGAAGCGTTCGTCCCGGCATCCTGGAACGACGCGCTCATTCAAGCAGCCGAAGACGACCTTCTCCCCGGCACCGTCGCCTACACGGTCTCGGGTACTCGTCATCGCGCCGGCATCATCGGGACACAGGCGCAGGAGACATCCCGGCCGATCGCGTTCACCCTGTTCATCGCCTGCGAGCCCAGCTTCGACGAATGCCACCTGCTTCGACTCTCCGAGGTCGACAACCCCCTTCGATGACGCCGCGACATGAAGAAACTTGTGATCGGCCTCCTGCTGGCCTTCCTCGTCGTCCCCTTTGCGGGGATCCTCGCCGTACCCATCGTCCTCTCTCCTGCGGCCCTCGCTGCATGTCAGACGTCGGGCCAGCTCGTTGTGTCCGGTGTGCCGGACACGCTCACCGCGTCACGGCGGGACGGCGTGTCCGTGACCCTCAGGCGTGCGCAACTCACCCATGCGGCGGCCGTTATCACAGTCGGAAGCGGAGTTGACGGCGTGGGGCGGCAGGGTGTGCTCATCGGGCTGATGGCGGCGCTGACGGAGTCGACGTTGAGGATGCTGGCGAACGCGGCGCATCCGGCATCCCTCGACATGCCGAACGACGGCGTTGGGAGCGACCACGACTCCCTCGGCCTCTTCCAGATGCGGCCGAGCTCGGGATGGGGCACTGTTGCCGACCTCATGGATCCGACGTACCAGGTACGCGCGTTCTTCGGTGGTCCCGGGGGCCCGAACTATCCGTCGCCGGCAGGACTCCTAGACATCCCGGGGTGGCAGACCGCGGATCCCGGTTCCGCCGCGCAGTCCGTCGAGCGATCCGCGTTCCCCGACCGCTACCAGGACTATCAGCCCGTCGCGGAAGCCATCATCGCGGCACTCACCAAGACGCCATCCCTCGGAAATCAGAACGCGGCACCGCTGGACACGGTCGCCGAGACAGCGCGCGTCGTGTTCCCCCTGCCGAGCGGCACATGGGTCCGATCCAGCGGATATGGCTGGCGCGATGACACGATGACCGGACGACGGGCGTTCCACGCAGGCACCGACTACGCCGCCGCCGACGGCACGCCCATCCTGGCGATCGCGGACGGTGTCGTCAGCTGGGCAGGACCATACGGGCAGTACGGTCAGCTGATCGTCATCGAGCACACGGTCGACGGCAGCAGAGTCGCGTCCGCATACGCCCACATGTGGGACTCCGGAGTCCACGTGTCCGCCGGCGAGCGGGTCACCGCCGGCCAGCACATCGGCGACGTCGGCGCATCCGGAAAGTCCCAGGGAGCGCACCTGCATTTCGAGATCCGACCCGGTGGTGCGTTCGAGCCGTCGGTCAATGCTGAGGTGTGGCTCGCCGAGCACGGCGCCGAGGGAGTGACCGCCGCGACCTCCGGCCAGTCGGCCTGCCTCGCGGGCCCTTCGCGGTGAACGGATGGACATCTTCCCGGACTTCGGAGCGGTCGGAGGCGCCAGCGACCTTCGCGCGCTCGTCGGCGCGCTTCTCATGTACGTGCTGATCTTCGCGGTGCTCGCGATCCTGGTGTGCGCGGTGACCTGGGCGATCGCGTCATCGAGCGGCAACTACCAGTCGGCTATCAGGTCGCGCGCCGGCCTGTTCGTCGCGGTCGGTGTCGCAATGCTCGCGGGCGCGGGAGTCGCGTGGATGAACTTCCTCATCGGGGTCGGTCAGCAGCTGTAGCCGCGCACGTCGGGTACTCGACCCGTGAATGCGGATGCTTCGCAGGTCGCGGGGATCCCGCACGCACCTTGTACGCAGGTTCGTTTCTGCCCAGACAAGGAGCAAGACCGTGATTGACATCGTCCCCAATGGGTCGGGACTTCCCGGCATCGAGCAGCTCCGCGTCATCGTGGGCGCCGTGATGACTGTCGGACTCATCCTCGCCGTGCTCGCACTCATCGTTGCCGCCGTCGCGTGGGGATACGGCGCGAACTCCTCGAACCCCCACCTCGCATCACGCGGGAAGCTGGGCGTCCTCGTTGCGTGCGGGGCGGCCGTCATCTGCGGCGCCTCGGTCACGCTCGTGAACTTCTTCTGGGGCGTCGGCCAGTCCGTGTGAGCGGACGAGGCGATCGAGAGGCAACGCGAGTGGGGGGCGTATGTGACATCCCGGCCATCGCCGACGTGTGTCAGACGGTCGGCACAGGTGTCGCATCCCTCGTCGCCGCGCCGTTCGACTGGCTCGCGCACACACTGGCCGCCGCCGCGGCCTGGTTCTTTCGAGCGGTCTGGGCGGTCTTCGACACGACCACGCTCGTGGACGTCACCGGCGGACAGTACGTCCAGGTGTACAACCTGCTCTTCGGCGTCGCCCTCTTCGTCATGCTCGTATTCTTCTGTCTGCAACTGATCACCGGACTGGCGCACCGCGATCCAACCGCGCTCTCGCGCGCCGCAATCGGGCTGGGCAAGTCCGTCCTCGGATCGTTCGTCGCGATCACGCTCACAGCGACCCTTCTGGAGATCACGGACCGACTGGCGATCGGCATTGTGCAGGCCACGGGCAACACCATGGAGGGGATGGGCGACAGGATCGCCCTCATGGCCACAGGCCTCGTGGCGATCAACATCACCAGCCCCGGCGTCGGGGCGATCATGACAATCTTCCTCGCCGGCCTCGCGATCGCCGCGACCGCGATCGTCTGGTTCTCGCTCCTCATCCGAAAGGCCCTGCTGCTCGTCGCGATCGTGTTCGCCCCGATCGCCCTGGCGGGATTCTCCTGGGATGCAGCGCGAGGTTGGTTCGGGAAGTGGGTGGCGTTCGTCGTAGCGCTCGTGTTCTCGAAGCTCGTGCTCGTCGTCCTCTTCCTCGTCGCCGTCAATCAGACCGCCGCTCCGATCGACCTGGATTTGGCATCGATCAGCGACCCGATCGCCGGTGTCGTGCTCATGCTCGTGGCAGCGTTCGCGCCGTACATGACGTACAAGTTCATCTCGTTCGTCGGCGTCGACATGTACCACGCGATGTCGACCGAGCAGGAAGCGAAGGGCGCGATGAACCGGCCCGTGCCGGTGCCGGTAACCCCCGCCACCGGGCGGGCTGCGAAGTCGATCCTCGACGGCGCCGGCGCCGCGAAAGGCTCAGGCGCCCCCGCAACGAGCACCGCGGCGGGCGCAGGCGGAGCGACTGCAAGCCCGGGCACAGCCGGTGCGGCCGGCGCGGCTGGTGCCGGAGCGTCCGGCGCCGGAGCGGCAGGGGCAGGCGGCACCGGAGCGGCAAGTGCAGGGGGCGCCGGCGCCGCCGCGGCCGCGGGCCCCGCTGCCGCCGTCGTCATCGGCGGCCGGGTGGTCAGCAAGGCGGCGACCGCGGGTCCCCAGGTCGGCAATGCCGCGGGGCAAGCGGCCGCTGGGCACGCCGAAGGTGCTGTTCCCACCGAGCTTCCGACGCCCGCGGGCGCGACGGTTGGCGTGCAACCCGCGCTGCAGCCGAAGGCGGCGGCCACTCCCCCGCATCCGATTCCCAACCCGCGTGAAAGGACACCCGCATGACGACCACGAACACGCATCGCGCGAATCAGCTGCGCCCGGTCCAGTTCTCCCGGCTCCCCAAGCGCGGAGTACTGCTCGGGCTCTCGCTCGCTCAGCTCGTGACGCTCGCCATCGGGCTCCTGGCGTTCACGACCGCGGTCTATATGGGCGGCGGCATCCTGTTCGGCCTGACGTCACCAATCTGGGCGACAAGCCTGGTGCTCTCGTTCGTTCCTATCGGCGGGCGAAAGATCATCGAATGGGTTCCGATCGCTGTCCGTTGGATGTGGAGAAGCATTGGAGGCCAGCTCTGGTTCCGTGCGGACGTCGTCAGACCACGCCCCGCCGGGACCCTCGCACTCCCCGGCGACGCCGCCGCGCTGCGGGAATGGGTGGATCCCGAGACGGGCGCCGCGATGATCCAGGATCCTCACGCCCAGACTCTCACCGCTGTCGTCAACATCACGCACCCCGCGTTCGTCCTGCTCGACAGCGGTGAGCAGGAGCGCCGAGTCGCGGGCTGGGGCCGCGTGCTCGCCACCGCGTGTCGGTCGGGCCGGATCGCCCGCGTGCAGATCTCCGAACGCACCGTCCCCAGTTCCGGCAGCGGGCTTGCCGAATGGTGGGCGCGGCACGGGATCGACGACGACACCTGGCCGGCGGTGACCTACACGGAGCTCATCGAGCGAGCTGGCCCCGCCGGAGAGCGACACGCGACCACGATTTCCTTGGCCCTGGACTTACGCGCAGCGGCCCGCCAGGTCCGCGTCGCCGGTGGCGGAATGAAAGGGGCGGCCAGCGTCCTCCGTCAGGAGATGACCACCTTCACCACGGCGCTGCGTGCCGCAGACCTCACGCCGACCGAGTGGCTCACTCCCGGTGAGGTGGCCGTCGCACTCCGGTCCGCCTACGACCCCGCTGCTGCACCGGCCCTCGAACGACATGGCGACATTGGCAGGTCGCTTGCCACTGCCGGGCCGGTCGCTGTCACCGAGTCCTGGGACCGGCTGCGGACCGACTCCGCCCACCACGCGGTCCTGTGGATCTCGGAGTGGCCGCGATCGCAGGTATTCCCCGGCTTCCTCTCGCCCCTCCTGCTGACGTCGGGTATCCAGCGCACCTTCACGCTCATCTGCACCCCCGTTCGCGCCGACGTCGCCGCGCGCGACATCCGCCGGAAGAAGGTGGGGCTCCTCTCCGACGCCGCCCAGCGGGCGAAGATCGGTCAGATCGAAGATGCGGCGCGCACCGCCGAGTACAACGACGTAATCCAGCAGGAATCCGATCTCACGGCCGGGCACGGCGTGCTGCGGTACACCGGGCTCGTCGCGGTGTCGGCCCCGTCGACGCACGAGCTCGACGCCGCAGTGGCCGCAATCGAGCAGGCCGCAGTGCAGGCCGCGTGCGAGACGCGCCGACTCGTCGGGCAACAGGCACAGTCATTCACCGCCGCCGCCCTGCCGCTCTGCCGAACTATCTGACCTTGCGCGACTCACCACGAACGTCACCCACCCGGGGACCCCACTCGCACCTCCTCAGAGACTCCGTTGCAAAGGGAAGCGACATGCCCACATTCCACGATCCCGTCGTCGATGGCGAGGAAGCGCGCCAGGCGCTCCGCGCCCTCGCGCACGCAACACGCTCGTTCGACCAGCCGGCAGCGACCTACACCGTCGTCGGAGACGTGCTGGGCGGCCTGAGATCGCTCGAGCAGATTCTCGACCAGCTCGCGTCAGCCCACACCAGCGCGAACGCTGTGGCCCGTACCAACGACGGCGACCCGTGGGCAGCCATCGAGGAAGCACATGCGGCTGCGAGCGCGCTGCGCCGCGCGTCTACCCTGGTTGCACGAGCCGGGCTGGCTGTAGACAGGGCCTCAGCGCACTCCGGACGAATTGCCTGGCATCCCGCGACGCCTGCCGACTTGTCACCCCTCCCGGAAGCGCTCGCCCCCCGGATCGATGCGGAGGACTCCTTCCAACGCACCAACCCGTTCTTGTCTCCACGTTCGGCATCGACGAACCACCGGCGTGACGGGGTATGCCTGTGAGCGCGCGCGAGGATCAAAGGGTTCACAGTGCTGTGCTCGTGGACCCCGCTGGAGAACGCAGGAAGGACCGTCGCGCCCGGCGAACAGCATCCCAGCAGCTCACGGCTGACTCGCGAGCGGCCGTCGCGGCAGCGCGACGTGCAGAGGTGGACGCACTGCGTGCCGATCAGCGAGCGACCACGTTCCTTCCCGCATCCGGAGAGTCTCGCGCTGCGGCGCTACGCACCCCCGGCCGGCTCCGCATCCCGCGGCACCAGGACACCAGCGCGACTCTCGCCGGCGCATACCCCTTCCTCGCCGAGGGCGGCCTCGGCTCTCAAGGAGTCTTCGTCGGACAAGACCTGTACTCGGGCGCGTCGTTCGTCTACGACCCCTGGGTGCTGTACTCGCGCGGGATGATCACCGCCCCGAACATCGTTCTCGCGGGGATCGTGGGCTCGGGCAAGTCCTCGCTCGTCAAGAGCCTCTACACGAGGTCGATTCCCTTCGGCCGCCGGGTCTACGTTCCCGGCGATCCCAAGGGAGAGCACACTGCGGTCGCCGAAGCTGTCGGCGGGCAGGCGATCGTGCTCGGCCACGGCATGTCGAACCGTCTCAACCCGCTCGATGAGGGTCACCGCCCGTCCGGCCTCACCGATGAGAGCTGGGCCGGCCAGGTCGCCTCGCGCCGCCGCGACCTCATCGGGGCCCTCACCGAAACAGTGCTCGAACGACCATTGAGCCCGCTCGAGCACACCGCGATCGACCTCGCCCTTGCGGACACTGTCCGCTCCTGCGAAACACCGATCCTGCCGATGGTCGTCGAAAGAATCCTCTCCCCCGACGACGCACACAGAGCGGACCATCGACTCGTCGAAGACGGCAGGGTCGTCGGGCACGCGCTCCGCCGGCTCGTCGCCGGAGACCTCGCCGGATTGTTCGACGGGCCCAGCACCGTCACCTTCGATCCGACCCTTCCCATGATCTCGCTCGACCTCTCCCGGGTCGCCGAGAACGCGACGCTCGTCTCCGTCCTCATGACCTGCTCGTCTGCATGGATGGAGTCGGCCCTTCTCGACCCGCACGGCGGGCAACGATGGGTCATCTACGACGAAGCCTGGCGCCTCATGTCCCACCCGGCCCTGCTGCGACGGATGGACGCCCAATGGCGGCTCGCGCGCCACTACGGAATCGCCAACCTGCTGGTGTTCCACAAGCTCTCCGACCTCGACAACGTCGGAGACCAGGGGTCCGCCATGCGAGCCATCGCCTCATCGCTCCTCGCGAACGCCGAAACCCGGATCATCTACCGACAGGAAGCCGACCAACTCGGAGCCACCGCGACCGCGCTCGGTCTCACCGGCACGGAGCAGAGCCTGCTCCCGGGGCTCGGCACCGGGCAGGGCCTCTGGCGGATCAAGGACCGCAGCTTCGTCGTGCAGCACCAGCTGCATCCTGCAGAGCTCGCAGCGTTCGACACAACCAGCCGGATGACGGAGGGCGTGAAATGAGCACAACCCAAGCGGTGCGACCAACCGCCGACGCGACCCACATGCCCCCGGTACTTCCCGTAATCGCGATGACGATCGCGGCGGACGGGACCATGACTGTCGCCGTCGACGGAAGGGAGTTCGAACCGCCCCGATTCGGCCCGCCCTGGGTGCGGTCCTCGTTCGCTACAGTCATCGATGCCGTGCTGGAAGAGCGAGGCTCCCCCGTACGAGTCCTCGTCTACGAAGCGGACGGCGCCGTCTTCACCGACATCGTCACGCGGCCGCTGCAACCGACACTCGACCCCACCGCGGGGCCGCCGTTTCGTGGCGGCTGTTCGGACAAGCCGGCGCCGCGCGACGATGCCCTCATCGACGCACGCCCGCATATCGAACCACCGCGCGTGGTTCTGGGCGAGGATGGCTTCATCCCCGGCGAAGACGTTGCCGTCGCGGTCATCGTGCGACACACCAAAGCCTCGGCGGACGGCTCGGCGCGCGCTCTGCTGGAGCCAGGGCTCTGCCAGGTCAGCGCCGGTGAGGTCGTCCTCCTCGGTCGCATCTCGGGAACGTGCGTCATCGGAGACCTCACGTGACCGGCAACCTGAGCCTCGATGCCTCGGGTCGCGACGGGCTCGCCAACCTCGCCCTCCTCGCCCTCGGCGCGTTCGTCGCCATCGCCGCCGTCCTTCGCGTAGCCGGCACCATAGCCGCCTTCGTCACCGGAGCGAAGCAACCGACTGGCGGCCTTGCCGCCGGACTCGGAGTGTTCGGCTCGCCCGCCGACCCCGGCGCATCCCTGGGAGCCGGCGGACTCAACCCGATCGTGTATTGGACGGTCGTGGCGCTGCTCGTGTTGCTGGTCTCGATCGCGGCGTGGTGGGTGTGGCGCGCCATCCGGAATCTCACGCGTCACTCTCGAGCCGATCCCAACCGCATCGCCGGCATCGCATCGTCCGCTGACGTGCGCCGCGCAGCCTCGGACCGCGCGCTGCTGTCCCGGGCAGCTCATCTCCGGGCATCCGTCGCGAAGCCTCGACCCACCGATGTGGGGTACCTCGTCGGAGCAGCGCGAGGATCAGAAGTCTGGACCTCCGTCGAGGACTCCATCCTCGTCATCGGCCCGCCCCGATCCGGCAAAGGCGCGCACATCGTGATCAACGCGATCCTCGACGCACCCGGAGCAGTCGTCACGACCTCTACCCGACCGGACAACCTCACCACCACCATTCGATCAAGGATGCGACGCGGACCCGTCGCCGTCTTCGACCCACAGCATCTCGCCCCAGGCGTCCCAGCCGGCCTACGGTGGTCACCTGTCCGCGGCTGCGAGGTCCCCCTCACCGCGATGATCCGAGCGGCGGGACTCGCGGCCGGCACCGGTTTATCCGGTGTCGGGGTGGAGAACGGCGGCTTCTGGGAAGGAAAGACGCGTACCGCGCTCCAGGCGCTCCTGCATGCGGCGGCGCTCGACGGCCGATCGCCGGCCGAGCTCTACCGATGGACGCTCGACCCAGCCGCAGCCCAAGACGCCGTCGCGATTCTCACGACGAACCCCGCTGCGGCCACCGGCTGGGCGGAGTCGCTCGAGGCGATGATCGACGCCGACCCTCGGACAAGGGACTCGATCTGGCAAGGAGTGTCTCTCGCCCTCGCCGCGCTGGCCGACCCGCGCGTCCTGGATGCCGTGAGCCCCGGCGAGGACGAACAGTTCGATCCGGAAGCCTTCCTCCGACACAACGGCACCCTCTACCTCCTCGCCACCGGCGCCGGCGCGGGTGCCTCCTCGTCCCTGGTCGCCGCAATCGTCGAGGACCTCGTCGAAACAGCCCGCCGAGTGGCGGCGCGCTCCCCCGGCGCACGGCTCGACCCGCCCGTTCTGCTCGCACTCGACGAAATCGGCAACCTCGCTCCCCTGCCGTCATTGCCTGTGCTGATGGCGGAGGGCGGAGGGACCGGGATCACCACGATGCCGGTGCTTCAGTCGCTCGCTCAAGCTCGAGAGCGATGGGGCGACAACGCCGCCACGGCTATCTGGGACGCGAGCATCGCCGAGATCGTGCTCGGCGGAGCCTCCGGCTCTCGCGACCTCCAAGACATTTCCACGCTGATCGGCGACCGCGACGAAGTCACCGACTCGATCACCGTTGGCGAACGCGGGCTCCGTTCCAATCAACGCTCCACGCGACGCGTCCCGATCATGCCCCCCGACGTGATCCGCACGCTGCCGTACGGCACGGCCCTCCTCATGCTTCGTGCCGCGCCCCCGATCGTCACGCAGCTGCGGGAATGGACCGCGCGCCCCGACAGCGCGCGGCTCCGCGACGACCGCGCGCGGGTTGAGGAACAGCTGCGGCGGGGATAGCCGGCGCACCTACTTGCTATGGCCGACCCGCGGCCGCCTCGGTAGGAGCATCCGATGACGATTCAGACCCAGCAATCTCTCTCCGGCTTCCTCGCTTCGGAGCCACAATTATCGTTCAACGCCAAGGGCGAGGCCCGATTGTGGGTGCGCATCGGGCAGGAACACTTCGAACGCAACGATGACGGCACCTTCACCCAGCTGGAGACCACCTACCACGACCTCGTCATGTTCCGCCGCAACGCCGAGCGCGCCTACGCCATGTTCAACAAGGGCGACGCGTTCATTGCCGAGGGCTACACACACAACTCGTCACGCCAACGCGACGGGGAGACTGTCGAGACGGAGGAGTTCGTGGCGAAACGCCTCGGCCACGACTCCGCCCGGACTAACTACACACTGCAGCGCCGCCGCATGGTTCCCCCGCTCGTGCCCTCAACTCCGTCGGTGGCGAAGCCCGCCGTCCGGCCTGTCTCCCTCTGAGGCCGGCCGATGACTGCCGACGAGCCTCTCCAGTTCCCCGGCTACCGGTTCGATACGCCTCCGCCGGACGGGCCGGATGCCGAGCCAGAAGGTCTTTCCTCAGCGCCGCGCCCCGTGAACTGGAACCTGCTCACGTCGGACCAGGCGGCATTCGAGTGGGTCGAACTGGACCGGTGGGTGAACTGGCTGCGCCGCACATACGGGCTCGGCCCCTCGGTCATCCCGCCACTCTGGCATCGCCACCCCGAGCTCGTCTGGGAGCTGTCGGCCTTGCACCTGCACTGGCTCTGCGCCTACGACGAGCAGCAGCACGGCTCCGCTCCCCTCGGCTGGCACCGCGACTTCGCCGAAGTGCGAGAGCGCCTGCACGACTGGGTAGCGGCATGCGGCTCGCGCCTCGACCGCGACCGCGCCACCCGACAGACGTCGTGGCCAGGCGAGGACCCTGCACCCGCGATCGTTGAGGGCGCGATTAACGACCGAGCCGCCGACTTCCGCGCCTTCGTCGTCGAGGACGTTGCGCGCCGGAGGGCCGTGGAGGATGCCTTCATCGGTGACGGGGGTGGCCTCCGCGAATAGACGCTCTGCCGCTTCGACGGCCGGCGTCCTGGTGACGCGTGTGGCCAGCGACAGACTGCTCGCAAGCTCGACCCCATCTCCCTCACGCCGGTCGAGAGCATGCGCTGGAGGACCGGCTTGCGCGCCGCGCATGCTGATCGGGCCGTCGACGTCTACACGCTCTTTGAGCAACGCCACGGCCGCGGCCATATCGTCATCCACACCGGCGACCGACTCTGACCAGTCAGACGCAAGAAGTGGGACTGCGCCGGGCTAACTCCGACGGCGGCTCGTCCGACTACTTTGTAAGAGACGGGTTCAGGCTCGCCAGGAGATGGCGACATGAGTGAAGATGCGGAGGCCCCCGTGAAGTCGGATCCATCTGTAGATTGGGCGGCTCTGTATCAGAAGCATCGCGCTGCGATGTACGGAGTCGCCTACGAAGTACTGCGCGGAAGCGGCCATGTCGATCTGGCCGCCGATGCCGTGCAGGAAGCGATGGTCTCGCTGATGAAGAAGCCGCCAACCGAGATACCTCGCAGTTGGGAAGCGCTGCTGGTCGCGACGGCAAAACGGCGGGCCTTGGATATGATCCGATCGGCCGCGATGGTACGCGGCGTGGAACTCTCCGCGGAGTTCCTTCCCGGCGCGGCGCCGTCGGACGAGGATGAAGCCCTCGAACGGCTTGAGAAGATGGCACGTGCGCGCCCTGTCATCGCTCGGCTGGATCAGCAGGCGCACACCGTATTCGCGCAGTACATAGTGTTGGACCGCCCGCGCAGTGACGTCGCGGCCGAACTGGGCGTGACTCCCGCTCGGATCAGTCAGATCGCGACGAGGGTGTTGTCGGAGATCAACGCAGCGGTGCAGGGAGGAGGATGACGATGAGTACAGAAAACAGAGACGACAATATCGCGCGCATCCTCGACGCACGCGAGGGCCGGTCGGCGCTCGAAGCCGCGGACGCCACGACCAGCGAAAGATCCAATCTTCGCGACCTCGCCGCTGCAGCTGATCTGGCCTGGGCGAGCGCACAGACCCCGCCGCCGCTGGCGGATGACCCGGTCGCCGCGATGCTCGGCCTCGTTCCCGACCCCGACCTTGAGTTGGACAGCAAAGCCTTCGCAAGCGCACGGAAACGCGCAGGTTTCACGGTCAGCTCATTTGCCGCGAGGCTCACCACCAGAGGGTGGGATGTCTCGAGCAAAGATGTCTTCGCGTGGGAGAGCGGAAAGAGTCTGCCGCATATCCCCGCGCTCATCACCGCGCTCGCTGAAGAAACCGGCGTCGACCCGGATCGACTGCGGCGACAGTCGGGAGTCGACCCAGAGCGGGCGAGGCTCGCGGCGGTTGTGGCGTCGACGACGTTCCAGCACCTCGCTGAGCGGTGGGCGCGTCTGCAGGGTACGACCGTGGCGCTTGCATCCTCCGCGTTGGAGTCGCGAATGCTGGTCGCCGTGCACCGCGGAGGCGCTCCCGACGCGGAGGTGCTGCTCGACTCGCTCGAGGCGATGGTTAGCGCGGTGGAGGACGTTCAAGAGTCATGAAGCTGGGGCCGTGGGTAGATCAAGCGATCACAATCCTTGACGCGCCCACGCGCGAGCAGTTCGCGCTCGACCCGCATGATGCACTCACGAATCAGCTCGGGCTGACTGTGCGTCCGGTCGACTCACTGTCCAGCACTCGGGACGATGGCGGCTTCTGCGATGGGATGTCTTTCCTCGACGACGGCGTGATCCTTTACGCGCCGACGCCGAACAGTCGCCGACAGAACTTCACCCTTGCCCACGAACTCGGCCACTGGATTGTCGAGCGTGACCAGGGTCTCTTCGATTGGATTGCCGACCAATCCGATCCGCCGGCCCTACTGGAAACAGTATGTGACCAGATCGCGCAGCGGCTTCTGCTACCCGAAGTACTCACAAACGAGGTCGTCGGAACCGACCTGGTCCGCGCGCACCATGTGCAGGATCTCTACGAGAACAGCCAGGCCAGCTACCAGGCCTGCGCGATCGCGATCGCGCGGCGTATCCAAGGACTCGGCGCAGTCGTCCTCATCGACCGCTACGACGGGCAGGTCCATCACGCGAGCATCCAACCGGACCCGGACGACGGGTGGCCCGCTGTCTATCCGTGGCGCGGGCAAATGCTGCACGACGCGCACGCCCTGCGAGAGATTCTCCCCGGATCGACGCTGACTCGACGGATCACCTGGCGGGACTCATGGGGGAGAACGGAGGACTTCTACGCGGACGCCATCTCCGATGACCGCCGCGTGATCGCCATCCTCGCCGGACACGACATCTGGAAAGTCGACCCCGGCTACATGATCCAACCCCGCGACTTCGACACCCGCCCGCTCCTGACTATCTACTGCTGTGGGCAAGACCGCACCTTCCGCGGCTACCCGTGCCCGACCTGCGGGAAGGGGTTCTGCCCCGTCTGCAAGAACTGCCATTGCGATCGAGCCTCGAAGACCGAGGAAGCCTGCCGGGGCACCTGCTTCCAGCTTTTCCAGCGCCATCTTCTGGTCGACGGCCTCTGCGAGGACTGCCGCTAACTCAATCGCCTTCTGCTCCGACTACTTAGTGAGGGGCTGACCGTCAGCCCCAGAAATGGAGCCGGAAATGGCGAAGAACACGGGACGCGGTCACCGCGTCGGAGCGGTCACGGGTCGCAGCGAGTTCCAGGTCGGCAAGACCTGGTTCAAGCGCGACACCGCAACCGGCCGCATCCTCAACGGCAGCCCGAACCAGCACAAGGGCGTCCGCAACGAGAAGTGATCGAAGCGGAGCCAGCCCGGCGTTGGCTCCGCTCGTCACCGACTTCATCTCACCCTCATCAAGCGAAGGCATGAATCATGGCAAATCGACGAGTAACCCACACCCGCAAGAATCGTGATGGTGACATCACCGCCATCGGCAACCCCGGCCAGTTCTGGTCGCCGCGCGCCAAGGCGGACGCCATCCGCGACATCGAGACCCGTATGCACACCTACTACGTGCAGTGGCCCGAGCAGCGCACCGAGATCCGCGTCGTCAACGGTGCCACGGGGAAATACCTCCGCACGGACCGCGACAACACCACCCGCAACAACCTGGACGACCTTCCCGACCTCTGAGGAGCGCTGATACGGGAGCGGACGCCGACCCCAGCTCCCGTATCCACGTTCCCGATTCCCGCTCGATACAGTGCTGACACGGAGGCACCCTATGACAACCGAGAGTTTCCACCGGCTTACCCGAGCCGTCATCGCCGCGTCCGTTGCGAACGAGTGGAGCGCCGCCGTTATGGAATGGGACGTCACCGAGCTCGAGGAGGACCCCATTGGAAGTGGGGAATGCGTCTGCGGGCAGCAGGAACTCGTGCTGCTGTTCACCATCACGAACAAGCGCAATGGCGCCCAGCTCTACCCCATCGGCAGCACCTGCGTTCAGAAGTTCGGCCGCACCGACCTCAACCGGCAGGTGACCCTCTACAGCGACCTCTTCCGTCTCCGTGCCGCCATCCTCGACAACAAGCACATTGCCCTCACCAGCGAATACTTCTCCCGGGCAATGATCGAGTACCTCAACGACGAGGGAGCCTTCACGCCCGATCAGTGGGATGCCGATGGTGGATACGCGTTCATCCTCGACATGTTCAACAAGCGCAAGAAGGACGAGATCACCAGGCCCCAACGAGCCAAGATCACCGTCCTCCTCAACCGGAAGGTCCTCCCGTTCGTGCTCGCAGATGCGAGCCTTGGCTAAGCGGCAACTCTCGGACGACGCCGCGGCCAGTGAGGGATTAGTGAGAGCTACCCACCCAGCAGCGGAATCAGAGGAACAGCTTGCGCACCGAGCAGCGCACCAAGGGCACCCGAAGCCGCATCGCCTAGGAAAGAGCCGAGGGCGGTGAGCTCTCGCTTGGCCCGCGAAGGAGAATCAGTCTCGACCGCATCACGTGCATCCGCAATGAGGGCCGCGACCGCCGTGCTCATGTCAGCGGGCAGTGTTGAGAGGGCCTATTCAATCGCATCAAGCACCGCCGTCGACTTAGCAGCCCACTCGCTGTCGACGACGAGTACCTGGTTGGATCCAGGACTGGCATTCGCGACATTCGCGTTGTCGCAAGCGGGAGCTCACGCAGCGCGCAGTGCCTCCCGAATGGCTTGGCGGATTGCGGCCTCCTGCTCGACCGGCCGACCCCGCTCCCGCACTGCTTGCGCGAACGCAGCGACCAGCGGCAAGGACTCGACCGACAGCTCCGCGAGTGCGTTGAGCGTGCGCTTCGAGAACGGGCGCATCGTGGCTGGCGCGACCGCCCCCGCGTCGACGACGACCACGTTCGCTTCCGCCGGCATGACGGCTGTGATTAGTCTCGCGATATAGACCCCGCCGAGGTCCGCGTCCGGTGCGATCAGAATCGGCAGGTCGGCGCGGGCCGCTCTTCGCGCGACCTCGGTACAGACTCGCAGCACCGCGTCGGCGGGCTGCCCGGCAAACCAGACGACGGCGATGTCGGGGTAGATATCGCAGACAGCCTCGGCCGCCTGCAGGTTCTCCACGAGGACGACGGCGCGAGCGTCGCCGGGAAGCGTGACGCCCCAGCCGTCGACACCGGAGGCTCGGAGCCTGACCGGCCCCGCGAACTTCGACAGGTCGATGCCTGAAACGACCAGGGCTCCGCCGAGCCCGATGTACGGGGACCGCGCCAGTCCGAGTGTTCCGATCGTGGCTTCGCACACGCCTGCCGCCCGGAGGATGCTCGGTGCATCTTCCCGCGCCTTCGTGTGCCCGAAGTGCACCTGCGAGAACGCGCGCGGACCGTCGTGCGTGACCCCGTCGAGCAGGTCATCGGCGGCAGCCACGAGGACCGCCAGCGATGCCTCATGGGTCGCCGGGTCGCCCAGTGCGGCCGCCATCCCCGGATCGAGTGCACCGACCCGCTCGGCCAGCGTGCGCGCGTGGGTGCGCAGCGACTCGCGGTCTACGGCACGGTCATTATTGCGGTCGCGTCGCGCCTGCTCCCACGTGGGCGTGAGCAGCCAAGCCACCGGTTCGTATTCGACTCGACCCGGCCGATTCATGCGCACGTCCAGCTCGACGACGCCGGCCTCGACGAGTGAGTGCGACACGAGCCGCGCTGTCTCGGCATCCGCCCATCGGCCCAGCACTGTTGCCCATGCGCGTCTACTCGCCCCGAGCACCCACGCCCAGTCGGCTTCCGTGATGGGCACGTTCTCGATCGCCCGTGCCATCGGCTCGGCCGCAACAAACCTCAGCCGATCGCTCTTCAGGCGACCTCGGCGATCTGATGGGGCCCTCAGCTCACCATCCCGCCGGACCAGCGGCACGACGGCGCGGATGTGATCGGACGGGTCCGCCCAGGGAACGCGAACGCGTCCGTCCTCGAGGCGCTCGAACTCGGGGGTCACAGCCACGGCCGACCGGACCGAACGGCGTCGCCGATCAGGTCGACGCGTTCGCCGAACTCGTCGAAGCCCCATGCGCGCACAGGCTGGTTGTAGACCTGGTGCTCCGACGCGTGACGGAACCACAGCAGCTCTCGGGAGTAGCTCGCGGCGTCGTCGAGGACCGAATCCTGGCAGACGCCGAGGATGGTGATCCCCTCGCTCTCCGCGACGGACTGCATGACCTTCAGGACGTCTTTGCGATTGACGTCGCCCAGCGAGTTGCCGAGCTCGTCGATTACAAGGACTTTGCCGATCTTGGAGGATTCGTCGCCGGCGACCAGTGCGGCCAGCGTGAGGTGGAAGGACGCCACCTTGTGTGCCGCGCCGTTGAGCGTGACCTTGTAGCTCGTGAGCCGGCCGCCGCTGGACCGCCGCCACTGCGGGGTCACGTCCCAACGCCAAATCGCGTCGGAGGTCTCCGGGCGACGCGACGCCACGACCAGATCGGCGCCGAAGCCGCCGTGCTCGCGGCTCAGCCGGTCGAACGAGGCGCGCATCCGATCGAAGCGCGCCTCGACCGACTGCTCGATCATGTCCTGCAGCGTGCCCAGTCCCGATGCCATCCCGGACACCTCCTTCTCGAGCACACCGAGGTTCAGGTCCCGCGCGGCGCGCTCACGCTCGATGCTCTCACCGACGATGCTGTCGAGCTCGGCGGTGCCATCCAGTCGGAGCTGCAGCGGCATGGCGAAGTCCACGAATGAAGGAGCATTCCCGCCGACGCCTTCGTTGTCCGGCTCCAGGACGCGCTGACGCTGATCGTCATTGCCGATCCCCAGCAGGTCGTCCGAGAGAGCGCCATCAGCGCCGAAGGCCACGATCGCCTCGCGCAGCGCTTCGGACGCGCGCCGCCGGATCGTGTCGGGCTTCAGGGCGCGGACCGCCTCGTCCTGGGCTGCGAGAGCTTCCTGTGCCTCTTCGACCGATCCACCCCATCCGAACTGCCAGTACGGCAGGTTCAGCTTTGAGATTTGCGCCGCGGCACGTTCGGCATCCTCCCTGCAGTTGCGCACCTCCTGTTCGCATTCCTTCACCCGGCTTCTCGCCGTCAGCAGTTGGGCCTGGTGCCCTGCCTGTCGTCCGATTGCGGACAGGAGCGCCGACTGCGCGTCATTGGCAGCGGTGTCGGCGGCTGTCCGAGCATCCGCCTTCTCGACGATCTGAGCGTCGATCCCCTTGATGGTGTCGGTCACTTTCGCGAGCTCGGCCGCCGCCTTCGCGGTCGCCTCGTCCTGCTCGCATTGACCCACGGCTTGCTCTGCCCGGACAAGTGCCGTGTCCGCGTCGGAGACTCGCTGCTCGGCGTCGCGAACGGCGTCCTCCGCCAGACTGATCCGCGTGGCACGACCGGTCACCGGTGTCGCGAACTGCCCGATCGTGATCACGCCGACGTCCGGGTCGTGCGCGTAGACAGGGTCGAGGTGCACCGACGCGCGCTGATCCACTCGGTTCAGGAAGCCGCCGATGGCCCAGGTGGTCTCGACGCCCTCGGGTACTGGCTGTGCGTCGACGTCATCCTTGTCAGTGGTGATGAGGGTCGTGCCGGGGATGCCCGCCACCGCGGCCACTGCCGACTGGAGATCGGATGCGCGGACCACGATCGCGTCCCGCCAGGGCCACAGCAGCGCTTCCCACTCCATGCGCGCGGCTTCGTTCACATCAACCGCGTCAGCAAATCCCGCGCACACCACCTCCGCCGCGACCAGCGCGTCGATCGCGGACGCGGTCTCCGGTGTTCGTCCCTCCACAGCCTCCGCCAGTTGGCGCCTCGCCTTCGCGACCGCCCCTACCGCGCCCTCGCGGGAGACCTCTGCCGAGGCCCGCCGCCGATGCGCGGCTTCGAGTGCCGCCGCGGCCATCTCGACGCTGCTGCCGTCCCATCCGAAGGCTTCGTCGACGAGTGTCGATTCCCGCTTCTTCACCTCGTCCAGCCGGCCCCGAAGCTGCTCGATCGACCCGGTGATCCGAGCGAGCTCTCCAGCTGCACGCTCCTGTTCAGCACGTGCGGACTGCACGGCGGCGTCCAGTTCCGTTCCGTCGCCGATGGCGCGCAGGTCGTCCCTGGCGGCATTCGCGTCCCGCTCGGCGGTCTCCGTCGCGACCAACGCGTCGGCCCGGACTACCTCCGCCTCCGCGATGAGCGGGACGACCTCGACGAGACGCTTCGCGAAGTGCAGGCGCCACATCTGTTCCCCGCGGGCGAGGTGCCCGCGGGCGCGTTCCCTGCCTCGGATGCCCTCGAGCTGCGCCTCCTCGGTGTGCAGGCGGTCCCGGTGCGTCGTCTGGGCTTCGCGCAGGCTGCGCTCGTGCTCGCCCAGCTTGTTGCGCTGTTCCTGTTCCGCATCGAAGTGATGCCGGAGTCCGGCGAGTCCGATCAGCGCATCGCCGATCGCGGCCGGCGACATGTCGGTCATCTTCTCGGAGAGCAGCGACGGCGCGTTCTTGCGCAGATCCGTGTCCAGGAACGACAGACAGCGTGGGGCGTCGCCGTACAGGGTCTCCCCCATGCGTCGGGCCGAGCACTCGCCGTCGCGCCCGAGGCTTGTCCACAGTTCGTCGGCCTGCCGATACCGGGCGTCGTCGGTATCGGCGTCGACGACGACGATCCCCGGCGTGACCCTGGCGACCAGATGGGGCTTCGCCTTGGTCAGCCGTACCCATACGGTGACTGCGGAGTGCGCGTCGTGATGGCCACGCCGCGCGAATACGCCGATGATGTACCCGCGCTCCGCCGAGAAGAACTCCCCCTCGATGCCTGTCGCCTCTGCCTGCAGCAGCAGGCCGACAGCGGGCGCGCCGCCGTTGATGTCGAATCGCCACTGCGGGTCGCCGAGGAGCACCGTCACCACCGACTGGAAGCTGGTCTTTCCCGAACCGTTGGAGTCATTCTTCGGCCCCTTCCCCGAAACCGCCACGAACGAGCCTGGGACGATCGGGGCGATGTGCGTCGTGAACCGGGCGACGTCGATCGTCTGCACCGCAACCAGCTCGCGATCGCCGACGAGGCCGAGGTTCGTCGTTGTCGCGTTGACCACGGAGGTGATGCTCATCTGGTGCTCCCATCGAGGCGGGCGGCCCGTGACCGCCGGATAGAGTCCGCCAGCGCACCAGTCGGTTCGGCGAGGAGGACGAGGTCTTGGAAGATCTGTTGCTGCACGCGTTCGGTGAGTCGCAAGAACTGCGGGCCGGGCACGACCCATCGATGCTCGCCCCACCCGAGGATGCCTGCGTCGCGAAGCCGTCTCAGTACGCTCGCCACGACGGTGTCCGGGAATCGCGATCGCGATGAGAGCTCGCGCGGGTTCACCGCCCGTCCCTCGGTCCACGGCGCAGCGGCAGGGATCTCCCCCTGGGCACGCGGGATCGCGACCGACCACAGCAGGATCAGCGTCAGCACGGCGCGATCAACAGGCGGCAGCACCCCGATCCCGACGGTAGCGAGCTGCATGCGGACAGTGTCGTCGTATCCCGTCGTGAAGCCATACGGCGTCTCGATCAGGACCTTCCCGCCATGCGCGAGCAGCTCCTCGAGGACGGCGCGGAGAGACTCGTCGCCGAGCGCATGCAGGAACGATCTCGGGACGGGGTTCTCCGCCTCTTCGAGCACTCGCACGGCCGTCAGCACGTCCTGCCGGCGAGGTTCGCTGAGATCGTCCAGGCGGTTCATCATGCCCCCTCGGCCGACGGGAGACGGTCCCAGTTCACCCGAAGGGTCTCCTCGGCTCTGCTCGACCAAGTCGCGACGACCGGCCCGAGCCGGATGGAGTCGTCGTCGCGATCCCACGTGACCAGGCCGGTCGCCTCGAGCGTCGTCAACGCGCCGATGGCGTGGCGGGAGACGCCGTCACCGATCTCGTCACTGCCGATCGCGCCCAGCTTCGCGTACGCGTTCAGGATCTGGCCCTTGCTCGACGGCTGCCCTGGATAGAGCGACGCATCCCTGACCGGCCAGCAGCACCGCAGGACTGCGGCCATCGTGCGCGCCAGCCGGGGCGCCGGCTGCCGTGACCACCTGACCTGCTCGATGCCGTCGCCCGACCATGCGTCGTCGGTCAGGTCGCTCCAGCCGCAGGTGACCTGTCCATCGCGCAGGTCGACGACTGTTCGCCCAGACTGGCGGATCGCCTTGGAGATCTCGCGAGATGGTTCGACGACGCGCAGCAAGGTCGCTGCAGCAGCCAAGGCGGGGCCGCTCAGCTGTTCGAGGCGCTCATCACTCACGTTGCCACCTCGCTGAAGCCGTCGAGGACCGCCTCGAGGTCCTCCTCCCCTGCCGCGGAGTCGGCGTCGGCTCGGGCGTCCAGGACTACCCGGTGCAGTTGCACGGGCGTGACGTACGAGACCGGGCCGGCCGGGTCAACCAAGATTGATTCGGACATCGTCAGGGCGTAGGGCTGCTCGGGATCGGCGTCCATCGCGATGAGGTCAGCGATGAGCTGCGCGGCACCCGGCCAACCGGCGGCGCGAAAAACGCTCGTCAGGTCGTCGGAGGACGCAGCGTCGATCGCATTCTCGGTCCGGCGGATGCGGGACTGCTTCGCCCGTTCGCGACGGATGCGGGCGGCCTCCAGCGGGTCGGTCTCCGCCTCGAGGGTCGCTTCCCGAACCGGTCGCACCCGGACCGTGCGCGGGCGGATCGCATCCATCGTCTCGAGGATGATGGCGGCGTCCAATTGCGAGGTCGCCGGTGCGAACAGCACCCGCTCGAACGGCACCGCGAGTGCGTCGCGATCGCTTGTCTGCGCCGCGGTCCGGTACTGCTCGGGATCGAGCATCGAGAAGTCCCGGTTGCGGGTGTTCTCCTGCAGAAGCCGATCGATCATCCGCTGGACGGCGTCGGTGTACCTCGTCGCGCCCAGGATCAGCCGATCGCCCGCCCCGGCGAGATTCGGATACCGCACGCTGACCTGCTCGATCAGGCGCTTCGCATCGCTCAGGAGCTGGTTCGCGGCACGGTGATGTCGACGCTGCGCGATGAGCTCTCCGAGCGGGCGATCCTCGACGAGGCGGTTGAGGAACCCGGTGTGGATCGCGAAGGCTCGACGAGCACGGTCCAGAGCCGTCGCGACGGTGAACTGGGTCGCGGTGCCGTCCTCGATCGTTGCGCTCGTGCGGTCCAGCAGGGACAGCAGCTCCTGAACGCCGCCTTCCTCGGCCAGACGTGCGTACACCATCAGTCCCGCGACGCTGTCGGGATTGAACTGGTAGCGCTGCTGTGACCGCTTGCTGAGCTGGAGCATCCCCATGCGGATGAACACGCCGAGCCGCTCCTCGACGAACACCGCGTCCGGATGCACTCGCAGGCAATGCTCGAGGATCTGGGCTCTCGTGAGACCACGACCTTGGTCGAGGTCTCCGAAGGCGTCGTAGACAGCCTCTGCGACAACGAGCGACCAGTCCGAATCCTCGATGATCGCGCCGACGTCGATCGCGACCGGAGAGGTGAACGCCTTCAGTCGCGAATGAAAGGCATCAAAGGAGTCACCATCGCCTCCGGCGCCGAACAGCGTGGCATCCATCCCCAGCCTCCCCGCGAGCCCCCATGACTCGCAACGTCCCGTCGCGACGCTACATCAGGACACGGACATCGCCTGATCAGCCGCGGGAGCGGCGGTGAGATTGTGTCTGCGTCCATAGGTAAGCTCCGCTGCAGGGACTCACACGCGCTGGGGAGCGATATGCCGACGACGGTCAATGATCTGTTCAGAAACGCCAACGTGCTGCGTTCCGGGGCCGTGCGGTGGGGAACACCGGTACCGCTTGAGAAGCCTGGCGTCTATGTCATCGCGACGACCGAAGATCCACAGCAGCACACCGGCCTCGTCGAGTGCCCGATCGACGAGCACTCCGTCGACCAACTGATCCGGGTGCGACCGGAAATCCTGATCGACAACGCCGCTGCCGACGCTGCGCGCCTGACACTCCGGCTGCGGGCACTGTGGCCGGCCAGCGAGAGCGTCGTCTACATCGGCAAGGCCGGCACCGACACGAGTCGCCGGGTGAAGCAGTTCTACGACACCCGTATCGGCGCACGGGCCCCGCACGCCGGCGGCTGGCCCGTGAAGATGCTCGACACACGGCGCCTGTGGGTCCACTACGGCGCCACGGCTCGGCCAGGCGACGCGGAGGCTGCGATGATCGCGCTTTTCGCCGAGGCCGTGCCGCTCGAGGTGCGCCGCGCTCTGGTCGACCCGTCAGCCCCGCTGCCGTACGCGAACCTCGAGTACCCCGCCGGAAGGCGCAAGGCTCACGGGATTCGCGGTGCGAAGGAGTTGCGCCGGAAGCCGGCTCCTCCCCCGCGGCCCGCGCCTGTTCCTGCCGCTGGCTACTTCGACCGCTCCGAGGCCGCGGAGTCGATCGCGTTCGCAGCAGCCTTCGGAGGGCACGTACCGAAGAAGGACCATGGCACGTGCCCAGATTGCTTCACGCAGTTCACCCCTACTGGCACGTGCGCGTGCTGACGTGAGTACAAGGGTCGCTCGGCTACTGTTCGACCATGGATGACCGCTACTCGCCGAGCGATCGACAGATCTACGGAGCCGAGGACGACTTCGAGATGGACATGATCCTCGATGCCATGGACCGTGCACTGGCGGGTCCAGAGCGCACGAGCGCAGCGGCAGAACGGATCGCCGCGGCGCCGACGGCCGTCGCGCACCTGTGCACGAAGACGCCGTACCGCACCCAGGCCGCGGCGCGCCAGGCGCTCGCGCAGTGGAAGAGCGCCCGACCCGACGATCCGAAGGTGCCCCGTCGCGTCTACCCGTGCGACGTGTGCGACGGGTGGCATCTGACCCGAAAGCAGAGCGGCCGCCGGGTTCCTCCGTGGGACAAGAACCCACAGTGGCAGCGGCCGGCCGGTCAGCTCGCCAAACTTCAGCCCCGGTTCGCACTCTGAGGATCGGCTCAACCCCATAGAGGGCGCTCGCCTGCCTTCGCCCTGCGCCCCGTCTCCTTACAGCCCCGGCCCAAGGAGGCGCCCGCCAGAGGGACGACATAGCCGCGCTGACCAACCACGGAGCGGATGTCGTCGTGCGGATCGGAAGCGATTAGACCCGAGAGAGCCGGAGGGCTCGCCTGATCGCGAGCGATGCGCTACCGTCCCGGAAGCCCCAGAACGCGAGGAGGCTGCTAAGTCCGCGTGCACGACACGCGGATCGTGTCAGAGCGGGACCCCAGGTCCCCGCTTGGCTCGATCGGTCGTGAGCCAGCGAAAGACCGTCAACGACGATGTCGGGGATGCAACGTGTGCACGGAGGTAGCCGCGGCTCGCGAACTCAAGTGCGTAGCGGCGCGGCTCCGTGTAGACGTCGAGGGGCAGCATCCCGCCCCTGAAACGTGCGCGGGATACCTCGGCGACGCGCGCCCTCAGCTCGATTTCATGGTCAGCGAAGTACTCTTCGGCGATCGCGAGGATCTCGCGGACGACTCGACGGTTCTCTGAACGCTCCTGCAGGGCGTGGACCAGCTCTGGCGGTGTCGGCTCGTCTTGATCTCTGATCCGGGCGACGTCCTGAGCGGTGGGCTTCTGCGCGAAGAACGCGTCTGCCGCGGCATCGTTGTGGCGTCGTTCCGCCGCGTGGACCCGGTGCAGGTGACGCTCGGGCAGCCCCGCACGGGCGCGACGACGCGCCATGCGCCTCGCTTCGTTCTCGCGGTCTCGGTAGGTCGCCCGTTGATCAGATGTGGGCGACCAGCTCGAATTGCGGCCGGCCTCCCGGGCACGGTCGACCGCGCGCCGACGAGCCTCGTTCGCCTTGTCCGGGTTGGCAGCCTCCCGAGAGCGCCGGCGCTCGGCGATCGCCTCACGATTCCGGTAGTAGTAGTCACGCTGAGCCTGCTTGTATGCCTCGGGGTGCTTCTGCTTGTACCGCTCGCGTGCCTCCTGGCGCTCCTCGGGGTGCTCCTTTGCCCACGCCTTCGCCCGGTCGATCCCCTTCTGGCGCCGCTCCCTCTGGTCGCGCTCGCGCTGAGCCTGATCTCGCATGTACTCGCGGTTCTTGCGGCGGATCTCCTCACGGTTCCGATCGCGGTACTCGGCGTAGTAGCTCGGGTTCGCGTCGTTCCAGGCCTTCCGCTGAGCGGCCAGCCGCGCCGCTCGCGCATCGGCGATCGAGTGCTCGTCACTCACGGTGATCCGCCGTGGGCACGGGGTCGAGGTCAGCGAGCGCCGTGAACAGCTCCTCGCGCGCCGCTGTGGGGTCCGTGATCGCTCGCGCGAAGAGCGTGCCCATCCGCTCGCGCTCGGCGTCGGACACGTCACCGAGCCGCACGAGACACCACTCGATATCCTCGGCGAGGCGATAGCTCGGATCGTCGACCTCGATGCCGGGATAGTACAGGAATGCGAGCACGGCCACGTGCTCCAGGACGGCGTCAGCGCGCTCACGATCGCTCATGACAGGAAGGTGCGCGTCGCGCGTCCATTGCCCGCGTGGCGATGTCGCCGTCCCGTTCTAAGCTCATCCGTGTTCGGCCGGAGGGAGGAAGCCCGATGGTCGAACCGAGGCGATGGCACCCCCTGCTCGCAGCGCGGGAAGGTCCAACCGGAACGTGGAGCCCGCTCGACGGGCACAACCGTGTGTACGGCAGCATCGAGATCCGCCGCGTGAATGCCACCGACGTCCGGTACCGTGCGAGCTTTCAGGGCGAGGTCATCGGTTGGTCCACAACGCTGCGCCTCGCGTGCGAGCGGGTGCACGCCGAGTTCCTCCGCAGCCACGGCCCGAAAGGCGGACCGATCGCGAGTTGGGGCTCGACCAAACGAGATCCATAGGTCGAAGCTCTACGCCGCCTCGATGTCTTCCTCGTCGAGGAAGTCAAGTGCCGGATCGTCGGCCGCTCCGTCCGCTCCGCCCTCAAACGACAGCAGAGACGCATGCGGGCTCTCACGCCGCAGTGTCCGCTCGAGAATGTCTGCCGGCCCCCGATCCACGGTGCGGTCGGGCTCGATGTAGTGCCCCTCGGTGATCGCGGTCGATCCGTGTCCGAGAACGTGGCGGCAGCATCGGCGCTCGCCCCGCGCGTGAATACCGTCGCCCCCGTCCGCCGATACCAGCGAAGCGTAACCCCCTCCCCCCAAGATCCGCCAACTCGAGGAACGCGCGGAAGGTCCGTCGCACGTTGAACGGGCTAAGAGGCTTGCCCGCGCGATCTGCGAAAATCGTCCGTTGCGTCTCGCTGATTGGGATGCTCGCGAGCCGCTCGCGAAGGACAGCCGCCGCGAAGTCGGGGACGGCGATGCGGCGGATGGAGAGCTCAGTCTTCGAGTGGTCCTGACGCACGGCACCGCTGCCGGTGCGCAGCACCACCGTACCCGTTACGGAGATCGTCATGCAGCTGGGGCCATCCTCGACGTCGCACACGCGGAGAGCGAGGCACTCGCCGATGCGCAGCGCGGCTCCGAGGAGCACTTCGATGATGTCGAGCACCTGACCATCGGGCTTGGCGGCCCTCGATGTCGGGGCCGGTCCGGCAGCGACTCGCGGCGGCACGGATCTGCTCGATATTCAGCGCTTGCCGCTCGCCCTTCGGTCGCCGCAACGGACTCGTCCCCTGCACCGGGTTCCGCGGGATCGCATCGTGGCGGAGAGGGAAGCCGAACAGCTGATTGAGCACCGTTCGCGAGTGGTGCGCACGCGAGAACGACACCGCTTTCTCGGAGCGCAGAAACCATTCCACGCGGCCCGTGGTGATCTTACCGCGCGAGAAGTGTTCGAGCTGCGGCCTCACTCGAAGCCGGAGATCGTCGCGATAGTTCTGCTTCGTCCCCGTCCGACAGTTCGCGCAGATCCAGATCCTCGAGCCACAGATCAACGAGGTCACGGAAGGAACTGCTGAGGTCGAGAAGTCCGCCGGCTCCGAAGCCGGGCCTGTCCAGAAGACTGCCTTGTCAGTTCTCCCTCTTCGCGACATCTCATGCGTCAATGCCCGCGAACACCTCGTCGAGCGCGTCGGCCGCGATTTCGACGATGAGGTCGGGGCGCTTCGCGTAGTGGCCTTCGGTGATCGCCGCGTCACTGTGCCCGAGCAGATCGCGTGCGACCTCTACGCCGGCGGTGTCAGATACCGCCGCGGCGACGGCCTTGCGGAGGCTGCGGAAGGTGAGGTGCTGGGCGTCGACCCCAATAGTCAAGAGCTCCGGTTGGAACTCGCGGCGGAACATCCGTAGCAGCTCCCCGATTGCGCTGGGGTCGCGCGGACGGCCGCGCTCGGTGGTGAACAGCACGTCGTCGGGATTCCGTTCTGGATCGGGAACGTGGCTGGCCACGAGTTCGCTCAGCACCTTGGCCGCGAACTTCGGAACGCGAACCCAACGCTTCTGTCGCTCCGCTTTGGGCGAGTTCTGCCGGAACAGGCCGCGAGACTTCGTGCGAACCATCGTCCCCCCGACCCAGACGAGCGCCTCCATCGTGAGGCTTCCATCCGGCTGCTCCACCGCCTCGAACCGCACGTCCTGGAACCGGATCGCAATCGGCTCCGCGGTCCTCTCGGAGGTGCCGAGCGTGATGAGGATGTAGTCGGCGAGCAGCTTGTAGTTGGGCCGTCGGCCCACCGGATACCGCGCCCGGTGGCGCTCCGGCCACACGTCACGAATCAGGTGGAGCATGTACCTGACCTGTACCGCGTCGAGTTCGAAGTACACCGTGTCCGGCTTGTCCGCTCGCCGGGTCGCACGGATGGGGTTCGCCACGACGACCGCTCCGTACCGTGTCTGCTGGATGGACCCGGCGGCCGAGAAGTGTCCCTGCTGGATGGCCCAATCGAACATCAGCGACATCACGTTACGAACCTTGTTCGCGGTCGTCACCGACTTCTCCCGTGCGATGTCCATGAGTAGCCCGTCGGCGCGCTCAGCGGTGATGTCGGCGATAGGGATGGCTCCGGCGCGCGGGGTGACATGCGCTCGGATCACCGATGCGTAGCCATCGATGGTCTGTTCGCGGCGTTGTCTCAGCACTCGCGGGTCGTCGTCGTGGTACGCCGTCTTCAGCCAAGCTGTCGCCAACTCCGCGACGGTCATGAGCTGCGTGCGTCGTGCCAGGACTCGACCGACGGCAACATCGGCCGCTTGCTGCAGTGCGGCCAGCGCCTCGGCTTCGGTCGCTCCGCTGCCGCTCGGACGACGCTCGCGCCCGTTGCCGTCGTGGACGCGTCCTCGCGCGACGACGAGACCGCTCGGCTCCACGGTGTAGGTCACCTTGCCGAGTTCGCCGAGCGCGCGCTTCGGTCGCGCCATCAGTCGGCCCCTCTATCCATCGGGGCCACGATCCGCCCTGCGATGAACGCCTCGATATCCTCATCGCGGTAGCGGACATTGTGTGCCGAGAGCGCGACGAACGGCAATCCGAGACCTCGGCTGCGTGCGCGCTCCGTCCGCCAGTCAGCGAGCGTCCTGATGGGGATGCCCGTATAGTCGGCAAGCTCTTGGGGAGTCCAGAGGCGAGGGTGGTCGGCGCTCATACCAAGCAGGTAGGCGGCAGCTCCCGTAGATGCCCAGGGAGCCCCGTAGGGCGACCAAGAATCGGCAAAACGGACAGGTTCTCGGACAGCCGCGGCAGCGACCCACCCTATGCTCAGCATCGCACTTCCCTGAGTTTGCAAGGGAGTACGATCCAGTGGAGCACCCTCCGGATCCCAGATCCTCAAGCCGAGCTGTACTTCGGCGTCTGACGTCCCTGCAGCAGAAGCGGGCCCCGGGAGACCGGGGCCCGCTTCCGCGTTCGCCGGCAGGAGGACGCACAGGCACCCGTGATCCGCTCGGACATCCCCCAGGTGCGGTCCCTACGCTGAACCCGCTCCTCCGATCGAAAGCGAGCCGCTGATGCCTTCGCGCCCTCCCGCCACGTCGCGGCGCCGTCGTGCGCAGCCCGCGCGGGCAGCGGCACGACGTGGCACGCGACGGCAGGGGGGAGCGCGTCGCCGCCGACGCCGGACCCCTCTCATCGTCGCTGCGATCGTCGTGCCGATCGCGATCGTGTGCGCCGTCGTGCTGGCGGGCAGCATCGCCGTCGGGACGTTCCTGGACGCCTTCGGCGAGGACCGCGACACGGGGCCGCTGTTCACCTTCCCCGAGCCGACTCCCGAGCCCGGCGTGGCCGGCTACGGCGTCGATCAGCTGACGAACGCCTGCACAATCATGGTCGCCGGCCGCGACCTGGGCTTCGACCAGCGGGATCAGACCATCGCCGTCATGACGGCCATGGGCGAGTCGTCGCTGCGCAACATCGACTACGGCGATTGGGAGACGAGCGGCGTCACGAACCCCGACGGCTCGCGAACGACGTCGATCGGCCTGTTCCAGCAGCAGGACAGCTGGGGGTCTCGTGAGGCCCGGCTCGATCCGTACACCGCCGCGACGATCTTCTACGGCGCGATGGCCGCGCGCGTGCCCGACAGAGCGGCCGTGGAGCCGACTCTCGTCGCGCACCACACGCAGATCAATGCGAACCCGTTCCACTACGCCCGCTACTGGCACGCGGCCGAGCGTGTCGTCGCGGCGTTGAACGCCGTCCCGCTCGACGGCGACAGCATCGACGGCATCCCCACCTGCCCGCCCGGCTGATCGCACCGTCGCAGCCGCGCCGGCCGCGCTCGCACGCCATGCCGGCGCAGCGCCGCGGTTGCGGCATCCGTCACCGTGCCGGTCAGCCGTAGAACAGCTTCGAGAAGACCCGCCGCGCGCGGCGAGTCGTGCCGAGATAGTCCTCCTCGACCTGCGTGGCCGAGCGGGGCGGGTACTCGAGCAGACGCCCGATGCCATCGAGCTTCTTGCGGTCCACCGGCAGGACGTCGCTCGTCTGGCCCGAGAGCAGCGTGTTGGCCGAGCGCAGGCGGCTGGCCAGGCGCCAGGCGTCCGCGAGACGGTCGGCAGCGCTCGACGGGAGGAGGCCGGCCTCCTCGGCCGCCCGCAGGGCGCCGAGCGTCGAGGTCGTGCGCATGGCGGGAACCGCGTGCGCATGCTGCAGCTGGAGCATCTGCACCAGCCACTCGACGTCGCTCAGCGATCCGGGGCCGAGCTTGAGATGCCGCGACGGATCGACGCCCTGCGGCAGGCGCTCGCTCTCCACGCGCGCCTTGATGCGCTTGATCTCGCGCACGGCGGCCGCGTCGATGCTGTCGGGATAGCGCACCTGGTCCGCCAGCTGCATGAAGTCCCCGATGAGCTTGGTGCTGCCCGCGACGCCGCGCGCGCGCAGCAGCGCCTGCGCCTCCCACGAGAGCGCCCATCGGCGGTAGTACTCGGCGTAGGCGTCGAGCGAACGGGCAAGCGGACCGTTGCGTCCCTCCGGCCGCAGATCCGCGTCGAGCTCCAGCGGCACCCGGTGATCCTCGGAATGCGTCCGCAGCGCCGCCACCAGCTTGAGGGCGAGCTCGTGCGCCCGCTGGGGGTCGACACCGTTCGCGCGATAGACGTACATGACGTCGGCGTCCGACCCGAACCCGAGCTCCGCACCGCCGAACCGCCCCATCGCGATCACCGAGAAGTCGAGGGCGTCGTCCTCGAACGGGACGATGTCGCGGCGCACGGCTCGCAGCGTCGCCTGGATCGTCACCTCGGTGATGGTCGTGAGGGCCTCGGCGACCTCTTCGATCGTGACCGATCCGAGGATCGCCGCCATGGCCAGCCGCAGCTGCTCGCGCCGGCGCAGGGCCCGCACGGCCCGCATCGCCTCGATGACCGTGCCGTGCCGCGTCTGAATCGCGCGGGCCTCCTGCTGGAGCGCGACGCCCGAGCGCGGCCGGAGCAGCTCGGGGTCGTCGAGCCAGGCGGCGGACTCGGGAATCCACTCGATCAGCTCGCCCACATAGCGGGAGCCCGACAGCACGCGCGAGAGGCTCTCCGCCGCGCCGGAGGAATCCCGCAGCATGCGCAGGAACCAGTGGGTGTCGCCGAGTCGCTCGCTCAGCCGGCGGAACGCGAGCAGCCCGTAGTCGGGGTCGACGCCGTCGGCGAACCACCGGATCATGACGGGCATGAGGTGACGCTGGATGGTCGCCTTGCGGCTGAGCCCGGAGGTGAGGGCGGCGATGTGACGCAGCGCGCCGGCCGGATCCGCGAAGCCGATCGCGGCCAGGCGATCATGCGCCTGCGCGGTTGAGAGAACGCGCTCGTCGGCCGGGAGCGCCGCGACGGCTGACAGCAGCGGCCGGTAGAACAGGCGCACGTGGATGTCGCGCACTTCGCGCTTGACCGACTCCCACAGCTCCCAGATCCCCGAGGCGGAGTCGGCCAGTCCGGTCGCGCGGGCGAGGACGCGCTGCTCCTCCGGGCGCGAGGGCATCAGGTGGGTGCGCCGCAGCTGCCGCAGCTGGACGCGGTGCTCGAGCAGCCGCAGCACGCGGTAGTCGCGGGAGAAGGCGGATGCCTCGACCCGGCCGATGTACCCCTCCGCGACGAGCGCGTCCAGCGCCGCGAGGGTGCCGCGCTGCCGGATCCGGTCGTCGGACAGCCCGTGGACGAGCTGCAGCAGCTGGACCGTGAACTCGATGTCGCGGATGCCGCCGGGGCCGAGCTTCAGCTGATACGGCACGTCGGCGGCCGGGATGTGCTCGGTGACCCGTTCGCGCATGCGCTGGACGCTGTCGACGAAGTTCTCGCGCGCGGCGCTCGTCCACACCTTGGGCTGGACCGCGGCGATGTAGGCGTCTCCGAGAGCCGCGTCGCCGGCGATCGGACGCGCCTTCAGCAGCGCCTGGAACTCCCAGCTCTTGGCCCACCGGTCGTAGTACGCGAGGTGCGAGTCGAGCGTGCGCACCAGGGCGCCTTGCTTGCCCTCCGGTCGAAGGTTGGCATCGACCTCCCACAGCGGCGGCTCGATCTCGACGCCCGAGATCCCGCGCATCGTCTGCACGGCCAGTCGCGTGGCGATGTCGACGAGGCGGCTCTCGCCGAACTCCTCCACGGCGGCGCCGTCGCCGCCGGCCACGAAGATGACGTCCACGTCGCTGACGTAGTTGAGCTCCCGTGCGCCGGTCTTGCCCATCCCGATGATCGCGAGCTCGGTGCGGGCGACCTGTTCCCGCGGGAACAGCCCGGCGCCGACGACACCGCCCGACACGCGGGTGCGCGCCACCGCCAGCGAGGCTTCGAGCGCCGCGCCCGCGGCATCCGCGAGCCGGGCCGAGACCGCGGCGATCTCGTCGACGGGTGTCGGGCTCAGCAGGTCGTACGCGGCGATGCGCGCGAGCATGCGCCGGTAGCGGACGCGCAGGGCGACCCACGCGCTCTCGCCACCGTCCGCGGCGAATCCGTCGACTGCCCCTACGGCGTCCAGCAGCGCGGCACGGAGCTCCTGCTCGGACGGCAGCCGCTCCCCCGCTCCGGTGAGCTCATCGACCTCGCCCGGGTGGCGGAAGAAGAACTCGCCGAAACCCGTCGAGGCGCCCAGGAGCGCCCACAGCGCCCGCCAGGCACCGGCGCGGCCCGTGGCGCGCCGGACGGGCGCAGCCTCGCGGCGCGCGATCCTGGTCAGCGCCCGCAGCGCCTCATCGGGGTCGGCAGCGTGGACGGCCCCTTCCAGGAGCAGTTCGCGCGGCTCGTCCACCAGCCCGGCCAGCTCCTGCAGGAGCTCCTCCGCCTCGGTGAGGCCGCTGAAGCCCAGCCGCGCGAGGGGGGTCAGGGAACCCGGTCGTTCGCCCGCGGACATGCGCTTGCCGGTCTCAGAGCATCTCGAGGTTGCTCTTGAGCTCGAACGGCGTGACCTGCGAGCGGTACTCCTGCCACTCGCGGCGCTTGTTGAGGAGCACGTAGTTGAACACCTGCTCGCCGAGCGTCTCGGCGACGAGCTCGGACTCCTCCATGTATTCCAGAGCGTGGTCGAGGCTCGCCGGGAGCGGTGCGTAGCCGAGCGCCCGGCGCTCGGCGTCCGACAGCGACCAGACGTTGTCCTCCGCCTCGGCAGGCAGCTCGTACTCGTTCTCGATGCCCTTCAGGCCTGCGGCGAGCATGAGCGCGTAGGACAGGTACGGGTTGGCGGCCGAGTCGAGGGCACGATACTCCACGCGCGAGGACTGGCCCTTGTTCGGCTTGTACAGCGGCACACGCACCAGGGCCGAACGGTTGTTGTGACCCCAGCAGATGAAGCTCGGCGCCTCGTCACCGCCCCACAGTCGCTTGTAGGAGTTGACGAACTGGTTCGTCACGGCCGAGATCTCGTTCGCGTGGCGCAGCAGGCCCGCGATGAACTGGCGCCCCACCTTGGAGAGCTGGTACTGCGCGCCCTCTTCGTAGAAGGCGTTGACGTCGCCCTCGAACAGCGACATGTGGGTGTGCATGCCGCTGCCCGGCTTGCCGGTCATCGGCTTGGGCATGAAGGTGGCGTACACCCCCTGCTCGATCGCGACCTCCTTGATCACCGTGCGGAAGGTCATGATGTTGTCGGCGGTCGTGAGCGCGTCGGCGTACCGCAGGTCGATCTCGTTCTGACCGGGGCCGCCCTCGTGGTGGCTGAACTCCACCGAGATTCCGAGGTCTTCGAGCATCCGCACCGAGCGGCGGCGGAAGTCGTGCGCCGTGCCGCCCGGAACGTTGTCGAAGTAGCCGGCCGAGTCGACGGGCTCGGGCCCCTCGGCGCCGAACGCCGAGGACTTCAGCAGATAGAACTCGATCTCGGGATGCGTGTAGAACGTGAACCCGGCGTCGGCGGCCTTGGCGAGCGTGCGCTTGAGCACGTGACGCGGGTCGGCCACGGCCGGCTGGCCGTCGGGCGTCGTGATGTCGCAGAACATGCGCGCCGTGGGGTCGATCTCGCCGCGCCACGGCAGGGTCTGGAACGTCGTGGGGTCGGGGTGCGCGAGCAGATCGGACTCGTAGGAGCGCGTGAGCCCCTCGATCGCGGACCCGTCGAAGCCGAGGCCTTCGCTGAACGCGCCCTCGACCTCCGCCGGGGCGATCGCGACGGACTTCAGCGTGCCGATCACGTCCGTGAACCACAGCCGTACGAACTTCACACCACGCTCTTCGATGGTCCTCAGAACGAAGTCACGCTGCTTGTCCATCGCGTCCTCTCGGGTGCCCCGTCCGCCCGGCTCGTCTCGCCGGGCGCGGTCGAAGCCAGACTACTGGTCGTCGCCGGGCTCTCCCGACACCCGGCCGCCGCCCCACGAGTCCTCGCGAGCCTCCTCCTCGGCCCACGCGCGCGAGCGCTGCCGGATGACCTCGGGGGCCTGGGCTGCTTCCTCGGGAGTATCGAACGGGCCGGCGCGATCGGGCGCCGGCGATTCGAAGCCCTTCTCGACCTCGCCCGTCTTGAGGTTGTACCAGTACTTCTCGCTGTCGCTCGTCATCGTGCACTCCTCTGATCGGGTACTCGTCGCCGTCAGCACGATCCTAGTGAGGCGCGGCTCGGCTCGGACGGCGGCGCGTGGATAGGCTGTCGGCATGGCATCTGACGCGGCACGCGCCGTCGGCGTGGACATCGGCGGCACCGGGATCAAGGCGGGGATCGTCGACCTCGACCGGGGCGAGCTGATCAGCGACCGAGTGAAGGTCTCGACTCCGGAGGGCGCTCACCCGCCGGACGTGCTGGCCGCGGTCAGCGAGGTCCTCGGCACGCTCGGCGTGGCCGACGACCACGCCGTGCCGCTCGGCGTCGCCTTCCCGGCGATCGTGAAGAACGGCCGCACGCTGTCGGCGGCGAACGTGTCGCAGGAGTGGATCGGCTTCGAGGCCGAGAAGTTCTTCGAGGACGGCCTGGGTCGCGACATCCATTTCGCCAACGACGCGGACGTCGCCGGCGTCGCCGAGATGCGGTACGGCGCCGCGAAGGACCAGTCCGGCCTGACGATCCTCACGACCCTCGGGACCGGCATCGGCTCCGCGCTGCTGTACAACGGCGTGCTCGTGCCGAACTCCGAGCTCGGGCACGTGCAGCGTGCGAAGCACGGGAAGGACGCCGAGGCGTACGCCGCGTACTCCGCGATGGAGCGCAACGACCTCAGCTGGGAGCAGTGGGCCGAGCGGCTGCAGTGGTACTACAGCCACATCGAGTTCCTCTTCACCCCTGACCTGTTCGTGGTGGGCGGCGGCGTGTCGAAGCACTCCGACAAGTTCCTGCACCTGCTCGACCTGAAGACCCCCATCGTGCCCGCCGTCCACCGGAACAACGCGGGGATCATCGGCGCGGCGGCGCTGTCACGGGGAGCCGTGCCCGTCCTGGACGCGACGGTCACGCGCGACTGACGAGAGGGCGAATGGGCCGGCCTGTACGCCGGGTTCTGTCCGGGGGCGGAAGCCCCGTGGACGGTCATCTCTCTCGGCGACACGTTGCCGTGCCGCTCCAGCGGCCTACCCGGGGACTCGGCGGGCCGCGTCGTCATCCCCTGTCTGGCCTTGCTCCGGGCGAGGTTTGCCGTGCGGGTCGTGTCACCACGACCCCGGTGGTCTCTTACACCGCCCTTTCACCCTTACCGGGGCCGGAGCCCCGGCGGTCTGCTCTCTGTGGCACTGTCTCGCGGATCGCTCCGGGTGGGTGTTACCCACCGCCCTGCCCTGTGGAGCCCGGACGTTCCTCGGCGCGCGGCGGCGAACCGCCCGCGACGCGACCGTCCAGCCGACCCATTCGCGTGGGCGAGTCTATCGCCGTCCGCTGTGCCGGTCGTCCGCCTCAGTCCTTGAGCGCCGTCTCGGCGATGCGCACGTCGAGGCGGAAGTCGAGCGGGAAGTCTCCGAAGAGCAGCCTGCCGGCGGTGGTGGCGGCATCCGCCACCGCCTGGGCCGCCGCATCCGCATGCTCGGCCGGCGTGTGCACGATCACCTCGTCGTGGAGGAACAGCGCGAGGTGCGGCTGCTGCGCGAACACCGTGCCGGCGCGCGGCGCGGCACGGTCGGAGGTCACAGGCGGCATCGCCGCCAGCCGCGTCCGCAGGTCGGCGAGCCACGCGAGCGCCCACTCGGCGGCAGTGCCCTGCACGACGAAGTTGCGGGTGAACCGGCCGCGATCGCGAGCCCACCTCTTCGCGCGAGTCTCTTCGGCTCCGGATGCCTCGGCCTCGGTCGCGCGCGACTGCGCGGCCGTCCACGCCTCGGACGGTGGCGGCGATGACCGGCCGAGCCAGGTCGACACGGTCCCGCCGTCCTCCCCCGTGCGCGCGGCGTCGTCGACCAGTCCCATGGCGCGCGGGTAGGCACGGCGCAGGCGCGGGACGAGGCGCCCCGACTCCCCCGTCGTCGCACCGTACATGGCGCCCAGGAGGGCGATCTTCGCCTCCTGCCGGGTCGCCACCGCGCCGCTGTCGACGATGCCGGCGTAGAGGTCGCGGCCGCGCGCCGCCGCGGCGAGGGCCGTGTCGCCCGACATGGCGGCGAGCACCCGCGGCTCGAGCTGCGCGACGTCGGCCACTACCAGGCGCCAGCCTGGATCGGCGCGTACCGCCTCGCGCAGCTGCCGGGGCAGCTGCAGCGCGCCGCCACCCGAGGAGGCCCAGCGGCCGGTCACGACGCCGCCCGGCACGTAGACGGGACGAAACCTGCCGTCGGCCACCCACTCCGACAGCCACGACCAGCCGTTGGCCGACAGCAGACGCGAGAGCTTCTTGTACTCGATGAGCGGTTCGACGACGGGATGCCGCTGCTCGGCGAGCTCCCATCTGCTGGTGGACTCGACGAGGACCCCGGCCCGGTGCAGCGCCCGCAGCAGCTTCGGCTGCGAGTCCAGGCTCGCCGTCGGATCGCCGAGTGCGGCGCGCACGCGCGCGGCGGCCGCCGCCAGGCGGGCCGGCTGTCCGCCGCCGGCTGGACGCGCGCCCAGGGTCTCGGTGAGGATGCGGTCGTGCTCGGCGGCGTCCCACGGCAGGCCCGCGGCCCGCATCTCCGCGGCGACCAGGGCGCCTGCCGACTCGGCCGCGGTGAGCAGCCGCAGGCGACCGGGCGCGGAGCTCGCGGCGATCGCCTCGCGCTGGCGCCGGAACTCCGCAAGGGCGGCGTCGACATCCGCCGGAGGCCCGGACGCACCCCCGGTCTCGTCGAGCTCGAACAGCGCGGGTGCGGTGGCCTGCGCGTCGGCGTGGGCCGCGGCATCCCATTCCTCCGCGCTGCGCACCGCCGCCGCCGCACCGACGAGCACCGAGTCGCGCAGGATCGCGTGACAGAGGCGCAGGTCGTGACATCGGGCGATGCGCACGCCGGCGGAGAGGAGTCCGCCGTACCACTGGGGGGTGTCGTGCCACACCCACCGGGGCGACCAGCGGCGCTCGGCGTCACCGATCCACGACGTCAGCGCCGCATCGGCGACCTCGTGCCGGGCGATCTCGTGCGCCGTCGAGTCGAGCGCCACGGCGATCGCCCCTGCCGCGGCGGCCCGCCCGAGGACGACCCAAGCGGGGGCCTCATCCGCGTCCACGGCGGCCCCGCCTCGCAGCGCTGCCGGGATCAGAGACCGGACTCGTCGTCGCGCACCAGGATGCAGCCGCACTCCGGGCACGTCACGACGTCGTCCGCCGCGGCCTGGCGCAGCACCCCCAGGTCGGTTCCGGCGAGCACCATGTGGCAGCCCTCGCAGGTGCGACGGCGCAGGAGTGCGGCGCCGGCGCTGCGGACGGCCAAGCGGTCGTACATCGCGAGAAGATCCGCCGGGAGTTCGCCGGCAATGGCCGCGCGATCGCGTGAGGCGGCATCGAACACCGCGGTCGCCTCGGCGACGGCGCGCTTGCCCTCGGCGCTGAGCTCGGCGCCCTCGGCGTTGGTCGCCGCGATGAGCGCCTCCTGCTCGGCCACGGCCGCGTCGGCGTTCTCGAGCCGTTCCATGACGGCGAGCTCGGCGTCTTCGAGATCGTTCTTGCGGCGTGCCAGCGCGGCCAGCTCGCTCTCGAGTCCCTGGGCTTCCTTGGAATTGCTGGATGCCGCGAGCCGGTCCGCATCGCGGGACGCGCGTGCGTCGACGACGGCGACATCGGACTCGATCCGCGACAGCTCGGTGCGCAGGTCGTCGCGGACGCCCAGCCGGGTGGACAGCTCCTGCGAGAGCTCCTGACGGCGCGCGAGCAGTTCCTGCACTCGGCCCGCCTGCGGCGGGTTCTTGCGGGCGCCGTCGGCCTGGCGGATGCGGGCGTCGAGCTGGGCGACCTCGACGAGGCGGCGCTGGTCTGCGGGGCTGGCGTTCACGTGACCAACCTACCGTGGGCGTCGACGCCGGGAGGGGGACGGTGCTACCATCCGACGACCGGCCCTTCCGATGACGAAAGGCGCGAGCCATGCGTGTCCTCCGCACGAAGTCCGTCGAGCAGTCCATCGCCGACACCGACGAACCCGAATACCGGCTGAAGAAGTCCCTCTCCGCGCTCGACCTCACCGTCTTCGGCATCGGCGTCGTGATCGGGGCCGGGATCTTCACCCTCACCGGGCGCGCGGCGCACGAGGTCGCCGGCCCTGCCATCGTGATCAGTTTCGTCGTCGCGGCGATCGCGTGCACGCTCGCGGCCCTGTGCTACGCCGAGTTCGCCTCCACGGTCCCGGTCTCGGGATCGGCCTATACGTTCTCCTACTCGTCGCTGGGTGAGCTGTTCGCGTGGATCATCGGGTGGGACCTGATCCTCGAGATGTTCCTCGGGGCCAGCGTGGTCGCGCAGGGCTGGAGCGCGTATCTCGGCACCCTCATGGATCAGCTGGGGATGCCGATCCCGGCCGCCATCGGCTACGGCGGCACCGTCGACCTCATGGCGATCCTCCTCGTGGTGGTCCTCGGCGGCCTCATGACCTTCGGCATCAAGGAATCGCTGCGGGTGAACCTCGTGCTCGTCGCGGTGAAGCTCTTCATCGTGCTCTTCGTGATCGTGGCGGGTCTCCTCTTCGTGAACCCCGCCAACTGGTCGCCGTTCGTGCCCGAGCCGGCGCCGCGCGAGGCGGCGACCGGTCTCACGCAGCCGCTCCTGCAGTTCCTGTCGGGCATCGAGCCCACCGCCTTCGGTGTGGGCGGCATCTTCGCCGGGGCGGCGCTGGTCTTCTTCGCCTACATCGGCTTCGACGTAGTGGCGACCACGGCCGAGGAGACGAAGAACCCGCAGCGCGACATGCCGATCGGCATCATCGCGTCGCTGCTGATCTGCACCCTGCTGTACTGCGCCGTCGCCTTCGTCGTGACGGGCATGGTGCCCTACCAGGACCTCGACCCGGCGGCCGCGCTCGCGAACGCCTTCGTCTTCCACGGCGCGGACTGGATGGCGACGCTCATCTCCGCCGGTGCGGTGGCCGGCCTCACGACGGTGGTGCTGACGCTGCTGATCGGCGCCACCCGGATCATCTTCGCGATGTCGCGCGACGCGCTCCTGCCGGTCGGGCTCGCCAAGGTGCACCCCCGCTTCCGCACGCCCTGGGTCATCTCGATCGTCGTGACGGTGATCGTGGCGCTCGTGGCCGGGCTGACGCCCATCGGGCTGCTCGAGGAGATGGTGAACATCGGGACGCTGTCGGCGTTCGTGCTCGTCTCGGTCGGCGTGATCGTGCTGCGCCGCAAGCGACCGGACCTGAAGCGCACCTTCCGCGTGCCGTTCAGCCCCTGGCTCCCCGCCCTCTCGGCCGCGGTGTGCGTGTACCTCATGCTCAACCTCACCGTGGAGACCTGGCTGCGGTTCCTGGTGTGGCTCGCGATCGGCTTCGTCATCTACTTCGCGTACTCGCACCGGCACTCGAAGATCGGCCAGCCCGGATACGAGGACTTCGCGCTGCCGCACGTGGTGTCGCACGAACGGGACGACAGCGACGACGATCCGCGGCACTGAGCGGGAGCGGGATCGGTGGTGGGCCCTGCCGGGATCGAACCGACGACATCCACGGTGTAAACGTGGCGCTCTACCAGCTGAGCTAAAGGCCCTCGGGGTCAGTCTACGAGGTGCGTCCGGAGCGTCCCGAACTCGCTAGGCTGGCAGATGGTGCGTTGTGCAGGGCTGACAAAGTCCGCGCCGCTCCGGTAGCGATTCCCTGGCATGATCTGCCAGACGACGAAAGGTCTTCTGTGACTGTCAACGATCAGGATCCGTACTCGCAGGAACCCCTCGACAGCGATCCCGATGAGACCTCCGAGTGGCAGGAGTCCCTCCAGCAGCTCGTGCAGGCCAAGGGCCACGGGCGTGGCCGCGAGATCATGCTCAGCCTGCTCCAGACCTCGCACGAGCTGCAGCTGAACGTGCCGCAGGTTCCGACGACGGACTACATCAACACGATCGCCCCCGACAACGAGCCCGAGTTCCCGGGCGACGAGGAGCTCGAGCGCCGGTATCGCCGCTGGATCCGCTGGAACGCGGCGATCACGGTCCACCGCGCGCAGCGGCCGGGCATCGGCGTCGGCGGCCACATCTCGACGTACGCGTCGTCGGCCTCGCTCTACGAGGTCGGGTTCAACCACTTCTTCCGCGGGCTCGACGACCCCCACGGCGGCGACCAGATCTTCATCCAGGGGCACGCCTCCCCCGGCATCTACGCGCGCTCGTTCCTCGAGGGCCGCCTCAGCGAGACGCAGCTCGACGGCTTCCGCCAGGAGAAGTCGAAGTTCCCCGACGGGATCCCGTCGTACCCGCACCCGCGCCTCATGCCGGAGTACTGGCAGTTCCCGACCGTGTCCATGGGGCTCGGGCCGATCAACGCCATCTACCAGGCGATGACCAACAAGTACCTCACCAACCGGGGCATCAAGGATCTCTCCGACTCGCGCGTCTGGGCGTTCCTCGGCGACGGCGAGATGGACGAGGTGGAGAGCCGCGGTCAGCTGCAGGTCGCGGCGAACGAGGGGCTCGACAACCTGACCTTCGTCGTCAACTGCAACCTGCAGCGGCTCGACGGTCCCGTCCGCGGCAACGGCAAGATCATCCAGGAGCTCGAGAGCTTCTTCCGCGGCGCCGGGTGGAACGTCATCAAGGTCGTCTGGGGCTCGGGCTGGGACGAGCTGCTCTCGCGCGACGTGGACGGCGCCCTCGTGCACCTCATGAACACGACGCCCGACGGCGACTTCCAGACGTACCGCGCCGAGGACGGCGCGTTCATCCGCGAGCACTTCTTCGGACGCGACGAGCGCACCGCGGCCCTCGTGAAGGACTGGTCCGACGAGGACATCTGGGGGAAGCTCCGCCGTGGCGGGCTGGACTACCGCAAGGTCTACGCCGCGTACAAGGCAGCGTCCGAGCACAAGGGACAGCCGACGGTCATCCTGGCCAAGACCATCAAGGGCTACGGCCTGGGCCACCACTTCGAGGGGCGCAACGCGACGCACCAGATGAAGAAGATGACCCTGCAGGACCTCAAGTACTTCCGCGACTCGATGCGCATCCCGATCACCGACGCGCAGCTCGACGAGAACCCGTACCTGCCGCCCTACTTCAACCCGGGCGCGCAGGACGAGACGATCCAGTACATGCTCGAGCGCCGACGCGCGCTCGGCGGCTTCCTTCCGGAGCGCCGCTCGCACCACGTCGGCCTGCAGCTGCCCGGCGACGCGGCGTACGCGCTGCCCAAGAAGGGCTCGGGCACGCAGGAGATCGCCACCACCATGGCGTTCGTCCGCCTGCTCAAGGACCTGCTGCGCTCGAAGGACTTCGGCAACCGCATCGTGCCGATCATCCCCGACGAGGCGCGCACGTTCGGCATGGACGCGTATTTCCCGACCGCGAAGATCTACAACCCGCACGGCCAGAACTACACCTCGGTCGACCGCGAGCTGCTCCTTGCCTACAAGGAGAGCCCGCAGGGTCAGATCATGCACGTCGGCATCAACGAGGCCGGCGCCGTCGCGGCGTTCACCGCGACCGGCACGTCCTACTCGACGCACGGCGAGCCCCTGATCCCCGTCTACGTGTTCTACTCGATGTTCGGCTTCCAGCGCACCGGTGACGCCCAGTGGGCAGCCGGAGACCAGATGGCGCGCGGCTTCATCATCGGCGCAACCGCCGGCCGCACCACGCTCACGGGCGAGGGCCTGCAGCACGCCGACGGCCACTCGCAGCTGCTCGCGTCGACGAACCCGGCGACGGTGTCGTACGACCCCGCCTACGGCTACGAGATCGCCCACATCGTGCGGTCCGGACTCGAGCGCATGTACGGCGGCAACCACCCCGACCCGAACGTCATGTACTACATCACGGTCTACAACGAGCCGCTCGTGCAGCCGGCCGAGCCGGAGGGCGTGGACGTCGAGGGCATCGTGCGCGGCATCCACCGCATCTCCTCGCCCGAGGGCGACGGACCGCGCGCGCAGCTTCTCGCGTCGGGCGTCGGCGTGCCGTGGGCGCTCGAGGCGCAGCAGCTGCTGCGCGACGACTGGGGCGTGCAGGCGGACGTGTGGTCGGTCACCTCGTGGAGCGAGCTGCGTCGCGACGGGCTCGCCGCCGACGAGCACAACTTCCTCCACCCGGAGGAGGAGCCGCGGACGGCGTACATCACCGAGAAGCTCGCCGGAGCCCCCGGTCCGGTCGTCGCGGTGAGCGACTTCATGCACGCCGTGCAGGACCAGATCCGCCCGTGGGTGCAGCACAACTTCGCCACGCTCGGCGCCGACGGCTTCGGGTTCTCTGACACGCGTGCCGCCGCGCGCCGGTTCTTCAAGATCGACGGCCCGTCGGTCGTGGTGCGGACGCTGCAGGCGCTCGCGCAGGAGGGTGCCGTCGACCGGAGCCTCGCCGCGCAGGCCATCCAGAAGTACCGTCTGCACGACGTGACCGCGGGCACGAGCGGGAACGCGGGCGGCGAGAGCTGATCCGCGGATGGGCAAGTCCGCCGAGGTGATGGACAAGCCCGAGACGCTCGCCTGGCTGCGACGCATCTCGGGCGATCTCGCCACCGTCACGATCAAGCGCCTCGAAGAGACGCTGCCCTGGTACGCCGAGATGCCGCCGGCCCGACGCTCCGCCGTCGGGCTGGTGGCGCAGGCCGGCATCACGTCGTTCATCCAGTGGTACGACGACCCCGGGTCGACGCCGTGGATCGCCTCCGACATCTTCGCCGTGGCTCCTCGTGAGCTCCTGCGCAGCGTGAGCCTGCAGCAGACGCTGCAGCTCATCCGCGTCACCGTCGAGGTGACCGAGGAGCGCGTCGCCGGCAAGGGCGAGCACCTCCGCGAGGCGATCCTGCTGTACTCGCGCGAGGTCGCGTTCGCGGCGGCCGACGTCTACGCCCGCGCCGCGGAGGCCCGGGGGCTGTGGGACGCGCGCCTCGAGGCCCTCGTCGTCGACTCGATCCTGACCGGTGAGGCCGACGAAGAGCTGCCGAGCCGGATCGCGGCCCTGGGCTGGCACGGACACGGCGAAGTCGCCGTGCTCGTGGGGACGACTCCCCCGCAGTTCGACGTCGACCAGCTGCGGCGCACGGCGCGCAAGCTGGGCGTCGACGTGCTGATCGGTGTGCAGGGCTCGCGCCTCGTGCTCGTCCTCGGGCGCGCCGAGCCGTCCGCGGGAGCAGAGGACCCGGTGGCCGATCTGCCCTTCGGCGAGATCGCGCGTCGCCTCGAGCCCGGCTTCGGCGGCGGCTACCTCGTGCTCGGGCCGACCGTGCCGGCGCTCGTCGATGCCAGCCAGAGCGCTCGCGCGGCACTGGCGGGCTTCGCGGTGGCGCGCGCCTGGCGCCACGCTCCGCGTCCCGTCGAGGCGGACGACCTGCTCCCCGAGCGGGCGCTGGCCGGCGATCCGCTGGCGAAGGTGACCCTCGTCGAGCGCATCTACCGTCCGCTGCAGGCGCACAGCGCCGACCTCGTCGCCACACTGTGGGCCTACCTCGACAACGGCCGCTCGCTCGAGGCGACGGCGCGCGAGCTGTTCGTCCACCCGAACACGGTCCGTTACCGCCTCAAGCGCGTGTCGGAGGTCATCGGCTGGGATGCCACGGGCCCGCGCGAAGCGCTCATCCTGCAGACCGCGCTCATGCTCGGATCGATCGGAACGGATGCCTCGCGCCGGCGCCCTGCGGCTGCGCGGCGCGGCACGGCCTGACCATCCGGCCCCGGCCGATGTGGGGCGTGCACAAAGGGCGGTCGGATTCTTGTGACGGTGTCGCCAGAACCGCCCGGGTGATTGTTGGCAGGATGGAACGGTGCGAATCGCTGTGTTCCCCGGGCAGGGCTCCCAGTCCCCCGGCTTCCTCACTCCCTGGCTCGAGACGGACGGCGCAGCCGACCGCCTGGCGCAGTACTCCGAATGGGCGGGCGTCGACCTCGTCGCCGCCGGCACCGAGTGGGACGCCGACCGCATCCGCGACACGCAGGTGGCGCAGCCGCTGATCGTCGCGGCCAGCCTGCTCTCGTGGAACGCCCTCCCGGGGCGTGAGGAGATCGGCGGCGTCGCCGGCCACTCGGTCGGCGAGTTCGCCGCCGCCGCGGCGGCCGGCGTGCTCAGCGAAGAAGATGCGCTCACGCTGGTCGGCATCCGCGGTCGCGCGATGGCGGAGGCTGCGGCCGCCGCGGCGACGGGCATGAGCGCCGTGATCGGCGGGGACGAGGCATCCGTCCTGGCCCGATTGGACGAGCTCGGCCTGGCTCCGGCCAACTACAACGGCGGCGGCCAGCTCGTCGTCGCCGGAGCCCTCGAGGGGCTCGCGGCACTGGCGGCAGAGCCGGTGGCGGGAACGCGTGTGATCCCGCTGCAGGTCGCTGGGGCATTCCACACCGACTACATGGCCCCGGCTGTCGACACCCTGCGCTCCGCCGCGGCCGAGGTCGCGGCATCCGATCCGGGTGTCACGCTGTGGACGAACCGCGACGGGTCGGCCGTCGGCACCGGTTCCGCGTTCGTCGACCTGCTCGTGGCCCAGGTGGCGTCCCCGGTGCGCTGGGATCTCTGCATGGCGGCTTTCGCCGACGCCGGGGTATCGGGCATCGTGGAGCTGTCCCCAGCGGGAACGCTCGTCGGGCTCGCGAAGCGCGCCCTGCGCGGAGTCCCGGCCGTCGCCGTCAAGACACCCGCCGACCTCGAGGCCGCCGCCGCGCTGGTGGCCCCCGCAGCCTGACCCGGAGCATCGCATGACCCCCACGCTTATCCAGCCCACCGGCGCCGCTCACACGCGCATCTACGCCTATGGCGCCGCCCGCGGTGAGATCGCCGTGCCGAACGAGGAACTCGTCGGCCCGATCGACTCCAGCGACGAGTGGATCCGCCAGCGCACCGGCATCGTGACACGTATGCGTGCGGTGGCCGAGACGGACGCGATCGACCTCGCCACGGATGCCGCGCGCGAGGCGATCGAGCGCGCGGGCGTCGATCCGTCGCAGGTCGACGCCGTCATCGTCGCGACCATCAGCAACCCCAAGCAGACCCCGGCGGTGTCGGCCATCGTCGCAGACCGCGTCGGCGCCAACCCCGCGGCGGCGTATGACGTGAACGCCGCCTGTGCGGGCTTCGCGTACGGAGTCGCGCAGGCGGACGCGCTCATCCGGGCCGGCGCCGCGAACTATGCGCTGGTCATCGGCACCGAGAAGCTCAGTGACATCGTCGATCCGGCCGACCGCAGCATCTCGTTCCTCCTCGGCGACGGCGCCGGCGCCGTCGTGGTCGGACCGAGCGACACCCCCGGCATCGGACCCACCGTGTGGGGCTCGGACGGGTCGAAGGCCGACGCGGTGGGGATGAACCACACCCTCACCGAGTTCCGCGACGGCGCCGCTCCGTGGCCGACGCTCCGCCAGGAAGGGCCCACCGTCTTCCGCTGGGCCGTCTGGGAGATGGTGAAGGTGGCCCGCCAGGCGCTCGAGGCGGCCGGGGTCGAGGCCTCTGACCTTGCGGCCTTCATCCCCCACCAGGCGAACATGCGCATCATCGACGAGTTCGCCAAGCAGCTGAAGCTCCCCGAGACCGTGGTCATCGGCCGCGACATCGAGACGACCGGCAACACGTCGGCGGCTTCCATCCCGCTGGCGACGCACCGCCTCCTCGAGGAGCACCCCGAGCTGAGCGGCGGACTCGCCCTCCAGATCGGATTCGGCGCAGGCCTCGTGTTCGGCGCGCAGGTGGTCGTCCTTCCCTGACGCGGCGACCCGCGACTCTAGACTGAGACCCGGCCCGCTCGGGTCCGAAGATCCCCTAAGAAACAGGAGAAGCCCATGGCATTCACCAACGACGAGGTCCTCGCTGGACTCGCCGAGCTCATCACCGACGAGACCGGCATCTCGGCCGACGAGGTCGCGCTCGAGAAGTCGTTCACCGACGACCTCGACATCGACTCGATCTCGATGATGACGATCGTCGTCAACGCCGAGGAGAAGTTCGGGGTCACGATTCCCGACGACGAGGTCAAGAACCTCAAGACCGTCGGCGACGCCGTCAACTACATCGCGTCGAACCAGGCGTAATTCTTTCCGGTGGGGGCTGCGGCCCCCACCGGCGCACCCCGAGGACTGATCAACGTCATGAGCAACCCCCGCATCGTCGTCACCGGCATCGGCGCTTCCTCGCCCCTGGGCGGCACCGCCCCCGAGAGCTGGACGGCTCTCCTGAACGGCGAGTCCGGTGCCCGCACCCTCGAGTACGACTGGGTGGAGGAGTTTCAGCTGCCCGTCACCTTCGCCGCCGAGGCGAAGGTGCGTCCGGAGTCCGTGCTCGCGCGCCCGGTCGCGAAGCGCCTCGACCCGTCGGCCCAGCTCGCGATGGTGGCGGCGATGGAGGCGTGGGAGGACGCCGGCAGCCCGGAGATCGACCCCGATCGCCTGGGCGTCGACTTCGCCACGGGCATCGGCGGTCTGCGCACGCTGCTCGACGGCTGGGACGTGCTCCGGGAGAAGGGCGCCCGTCGGGTTCTGCCCATGACGGTTCCCATGCTGATGCCGAACGCGGCTGCCGGGAACCTGTCGCTGCACTTCAACGCGCGCGCCTATGCGCGCACCGTCGCGAGCGCTTGTGCGTCCAGCACCGAGTCGATCGTCAACGCGATCGAGCACATCCGCGCGGGATACGCCGACGTGGTGATCGCGGGTGGCACCGAGTCGGTGATCCACCCGGTGACCATCGCCGCCTTCTCGTCGATGCAGGCGCTCTCCAAGCGCAACGACGACCCCGCCACCGCGTCGCGGCCCGCCAGCATCGACCGTGACGGCTTCGTCATGGGTGAGGGCGCGGCAGTGCTGATCCTCGAGACCGAGGAGCACGCCAAGGCGCGCGGCGCCAAGATCTACGCCGCCGTGGTCGGCGGCGGCGTCACGGCGGACTCGTACCACATCACCGCGAACGACCCCGAAGGCCTCGGGGCGGCGCGCGCCGTGCGACTGGCGCTGGAGATGGCGGATGCCTCGGTCGACGATGTGACGCACATCAATGCGCACGCGACGTCGACACCGGTCGGCGACCCCAACGAGTACACGGCGCTGCGGTCGGTCTTCGGCGCGCGCATCGACGACATCCCCGTGTCGGCGACCAAGGCCTCGACCGGCCACCTGCTCGGCGGCACGGGCGCGCTGGAGGCGATCTTCACGGTGCTGGCCATCCAGAACCGGGTCGCACCGCCCACCATCAACCTCTCGACGCAGGACCCGGAGGTGCCGTTCCGCATCTCGGGCAGCCCCATCCCGCTCGGCGACGGACCCCAGCTCGCGATCAGCAACTCGTTCGGGTTCGGCGGTCACAACGCCGTCGCCGCGTTCGCCTCGGTCTGAGACCGCACGGCGAGACTCGCCCCGCACACGAAGACGCCCCCGGTGAAGCCGACCGGGGGCGTCTGTCGTGTCAGGCGGTGGTTCGCGGTCCCGCGACCCGGGAATGACGGCCTCCGAGCCTCGGTAGTGGCGCCTCGCACCGCCTGCGTCCTGTGTTCTCGATGCGCTCCTTCGCCGCCGATCGAGAGGGGTCAGCCGACCTTGTGCAGCCAGACGACGGGGGCGTCGTCGCTCGCGTGGCGGAACGGCTCGAGCTCTTCGTCCCACGCCGCACCCAGCGCCACCTGCAGTTCACGGTGCAGCTCGAAGGCATCGCCGCCGGCGATCTCCATGGCGTAGCGGATGCGGTCTTCGCCGATGACGACGTTGCCGGCCGAGTCCGTCTGCGCATAGTGGATGCCGAGCCCCGGCGTGTGCAGCCAGCGGCCGCCGTCGCTGCGCGGCGTGGGGTCCTCGGTGACTTCGAAGCGCAGGTGCTCCCAGCCGCGGATCGCCGTGGCCAGGGCCGATCCGCTGCCGGCCGCCCCCTCCCAGTAGAACTCGGCACGACGGCTGCCGGCCAGCACCGGCTGATCTGCCCACTCGAAGCTCACCGCGCGCCCGAGGGCGCGCCCCACCGCCCACTCGAGGTGGGGGCACAACGCTCGTGGCGCGGAGTGGATGAAGATCACCCCACGCGCTTTTGGTGTCGCCATGATCTCTCCGTTCGTCAGGTGCGTCTTCCCCTACGACCTGCGACGTGTCACGACGTGCTGTTCGGTTGTGCTGCCGCCATTATCGCCGAGAGGGCGGGGAAATCACAAGAGTGTGATTCCCCCGCCCTCTCGGACGAGCCGTGCGAGACTCAGGCCTCGCTCATCGCCTGGACCGCGGCCTTGCCCTTGGCGGCGTAGTAGGCGGCGCGGGCGGCGTCACGGCGTGCCTGCTCGGCCTGCCCGGCGTCGAGGACCTCCTGCGACACCTCGAACTGCGGTGCGGTCGGCACGGCGTGGTACTTCTCCATGTAGGCGTCGAGCTCGGGGCCGGACTCCCACGACGTGATGAGGCAGTAGCGCGGCTCGTCACCGTCGTGGTGCACCGCGTGCCACAGGCGCTGGGTGTCGACGATGAGCTGCGCGCCGGCGGGCAGGGCGACGCGGTACTCGATGCTCGGGTCGGTGCGGTTCTCGCGCAGCACGAAGTAGCTGTTCTTGTCGTCGGTGAGGTTGAAGAAGCCGCGCACAACCCAGCCGGTGCCGTCGGGGTTGAGACGGTTGTTGTCGTCCTGGTGCAGGTTGTACAGCGCGTCGGCGTAGCTGTTCGGCTGCAGCTCGATGATGCGGCAGCGGCCCACGTTCGAGCCCGGCTCCTGTGCGCGGCGCGTGAGGGTGGGCGCCTTCTCGGTCTGCTCGGGGATCCAGACGCCGTCCTTGTCGGTGCGCGGCGGCGTGTGGTTCCAGAAGCCGTTGCACTCGATCTCTCCCTTGGCCGAGGCCAGCGGGGCGAACCGGGTGTCACCCGACGACTTCCAGTCGACGTACTCGATCGAGAGCCATTCCTGCGGGTCGATCTCCTCGTTGTAGGAGTCGAGCACCACGAAGCCGGTCTCATCGAGAGCGGCGGACTTGATGTAACCCATGACGAATCATGCCTTTCGGTCAGCGAGCCAGCACGTTTTAACAGGCTCAACTTAGGCAAGCCTACCTCGGGCCTTCCGGGCCGCCAGGTGGCGAGGCCGTGAATAACCGCGGTGCCCTCCTCGCCCGCTCGCGGCCGCACCGCGCGAATAGACTGGGACCGCCATGGTGAGTGCCACGAACGTCGATGCGACCGCTGTCAACACGATCGGATGGCTGTCGGCCGCGGACTGGACGATCGTCGTCCCGGTGTACCAGCGGCAGTACCGATGGGACATCGGGGCCTGTGAACAGCTCCTCGCCGACATCCGCGCGGTGGCCGATCTCGACGACCGGCACATGCACTTCATCGGCTCGATCCTCTCGTCGGCCAGCGGCGCCGGCGAGTCGGCCGAGCTGGTGCTCATCGACGGCCAGCAGCGCACGACGACGCTCATGCTGCTCGTCGCCGCGCTGCATCACACCGTCCGCGAGTCGCACTCCGCACTCGCCGACGAGTTGCAGCGGGTGCTGGTGCACTCCCACGACTCGTCGCGCACGAAGCTCCGCCCTCACCGTGCCTGGGCCGGCGTGTTCGAGCGGGTGGTGCTCGATCTGCCGCCGGGGCCGGGCGAGCAGCGCGACTCGCGATTCGACGACAACTACGCGTTCTTCCGCAGCCAGATCAGCATCGACGAGGCGCCGCACATCTGGCGCGGGCTGCAGAAGCTGGAGCACGTCGCGATCACGCTGGGCGCCGGCGCGAACGCGCAGCAGATCTTCGAGAGCCTGAACTCGACCGGCGAGCCCCTGCGGGATCACGAGCTCATCCACAACTACGTGCTGATGGGCCTGACCCACGCCGAGCAGCGCGCGATCGAGACCGACTTCTGGCAGCCGATCGAGCAGAACACCGGTGACGCCATCGCCGACTTCTGGCGGCAGTACCTGGTGATGACGACCGGCCGGGAGGTGACGGTGGTCGGCGGACGCGGCGTGTACGACGCCTTCCGGCAGGAGTTCCCTCGCCTGAACGTCGACGATCTCACGCGCCACGCCGACGAGTGGCGGGCGCTGTCGCGGGTGTACCGCGTGCTGCTCCAGCCTGGGTCGGCCCCCGATGCGGAACTCGCACGGCACCTGGGCTACCTGAACACCTTCGGCACGGCGATGTATCCCCTCGTCATGCGCGCGTACCGTGACCACGAGCGCGGCCGCATCCCGCGCGACGAACTCCTCGACACGCTCGAGATGGTGCAGTCGCTCCTGGTGCGCCGCGCGGTCGTCGGCACGGGCTCGGACCGCCTCGTCGCGCGTCTGTGCCGTGCCCGCGAAGAGGGGCACGACGCCCTGATCTCGGCGATCTCGCGGATCACACCCTCCGACGAACGCGTTGCCGTGGCGCTGAAGTATTCCGCGCTGCCCCATGCCTCCTACGTCCTCCGCCGGATCGCCGGGGTCGACGGGCAGTCCCTCGACGTCGAGCACATCTTCCCGCTCGCCCCCGGCGACGGGTGGACGGGCGACGGCACGCGCGAATGGGCGTCGTACAGCGAGGACGAGCAGAACAGCCACCGGGCCCTCGCCGGCACCATCGGCAACCTCACCGTGCTCGAGGAGGAGCTGGCCCTGCGCGCCTTCGACAGGTCGTTCCCCGAGAAGCGCGCCCTGTACGCGCGCAGCGCCGTCCCCACGACGGTGGCGCTGGCGGAGGTGCCCGCCTGGGGCACGGCGGCCATCGCCGAGCGCTCGCTGCACCTGGCGGAGCGCTTCGTCGACGTATGGAAGCGGCCCGGCGGACCGGCCATCGACGATGACGGGCTGACGCCGATCCTCGACGCGGTCCGCCGCCGCGGCTGGCCGCCGGGATGGCAGCGGGAGTGGTCGTACGTGGAGTACTGCGGCGAGCACTGGGAGGTGCCCGACGTGAAGTACCTCTTTAACAGGGTCTTCAAGCGGCTGTGGGCGGACTCGAGGGAGTCGGTCGTGCGCTACAGCGCCCGTCGCGGCGGGCCGGTGTATACCGCGCAGTCGTGGAACGGGCACTGGGACCGCCTCGATGACGAGCACTCGCTCTACATGGGGTGGGACTCCAGCTACATGCTGAGCGCCGTCCAGGGCGTGCTCGAAGAAGCGGGCCTCGCCCCGGAGGTCTTCGTGAAGTACTCGTATATCGGCGACGCGATGTGAGAACGGGACGGATGCCGCGTCGAGGCATCCGTCCCGTTCATCGGGGCCCTCGGGCGTCACTCGAAGGTGACGGCCGCGTTCTCGTTGTTGAGCACGATCACCGGGGTGATCGCGGGGTGACCGGCGGCTCGGATCTTCGCCAGGTCGAAGCGCAGCAGCGGTGTGCCGGCCGTGACCTTCTGACCCTTCTGCACGAGGGTCTCGAAGCCGTCGCCCTTCATGCCGACGGTGTCGATGCCGACGTGGATCAGCAGCTCGGTGCCGTCGTCGAGGACGAGCGCCACCGCGTGACTGCTGTCGAACGTCGCGCCGATGGTGCCGTCCGCCGGCGCCACCACGGTGTCACCGGTCGGCTCGATCGCGACGCCCGGGCCCATGACGCCCTGTGCGAAGGTCGGATCGGGCACCGCCGTCAGCGGCACCACGGTGCCCTCGAGCGGCTGGCGGAGCGTGACCGTCGTCGTCGCCGGCGCGTCGGTCAGGACGGCGGTGCCGCCCGCGGCGGGCGCAATGCCGGGCTCCGGTGCCGCGGGCGTCGGTGCCTCGACCTGACCCGACATGATCTGCTCCATCGCGTCCTTCACGAACTGGACGTTGGTGCCGTAGATGACCTGCACCGACTTGCCGCCGGGCTTCATGGTGCCGGCAGCCCCGGCGCGCTTGAGCGCCGTGTCGTCGACCTTGCTGACGTCGTCGATCTCCATGCGCAACCGCGTCGCGCAGTTCTCGAGCTCGAGGATGTTGTCTCTGCCGCCCAGCGCGTCGATGAAGCGGCTGCCGGTGACCAGGTACTTGTCGTCCGCGACGTGCGTGTCGTACTCCGTGCCCTCGCCGAGGATGTCGTCGTCCTCGCGTCCGGGCGTCTTGAGGTTGAAGCGCTTGATGAAGAACTAGAACACCACGAAGTAGAGGAAGAACCAGAACACCACGAAGTAGAGGAAGAACCAGAACACGCCCATCACGGGGATGAGCCACGGATTCTGCGCCATCGGATTCGCCCACCCGAGCACGAGGTCGATGAAGCCGCCGGAGAATCCGAAGCCCATCCGCACGGGAAGGATCTGGCTGATCGCCATCGAGATGCCGGTGAACACCGCGTGCACGAGGTAGAGCACCGGCGCCAGGAACATGAAGGCGAATTCGAGCGGTTCGGTGACGCCGACGAAGAACGAGGCGATCGCGCCGGAGAACAGGATGCCGTAGGCCAGTCTCTTGCGCGTGGTCTTGGCGGTCAGGTACATGGCCAGCGCCGCTCCCGGCAGGCCGAACATCATGATCGGGAAGAAGCCGGTCATGTACTGGCCGGTGACGCCGTACGTGCCCTCACCCGCGAGGAAGTTGTTCAGGTCGTTGATGCCGGCGACGTCGAACCAGAACACCGAGTTGAGTGCGTGGTGCAGCCCGACCGGGATGAGGAGGCGGTTGAGGAAGCCGTAGATGCCCGTGCCGAATGCGCCGAGCGTGACGATCCACTCGCCGAAGCCGACGAGACCGCCGTACACCCAGGGCCATACGAAGAACAGCACGATGGCGAGCACGAGCGAGACGCCCGCGGTGACGATCGCGACCGAGCGCTTGCCGGAGAAGAACGACAGGGCGTCCGGCAGCTTGGTGTCTTTGAACTTGTTGTAGCAGTACGCGCCGATGAGACCGCACATGATGCCGACGAAGACGTTTTGCACCTTCAGGAACGCCGGGTCGACCTCGTTGACGTCGTCGACGCCGGTGAAGAGGAGCACGGTCTCGGGCTTGAGGAGCGTCGTGACCACGAGCCACGACACCAGGCCGGCGAGGGCCGACGTCCCGTCCGACTTCTGCGCCATGCCCAGCGCGATGCCGACGGCGAACAGGAGGGCCATGTTGTCGAGCAGTGATCCGCCGGCGGCGGCCAGGAAGGTGGAGACGATGTTGTCGCCGCCGGTGGCCATCTTGATCCAATAGCCGATGCCCGACAGGATCGCGGCCCCGGGCTAGACAGCCACGGGCAGCATGATCGATCTGCCGAGCCTTTGAAAGAACTTCATCGTTCGCCTCCAGAGGCACGAAGGAACAGTTGCATCGATGACGCTACCGCTCCCGCACCCGCCCGCGACAGGCCATCCCCTCCGAAAGTAAGGGGGCTGAACGAATTCGCGTCCCTCGTTCGCTCCTACACCCGCTCAACGGATGACGGACCGCCGCAACCCTTCGGGCAGCGACGGTCCGTCATCCGTAGGGCGGGTGGGACTTGAACCCACGATCGTCGGGTTATGAGCCCGCTGCCTTGACCAGCTTGGCCACCGCCCCTCGGCACCGCAGTGCGCAGACGAGCCTACCGCCCCGCGCGCGCCGGACGGTGTCAGAGCTTGCCGGTCTCGTCGGCCGGGTCCTTCACGGGCGGCTCGGGCCACACCTTGGCCACGGCCTCGGTGACCTTGATGGAGGCGGTGTGCGGGTGCGCGGCATCCGTCACCCCGCCGCTGCTCCCCCGCTGGATCGGGAGCTCCTGGCTGTCGCTGACGATCTGCGGGTGATAGCGGGCGAGCTGGAAGACGCCCCAGACGGCCACCGCACCGACGACCGTGAACGAGATGTACACCCACAGCGGGGCGCCGGCCGCCTCCTGGAGGATCGTGAGGCCGATGATGATCGCGACGATCGGATCGACGACGGTGAGGCCCGCCACCACGAGGTCGGGCGGGCCCGACGCGTAGGCGCTCTGCACGAAGTAGGCGCCGACGATCGCACCGATGATGAGGGCCGCGAGGCACGCGAAGGTCAGCCAGTTGAAGTCGCTCTTCTGGATGCGCGAGATCACGACCTTCGCCAGGGTCGCGACGAACCCGTAGAGCACGCCCGCGGCCACGATGTAGAACAGGGCGCTGATGCGCTTGCGCAGCCAGATCCACAGACCGGCGAAGACGATGATGACCCCGCCGAACAGCGCGAGGATCGTGATGAGCTGCTCGTTGGAGACCGGCTTCTCGGTGGCGAACAGCGCCGCGATCGTGACGAAGACGAAGATGCCGCCGACGCACGCGCCGATGGCGGTGAGCGAGCGGCGGGTGGGTTTGTGGCCGCTGATCTGCGCATTCAGCAGCGTCGTGATGACCAGCGCGATCGCGCCCAGCGGCTGCACCACGATGAGCGGAGCGTACGCGAGCGCCCACAGCTGGCAGACGATGGCGAGCCCCAGCATCACCGTGCCGATCACCCACGATGGTCGTGACAGGAGCTTCATCAGGTGGCTGACTCCCAGCCCCGACCCCGCATGGGATCCCGACAGGCGCTCCACCTTCGTCACGCCCCGGTGCTGGTACTGGGCGCCGAACGACATGAAGACCGCGCCGAGCAGCGCGAGCGGGATGCCGATGAGCAGGCCGGGGTTCTGGAACGCGCCGACGAGCTGATCGCCGACGTCTTCGAGCTCTACCGCCGTCCACACCACGGTTCGACACTAGCCGCAGGTGCCGCTCGATAGGCTCAAGGCGTGGCTGTTCTCCCGATTCGCATCATGGGCGATCCCGTCCTGCACTCCCCCGCATCTCCCGTCGGAGAGATCACGGACGAGATCCGTGCGCTCGTCGCCGACATGTTCGAGACGATGGATGCCGCGCCCGGCGTGGGCCTGGCCGCACCGCAGGTCGGTGTGCCGCTGCGGATCTACACCTACACGTACGCCGATGACGACGGCGCTCCATGGCGCGGGGTCATCATCAACCCCGAGCTGTGGATGCGTCCGCTCGAGCCGGGGGCGCCGGATCCCGACGAGGAGTCGGAGGGGTGCCTGTCCTTCCCGGGTGAGCGGTTCCCCCTCCGACGCTCCGACGAGGTGCTGGTGACCGGCACGGATCTCGACGGGGAGCCGGTGCGGATCCAGGTCGACGGCTGGCGCGCGCGCATCATGCAGCACGAGTTCGACCACCTCGACGGCATCCTCTATGTCGACCGCCTCGACGACGGCGACTGGAAGACCGTGCAGAAGATCGCGCGCAAGCGCGGCTGGGGGCGGCCGGGAAGCTCCTGGATGCCAGGCGTCGACGACGTCGACGCCTGACCGACGCGATCCCTCGCGGCCGCCGGCTGCGGTGGCCTCGGCGAACACGCCACCGGGGCCACCGCGCGCCGGTCAATCGGCGGGCGTGTCCGCGCGGCGTCGGCTGCGCGCCACCCACAGGGCCAGCAGTCCGCCAGCGAGCAGGGTCGCACCGGCCGCGATCGGCAGCATGCCGACGCCGCCGGTGTTCGCCAGGTAGCCGACCACGTCGCGCACCACGGGCGGAAGCGCCGTGCCGAAGTAGTGCGACCGGTCGCTGTCGGTGGGCGCCACGCCGGCGACCGGGGTGCCATCGATGTCGACGGTGGCCGGGCCCGTGGCGACGACGGCGCCGAGGTTTGCGTACTGTCCCGCCACGGCTGTGCCCCGAGCGACGCAGGTGAGAGACTCGCCTGGCCCCAACGGCCCCGCGATCGCGTTCGATCCGGTGCCGGCGCAGTCGATCGACGAGGCTCGCTCGACGTCGTCGGTGACGGTGATCTCGGAGAGCGGAACGTTGCCGGTGTTCGTGACGACGTAGGTCCACTCGACTGCGCCACCCACCGGCACGTGCGGGCCCGGGGTGTCGTCGGCATCCTCCCCGTTCGTGGCCTTCTCGATGTCGATCGAAGGCGCACTGCCGAAGTAGTGCGACGGATCCTCATCCGTGACGCGCGCAGCGGGGAGCACGGCGCCGTCCGCTCCGACGAGTTCGGGCCCGCTCGCCACGACGCTCCCGAGGTTCGCGTACTGCCCGGCCGTCGCCGTGCCGTTTGCGACGCAGGTGAACGACTCACCGGGCGCGAGCGGACCCGGCACGACGTTGCTGCCCGATTCTGCGCAGTCGATGTCGGCGGCGCCCACCTTGTCGTCGGAGACGGTGAGGTCGCGCAGATCGGTGGTGCCGGTGTTTGTGACGACATAGGTCCAGCGGACGGCACCGCCGGACGCCACCAACGGCCCCGGTGCGTCGTCGGCGTCGTGGCCGTTCGTCGCCTTCTCGATGTCCACGCTGAGGATCAGCCCGAAGTAGTGCGACCAGTCCTCGTCGGTGACGGTCACCCCAGCGACCGGCTCCCCGTCGACGTCGGTGGTCTCCGGACCGATGCCCGACGCCGAGCCGAGGTTGGCGTACTGACCGGCCACAGCAACGCCGGTCGCGGTGCAGGTGACGGAAGCGCCGACCTCGAGTCGAGCGACGACATTGCCGTCCGCGCCGTCGCAGACGATGGCGTCGGCATCCTCGATGCTGTCCGTCACGGTCACATCCGTGAGCGGCACGTTGCCGGTGTTCGTCACGACGTAGGTCCACCGGACCTCGCCGCCCCGACCGACGACCGGCCCCATGGGCTCGTCAGCGTCGAAGGTGTTCGTCGCCTTCTCGATGTCGATCGACGGCTGCACACCGAAGTAGTGCGACAGGTCTTCATCGGTGACTTCGACGCCGGGAACCGGATCCCCTTCGACGTCGGTGGTCTCCGGACCGGTCGCCACGACCGCGCCGAGGTTCTCGTACTGACCCACGGTCGCCGTGCCTTCCGCGGTGCAGGTGAAGCTCTCACCGGGTGCGAGCGGACCCGCGACGATGTTCGATCCGTCGCCGCAGTCGATGCTGTCGGCCGGCTCGACGTCGTCGGTGACCGCGAGGCTCGTCAGCGTGGCGTTGCCCGTGTTCGTGACGATGTAGGTCCAGCGCACGACACCGTCCACGGTCACGTTGGGGCCGGGAGCCTCATCAGCGTCCTGCCCGTTCGTGAGCTTTTCGATGCGCACCTCGGGCACGACGCCGAAGTAGTGCGAGGGGTCCTCGTCGGTGACCTGGGTGCCGACGTGGATCACACCGTCGGCGTCCACGGTGCGCGGGCCGACGCCCGTCACCGAGCCGACGTTGCGGTACTGACCCTCGATGGCCGTGCCCTCCAGCACGCACTCGAAGCTCTCACCGGGTGCCAGCTCGTCCGGGAACACGTTCCCGCCCGTGCCGTCACAGTCGATGTCGCTGTCGGTCTCGAGGTCGTCTCCCACCGTCACGTCGCGCAGGGGCACGTTTCCGGTGTTGGTGACCACGAATGTCCAGTGGACCTCGTCGCCGACAGCGACCAGCGGGCCGGTCGGGTCATCGGCGTCCTGGCCGTTGGTCGCCTTCTCGATGTCGATGCGCTGATCGACGCCGAAGTAGTGCGACGGGTCTTCGTCGGTGGCCTCGACTCCGGGGACGGGGTTGCCGTCCACGTCCGTGGTCTCGGGTGCGGTGCCCACCACAGTGCCGAGGTTCTCGTACTGTCCGACGATCGCAGTTCCCGTCGCCGAACAGGTGAACGTCGCTCCCGGCGCGAGGGGTCCCGCGACGATGTTGGAGCCGTTGCCACAGTCGATCTCGGAGGCGTCCACAAGGTCGTCGGTGACGGTCACGTCGGTCAAGGTGGTGTTGCCGGTGTTGGTGACCTCGTAGGTCCACCGGACGGTGCCACCAGCGGTGACCAGCGGGCCGGGAGCCTCGTCGGCGTCCTGTCCGTTGGTGTGCTTCTCGATGTCGACTGCGGGCTCGATGCCGAAGTAGTGGGACAGGTCCTCGTCCTCGACGAAGATCGGATCCAACGCGGTGCCGTCGAGGGCGTACGTCTGCGGTTCGGTGCCCTGGACGGAGCCGAGGTTCTCGTACTGACCCGCGGTCGCGGTGCCCGATGCGACACAGGTGAAGCTCGCCCCCGGTGTCAGCGGCCCGGCGACGATGTTCCCGCCGGTGTCAGCGCAGTCGATGTCGGCGGCGTCGACCTTGTCGTCGGTCACGGTCACGTCCGTCAGCGCGGTGCCACCGGTGTTCGTCACGATGTACGTCCAGCGAACATCGCCGCCGACGGTCACGTTCGGGCCATTGGGCGCGTCAGCGTCCTGGCCGTTCGTGTGCTTCTCGATGTCGATGGCGCCGGGTGCGGCCATGGCGAGGTCGATCGTGTAGTCGGTGAACGACTCAGGCAGGTTCTGAGGGGTGAGGCTCGCCACATCGTGACCTGTGCCCGTACCCCCCTCGATGCGATCGGAATCGTCACGCACATACGAGAGCGTGATGGGCGAGCTCACGAGGCCGGTGAGTCTCGGGGTCGGCGTCGTGGTGTTGTTGTTCGACGCGGATTCGTTCGCTCCCGCAACGTCGCCGTTTCGCGACGGCGAGGGGTAGTACGTCTCCAACGGCCCGCCCACCTGAAAGTCGGCTGCCGGGATGCGTGCCCGGTACGTGCCCGCCGGGAGCAGATCGAGGTGCCACCGACCCGCGGAATCGGTCGTCGTGGTCGCGACCACCTCGCCCGATTCGTCCAGCAGCTCGATCTTGACATTCGCGATGCCCGCCTCCGAGGGCTGGTGCCGGCCGTCGAGGTTCGCGTCGAGCCACACCAGGTCGCCCACCGAGAATCCGGGCACGAGCACCGTCGGCTCGGTGGACAGCAGCTGCTGGTTCGCCACGGTGGCCGAGTAGATCATCGCCCGGTTGACGTAGAGGTCGCCGAGTTCGGCGCCGTTGCCCACCATGGGGATGGAAGTGGCGACACGGGTCGTGACAGCGAGCGTCTCGGACGAGACGAAGCGGATCGCGGTGACCGTCGAGAAGTCCGGAATCTCGCCTGCGGTCTTCCACAGGCCGCCGGCAGCCGCAGGATCGGCATTGCTCGCCGACTTGGCGTTCGGATCGATGGTGGCGTACGGCGCGGTGGCGTAGTACCACGTACCCGGCACGTCCCCGGATTTCCCCTGCGTGTACTTCGGCGCCGCGAGCGGTCCTGTCAGTTCCGCGGTGCCCGCGTAGTCGGACGCGTATTGGTCGCGCTTGGACAGCGCACCCGCCTCGGCATCGCCGTTCCACGGCAGCACGTCGATCACGTCAGGAGCCGCGAACTCGATCTGGCGGGACGTGTTCACCCACTCCAGAGTCCAGGTGTACTCCTCGCCCTCTGCGACCAGCGGCTTGTCCACGGATTTGGCGATGCCCAGCTGACCGGAGCCCGACGCGCTCGTCGTCGCCTGCGCGGTGGCCGTGTTCTCAGCGCTCAGCGAGCGGGCGGACACACGGTTCACATACGAGGTGCCGGGCTGTGCCGTCGTTGGGATGATGGTGCACAGCGTGAAGGAGTAGGCCCAGTAGTCCGTCGTCTGCGCGACCGAGATGTCCGGCAGAGTGATGACCAGCTCACGGGTCACCGGGTTGTACGACGTGGTCGACCCGGGCGGAAGCGTCTCCTTCGTGCAGGTGTCGTTGTAGTTCAGGCCGACCGGAATCGTGTCAACGATCTGCGGACGCTCCATCAGCGCGCCGACCTGCCCCTTGCTGACACCGAACCGCAGCGTCCACTTGGCGTCCTGCCCGGGGAGCCAAGTCGCCTGCTGCGCCGACTTCGAGACCGTCACGAGCATGCCGGTGTAGTACACCTGCTTGGTGACGCTCGACAGCGTGCGCGATGTGTCGTTCTGCGGCCACGAACCCGAGTTCGTGATGCGGACACCGGTGAGGATCTTCTCCCCCGCGTTCGGGCCGCCGACGTAGACGCTGCGCACGGTGAGCGGCACACCGATGCTTGTCTCGAAGCCCGCGTGCTCGACATAGCCGGGGGTGATCGGGCGCCACCGCACCATGTTGACCTTGTCCTGCCAGTCGGCGCCCAGCGTCGTCGGATCGGTGACCCACTGGTAGGCGTTGCTGCGACATCCCGTCGCGTCGGTGGTCTGAGAGGTGGATGTCACCGGGAAGTAGCCACCGGTCTTGGGGCCGGCTTGGGTGTTGACCGCATTGGAGCCGATCGCGTACTCGATGACGTAGTCCGCCGGCACATCGACATTCGTCTGGATCGCGATGTTCGCACGAGACAGCTTCAGCGTCGATACGTCCCACGTGTCGCAGACCATGGGGTCGCTCACCGGGAAGCCGATCGGCACCGCACCGTGCGCTCCCGCAGTCTGCGGACCGTAGTTCCAGCCGACGCGGGCGTTGTTGCCGAGGTTCGGATTGTCGGCGTTGAACGACACTCGGGAGTAGATCTGTGTGCCCGGTGCGAATGTCGAACCGTCGGCCCACAGGCCAGCACCCCACGGGTCAGTGCCGTAGGTGTAGTCCTTCGCTCCGGCGGTGGGGTGGGCCGGCGCGACCTGGCGCGCCTGCGTGACCCACTGGATGTTCCGGCTCGCGTCGTACTCCGGGAAGGCGCCGACGTTGTTCATCTGGATGCCCGCGGGAATCGTCTGCCCGGCGTGCGGGCCGCCGTTGTACTGCCAGCGCGCCTGCAGCGGCACATACAGACCGAGAGTGAAGGGGCCTGCCTCGACCCGATCCGGGTCCGTCGGCCGCACGCGGACCATGTTGACCTCGTCACGCCAGTCCGCACCGAAGGCCGCGGCGGGATCGGAGGACCACGGGCCCGGATGCGTACGGCATCCCGCCGCCTCGGTGGTGTTGATGGCCGCGTTGAGCCCGTTGCCGGTGCCGGTCTGGGTGTTCACCGAGTTCGTGCCCACGGCGTACTCGATCACGTAGTTGTTCAGACTGAAGTTCGGGTTCGTCACGATCGCGCCACCAGGCTGGTTCACCGGGTTCTGCTGCAGGTGCGGGTTCGGGTCCGCGCCGGTCACCGGCGCCAGCGGGTCGCCGACGATCCGCCACACCGACACGTCAAACACATCGCACAGCCCTAGCATCGGCGCGCCGACCCGCACCGGCTCTGCCGTCGCGGTCGTCCAGACGTGGGAGTTGACAACGTCGCCGGGCGTGAACTGGTTCCAGGCGTTCAAGCCGCCGGTGATGCCCTCGTAGCGCTTGTCGCCGTCCAAGGTGCCGCAGTTCTGCGTGGCCGTGTTGAACCGGATCGACGCCGACGTGATGTTGTTGCCGGTCGCCGGGGCACCGGTGGCAGGATCCCAGCCGGGCTCGAGGCCCGTGCGGTTGATCGGCCAGTCACCGGCGGTCCAGCCCTCGGTTTCGCGCGCCTCATTGGTGAAGCTGTAGGTCTTGTCCCACGGCGTCGTGCACAGCGGCGGCAGCTCGGGAACCGGGATGAAGAACTGGACGTCGAAGCTGCTGTTCTTCAGCGGCTGACCTGTGTCATTTCCATTGCCGTCCCAGTTGTTGCGGTCCGGCGACGGCGTGTAGGTCATCGTGGTGCGGCCGTCGACAGCCTCCGAGCACGCGATCGTGCCGGCATTACGTGCGTTCGGAGTCGCGCCGCAGGAGACACGGATCGCGTTCTGCGTGAACCCGTCGACGTCGCTGAGTACGTCGGTGAAGTCCATCGCGTCGAGGGTGTCCGACACGATCGTGCCGTTCGATTCCCCGATCGCCAGGCGGTAGGTCACGATGAAGCCGCGCACCGCCGGAGTGTTCGGATTCAGGTCGGTGTCGCGCTCCTGATACTGCGAGCTGACAACGCTCTTCGCGAGATCCCACCGAGGCTCGGTCAGATTCAGCTGGCTGTCCACGATGTTGTCGCCCGAGGCCGTCGTACCGTCCCAGCCCGACTCGAAGCCCGGTGCGGGGTCGGGCGTGCCGGTCGGGTTGTTCACCTGCCCGCCGATAAGGTGCCATCCGTCGGTCTCGGTCAGGGCATTCTGCCAGTTCACCGTGCCCGAAGGCGGCAGATCGCCCTGCTCCCAATCCGGGTCGAGCGTGCGGTAGAAGTCCCTCGCCGGGATGAGAACGCGTACCTGCAGCCGCACTCCGGCGACGGCGCCGCTGGCCTGCCGGGTAAGCGAGATCGGCCAGCCGTTCGGTCCCTGCACCTGGTTGATCGGACATGACGTGCTCCACCCTGAGGCGGCGCTGAGCGGCAGGCTCAGGTTCAGCAGTGAGCAATTGTCGATGATCGCGTTCGGGAACGCAGACAGCCGGTCGTAGAACGTAGCTGGCCACTGCAGGTCGGAGCCGCCACCCAGCGCCTTCTGATTGGTGAGGTCAAGCCAGTAGTGCATCCTGATCCACGGGCCGTCAGCGGTGTTGACGCGGAATGGGCCGTTGGCCGGCGCATCGGTGCGAATCGACTTCTTGATCTCCCACGCCGCCGTGCCCGTCACCTCGACCACCGGACCCGTGACCTCGGGGGCCGGCGAGATCAACGGATCAGCGGTGTAGGCCTTGGCGGTGACGTAGGCAGTCGAAGGGATCGGGGTGTTACCGGCGAACTCGTACACCAACTGCACGACCGCCACGTTCGACGACATCGTGCCCTGGTTGCAGATCACAGTGATCGAGCCGTCGGCGTTGGTGCGCTGAGACGAGGCAGGGTTGATCCCGGTGCCGCTCAGGCACCCGTCGGGCATCCCGCCACCGAGGGGACCGGTCAGCTGCAGCTTCGCATCGCTGCCGGGGTGGATCGTGAACTCGAGCACCACGTTGTTCGTCGATTGCCCGGCGTCGAGCCCGGTGAGCGACACCGAGTAGTTCTGAAAGATCGAGTCGTTGACGCGAACGAGACAGTTGCCGGGACCGGAGTCGAGGCCTTCGCCGTCTGCGGCGTCGAACGGCGGCGTTCCCGTCTTGGCCAGCCCTTCACACGTGTCATCCATCGGCAGCTGCTCGAGCACGAGCTGTCCGTTCGCCGCGTATGCGGCTTGCCCGCCGACGGGCATGAAAAGCGATGCGAGAACCGCGCAGACGGTCAGCATGACGGTGAAACGCTTGGTGGCACGCGCCTCGTGAGCGTGCGAAGACATCGACGACATGATCCCCCCGGGGCGGCTTGCAGGCCGCCATTGCCGCGAGTCTGCCGCGCGCTGCTTCGGTTCGCCTCACGCATATCTGGTGAAAGGGCTGCGTGGCCTCCGATCCAGCCGACCGTCCGCGAGTCACTCCCCGTGTTTCGACCGTCAGCGTCGCCGGTTCTCGCGCTCGACCCAGCGCCGCAGCTCGTCCTCCGCGCCAGGAGGCGCCTGCGCGATGATGTTCATCCCCTGACGCACGAGCAGGGTGCCGACACGGACGCGGCCCCACACCCGCGCGGTGGCGAGCTCTCCGGTGTCGACGTCGCGCACCTGCAGCTGGGTGGTCTGCGCCGTCTTGCGCTTCTTCGCCTCGCCGGCCACGTGCTGCACCGCAAGGACGGGCAGATCACGGGCGGCGGCGGTCGTGAGCACGGTGTCGAGATCGTGGGCGGCCCATTGGCGACGGATCCCGCGCACCGTGAGCAGCGCGACCACCACGACCACCGCGGTGGCGACACCGGTCACCACGAGACCGAGACTCAGCACCGTCGCAGCGAGCGCCCACACGGTGAGTCCGCGCAGCGCGAGCAGAATCGCCGCGACCGACGGCGCGAGGTAGAGGAAGAGCCACGGCGCCGGAAGATCGATGGGGAGCATCGCCGGCTCGACACCGAGGAGGACGAGGACGACGGTCCAGGCGACCGAAGCAGCGAAGAGCGCCAGCGCGACGAGCAGAGGAACGGACCGGTAGATCGGAGCGGGTGCCGGAACATCGCCGTGAACCGGCACGACGGGGGCTGACTTCGATCGATCGCGCATCTCGGCTCAGCTCTTCCCGCGGGCCACGCGAGACATGTTCGACAAACGAATGAAGGCCTCGAGGGTGGAGCCTCGAGGCCTTCGCTCCCCCACTTGGACTCGAACCAAGAACCTATCGGTTAACAGCCGATTGCTCTGCCAATTGAGCTATGGAGGAATGGTCCGCGCTCTCGCGCGGGCAACCAGTCCATCCTAGCAAAGCTCAGCGCATGCTCTTGACCAACCCGGCGGTGATCACGAGCTCACGAGCCGTCGATCAGCGCCGCCGCTCGGCGTCCACAGCAGATCGTTCGTTCCGTGCCCGTAGGCGACGGCGTGGCCCGCGCGAAGGACGAGCACATCGGCGTCGAGCTCCTTGACGACCTCGGCCTCGTTCGTCACCACGAGAGCCGCCATCCCGAGTTCATCACGCCGACGCAGGACCGCTTCCCGGGCGGCGCGCCGCACCTCCACGTCCATGTTGGCGAACGGGTCGTCGGCGACCAGCACGCGGGGCTGCAGCACGAGGGCGCGCGCGAGCGCGACGCGCTGACGCATGCCGGCACTGAGCTCGTAGGGGTACTTCGCCGCCGCGCCGAGCGGGAGCATCAGCTCATCGAGCAGCGACGCCACACGCACGGCGAGACCACGGGCACTCACTCTGCGATCACGGCTCGTGATCGGCTCGCCGATGACCTCCGAGACGGTGAGGCGCGCCGGAAGCCGCGCGCCGGCGGACTGCGGCAGATAGCCGGCGTAGTAGGTGAGGTAGCGGTGAGCCCGCCCGGGGCGCCGGACCGGGATGCCTTCGACGAGCGCGTTCCCGCCGACGACGGCCAGTCCGGGCTCGTCGGCGCCGGCGAGCACGGCGGCCAGCGACGACTTGCCCGATCCGGTCGGACCCATGACGGCCAGGACACCCCCGTGCGGAAGCCGGAAGGAGACGCCGTCGACGACGCGCTGCGAGGGGCCGCCGCGGCCGCCGCGGGCGATGGACAGATCGGAGCAGTCGATCGCGGCATCCGCATCTCTTCGTCGAGCCATCCCCTCATCCTGCCTGGCTCCCGGCGACGATGCCAGCCGGACGCGGCGGGTCAGGACGCCTCGTCGACGACAGCCTGCCGTCCCGCGTCGATCTCACGCAGGCGCAGACGGATGCTGCGCCCTTCGTCGGAGTCGGCGGGCACCCGCTGGATGGCACCCAGCAGCTCCGCCTTCTCGCGGTCGAGGCCTCTGATCACGAGCCGGCGGGCGAGATCGCTGGCCGAGGCCACCGCTCCGTCGTCGCTGAGGGCAGGGAAGTCGCCGGCGAGCAGCTCGGCCGCGAGGGCCCGGTAGGGCTCGCGGACGGTGGCGACGGCATCCACCGACCATCCCGGCCGCTGCATGCCGGGCGCCTCCTGGACGGCGGAGCGCACGGCGTCCAGCGCGGGGTGCCGGAACGGCAGATCGAGCGCTCGCGCCACGAGCGTCGGGTCCATGCGGTGCCCGAACTGCAGCACGCCCATGAGCGCGTCGCGCTCGAGTCCGACCTCGGGCGTCCGAGGCAGCGTGGCGACCGTGACCCGCATGGGGGCATCCTCGCCCGGGGCGGCGAGCGCCTCGGAGGCGGGGCCGGCGTCGCGCCGTGCACCGCCGCCGCGGGCCGACCGCTCCACTTCACGGCGCACGTCCTCGGTGTCCATGCCGAGGCGCCGGGCGAGGACGCGGATGTACTCGGGCTGCAGCAGCGGGTCGCGCAGCTCCGCGACGACGGGCGCCGCGGTGCGCAGCGCGCCCACGCGCCCCTCGACGCTCGCCAGGTCGTAGCCCGAGATGCGCTGATCGAGCACGAACTCCACCATGGGGACCTTCGTCTCGAGGAGGGCCCGCACGGCGCCGTCACCGCGAGCGAGGCGCAGGTCGCACGGGTCGAGTCCGTCGGGGCCGGTGGCCACGTAGGTCTGCGCGTTGAAGCGCTTGGCGTCGGCGAACGCGCGCAGCGCCGCCTTCTGACCGGCGGCGTCGGGATCGAACGTGAACACGACCTCCCCCGCGGTGGAGTCGTCGCCCATGACGCGCCGGAGGACGGTGATGTGGTCGGCGCCGAACGCCGTGCCGCACGTGGCGATCGCCGTGGTGATCCCGGCGAGGTGGCACGCCATGACGTCGGTGTAGCCCTCGACGACCACGACGCGGTGCTCCCGTGAGACGTCGCGCTTGGCGAGGTCGAGCCCGTACAGCACCTGCGCCTTCTTGTAGATCGTCGTCTCGGGGGTGTTGAGGTACTTGGGGCCGTTGTCGTCGTCGAAGAGCCGCCGCGCGCCGAAGCCGATCACCTGGCCGGTGACGTCGCGGATCGGCCACACCACGCGTCCGCGGAACCTGTCGTAGACGCCTCGCTGGCCCTGCGACACGAGACCCGCCGACGAGAGCTCCTCGTCGGAGAAGCCCTGCCCGCGCAGTGCGGAGTGCATGCCCGACCAGCCCTTGGGTGCGAACCCGACGCCGAAGTGGGCGGCCGCGCCGGCGTCGAAGCCCCGCTGCCCGAGGAAGCGGCGAGCGATGTCGGCCTCGGGCGTCATGAGCTGCGCGCGGAAGAACTCTGCCGCGGCGGCGTTGGCCGCGTACAGCCGGGCGCGGCCGGTGTGCTCGGGAGCGGCGCCGCCGTCCTCGTAGTGCAGCGTGTAGCCGATCCGTCCGGCGAGTCGCTCCACGGCCTCGGTGAACGTCACATGGTCCATCGCGCGCAGGAACGAGTACACGTCGCCCGACTCGCCGCAGCCGAAGCAGTGGTAGAAGCCGGCCTGCGGTCGCACGTTGAAGCTGGGGCTGCGCTCGTCGTGGAAGGGGCACAGGCCCTTCAGCGAGCCGACGCCGGCGGACTTCAGCGCGACCCGCTCGCCGATGATGTCGGCGATGTTGGTGCGGGACTTGACCTCGTCGACGTCGGCCTGCCGGATGCGCCCCGGCATCAGCGCGCTCCGGCCGCGTCGTGGCCGGCCTGCGATCGCGCGTCCATGGGCCGCGCGCCCGGCGCCCAGACGCCGATGGATGCCGCGTCCACCGCCCCGACGAGGGCCCCGTGCCATGCGATGGCCAGCTGGTCGGTCAGGCTCGCGACCTGATCGACGACGACACGCCGGCGTGCGGCATCCGTCTGCGCCGCCGCGAAATCCTGCGCGTGCAGCGGATCCAGCGCCTGGGGTCGTTCCCACAGCGCCGTCGCCAGGCGCTTGAGGACGCGTCGCTGCTCCTTGTAGAGGTCTTTGCGCCCCTCGATCGAGACGACCGCCGCGCCGATGATGCCCTTGAGCACCGCCATCTCGGCTTCGACGACGCGCGGCACGACGAGGTGCCCGCGATAGCGGGTGAGCACCGAGCCGGCGTACGACTCCCGCGTCGCGGTGGTGGCGGCGCGCGCGAAGCGGCCGATGAGGTCGGATGTGAGGTTCTTCAGGCTCGCGAGCGCCGCCCGCGTGCCGTCGAACCCGTCGATCCACTCCGGCATCCGTGTCAGCCGGAACAGTGCGTCCTCGAGCTCGTCGCGCGCGAAGTCGAAGCCGACCCACGACTGGATGGCGGTGAGCAGCCAGTCGTGCTCGCGCGGATCCACCAGGCGGGCGGGATCGAGATAGCCGTTGACGACCGCGTCCTCGAAGTCGTGCACGGAGTATGCGATGTCGTCGGAGAGGTCCATGACCTCTGCCTCGATGCAGCGCACGCGGCCGGGCGCGTCGGCGCGGAGCCAGCGGAAGACGTCCTCGTCCTCGGGATACACGCCGAACTTCAGCCGGCCGCCGGGGTCGGGCAGCGGGTGGTCGGCGGTCCACGGGTACTTGCACGACGCGTCGAGACTCGCACGGGTCAGGTTGAGTCCGAAGCTGCGGCCGTCGGCGTCGATCACCTTGGGCTCGAGGCGGGTCAGGATGCGCAGGGTCTGCGCGTTGCCCTCGAAGCCGCCGAAGCCCTCGGCCCACTCGTTGAGGGCGCGTTCCCCGTTGTGGCCGAACGGCGGGTGGCCGAGGTCGTGGCTGAGACACGCCGTGTCGACGACGTCGGCCGCGAGGTTCAGCGCGGTCGCGAGCTCGCGACCCACCTGCGCGACCTCGAGCGAATGGGTCAGCCGGTTGCGGGCGAAGTCGGCGGGGCTGGCCGGGCTCAGCACCTGCGTCTTCGCGGCCAGGCGGCGCAGGGCCGCCGAGTGCAGCACGCGCGCGCGATCGCGGGCGAAGTCGTCGCGCTGGGATCGGTGGCGCTCGGCGTGGAAGCGGGCGGCGTCGGCGTCGTCGTACCCGCCGGGGCGATCGGACGCCGGCCGGTCGAGGTCAGCCCCCACTGTGGTCGAGTTCCGCTTCGGCGATGGCGGTGGATGCCGCGGCGCTGAGCTCGCGGGAGTTCAGCCAGCCGTCGGGCAGCGCCGGGCGCTTGGGCGTGCCCGCGCGACCGCGCTGGCCCTCCGCCGCAGCCCCGGGATACGGTGCGTCGAGGTCGAGCGTCGCCAGGAGCTCGTCGATCTCGGAGAGGGTCGACGCCGTGGCCAGGCTCGCGCGCAGTTCTCCGCCTACCGGATAGCCCTTGAAGTACCAGGCCACGTGCTTGCGGATGTCGCGGCAGCCGCGGCCCTCGTCCTCGAAGAACTCCACGAGGAGCTCCGCGTGGCGGCGGAAGGCGCGTGCCACGAAGCCGAGGGTCGCGTCGACAGGTCGGGCAGGCGCGGCACCGGGCGACCCGAGCGCGCGGGCGAGATCGCCGAACAGCCACGGCCGGCCGAGGCAGCCGCGCCCGACCACGACGCCGTCGCAGCCGGTCTCGCCCATCATCCGCACCGCATCGTCGGCCGACCAGATGTCGCCGTTGCCGAGCACGGGGACGCTGGTGACCGCTTCCTTCAGCTGCGCGATCGCCGACCAGTCGGCCTCGCCCGAGTAAAACTCCGACGCCGTGCGGGCGTGGAGGGCGACGGCCGCGACACCCGCGTCCTCCGCGATGCGGCCGGCGTCGAGATAGGTGAGGTGGTCGGCGTCGATGCCCTTGCGCATCTTGACGGTGAGCGGGATGTCGCCGGCGGCGCGCGCGGCGCGCGTCACGATGTCGCGGAAGAGGCCCAGCTTCCACGGCAGCGCCGCTCCCCCGCCCTTGCGGGTCACCTTCGGGACGGGGCAGCCGAAGTTGAGGTCGATGTGGTCGGCGCGGTCCTCCTCGACGAGCAGGCGCACGGCGGCCTCGGTGGTCGCGGGGTCGACGCCGTACAGCTGGATCGAGCGCGGCTTCTCCGACTCGTGATGCGTGATGAGCCGCATGGTGGTCGCGTTCCGCTCGACGAGCGCACGCGTCGTGATCATCTCGCTCACGTAGAGGCCGGCGCCGTACTCGCGGCAGAGCCGCCGGAACGCGGTGTTGGTGATGCCGGCCATCGGCGCGAGCACCACGGGGGCGTCGAGTTCGATGGACCCGATGCGCAGGGGACGCGCGGGGGCGAGGGCAGTCGTCACGCGTTCCATTCTCTTACAGGAATCCGGCTGCCGGCTGAACGCGCTCTGCAGCTGGGGAGAGGCCGCGTGCGGGCGGACGCGCCCGCACGCGACAAAGGGGGAAGGGAAGGGAAGGGGTCAGGCGGTGACGTCCGCGGGCTCGCGGTGCTCGGCCCAGACCTGCCGCACGATCTGCGCGAACGCCTCGGCGGGCTGTGCGCCCGAGACGCCGTACTTCCCGTCGATGACGAAGAACGGCACCCCGTTGATCCCGTAGGCGGTGGCCTGCGCCTGGTCGGCCCGGACGGCGTCGAGGTAGCGTCCGCTCTGCAGCGCCAGGCGCGCGGCGTCGGCGTCCAGGCCTGCGTCCACGGCGAGGGCGACGAGCTCGTCCTCACGACCGAGATGACGCCCCTCGGTGAAGTACGCCGACATCAGTCGCTCGGCGAGCTCGTGCTGGCGTCCCTGCTCCTTGGCGAAGTGGAGCAGCTCATGGGCCTTGACCGTGTTCGTGTGCTTGAGCAGGTCGAAGCGGTACTCCAGCCCCGCGTCGGCGGCGACACCGGTCACGCGCTCGAGCATCTGCTGGACCTGTGCGCGCGGCATTCCCTTGTGCTTCGCGAGGAAGTCCAGCTCGTCGCCCTCGAAGTCAATGGGCGTGTCGGGTGAGAGCTCGAAGGAGTGGTAGACCACCTCCACCGCGGGGGCGTCGTCGTCGCCGGATGCCTCGGCCAGCCCCTTCTCCAGATTCCGCTTGCCGATGTAGCACCAGGGGCAGGCGATGTCACTCCACACGTCGATCTTGATGGCATCCGTCATGCTGGAGACAACTCCCCGTGCTGCTCCTGGTATTCCAGCGACCTGCGCGCGAGCACCGCCGCGAGGAAGAAGCAGACGGCCCCGACGAAGGTGCCGAGGTTCACCCACCGCAGGTTGAAGAGCTCCTCGGTCGCGGGGAGCACGTACGCGCCGACCGCCGAGAAGCCGAAGGCGACCGACCCGGCCATGTTGAGCCAGGTGCCGTGCACAGTGCGGGCATCGTGGTCCCACAGCTCGTGCCGGCGGTAGGCGGCCACGAGCGCGACGATGCTCGAGAGCAGGAACGCGGCCGAGCCCCAGGCATCCGGAGTCCATCCCGTCGACGGCGTCGACGTCGCCTGGATCGCGCCCACCAGCACGGCGCCCGTGCTCACGTTGAAGAGGAGCGTGCCGACGAACTGGATGGCCGCCGACCACCAGTCGGCGAAGTCGGCGGGCGACGACGTCCGGCGCGGCGGACGCCGGCCGCTCAGGGCGAGCTGGATGAACCCGGCGAGCGTGAAGAAGATCGAGCCTGCGAAGAACGTCGCGGCGTCCCAGACCGGGCCGACGGCATCGGCGTACCACGGGACGACCCCAACGGCGAAGAAGACCGATCCGATCGCGAAGCCCCAGGACTCGCGTCGCAGTCGGGTGGCTCGAGGTCTGGGCGCGCGCACCGGATGATCGTAGCGTGTCGCACGCGTCGGCCCGCCGCCCCGAAAGGGGGGCGACGGGCCGATGCGCTGCGGCGACCGTCAGTGGTGGAAGGCGCCGGCTTCCTCCTCGGTCATCGGCACCGTGATCGGATGCCGGTCGAAGTGCGCGATCGCGGCGCGGTAGTCGTCCATGAGGAGCGCGGCCTCGTCGCGGCTGAATCCGGCGCGTACCAGGATGCGCTGGATCGGCAGATCCTCCCGGTTCGGTGGCATCGTGTACGCGGGCACCTGCCAGCCGCGGGTGCGGAGGCGGTCGGCGAGATCGAACAGCGTGAACCCGTGGTCGACACCGTCCTTCAGCTTCCACGACACTGCCGGGATGCCCTCGTCCGGGCGGCCGGCGTTGATGATGTCGAAGTGACCGAGTTTCTCGATCTCGTCCGAGAGCCACATCGCGGTGTCGTAGCAGGACTGCTGCACCTTGCGGTAGCCTTCGCGGCCCAGGCGCAGGAAGTTGTAGTACTGCGCCACGATCTGCCCACCGGGCCGCGAGAAGTTCAGCGCGAACGTGGGCATGTTGCCGCCCAGGTAGTTCACGTTGAAGACGAGCTCCTCGGGCAGGTCCGCGGCATCCCGCCACACGACCCAGCCCACGCCCAGCGGGGCGAGGCCGAACTTGTGACCGGAGGTGTTGATCGACTTCACCCGCGGCAGTCGGAAGTCCCACACGATGTCGGGAGCGGTGAACGGCGCGAGGAACCCGCCGCTGGCCCCGTCGACGTGGATCGGGATGTCCAGGCCCGTGTCGGCCTGCAGCTTGTCCAGCGCCTCGCTGACGGCCTGCACGGGCTCGAAGCCTCCGGTGAACGTCACTCCGAGGGTCGGGACGACGCCGATCGTGTTCTCGTCGACCCGCTTGAGCACCTCCTCCGGGGTCATCAGGAACCGGTCGCCGTCCATCGGGATCTCGCGCAGCTCGACGTCCCAGTAGCGGGCGAACTTGTGCCAGCAGACCTGCACCGGCCCCGAGATGAGGTTCGGCTTGTCGGTCGGCTTGCCCGCCGCGCGCTGACGCTTGCGCCAGTTCCACAGCAGCGCCATGCCGCCGAGCATCGCCGCTTCGCTCGAGCCCGTCGTCGACGTGCCCAGGGTGTTGACGGCGTCAGGCGAGTTCCACAGGTCGGCGAGGATGTGCACGCAGCGGGCCTCGATCTCGGCCGTCTGGGGGTACTCGTCCTTGTCGATCATGTTCTTGTCGAGCGTCTCGGCCATCAGCAGCCGGACCTCCGGCTCGAGCCAGGTCTGGCAGAACGTGGCCAGGTTCTGGCGCGAGTTGCCGTCGAGCATCAGCTCGTCCGAGACCACCTGATAGGCGTGCTTGGCGAGGTGCTCCTTCTCGGGCATCCGGTACTTCGGCATCGAGATCGACAGGTCCGTCGACGAGAACACCTCGTCGAGCAGATCGTCACGGATGTTGTCGCGCTTGTGCAGCATCTTCTTTTCCTTTTCGAGAGGGTCGGTTTCCGGGGCGGGTCAACAGGCGGGAGTCAGCTCGTCGCGGGCTCCGTCTTGGTCGCGTCCACATCGCCGTCCTCGTGCGCGTGGGAGACCTCGGGATGGATCTTCCAGCTGTCCTTGCGGAACATCATGATGATGAAGGGCCAGATCCCGAGTCCGACGATGCCGCCGACGAGCAGCAGGGTGTAGGTGAGCTGCCCCATGCCGCTGCCCTCCGGCTCCACGAAGCCGATGAGGAAGGCGAGGAGGCTGGCGAGGAAGCCGAGCCAGCCGAAGAGGCCCATCGCCGGCGTGCGGAATCCGCGCTTCACATCGGGGTGCGTGCGCCGCAGCTTCATCGCCGCGAGGAACATCATCATGTACATGATCAGGTAGAGCTGGACGGCCATCGCCGAGAAGATCCAGAACACGCTCTGCACCGACGGCACGATGGCGAACAGCACGGCCAGGACCGTCACGATGAGACCCTGCACCACCATGATGGGCACCTGCATGTCGTTCTTGTTGGTCTTCTGCAGGCTCGGCGGGAGGTAACCCTGGCGGCCGACGAGCAGCAGGCCCTTGCTCGGGCCCGGGATCCACGTCACCACCGAGGCGAGGATGCCGAAGACGATCAGGAGCGCCATCACCGTGGTCGCCCACGGCATGCCCAGCTGCTGGAAGAACACGTCGAAGGCCTGCAGCACGCCCTGCGTCAGGTTGACGTCGTTCGGGGCCACGCCGACGGAGAGGGCGAGTGTCGGGAAGATGAAGACGATCAGGATGACGACCGAGGCCAGGACGATCGCGCGCGGGAAGTTCTTCGACGGCTTGTCCATCTCGTTGACGTGGACGGCGTTCATCTCCATGCCGGCGTACGACAGGAAGTTGCTCACGATGAGCACGATGCTCGCCAGGCCGGTCCACGTCGGGAACCACTGCGCCTCGGTCACGGGCGGGAGCTCCGACTTGCCGCCGGACGTCAGGAACAGGATCGCGAAGAGCACGAGGCCGAGCGACGGGATGATCGTGCCGGCGATGAAGCCCCATTTGCTGACCCCGGCGAAGGCCTTGACGCCGCGGAAGGCGATGAACGTCGAGAACCAGTACACGATGAGGATCACGGCACCGGTGAACAGCCCGTTGTTGGCCAGCGCGGGATTGAACACGTAGGCCAGGGCCGATGCGAAAAACGCCAGCTGCGCGGGATACCAGACGACGTTCTGGATCCACTGCTGCCAGATGGCGCTGAACCCCATCCGCTCGCCGAACGCCTCCTTCACCCAGACGAAGACGCCGCCCTTCCACCCGCTCGCGAGCTCCGCAGCGACGAGCGCGACGGGCACCATGAAGACGAGCGCGGGAAGGATGTACAGGAAGATCGACGCCCACCCGTACTCCGCCATCGCGGGGAGGCCGCGGACGCTCGCGACGGCGGTCGCGATGAGGATCGCCATCGTCGTCCACGACATGCCCGCCGCAGCCCGCTGGGCGACCGAGGCCGCTCGCGTCGTGCTCTTATCACTCATGTCCACACCACAACTCGAAGGCCTTCCGGCCGCCAAGTCGTCGGCGCACCCCCCGGTGCATCGGCGACAGTACGGGTGTACTCAACTCGCTCGGGCGATCCCGGGCATCGTGCAGAGTGTGTGAAATGAAGTGTCAGGCGGTGGGCGCCCGCGGCACGTCCACGGCACCGCCGAAGCGGCGGTCCCGCCCGAGGTACACGTCGATGCCATGCCACAGGTCGGCGCGGGTGAAGTCCGGCCAAAGGGTGTCGAGGAAGACGAACTCGGCGTAGGCCGACTCCCACAGGAGGAAGTTCGACGTGCGCTGCTCGCCGCTGGAGCGGAGGAACAGGTCGACGTCGGGCATGTCGGGCCGATACAGCCGCCGCTGGATCAGCTTCTCCGAGACGGCCGACGGCCTCAGGCGACCCGCCGCGACATCATCCGCGATCGAGCGCATCGCGTCGACGAGCTCGACGCGACCGCCGTAGTTCACGCACATCGTCAGCGTCAGCACGTCGTTGCCCGCGGTGAGGCGCTCGGCGAACTGCAACTCCTTGATGACGCTCGACCACAGCCGGGGCTTGCGCCCCGCCCACTGGATGCGCACGCCCCACTCGTTGAGCTGGTCGCGACGCCGATGCAGCACGTCGCGGTTGTATCCCATGAGGAAGCGCACCTCGTCGGGCGAGCGCGACCAGTTCTCGGTCGAGAACGCGTACACCGACAGGTGCTTGACGCCGGCCTGGATCGCGCCGGCCACCACGTCCAGCAGCGCCGCCTCCCCCGCCTTGTGACCTTCGATGCGCGTGAGCCCGCGGCGGTTCGCCCAGCGTCCGTTGCCGTCCATCACGATGGCCACGTGGTTCGGCACGGAACCCCGCGGATACTCGGGCGGGTACACGCCGGTCCAGTCGAGCGGGCGGTAGGGCACCGCGTCGCGGTGCGTGTAGGGCTTCGGGGTCACCTGATGCCTTCCTCCGGGGCGGCCGAGACGTGCGAGAGCGAGCGGATGCCGCGCTCGAGGTGCCACTGCGCGTAGGCCGCGATGAGGCCCGAGGCGGCAGCCGTCGAGCCCGGGGAGGCGGCATCCACCACGTCCCACTCCCCCGCCATGAGCGACCGCAGCAGCGATACCGTGGCCGCGTGGACGCGGGCGGCGCCGGTCGGCGCGCAGTCGCGGCAGATCATGCCGCCCTGCTGCGCCACGAAGGTGTCGTGGGGCCCGGGCCGTCCGCAGCGCGCGCACTCGCCGAGGCCGGGCGCCCATCCCGAGAGCGCCATCGCGCGCAGCAGGTACGAATCCAGCACGCTGCGCGACGCGTGCTCGCCGCGCGACAGCGCGCGGAGGCCGCCGACGAGCAGCAGGTACTGCTGCGGGGTGGCCTCCGCCTCGTTGAGGCGATCGGCTGCCTCGACCATCGCGTGCGCCGAGGTGTAGCGGTCGTAGTGCGCGGCGATGTCGGCGCCGTAAGAACCGAGCGACTCGGCCTGCTGCACGATGTCGAGCGATCGGCCCTGGTACAGCTGCACGTCGGCGACCATGAACGGCTCCAGGCGCGCCCCGAAACGGGACGACGTGCGCCGCACGCCCTTGGCGACCGCGCGCAGCTTGCCGTGGCGACGGCTCAGCATCGTCACGATCCTGTCGGCTTCTCCCAGCTTGTGGGTGCGCAGGACCACGACCTCGTCGCGGTAGGTAGGCACCCCTCGATTATCGCCGTGCCGGCCGCCCGCACGGTTCAGCGCGCGCGAGACGTGACGGAGAAGGCCCCCAAGATCCGCGAAGAGCCGCACGGCTGCACGCTGGCGTTGCGCATCGCCAACGAGACCAATGTCCTGATCGTGCTCGAGCGCCCCGTCACGGTGAGGCTGGCGCACGGTCGCGCACAGATCGACGCCGTGCGGCTGTGGACCGACGATGTCGACGGGTTCCTCGACGCGGTGCGGACCCACATCCCGTGAATCGCGCGCCGACGCGGGGTGCGGTCACAATGGAGTCGTGAACGAGCAGGTCTTCGTGATCCCGCTGTGGGCGGATCTCATCGCCGTGGGCCTCGGCGGCATCCAGGGCGCGCTGTTCGCGTCGGGCTTCCGCGGGCAGCGACGACTCGACCTCCTCGGCGTCGCCATCATCGGCATCGTCGTCGGCATGGGCGGCGGACTCATCCGCGACCTGCTGCTGAACGTCGCGCCGACGACGCTGCAGAGCAACTGGTATCTGCTGACGGCGACGGGCGCGGCGCTGTTCGGGATGCTGCTGGCCGGCGTGTTCCAGCGGCTCAACGCCGTCATCGTCGGATTGGACGCTCTCGTCATCGGGCTGTTCGGGGCGTTCGGCACCTCGAAAGCCCTCGTGCTCGGCCTGCCGCTCGTGCCCGCCGTGTTCGTCGGCGTGTGCGCGGCCGTCGGCGGCGGCATCCTGCGCGACATGATCATGGGGCTGCCGGTGGCGATCATGCACGTCGGCTCGCTCTACGCGGTCGCGGCGGGAGTCGGATGCCTCGTCCTGGCGTCGGCGCACGAGCTCGGCGTCGACATCGTGGTGGCGGCGGTGGTCGGCATCGTGGTGACGGCGGTCATCCGTCTCCTCGCGGTGATCTTCGACATCTCCCTGCCCGAGCAGCGTGCGCTGTACCGGCGGAAGGTCGCCGTCGAGACCTCGACCATCCCGATCGTCAAGCCCTGAGGCGTCCGCGCGTCATCGCGCGAGGCTGAGGACGCAGCCGCACGATCCCTGCGAACACCGGCGGGTGCGCGCGGGGATCACCCGCGCGCACCCGCCGACGGTTCGCGTTCAGACGCCTGCGAGGGCGCCGGAACGCTGCCGCGTGCGGATGGCGCGGTTCACTCCCGACACGATCGCTTTGAGCGATGCCGTGGAGATGTCCGAGTCGATGCCGACGCCCCACAGGCGTTCGCCGTCGACCTGGAGTTCGATGTACGCGGCGGCCTGGGCATCGCCGCCCGCGCTGAGCGCGTGCTCGACGTAGTCGTACAGGGTCACGTCGAAGCCCTGCGCGCGGACGATCTCGAGGAACGCCGCGACGGGGCCGTTGCCTCGACCGGATGCCTCGAACCGGTCGTCGCCGTCGCGCAGCGTGATGTCGAGCCCCACGTCGCCCGACATGTCGCTGCGGGTGCTCGTCGCGAGCAGCTCGAAGCGGCCCCAGCGCTCGTCGGCGACCTCGGAGGGCAGGTACTCGTCGGTGAAGATCTTCCAGATCTGCTCGCTCGTGACCTCGCCGCCCTCGGCGTCGGTCTTGGCCTGCACGACTCCCGAGAAGTCGATCTGCAGCTTGCGGGGCAGATCGAGGGCGTGGTCGGTCTTCAGCAGGTAGGCGACGCCGCCCTTGCCGGACTGCGAATTGACGCGGATGACGGCCTCGTACGAGCGTCCCAGGTCCTTCGGGTCGATCGGCAGGTACGGCACCGCCCACTCGATGTCGTCGACGCTCACGCCCTGCGCGGCGGCGCGAGCGTCCATGGCCTCGAAGCCCTTCTTGATGGCGTCCTGGTGCGAGCCGCTGAATGCGGTGAAGACCAGGTCGCCCGCCCACGGGCTGCGCTCGTGCACGGGCAGCAGATTGCAGTACTCCACCGTGCGCTTGACCTGGTCGACGTCGCTGAAGTCGATCTGCGGGTCGATGCCTTGCGTGAGCAGGTTGATCCCCAGCGCGACCAGGTCGACGTTGCCGGTCCGCTCGCCGTTGCCGAACAGGCACCCCTCGATGCGGTCGGCGCCGGCCATGTAGCCGAGTTCCGCGGCGGCGATGGCGGTGCCGCGGTCGTTGTGCGGGTGCAGCGACAGGATGACGTTCTCGCGATGGGCGAGGCGCCGGCTCATCCATTCGATCGAGTCGGCGTACACGTTGGGCGTCGCCATCTCGACGGTCGCCGGCAGATTGATGATGACCTTGCGCTCGGGGGTGGGCTCGAAGATCTCGATGACCTGGTTGCAGACGTCCAGCGCAAACTCGAGCTCGGTGCCGGTGTAGCTCTCGGGCGAGTACTCGTAGAACACCTGGGTCTCGGGGATGCGCTTCTCGAACTCGCGGCACAGTCGGGCGCCCTCGAGCGCGATGTCGATGATCCCCTGGCGATCGGTGCGGAACACGACCTCCCGCTGCAGGACGCTCGTCGAGTTGTAGAGGTGCACGATCGCCTGCTTGGCGCCGGCGATCGACTCGTAGGTGCGCTCGATGAGGTGCGCGCGCGCCTGGGTCAGCACCTGGATCGTGACGTCGTCGGGGATGAGACCCTCTTCGATGAGCTGGCGCACGAAGTCGAAGTCGGTCTGGCTCGCGCTCGGGAAGCCGACCTCGATCTCCTTGTAGCCCATCTTCACGAGCAGCTCGAACATGATGCGCTTGCGCTCGGGGCTCATCGGGTCGATGAGCGCCTGGTTGCCGTCGCGGAGGTCGACGGCGCACCACCGAGGTGCCGTCGTGATCCGCTGGTCGGGCCACGTGCGGTCGGGCAGGTCCACGGTGATCTGCTCGTGGAACGGCCGATACTTGTGGATCGGCATGCCCGAGGGCTTCTGGTTGTTCTCCATGATTGTCGCTTCTCTCGTCTGTCGAGCGGTTCACCCGATCGGGTCGGCTCGATGCCTGATGATGCGGGCCGACGAAAGCTCCGCGACGAGAAAGGCCCTAGATCGAGGTCTCGTCGCGGCGGCTAAGAAGGAGAAGCCCGCGGAAGCGCATGCGACCAGGCTACACCCGGTTTCGAGCGGAGCGCCAAACGATGACGGGCGGATGCCGCGGCATCCGCCCGTCGAGACGATCCGGCCGCACACGACACCATGGAGGCATGAGAGCTCTTCGTCGCAGCATCGGCGCCGTCGGAAGTGCCGCCGTCGCCGTGTTCGTGCTGACCGCCTGCGCGACCGCATCCCCCTCCGCCACGCCCGCCCCGGCCGCTCTGGGCGAGGTGTCGCCGGTGCCGCCGTCGGAGGAGGTCGCCGCGACCGGGACCGTGCTGGACGTGGCGGGCGACGCGCAGCTGTGCCTCGGCGCGGTGGCCGAGTCCTACCCGCCGCAGTGCATCGGGATCCCCCTCGACGGGTGGACGTGGGACGGGGTCGAGAGCTACGAGTCGTCGGGCGACGTGACGTGGGGCGCCTATGCCGTCCGCGGCACGTATGACGGCGAGCGGTTCGCGCTGACGCAGCCGCCCATCATGCTCGCGCTCTACGACCCGATCCGGCCGGAGGACCCGACCGGCGGACGGCCGGGCAAGGGCGATGACGAGACTCTGGCGCGCCTCCAGGAGGAGCTGCCGGACCGTCTCGGCTCGTCGTACCTGAGCTCGTGGCCGCAGGACGGGTGGCTGTGGGTCGATGTCGTGTGGGACGACGGAAGCTGGCAGCGTGCGGCCGACGCCGAGTTCGGCGAAGACATCGTCGTGATCCGCTCGGCGATGACGCCCACCGGCGGCTGAGCCGCGTGGGCGGGCGACGGCGGCCGGGTCGCGGCATCCGTCACCGCCCGGTGCGCGTCAGAAGCCGAGGCGCCCCAGCTGCTTCGGGTCGCGCTGCCACTCCTTGGCGATCCGCACGTGCAGCTTGAGGAAAACCTTGGTCCCCAGAAGGGGCTCGATCTGCGCTCGGGCGCGCGCGCCGACGTCGCGCAGCCGGGACCCCTTGTGACCGATGATGATGCCCTTCTGGCTGTCGCGCTCCACGACGATGTCGGCGTAGACATCGGTGAGGTCGGAGTCCTCGCGAGGCTCCACCTCCTGCACGACGACCGCGATCGAGTGCGGCAGCTCGTCGCGCACACCGTCGAGCGCCGCCTCGCGGATGATCTCGGCGATGCGATCCTCGGTCGATTCGTCGGTGACGACGCCTTCCGGGTAGAGCGCGGGCCCCTCCGGCATGAGCGCGAGCAGCTCGTCGCTCAGCACGTCGAGCTGGTCGCGGGTGAGCGCCGACAGCGGGATCACCGCCGCCCAGTCCTCGCGGAGCTGATCGACCTCCATGAGCCGCTCGGTGATCTGCTCGCGGGACGCGGCATCCGTCTTGGTCACGATCGCGACCTTCTTCGCCCGCCCGTACCCGTCAAGCGACTCCGCGATGCGGCGGTCACCGGGGCCCACCTTCTCGGTCGCCGGCACGCAGAAGCCGATGACGTCCACGTCGCCCAGCACCTGTTCGACGAGGTCGTTCAGCCGCTGGCCGAGCAGCGTGCGCGGCTTGTGGAGACCCGGAGTGTCGACGATGACGAGCTGGCCGCCCGGGCGGTTCAGGATGCCGCGGATCGCGCGGCGGGTCGTCTGCGGCTTGTCGCTGGTGATGGCGACCTTCTCGCCGACCAGCGCGTTCGTGAGCGTGGACTTGCCGACGTTGGGGCGGCCGACGAACGTGACGAACCCGGACCGGGCTTCCTTGGAATCGGTCATGCGGAGTCTTCCTTCCTCGGCAGCCGGATCTCACCGGTGCGTGGGCTCACAATGCGGATCTCGCCGGTGCGCGGCGCGCGCTCCCGGCCGGCGCCGGGGTCGCCGCGCTCGACGAACACCGTCGAGATGCCGCGCCCACGGCCGCGCGACGCGCCGCCGGTGAGGACCAGGCCGGCGTACTCGGCGGTCGCGCCCGGCTGCGGCACCCGGCCGAGCGCCTTGCCGAGCAGGCCGCCGATCGAGTCGACGTCGTCGTCCTCCAGCTCGAGGCCGAACAGGTCGCCGACCTCGTCGAGCCCCAGTCGGGCGCTCACCCGGTAGTGACCCGGTTCGAGCTCAGTGACCTCCGCGGCGCGGGGGTCGTACTCGTCGGAGATCTCGCCGACGAGCTCCTCGATGAGGTCCTCGAGGGTGACCAGACCCGACACGCCGCCGTACTCGTCGACGACGAGGCAGACGTGCACCGCGTCGCGCTTCATCTGCTGCAGCAGCGTCTCGGCCTTCATCGACTCGGGCACGAAGACGGCGGGGCGCGCGATGCGGCCGATCGGCGCGTCGCGCCATCCGCTCTCGTCGCGGAATCCGAACTGCACGAGGTCTTTCAGATACAGCACACCCACCACGTCGTCGGCGTCGTCGTCGACGATCGGCACGCGCGAGACGCCCTTCTCGAGGAAGATCGACATCGCCTCACGGGTGGAGGTCGAGGCATCCACCGTCACCATGTCGGTGCGCGGCACCATGACGGCGCGCACGAACGTGTCGGTGAAGTCGAAGACCGAGTGGATGAGCTCGCGGTCGTCCTCTTCGATGAGCTCGTTCTCGGCGGCCTCGTCGATGATGCTGAGAAGCTGCTCCTCCGAGGCGAACGACGAGCCGCGCGAGGCGCCGGGCGTGATGCGCGTGCCGAGGGCGACGAGACCGTGCGCGAGCGGTCCGAGGATGATGCGGACGCCGCGGATCACCGGGGCCGCGCCGCGCAGCAGTCCCCGCGCATGCAGCCGGCCCACCGAGCGCGGGCTCGCGCCCACGACCACGTACGAGACCCCGGTCATGAGCACGGCGGCCGCGAGCATCGCCCACCAGATGTTGTTGAAGAGATCGACGAACGCGACCGTCACCAGCACCGCGGCCGTCGTCTCGGCGAGCACGCGGATGAAGATCACGGCGTTGGCGTGCGCGTCGGGATCGGCGGCGATGCGGCGCAGCGATGCCGCGTTGCGACCTTCGGCGCCGAGCTCGGCGAGGTCGGCGCGCGAGGTGACCCCGAGAGCCGCGTCGATGGCGACCATGAGCGCCCCGAACGCGAGCAGCAGGGCGGCGGCGACGAGGAGGAGGGCCGCGGTCATGCGCGGGGTCGTCGGCGTTCGGATGCCTGGAACGAGGCGATCAGCTCTCGCTGCAGTCCGAACATCTCGCGCTCCTCCTCCGGCTCGGCGTGGTCGAAGCCGAGCAGGTGCAGGAGGCCGTGCGTGGTCAGGAGGATGAGCTCGTCGAGCGTCGAGTGCTTCGCGGCGACCGCCTGCGTCTCGGCCACCTGCGGGCACAGCACGATGTCGCCGAGCAGCCCCGGCGGGGTCGGCGAGTCCTCGGTGCCCGGGCGCAGCTCGTCCATCGGGAAGCTCAGGACGTCGGTCGGACCCGGCTCGTCCATCCACTGCACGTGCAGCGACTCCATCGCGCCCTCGTCGACCAGCAGGATCGCGACGTCGGCGTCGGCGCTGACGTGCAGCTCGGCGAGGTTGTGCTCCATCAGCCGCAGCAGCACCGTCTCGTCGACGGCGATGCCCGACTCGTTGCCGATCTCGATGGTCATGGGCGTCCTCGCTTCGGAAGGTGATCACGGGGCCCGCCGGTGCGGGCGGTCGCGGCGCGCCGCTCCGCGCGGTTGGCGAACTCGGATGCCTCGTCCCGCTCGCGGCGGGCGGCGAGGCGTCGCTCGTCGTACTCGCTGTAGGCGTCGACGATGCGCCCCACCAGGGTGTGACGGACGACGTCGTCGCTGGTGAGGTACGCGAAGTGGATGTCGTCGATGTCACCGAGGACGCGAGTGACCAGGCGGAGGCCCGACGCGCCCTGCGGCAGGTCGACCTGCGTGATGTCGCCGGTGACGACCATGCGCGTGCCGAACCCGAGGCGGGTGAGGAACATCTTCATCTGCTCGGGCGTGGTGTTCTGCGCCTCGTCGAGCACGACGAACGAGTCGTTGAGCGTGCGCCCGCGCATGTAGGCCAGCGGGGCGACCTCGATCGTGCCGGTCGCCATGAGCTTGGGCACGAGCTCGGGGTCCATCATCTCGTTGAGCGCGTCGTAGAGCGGCCGCAGGTACGGGTCGATCTTGTCGGTGAGCGTGCCCGGGAGGAATCCCAGCCGCTCCCCCGCCTCGACCGCCGGCCGCGTCAGGATGATGCGGCTGACCTCCTTGCGCTGCAGCGCCTGCACGGCCTTGGCCATCGCGAGATAGGTCTTGCCGGTTCCGGCGGGGCCGATGCCGAAGACGATCGTGTTCTCCTCGATCGCGTCGACGTACGCCTTCTGCCCGAGCGTCTTCGGGCGGATGACCTTGCCGCGCGACGACAGGATCGCCTCGCCGAGCACCTCGGACGGCCGCGGGCCGCCCTCGCTGCGCAGGATGCGGTTCGACGACGCGACATCCTCCTCGCCCAGCGCCTGGCCGGCCTTGGTCATCGCCAAGAGCTCGTCGACCAGGGACTTGGCCGCCGCGACGGCCGCGGCATCCCCCGTCAGCGTGATCTCGTTGCCGCGGACGTGGACGTCGACGGTCGGATGCTCCTTCTCGACCACCCGCAGCAGGCGGTCCTGAGGTCCCAGCAGCTGCACCATCGCCACGCCGTCGGCCCAGATGCGCTCCACGCTCCGGCCCTGCTCGCCGACGGTCTCGTCGGCAGGTTGATCAGGCACCCACACTCTTCTCTTCGAGGCCTCCCGCGAGCACATGGGCGTGCACGTGGAAGACGGTCTGACCCGCGTTCGGGCCGGTGTTGAACACGAGACGGAAATCGCCGTCGCCGTGCTCGGCGGCCAGCGTGTTGGCGAGGCCCACGAGCTCTGCCATGAGCTCCGGGTCGCCGGCCGCCAGCTCCACGACGTTGCGGTACTCCTCGGTCTTCGGGATCACGAGGAGGTGCACCGGCGCCTGCGGCGCGATGTCGCGGATCGCGAACGCGTTCTCGGTCTCCGCGAGGATCTCGGACGGGATCTCCCCGTTGCGGATACGCGTGAAGATCGAGGGTTCGCTCATGCGGGCAAGTCTACCGACGGGTCCGTGCGCCGGGCCCGGCACTCGCGACGCGCGCGGGGTCGGTCGCCGCGGACGGGATTCCCGTCACCACCGCCCGAGTGCCGTGCTGACCACGGCCAGAGCGGCGGGGCCGGCGGTCGACGTGCGCAGCACGGTGTCGCCGAGCCGTACCTGCCGTGCGCCCGCCTCGCCGAGCAGAGCCAGCTCCTCGGGCGCGATGCCGCCCTCGGGACCGACGACGAGCACGATGTCCCGCGGATCGGCCGGGTCCAGCGTCAGGGCGCTCAGCGGCTCGCTCGCCGCCGGCTCCAGGACGAGGACGACGGATGCCGCAGCCCGGCGCACCAGGCCGGCCGTCGTGGTGAGCTCGGCCACCTCGGGGAGGAAGGCGCGGTGCGCCTGCTTCGCAGCCTCCCGTGCGATCGACGCCCATCGCGCCCGCCCCTTGGCGGCTTTGGCCGCGTCCCACCGCGACACGCTGCGTGCCGACTGCCAGGGGACGATCTCGTCGACACCCAGCTCGGTCGCGGTCTGGACGGCCAGCTCGTCGCGATCACCCTTGGCGAGCGCCTGCACCAGAACGATCCGGGGCGCGGGAGGCGGGGCATCCGTCCGCTCCCGGATGCGCACGACGACCTCGCGCGGCGCCACCGACTCCACCTCGCCGGTGAGCCAGGCGCCCGCACCGTCGCCGACGGTGACTTCCTCCCCCACGCGCACCCGGCGCACGGTCGCGGCGTGGTGGGCCTCGGCGCCCGTCAGGGTGACGGCGTCGCCCTCGATCGCGTGGACGGGTTCTTCGAGGAGGAAGTGCAGCGGCACGGGTCAGCCGTTCCGGAACCGGTCGCGGAGCTTCGCGAACAGGCCCTGGTGGAATTCCGCCAGCCGGGGCGCCGGCGCCTTCGTGCGCTTCGCGAACTCCTCGATGAGGGCGCGCTGCTTGTGATCCAGGCGCGTCGGCGTGACGACGTGCACGCCGACGCGCAGGTCGCCGCGCTGCGAGCCGCGGAGGGGCGTGATGCCGCGGCCCTTGATCGTGAGCACGTCACCGGCCTGCACGCCCGGGCGCACCTCGAGCTCGACGGGACCGTCGAGCGACTCGATCGTGGTCGTCGCACCGAGGATCGCGTCGGGCATCGAGACCTCGAGGGTCGCCAGAAGGTCGTCGCCTTCGCGGCTGAACACCTCGTGGGGCGACACCGTGACCTCGATGTACAGGTCGCCGTTGGGGCCGCCGGCCGGGCCCACCTCGCCGGAGCCGGGCAGCTGCAGGCGCAGGCCGGTCTCGACGCCGGCGGGGATGTCGAGCGACACCGTCCGCCGGGCGCGGACGCGGCCCTGACCCTGGCACGTCGCGCACGGGTACGGGATCGTGGTGCCGTAGCCCTGGCAGACGTTGCAGGGCTGCGACGTGACGACGTTGCCGAGCAGGCTGCGGACCTGGCGCTGGACGTTGCCGGTGCCGTGACAGATCTCGCACGTCACCGGGCCGGTGCCGGGCTGACAGCAAGACCCCTGACAGGTCTCGCACAGCACCGCCGTGTCGACGTCGATGTCGCGGTGCGTGCCGAACACGACGTCGCCGAGCTCGAGCGTCACGCGGACGAGGGCGTCCTGACCCCGCTCGCGCCGCGAGCGGGGCCGTCCACCGCGCGAACCGCCGGCTGCGCCGAAGAACGTCTCGAAGATGTCGTTGAAGCCGCCGAAGCCGCCGGCCCCGCCGAACGGCGACTCGCCGCCGCCCATGTCGTAGCGGGCGCGCTGCTCGGGATCGCTCAGCACGTCGTACGCGTGCGTCACGAGCTTGAACCGCTCGGAGGCGTCCTCACCCGGGTTGACGTCCGGGTGCAGCTGCCGGGCCAGGCGCCGGTACGCCTTCTTGATCTCGTCGGGGGTGGCGTCGCGTGCGACGCCGAGGACCTCGTAATGGTCAGCCACTTTCGCCTTCCTGCCGCGGCGGGCCGCGGGATCGTAGATGCGCGTCCGCTCAGCGGGAGCTGTCGTCCTGCTCGAGCATGCGCGTGAGATAACGCGCGACGGCTCGCACCGCCGCGAGGTTCGTGGGGTAGTCCATGCGGGTCGGACCGAGCACGCCGACGCGGGCCAGTGATCCGGTGCCGTCGTAGTCGCTCGCCACGACCGAGGCTTCACCGAGTCCGAACGCGTCGTTCTCCCGGCCGATGCTGGCCGAGAGCCCCTGCTCGTCAGCGACCATCTCGCCCATCAGCCGCAGCAGCGTGACCTGCTCCTCGATCGCCTCGAGGAGCGGGTAGATGCTTCCGCGGAAGTCCGCCTCGCGACGCGCGAGGTTCGCGCTGCCGGCCATGACCAGCTTGTCCTGGCGGAACTCCTCCAGCTCCTCGGCAACGGCACGGACGATCTCATCGGTGGCGCGCTCGTGGGCGGGCGCGGGGGTCTGGGCGGCGGGTGCGTCGAGCCGGTCGGCGATGCGCTGCAGCCCCTCTCGCACCGGTCGGCCGACGAGGACGGTGCCGAGCTCGGCGCGGATGCGTGCGAGGTCGGCGTCGTCGAATTCCTCGCCCACGAACGTCAAGCGCTGCGACACGCGCCCGGTGTCGGTGACGACGATCACGAGCATCCGCCCGCCGCCGAGCTGCACGAGCTCGACGTGCGTGACCGTCGCGCGCGCGAACGAGGGGTACTGGACGATGGCGACCTGGCCGGTGAGCTGGGTCAGTGCCCGGACGGTGCGCACCAGCACGTCGTCGAGATCTCCCGGGCCCTCCAGGAACGACGCGATCGCCGCGCGCTGAGCCGGCGACAGCGGGCGCAGCTCGGCGAGGTGATCGACGAAGACCCGGTAGCCCTTGTCGGTGGGGATGCGCCCCGAGGAGGTGTGCGGCGCGGCGATGAGCTCCTCGTCCTCCAGGAGCGCCATGTCGTTGCGGATCGTCGCCGCAGAAACGCCGAACGCGTGCCGCTCGACGATCGCCTTGCTGCCGACCGGCTCACGCGTGTCGACGTAATCCTGGACGATCGCCCGCAGCACCTGCAGTCCCCGCTCGCTGACCATCCCGCCTCCTCACGCTGCGTGGCATCTGGCGCCGTCTGGCACTCGCATGACTGGAGTGCCAATTCTATCCGATGGCTCCGTCAGGATCGCCGAACGGCCACGCGGCTCGCCGTGTCGCGGCAGGCCGCGGCCGCAGCCGCCGGCGCTCAGTCGGTGAGGGCGCGGACCACGGCGTCGGCCAGCAGCCGGCCCCGCAGCGTGAGGACGACCCGGCCGCGCACGGCCGCGGGACCGTCGATCAGCCCGTCGGCGATGAGCGCCGCCACCGCGCGGCGGCCGTCGGGGTGCAGTTCGGCGATCGGCAGGCCCTCGCGGATGCGCGAACGCAGCAGCACGCTCTCGAGCGCCCGGGCCGCGGCATCCGGGATCTCCCGTCCGGCAGCCGGCGACTCGCCGCTCGCGAGCCGCTGTGCGTACGCGGCGGGGTGCTTGACGTTCCAGAAGCGCACACCGCCGACGTGACTGTGGGCACCCGGCCCGAAGCCCCACCAGTCGGTCCCCGTCCAGTACGCGAGGTTGTGGCGGGAGCGGTGCATCTCTCCTCGAGACCAGTTCGAGACCTCGTACCACTCGAAGCCCGCGGCGGCGAGGAGCTCGTCGGCGAGCTCGTACATGTCGGCCTGCAGGTCGTCGTCGGGCGCGGCGACCTCGCCCCGGCGGATCTGGCGCGCGAGCTTCGTGCCGTCCTCGATGATGAGCGCGTAGGCCGAGACGTGGTCGGAGTCCAGTTCCAAGGCCGCATCGAGCGACGCGCGCCAGTCCGAGAGCGATTCGCCGGGCGCGCCGTAGATGAGGTCGACGCTGACGTCGAGTCCGGCGGCGCGTGCCGCCGCGACGGCGGTGCGGACATTGTCGGGATCGTGGGTGCGGTCGAGGGCGGCGAGCACGTGCGGGACGGCCGACTGCATGCCGATGGACAGCCGGGTGACACCGGATGCCGCGAGCTCGGCCGCGACGGCGGGCGTCACAGTGTCGGGGTTGGCCTCGACCGTGATCTCGGCGCCCTCGCTGACTCCGAACGTCTCGCGGACCCCGTCGAGCATGCGGCCGAGATCGCCGGGCGGCAGGAGCGTCGGAGTGCCGCCGCCGAAGAACACGGTCTTCGCCGGCCGGTTGCCCCCCGCGCGCGCGAGCACGCCCGCCGCGAGCCGGACCTCCTGCACGAGCGTGTCGGCGTACTGGTCCTGCCGCGCGCCCCGCAGCTCGGACGAGGTGTAGGTGTTGAAGTCGCAGTAGCCGCACCGCACCCGGCAGAACGGCACGTGGAGGTACACCCCGAAGTCGGTCGCCGGATCGATCACCGTTCCGGTGGGCAGCGAGCCGTCCGCGGGAACGGGCTCGCCGAGGGGAAGAGCCGATCCCATCAGCACCTCACGCGGGCGTCGTGTACAGCGGCGAGATGGCCCGCAGGTAGCGGGTGAACAGCTCGCGCCGCCGGCGCTTGGTGAGTCCCGGCAGCACGCGGTACAGCACCGCGCGAGGGGCGTCGAATGCGCGCACCGTGAACCAGACCTCGTCGTTGTCGTACCAGTCGAGCATGAACGACTCCTCGCCGCTCACGACCGAGTCGCCCACGGTACCGAGCGCGAAGCCCACTCGGCGGGGCTCTTCGATCGCGAAGATCACCCGCAGCTCGGCGTCGGCGCGGAGGCCCTTGACCCGCCCGTCCACGCGGATCGTCGTTCCGGGGCCGACGTACGGCGTGCCGTCGGCGTCGAAGCGCTGCTCGGCCTCGGTGCGGCTGGGTGCGACCGGGTTGCCCTCGGCGTCGAAGCTCACCCCCGAGTACATCGGACCCGACGCCGGCCGCACGTCGGTGACCTCCAGCCCGGCGCCGCGCTGCGCGGTCCATGACAGCAGGGCCTCGCCGGCCGCCTGGAAGCGCGCTTCACCGCTGCCGATGCGCCACGACTGCTCCGCCGGGATGCTGCGCTCCGGCGGATACTGCATCAGATCCGGCGCCTGGGTCGCCCCGACGGCGGCATAGTCGACGGTGTCGTCACGGAAGGTTCCTCGACGCATGGATTCCAGCCTACTTCGCGAGCCGCATCACTTCTTGGCAGGACCCTCGACGTCTCCCGAGAGCGCGGCGATGAACGCCTCCTGGGGGACCTCGACGCGACCGACCATCTTCATGCGCTTCTTGCCCTCTTTCTGCTTCTCGAGGAGCTTGCGCTTGCGGGAGATGTCGCCGCCGTAGCACTTCGCCAGCACGTCCTTGCGCATGGCGCGGATGTTCTCACGCGCGATGATCCGGGCGCCGATGGCGGCCTGGATTGGCACCTCGAACTGCTGACGCGGGATGAGCTTGCGAAGGCGCTCGGTCATCATCGTGCCGTAGGCGTAGGCCTTCTCGCGGTGCACGATCGAGCTGAATGCGTCGACCTTGTCGCCCTGCAGAAGGATGTCGACCTTCACGAGGTCGGCGGTCTGCGAGCCGGCGGGCTCGTAGTCGAGGCTCGCGTAGCCCTGCGTCTTCGACTTCAGCTGGTCGAAGAAGTCGAACACGATCTCGCCGAGGGGCATGTGGTAGCGCAGCTCCACGCGATCCTCGCTGAGGTAGTCCATCCCGAGGAGCGAGCCGCGACGGGACTGGCACAGTTCCATGACGGTTCCGACGTAGTCCTTCGGCAGGAGGATGCCGACCTTCACCACCGGCTCGGAGACCTCCGCGACGCGGCCGTCCGGGTACTCGCTCGGGTTGGTCACCACGACCGTCTCCCCGGTGTCGGTGGTGACTTCGTACGTCACCGAGGGCGCGGTGGTGATGAGGTCGAGATCGAACTCGCGCGAGAGCCGCTCTGTGACGATCTCGAGGTGCAGGAGGCCCAGGAAGCCGCAGCGGAAGCCGAAGCCGAGTGCCACCGAGGTCTCGGGCTCGTACTGCAGCGATGCGTCCGACAGCTTCAGCTTGTCCAGCGCCTCGCGCAGGTCGGCGTAGTCGCTCTGGTCGATCGGGTAGATGCCCGAGAACACCATCGGCTTCGGGTCGGTGTACCCCGCGAGTGCCTCGGTCGCCGGCTTGCGCTGGTTGGTGACGGTGTCGCCCACCTTGGACTGGCGGACGTCCTTCACGCCGGTGATGAGGTAGCCGACCTCGCCGACCCCGAGTCCCTTCGTCGGGACGGGCTCGGGGCTCGACACGCCGATCTCGAGGAGATCGTGCGTCGCCTTCGTGGACATCATCTGGATGCGCTCGCGCGGCTCGAGCTTGCCGTCGACCATCCGGACGTAGGTCACCACACCCCGGTACGAGTCGTACACCGAGTCGAAGATCATCGCGCGGGCCGGGGCATCCGCGTTCCCCTTCGGAGCCGGGATCTGCTCGACGATGCGGTCCAGCAGCGTCTCGACGCCCATGCCCGTCTTGCCGCTGACGCGCAGGACGTCGTCGGGCGAGCCGCCGATGAGGCCGGCGAGCTCGGCCGCGTACTTCTCCGGGTCGGCAGCGGGGAGGTCGATCTTGTTGAGGACCGGGATGATGTGCAGGTCGTTCTCGAGTGCGAGATAGAGGTTCGCGAGCGTCTGCGCCTCGATCCCCTGCGCGGCGTCGACCAGCAGGATCGCGCCCTCGCACGCCGCCAGCGAGCGCGAGACCTCGTAGGTGAAGTCGACATGACCGGGTGTGTCGATCATGTTCAGCGCGAACGTCTGGTCGGCGCCGGCCCACGGCATGCGGACGGCCTGCGACTTGATCGTGATGCCGCGCTCGCGCTCGATGTCCATGCGGTCGAGGTACTGCGCGCGCATGTCGCGGTCGGCGACCACGCCGGTGATCTGCAGCATGCGGTCGGCCAGCGTCGACTTGCCGTGGTCGATGTGGGCGATGATGCAGAAGTTGCGGATCAGCTCAGGAGGGGTCGCAGACGGCTCGAGAGGCTTCAGGGCGCGCGGTGACATGTCCAGACGATTGTACGGGTGACGGATGCCTCGTCCCTGCGGGTCCTCGTCCCGTGCGCTCTGCGCACGCGGTGCCGCGGCGGCGGGAGCGGCGCTCACACAGGTGCCGGGATGCGCCGCAGTCCCTCCAGGAGCTCGGTCCTGTCGCTGGCGACGCACACGCGGATCCACCCCTCGCCGGACGCGCCGAAGGCGCTTCCGGGCGCCACCGCGACGCCCTGCTCGTCGAGGAACTGCTCGCACCAGGCGACGACGTCGCCCCCGGAGAGGTGCGAGACGTCGATCCACAGGTAGAACGCGCCCGTCGGGGCGAGATAGTGCAGCCCGCGTTCGTCGAGGAGGGTCGTCGCGGCCGCCAGGTTCCCGCGGTAGTGCGCCGCGCTCCGGGCCACGGCGATCTGGTCACCGGTGAGCGCCGCGACCGCAGCGCGCTGGGACGGCTCGTTCAGGCAGCTCACGACGGACTCCTGGACCTTCAGCATGGTCTGGCGCCACCCCGGCGGCGTGACCAGCCAGCCCACGCGGGCGCCCGTCATCGCGTACGTCTTCGACATCGAGAAGACCGAGAGCACGCGTCCGTCGGGGTCGAGCGTCGCCGGGCTGACGTGCGGGTGCCCCCAGGTGAACCGCTCGTAGACCTCGTCGCTGATGACCCAGAGATCGTGCCGGCGGGCGAGCGCCAGCAGCGCCTGGAGGGTGGCGCGATCGAACGTCGAGCCGAGCGGATTGGACGGCGTGTTCACGATCAGAACGCGGGTGCGCGGCGTCACGAGGGCTTCGAGCTCGTCGAGGTCGGGCTGGAACCCCCGCTCGGGGCGCAGCGGGTACGGCACCGGCACCGCCTGCAGCAGGTGCGCGTTCATCGTGAACGTCGTATAGCCCGGGTCGGGTACGAGGACCTCGTCGCCGTGCGAGAGCGTCAGCGCCATCGCCAGGTGGAGGGCCTGCGTGGCGCCGACCGTGACCCAGACCTGTTCCTGATCGACGTCGAGGTCGTTCTCCCGCGCGAGCTTCGCACGGATCGCGTCGCGCAGCTCGCGGATGCCGCCGTTCGGCGTGTAGCGGATCTCACCCGCCCGCCACGACAGCGCTGCGGCTTCACGCACAGGCTCCCCCGTCAGCTCGCCCGGCTCGCCCACAGCCAGGATGATCGTGCCGGGCCGCCGCAGCGCGCGCTCCAGGATGTGGCGGACGCCGGAGCCGGGCATCCGGGTGACGTGCGGGGCGATCTCGGGCATGCCGCCCATGCTAGGACGACCCCACGGCTAGCCTGTCGAGCATGGGGATCCAGGTCGTGCTCGTCCACGGCATCCGCACGTCCGCGACGATGTGGCGGTCGCAGGTGGCCTATCTCGAGGCCCGCGGCACGGCGGTGACCGCGGTCGACCTGCCCGGCCACGGCTCACGCATGCGGGAGGAGTTCACGCTCGACGGCGCCTTCGCGACGATCGACGACGCGGTGCGGTCCGCGGCCGAGCGCGGACCGGTGCTGTTGTCGGGGCACTCGATGGGCGGACTGCTGTGCATCGAGTACGCGGGCGCCGTGACGCCGCCGCCCGTCGCGGGCTTCATCGCGGCGTCGTGCACGGCGATCCCGCGCGGTGTCGGCCTGCGCACGTACCGCCTGCTCGCCCGCGGCTTCGACTCGCTGCCGGACCGCGGCATGTGGCTCACCGACCGGATGCTCGACCGCATCCTCCCCGACGAGACGCGCGCCGACTTCGGCGCCGGCGGCTACGCACTGGACGCACAGGACGTGGCCCTGCGCAGCCTCTCGGTGCTCGACCTGCTGGCGGCCCTGCACCGCATCGAGGTGCCGCTGTGGTTCGTGAACGGCCAGTACGACCAGCTGCGCGTGAACGAGCGGCTGTTCACGCGCGTCGCGCGGCACGCCGAGCTCATCGTCGTGCCGCGTACGACGCACCATGTCACCGTGATGCGGCCCCGGGTCTTCAACGCGGTGCTCGAGGTGGCGCTGACGACCCTCGAAGCCTCAGACGGCTGACCTCGCCCGCTCCCCTGCGCGGATCGCGTACGTCATGAGTCCTCCGGCGACCGAGAGGACGCCGCCGACGAGGAAGAGCAGCCAGAACCCGCCGACCAGGGCGACCAGGCCGGCTCCGAGGAGCGGGCCGATGAGCTGACCCAGGTTCGCCGACACGTTGACGAAGCCGAGATCGCGGGCATGGTCCTCGGGGCGCGGCAGCAGGTCGGTGCCGAGGGCGAGACCCACCGACATGTACGCGCCGTAGCCCACGCCTAGCAGCGCCGCTGCGATCACCGTCGACGCGAATGAGGGTGCGACCACGAGGATGATCGAGGCGATGCCCTGCAGCACGGCCGCCCAGACCACGAAGGGGATGCGCCGGCCGGTGCGGTCCGACAGGCGGCCCGAGACGATCGAGGCCACGACCACGAACAGCGTGTAGACCAGGATGAGCAGCAGCAGCTCGTCCTCGGCGGACGCCGGATCCCGCTGGAGCCCGTAGAGCAGGAAGAACAGCAGCAGCCCCGTGCCCAGCGCGTTGCCGACGTTGACGGTGAGCCGCCCGGCGAGGAGCCACGCGAAGTCGCGGTCGCGCAGCGCCGCGAAGCGGTCGCTCAGGCTGCGGGCCTCGCGCGCGACCGCCGCGTCGACCGGAGCGGGCGGATCGGGCAGCAGCAGCGCCGCCGCGGTGCCGACGACGGCGAGGAACCCGGCGAGCACGAGGTAGCCGACGACGATGCCCAGCTCGAGCAGCACGATCACCCCGACGCCGACCACGATGCCGAGGGCCTGCGACGACGAGACCGCGGCGGACGCGGCGCCCCGCTGCGTGGTGAGCTGATCGGCGATGAGCGCCGTGAAAGCGGCGGACGCGACGGCGATGCCGATCGACACCCCTACCCAGGCCGCCCCGACGCCCCAGGGTCCGGAGGCGAAGGCGATCGCCGCGAGCGACAGCGTGCCCAGCCAGACTCCCCCCAGCGCCCACGGCCGGCGTCGGCCGGCCCGCCCGCGAGTGCGGTCGGACAGTCCGCCGGCCAGCGGTCCGGCGATCACGCCGGCGACGCCGCCGATCGCCAGCACCAGGCCCGACGACACGACCCCCGACACCCATCCGTCGGCGTCGTCGGGTGTGTCCAGCTGCAGCGGGATCAGCAGCTGCAACGGGGTCAGCTGCACCGTCCAGATCGCCAGCCAGGCCAGTGTGAAGACGGTGAACCAGCCGGCACCCACCCGCCGCGCCGGCCCGGCGCTCACGCGCGCGCTCCGGCGATGAGCCCGCGGTACCAGTCGAAGGAGGCCTTCGGCGTGCGGGCGGCCGTGTCGAAGTCGACGTGCACGAGGCCGAAGCGCTGCGTCCAGCCCTCGGCCCACTCGAAGTTGTCGAGGAGCGACCACACGGTGTACTCGCGGACGTCGACCCCGGCGCGCACCGCGTCGCCCACGGCGGCGATATGGCCGGCGAGGTAGGCGATGCGCTCGGCGTCGGCGACGGCGTCGTCCACGCGATCGGGCTCGGGGAACGACGCGCCGTTCTCGCCGATGACGAGCGGCGGGAGGCGGTCGCCGTATCGCTCTCGGAAGTCGATCAGAAGGTCGGTGAGAGCCGCGGGCACGATCGGCCACTCCGTCCCGAATCCCGTGACGGGCGCTCCAGGCGTCGGCACGATCTCGAACCGGACGGGACTCTCCGCGGCGGCCGCGGCGATGGTCGTCGGGTTGTAGAAGTTGATGCCGTAGAAGTCCGCCGCGGCGCCGATGAGCTCGAGGTCTCCCGCGACGACCGGCATGGGCGGGATCCCGAACGCGCCGAGGTCGGGGTACGCGCCCGTCAGGATCGGGTCGGCGAAGATCCGGTTGTGCAGGAGGTCGTAGACGGCCGCCGCCTGGACGTCGGCATCCGATCCGCTCGCCGCGCGAACGTGCGTGTGATTGTTGACGATCCCCGCCTCCGTCGCGCTGGACGCGCGCAGCGCGCGGAGCGCGAGCCCGTGGCCGAGCAGCTGGTGGTGCACGGTGGGCAGCGCCCCGAACAGCAGCTGACGGGCCGGGGCGAGGGTGCCGACGGCATAGCCCTGCAGCGACGTCGAGACCGGCTCGTTGATCGTGTACCAGTGCGTGATGCGGTCGCCGAGCGCGTCGGCGACGATCTCGGCGTACTCTCCGAACCGGTGCGCCGTGTCGCGATCGAGCCAGCCGCCCCGCGCTTCGAGCGTGCTCGGCAGGTCCCAGTGATAGAGCGTCGCGAACGGGGTGACGCCGGCCTCGAGCAGGTCGTCGGCCAGCCGGCGGTAGTAGTCCAGTCCGGCTTGCGCGACGGGGCCGCCGGGCTCCGGCTGCACGCGCACCCACGAGATCGAGAAGCGGTAGCGGTCGACGCCCAGCCGGGCGAGCAGCGCGACGTCCTGTCGGTGACGGCGATAGCTGTCGGGGCCGGGCTCTGCGGTGGCTCCGTCGCGGACGGCGCCCTCGGTGTCGACGAAGTCGTCCCAGATGGAGCGCCCGCGCCCGTCAGCGGTGCGCGAGCCCTCCACCTGGAACGCGGCGGTCGCCGCCGACCAGCGGAAGCCCGGCGGGAAGGCGGAGAGGTCGACAGTCGGATGCTGTGGCACGGGCGGACTCCTTCGTCAACGGTCGCGCGTCTCGGGGGGAAGGACGCGCGCACCCACGCGTCGATCATGCAGCATCGGGCCCCGATCGCGCGCGTGCCTGTGGAGCGTCAGCGATTCCCAGAGGGACCTGATAGAATCCTTGTTTGGCTTGCGTGTGGGTTCGTCCCTCACGATCGTCGCGAAGCTTCCCTCTCCTGCTGAGCGGCAACTCAATCCGATTCACCTCCGAACGAAAGAAACGTCGACACGTGGCGAACATCAAGTCGCAGATCAAGCGCAACAAGACCAACGAGAAGGCGCGCGAGCGCAACAAGGCCGTCAAGAGCGAGCTGAAGACGCTCGTCCGCCGCACCCGCGAGGCCATCGCCGCCGGCGACAAGGCCGCGGCTGAGAAGGCGCTCGGCAAGGCCACGAAGAAGCTCGACAAGGCCGTCAGCAAGGGCGTCATCCACAAGAACCAGGCGGCGAACCGCAAGTCGTCCATCGCCAAGCAGGTCTCCGCTCTCTGAGACCCGCCGCAGGCTGCGGAAAGGCCCGTCCCCTTCGGGGCGGGCCTTTCGTCTTCCCACAGAAAGACGTCGAGGGTGTCAGGATCCGTAGGGCGCGCGCGTCGCGATCACCGTGATCATGCGCTCGAGTGCGAACACCGGGTCGCGGGATCCACCCTTGACCTCGGCATCCGCCCTCGCCGTCGCCTGGATCGCGCGACCCAGACTCTCTTCGTTCCAGCCCACCAGGTCGCGTCGCGCCCGATCGACCTGCCAGTCCTTCATGCCCAGTCGGGCGGCCAGGGCGCCGGCGGACTCGCGATTGCCTGCCACGCGCGCCATGGTGCGCAGCTTCATCGCCACCGCCGCGACGAGCGGGACCGGGTCGGAGCCCGATGCCAGGGCGTGGCGCAGCGCGAGCAGCGCCTCGCCGTAGCGTCCCGCGATCGCCGTGTCGGCGACCGTGAACGCGGACGTCTCGACACGACCGCCGTAGTAGCGCTCCACGATCTGCTCGGTGATGTCACCCGGAACGTCGGCGATGAGCTGCTGGCACGCGGCGGCCAGCTCCGTGAGATCGTCGGCGAAGGCCGAGACGAGCGCGCGCAGGGCCGCCGGCGCGATCGCCTTCTTCGCCGCCTGGAATTCGCCCACGGCGAAGTCGAATCGGTCGGAGTCGCGCTTGACGGCCGGGCACGCGACCTCGACCCCCGCACCCTGACCGGCCCGGATGGCGTCGAGGAGCTTCTTGCCCCGCACAGTGGCGCCGGTGTGCCGGAGCACCACGGTGGCGCCGTCCTGCGGACCGGAGAGGTACGCGAGGGCTTCGGTGAGGAAAGCATCGGAGCACTTCTCGACGCCGCTCACGCGCACCAGCCGGGGCTCGCCGAAGAGCGACGGCGACGTGACGCCGAGGAGCGAGCCGGGGGCGTAGTCGTCGGCGCGGAGATCCGACACCTCCAGCGTCGGATCCTCCGCGCGGAGGTAGTCGCGAACACCCGCGATCGCGCGTTCCGCGCAGACCTCTTCGGGGCCGGAGACCAGGACGATCGGGGCAGGCTGAGGAGCGCGCCACGACAGCTGGGGAATGGCGCTGCGCGTCGCCTTCGCGGGTGCGCGGCGCGCGGGAGATGGCATTCCCCCAGCCTACCGACGACCGCCGACGCGCGACCTCGGCCCGCGACGCGCAGCGTCGAGCTCAGCCGCCGCGGTCGCGCCACACCGCCACGGTCCGCTCCGACGTCCACCACAGCGCGATCGCGCCGTCGCGATCGGTCCGCGCCACGCGGGCGCCCGTCTGCTGGAGCGTGTCGAGGATCTCCTGACGCGGGTGCCCGTAGTCGTTGTCGCTCCCCACGGTCACGAGGGCGATCGCCGGCTGCAGCGCGGCGTAGAGCGCGGCATCCTGATCCGCGCTGCCGTGATGCGCGACCTTGACGATGCCGTAGGGCGGGGCCAGCGAGCCCGCAGCCGCCAGCGCGCGCTGCGGCGAGGCCGAGAGGTCGCCGAGGAGCAGGATGGGCGGGATGCCGCCGCCGCGCACGTCGAGCACCACGCTCGCGTCGTTGCCCTCGGGGAAGGCCCGGCTGGCAGCCGGCGGCCACAGCACGCGCCAGCGGGCCGCCCCGAGCCCGCCCGTCATGCCCGCTGCGGCCGGCACCAGCGAGGCGCCGCGCGTGCGGAGCGCCTCGATCGCCGCGGCGCCCTCCGCGTCAGCGGGCCCGTGCAGCACCGTGCCGACGCGCCCTTGCACGGCGGCCAGGCCGCCGACGTGGTCGAGATCGAAGTGAGTGAGCACCAGCAGGTCGATGTGCTCGACGCCGGTCCGCGACAGGCACGCCGCCAAGGGCTCCGGCTCGGGGCCGGTGTCGATGAGGGCGACGGCGTCGCCCGACCGAAGCAGCAGCGCGTCGCCCTGGCCGACGTCGCACGCGAGCACCGTCCATTCCGACGGCAGTGTCCACCGGCCGGCGATCGAGGTCAGCGCGGCGGCGCCGATCGCGACGCCGGCCGCCGTGGCGACAAGGGTGCCCGCGAGTGCACGAGCCCGCCGCGTGCGGCGTCCGCGCCGTGGCAGCGCGATGACCGACCCCACGGCGGTGCCGACGACGGCCAGGGCGACCGCGCCGGGCAGTCCCTCCCACCACGGCAGCCGGGCGGCGGGGAGGTCCGACAACGTCGTGGCGGTGGCGGCGATCCAGGATGCCGGCACCCACGCCAGCGCGGCCAGACCCGACTGCAGCCAGGCCAATGGCGCGCTCAGGCACGCGGCGAGGCCCAGCACGGTCGTGACGGGCGCCGCCGGCCCGGCGAGGAGATTGGCCACCACGCCGTAGAGCGGCACTGCCGGTTCGATCAGCACCAGCAGCGGCCCGCACGCGAGCTGGGCGGCGACGGGCACCGCCAGGGCGAGTGCGAGCGGCCGGGGCATCGCCCGCGCGAGTCCGGCAGCGAGCGGCCGGGCGACAAGCAGCAGCGACGCGGTGGCAGCGACCGACAGCGCGAAGCCCAGCGACGCGGCGAGCCAGGGGTCCGCCACGAGGAGCACCGTCACGGCGAGCGACAGCAGCGCGATGCCCGCCCCCGTCCGCCCGAGCAGCACGGCGAGCATTGCGATGGCGGCCATCGCGGCGGCGCGGACCACGCTGGGCTCGGGGGTGACGAGCAGCACGAACCCGGCCAGCGCGGTGAGGCCCGCGATCACGCGCTGAACGCGCGAGGCGCCGACGAGGGCGGCCACGGTGAAGGCGATGCCGACGACCAGCGCGCAGTTCGCGCCCGACACCGCGGTGAGGTGCGACAGCGAGGACTCCTTCATCGCGGCGTCGAGTCCTGCGGTGACGAGCGAGGTGTCGCCGACGGCGAGCCCCGGCACGAGTGCTGCCCCGTTGCCGGGGAGGCCCGCGACCGCACCGAGGAGGTTCTGCCGGAGGCCCGCGGCGACAGCGGCCGCACCGGCGGGTGCTCGCGCCACCTCGACACCGCGCGACGCCCACAGCACGAAGACCGCCCGCTCCCCCGCCCGGGGCGGGGTCGCTGTTCCCTCGGCGTCGACCAGCGCCCCGACATCGAGGCCGTCGCCGGCTTGGAGGTCCTGCGGTGCGACGCGCACGACGGCCTCGCCGCGCACCGCGTGCACCTCGTCGCCCCTGCTGAGGGTGAAGACGCGCGCATCGAAGGCGAGCGAGCCGTCGGCGCGTCGCTCGACCTTGCCGATCACCTCGGCGCGCACCTCGATCGCCCTGCCCCCGCCGACCGCGAGCTCCCGGAGCGCCTCGCGCGCGGGCTCCGCCGACGCGACATGACTCGCCACGGCGGCCGACGCGGCCGCCGCCAGCACGATGACCACCAGCACGCGACGCACGTCCGCGCCGCCAGGACGCCACCGGCGGACGCGGGTGCGCTGCCGCAACCCGGCGACGGGCGGGTGGGTGGAGCGCCACGACCTGTGCCGCCCCAGCAGCAGCGCGCAGGCGGCCAGGGCCGTGCTCCACAGCGCCGCCGCGATCGCGGCGGCGGCGTCCGGCGCGAGGATCGCGACCGCGGCGGCCGCCCAGCCGCTGCCGGCGACCGGCGCGAGATGCAGCAATGCGCGTCGGCTGGTCGCGGCCCGTCCCACGTCACACCGTCACGAGGTCGCGCAGCGACTCGAGCATCTTGTCGCCGATCCCGGGCACGGCGAGCAGATCCTCCACGCTCGTGAACCCGCCGTTGTCGTCGCGCCAGGCGATGATGCGCTCCGCGAGGGCGGGACCGATGCGCGGGAGCGTCTCGAGCTGCGCCGCGTCGGCGGTGTTGAGGTCGATCGGCGCCGCCTCCCCGTCCGAGCCTGCTCCGCCCGGGCCTGCCCCGCCGACCGCCGCCTGGCCGGGCGGCGGGGCCTCGCCCTCGCGCGCGACCGGCAGCTGCTCGCCGTCGTCGAGCGGACGTGCGAGGTTCACCGCGTCGCGGTCGGCGTCGCCGGCGAATCCGCCGGCCGCGGCGATCGCGTCCACGACACGTGCGCCCGCCGGCAGCACGTACAGTCCGGGCATCCGGACAGCGCCCGACACGTGGACGTGCACCGCGGCGGCAGCGGGTGTCGTGGCGACCGTCGTCGGCTCGATCACGACGTCCTCGACCGGCGACATCGCGCCCCGCACGATGCCGATCGCGACGGTGACACCCAGCGCCCCGATGAGGAGCACCACCGCCGCGCCCAGGCCCAGCCGTCGGCGCGGGGACGCGGCATCCGTCACCGCATCGTCGGCGCGAGGACCAGCTGTCACCCGTTCACGCTAGAAGGAGCGATCCGGTCCGCGCCGCCGGGCGGGACGGCTTGTGGAGACGTCCTCGGCCGGCGGCCCTGGGGAGGAGGCTCAGTGCGTGCTGAAGCTCACGACCTTCGGCGGCCGCACCACCGCGCGCGTGATCTCGCGGCCCGCGAGGGAGCGGACGACCTTCTCGTCGGCGCGTGCGAGACGTTCCAGCTCGGCGGCATCGATGCGCGCGGGCACCTGGAGGGTGCCGCGGACCTTGCCGTCGATCTGCACGACCGCCGTCACGCTCTCCTCCACGAGGAGCGTCGGATCGGCGGTGCGCCACGGGACCAGGCCGACGAAGCGGTCGTAGCCGAGGATCTCCCACAGCTCCTCCGCGGTGTGCGGCGCGAAGAGGTCGAGGATCATCGCCGTCGCCTCGGCGGCCTCGCGCACGGCGGGGTCGGCGGGACCGGCGCCGGTGTCGATCGTCTTGCGGGTGGCGTTGACGAGCTCCATCAGGCGCGCGACGACGACGTTGAACTTGGTCTGCTCCACCAGGCCCGGAGCGTCGGCGAGGAGACGGTGGGTGACCCGGCGGAGCGACGCGTCGCCCTCCGCCCAGATCACGTCGGGCTCGCTCGTGACGTCCTTCGCGACACGCCAGGCGCGCGCCAGGAACTTCTGGGCGCCGGTCGTCGAGACGTCCTCCCAGTTGATGTCGTCCTCGACGGGACCGGCGAACGCGATCGCCACGCGGACGGCGTCGGCGCCCGGGTCGACCATGCTCGACGCGAACTCGACGAGGTTGCCCTTCGACTTCGACATCTTCGAGCCGTCGAGGAGCACCATGCCCTGGTTGATCAGGCTCGAGAAGGGCTCGGTGAAGTCGATCAGCCCCATGTCGAAGAGCACCTTGGTGATGAAGCGCGCGTACAGCAGATGCAGGATCGCGTGCTCCACACCGCCGATGTACGAGTCGACCGGCGCCCAGCGGTCCGCCTCGCGCGACGGGAACGCCTCGTTCGCGTCGTTGGGCGCGAGGAAGCGCAGGAAGTACCACGAGCTGTCGACGAACGTGTCCATCGTGTCGGCATCGCGCAGCGCCGGCGCGCCCGTCTCGGGGTCGGTGGTCTGCATCCACTCCGTGGCACCGCCCAGCGGAGAGGTGCCCTTCGGCGCGAGGTCGAGACCGTGCGCGTCGGGCAGCCGCAGCGGCAGCTGGTCGGCGGGGACCGGCACGATGCGCCCGTCCTCGGTGTGGATCATCGGAATGGGCGTGCCCCAGAAGCGCTGCCGCGAGATCAGCCAGTCGCGGAGCCGGTACGACTTCGCGGCACGGCCGGTGCCGGCCGCCTCGAGCTGCTCGATGATGCGCGCGATCGCGTGGCGCTTGGACAGCCCGTCGAGCGAGCCCGAGTTGATGAGGCGGCCCTCGCCCGTGAGGGCGATGCCGGTGCGCGCCGGGTCGATGCCGTCGAGCGTCTCGAGCGTGCCCGGATCGATGGGCACGCCGTCGTCGTCCAGCTCGATGACCGGGATGGCGCCGGTGATGGGCGCGGTGGTGTCGACGACGACCTTGACGGGCAGGTCGAACGCCCGCGCGAAGTCGAGGTCGCGCTGGTCGTGCGCGGGCACGGCCATCACCGCGCCGTGGCCGTAGTCGGCCAGCACGTAGTCCGCAGCCCAGATGGGCAGGCGGTCGCCGTTGACGGGGTTGACGGCGAAGCGGTCGAGGAACACCCCGGTCTTCGGCCGGTCGGTGCTCTGCCGCTCGATCTCGGTCTCGCGCTGCACGCTCTCGAGGTAGTCCTGGAAGCGCATGCGCACCTCCGCCGACGAGCCGGCGGCGAGCTCCGCGGCGAGGTCGCTGTCGGGCGCGACGACCATGAAGGTCGCGCCGTGCAGCGTGTCGGGGCGCGTGGAGAACACGGTGACCTTGTCGGCACGCCCCTCGATCTCGAAGTCGATGTCGGCGCCCACGGAGCGGCCGATCCAGTTCCGCTGCATGCGGATGACCTTCTGCGGCCAGAAGCCCTCGAGCTGGTTCAGGTCATCGAGCAGGCGGTCGGCGTATTCGGTGATCTTGAAGTACCACTGCGTGAGCTTCTTCTTGACGACCTCCGCGCCGCAGCGCTCGCAGTGGCCGTCGACGACCTGCTCGTTGGCGAGCACCGTCTGGTCGACGGGGCACCAGTTGACCGGGCTCTCCTTGCGGTACGCGAGACCGCGCTCGTAGAGGCGCTGGAACAGCCACTGGTTCCAGTGGTAGTACTCGGGGTCGCTCGTGTGGAGGATGCGGCTCCAGTCGTACGACGACCCGTACTCGCGGAAGCTCTTCTTGTGCTGCTCGATGTTGGCGTACGTCCACTCGCGCGGGTCGGCGCCGCGCTGGATCGCGGCGTTCTCGGCCGGCAGGCCGAACGAGTCCCACCCGATCGGGTTCAGGACGTTGTAGCCGCGGTGCCGCCAGAATCGCGCCACGATGTCGACGTACGCGTAGCTCTCGGCGTGGCCCATGTGCAGGTCGCCCGACGGGTACGGGAACATCCCGAGGACGTACTTGCGGGGGCGCGTGTCGTCGGTCCCACCCGCGCGGAACGGGTCCGCCTCGGCCCAGCGGGCCTGCCACTTCTGCTGGATCGCGTACGCGTCGTAGCCCTCGGCGGGCACAGTGGTGTCGGAGGGCATGGTCTGACTCACGGGGGAAGAACCAATCGTGGATGGCCGGAAGAGCGCGCGCAGCGCGCGAAGCGCGCCTTCCAGGGTAGCGGAACGGCGCGCTCACCAGCCGGGCGGGAGCGCGGCGCCGAGGGCGGCCAGGGGCCCGCGCGCCTTGATGCCGACCTCCGCCACCTCGGCCGCGGCATCCGATCGCCACGTGATCCCGCCGCCCGCGCCGACATAGGCACCGCCCGGGCGCACGACGATGGAGCGGATCACCATCGCGAGGTCGAGTGCGCCGTCGTCGCCGACCCAGCCGAAACAGCCCGAGAAGACGCCGCGGGGCGCGCGCTCGAGCCGGTGGAGGATCGTCATCGCCGAGAGCTTCGGGGCCCCGGTCATGGAGCCCGCCGGGAAGGTGGCGTCGAGCAGATCGCCGAGGGTCGTGCCGGCGCCGAGGGTCCCCGAGACCGTGCTGACGAGCTGGTGCACCGCGGGATACGACTCCACCTCGAGCAGCGCGTCGACGCCGACCGTTCCCGGCACGCACACGCGCGACAGGTCGTTGCGCATGAGATCGACGATCATGACGTTCTCGGCGCGCTCCTTCTCGCTCGAGCGCAGGTCGTCGGCCAGCGCCGCGTCGGCGGCGGGATCGGCGCCGCGCGGCCGCGTGCCCTTGATGGGGCTCGTGCGGACGACCGGCTCGTCCGCGGTGCGCGCCACCTGGAGGAAGCGCTCGGGGCTGGCGCTGAGCAGCGCGACCTCGCCCGACCGCAGGAACCCGCCGTGGTGCGCGGGCGTGGCCGTCCGCAGGCGTGCATAGGCCGCCACGGGATCGACGGATGTCTCCACCTCGAACCGCGTCGTCAGGCACAGCTGGTACGCGTCCCCCTCGCGGATGGCCGCGCGGCACTCCTCGATGAGCGCGGCGTACTGGTCGGGGCGATGGCGGGCACGTGCCACGCCGACGGACGGCGCGGAGGCGGGCGACGCGGGCACAGGGAGCGCGGAGGCGGATGCCGCGGCCACCGCCTCAGCGAGGGCATGCACGTCGTCGGGCCCGGCGAACACCTGCACACGGCGGGCGGCATGGTCGAACGCGACCAGGCGCGTGACGCGCAGCCAGATCGAGGGCGGCAGAGCGTCGTCGTCGCGCACGGAAGGGGCGCCGGCGCGCGCTGCGGCGTCGTCGTAGCCGGTCCAGCCGACCCATCCACCGCGCAGCGGGCTCGCGCCCGCATCGGCCGCGCGGCGTCCGCACACGACGGCTCGCACGTGCGCGGCGTCGTCGGGGATCCCGGTGCCCATCCAGCTCCAGCCGTCGCGCGCGCCGGGTCCGGCATCCAGCCAGAACACGTGCCGCTCGCGGGTGAACACCGCGGCGAAGACGGATGCCGGATCCACCCAGCCGGCGGCATCCGCGGCGGCGAGGGGGTCCGACATGTTCCCAGGTTAGAGGGACGCCCGGGCCTCTAGGCTCGTGGCGTGAACGAGATCCTCACGTGGCTGCTCGACGCCGTTCAGAGCGTCGACCCGCTCGTCAGGACTCTTCTCGCCGGCCTCGCGATCATGCTCGAGACCAGCGTCCTCATCGGGCTCGTCGTCCCGGGCGACACGATCGTGATCGTCGCGGGGACCGCGGTGTCGTCGCCGCTGGAGGGCGTGGTGCTCGGCGTCGTGGTGGTCCTCGGCGCGCTGGCCGGCGAGAGCATCGGCTTCTGGCTCGGCCGCTTCCTGGGGCCGCGCATCCAGCACTCGCGCCTCGGCCGCCGTATCGGCGAGGAGAACTGGCATCGGTCCGAGCGCTACCTGCGCCGCCGCGGCGGACCGGCGATCTTCATCTCACGCTTCCTGCCGGTGCTGCACTCGCTGGTGCCGCTCACCGTGGGCATGAGCGGCTACCCGTACCGCCGGTTCCTCGCGTGGACGATCCCCGCCTGCGTCATCTGGTCGGCGCTCTACATCTCGGTCGCGGCCGTCGCCGCGGGCACCTACCGCGAGCTCGCCGACCAGCTCCACTACGCCGGCTACATCTTCGTCGGCGTCATCCTCCTCTTCCTGGTGCTGGTGTTCGTGAGCAAGAAGGTCATCGAGCGCGCCGAGCGCAAGCACCTCGAGCACGAGGATCCCGGCGAGGCCCCGGTGGCCGACGTGAAAGACTGAGGGGGTGTCCCCCACCGATCCCCCACCCGTGCACGCCAAAGTCCTCTGGCTCGCGCGTCTGGAGTACCGGTTCCACGCCTGGCGCGAGCGCCGTGCCCGTCGCCGCGGCCAGAAGCCCACGGTGACGCCCTTCCCGGGCTACGGCGGACCGGGCTGGGTGCGGGTGCTCGGCCGCGTCATGATCGTCCCCCCGGTGAAGCCCTCCGGCTCCGGCGAGTACGCCGGCGTCCGCGGCTGGCGCAGCTTCGCGGCCGTCCCGGTCGGCTACGCGCAGGTCACCGTGACGATCGCGGGCGTCGACCACGAGGTCGTCGCCGATCGCGGCGGCGTGATCGACACGCGCCTGCCGGCCGAGCTCGAACCCGGCTGGCAGACCTTCACGATGTCGGTCGAGGGCGGCGAGCCGATCGAGACGCGCGCCTTCGTCGTGGGCGGCGAGGTGCGCTTCGGCATCGTGTCGGACGTCGACGACACCGTGATGGTGACGGCGCTCCCGCGTCCGCTGCTGGCGGCCTGGAACTCGTTCGTCGTGAACGAGCATGCGCGTCAGCCGGTGCCGGGGATGGCGGTGCTGATGGAGCGCGTGGTCCGCGAGAACCCCGGCGCGCCGCTGGTCTATCTCTCCACCGGCGCCTGGAACATCGCACCGACCCTCATCCGCTTCCTGAGCCGTCACGTCTTCCCGCCCGGATCGCTGCTGCTCACCGACTGGGGACCCACGCACGATCGGTGGTTCCGCAGCGGCAAGGACCACAAGCTCTCGAATCTGCGGCGCCTCGCCGACGAGTTCCCGCACGTGCGGTGGCTGCTGATCGGCGACGACGGACAGCACGACGACGCGATCTACACGACCTTCACCGACGAGCACCCCACGCAGGTCGTGGCGGTCGCGATCCGGCGCCTCTCCCCCGCCGAGGCGGTTCTCGCCGGTGGGCGCACAGCCGTCAACGACCACGCTGCGGCCGAGGTGCCGTGGGTGAGCGACAATGACGGGGCCGGGCTGCTGGAACGGCTGGAGGATGTCGGAGTCCTCGGCCGCAGCGGCACCGCCGCCGTCTGACGTCGGGAGGGGACGTCGGGACCGGATGTCGGAGGGCGCGCGTAGGCTGGCCGCATGTGCGGACGCTTCGTGGTGGCCAGTGCCGGTTCCGACCTCGTCGGCGTCCTCCGCGTCGACGTGGAGGGCGATGACCTCCCCGAGCCCTCGTTCAACGTGGCGCCCACCAGCCAGGCCGCGATCGTGCTGGACTCCGCGAAGAGGGAGCCGCCCACCCGTCGCCTCGAGTCCGCGCGCTGGGGACTGATCCCTTCCTGGGCCAAGGACGCCAAGATCGGCGCCCGCGCCTTCAACGCCCGGTCCGAAGAGCTCGAAGACAAGCCGATGTTCCGCAGCGCGCTCGAGAAGCGGCGCGCGGTCGTGCCGGTGTCGGGCTACTACGAGTGGAAGAACGTCGACGGGCTGAAGATCCCGCACTACATCCACCCCGCCGACGGCGAGCCGCTCTTCCTCGCCGGCCTCTACGAGTGGTGGCGCGACAAGACCAAGGGCGACGACGATCCCGAGCGCTGGCTGCTGAGCTTCACGATCCTGACACGGGACTCCATCGGGCACCTCGGATCCATTCACGACCGCATGCCGCTGTTCCTCGACCCCGACCACGCCGACGCCTGGCTCGACCCGACCACCGACAACGTGCGCGACGTGCTCGATGCCGCCATCGACGCCGCCCCGGCACTGGCGGACACCCTTGCCGATCACGAGGTGTCGAAGGCGGTCGGCAACGTGCGCAACAACGGTCCCGAGCTCATCGAGCCGACGGACGCCTGAACGGGCGCGTGCGGCCGGCCGCACGTATCCTCGAACGGTGACCCTCATCGCCCCCGCCCCGCCGGTGCTTCCGGAGGAGGTCTGGCGCGAGCGGGAGGCCGCACACCAGCACCGGGCCCGCGATCTCACCAGCGCGCACCGCGCACGGGCCGCGCGCGGCGAGCCCCACCCGGTGGAGGACTTCCTCTTCACGTACTACTCCTACAAGCCGGCCGTGCTGCACCGCTGGCACCCGGGCGCGGGCGTGGAACTGGCGGATGCCGCATCGGACGGCCGTGCCGCGTGGCGCTGGTATCGCCCGGGCACGGCGCCGGGCTCGCTCGCCGTCGACGCCGCCGCCCTCCGGGCGGAGCGCGGGGCGCTCCTGGACAACATCGGCCGGATCCTGCGCGCCACCGCGGGACGCGCACCCGGCTTCGGCTGCTTCGGCCTCCACGAGTGGGCGATGGTCTACCGACAGGCCGAGCACCGGCATCCGGTTCCCCTGCGACTCGGCCAGGACGCCACCGACGCGGTCGTCGAGGCCCACGACCTGCGGTGCACCCACTTCGATGCGTTCCGGTTCTTCACGCCGGAGGCGGTGCCGCGCAATCGCGAGGCGCTCACCCGCGACCGGCAGCCCGAGCGAGAGCAGCCGGGGTGTCTCCACGCCGGCATGGACCTGTACAAGTGGGCGGTGAAGCTCGGCCCGCTGGTGCCCGGAGAACTGCTCCTCGACGCCTTCGAGCTGGCGCGCGACATCCGCGTGCTCGACATGCGCGCCTCCCCGTACGACCTCTCGGACTGGGGCTACGCGGCCGTCGCGATCGAGACGCCCGAGGGCAAGGCGCAGTACGTGCGCGCGCAGCGCGGCTTCGCCGAGCGCGGACAGCTCCTGCGCGAACGACTGCGAGGCGTCGCCGCGGGCTGACTCAGCCGCCGGCCGTGCAGGTCGGGCAGGGCAGCGGGCCGTCTCCCGCCTCCGCCAGTCCGAGGCGCAGGGCCATGACCCGCGTCGCCGCCTCGGTGAGTCGCTCGTCGGCGAGCTCGCCCGACTCGACGGCGGCCACGATCCCGTCCACCACGCGGGGTGCCGTGTCGGGCGTCGAGTGGATGACCGTCAGCACCATGTCGTTGCCGGCCACCAGGGCCGCCACGGCATTCCTCACCGGGTCGGCGTAGGCGGGCACGCCCGAGGACTCGAGCATGCCGAGGTCGTCCGTGACGGCGACGCCCCGGAAGCCCAGCTCCTCCCGCGCGATGCGGTGCCACTCCGGTGACAGGCTGGCCGGTGCGGCGTCGACGGACGTATAGGCCAGGTGACCGAACATCAGCAGCGGCGCGCCCGCCTCGATGCCGGCGCGGAACGGCAGCGCGTCGGCGGCGCGCCACTGGTCGAGGGTCAGGGGCGTGGACGGGATCACGGCGTGCGAGTCGCCAGGTGCGGCGCCGTGGCCCGGGAAGTGCTTGATCGTGGAGAACACCGTGCCCTCCTCGCCGTCGACCGCCGCCACCACGCGGGAGGCGGCGGCGTCCGGCGTCGTGCCGAGGATGCGCCGGCGGAGGAAAGAGCCGGAGTCGGCGGTGACGTCGGCCACGATGCCGAAGTTGACCGTGACGCCGGCGCTGCGCAACAGCGCCGCGCGCCCGGCGTAGGCGGCCTGGGTCGCCGCCGGCTCGGCGGTCTGCAGTTCATACGGAGCCGGATAAGAGTCCCAGGGGATTCGGGCGACGTCACCGCCCTCCTGGTCGACGGCGATGAGCGGCGGGCGCGCAGGGTCGACCGTGAGCGACGACGTCAGTGCGCGCAGCGCCGCCTCGTCGGCGGGGATGTTGGCGCCCATGAGGATGAAGCCGCCGATTCCGGTGGACGCCATGTAGTCGTGCAGCACCTCGGTATCCGTGGTCGGGACGTGCCCCATCACCACGCTGGCCGCGCGCTCGCGCACCGACATCGCGGCGACTGCCTCGGCGGCCCGCGCCTGTGCGTCGGCCGAAGGTGAGGGCGTCGGCGCGGGGCTCGGCGAGGCGCTGGCCGAGGCCGACGACGAGGCGCTGGGGGTGGGCGCCGACGCTGCGCACGACGCGCACAGGGCGGCCACGAGGGCGACGGCTGCGGCGGTCAGAGTGGTGCGATGCGCGGCTCTCACTCGGTCCAGCCTAGGCGGGACGCCGTGTCAGTGTCGCGCGACGATGGCCGCGGCATCCGTCCCCCCGGGGAGCACCCCGTACTGCGCGCCACGGTCCTCGCCCAATCGCGCGCCGATGAACGCCTCGGCGTCGCGTGACGGCGCGCGGCGGAGCATGAGCGACGCCTGGAACGCGAGAGCGAGGCTCTCGCTGAGGCGGCGGGCATCGGAGGCTGCCGTCGCCGGCTCGGCGGTCGAGAGTCGTCGCAGAAGCCCGAGCGTCCGTTCGACGTGCTGATCGAGCACCGTGGAGGCGCCCTTCGTGGACGCCAGCTCATCGGCGAACGCCTCGCCGGACGCACGGTCCCGCGTGAGCGCGCGCAGGACGTCGAGCGCGATCACGTTGCCCGAGCCCTCCCAGATCGCCATGACGGGCTGCTCGCGGTAGCGTCGGGCGAGCGGGAAGGACTCGGTATAGCCGTTGCCACCGAGGCACTCGAGCGCCTCGTAGGCATGCTGCGGCCCGCGCTTGCAGACCCAGTACTTCGACACCGGGGTGGCCAGTCGCCGCAGGGCGATGTCGCGGTCGGATGCCTCGGCCTCGAAGAGCTGTGCCAGCCGCAGGCCGGTGAGCATCGCCGCCTCGTACTCGAGCGCGAGGTCGGCGAGCACCCCTGTCATCGCGGGCTGGTCGACCAGCAGCGCACCGAAGGCCTCCCGCCCGCGCGCGTGCCAGACCGCTTCGGCGAGGGACTGGCGCATGCCCGCCGCCGTGCCGAGCACGCAGTCCAGGCGCGTGCGCTGCACCATCTCGATGATGGTGCGGACGCCCCGGCCCGGCTCGCCGACGAGGAAGCCGACCGTGCCGTCGAACTCCACCTCGGCCGACGCGTTGGACCGATTGCCGAGCTTGTCCTTCAGCCGCTGGATGCGGAAGACGTTGCGCATGCCGTGCGGCAGGATCCGTGGCACGAACAGGCAGGTCAGACCTTCGTCGACGCCGCCGGCGCGCGTGTGTGCCAGCACGAGGAACGCGTCCGACATGGGTGCCGAGCAGAACCACTTGTGGCCGGTGAGCTGGTACGCGTGCCCGCCCATGGACTCGCCGACGGTCGTGCCCGCCCGCACGTCGGAGCCGCCCTGCTTCTCCGTCATCGCCATGCCGACGAGCGCGCTGGGCTTGCCGCCGTCCACGATGAGCCGGGGATCGTAGTCCCGCGAGAACATCCGCGGGAGCCAGTTGTCGGCGATCCACGGAGAGTCCGAGATGGAGGCGACGGCGGCGTGTGTCATCGACACCGGGCACGCGTGCCCGGGCTCCACCTGCGCGAACAGCATGAACATCGCCGCGCGGGCGACGTGCGCGCCCGGAGCGGGGTCCGCCCACGCCGACGTGTGCGCGCCGCGGGCGATCGCCTCGCCGATCACCCGGTGGTACGACGGGTCGTACTCGACTTCGTCCAGCCGGAAGCCCCAGCGGTCGTGGGCATGCGCGACCGGCGTGTGGACGTTCGCGAGGTGCGCGTCCCGCTGGAAGCCCTCCGAGCCGACGAGCGCGCCCGCCTCCCGCAGCCTGTCCTCCGCCGCGCCGCCGCCGAAGGCGTGTACGGCCTCGCCGAGCGGCACGTTGAGGGCGTACTCGTCGATGTCGACCCGCCACGGCGGCTGGTTCTCGACGTAGTGCGTCGCGGCCCCGATGACCCGCTGCCCGCGGGAGAACGAGGTCATGCCCGCTCCGCGCCCGTCGTCGCGAGGGCGTACTGCGCCCCGGGACTCAGTGGGGCCCGGGTCACGACGTCGTGGACGAACGCCAGCTTGTGGCGGACGGGCGCCGGAATCGTGAACGGGTACAGGTCGCCGAATCCCATTGATCGATTGATCCGGTTGAAGCCCTGCGACAGCCACTCCCAATCGCTGAGCAGGCGCTGGATCGGCTCGTCCTCGTACGAGTCGAGCGGCACGACGTCGGTGTCGCGCAGGCTGGTCGTCGAGACGTCGAGACGGATGCCGAGCACGGCCGCCGTCTGCAGCGTGCCCGTGATGTGCAGATAGTGGGCGAACGTCTCGGCGAAGTCCTCCCACGGGTGCATCGTCGCGTACTCCGAGATGAACGAGGAGTTCCAGTCCGCTGGTGCGCCCAACCGGTAGTGGCGAGTGAGCGCCTCCGAGTAGCTCTCCCGCTCATCCCCGAACAGCTCCCGACAGCGGGCGCGCAGCGCGTCGTCGGCGATCAGGACCTTCTGGTAGTAGTGGCCGACCTCATGACGCAGGTGCCCGAGGATCGTACGGTAGGGCTCCCCCAGGCGCACGCGGAGGGCCTCCCGGCGGTCGTCCAGGCTCTCGGCCAGATCGATGGTGATGATGCCGTTCGCGTGGCCGATCGTGACGCGCCTGCCGTCGGACAGGCTGGAGATGAGATCGAAGCCCAGTCCGCCCTTCTCGACGTCCCAGCCCACGATGGGCAGCCCGAGATCCGCGAGCTGGAGGATCAGCCGGCGCTTCGCCTCCTCGGTCTTCGCGAGCTTCTCCAGTGCCACCGTGTCGTCGGCGGCAGGCCGACGGCGCGTCAGGCGGCACGAGAAGCAGCGCCCCGCGGGGGCGTTCTCCCACACGAGCCAGTTGCAGGCCCACTCGCGGTTCGAGCAGGTGTACCAGGTCTCGTCATCGACGACCGCACGCCCGTGTCGGATGCCGCGGAACTCGCGCGACGGGAGGTGATAGGCCAGTTCGGCCTCGCAGTTCGGGCACCGCAGGGTGTCGAGGTAGACGAAGTGACGGCAATGCGGACAGCGGGGCTGCGAGCTCACGGTCTCACCGTAGCGTGCTCGTCCTGCGGCCGGCGGCCACCTCACTGCGCAGGCATGAGCTCCACGCGCAGCAGCCGATCGTCGCCCGGCCGGGGACTGCCCCGGCCGTCGGTGTTGCCGGTCAGGATCCACAGCGAGCCGTCGGGCAGCGCGACCGCGTCCCGGAGACGCCCGAACCCCGTCAGCGCCGCGACAGGCGCGTGCGCGGACCGCCCGTCGCTGGTGTCCACCTGCCACAGGCGTTCCCCGCGAAGACCTGCCACGAACACCGTGTCGCCGAACGCGGTGATGCCGCTGGGGCTGGCCTCGCTCGTCGCCCACTCGGCGACCGGATCCACGAACCCGTCCCGCTCCGCGGTGCCCTCGACGACCGGCCAGCCGTAGTTCGCACCGGGCTCGATGCGGTTCAGCTCGTCCCAGGTGTTCTGGCCGAACTCGCTGGCCCACATCGCGCCGTCGGCGGTCCACGCGATGCCCTGCACGTTGCGGTGGCCCATCGAATAGACGGCCGAGCCCCACGGATTGCCGGGCGCGGGCTCCCCCTCGGGGGTGACGCGGAGGATCTTGCCGCCGAGGGAGCCGACATCCTGCGCCGACTCGCCCTGCTGGGCATCGCCCGTCGTCACGTAGAGGAAGCCGTCGGGCCCGAAGGCCAGGCGGCCGCCGTCATGCGTGCTCGCCCGCGGGATGCCCTCGAGGATCACCTCGGCGGGGCCGAGCTCGTAGCCACCGGGTTCGCCGAGGAGCGGCATCCGCACCACGCGGTTGTCGTCGGCTGCGCCGTAGTACGCGTACAGCATCGGCTCGTCCCCACCGGGACGCAGGGCCAGTCCGTGCAGCCCCGACTCTCCGCCCGACACGACGCCCGGGACCGTGCCGGCGACGCGCACCTCCCCCGTCGCGGTGACCTCGCGCACGGCGCCGTCGTCGCGCTGAGACACGAGGGCGCCCCCGCCGTCCAGCGGCACGACCGACCACGGTGCGGCCAGGCCTTCGGCCAGCAGGCCGATCTCCGGGCCCACGCGCCACCACCCGTCGGAGGTCGTCGGCGGCTCCCCGACCGTGGGTGGGCGCGGTGACACCTCAGGCGCGGGTGCGGGAGCGCTGCACGCCGTCGCCGCGAGCAACGACAGGAGGAGGCATCCCGTTCCCACGGCCCGTGCGCGTCGCGTCATCCGCCGGCTACCGCCGCTTCGAGCACGGCCAGGTCGATGCGGCGCATGCGGAGCATCGCCTGCACGGCGCGATGGGCGATCTCGGGATCGGGGTGGCGGATCAGCTCGACCAGGCGGTCGGGGATGATCTGCCACGACAGCCCCCAGCGGTCCTTGAGCCAGCCGCACGGCTGCTCCTGGCCGCCGTCGGCGGTGAGGGCGTCCCAGTACCGATCCACCTCGTCCTGGTCCCGGCACGCGACGTACAGCGACACGGCCTCGGTGAAGGGGAACTGGGGCCCGGCGTCCATGCCGAAGTAGTCACGGCCGCCGAGGCGGAAGTGCACGTGCATGACCTTGCCGCCCATGCCGGGCACCTCGTCGGGATACCGTCCGATCGTCACGATCTCGGAGTCCGGGATCAGTGCCGTGTAGAAGGTGACGGCCTCTTCGGCCGCATCGTCGAACCAGAGGAACGGGGTCACGGCACTCATGCGTCCTACCCTCTCCGAGCGCGCCGGGCGATGCAATGGGCGGGCTCGGCCGGCGCGCCATGATCAGGAGCCCGCCCGGGTGGCGCGCGGTCGTCGCAGCGCCGGTGCAGACCGAAAGGCCGCCCGATCGGGCGGCCTTTCTCGGTGGACCTGAGGGGACTCGAACCCCTGACCCCCTGCATGCCATGCAGGTGCGCTACCAGCTGCGCCACAGGCCCTGACGTCTTCCCGCTCTCGCGGGGCAACTCGTCTAGCTTACAACACTCCGACGGGTGCTCCGAACCACGTCACTCCTCGGCGGCGGTGTGCGCGGGAAGGCCGACCGGCACGACCGGGCAGTCCTTCCACAGGCGCTCCAGGCCGTAGTAGACGCGCTCCTGCTCGTGGAAGACGTGGACCACGAGGTCGCCGAAATCGATCAGGATCCAGCGCGACTCCTCGCGCCCCTCGCGACGCAGGCGCTTGTGACCGGCTTCCAGGAGCTTGTCTTCGATCTCGTCGGCGATCGCCGCGACGTTGCGCTCACTGCGCCCGGTGACCAGGAGGAAGATGTCGACCAGCGGCAGCGGCTCCGACACGTCCAGGGCGACGAGATCCTCGCCGCCCTTCGCGTCCGCCGCGGCCGCCGCGATCTGGAGCATGTCATGCGACTGTGCGGTGGCGACCATCAGAACACTCCCGTGACGAAGGCGAGGATCAGCACCCCGACCAGGGCGAGGGCGAGCACGCCGGCCGTGATGGCCAGCGACATCATGAGCTTGCCGCCCTTCTCCGGCACCGGCGGCTTGATCACCTCACCGGGAGTCTTCACCGTGCTCACCGCCGCGCTGGCCGCGATGGGCGTCGGCGACGAGTGCGACGGCAGCTCGCCGTCGACGAGGGTCGCGTCGATCTCCTTGCCGTCGGCGGTGCCCTTCGCGTGGCCGGTCGAGCCCAGGCCCTCGGGCAGATTGAACGTGCCGGTCACGATGACCTCGCCGGTCGCCGTGACCGGAGCCACGAGCGGCGAGACCTCGGGCGCCTGCGACACGATGAGCGTGTTCGGGACCGCGATCGAGCCGGTGGTGCGCGAGAGCAGCTGGTCGAACGACGGCGGGAACTCCACGGCCTGCGGCGCGGCTGGGGCAGCCTGGTCGTCGAGGAGGCTGGCCCCGAGCGTCGGGCTGACCACCGACTTCTGCTGCTCCTCGGCGGCGTCGGCGGCCGGCGCAGCGGCTCCGAGCACGTCGCCGAACGGGTCGTCCTCGTCGCGAGCATCGCCGGCGGCGGTCTCAGGCTCCGACGACGTGGCACCGGTCGCGGGTGCCGCCCACGGCGATGAGTCCTTCGGGGGCGTGGTGCTCTCGGCATCGCGCGGGATGCCGAACAGCGCGTGCATGCCGCTGTCGGTCGACACGGCGGACGCGTCGTCGGGCGCGGTGAAGAGCGGGGGCTCGGGCTCGCCGAACGAGGATGTCTGCGGCGGAGCGGCCACGGGGAACGCGAGCGCGGGCGCCGGGGCCGCGGACGCTGCCGCGTGTGCGGCGACGACCTCGGGCGTGATCACCGGCACCGAGGCCGTGCGGATGCGCTCCTGCTGTCGCGCCTGACGACGGGTGAGCGGCGACACGCCGAGGTCGACCGCGGAGTCTGCGACGGGCGGCGGCGCCACCGGCGCAGGGTCGGCGGGACGCGGGAACGGGGTGACCGGCAGCGCCGAGGGCGGCGCCGCGGCCACGGGGGGCGCCGCGGGGGCGCTCGGGGCGGCGTCGGGCTCATCGGCCGCCGGGCCGGCGGTGATCACCGGGGTCGATCCGGTGTTCCGCAGCTCGCGGATCTGCTTGCGCGTGAGGGCTGGTGTCGCCGGGTGCTCGGGTGTACTCATTCCTTGCTCCGGTAGAGGTGGTGCTTCGCAATGTATTGGACGACCCCGTCGGGGACGAGGTACCACACCGGGTGTCCTCGCTCTACGCGATCGCGGCAATCCGTCGAGGAGATCGCCAGGGCGGGGATCTCGAGCTGGCTGACGTCGTCGCTGGGCAGTCCGTCGGTGTTCAGCACATGTCCCGGCCTGGATACCGCGACGAAATGGGCGAGGTCCCACAACTCATCATGGTCCCTCCAACTGAGAATTTGCGCTATGGCGTCGGCCCCGGTGATGAAGAACAGCTCCGCGTCCGGGCGCTGGGCCTTGAGATCGCGGAGCGTGTCGATGGTGTAGGTGGGACCGGCGCGGTCGATGTCGACGCGGCTGACCGTGAAACGAGGGTTGGATGCCGTGGCGATGACGGTCATCAGGTACCGGTGCTCGCTCGGCGAGACGTCTTCTTTCTGCCACGGTTCGCCCGTGGGGACGAAGACGACCTCGTCCAGGTCGAACCACTGCGCCACCTCGCTGGCGGCGACGAGGTGACCATGATGGATGGGATCGAACGTCCCACCCATGACCCCGACTCTCGGGGCTGCCGTCACCGACATGCAGCAGCCTTAGTGGCCGTGCCCCGTTCGCTGGACGTCGTTGGCGTGGGCCCGCGCATAGGCCTCCGCCTTGTGCGTGTGACGGTTCGCCACGTTCCGGTACGACAGCGTCACGAGGGCCAGCGCAGCGAAGACGACGATCGCGATGATGCCGTAGCCCACGGTCTCGAAGGCGACGTTGCCGTGGTGCTCCGACTCTTCAGCGGCGAGGGCGATGATCGTGGCGATTGTCATTCGGGCTCCGTTCGGGTTCGCCTCTGGGGCGCAGGACCTGACCAGTCTATTCCGTTACGGGCGGACCTGCCCGGCGCCGCGCGCCAGCCACTTCGAGCTGGTGAGCTCAGCCAGTCCCATCGGCCCGCGGGCGTGCAGCTTCTGGGTGGAGATGCCCACCTCCGCGCCGAAGCCGAACTCGCCGCCGTCGGTGAAGCGCGTCGACGTGTTCGCCATCACGACAGCCGAGTCCACCTCGGCGAGGAAGCGGGCCTCGTTCGCGGCATCCCGCGTCACGATCGACTCGGTGTGGTGCGTGGAATAGCGACGGATGTGGTCCAGCGCGTCATCGAGGTCGTCGACGACGCGCATCGACACGTCGAGGCTCAGGTACTCGGTCGCCCAGTCCTCGTCCGTTGCCGGTGTCACGTCGGCAGCGAGCTGCGCGACGGTCTCGTCGCCGTGGACGGTGACACCGCCCTGCTGCAGCGCCGCGACGACCGGTCCGACGAGCCGGTCGGCGGCCCCACGGTGGACGAGCACCGTCTCGACGGCGTTGCACACGCTCGGTCGCTGCGTCTTGGCGTTCACCACGATGTCGCGCGCCCAGTCCAGCGGCGCGGACTCGTCGAGCACGATGTGCACGACGCCCGCGCCGGTCTCGATCACCGGCACCGACGACTCGGTGACCACCGTCTCGATCAGCTGCGCGCTGCCGCGCGGCACGAGGACGTCGACGACCCCGCGTGCGTGCATCAGCTCGCGCGCGCCGTCACGCCCGAATTCGTCGACGGTCTGGATGGCCTCCGGGTCGATGCCGCGGTCGGCCAGCGCGCCGCGCATCGCCTCGACGAGGGCGGCGTTCGTGCGCTCGGCAGCCGTGCCGCCGCGCAGCACCACCGCGTTGCCGGAACGCAGCGAGAGTGCGGCGATGTCGACCGTGACGTTGGGCCGCGCCTCGTAGATCGAGCCGACCACGCCGAACGGCACGGCGACCTTTGTGAGGGAGACGCCGTTGGCGAGGGTGCGCTCGTCGAGGACGCGCCCGACCGGGTCGGGGAGCGCCGCGATCTCGCGGACCGCGGCGGCGAGGGCCGCCACGCGCGGCTCGTCGAGGCGGAGGCGGTCCTGCAGCGCGGTCGACAGACCGGTGGACCCGCCGCGCTCGAGGTCTTCGGCGTTCGCCGTCACGATGCGCGGCGCCGCCGCCTCGATCGCATCGGCGATGGCGAGGAGCGCGTCGCGCTTCTCGCCGTCACCGAGGAGGCCGATGCTGCGCGCGGCGTCCTTCGCGAGCAGCATCCGTTCGCGCGCCGTGGTGGCCGTGGTGGTCATCAGCCCAGTTTATCGACGGCGGTGCGCAGCGGTCCGGTCGCGGCGGCCGCCGTCGGCTCGGGATTCGGCTGGAACCACGTGCCCACGTCGGTGCCCGACAGCGCTTCGCCCACGAGGTCGGCGCTGGTCACGAGCACTCCGATCCCGGATGCCGCGGCCAGCCGCGCTGCGGAGACCTTCGTCGCCGCTCCCCCGGTGCCGACGCTGTTGACGACCACCGAACCGAACTCGAAGCCGTGGAGGTCGTCCCCGTAGGCGACCCGAGGGATCGGCTGGGCGCCGGGCTCGTCGGGCGGGCGCGTGTACAGGCATTCGATGTCGCTGAGCAGCACGAGCGCGTCGGCGCCGATGAGCTGACCCACCAGGGCGGCGAGGCGATCGTTGTCGCCGAACCGGATCTCATGGGTGGCGACCGTGTCGTTCTCGTTGACGATCGGCAGGATGCGCAGACCGAGGAGTCGCTCCATCGCACGGCGGGCGTTCGAGCGGTGCGTGGGGTTCTCGAGGTCGCCGGCCGTGAGCAGGACCTGTCCGGCGACGATGCGGAACGGGCGCAGTGCCTCCTGGTAGCGGTAGATGAGGACGTTCTGGCCGACGGCGGCCGCCGCCTGCTGCGTCGCCAGATCGCTGGGGCGCTCGTCGAGCAGCAGGTACGGCATGCCGGTGGCGATCGCCCCCGACGAGACCAGGACGACTTCGGTGCCGCGACCGTGCGCGGCGGCGAGGGCGTCGACGAGCGGCTTGATCTTGTGGGCGTTGTCGCCGCTGATCGAGGACGAGCCGACCTTGACGACGACCCGCCGGGCCGCGGGGATGTCGGCGCGCTCGCGCGTGCTCACTCGGCGTCCTCCGCGGTCCCTGCCCGCTCCGCGATGCGCTCGGCCTCCAGCTCGGCACGGGCCTCGGCCTTCGCGTCCATCATGTCGTGGTACTTCTCGCGGCGCTCCGACGTGGTGCGGCGGGTGTCGCGCAGCAGGCGCGGATCGGTGCCGCGCGGCGCCGTCATCAGCTCGGCGTTGGACGAGATCGACGGCTCCCAGTCGAAGACGATGCCGTCGCCTTCGCCGATCACCACGGTGGCGCCGGGCGTGGCGCCGGCGCGGAACAGCTCGTCCTCGACGCCGAGCTTCTCGAGGCGATCGCCGAGGTAGCCCACGGCCTCCTCGTTCTGGAAGTCGGTCTGCTGCACCCACTTGAGCGGCTTGTCGCCGAGGATGCGGTAGATGTTGCCGTAGGTGCCGCCCTCGACCCGCACGGAGAACTCCTTCTGCGAGCCCTTGGGGCGGATGACGACGCGCTCGGGCGCCGGAGCGGCGGCCTGCTCCTTGCGGTGCGCGGCGACGATGTCGCCGAGCGCGAACGTGAGCTGCCGCAGCCCCGCGTGACTGACGGTCGAGATCTCGAAGACGCGGAAGCCGCGAGCCTCCAGGTCGGGACGCACGAGATCGGCCAGCTCCTGCGCCTCCGGCACGTCGACCTTGTTGAGCGCGACGAGCTGCGGTCGTTCGAGGAGCGGCGTCTGGCCCTCGGGCACGGGGTACGCCGCCAGCTCCGCCAGGATCACGTCCAGGTCGGTGAGGGGGTCGCGGCCCGGCTCCAGCGTCGCGCAGTCGAGCACGTGCACGAGTGCCGTGCAGCGCTCGACGTGGCGGAGGAACTCCAGACCCAGGCCCCTGCCCTCGCTCGCGCCCTCGATGAGACCGGGGACGTCCGCGACGGTGTACCGCTCGTCGCCCGCCTGCACCACGCCGAGGTTCGGGTGCAGCGTCGTGAAGGGGTAGTCCGCGATCTTGGGGCGCGCGGCCGAGATGGCGGCGATGAGGCTCGACTTGCCGGCCGACGGGAAGCCCACGAGGGCGACGTCGGCGACCGTCTTCAGCTCCAGGAGGACGTCGCCCTCCCACCCGGGCGTGCCGAGCAGGGCGAAGCCGGGGGCCTTGCGCTTCGGGGTCGCCAGCGCGGCGTTGCCGAGACCGCCGATCCCGCCGGGCGCGGCGACGAATCGCGTGCCGGGCTCGAGCATGTCGACGAGGGTCTCGCCCGAGGCATCCTTCACCACCGTCCCGACCGGCACGGGGAGCACGAGGTCCTCGCCGGCGGCGCCGGAGCGGTGATCGCCCATGCCGAACCCGCCGTTGCCGCTCGAGCGGTGGGGCGAGTGGTGGTACGAGAGCAGGGTGGTGACCTGCGGGTCGGCGACGAGAACGACGTCGCCGCCGTGGCCGCCGTTGCCCCCGTCGGGACCGGCCAGCGGCTTGAACTTCTCGCGCTTGACCGACACGCAGCCGTTGCCGCCCTTGCCGGCACGCAAGTGCAGTGTCACCCGGTCGACGAACGTGACCATGCGGTCCCCCTCAGGTCTGAATGCGTCCCGGACCGAGCCGGGATCGGGATAAAGGGAAGGGGCGAGCCGAAGCCCGCCCCTTCACGAAGTCTGTGCGACTCGCTGGAATTACTCCGCGACCGCCACCACGTTGACGACCTTGCGGCCGCCCTTGTGGCCGAACTCGACCGCGCCCGCGGCCAGCGCGAACAGGGTGTCGTCGCCACCGCGGCCGACGTTGGCGCCGGGGTGGAAGTGCGTGCCGCGCTGGCGGACGAGGATCTCGCCGGCGTTGACGGCCTGACCACCGAAGCGCTTCACGCCGAGGCGCTGAGCGTTGGAGTCACGACCGTTGCGGGTGGAGCTTGCGCCCTTTTTGTGTGCCATCTCTGCGTCTCCTGTGGCTTACTTGATGCCGGTGACCTTGACGCGCGTGAGGTCCTGGCGGTGCCCCTGGCGCTTCTTGTAACCGGTCTTGTTCTTGAACTTCTGGATCACGATCTTCGGGCCGCGCTCCTCGCCGAGCACCTCGGCGGTGACGGTGACCTTGGCGAGCTTGTCGGCGTCGGTCGTGACGGTGTCGCCGTCGACGAAGAGCACCGCGGGGAGCTCGATCTTGTCGCCGACCTTCGCGGCCTGGCGGTCGAGGACGACGATCGTGCCGACCTCCACCTTCTCCTGCCGGCCGCCGGCGCGCACAACTGCGTAAACCACTTCACACCTGTTTCTTCTGGGAGCACGCGCACGCGCTCGGGACGTCATGAAAGACTCGGTGCGGATATCTCGACGCACCAAGGGTCAACTTTACCAGATTCACGATCAGTCCGCGAAAGCAGGCCGGCCCGTGTCGCGGCGCCGGTGCGTAGGATCTGGACGTGGCGATCCTGATCGACGATCCGCGCTGGCCGGCGCATGGCCGCCTCTGGGCGCACCTGGTCAGCGACTCCGACCTCGAGGAGCTGCACGCCTTCGCCGCGGCGAACGGCATTCCCCGCCGCGGCTTCGATCTCGACCACTACGACGTGCCCGACGAGGCCCACGCGCGACTCGTCGCGGCGGGCGCTCAGCACGTGAGCGGCCACGAGCTGGTGCGCCGGCTCATCGCCTCGGGCCTGAGGGTGCGGGGCCGCGACCGGCGCTGAGCCTCTCCCCTGTCCCCGGACGGCCGTCGGCCCCGCCGCGGTGCGCGACGGGGCCGACGGTCGTTCGGAGCTCAGTCCTCGGCCGGCGTGTGCGGAACCGGCGTGCCGGTCAGCGCCGCCGTCGTCACGCGTCGCCGCGAGCGGCCCTGGCCGGGAGCCTTGGGCTCGGGAAGGGCGTTGAGCACCGAGTCGAGGAGCAGATCCTTCTCGGTGCGCACCTCCTTCTTCGAACCGGCGTCCTGCCGCTTCTTGCGCTTCTTGGGCCGCTCGGCGGGGGGTGCCGGCTGCTCGACGACCGGCTCGGCCTCCACGGGTGCGGCTTCGTCGTGGTGGTGGATGGTGGATGCCGCGATCTGCGCGAGCGCCGACTTCACACCCTCTGTGATGACATGCGTGCCGTTGGATCCCCCGGTGGACGGCGCCGGGGTCCCGCCGCGCGAGCGGCGGCCCGAGTTCGGAGCGCCGGCAGCCGGCGCACGGTGCTTGACGACCGGGTCGTGGTGCACGATGAGCCCGCGGCCCGCGCAGACCTCGCACGGCTCGCTGAAAGTCTCGAGGAGGCCCAGGCCCAGCTTCTTGCGCGTCATCTGCACGAGACCCAGCGACGTGACCTCGGCCACCTGATGCTTGGTGCGGTCGCGGCTCAGGCACTCGACCAGGCGCCGCAGCACGAGGTCGCGGTTGGACTCGAGCACCATGTCGATGAAGTCCACGACGATGATGCCGCCGATATCACGCAGGCGCAGCTGGCGGACGATCTCTTCCGCCGCCTCGAGGTTGTTCTTGGTCACCGTCTCCTCGAGGTTGCCGCCCGAGCCGACGAACTTGCCGGTGTTGACGTCGACGACCGTCATGGCCTCGGTGCGGTCGATGACCAGCGAGCCGCCGGAGGGCAGCCACACCTTGCGGTCCAGCGCCTTCTCGATCTGCTCCGTGACGCGGAAGACGTCGAACGGGTCGTGCTCGCCCTCATAGCGCTCGACGCGCTCGAGCAGGTCGGGAGCGACCGACTCGAGGTACTTCGAGATGGTGTGGTGCGCGTCATCGCCCTGGATGAGCATCTTCGAGAAGTCCTCGTTGAAGACGTCCCGGACGATCTTGACGAGCAGGTCGGGCTCGGAGTGCAGCAGCGCCGGGGCCTGGATCGTCTCGACCTGCTTGGAGATGTGCTCCCACTGGTTGGTGAGCCGCTGCACGTCCCGGGTGAGCTGATCCTCGGTGGCGCCCTCGGCCGCGGTGCGCACGATCACGCCCGAGGACTCGGGGAGCACCTCCTTGAGGATCTTCTTCAGGCGCGCGCGCTCGGTGTCGGGGAGCTTGCGCGAGATCCCGTTCATCGCGCCGCCCGGCACGTAGACGAGGTAGCGCCCGGGAAGCGAGATCTGGCTGGTGAGGCGCGCGCCCTTGTGCCCGACCGGATCCTTGGTGACCTGCACGAGCACGCGGTCGCCGGACTTGAGCGCCAGCTCGATGCGCCGGGGCTGGTTGCCCGTCTCCACGGCATCCCAGTCGACCTCGCCGGAGTACAGCACCGCGTTGCGGCCGCGGCCGATGTCGACGAAGGCGGCCTCCATGCTCGGCAGCACGTTCTGCACGCGTCCGAGGTAGACGTTGCCGATGAGGGACGCGTCCTGGCTGCGTGCCACGTAGTGCTCGACGAGCACGTTGTCTTCCAGCACCGCGATCTGGATGCGCCCGTTGCGCGAGCGCACGATCATGACGCGGTCGACGGCCTCGCGGCGGGCGAGGAACTCGGCTTCGGTGACGACGGCACGGCGACGCCCGGCCTCGCGACCGTCGCGACGACGCTGCTTCTTGGCCTCGAGGCGCGTGGATCCCTTGATGCGCTGCGGCTCGGTGATGAGCTCGACGGCGCGCTGACGCGGCGGCGCCGGCTCGGAGGGAGCGGATGCCTCGTCCCGGCCTTCGCCGCCGCGACGGCGGTTGCGGCGGCGCGACGAGCCCGACGACGCGGCTTCCGGCTCGGGCTCGGGCTCGGGGCGTGCGGGCAGGACGGTGAGCTCGGGCGCGTAGAAGTGCAGCTGCGTGGAGACCGCCGACACGAAGACCTCGGGCAGCAGCCCCAGCGTCACGGCGGTGACCGCCTCGGGCTCCGCGGGCGCCTCGGGCTCCGTGGCTTCGGGCGCGGCGGCGTCGGGTTCGACCGCCTCGGGCTCTGCGACCTCGGACGCGGCATCGGCCGCCTCGGCCGGGTCGACCGCGGTCGCCTCGGGCGACTCGCCTCCTGCCGGCTCGGCGGCGTCCGCTTCTGGCTCACTCGGCGCCGCGTCGGGTCCGGCCTGGTCGGCGTCGTCCGACGCGGCCGCCGACGTGTCGGCCGCATCCTCGACCGCGGCGTCCGCGGCAGGCTCCCCCTCGAGGGAGCCCGGATCGATCGGCGCCGCCGGCGACTCGGCGGCGGCACCCGACGACTCGTCGGCCGCTGCGGTCAGCGGCGCGTCCGATTCGGTCTGAGGGGTGAATTCTTCATCGTTGCCATCAGCCATCACTGGCGTACTCCTAGCGGGGCGACACCGCGCGTCGCCCGGCGAAATCTCGTGCGGCGCCGCCCATGCCCTCCGGACGGGGCGGTGCCGCGAACTCACTCGGTCTGCAGCGGAGGTCGCACGCGGCGGATGCTCGCACTGCCAAGGGCATTCGTCGCCCTGAAGTCTTCTGGTGGTGATCATCACGGCGCGGCCGTGAGTCATCGAGCCCCATTATCGCACTTCCCCCGCCGGATTGCCCATTCGCCGCGCCCCTGCGGCTGAGCAACGACGACGACGGCGTGATTTGCCACGGCCCGCGGGTGCGGCATCCGTCCAGATCGCGATGCCATAATCCGAACCATGCCCGACCAGCAGACCCACACCCGTCCGACGGGGCTCGCCATCTGGCTCGTGATCGCCGGGGTGATCGGATGGTGGGCCGCCTTCTCGCTCACCGTCGAGAAGTTCGAGAAGCTGGCCGATCCGAACGCGATCGCCTCGTGCGATCTGAGCGTTCTGGTGCAGTGCTCGGCCAACCTGGATTCGTGGCAGGGGACGGTGTTCGGATTCCCGAATCCGATCCTCGGCCTCTCCGGATGGATCGCCCCCATCGTCGTCGGAGTGGCCATCCTCGCGGGCGCGCGTTTCGCCCGCTGGTTCTGGTGGTGCTTCTGGGCGGGGATCGCGTTCGCGTTCGGCTTCGTCGTCTGGTTGATCAGCCAGAGCATCTACGCGCCCAACCTGCACACGCTGTGCCCGTGGTGCATGGCGACGTGGTCGGTGACGATCCCGACGTTCTACGCGGTCACCCTGCATCTGCTGCGGTCGGGCGTCGCGCCCGTCTCGGCGGGCGTGCAGCGGGTCGCCGGCCGGCTCATGGCATGGGTGCCGCTGGCGGCCATCGTGAGCTACGCGATCATCCTGCTGCTCGCGCAGCTCGAGATGGACGCGATCGTCAACATCTGGCAGACGTTCTTCGGATGACCCCGGCCCCGCGCCCGGGGCCGGGGAATCGCGTCAGCCGAACCAGATCTCGAGCTCGCGGGCGGCGGACTCGGTGCTGTCGGAGCCGTGCACGAGGTTCTGCTGCACCTTGAGCCCCCAGTCGCGACCGAGATCGCCACGGATCGTGCCCGGCGCGGCCGTCGTCGGGTCGGTCGTCCCCGCGAGCGAGCGGAAGCCCTCGATCACGCGGTTGCCGGCAAGGCGGATGGCGACCGACGGGCCCGACATCATGAACTCGAGCAGCGGCTCGTAGAAGGGCTTGCCCTCGTGCTCGGCGTAGTGCCGCTCGAGCCGCTCGCGGTCGGGCTCGACCAGGCGGAGGTCGACCAGGGCGTACCCCTTCGCCTCGATGCGGGCCAGGATCGCGCCGGTGAGGCCGCGGGCGACGCCGTCGGGCTTGACGAGGACGAGGGTCTCTTCGGTGGCCATGGGGGTCTCCGTTTCGGGTCGGGGCTCAGGAGGGGTCAGTGCTCGTCGGGATGGGCCGCGAGGCGCGCGTTGCGCCGGTCGAGGGCGGCCCCCTTGATCGTCGCATACCCGTACATGCCGCCGAAAATGAGCGCGACGATCGCGAGCGACGGCACCAGCAGCGCACCCAGCGCGACGATGCCCTGCAGCACCCAGCCCACCACGATGCCCCAGCGGTAGCGCACGAGCCGCGTCGTGACGATCATGAGCACGGCGAGGACGGTGCCGGCCACGATCCCCCACCACGGCGGGATCGCCGCCGGGAGCGCTTTCAGACCGTAGATCACCAGGCCCGCGAGGAACGCCACGATCGACTCGAACCCGAGCACGATCGTCGCGAGCGACTCGGCAGCGCCCCGCGCGCGGCGCGGCGCCGGCGCCTGCTCGGCGGTCACTCGCTCCACCCCGCCTTCCAGTCCTCGTCGGCGGCGAGCGTGAGGGCCTCGCCGGCCAGCACGACGGATCCCGCGATCACGACGGCGCGTCGATCGGATGCCGCAGCCCACGCGCGTGCGGCCTCGGCGGCGTCCGCGAGGTCCCGGTGCACGGTGACCCGAAGGTCGTGCGCTTCGGCCAGGTCGGCGATCGTGTCGGCGTCCTCTGCCCTGTCGGACTCGGGAGCGGTGGCGAACACCTGGGCGGCGACGGGGGCGATCTCTGCGACGATGCCCGCGGCGTCCTTGTCGGAGAGGACGCCGAGCACGACACCCCACTCGTCGAAGTCGAACGACTCGCGGAGCGCCGTGACGAGCGCCCGTGCGCCGTGCGGGTTGTGCGCCGCATCGACGAGAACGGTCGGCAGGGTGCCCACCAGCTGCAGGCGCCCGGGCGAGGTCACTTCGGCGAGGCCCTCAGCGAGCACGTCCCCCGCGATCGGCTGCGATCCCCCGCCGACGAGCGACTCCACCGCGGCGATCGCCAGCGCGGCGTTGAAACCCTGGTGCGCGCCGTACAGCGGCAGGTACTCGTCCTCGTAGGTCGCAGCGAGACCGCGGACGGTGATCTGCTGACCGCCCACCGCCAGTCGCTGCTGGGCGAGCGCGAACTCGGCGCCCTCGAACGCGATCGTGGCTCCGTGCGCCGCCGCCGCGTCGCGCAGCACCGCCTCAGCCGCGGCATCCTGCTGAGCCGAGACGACGGCCGCGCCGTCCTTGATGATGCCGGCCTTGACGGTCGCGATCTCGCGGACGGTCTCGCCGAGTCGGTCGGCGTGGTCGAGGTCGATCGGGGCGAAGACCGCCACGTCGCCGTCGGCCGTGTTCGTGGAGTCCCACGACCCGCCCATTCCCACCTCGAGCACGAGCACGTCGATCGGCGCGTCGGCGAAGGCCACGAAGGCCAGCACCGTGAGCAGCTCGAAGAAGGTGAGGGGTGCATCGCCCCGGCCGTCGAGCTCGGCATCCACGATGTCGACGAACGGGGCGATCTCGTCCCACGCGTCCGCGATCGCGGCGTCGTCGATCGGCTCGCCGTCGACCATGATGCGCTCGGTGAAGCGCTCGAGATGCGGACTGGTGAAGAGGCCGGTGCGCAGGCCGTGCGCACGCACGAGACTCTCGATCATGCGGCTGGTGGACGTCTTGCCGTTGGTGCCGGTGACGTGCACCACGCGGTACGTCTTCTGCGGGTCGTCGAGCAGCTCGAGCACGCGGCGGGTGCGCTCGACACGCGGCTGCACCCAGCTCTCGCCCTGCCGCTGCAGCAGCGCCTCGTAGACGGCGTCGGCGCGCCGGCGGTCGCGATCGCTCATGACGATGCCTCCGCCTTCGTGACGGCCACCGTGAACTCGCCGCGGTTGGCGAAGGTCCTCGCGGGGAAAGTGGCCTGGTGGTCATGGCTGTCGACGAGCGCGTCCGGTGCGACGAGCACGGCGTGCTCGACCGCGAGGGTCTCTCCCGCCACGTCGGCGATGTCGAAAGCCGACTGCACCGCGGCGCCGTCCTGCGCGTCGTCGAAGACGAGCGTCAGCCGGATGCGGTCGCTCACGTCGAAGCCGGCCGCCTTGCGGGTGTCCTGCACGGCGCGGATGACGTCGCGCGCGAGCCCCTCGGCCTCCAGTTCGGGCGTCGTCGTGGTGTCGAGCAGCACGAAGCCCTCGCCCGACAGCAGCGCGATCGCGGTGCCGTCGGCGACGCCCCCGGCCTCGAGGGTGAGCTCGTACTCCCCCGGCTCGAGGGCAACGCCGTCGACGACCACGACGCCGTCGCGCTCCTCCCACACACCGGCGCGGGCGCCGGCGATGACGTGCTGCACCTGCTTGCCCAGCCGCGGGCCCGCCGCGCGCGCGTTCACCGTCAGGCGCTTGCTGATCCCGTACCGCTCCGACACGTCGTCGCCGAGCTCGACCAGCTCGACCGACTTCACGTTGAGCTCGTCGCGCAGGATGCCGTCGAACTGGCCGAGGGACGCGGCATCCGGAACCGCCACCGTGAGCGCCGGAAGCGGCAGGCGCACCCGCCTGCCTTCCTTCTTGCGCAGCGCATTGGCGACGCTGGACACCTCTCGCACCGCGTCCATCGCGGCGCGGATGTCGTCGGCGGCCGGGAAGAGGTCGGCGTCGGGCCAGTCCTGCAGGTGCACGCTGCGCCCGCCCGTCAATCCCTGCCACACCTTCTCCGACACCAGCGGGATGAGCGGCGCGGCGACGCGCGTCAGCGTCTCGAGCACCGTGTAGAGGGTGTCGAACGCCTCGCGGCTCTTCGGGTCGTCAGACACGCCCACCCAGAAGCGGTCGCGCGAGCGCCGGATGTACCAGTTGGTCAGCGCCTCGACGAAGTCGCGCAGCTTCGCCGCCGCGAGCGTCGAGTCGAGCACCTCGAGATCGGCGGCGACCTCGCGCACGAGGTCGCCCGTGAGCGCGAGGATGTACCGGTCCAGCACATCGGTCGAGTCGGTGCGCCACGACGCCTCGTAGCCCTGACCGCCGGCACCGCCCGCGGCGTTGGCGTACGTCGCGAAGAAGTACCACGCGTTCCACAGCGGCAGCAGGAACTCGCGCACGCCCGCGCGGATGCCCTCCTCGGTCACGACGAGGTTGCCGCCGCGCAGCACCGAGCTCGACATGAGGAACCAGCGCATCGCGTCGGAGCCGTCGCGGTCGAACACCTCGCTCACGTCGGGGTAGTTGCGCAGCGACTTCGACATCTTCAGTCCGTCGCTGCCCAGCACGATGCCGTGGCACGAGACGCCGGTGAACGCCGGGCGGTCGAACAGCGCCGTCGAGAGCACGTGCATGACGTAGAACCAGCCGCGCGTCTGCCCGATGTACTCGACGATGAAGTCGGCCGGCGAGTGCTCGTCGAACCACTGCTGGTTCTCGAACGGATAGTGCACCTGCGCGTACGGCATCGAGCCGGAGTCGAACCAGACGTCGAAGACGTCCTCGATGCGCCGCATGGTCGAGGCCCCGGTCGGGTCGTCCGGGTTCGGGCGCGTGAGGTCGTCGATGTAGGGGCGGTGCAGGTCGACCTCGCCCTCCGCGTTGCGCGGCAGGCGGCCGAAGTCGCGCTCGAGCTCCTCGAGCGACCCGTACACGTCGACGCGGGGGTGCTCGGGGTCGTCGCTCTTCCACACCGGGATCGGCGAGCCCCAGTACCGGTTGCGGCTGATCGACCAGTCGCGTGCGCCCTCGAGCCACTTGCCGAACTGGCCGTGCTTGACGTTCTCGGGCACCCAGGTGATCTGCTCGTTGCCCGCGAGCAGGCGGTCCTTGATCTCGGTGACGCGGACGAACCAGCTCGAGACCGCCCGATAGATGAGCGGGTTGCGGCACCGCCAGCAGTGCGGGTACGAGTGCTCGTAGCTCGCCTCGCGGAGGAGGCGGCCCTCCTGGCGCAGCAGGCGGATCAGGGGCCGGTTGGCGTCCATCCACAGCTCGCCGGCGACATCGGTCACCTGCGGCAGGAAGCGTCCGCCGTCGTCGAGGCTCATGATGAGCGGGATGCCGGCGGCCTCGGTCACCCGCTGGTCGTCCTCGCCGTAGGCCGGTGCCTGGTGGACGATGCCGGTGCCGTCACCGGTCGTGACGTAGTCGTCGACGAGGATGTGCCAGGCGTCCTGCGTGCCCCAGGTCGCGGCATCCGCGTAGTAGTCGAACAGCCGGTCGTACGCGACGTCGGCGAGGTCCGCGCCGAGGACCGTCTGCACGACGGCCTCGCGCGCCGCCTCCGCCGACTCGTAGCCGAGATCCTTGGCGTAGCCCGCGAGGAGCTCCTCGGCCAGCAGGTAGCGGTGGGCGTACGCCTCTTCGGCCTCGTCCGGGCTGCCGTCGGGGGCGCGGTGCACGTCGGCGGCGCCGTTCGGTCCGCCCGGCAGCACGACGTAGCGGATGCCGGGTCCGACGGCGAGGGCGAAGTTCGTGGGGAGCGTCCATGGGGTGGTCGTCCACGCGAGCGCGCGCACGCCGGTGAGACCGAGAGACTCGGCCTTCGCCCCGACGAGCGGGAACGTCACGGTCACCGACGGGTCCTGGCGCATCTTGTAGACGTCGTCGTCCATGCGCAGCTCGTGCGCCGACAGCGGCGTCTCGTCGCGCCAGCAGTACGGCAGCACGCGGTGGCCCTCGTACGCGAGGCCCTTGTCGTAGATCGTCTTGAAAGCCCAGAGCACGGACTCCATGTACGACACGTCGAGCGTCTTGTAGCCCCGCTCGAAATCCACCCAGCGCGCCTGGCGGGTGACGTAGTCCTCCCACTCCCGCGTGTAGGCAAGCACCGACTCGCGCGACTTCTCGTTGAACGCGGCGATGCCCATCGCCTCGATCTCGCTCTTCTCGGTGATGCCGAGCTGCTTCATCGCCTCGAGCTCGGCCGGCAGGCCGTGGGTGTCCCATCCGAAGACGCGGTCGACCTTCTTTCCGCGCATCGTCTGGAAGCGGGGGAAGAGGTCCTTGGCGTAGCCGGTGAGGAGGTGCCCGTAATGGGGCAGGCCGTTGGCGAACGGCGGCCCGTCGTAGAACACCCACTCGTCGGCACCGTCGCGCTGGTCGATCGACGCCCGGAAGGTCTGGTCGGCCTCCCAGAACGCGAGCGTCTCCCGCTCGATGTCGGGGAAGCGAGGGCTGGGGACGACGGCGGCCGGCGCGGCATCGGCCGCGGGCCCGAAGGCGGAGGGGCGGGGATAGGTCATCGGTCTCTCGCAGGTGCTCTCGTGTGCTTCCTGCCGGGACGACGCCCCTGGCGCGTCGACCAGGTTCACCGCGGTACCACCCTGCATTGACGGATGCCTCGGCCGAGGCATCCCTCCCCTCTCACGGCGGCTGTGACGGGCCTGCCCCGCTCGGTTCTAGTGAGGCGTCACCGAGGTGGCGTCCTGTTCTTCCGAGAGCTCCCCGGTGATGGCCGGATCGACGCTGGTCCGTCGATTGTACCGTGGCGGCGCACGCGGGAATGCGGAGCCGGGTGCCGTGGTTTCTGGACTCGTGCCAAGATTGACGTCCGTGACCGCAGCAGCACCCGCACCCGACGCGTCCCGATCGCCCTCCGCCGCCTTCGATGCGGCGCCCACCCGCCGTGTGGCGTGGGCCTCGATGGTGGGCACGTCGCTGGAGTCCTTCGACTTCTACCTCTTCGCCTATTTCTCGGCGTTCTTCGTCGGACCGCTCTTCTTCGACCCCCTGGGCGAGTTCGGCTCGACGAGCGCGGCGTTCCTCACGATCGCCCTCGCGTTCGTCGTCCGCCCCATCGGCGCGGTGATCTTCGGGTACATGGGCGACCGGGTCGGCCGCCGCGCGACCCTGCTGTGGACCGTGGCCATCATGGGCGTCGCGACGGGCCTCATCGGCCTTCTCCCCACCTACGCGCAGGCGGGCTGGCTCGGCGCGGTGCTGCTCATCCTGCTGCGCATCGTGCAGGGCCTGTCGCTCGGCGGCGAGTGGGGCGGCTCGATCCTCATCGCGACGGAGAACTCGGGCCCGGTCAAGCGCGCGTTCTACGCCGCCGTGCCGCAGCTCGGCTCGCCCGTCGGGTCGATCCTGTCTGCGACCGTCTTCATCGTCCTGACCGCGGTGCTGCCGGCCGAGCAGATCGCGGAGTGGGGCTGGCGCGTGCCCTTCCTCCTGGCTCTCCCGCTGCTGCTCGTGTCGCTGTACCTGCGCTGGTCGATCTCCGAGACGCCGGTGTTCGAGGGCGTGGTGGCCCAGGGCCGCCGCGATCGGATCCCCTTCGTGACGATGTTCGCCAAGCGGCCGGGCGCGATGGCGATCGCCATCGGAGCGGCGCTCCTCGGCATCGGCTCGTACTCGCTGATGAACACCTACACGGTGAACTACGGCGTCGAGCGCCTCGGCTTCAGCTTCCAGGACCTCCTCATCGCGACGACCATCGGCGGCCTCCTGCAGCTGGTCACCATCCCGCTGTTCGGAGCCTGGGCGAACCGCATCGGATCGGCGCGCGTGGTGCTGTGGGGCGCGCTCGGCACGCTCCTCATCGCGTTCCCCATGTACTTCCTGCTGCAGTTCGCGACGTTCCCGATCCTCGTTGCGACGATGATCGTCGGCGGCATCCTTCCGACGATGGCGTGGGCGGCGCTGGGCGGGCTCATGAACGACCTGTTCCCCGACAACTTCCGCTACTCGGCGCTCTCGTTCGCCTACGCGCTCGCGGCCACCATCAGCGGGTTCGTGCCGTACCTCACCTTCGAGCTGGGCGTGGCGACCGACTTCGCATGGTGGCACCCGGGCATCATCCTCGCCGTCATGTCGGCGGTGACCCTCGTCTCCGCCTGGCTCGCCGCGCGCCGGCAGCCCGAGCCCGAGCTCGCCACCGAGCCCGAGACGGCGACCGCGAACGTCTGACGCTCCGGACCCGCGTGCGGGCGGATGCCTCGGCCCGAGGCATCCGCCCGCTTTCCCGCGTGCCGATGCGCCCGGGTAGACTCGAGCGACATCCCACACTCAGGCACGCTCACACAGTGCCGCACATATCGCTCGAGGAGTTCGCCATGACCGACGCCCGCCCCGCCGAGGGACAGATCCCGGACAAGCCCGCGCTGGAGGGCCTCGAGGACAAGTGGGATGCCGCGTGGTCGGAGCAGGGCACGTACCTGTTCGACCGCATCCGCGCCGCCGAGGTGGGACGCCAGGGCATCTACTCGGTCGACACGCCGCCGCCCACGGCGTCGGGCAGCCTGCACATCGGCCACGTCTTCAGCTACACGCACACCGACGTGAAGGTGCGCTTCGAGCGCATGCGCGGCAAGACGGTGTTCTACCCGATGGGCTGGGACGACAACGGCCTGCCGACCGAGCGTCGCGTGCAGAACTACTACGGCGTCCGCTGCGACCCGTCGCTGCCGTACGACCCCGCCTTCACGCCCCCGTACGAGGGCGGCGACAACAAGTCGAGCCGCGCGGCCGACCAGATCCCCGTCAGCCGGCGCAACTTCATCGAGCTGTGCGAGAAGCTCACCGTCGAGGACGAGAAGCACTTCGAGGCGCTGTGGCGCTCGCTCGGGCTCAGCGTCGACTGGACGCAGACCTACCGCACGATCTCGGACGACACGATGCGCACGAGCCAGCTCGCGTTCCTGCGCAACCTCGAGCGCGGCGAGGCCTTCCAGGACCTCGCCCCCACCCTGTGGGACATCGACTTCCGCACAGCGGTGGCCCAGGCCGAGCTCGAAGACCGCGAGCAGCCCGCTGCGTACCACCGTGTGGGCTTCCACAAGACGGACGGCTCGGGTGACGTCTTCATCGAGACCACCCGACCCGAGCTGCTCCCGGCCTGCGTGGCGCTCGTCGCCCACCCCGACGACGAGCGGTACCAGCCGCTCTTCGGCACGACCGTGCGCACCCCGCTCTTCGACGTCGAGGTGCCCGTGCTCGCCCACTCGCTCGCGCAGCAGGACAAGGGCTCGGGCATCGCGATGATCTGCACCTTCGGCGACGTCACCGACATCGTGTGGTGGCGCGAGCTGCAGCTGCCCAACCGCACCATCCTCGGCCAGGACGGCCGGGTCATGGCCGAGGCGCCGGATGTGATCGTGACGGATGCTGCGAAGGCCGCGTATGCGGAACTCGCGGGCAAGACGGTCTTCAGCGCGAAGAAGCGCATCGTCGAGCTGCTCCAGGAATCCGGCGAGCTGGAGGGCGAGCCGAAGCCGTTCCAGCACGCGGTGAAGTTCTACGAGAAGGGCGACCGCGCGCTCGAGATCGTCTCGACGCGTCAGTGGTACATCCGCAACGGCGCGCGCGACGAAGCGCTGCGCGACAAGCTCATCGCGCTCGGCAAGGACATGTCGTGGCACCCCGACTTCATGCGGGTGCGGTTCGAGAACTGGACGAACGGGCTCACCGGCGACTGGCTGGTGTCGCGGCAGCGGTTCTTCGGCGTGCCCATCCCGGTCTGGTACGCGCTGGACGAGAACGGCGAGCGGGATTACAGCCGCGTGCTGACGCCCGACCACGCCTCGCTCCCGGTCGACCCGTCGACCGACGTGCCGCCGGGCTACTCCGACGACCAGCGCGGCGTCCCGGGCGGGTTCGACGGCGAGACCGACATCTTCGACACGTGGGCCACCTCCTCGCTGACCCCGCAGCTGGCCGGCGGGTGGGAGCGCGATCCCGAGCTGTGGAATCTGGTCGCGCCTTTCGACGTGCGCCCGCAGGGTCAGGACATCATCCGCACGTGGCTGTTCTCGACGATGCTGCGCAGCGCCCTCGAGGACGACCGAGCGCCGTGGACGGATGCCGCGATCTCCGGCTTCATCGTCGACCCCGACCGCAAGAAGATGTCGAAGTCGAAGGGCAACGTCGTCACGCCCGCCGACATCCTCGCCCAGCACGGCTCGGACGCCGTGCGGTACTGGGCGGCGTCTAGCCGGCTGGGCACCGACGCCGCGTTCGACCCGCAGAACCCGACGCAGATCAAGATCGGCCGCCGCCTGGCCATCAAGGTGCTCAACGCCGCGAAGTTCGTGCTGTCGTTCCCGGTGCCCGAGGGTGCCGAAGTCACCCACGCGCTCGATGCCTCGATGCTGGCGGCGCTCGACGGCGTGGTGCGCGACGCCACCAAGGCGCTCGAGGCCTACGACCACGCCCGCGCCCTGGAGGTCGCGGAGTCGTTCTTCTGGACCTTCTGCGACGACTACCTCGAACTGGTCAAGGAGCGGGCGTACAACCAGACCGACGTCGGACAGGCCTCCGCGGCGCTCGCGCTGCGCATGGCACTGGCGACGCTCCTGCGCCTCTTCGCCCCGGTGCTGGTGTTCGCGGCCGAAGAGTCGTGGTCGTGGTTCAACGACGGCTCGGTGCACACCGCGGAGTGGCCGCAGCCCGTCGGCATCGACGGCGACGCCGCCGTGCTGCGGATCGTCGGAGAGGCGCTGATCGGCATCCGCCGCGCCAAGACCGAGGCCAAGGTCTCGCAGAAGGCGCCGGTGTCGCACGTGACGATCGCGGCACCCGCCGACGCCGTCGCCGCTCTCCGTCTCGCGGAGGGCGACCTGCGCGCCGTGGGGCGCATCGCCGAGATCCGTTATACGGAGGCGGAGGCGCTCCAGGTCACCGAGATCGAACTCGCCCCGCAGGAGGACTGATGCAGCTCGGAACACGTTGGACCTCGGGCGACGAACCGCCCGCAGCCGTGCCTGCGGCGCTGCGTCGCGGCATCCGCTCGGTCGACGAGACGATCCCGGCCGACCAGCTCGGCCAGCCGCGCCCGCGGTGGACCCTCACCTGGCTCGAGGGGCGGCCGATCGCCGAGCTCGACACCGGAGTGATCGTGTCGCTGGGCGACGACGGCGAAGCCGTCGTGCGGCACGATGACGGGACGGGGTTCGGCGGGCACTGATCGCCGCTCCCGGCACGCGCGCGACGCCGGTCCGCCGAGAGCGCTCGGCGTCTGCCCATCACGCGTGCGCGTCGCCCACCTCGGCACCGGCTCGGCGCGTGCCCACGACCAGCAGCCGGGCGCCGAGGATCGTCGCGACGACGATGAAGACGCCCGCCGCGACGAACGGCAGCCGGAGCGAGCTCTGCGCCGCCCATCCGCCCAGGATGGTGGCGAGGGGGAACATGCCCCAGGTCAGGGTGCGGATGATCCCGAGCACGCGCCCGAAGAGGCGCGCCGGCACGATCTGCTGTCGCAGCGCTCCCCACGGGACGTTCCACACCGAGATCGAGAAGGCGCCGAACGCGTACGCGATGCACGCGGAGAACACTTCGGGAGCCAGACCCGTGAGGCCGAGGCCGAGCGCTGCCCCCACGTTCGCGCCGAGCATGACGCGCCCGCGGCCGAAGCGCTCGACGAGCCGGGGCGCGACGAGCGACCCGAGCAGCGCTCCGACGCCGATACCGGCCGTGACGAAGCCGATGGCGTACTCCTGCACGGCGAGGTCGTCGAGGAAGAACAGCAGCGTGGCCGCCTGCGCGAACGACAGCGCGCTGCCGACGAGCGACGTGTACAGCGTCATCGCACGCAGGTATCTGTGGTGCCAGAGGTACGAGATCGCCTCACGAGCCGAGGTCCGCGACGGCGCCGACGGTGCGGGAACGGGCTCCGCCACCGCCGCGCCCGCCGCGACATCCGGCGCGTCCGGGTCGGCCACTCGCACCTCTTCGCGGAGCGGTCGCGCCGCCGCCACCGGAAGCAGCAGCGCCAGAGCGATCGGGATAAGGTACCCGGCGGAGCCGATCCACAGCGGCAGCGCCAGCGAGACCGCGAACAGCACACCCGCGATCGGCTGGGCGACGAACATGTCGATGGTGATCTGCGCAGCCTGCATCCGGCCGTTCGCGCGGTCCAGCTGCGGCCGCGTCACCACGCCGGGGATGACGGCGTTCGTGGCGTTGTCGAAGAGGGTCTCCCCCAGGCCGGAGACGAGCGTGCCGACGAGGAGCGCCCACAGCTGCAGTCCACCCGTGGCGGTGAGGATCGAGAGCCACAGCGCCACACCGAAACGCAGCACGTTCGCCGCCGCCATGATGACGCGCCGGTCGAAACGGTCGACGATCATGCCGGCCGGCAGCCCGAACAGCAGCCACGGCAGGAACGCCAGCGCCCCGATGACCGAGATCGCGAGCGGATCGCGGGTGAGCGTGGTGGCGATGAGCGGGACGGCGGTGCGCCCGATGCCGTCGGCCAGATTGCTGAAGGCGGCGGCCGTCCACAGCTTGCCGAAGTCGCGTCCGAGCGGCGTCCGCGGCGGGGTGGCCGACGGCTGGTCGAGCACCCCGGTGCGGGCGGGGTCGCTCATCGCGGGAGGATCCCGATCGCGCCGCGCGCCTCGGCGTCGCGCCGGCGGCGGATGACGGCATCCTGCTCCGCGAGCGCGCGGCGCGAGCCGGAGCCGGTCCGTCGCTCGAGGCGGACCACGACGAAGCCGTTGAGGGCGGATGCCGCACGCAGCAGGGTGCGCTCGAATCGCGTGGGAGACGAGGGGCTGAAGGAGAGGGTGGCGCGCTGGGCGGCGGTGATCGTGCTCATGACTGTTCTCCGAGTTGCGGGAGCGGGAAGAGGTCGGCCCGGATGGTCACGGGCCGCACGTTCTCGCCGGTCTGATTGCGGTGGCTGTCGACGGTCTCATCGATGAGGGCCATGATCTTGAGCGCAAGCTCTTTGCTCTGCTCGGGCGTGAGGCGGGTGTTCGCGGTCGAGATGAGCGTGCCGTCTTTCCACTCGTCGTCCTCGCCGCTGAAGCCGCGGTTCACGAAGTCGAGGAGCTGGTCGTTGCGGTTGCGCAGGAACTCGTTCATCACGACCTGGGTCGCCGCCCGGCCGGCGGGTGTGGCCATGGCGTCCGGGTTCGTGAACGTGACACCGCCCAGGGGCCGCTCCCACCAGCGCTCCCGCCCGGTGCCGCGGTCCTCCGCCTCGCGGATGAGATCGTGCTTGGCGAGTGCGCGGAGGTGGTAGCTGGTCGAGCCACTCGACTCCCCCAGGCGCTCCGCCAGCGAGCTCGCAGTCTGCGGCCCGTACTGGCTGAGGATGTCGTAGATCTTCACCCGCAGCGGGTGGGCCAAGGCCCGAAGCGCGCCCGTGTCGAGCACACGGTCGCCGTTGTGACGCTGCTCGGTCCGGGCCATCGCCTCGGCGGTCGCATCGGCCTCGTTGTCTGCCATGACCTCAGAATAGAACTGCAAAGGCTTCTTTGCAACCAATTCTTTGCAATCGTGTGTTTGCAAAAGGATGGCGGCATGATGGCTCGGCATGGTTAGGCTGTACGCCATGCCCCACGAGAACCCGCTGCTCGCCTCCTCCGGACTTCCCTATGGTCTGCCCGACTACGCCGCCATCCGGCCCGAGCACTACCTGCCGGCCTTCGCTGCGGCGTTCGAGGAGCATGCGCGGGAGGTGGCCGCGATCACGCGCGTGCGTTCGATGCCGACCTTCGAGAACACCCTCGTGCCCCTCGAGGAGAGCGGGCGGCTGCTCGGTGATGTCGCCCGCACGTTCTACACCGTGTCGTCGGCCGACGCGACGCCCGAGATCCAGGCCATCGAGGAGGAGCTCGCTCCGCTGATGTCGGCCCACCAGGACTCGATCCAGCTCGACTCCCAGCTGTTCTGGCGCATCCGCACCATCCACGATGAGCTCGATCGCCTCGACCTCTCCCCCGAGCAGCGCTATCTCGTCGAACGGCACTACACCGAGATGTCGCACGCGGGGGCCGGGCTCGACGACGCGGCCAAGGAGCGGCTGACGGCGCTGAACCAGCGCCTGTCGACACTCACCACTCAGTTCGAGAAGAACCTCCTCGCCGATACGAACGAGCTCGCGGTGGTCTTCGACGACGAGGCCGAGCTCGACGGCCTGGCGGAGGGCGAGCTCTCCGCCGCGGCGCAGGCGGCCGCCGACCGTGGCCTCGAGGGCAAGTGGGTGGTGACGCTCACCCTGTTCACCGGCCACCCCTACCTCTCGAGCCTCACCCGACGGGACGCCCGACGTCGGCTGCTCGAGGCCTCGCGGTCGCGCGGCTCTCGCGGTAACGAGAACGACAATCGCACCACACTCCTCGAGATCGTGCGCCTGCGTGCCGAGCGGGCGGCCCTGCTCGGCTACGGCTCGCACGCGGCGTACATCACCTCCGACGAGACAGCTGGGTCGCCGGAGGCGGTCCACGACCTGCTGCGCAAGCTGGCCGTGCCCGCCGCCCGCAACGCGCTTCGCGAACAGCGGATGCTCCAGGCGATCGTCGACCAGGAACCCGAATCCTTCGCTCTGGAGGCGCACGACTGGGCCTTCTACACCGAGAAGGTGCGCGCCGCGGAGTACGACCTCGACCGCGCAGCGCTGCGCCCCTGGTTCGAGGCGGAGCGCGTGCTGCAGGACGGCGTCTTCCGCGCCGCGACCGACCTGTACGGGGTCTCCTTCACCGAGCGGCCGGACCTCGGGGGCTACCACCCCGACACCCGGGTCTTCGAGGTGCACAACGGCGACGGCTCGGCGCTGGGGCTGTACATCCTCGACCTGTACACGCGCGACACCAAGCGCGGCGGCGCATGGATGAACTCGATCGTGCTCCAATCGCGTCTGCGCGGGACCGCACCGGTGGTCGTGAACAACCTCAACGTTCCGAAGCCTTCTCCGGGACGCCCGACGCTCCTCACACTCGACGAGGTGACGACGCTCTTCCACGAGTTCGGACACGCCCTGCACGGTCTGTTCGCCACGGTGACCTATCCGCACTTCGCCGGGACGAACGTCTTCCGGGACTTCGTCGAGTTCCCGAGCCAGGTGAACGAGATGTGGATCTACTGGCCCGAGATCCTGTCGTCCTATGCCCGCCACATCGAGACCGACGAGCCCCTCCCCGCCGACATCGTCGAGAAGCTGCACGCGTCCGAGGCCTTCAACCAGGGCTTCGCGACCAGCGAGTACCTGGCCGCAGCGTGGCTCGACCAGGCCTGGCACTCCCTGTCGGTCGACGAGGCGGCCGGCGATATCGACGTCGCGGCGTTCGAGGCATCCGCTCTCCGCGAGATCGGCCTCGACAACCCGGCCGTTCCCACGCGCTATTCGTCCACGTACTTCGCGCACGTCTTCTCGGGCGGCTACAGCGCGGGGTACTACTCCTACATCTGGAGCGAAGTGCTCGACGCCGACACCGTCGAGTGGTTCCGCGAGAACGGGGGGCTGCGCCGTGAGAACGGCGACCGGTTCCGCGATCGCCTGCTCGGCGTCGGCGGGTCGAAGGATCCGCTGGAGGCCTATCGCGACTTCCGCGGACGGGATGCCGAGATCCAGCCGCTCCTCACGCGCCGAGGCCTCGCCGACTGAGCCCGGCAGTCGGGCTGCGGCTGCTGCGGCTCACAGCAGTCCGATCTCGCGGGCGAAGGCCCGCGCCCGCGCCGCCATGGCGTCGGGCACCTCGGCCACGGCGAAGTGCCCGCCTTCCTCCAGGCGGTCGAAGGTGCGCAGGTCGCGGTAGAAGCGACGCGCCAGCGACTCCGGGTAGTCGCCCTCGTGACGCTGGATGTGCACGGATGCCGGAACCACGACGGGCGGCATCGCGTCGGGCTGGTCGGCACCCTCGTAGTACGGGCGGAACGACGTGCCGATGCTCCGGGTGGTCCAGTAGATCATGGCTTCGGTGAGGATACGGTCGCGTGAGATCAGTGTCTCCACGGCACGGGGGTCGTCGTCGGGCGTGTCGCTCCATTCGGCGAGCTTCTCCGTCAGCCACGCCAGCAGCCCGGCGGGCGAGTCGTTCAGGGCGGCCGCGAGGGTGTCGGGACGGGTCGCCTGCACGTGGCCGTACGCGCCGTGAGGACCGCCCCACGCGTCGAGCCGCGCGAAGAACGCGACCTCGTCGGGCGTCGTGAGCTCGGCCCGTTCGGCCATCGCCGGGAAATGCGAGTGCGTGACCAGGATCCCAGCGACCGCATCGGGATACGAGCCCGCGATGAGGTCGTTCACGTTCGCCGACACGTCCTCGCCGTAGGTCAGGTAGCGCTCGTAGCCGAGCACCTCGGTCATCAGCGCGTGCATCGTGGCGGCGAGGCGCGTCTCGGTCATCGGGCCGTCGGAGTACGCCGTCGAGTAGGCGAAGCCGGGGAAGCTCGGAACGACGACGTGGAAGTCGGGCAGGAGGTCGGCGAAGTCGAGCTGCAGCGCGAAGGTGTGCGGCCAGCCGTGCATCACCAGGAGGGCCGGTGCGTCGTCGCGGGCCGACCGCAGGTGCGCGAAGTGGACCGCGCTGTCACCGATGTCGGCGATGAACTGCGGATGCCGGTTCAGCCACGCCTCGCGTGCGCGCCAGTCCCACGTGCGCCAGGTCTCGACGAGTTCGGCGAGGTAGTCCGCGCTCATTCCCGCCGGGGGTCGTCGCGGCGAGTCGGGAAGCGGCCGGAACCGTGCGAGTCGCTCGCGGAGGTCGGCGAGGTCGGCCTCGGGCACGTGGATCGAGAAGGGCCGGATGCTCATTCCGGCAGGTTAGGCGTCGCCTCCGACATCGCGTGCGGCAGCCATCAGCGACCTCGTGCGGGCGAACGTCGGCACCCGGATGTTCGCGAGGCCGGTGACGGTCGTGCCGGTGGCGACGTCGTGCCGGCTGACCGCGGTGACCCCGTGGTCGCTGCCGGCGATGACGAGATCGCCGGCGTCGTGCCAGACGCCGCGGCCGTAGCCGATCCCGTCCCCGGTGTCGGGCGTGACGGACTCGATGAGCAGGGCCACCAGATCGGGTGGGACGATGCGCCCGCCCAGGAGGGCGAGCCAGAAGCGATGGAGGTCGCCGACCGTGGAGTGCGCGCCGCCGTCGCCCGAGCCGAGGACGGGGAGCTCGAAGACGTTCGTACGGCCGTCGTCCTTGTAACCGGTCGCCGTGCCGACCGGCAGCAGATCCGATCGCGGGAAGGTCGAGGCCGACATGCCCGCCGGCTCGAACACCGTGCGTGTCACGAACTCGGCGAACGGTGTGCCCGAGACCCGCTCGGCGATGACGGCGAGCACGACGTAGCCGCTGTTGCAGTACGAGAACCGCTCACCCGCGGCGAACTTGGTGGGGAAGCCGTCGAGCAGCGGCAGATAAGCCGGCGTGGAGTCGAGCACCTGCACCGGAAGCGAGAGCGGCGCGAGATCGTCGAGCTCCTCGTCGAGGTAGTCGCCGATCCCGGAGGTGTGGGTCAGGAGGTGATCGATCGTCACGTCGTCCGCGATCAGCGGCAGATCCTCACCGAGGACGTCGCGTGCCGCGGTCTCGAGCGAGAGCACGCCCTTGCCCACCAATGACAGCACGCTCAGGGCGGTGAAGGTCTTCGTGCCGCTCGCGAGGCCGAAGCGGGTCTCGACGGTGTTCGCCGCCTCGGACGTGCGATCCGCGAGGCCGAGCGCCCACTCCCCCAGCACGTCGTCGCCACGACGCGCGCTGACGACACCGCAGTAGTCGTCGAGGTCGGGAGTCAGCTCGGCCATGCGGCGCTCATCGATGAACCGGCGACCCGATGTCAGGCGCTCTTGCGCTTCTCGCGGAGCACGAGGGTCGGGGGCGCGCCCTCGTCGACGGAGGCGCGCGTCACGATCACCTTGTCGACGTCGTCAGTCGACGGGATCTCGAACATGATCGGGCCCAGCACGTCCTCGAGGATCGCGCGGAGACCCCGGGCTCCGGTCTTGCGGGCGACGGCGAGGTCGGCGATCGCCTCGAGCGCCTCGCGGTCGAACTCGAGCGTGACGCCGTCGAGCTCGAACATGCGGTGGTACTGCTTGACCAGCGCGTTCTTGGGCTCGGTGAGGATCTCCATGAGGGCCTCACGGTCGAGCGGCGAGACCGACGCCACGACCGGCAGGCGGCCGATGAACTCGGGAATCAGGCCGAACTTGTGGAGGTCTTCGGGCTGCACGTCGCCGAAGAGGTTGAGGTCTTCGTCCTTGCGGTGCAGCGAGGCGCCGAAGCCGACACCGTGCTTGCCCACGCGCGAGGAGATGATGTCTTCCAGCCCGGCGAACGCGCCGGCCACGATGAACAGGACGTTCGTCGTGTCGATCTGGATGAACTCTTGGTGGGGGTGCTTGCGTCCGCCCTGCGGCGGAACCGACGCCACCGTGCCCTCGAGGATCTTCAACAGGGCCTGCTGCACGCCCTCGCCCGAGACATCGCGGGTGATCGACGGGTTCTCGGCCTTGCGGGCGATCTTGTCGACCTCATCGATGTAGATGATGCCGGTCTCGGCGCGCTTGGTGTCGAAGTCGGCGGCCTGCAGGAGCTTCAGGAGGATGTTCTCGACGTCCTCGCCGACGTAGCCCGCCTCGGTGAGAGCGGTGGCGTCGGCGACGGCGAACGGCACGTTGAGGCGCTTCGCGAGGGTCTGGGCGAGATAGGTCTTGCCACACCCGGTCGGGCCGAGCAGCAGGATGTTGCTCTTGGCGATCTCGACCTCGTCGGCGCGCTGCTCGGCCGACTGGATGGTGCCGTGCGCGCGGACGCGCTTGTAGTGGTTATAGACGGCGACCGAGAGAGCGCGCTTGGCGTCGTTCTGGCCGACCACGTACTCCTCGAGGAACGCGTAGATCTCGCGCGGCTTGGGAAGATCGAAGTCGGCGACCACGCCCGACGAGGACTCGGCCATGCGCTCTTCGATGATCTCGTTGCACAGTTCGACGCACTCGTCGCAGATGTAGACGCCGGGTCCGGCGATCAGCTGCTGGACCTGCTTCTGGCTCTTGCCGCAGAAGGAGCACTTGAACAGGTCGGCACTCTCCCCGATGCGTGCCATGCGGCTCCTCCTCGTCACGAAGGGGGCTCGCCCCCCGGCTGTTCTCCGAGCCTAATAGCTGACGCCGACATGCGGTGGCATTGCGACGCACGTTGTGGAGTGCCGGGGTTTCGCGGTGAGCGGACGCGCCCCTGACGTGCACGACGACGCCCCGCCGACCGCGGATGCGGTCGACGGGGCGTCGGGGTGGCCGCGCAGCGGCGGATGCTACTTGGTGAGCGCCGCCTGCTGGCCGCGCTTGCGCGTGGTGAGCACCTGGTCGACGAGGCCGTACGCGACGGCCTCCTCGGCACCGAGGATCTTGTCGCGGTCGATGTCCTTGTTGACCTCTTCCACGCTCTTGTTCGAGTGCGCGGCGAGGGTCTGCTCGAGCCACGTGCGCATGCGGAGGATCTCCTGCGCCTGGATCTCGATGTCGGACGCCTGACCGTGGCCCGCCTCGCCCATCGCGGGCTGGTGGATGAGGATGCGGGCGTTCGGCAGCGCCAGGCGCTTGCCCGGCGCACCGGCGGCCAGCAGCACGGCGGCGGCGGAGGCCGCCTGGCCGAGCACGACCGTCTGGATCTGCGGCGACACGTACTGCATGGTGTCGTAAATCGCCGTCATCGCGGTGAACGAGCCGCCGGGCGAGTTGATGTACATCACGATGTCGCGGTCGGGGTCCTGCGACTCGAGCACGAGCAGCTGCGCCATGACATCGTCGGCCGAGGCGTCGTCGACCTGGACGCCGAGGAAGATGACGCGGTCCTCGAACAGCTTGTTGTACGGGTCCTGGCGCTTGTAGCCGTAAGCCGTGCGCTCCTCGAACTGCGGCAGGATGTAGCGGCTGCCGGGCATCTGAAGGCCCTGAGGCGCCATCGGGGCGCCGCCGAAGGTGGGGGTCTGCATTCCGGGTTCTCTCTCTTTCGCCTTCGGGCCGTCAGCTGTCGGTGGCGGTTCCGCCGCCGCCGATGACATCGGTCGCGGACTCGCGGATGTGGTCGACGAAGCCGTACTCCAGCGCCTCCTCGGCACCGAACCACCGGTCGCGGTCGCCGTCGGCGTTGATCTGCTCCACCGACTTGCCGGTCTGCTTCGCGGTGATCTCGGCGAGACGCTTCTTCATGTCGAGGATCAGCTGCGCCTGCGTCTGGATGTCGCTCGCCGTGCCGCCGAAGCCGCCGTGCGGCTGGTGCAGCAGCACCCGGGCGTTCGGCGTGATGTAGCGCTTGCCCTTCGTGCCCGCGGTCAGCAGCAGCTGTCCCATCGAGGCGGCCATGCCGATGCCGACCGTGACGATGTCGTTGGGCACGAACTGCATCGTGTCGTAGATCGCCATGCCGGCCGTGATCGAGCCGCCGGGCGAGTTGATGTAGAGGTAGATGTCCTTCTCGGAGTCCTCGGCGGCGAGAAGCAGGATCTTGGCGCAGATCTCGTTGGCGTTCTCGTCACGCACCTCCGACCCCAGCCAGATGATGCGGTCCTTCAACAGCCTGTCGAAGACGCTGGTCGCGACAAGTGGTTCGGCCATGTGTACTCCTGTTTCCTTGGGTCGCCAATGAATCTACCGGGGCGCCGCGAGCGACCCGCCCGTGTTCGCCCTGGGCAGATCAGGAGCCCTCGGCGCCCAGCTCCATGGCGTAGGAGGTCACCGAGCGCCGGTAGCGCGTGAGGTGCGGGGCGAGGGCGAGAAGGGCGACGGATGCCGCTTCCCGCGGCTTGCCCGATGAGACGAGGGCGAGCGACAGGAACGCGGCGGCCTCGTCGCGCAGCGGCGAAGCGGGATCCCGCGCCACTTCGCCGCGGAGCATCGCGACGGCCTCGTCGTGGCGGCCGAGGTTGCGCAGCGTGCTGGCCAGCTGGATCACGGCCTGCGGGCGGTGCTCGTCGTCCAGTCCGGCTTCGAGCGCGGCGCGGTACAGCAGCTCGGCCTCGGCCTCCCGCCCGGCGGCGTCCCGGGCTCCGGCGCGTTCGAACAGGGCGCGCCCGTCGCGGGTCCCACGCTCCGCCCCGAGGGCATCGATGCGGGCGATTCTCTCGTCGTCGCCGAGCGCGTCATCTGCCCAGATCGCGGCGACACGGGCTTCCCAGTCCTCGGGCATGGTCCTCCTCAGACGGATCGGGGACGGATGCCCGCGGCATCCGTCCCCGATCGATCACTGTCGAGCAGCGATCACTCCTTCTCGGCGGCAGCCTTCTTGGCCGGAGCCTTCTTGGCGGCCGGAGCCTTCTTGGCGGCCGGCTTCTCGGCGGCGGCCTCGTCGGCGTCGGCCGCGGCGGCCTTCTTCGCGGCGGGCTTGCGCGCGGGCGCCTTCTTGGCGGGCTTCTCGGCCTCTTCGGCCTCGATCACGGCGTCGGCGTCGGCCGCGGCATCCGCGATCTCCTGCGCCTCTTCGACGACCTCTTCCTCGTCCTCGGTGGCGACGAAGCCGCTCAGGTCCACCGGGTTGCCGTTGGTGTCGACGACCGTGACCTTGCCGAGCGCGACCGCGAGGGCCTTGTTGCGCGCGACCTCCCCGATGATGGCGGGGAGCTGGTTGCCCTCCTGCAGCGCGTTGACGAAGTCCTGCGGAGCCATGCCGTACTGCGCGGCCGACTGCACGAGGTACTGCGTGAGCTCGTCCTGCGAAACCTGCACGTCGACCGTCTCGGCGATCTTGTCGAGCAGCATCTGCGTCTTGAACTGCTTCTCGCTCGCCTCGGCGACCTCGGCGCGGTGGACGTCGTCCTCGAGGCGGCCTTCGCCCTCGAGGTGGTTGTGCACCTCGTCCTCGATGAGCTGCGGCGGGACGGGGATCTCGACCTGCTCGAGCAGCGTCTCGATCAGCTTGTCGCGCGCGGCCGATCCCTGCGTGAAGGCACCCTGCTGGCCCACGCGCTCCTTGAGGCTGTCGCGCAGCTCGGCGATGGTGTCGAACTCGCTCGCGATCTGCGCGAAGTCGTCGTCCGCCTCGGGCAGCTCGCGCTCCTTGACGGCCTTGACCGTGACCGAGACCTCGGCCTCTTCGCCGGCGTGGTCGCCGCCGACGAGCTTCGAGCGGAAGGTGGTGTCCTCACCGGCGGTGAGCGAGTCGATGGCCTCGTCGATGCCTTCGAGCAGCTCGCCCGAGCCGACCTCGTACGACACGCCCTCGGCGCGGTCGATCTCGGCGCCGTCGATCGTCGCGACGAGGTCGAGTTCGACGAAGTCGCCGGTCGCGGCGGGGCGGTCCACGGTCACGAGCGTGCCGAAGCGGCCGCGCAGGCGGTCGAGCTCCTCGTCGATCGCGGCCTCGTCGACCTCGATGGCGTCGACCTCGACGGTCGTGCCCTCGAAGGCGGGCAGGTCGAACTCGGGGCGCACGTCCACCTCGACCTCGACCTCGAGGTCGCCCGAGAAGTCCTTCTCGTTCGGCCACTCGGTGACCTCGGCCGACGGGCGGCCCAGCACGCGCAGCTCGTTCGCGGCGACGGCCTCGCGGTAGAAGGTGTCGAGGCCTTCGCTGACGGCGTGCTCAAGCACCGCGACGCGCCCGATGCGCTGGTCGATGATCGGCGCGGGCACCTTGCCCTTGCGGAAGCCGGGGATCTGCACGTCCTGCGCGATGTGCTCGTACGCGTGCTTGATCGACGGCTTGAGCTCGTCGGGGCTGACCGTGATGTGCAGCTTCACCCGGGTCGGGCTGAGCTTCTCGACGGTGCTGTTCACCATGCCTGTTACTTCTCCTCTATCGGACCGCGCGAGGACGCGGCGGTGCAAGGTCTGGGTTCGGAATTCTTCAGGGCCGATCGTCGGGGCGACAGGATTTGAACCTGCGGCCTCCCGCTCCCAAAGCGGGCGCTCTACCAAGCTGAGCTACGCCCCGGGCGGGTTCGCACGCGTACGCGCGCCCTTGTTGCACTCCGAAGAGCACAGCGGCCCCGAGAAGTCTAGCCGACCCGCCCGGGCACCGCCTGCGATGCCGGGTTGCGGGGTCACGTGCCCTAGACTGTCGGATGCCGCGGCTCGCCGCTGCGGGGATGTAGCTCAATGGCAGAGCCTCAGTCTTCCAAACTGATGGTGCGGGTTCGATTCCCGTCATCCCCTCCATTCGCCCCCGTGGGCCGGCCAGGCGGCCAGGCCGCGGGGGCGTTGCCGTGCACGCCGCGGCACGGCCCGCGGACGACCGGCGCGGCATCCGGGCGACACGACACGGGTTCACGCGATCCGTACTACAGCTCACCCGGCCCGGCGCGGCAGACTGGGCATCGCACGACCGATGCGTTCCAGGAGCCGCCATGAGCACGCCGTCACCCTCGTCCTCGCCGGGCAAGCCTCGCAAGCTGCCCCGGCGTCCCGCGTCGAGCCTCGCGGAGAAGTGGACCCGCATCGACGACGTCGACGTGTTCTACCGCGAATCGCCGCGGCCGCCGAAGGACGCCCGCGTCATGGCGCACGTCCACGGCTTCGGGCTCTCGGGTCGCTACCTGCTGCCGACCGCCGAGATGCTCGCCGACGAGTTCCACACCTACGTCCCCGACCTCCCCGGTTTCGGACGCAGCGGCAAGCGCCGTGACATGCTCGACATCCCCGACCTCGCCCGCGCCGCCGTCGATTTCTTCGACGACCGCGGTGTCGAGAAGGCCACCCTCGTCGGCAACTCGATGGGGTGCCCCGTCATCATCGAGTACGCGCACACCTACCCCGACCGCATCGATCGTGCCGTGCTCGTCTCCCCCGCCGGCGGGGCGTTCAACCAGCCGCTGCGCCGGGCCATCCGCCAGCTGTCGGCCGACGCACCGCGCGAGCCCACGCGCATGGCGCGTGTCGCGGTCCCCGACTACGTGCGCTTCGGCGTCCCCAGCACCATGCGCATGTTCCGCGCGCTGACGCAGTATCCGTCGCTGCAGCGTCTGCTCGAGATGCGCATACCGACGCTCGTCGTGCTGGGCGAGCGCGACCCGCTGCTCCCCCACGCCCATCGCGTCGACGAGGTGGCCAGCCAGACCGACAGCCACGTGCTCGTCGTGCTGCTCGAAGGTGCGGCCCACGCGATCAACTTCAGCCACCCGGGCCAGCTCGCCCACGTCATCCGCCTCTTCATGGACGACAAGCCGATCGACAACGATCCGGCGTGGCCCGGCCACGTGCGGCTGTACGAGGTCCACCGCGGCAAGCACCACCCGCCGGCGCAGGGCTGACGCCGCGCGGCGTCACTCGACGGGAGCGGCGTCGCGGTGCTCCTGCACATGGGTCAGGTAGTGCTCGGCGTTGCGCAGCAGGCCGGCGCGTTCCTCGTCGCTGAGCTCGCGCCGCACCTTGGCGGGAACGCCGGCGACCAGCGAGCCGTCCGGGATCTCGGATCCCTCGAGCACCACCGCACCACCGGCGATGAGGCATCCCGATCCGATCCGGGCGCCGTTGAGCACGACCGCCCCCATGCCGATGAGCGAGCCGTCGCCGATCGTGCACCCGTGGACGACGGCGTTGTGGCCGACCGAGACGTCCTCGCCGATGACGACGGGACGCCCCGCGTCGACGTGCACCGACACGTTGTCCTGCAGATTGCTGCGGGCACCCACCGTGATGGTGTCGCCGTCGGCGCGGAGGACCGCGTTATACCAGACGCTCGCGCCGGCCCCGAGGGTGACCCCGCCCACGACGCGTGCGCCGGCGGCGACGAACGACGTGGGGTCCAGCGCGGGCGTCCGGCCCGCGGCGGTGAGGACCGATGCTCCGGGTGCGACCGTCATGATGCGCCTTCCTTCGTCAGGGCGTCCTGGATGGCCTGGCTGTACCAGGGGGCGAGCGTGTCGGCGAACGTCACGGTGAGGTGATCCTGGTCGCGGTAGATGTTCGCGCCGCCGACCACGGGCGCGCAGAGCGTGTCGCCGCAGAAGACGTCGGTGAAGTCGAGCAGCGTGACCGATTGCTGGCCGGATGCCGCGTCCTTCAGCGGATCGTCGGCCACGAGCACGTCGGAGCGCAGGCCGTCGCACTCCGACATCGCGCGCGTGCGGAGGCATTTGTTGGGGTCTGTCTCCCACACCGGGTTGTCGACGACCGTGATGACGGGGACGCCGCGGTCGATGACCGTGCTCCACGCGTCGCGGTAGCCGGCGACGGCGGCCGCGTGCGCCGAGTCGTACCCGTCCGCCGAGTAGGGAGTGGTGGCGATGGCCGCCGTGAACACCGCGTCGAGCTCGGTGTCGTCGATCGCGCGCTGGACGCGCTCGCGCCACTCGGTGCACGCCTCGCCGAAGGCGCCGGGCGTCGCGAGCGGCGTGGTGTTCCACGGGCAGGCGCCCTTGAACCACGTCACGAGCTGCCACCCGTTGTCTTCGGCCATCCGCTCGAAGGTCGAGAGCAACTGGTACGCGTGGCTGTCGCCGATGAGCGCGACGCGCGGCGCGTCGGGATCGTCCGAGCCGAACGTGCACGACACTGGCCGGGAATCGGTGAGCTGCACGAAGCACTGCTCATGGCGGGGGCGGTCGATGCCCGCGAATCCCGGCGCCGGCAGGATCTCATCGCCGAAGTCGGCGTCGGCGCACGCGGCGTCGAGCACGACGGCGGCTCCGAAGCACTCGGGCGGATCCTGCTGGAGCTCGGCGATCGCCCGCGTGCCCTGCTGGTAGAGCGGCGCGTTGACGAACCAGGCCGCCCCGGCGACCAACGCGACCACGATCATCGCGGCGAGGGACGACCACAGCGTCACCCGGGCTGGGCGACGCGTCAGCACCTTCCAGCTGCGCGCAGGGTCTTCGACGAACCGCTTGGTCAGCCAGGCCAGCACGAAGCACAGCACGAGCAGCGCGACGCGGTGGTAGATCGTCAGCCCCCAGAACGGCACCGACGGGGCGATCACGATCAGCGGCCAGTGCCAGAGGTACAGCGAGTACGAGATGTCGCCGACGAACTGCGCGGGGCGCAGCGACAGCACCCGCGTCGGATACCACCAGCGATCGGTGTTGGATGCCGCGATCACCGCGGCCGCGCCGAGCGTGGGGAGAGCGGCCATATAGCCCGGGAAGGGCGTCTGCCCGTCGAACGTGAAGGCGACGTACAGCAGGAGGACGATGCCGCCCCAGCCGAGGAGGAAACTCCCGATCGCGTGGCGTACGCGCAGCAGCGGCACCAGCGCGATCATCGCGCCGACGCCGAACTGCCACATGCGGCCGAACGTGACGAAGTACGCGGGCGCCGGGTCGGTGATCGTGAAGACGACGCAGAACGCGAACGAGACCACCGTCACGATCGCGAGCGCCACGAGGATGGCCCGTCGCCGCGCACCCCGGAACCATTTCACGCCGATCCACGCCGCCAGCAGCATGATGAGCGGCCACATGACGTAGAACTGCTCTTCGAGCGACAGCGACCAGTAGTGCTGCACGGTCGTCGGCTCGCCGCCGTGGTTGAGGTAGTCGGCCGAGTTCAGCGCCAGGTACCAGTTCTCGACGTAGAACGTCGAGGCGAGGATCTCGCGCACCTCGTTCGGGAGCGCGGAGGTCGGCATGAGGTACGGCGACATGACGACGAGCGCGCAGAACAGCAGGACGAGGAGGGATGCCGGGAGCAGGCGCCGTGCGCGTCGCGCCCAGAACTGACCCAGGCGAACGGTGCCGGTGGCGGTGAGTTCCCGCATGAGATGCGCGGTGATGAGGAAGCCGGAGATGACGAAGAAGACGTCGACGCCGACGTAGCCGCCGGTGAGGCGGCCCGGCCAGAAGTGGTAGAGCACGACGAACAGCACCGCGATGGCGCGAAGGCCCTGCACGTGCGGGAGGAAGCGCGAGGGCTCGGCGTGCTCGGGCGAGCGGTCGCGCGGCTCGCGGGTCACGGTCGTGACGGGATCGCCCAGGTTCTGCGGTCCGAGGTCGTGATCGGCGGAAGGCACCCATCGACGTTAGCCGCTGTCGTGCCGCTTCCCCGCACCGACCCCGCCGATTCCCCGGTTTAGCCCAGCCTTGTCTTGCTTGCGGAATGACAGCCGCTGAGTAGCGTTGCAGTCACTGGAGGACGCAACGCCGATCGGCGTGATCCTCCGCACGATGGAGGCGAGAGACATGACGAACACCCAGACCACCCCCGCAACCGCCGCGAACCCCGACGTCGCGGCAGCCACGGCGCAGTTCCTCACCCCCGTCGTCCTGGGCCTGCAGGCCCTGGCCGTGAACGGGAAGCAGGCGCACTGGAACGTGCGCGGCGCCAACTTCATCGCGATCCACGAGCTCCTCGACTCGGTCGTTGCCCACGCGCAGGACGGTGCCGACCAGGCCGCAGAGCGCATCGTCGCTCTCGGGCTCCCGATCGACGCCCGCGTGAGCACGATCGCGGCCAAGACGGCGACCGCCGTGCCGGCCGGCTTCACGCAGTGGGACGCGCTCATCCGCACCGTCATCAGCGACATGGACACCGTCATCGCGGACGTCCAGGCGGCGATCGACGGACTCGACGAGTTCGACCTCACCAGCCAGGACATCGCGATCGGCATCAAGGAGTCGCTCGAGAAGGACCGCTGGTTCCTCTTCGCGCACCTCGCCGAGTGAGCGGAGTGCTCGACCACGAAGACCCCCGGATCATTCGGGGGTCTTCGTCGTCTCACGGATGCTGCAGGTAGGCGAGCACGGCGAGCACGCGCCGATGCTCGGTGCCGGACTCCTCGAGGCCGAGCTTGGCGAAGATCGCGCTGATGTTCTTCTCCACCGCTCCGACGCCGATGAAGAGCCGCTCGGCGATGCTCGCGTTGCTTCTGCCCTCGGCCATGAGCGTGAGGACGTCGCGCTCGCGCGGCGTGAGGCTCGACAGCGGATCCGGACGCGCCGAGAGCAGTCCCTGCACCACGAGCGGATCGAGCACCGTGCCGCGTTCGCGGACCCGGCGCACGGCGTCGGTGAACTCGTCGAGCGAGGTGACCCGGTCTTTGAGCAGGTAGCCGACGCCGCCCTCTCCCCCGGCGAGCAGCTCCCGGGCGTACACCGCTTCGACGTACTGGCTGAGCACCAGGATTCCCACCTCGGGCAGCGCGGCGCGCAGCGCCAGGGCGGCGCGGATGCCCTCGTCGCGGAATCCCGGCGGCAGGCGCACATCGAGGATCGCGACATCGGCGCGCGCCTCCCGCACCCGGTCGACGACGTCCTCGGCATCGCCCCACGCACCGGCGGTGGCGTAGCCCGCCTCGTCGAAGAGCCGGACGAGTCCCTCGCGCAGGAGGACCGAGTCCTCGAAGAGGACGACGCGAAGGGCGGCGGAGGCGTGCGGGGCGGCCATCCCCTCAGGATAGGGACCGTTCATGGTGCGACCGCCAGCGGGATGTGCGCCCCCACCGAGGTCGGACCGCCGAGCGGGCTCTTCACCACCAGCTGCCCGCGCAGGCCTGCCACGCGCTCCCGCAGGCCTTCCAGGCCGTGACCCGACCGGAGGGCAGCGCCGCCCCGTCCGTTGTCGACGACCCAGACGTCGAGGTGGGTGTGCGCGCCCGACGCGGAGCGGCGCAGCGACGCCCGGAGCGTGACGCCGGTGGCGCCGGCGTGCTTGACCACGTTGGTCATCAGCTCGGCCACGACGAAGTAGACGGTGCGCGCCACCTCCTGGCTCACCGCGCGGTCGATCGCCGGATCGATCTCGATCTGCACCCGCAGGGGCGAGCCGGCCGCCAGCGCATCGAGCGCCGCGGCGAGACCGCGGTCCTGCAGCAGCGGAGGGGCGACGCCGCTGGAGAGCGCTCGCAACTCGTCGAGGGCGGCCTTGGCGTGCCCCCGGGCCTCTCGCGCGAGGTCGGCTGCGGCATCCGCGTCGCCTGACTCCGCCCGTCGCTCGAGGGCGGCGAGGTCCATCTGGAGGCGGACCAGCCGCTGCTGCGGGCCGTCGTGGATGTCTCGTTCGAGCCGGCGGAGCGCGACGTCCTCGGCGTGCACCGCGGCGCCGCGGGCAGCCGCCTCGGCGCGCACCTCGGCGGCCAGGTCGTCGGACTCCCATCTGCCGAGCATCCCGCGGCCGATCGCGTGATGAGCCCGCGCGAGTCCGCCGAACACCCACGGCATCGTGCCGGTGAAGAGGATGCCGGCGATCAGGTACAGCACCACTTCCACGGCCCAGCCCGACCAGCCGCCGAAGAGCCACGGCACCGCGTCCGCCACGTAGTGGCCCCACTCCCCGCCGTCGCCGTCGCCGCGGTCGCCGCGCGGCAGGAAGGCGCCCCAGAACCAGTAGGTCAGACCGCCGAGGCCCACGCTCAGCCACACCGTCGTCAGCGCGAACGAGATCGTGCTGACGACAGGGCTCACGATCATGCCGTGGACGAGGTACACCCAGTAGTGGGGGTTGCGGATCGGGCGGGTCAGCGTCGCCCAGAAACCATCGCCCGCAGGGCTGTCGCGGTTCCACTCCGGCTCGACGATCGGGGGCAGCCCGGCGAGCAGCAGCAGGAACCGGTCGGCGACCCCGAAGCCGCGGGCGATGAGGAGCGTCAGCACGCCCAGCGGCAGGCCGACGACGATGACGAGCAGACCGACGCTCGTCCAGAACAGCGCGGCCAGGACGCTCAGCGAGAGCATGGCGAGCACGAACACCACGAGGAGGTAGACCGCGCTGCCCGGCGTGCGGGCCCACGCTCGACCGTACGCCGCCCAGAAGCCGCGGGCCTCGTGCACCGGGGGGCCGGCGGCGGGCAGGTCCGCTGCGGGGGTCGTGGTGGTCATGGCTGTCTCCCTCGGGACGAGTCCGATCGGGCTGCTGCCCGCTTCGACGCCCCGGAACCGTCCCCATCATGCCCCGGTGGGCGGGTGTTCCGGAGGTCGTGCCTCCAGCATCGCGAGCGGGCGTCGGCTGCGGCATCCGACCCGCTCCCGCACGCATACGGGGGTTCACCCCCGGACGCCCGTCGGTTCACGCGACGTGCGTCAGCCGCCCGCCCAGGAGGGTCGCCGACACGCGCATGGAGCGCAGCTGCGCCTCATCGGCCGCGAGCGGATCGTGCTCGCACACCGCGAGGTCGCCGAGGTCGCCGGGCTCGACGCGCGCCGGGCGGGCGGAGCCGCCGCGAGTCGAGGCGGAGAGCGCGGTCGCCGCGTCGACGCGCTGGTGCGGCTGCCACGGCTCGCGGCCGTCGCGGGTGCGGAACACCGCCGCCGCCATGGCCGCCCAGGGGTCCAGCGGCGACACCGGTGCGTCGGAGCCGAACAGCAGATTCGCGCCGCTGTCGGCCAGCGCGCGCAGCGGGTAGGGCTGTGCGGTCTGCCCCGCCCAGACCGTGTCGGTGAGGTCCCGGTCGTCGACCGCGTGCTCGGGCTGCACGCTCGCACCCACCCCGAGCCGTGCGAAACGCGGGATGTCGGAGTGCGCCACCAGCTGCGCGTGCTCGATCGTGCCCCACGCGCCCGTCGCCGTGAACGCGTCGAGGGCGTGGGAGTTGGCGACGTCGCCGATGGCATGGATCGCCGACGCGATGCCCGCGGCGGTGGCGCGCGTCATGAGGTCGACGAGTGTCGCCAGGTCGACGCTGATCACCCCGTGATTGTGGGGATCGCCCGGGTATGCGTGCGAGCACGCCGCCGTGCGGGTGCCGAGCGAGCCGTCCGTGATCACCTTGAGCGGGCCGACGCGGACGAGTTCGGATGATCTCGATCCGGTCGCAGAGCGAGCACTCGATCCGGATGCCGCGCCTCGCGCGACGTCGCCGGTCTGCAGTCCTTCGGCGATCGCGCGGTCCAGGAACTGCGGGTAGATCCCGAACGACACCCGCAGCGCGTCGAACCCAGCCGCGAGGCGGCGGACCCACGCATCCTCGTTCCACGACATGTCGAGGTCGACGAGCCCGACGACGCCGCGGGATGCGGCATCCGTCGCCATCCGGTCGACGAGCGGGTCGGACACCGACGCGTCGACGGCGTTGAGGCGCCGCGAGATCTCGAAGGCCGGCTCCTCGCGCAGGATCCCGCTGTCATCGGGCTCGAACCCCTCGCGGCGGAGCGCGGCGGTGTTCAGCCACACGCTGTGCACATCCGCGTTGATGAGATAGGTCGGCACGTCCCCGGTGGCCGCGTCGAGCGTTGCGAGCGCCGGGGTGTCGGGCCAGAAGGCGTCGCGGAAGCCGCTGCCGACGCGGCGCCCGTCCGGGAGCGGCGCGGCGGCGCCCATCAGCGCGGCCGCGTGCGCGGCGGAGGTCGCGCCGCCGAGCGGCACGCGCTGGGCCGACAGCGCCCACTGCACGGTGTGCACGTGGTGGTCCCAGAGTCCCGGGACGACCCATCCGCCGTCCGCGTCGAGCACGCGCCCGCTGCGAGGCAGGGCGCCGGCCGGTGCGACGTCGACCACGAGGCCGTCGGCGAGGTGGATGTCGACGGGGTCCGACCCGAACGGGTCGGTGCGGTCGGAGCCCGTCAGCCGAGCGTCGGCGATGACGTCGGGAGCCTCCCCGCGCCCGAGGCTCACCGGGCGGCCTTGCGGGTGTCGAGGTCGCGACGCATCTCGCCGGCGAGTCGTGGGTCGGCATACGGGCCGGTCCCGGCCTCGAGACCGGCGATGACGGTCTCGACGATCTCGTCGGACTTGTTCTGGCTGAGCTTGCGCTTGCCGACGACCCTGGTGGGCGTGAGGCGGAACCCGACGGTGCCCTTCTCGAGGCGCCGCACGAACTCCGGATCGTTCGGCGCCTCCCACATCAGCCGGGGCTGCGGCATCGCGCTCTCGAAGCGCGCCACGAGGCGCTCGAGCACCTCGAGGTTCTCCTGCGGGGTCAGGATCTCGGGGACGCCGCTCAGGTGCGCCGAGACGAAGTTCCAGGTCGGCACGCTCTGCACGTCGCCGTACCAGCCCGGTGATACGTACCCATGCGGGCCCTGGACGACCACGAGCAGCTCCCGCTCGCCGAGCCCGTGGATGAGGTCGTCGGGCTTGCCGACATGCCCGACGATGGTGAGGTCGTCGCGGTCGGGATCGAGCAGCACCGCGTAGTGCGAGGCGACCAGTCCGTCGTCGGTCGCGCTGACGAGAGTGACCCAGGGGTTCTGCTCGATGAGCCGGCGGATCTCGCCGACGTCGGCCATCGCGAAGCTCGGGTTCTGACGCATGCGCCCAGCCTAGGGTCGCCGGGATCACACCTTCGACGCGCGTTCGCCGCCGACGTCATCGCTGGCAGTACGGGCACCAGTAGAGCTTGCGGCCGGCGGCCTCCTCGACGACGATCTCGGTGCCGCAGACGCGGCACGGCAGGCCGGCGCGGTGGTACACCCAGTGGCGGTCGTCCCGACTGGCCATGGCCCGCCGGTAGGCGTCGGGGTCCAGGTCGTCCATCGTCATCATCTGGCCGGTCTCGACGCCGATGGCGAGCAAGCGCACCCAGTCGCGCCAGATCTCGCGGACGACCTCTTCCGGCACGTCGCGGCCCGGGGTATGGGGGTTCTGGCGGGCACGGTACAGCAGCTCCGCGCGATAGACGTTGCCGATCCCGCTCACCACGTTCTGATCCATCAGCAGCAGGCCGATCGGCGTCGGCTTGCGGCGGACGACGGCGGTGAACCGCTCCTCGCCCTCGGCGATGTCGTCCACCAGCGGATCGGGACCCAGCTTGGCGACGGTCGCGGCCACCTCATCCGGAGTCTGCAGCTCGCACGCGGTCGGTCCGCGCAGGTCGGCGCACGTGACCTCGGTGAGCAGCCGGAGGCGCACCTGGCCGACGACGGGCGGCGGCCACTGGTCGCCCTCGTCCGCGAGCCCCGTCGTCTGCTCCGACATGCGCACGTGCACGCGTGCACGTCGCGGTGCGCCGATCGAGCTCAGCGAGTTCTCGCCGGCGGCATCGAGGATCGGCTCGCCGAGGTCGGTGCCCCGCTGGTTCGTCTGCCCCATCCGGCCGTTGGCCGACGCGATGGTCGGATCGACGAGGATCTCGCCGGCGAAATCCCAGGCGCCGTACACGCCGAGGTGCACCCGCAGCCACAGGTCGTCGTCGAACTCGAGGAACATCTGCTTGCCGACGGCGCGCACCGACATGGCGGTGCGACCGCTGATGAGGGCCGCGCCCTCTGCGAACCGGCCCTGAGGGCTCGAGGCGGCCACCGCGCGCCCCACGATGTTGCGCTCGAACTGCCGGGCGATGCGGTGGACGGAATGGCCCTCGGGCATCGGGTCAGCCGGCCTCGGGATCGAACGAGCTGTCGTCCGCAGCGAGCACGTCGGGCTGCACCGGTGCCCCCTGACCGGCGCGCGGGTCGGGCTCGAGCGAGCCGTCCTGCTCGTAGGCCGCCAGCTGCGCGATGCGGCGCGCGTGGCGCTCCTCGCCCGAGAAGGGGGTGGCGATGAAGCGATCGATGAAGGCCGCAGCCTCGTCGAACGTGTGCTGGCGCGCGCCGATCGCGATGACGTTGGCGTCGTTGTGCTCCCGCGCGAGCTCGGCGGTCGCGATGCTCCACACCAGCGCGGCGCGCACGCCCAGCACCTTGTTCGCGGCGATCTGCTCGCCGTTGCCCGAGCCGCCGAACACGACGCCGAGCGTCTCGATCCCTTCGGCCTGATCGCGCACGACCGCCTGGGCGGCGCGGATGCAGAACGCCGGGTAGTCGTCGAGCGGGTCGTAATCGATCGGACCGTGGTCGACGACCTCGTGACCGGCGGCGGCGAGATGGTGCTGCAGCTGCGTCGAGAACTCCAGGCCGGCGTGGTCGGTCGCGATGTGGATGCGCATGCGCTCCATCCTAGAGAGGGCGCGACAGCGGAGGACGACGGGATGCCGCGACCCGGCGGGCGACCGGAAACCCGCCCTCAGGGGTCAGGGCGCGATGCCGGCGGCGGCGGGCTTGAAGCCCGCGCGCACGTTCTCGCAGCAGGCCGGGCGGCAGACGTCGAACCAGGGCCCGAGATCGGTGAGGTGGGGCCGCTCTGCGGCGGACGTGCCGTTGAGCCGCTCCTCCACGAGATCGACCAGCCCGGCGACGAAGGCGGGGTCGACGCCCGGGGTCGGCGTGCGGACCGCGCGGATGCCGGCCTCCTCGGCCGCTTCCATCGCCTCGGTGTCGAGGTCCCACAGGACCTCCATGTGGTCGCTCATGAAGCCCAGCGGCGCGATGGCCACCGCCGCGACGCCGGCCGCAGGAAGCTCGGCGATGACGTCGTTGACGTCGGGCTCGAGCCACGGCTGGCTCGGCGGCCCCGACCGCGACTGGTAGACGAGGTCCCACGCGATGTGCTCGGCGCCCGGCACCTCGGCGGCCACCGCGGCCATGACGACCTCCGCCACGGCCAGATGCTGCGCGGCGTAGGCGCCGCCCTCTCCCAGATCGCGGTGGAGCTCGTCCCCCTCGCGCGGACCGGAGCGCTCGGCATCCGCGGTCGGGATGCTGTGGGTCGAGAAGAGGACGCGGACCGCGTCGGCTGGGACGCCGTCGGCGAGAAACGCCGCGATCGCGTTGCGGACGCCGTCGATGAACGGCTGCACGAAGCCCGGGTGGTCGAAGAACTGCCGCACCTTGTCGATGGTCACGGAGCCGGCGAGACCCGTCTCGGTGAGCACGCGCGCGAAGTCCTCGCGGTACTGACGGCAGCTCGAGAACGACGAATAGGCGCTGGTCGCGAGGCCGAGCAGGTTCGTCCGGCCGGCGGCCGCGGCATCCGTCACCGCCTCGCCCAGGTACGGCGCCCAGTTGCGGTTGCCCCAGTACACCGGCAGGTCGATGCCACGGTGCGCGAGCTCGGCCTCGAGCGCTGCCTTGAGCGCGCGGTTCTGCGCGTTGATGGGACTCACACCGCCGAAGTGGCGGTAGTGGTGCGCGACCTCTTCGAGGCGCTCATCGGGGATGCCGCGCCCCCGGGTGACGTTGCGGAGGAACGGGATGACGTCATCCTGGCCCTCCGGGCCCCCGAACCCGGCGAGGAGGATCGCGTCGTAGGCGACCGGCTGCTCCACGTGCGGGGAGCCGGCGACGGCGGCGGGTGAGGCGAAGGGGACGACGTGCTGCTCGGCGGAAGTCACCCCACCATCCTGACACTCCCCCCGCCCGCGGCCGCCGCTTCCCGACACGCCGGCCCTCCTTCTCCACAGCCTGGGCCGCCCCCACGCGCCTGGCATAGGCTGGGACGGTTGTCATCGGGGCCATCAGCGCTGGTGGCGGCCGCCGGACCGACGTCCGTGCAACCGGCCTAAGAGACCGACCACACCACACCTTTGGGAGCCGAAGCAGTGCCTGGAGAGAATCTCACCCGCATCGAGGCGCAGGAGCGCCGAGCGATCGTCGACACGCAGTCGTACGAGATCGCCCTCGACCTGACGAAGGGCGACGAGGTCTTCGGGTCGCGCACGGTCGTCCGGTTCACGGCGACGCCGGGTGCTGCCACGTTCATCGATCTCATCGCGCGCGACGTGCGCGAGATCACGCTCAACGGCCGTTCGATCGACGCGGCCGCCGCGTTCGCCGACTCGCGCATCGCGCTGGACGACCTCGCCGCCGACAACGAGCTCGTGATCGACGCCGACTGCCTCTACACCAACACCGGCGAGGGCCTGCACCGCTTCGTCGACCCCGTCGACGGCGAGGTGTACCTCTACTCGCAGTTCGAGGTACCCGACTCCCGCCGGGTGTTCGCCGTGTTCGAGCAGCCCGACCTCAAGGCGACCTTCGCCTTCACCGTGACCGCCCCCGAGCCGTGGAAGGTGGTCTCGAACTCCCCCACGCCCGAGCCGAAGAAGCACGGCGACGGCACCGCGACGTGGCGCTTCGAGCCGACGCCGCGCATCTCGTCGTACATCACCGCGCTCATCGCCGGCCCGTACGAGGCGACGTTCTCCGAGCTCACGAGCGCGTCGGGCCGTGTCATCCCCCTCGGCGTCTACGGCCGCAAGAGCCTCTGGCAGCACCTCGACGCCGACTACATCTTCGACAAGACGCGTCAGGGCTTCGCCTACTTCGAGGAGAAGTTCGACTACCCGTACCCGTTCGCCAAGTACGACCAGCTCTTCGTGCCGGAGTTCAACGCCGGCGCCATGGAGAACGCCGGCGCGGTCACCTTCACCGAGACGTACGTGTTCCGCTCAAAGGTGACGGATGCCGTGAAGGAGCGCCGCGTCGTCACGATCCTGCACGAGCTCGCGCACATGTGGTTCGGCGACCTCGTCACGATGAAGTGGTGGAACGACCTCTGGCTCAACGAGTCGTTCGCCGAGTGGGCCTCGACCATCGCCACCGCGGAGGCCACCGAGTGGACCGAGGCGTGGACCACGTTCAACGCGATGGAGAAGACCTGGGCGTACCGCCAGGACCAGCTCCCGTCGACGCACCCGGTCGTCGCGCAGATCAACGACCTCGAAGACGTTCAGGTGAACTTCGACGGCATCACCTACGCCAAGGGCGGGTCGGTGCTCAAGCAGCTCGCCGCGTGGGTCGGCATCGAGGCGTTCTTCGCCGGCGTCGCCGCGTACTTCAAGAAGCACGAGTGGTCGAACACCGAGGTGGGCGACCTGCTCGCCGAGCTCGAGGCCACCAGCGGCCGCGAGCTGTCGACGTGGTCGAAGAAGTGGCTCGAGACGGCGGGCGTCAACACGCTCTCCCCCGAGATCGTGACGGACGTCGACGGAACCATCACGCGCTTCGCGATCGTGCAGACCGCTCCGGCCGACTACCCCACGATCCGCCCGCACCGCCTGGGGGTCGGCTTCTACGACCTCGACGGCGGCGCACTGGTGCGCGTGCACCACGTCGAGCTCGACGTCGACGGCGACCTCACCGAGGTTCCCGAGCTGAAGGGCCGCAAGCGGCCCGCACTCGTGCTGCTCAACGACGAGGACCTCGCCTACGCCAAGATCCGTCTCGACGACCAGTCGCTGCGCACCGCGATCGACCACCTCGGCAAGATCAGCGATCCCCTCGCCCGCTCGCTCGTGTGGGGCGCCGCATGGGACCAGACGCGCGACGCCGAGGCATCAGCCTCGGACTACGTCGACCTGGTGCTGCGCAACATCGGCGCCGAGTCCGAGTCCACCACCGTGCGCACGACCCTGGCGCAGCTGCTGCTCGCGGCGAGCTCGTACGTGGCCCCCGAGAAGCGCGACGCCACGCGCGCCAAGGTCGCCGACGCGCTGTGGGAGCTGGCGCTCGGGGCCGAGCACGGCAGCGACAGCCAGCTGCAGTTCGTGACCGCCTTCGCCTCCGCCGCCGCCACGCCCGGTCAGTGGGGGAAGGTCCGCCAGGTTCGCGACGGCGAGGTGACGTTCGGCGGCCTCGAGATCGACACCGACCTCTCGTGGCAGCTGCTCGTGTCGCTCGCCGCGGGCGGCGTCGTGACGGCGGCCGACATCGATGACGCGCTGGCGGCCGACAACACGGCCAAGGGCGGCGAGTTCGCCGCTCAGGCGAAGGCCGCGCTGCCGAGCGCCGAGGCGAAGGCCGCCGCGTGGTCGTCGCTCGTCGACAGCGACGACCAGCCGAACACGATCGTGCGTGCGGCAGCGGCGGGCTTCGTCCACCCGGCCGGGCGCGACCTCCTCGACGAGTTCGTCCCGCGCTACTTCGACGCACTGCTGCCGATCTGGGACTCGCGCACCTACCAGATCGCGCAGTACCTCATCGTGGGCCTGTACCCCGCCCCGCTCGCGAACGTCGCGCTGCGCGACGCGACGCGCGCCTGGCTCGAGGCGCACGGCGACGCGGCTCCGGCGCTGCGCCGCCTCGTGGCCGAGAACCTCGCCGGCGTCGAGCGCGCGCTGTCGGTGCAGGACCGCGACGCCCAGTAGGTCATGACCGGATGCCTCGGCCCCGCGCGACGCGGGGCCGAGGCATCCGTCGTCTTCGGCACCCAGGTACCACTCCGTCGCCGACTGTTCATCCCGCAGGCGGACGCGCGCGACCATAGCGGCCTCATAGCGTGGGGCCATGATCGTTGCAGAACAGCTCACGAAGCGCTTCGGAGACAAGACCGCCGTCTCGAACGTCTCGTTCACCGTGCAGCCGGGGAAGGTCACCGGGTTCCTCGGACCCAACGGCGCCGGCAAGTCCACCACCATGCGGATGATCGTCGGCCTCGACCGCCCGACGTCCGGCACCGTGACCGTCGGCGGGCAGTCCTACGCGCACCTGCGGTCGCCGCTCACCGAGGTCGGCGTGCTGCTGGACGCCAAGGCCGTCCACACCGGGCGGTCCGCCCGCAACCACCTCCGGGCGATGGCCGCGACCCACGGCATCGGCCGCGCGCGCGTCGACGAGGTGATCGAGCTCACCGGCATCCAGTCCGTCGCCGGCAAGCGGGCGGGCAAGTTCTCGCTCGGCATGGGGCAGCGGCTCGGCATCGCCGCGGCACTCCTCGGCGACCCCCGCACCCTCATCCTCGACGAGCCGGTCAACGGGCTCGACCCCGAGGGCGTGCGGTGGGTGCGTCAGTTCGTCCGGCATCTCGCCGCCGAAGGGCGCACCGTGCTGCTGTCCAGCCACCTCATGAGCGAGATGGCGCAGACCGCCGACCACGTGATCGTGCTCGGGCGCGGTCAGGTGCTCGCCGATGCGGAGCTGTCGGAGCTCGTGCGCGCCTGGACCACCAACAACGTCGTCGTGCGCTCGCCCCGCCTCTCGGAGCTCGCCGCCGCGCTGGCGGGGCCCGACGTCACCGTGACCGCCTCGGCACCCGGCGTCGCCGAGGTGTCGGGGGTCACCGCCGCTTCGGTCGGCGACCTCGCCGCCTCGCTCGGCATCCCCGTCCACGAGCTCACCTCGCGCACCGGGTCGCTCGAAGACGCCTACCTCGCGCTCACCGGCGACGCCGTCGAGTACACCTCCAAGGAGATCGCATGACCACCGTCGCCCCCGCCACCCGCGCCGAGTCCGCTGCCCGCGCCGACTCGACGCACCGCCTCTCGTTCGCCCACCTGCTGCGCAGCGAATGGATCAAGATCACGACGCTGCGCTCCACCTGGTGGTCGCTCGGCATCACCGCCCTGCTCTCGATCGGCATCTCGATGATGATCGCGTCGGCCTCGGCCGAGTTCGGCGGCGGCTACCCGGCCGTCAGCGCGATCCTCTCCCCCACCCAGTTCACGATGCTGGTCGCGGGCATCCTCGGGGCGATCGTCATCACCGGCGAGTACTCCACCGGCATGATCCGCTCCACGCTCACCGCCGAACCGCGCCGCGGCGCGGTCGTCGCCGCGAAGGCGGTCGTGGTGGGAGTTCTGATCGCGCTGACGACGGTGGTGATCTACGCCGTGGCCCTCGCGGCGACCGCGCCGTTCGTCGCGGAGGGGATCGACTGGTCCGACCCCGCGCAGTCGAGCATCCCGCTGGCACTCGGCGTGGTCTCCATGGTGGTCTTCACGTTGATCGGTCTGGGCTTCGGCTTCATCCTGCGCAACGGCGCGGGCGCGATCGCCGTCACGGTCGGCGTGCTGTTCGTCCTGCCGATCGTGTTCAGCCTCTTCGGCATGTTCGGTGAGAGCTGGAGCTGGGTCGCCGATCTCGCCGAGTACCTGCCGATGAACGCCGCCGCAGAGGCGACCGGTCCGGGCGCGGAGGAGCTCCTGGCACCCGTGCTCACGCTGGCCGCCTGGGCGCTCGTGCCGCTGGTCGGCGGCTGGGCGGTCCTGCGAAGCCGCGACGCGTAGAGTCGACCGGATGTCGCAATCCGACCGCACGGCCGTCGTCGGTGCCCCTCAGGGCGCCGACGACGGCCTGCTGCTGCCGCGGCCGCCGGGAGTCTTCCGCCGCTTCTGGGCGCGTCATCCGCGGACGGCCGACGGGATCGTCGCCGCCATCGCCTTCCTGCTGTCGGCGCCCTCCGCCGCGATCCGCTCCGAGTATCCGGTGCCACCCACGGGCGGTCAGACGGCGCTGGCGATCGCCCTCGTGCTGATCGGGTGCGCCGCGCTCCTGCTGCGGCGCTCGCGCCCCGTCCTCGTCTTCATCGTCGCGGCACTGCCGCTGGTGATCCTGCCCCCCAGCCTCGTGCCCGCGGCGCACCTCGTTCCCGCCTTCGCGATCTACGCGATGGCGGTGTATCGCTCGGTGCGCGCCTGCTGGATCGGCTTCGGCACAGCTTCGGGCCTCATGGTGCTGTACACCGTCGCGGCCGGCCTCGCGGCTCCGGCGACCTGGGGATTCTTGATCACCTCACTGGTGTCGGGGGTCATCGCGCTCCTCATCGGCGCGCTCATCGGAATCAACGTCGGCAACCGCCGCCGGTACCTGGAGGCGCTGATCGACCGGTCGCGTCAGCTGCTCGTCGAGCGGGACCAGCAGGCGCGTCTGGGGGCGGCGGCCGAGCGCACGCGCATCGCCCGCGAGATGCACGACATCGTCTCGCACAACCTGACCGTCGTCGTGGCCCTGGCGGAGGGGGCAGCCGCGACGCCCGACCCCGCCCGTTCACGCGCGGTCGCCGAGCAGATCGCCGACACCGCGCGCGGTGCGCTCGGTGAGATGCGGGCGATGCTCGGCGTCCTGCGCGATCCCGATCTCGCCCCCGACGCTCCCCTGGCGCCGGTCGAGTCGGCGTCGCTCGCCGATGCGGTGGAGGCCGCGCAGCGGGCGGGGTTCCCGGCCGTGCTCCACGTCGAGGGGCGGCTCGACGACGTGCCGGCCGAGGTCCGGTTCGCGGTGGCGCGGATCGTGCAGGAGTCGCTCACGAACGCGATGCGGCATGCACCGCTGGCCACGACCATCGACGCCCGGATCACGGTGCGTTCCGACGCCGTCGGCCTCGACATCGTCAACGACGGCGTGCGCTCCGGTGCCGACCTCGGCGACCCCGGCGGGCGCGCGGGCTTCGGCCTCCCCGGACTGCGCGAGCGCGCCGCGCACGTGGGCGGAACACTGGAGGCCGGGCCCGTCGACGGCCGGAAGTGGGCGGTGCGCGCCACACTCGCCGTGCCGGCGCCGCAGCCGGCGGCGACCGCCGATACGGAGGATCACGGACGATGACGACACCCATTCGCGTGCTCCTGGTCGACGACCAGGAGCTCATCCGGCTGGGCTTCCGGCTCGTGCTGGAGGCCGAGCCCGACATCGCCGTCGTCGGGGAGGCCGCCGACGGCGAGGAGGCGGTGCGCGCGGTCGCCGAGAGTGGGCCGGACGTGGTCCTGATGGACATCCGGATGCCGCGCACCGACGGCATCGCCGCCACGCGGGCCATCGTCGGTGCCCATCCCGAGACGCGCGTGCTCGTGCTGACGACCTTCGACCTCGACGAGTACGCCTTCGGTGCGCTGGACGCCGGCGCGAGCGGGTTCCTCCTCAAGGATGCCCAGCGCGCCGAGCTCACGTCGGCCATCCGTGCGGTGCACCGCGGCGATGCCGTCCTGGCGCCGGCCGTCACGCGGCGCCTCATCGAGCGGCTTCACGACGCGCCGGCACCCGCAGTGGCCCACCAGGCGCCCGAGCTCACGGCGGCGCTCACGGACCGGGAGAACGACGTCTTCCTCGCGATGGCCGAGGGCATGACGAACGCCGAGATCGCCGGGCACCTGTACCTCAGCGAGTCGACGGTCAAGACCCACGTCGGCCGCGTGCTCGCGAAGATCGGGGCGCGCGACCGCGTGCACGCGGTGATCCTCGCCCACCGGCTGCGTCTGGTGGACCCGGCCGCGCCGCTTCCCACCGACGCGCGCGGCGAGGCGTCAGGCTGAGTGACGGCTCAGTTCGGCGTGCACCGATCTCGTTAGGATCGTCACGATGATCAGCGCCCCCCTTGCGACCACGCCGCCTCCCGATGCCCCCGATCTGACAGACGCGGAGCTGTGGAAGGGCATCGGCGAGTTCTTCGTGAAGGCGGGCTGGAATCTTCTTGCGGTGGCCGGCATCATCGTCGGCGCATTCCTCCTCGCGTGGATCCTGAAGTTCGTACTCCGCCGCGTGGTGAACCGGATCGTCAACGGCGCCAAGTCGAAGGCCAACGTCGACGACACGCAGGCACTCGAGCGATCACCCCTGGCCTCCGTGCGCCTCGTGCAGCGCACGCGGACGCTCGGCTCGATCCTCCACAACGTCGTGAACGTGACGATCGTCGTGATCGCGATGCTGCTGATCATCAACGTCCTCGCGCCTACGGCGCTCGGCTCGCTGACGCTGCTCACGGCGGCCGTCGGCGCCGGCCTCGGCTTCGGTGCCCAGAACATCGTCAAGGACGTGCTCAACGGCATCTTCATCGTCGCCGAGGACCAGGTCGGCATCGGCGACGTCGTGGATCTCGGCCTCGCCACCGGCATCGTCGAGTACGTCAGCGTGCGCGTGACGCACGTGCGCGACGTCAACGGCACCCTCTGGTACGTCCGCAACGGCGAGATCACACGGATCGGCAACCTTTCTCAGGGCTGGTCGCGCGTCATCATCGATCTCTCGGTGGCCGTCGACTCCGACATCGACGAGGTGGAGCGCACGATGCTCGACACCGCGAAGGGCCTCGCGAAGGACCCGAAGTGGCGCACGCGCATCCTCGAGCAGCCCGAGGTCTGGGGCCTGGAGTCCATCTCCGGCGACGCGCTCGTCATCCGCCTGGTGATGAAGACACGCGCGAACGCGAAGGACGACGTCGCACGAGAGCTGCGCATGCGACTCAAGCACAGCATCGACGAGATGGGCATCACGCTGCCCGCACTCACCGCCGTCATGCCCTCGGGGATCGAGGGAGCGCAGCGCGTCCGGGGCGCGAATCCCCCGAAGACCAAGCCGAACCCGGTGCCGCCGGCGGTCGAACGGCCGGTGTGGAAGCCCAAGCGCCCGAGCAAGAAGGCGCCCGGGGCGGGCGGGGACGGTGCGTCCACCGACGGCGCCTCAGGAGGAACCCCATGACCGATGAGCAGCAGCCCGCCGCCGAGACGGCCGCGGGGGCCGTCCCGCTCAGCTTCTACGACGAGGTGGGCGGGCACGAGACGTTCGTCCGGCTCGTCGACGCGTTCTACCGCGGCGTCGCCGACGACGACGTGCTGCGGCCGATGTACCCCGAGGAGGACCTCGGCCCCGCGAAGGAGCGCCTCACGCTCTTCCTCGCGCAGTACTGGGGCGGTCCGACCACGTACAGCCAGGAGCGCGGCCACCCGCGGCTGCGGATGCGTCATGCCGCCTTCCACGTCGACCCCGACGCCCGCGACCGCTGGCTCGCGCACATGCGGGTCGCGCTGGACGAGCTCCAGCTCCCGCCGCTGCATGAGGCGACGCTCTGGGACTACCTGCAGCGGGCCGCCTATGCCATGGTGAACACGTTCCAGCCGTCGGGCATCGGACCCGCGGCCGGAGCCAGGGCCGCGGCATCCCTCCCCGTCACGGCGGCGCCGCCCGCCGACACCGATCCCCCTCGCTGACTCAGCCTGATCCCCCACCCTCGCCGACGAAGGAGTCGCCATGCCCGCCGCCGTCCACCACACCGACGTCCTCGTGATCGGCTGGGGCCTTGCCGGCCTCGTCGCCGCGTCGGAGGCCGTCGCCGCCGGGAAGCGCGTCACGATCCTGGATCAGGAGCCGCGCTCGAACCTCGGCGGGCAGGCGTGGTGGTCGTTCGGCGGGCTCTTCTTCGTCGACTCCCCCGAGCAGCGACGCCTCGGCATCCGCGACTCGCTCGAGCTCGCGCGGCAGGACTGGTTCGGCAACGCCGGGTTCGACCGCGAGGAAGACCTGTGGCCCCGCCGCTGGGCCGAGGCGTATCTGCAGTTCGCCCACGAGGAGAAGCGCTCGTGGCTGCGCGAGAAGGGCGTCGGGTTCTTCCCGATCGTGGGCTGGGCGGAGCGCGGCGGCTACACGGCGACCGGCCCGGGCAACTCGGTTCCCCGCTTCCACATCACCTGGGGCACCGGCCCCGGCATCGTGGCGCCCTTCCAGGCGGCCGTCGAGGCGGGCGAGGCCGACGGCCGGGTGACGATCCTCCCCCGGCATCGCGTGACGGCGTTGAGCGTCGTGGACGGCGTCGTCACCGGCGCGACCGGCGACGTGCTGGCGCCGTCGGGCGCCGCGCGAGGGGCTGCCAGCTCGCGCGAGGTCGTCGACGAGTTCACGGTGACCGCCGGCGCGACGATCGTCGCCTCGGGCGGGATCGGCGGCAACCACGATCTCGTCCGGCAGTGGTGGCCCGAGCGACTGGGAACTCCCCCGGCGACCATGGTCACCGGCGTGCCCGCCTACGTGGACGGGTCGATGCAGCCCGTCAGCGCCGCGGCCGGCGCCCGCCTCATCAACGGCGACCGCATGTGGCACTACGTCGAGGGCATCCAGAACTGGGATCCGGTCTGGCCGGATCACGGCATCCGGATCCTCCCCGGTCCCTCCTCGGTCTGGCTCGACGCGACCGGCACCCGTCTGCCCGTCCCGCTCTTCCCGGGATTCGACACGCTCGGCACGCTCGCACATCTGCGCGGAACCGGGTACGACCACTCGTGGTTCGTGCTCTCGCAGAAGATCATCGAGAAGGAGTTCACGCTGTCGGGGAGCGAGCAGAACCCCGACCTGACCGGCAAGGACGTGCGGCTGCTGGCGAAGTCCCGGCTCGGCAAGGGCGCGTCGGGGCCGGTGCAGGCGTTCATGGACCGCGGTTCGGACTTCGTCGTGCGCGACACCCTCGACGACCTCATCGCGGGCATGCAGGCGCTTCCGGGCGGCGAGGCCCTGGACGCAGAGCGCGTCCGGTTCGAGATCGAAGCACGGGACCGCGAGGTCGACAACGACTTCACCAAGGACGCGCAGATCGCCATGCTCCGCTCCGCGCGCGCGTTCCGCGGCGACCGCCTCATCCGCACCGCCAGTCCTCACCGCATCCTCGACCCGCAGTCGGGCCCGCTCATCGCGGTGAAGCTCCACGTGCTCACCCGGAAGTCGCTCGGGGGCATCGAGACCGACCTGTCGGCGCGCGCGCTGGGCGCGGGCGGCGAGCCGGTGAGCGGCCTCTACGCGGCGGGCGAGGCGAGCGGATTCGGCGGCGGCGGCGTCCACGGCTACCGCGCGCTGGAGGGCACGTTCGTCGGCGGATGCCTGTTCTCCGGGCGGGTCGCCGGCCGCGCCGCGGCAGCCGCGCTCTGACGATGCCCGCCATCGAGCTCGCAGACCGGATCCCGACGCCGGCCGAGCACCGCGCGATCGCCGAGGCCGTCGGATGGACCCACGCTTTCGACTGGGACACGATCGGCGCGTCGCTGGCGGGTTCCATCGCCGGTGTCGTCGCGCTGCAGAACGGCGTGGCCGTGGGGATGGGCCGATTGGTGGGCGACGGCGTGAAGTACTTCTACGTGCAGGACCTCGCCGTCGTTCCGGCGGCGCAGGGCCACGGACTCGGCACGGCGCTCCTGGACCGACTGCTCGATCAGGTCGCCGCACAGGCGCCCTCCGATGCCTTCGTCGGCCTCTTCGCGACGCCGGAGGGCGACGCGCTCTACCGGTCGCGGGGATTCGCCGCAGGCGACATGACCGGCATGTTCCGCATCGTCGCGCCGCACGGCGCGTGAAGCCGCGCGGAACGGGCGTCAGTTCGCGGAGGTCCCCGTCCGACGGACCGGAGTGAGACCGGTCGCCACCGGTCCGCGCACCAGCACGTGGCCGCGCGCGAGGCTGACGCGGGTCCAGGGGCCGTTCACGAGCACACGCGCGGTCTCGCTGCCGCTGATGAAGCCGAGGCTCAGCGCGGCGAACGCCACCCCCAGCGGCAGCCCGCCGAGCTCCGGATCGGGGGCGCCCCATACGGCCGCGCGGACCGTGCGCACGACGTCCTCGCCCGAATCCGTGGGCACCGTGTCGGCCACGCGCGCGATACCGCCCTGGGCCTTCGCGGCGAGAGCCGTGGCCTCGATGCCGGGGCGGGCTTCCCACCCGCTGCGCGGCGGTGTGATGCCGGCCCACGCCGGTGAGAGGGCCGTCTCGGGGAGGAGGATCGCCCGGCGGTCGTCGGGAGCCGGCACGAGGGCGGATGCCTCGACCACGAGGTCGCAGACGAGCTCGGGATCGGCGGCGAGAGTGCGCAGTGCCAGCACCGTCGGGGTCGGGTCGCCGAAGCCCCGCGGCGCAAGAGCCGCCGCCGTCATCGCCAGGATGCCGCCGGAGGCCTGGAGGCGCACACCTTCGACCGTGAAGCGCGCCGCGCGCCCGGCAAAGGTGAGGGCGTCGGAGGCGGAGTCGGGATCGGCGAGCAGCAGGCGCGGAGACATCGCCCCTAAGCTACCAAGCGGACCGACGGGCGGCCGTCGCGCCGGAGAGGAGCACCTGTGGACGCTGAGCCGAACGCCGAGGCCGAGCCGGAGCCCGATCCCGTCGCCTCGATGCTGTCGGTGATCGACCTCAGCGAATCGGACGCCCGCACCACGGAGGACATCTTCACCGGAACGTCGCAGTCGATGCCCCTCGGGCGGGTCTACGGCGGCCAGGTGCTCGCGCAATCGATCGTCGCCGCATCGCGCACGATCCCCGAGGACCGCAACGTCCACTCGATGCACGGCTACTTCCTCCGCCCCGGGGACTCTGCCAAGGGGATCACGTTCGCGGTCGACCGGATCCACGACGGCCGATCGTTCTCGACCCGGCGGACCCAGGCCTTCCAGGAGGGGGTGCCGATCTTCTCGATGATCGCGTCGTTCCAGGACGAGGACCCCGGTGTCGACCACCAGGCGCCCATGCCCGGCGACGTCCCCGGCCCCGACGAGCTCCCCGACATCGAAGCGCACCTGCAGGGGCTGCATCCGATGTCGAAGCGGCTGTTCACCGATCGGCCGGTCGACCTCCGGCACATCCCCTCCCCCATCTACCTCACGGTCGAGGGTGAGCGGGTTCCGCGGCAGGCGGTCTGGATGCGGGTCCGGCGCCAGATCCCCGACGATCCCGCGATCCACCGCGCGGCCCTCGCCTACCTGAGCGACCTGACGATTCAGGAGTCGATCCTGCGCGCTCACGGCGTCGCCTGGTCCACGCGCGGCCTCAAGGTGGCCAGCCTCGACCACGCCATGTGGTGGCACCGCTTCGGGCGCGTCGACGAGTGGATGCTGTACGTCCAGGAGTCGCCGAGTGCCCGCGGTGGCCGCGGGCTCGCGACCGGCCGCATCTACGCCGCCGACGGCACCCTGCTCGCGAGTGTGGCGCAGGAGATCATGGTCCGCATCCCGGACGAGGACGCCGCCGGTCGCTGAGCGGTCGGTCAGGGCGGCGACTCCGCGGCGCGACGGTGGCGTTCAGCGGCGCCGGGTGCCCATCAACGCCGGGTGCCCGGTGCCCCGTCAACGCCCGGCGCCGGGTACCCGTCAACGCCGGGTGCCGGGCAGCGTCGTCGGGTCCCCTCAGCGCCGATGCGCGTAGGCGAGCGGCTCGCCGACGTACGGCTGCCACGCGGCGCGCTCGGCGGCGCTGAGGCGCATCGGGCGGCCGGTCTCGGCATCCACCTTCACGATCACCGTCGTGGCTCGAGCGTAGAGAGTGCGTCCGGCGTCGGCGCTCTCGGGGGCCGTGCGCACCTCGTAGCAGACCTCGATGCTCGAGCCGCCCAGCTTCCCGAACCACATCTGCACGTCCAGCGGATGCCGCTGGTACGGCACCGGTGCGAAGTACTCGATCTCCTGTCGCGCGATGAGCGTCAGCATGCCGCTGAAGATGCTGGAGTCGAGCACCGCGGTGTCGGGAGCGTCCTCACCCGCCTCCGGCAGCCAGAAAGCGCGCACGCGGGCTTCCTCGAGGAGTTTGAGCATCGAGGTGTTGTTGACGTGATTGAACGCGTCGAGATCGCCCCACCGGAGGTGAATCGGGATGTGGAGGCGGCGGCCGCCTCCGAGGGGCGCGGCCGCCGCACCCGTGCTGTCAGTCACGTGTGCTCCTCGCTTCGCTCGTCAACACGCCCGCATCGTCCCGGCATTCGAGCGGGCTCGGTGCCTTCGAATCAATCGCGCGTGAGCTTGCGGTAGGCGGTGCGGTGGGGGCGCGCCGCCTCGGCGCCCAGACGCTCGATCTTGTTCGCCTCGTACGCCTCGAAGTTGCCCTCGAACCAGTACCACTGGTCGGGGTCCTCGTCGGTGCCCTCGTACGCGAGGATGTGCGTCGCGATGCGGTCGAGGAACCACCGGTCGTGCGTGATCACCACGGCGCAGCCGGGGAACTCGAGGAGCGCGTTCTCCAGCGACTGCAGCGTCTCGACGTCGAGGTCGTTGGTCGGCTCGTCGAGGAGCAGCAGGTTGCCGCCCTCCTTGAGCGTCAGGGCGAGGTTCAGGCGGTTGCGCTCACCGCCTGAGAGCACACCGGCCTTCTTCTGCTGGTCGGGTCCCTTGAAGCCGAACTTCGAGACGTACGCGCGGGAGGGGATCTCGGTCTTGCCCACTGTGATGATGTCGAGCCCGTCCGATACGACCTCCCACAGGGTCTTGTTCGGATCGATGCTGGCGCGCGACTGGTCGACGTAGCTGATCTTGACCGTCTCGCCGATCTTCAGATCGCCACCGTCGAGGGGCTCGAGCCCGACGATCGTCTTGAACAGCGTGGTCTTGCCGACGCCGTTGGGGCCGATGACGCCGACGATGCCGTTCGGCGGCAGGCTGAAGGTCAGTCCGTCGATGAGCGAACGGCCGTCGAAGCCCTTCTGCAGCTTCTTCGCCTCGATCACGACGTTGCCCAGACGCGGCCCCGGCGGGATCGTGATCTCCTCGAAGTCCAGCTTCCGGGTGCGGTCGGCCTCTGCCGCCATCTCCTCGTAGCGGGCCAGGCGGGCCTTCGACTTCGCCTGACGGCCTTTCGCGTTCGAGCGGACCCAGTCCAGCTCCTCGGCGAGACGCTTGGCGAGCTTCGCGTCCTTCTTGCCCTGGATCGCGAGGCGCTCCGCCTTCTTCTCCAGGTAGGTCGAGTAGTTGCCCTCGTAGCCGATGAGGCGGCCGCGGTCCACCTCGGCGATCCACTCCGCGACGTTGTCGAGGAAGTACCGGTCGTGGGTGATCGCGATCACGGCGCCGGGGTACTTCTGCAGGTGCTGCTCGAGCCACAGCACGCTCTCGGCGTCGAGGTGGTTGGTGGGCTCGTCGAGGAGCAGCAGGTCGGGCTTCTGAAGCAGCAGCTTCGTGAGGGCGACGCGGCGCTTCTCTCCGCCGGACAGCGGGCCGATCTGGGCGTCGCCCGGAGGCGTGCGCAGCGCGTCCATCGCCTGCTCGAGCTGGGAGTCGAGGTCCCAGGCGTCGGCCGCGTCGATCTCCTCCTGGAGGACCCCCATCTCGGCGAGCAGGGCGTCGAAGTCGGCGTCCGGGTCGGCCATGAGCCCGGAGATCTCGTTGAAGCGATCGACCTTCGCCTTAATGGCGATGCCGTCCTGAATGTTCTCCAGCACCGTCTTGGTCTCGTCGAGCTCGGGTTCCTGCATCAGGATCCCGACGGTGAACCCGGGGCTCAGCTTGGCCTCGCCGTTCGACGGCGTGTCGAGGCCCGCCATGATCTTGAGGATCGTCGACTTGCCGGCGCCGTTCGGACCGACCATGCCGATCTTCGCCCCCGGGAGGAACGCCATGGTGACGTCGTCGAGGATCAGCTTGTCTCCGACCGACTTGCGGGCGCGGACCATCGAGTAGATGTACTCAGCCATGCGGGTTCTGTTCTCCTTGGACTTCAGACGTCAGCGTCCCAGCCTACCGGCCGTCGGCCCGACGGGCGTGAGCGGGCCGTGACGCGAGTGGCCGGGTGCGTCGGCGACGCGCCGTGACGCGAGTGGCCGGCTGCGTCGGCGACGCGCCGTCCGGACTCACCAGTCGATCGGGCGGGTCTGTCCGACGAGGCAGGTGCCCTCGGCGAGCACCGGTACCACTACGGCCACCGGCTCCCCGGTCGCCGGACCGACCTGGCCCACGAGGCACTCGTCGCCCCAGCGGACCGAGAACTGGATGCTCTCCGCGGGATTGCCCACCGTCGACCGGTCCTCGGTGACCTGCATGGCCGCTTTGTCGAACCCCGCGCCGACGAGGGCATCCACGTACGCGCGACCGGACGCGCGGTTCTCCGAGTCCCACACCGTGACCGTGACGGTCTGGAACAGCGGCAGATTGTCGCTGGCGGAGCCTTCCGGCACCAGCACCGGGGCCGCCGGCGCGGTCGGCGCAGAGGTGGGACTCGCGTCTCCGGTGGCCTCCCGGCTCGTCGACGGTGCGGGTGTCGCCTCAGGGGCGTCCGGCGTGCACGCCGCGAGGACGACAGCGAGCGCTGAAGCTCCCGCGACGGCGGCCGCCCGTCGACGCAGGCTGTCCGGTCGGGAACGGATCGAAGGGTCGCGGCGCACGGGGAGAGTTTAGGGCCGTCGACCTCCGCACGCGCCGAGACGCCTCAGAAGGGAGTGTCGCCGATCTCGCCGCTCGGATCGCCCCCGCCGACGGCCACGAGCATCGGCGCCTGGGTCTCGTCGACCGTGGCAGCCACCTCGCCCGAGCTGTCGAGGCCGGGCGCCGCCCAGGAATCCGTCGTGGACGGGGGCGTCACGTGGGAGGCGGAGTCGGCCGACCCGCGGGCGTCCTTGACGAACGTGGTGGTTCCCCACAGCAGATCGTGGCCGATGGCGTCGGCGTCGATCTCGACGGCGATCCCCCGCCGGGTGCCGTTGTCCCATTCGCGCAGGCGGAGGCGACCGGTGAGCAGCACGCGATCGCCCTTTTGCAGCGAGCGGTACGCGTGATCCGCCAGCGAGCGGAAGACCGAGACGGTGTACCAGTTGGTTCCCGAATCCGCCCAGGTGCCGGCGTCGCGGTCGTACTTGCGCCGGCCGCTGGCCACGCGGAACGTCGTGATCGCCACGCCGGCTGCCGTGCGCTTGAACTCGGGGTCGCTGGCCACGTTCCCGGTGATGGTGATGGTGTCGCCGGTGTCGCTCATGTCTCATCCTTTCGTCGCTTCCGAGGACCGTCCCCGGGTACCGCCGGCGCCCCGTGCCCGATGAAGGCGCCGGCGGTCCTCTCAGCCTTGCGAGCACGGGCTCGCTCGAGACACCGGAGGCCCCGATCTGGGGATGACTTGCGGCCCGGGGGTGCTGTGGAGGAGCGGGCATCTGCCGCCGCCGCGATGTCGGAGGTCGTACATATCTTCGAGCGAAGGAGGATGACATGATCCAGGATCACGACGAGCTCCCGCTCATTCCCGCCCTCGCCGCAGGCACGCGCCTACGACTGACGCCGGCCGCGCCGTCCCTCTGGCGGGTCCTCGACGCGCGCGGGCTGGTCGTCGGCCATCTGCAGGAGATCGCCAACGCCGCAGGCGTCCGCTTCCGCGCGCGGAGGTTTCACGCGGCGACGCATGCCTTCCGCGATCTAGGGGACTTCTGGAACATCGACGATGCGATCGATTGCCTGAGGTTCACGCGATGAGGCGACGCAGCGATCCGGCGCTCAGATCACGGCACCGGCCGGCTCCGCCAACGACACCCTGGCGCCCGCCCTCACCGACGTCCACGCGTCAGCGAGGACGCGCGCCGCTCGGTCCATCTCGTCCGGCGGTCCGGTGAAGGGCAGGCGCAGGTGGCGGTCGTGGCCACCGTCCACCGAGAACCTCGGGCCGGCGGTCAGGAGCACCCCTCGGGCCCGCGCCTCCATCACCAGCGCCGAGCTGAGCGCGGCATCCAGCCCGATCCAGAGCGAGACCCCTCCCGGCGTCTCGGGGAGGTGCCATGCGGGCAGGTGTCGCTGCACCGAGGCCACGACGGCGTCCCGACCCTCGCGCAGGAGGTGCGACCGCTGGGCGACGACGTCGTCGAACCGGGTGAGCAGGCGGGTCGCCAGCGCCTGCTCGAACTCGGGCGTCCCCAGGTCATGGGTCGGGCGCGCCGCGACCAGGCGCCGGATGAGGTCGCCGTCCGCCCGCACCCACCCCAGCCGCAGCCCGCCCCACACGGTCTTGCCGAGCGAGCCGATCCGCACGACCGTGCCGGGCTCGGCGCCGTCGAAGCCGGGTGCGAGGCGTCCGCGGTCGATGTCGAGGTCGGCCGTGGTCTCGTCCAGCACCAGTACCGACCCCGCCCGCTCACCGGCGGCGAGGAAGACGCTGCGCTCGACGTCTGTCATGCTGCGCCCCGTCGGGTTCTGGAAGTCCGGCATCAGGTACGCCATCACCGGAAGCGTGCGGCCGAACGCCTGCTCGGCGCGGTCGGTGTCCCATCCCTCCCCGGCGGTCACGGGGACGCCCACGAGACGCGCCCCGGCGCGACGCAGCGCGTCCACCGCGTGCGGATAGGTGGGAGTCTCGACGAGCACGCGATCGCCGCGACCGATGAGCACCGACGAGACCAGGTGGATCGCGCTCTGCGCGCCGGTCGTGACCAGCACCTCGCCGGGATCGGTGGCGATCCCGCGCTCCGTGTACCGGCGGGCGATCGCCTCACGCAGCTCGATGCGACCCAGCACGTCATATCCGACTCGCGAGACGAGCGCCGAGGCCGACGCACCGACCTCCGCCATGAGGCCGGCGAGACCGGGCCACGCCGGCGGGCTCGCCTGCTGCAGATCGATCATCCCGTCGGTGGGATCCATCCGGCCGGGATCACGTCGGCCCAAGGGCAGCGTCACACTGCCGGACCCGCGAAGGCTCGAGATGTGGCCGGTGTCGCGCAGGCTCCGGTAGGCGGCGGCGACGGTGCTCCGGCTGATGTGGAGCGCGGCTGAGAGCTCCCGCTCCGCCGGCAAGGCGGTCCGCGGGGCGAGCCGATTGTCCAGGCAGAGCAGCCGGATGCTGTCGGCCAGTGCTTCGTACGCCGGCTCCCGCGTGCGCCAGCCTCCGACGGCCGCGGCCAGCGCCCGCGCGGACATTCGTGAATCCATGAGGCCAGCGTATCGGCATTGGCCTGCCCGGTACGGGCCAATCTTGCGATTGGATGGGCATATGCCCCGCAGGATCGCCCAGCTGCTCGTCGGTCTCTTCCTCTATGGCGCCGGCTGCGCGCTGACGATCCAGGCCGGTCTCGGCGTGGATCCGTGGACCGTGTTCGCCCAGGGGCTCTCCGTCCGCACCGGTATCGGCATCGGCTGGATCACGAACCTCGTCGGCTTCTTCGTCCTCCTCCTGTGGATCCCGCTGCGACAGAAGCCCGGTGTCGGCACCGTGGCCAACATCCTCCTCGTCGGCACGAGCATGCAGCTGGTGCTGGCAGTCTTCCCGCCGGTGAGCGGATGGCTGGCGCAGTCCGCCACACTCCTCGGCGGGATCGTGCTCGTGGCCCTGGCATCCGGCCTCTACATCGGCGCGCACTTCGGACCGGGGCCGCGCGACGGGCTGATGACCGGCATGAACTCCCGGCTCGGCTGGCCGATCTGGACCTGCCGAGCCCTCGTGGAGGTGTCGGTTCTCCTCGTGGGGTGGATGCTCGGCGGAACGGTGGGCATCGGCACGGTCCTGTTCGCGGTGCTGATCGGCCCGCTCGTGCACATCGCACTGCCGCTGCTCGACACACGCCGCAGGCCTGCTCCGGTCGTCACCGAGACGCCCGCCTGACCCGATGCCACCGCCGGGTTCGCCCTGCGGGTCCCTCAGTGCTCGCGGAACAGCGGCCAATCGCTCCCCGGTGCCATGCGCGAGTGGAGGGCGCTCTTCGCGATCTCCATCGACGGATAGGTGCCCGCCGCCTGGTCGGCGCCCGCCATCGTCACGGTGTAGCCGTCATCGTCCTTGCGGATGCTGCCGGCGACCCCTGACGCGCCGTACGCGACCCAGAGGGGGTGGTGCGTCTCCGTGGTGCTCATCTGTAGAACTCCTCTCGATGCCTCCTTCGCCGACGCTACGCCCGCGCGCGCGGTTTTGCCAGCATCCGCGGCCATGCGGCACGACCCGGTAGGGTGAGAGCACCCATCCCTCCGTAGCTCAGGGGACAGAGCGAGCGGTTTCTACCCGCCAGGTCGGGGGTTCGAATCCTCCCGGAGGGGCACCGGGTTCCGGCGTGGGAGTCGGAACCTGCGTCCAGGCCCGTGGGATGTCTGGACCTTTCACAAGGATGGAGCACATGGTGGGGGCATCCGAGAACGATCGTCTGGTGTGGATCGACTGCGAGATGACGGGGCTCGACCTGGGGGTCGACGAGCTGGTCGAGATCGCCGTGGTCGTCACCGACTTCGAACTGCGACCACTCGATCCCGGCTTCGCGGTCGTGATCAAGCCGGACGACTCCGCGCTGGCCAACATGAACGAGTTCGTCACGAACATGCATCGCACGTCGGGCCTGCTCGAAGAGATCCCCCACGGCGTGAGCCTCGCGGATGCCGAGTTCCAGGTGCTGGAGTACATCCAGCGCTTCGTCCCGCTCGAGGGCAAGGCGCCGCTCGCCGGCAACACCATCGGCACCGATCGCATGTTCATCGCGAAGTACATGCCGCGCGTGGATCGCTGGCTGCACTATCGCAACGTCGACGTGTCGAGCATCAAGGAGCTCGCCCGCCGCTGGTACCCGCGGGCCTACATCCACGCCCCGGCGAAGGACGGCGGCCACCGCGCCCTCGCCGACATCCTGGAATCCATCCGCGAACTGGCGTATTACCGCCAGGCGGTGTTCGTGCCCGACCCCGGACCGACCAGCGACGGGGCACGCGCCGCGGCCGCTGCTGCCGTGTCGTCGTTTGCTCCCGAGGTGTGAGAGAATCGTCTGGTTGCCCGCGCAGGCGGGAGACATGGTGGGTATAGCTCAGTTGGTAGAGCACCTGGTTGTGGTCCAGGGGGTCGCGGGTTCAAGTCCCGTTACTCACCCCATTTCGACCGGATGGGGCGCGCGCATCGCGCCCCATTCGCGTCTGATCGAGGCATCATGATGGAGATGGATGCCGCGACGTTCGAGCAGCTGGTGATCGACGAGCTGGATGCGCTCCCCGACGACATGGTGGAGGGCCTCGACAACGTCGTCTTCGTCGTCGAAGACCGTCCCGAGGACGGCAGCCTGGATCTGCTCGGTCTCTACGACGGCTGGGCGCTCACGGAGCGCGAGCGCTACGGCGTCGGCGAGCTCCCCGACCGCATCATCGTCTATCGCGAGCCCCACCTGGCCGCGTGCGACGGAGACGACGAGCTGCGCGACGAGGTCCACACGACGCTGGTCCACGAGATCGCGCACTTCTACGGCATCGACGACGACCGGCTGCACGAGCTGGGGTGGGCCTGATGACGCCGATGGCAACGCCTTCCGTCGACGAGGAGCTCGACCAGGCGCTGCGCGTGGAACCCGACCAGCCCTGGCAGACGGTGGTCTGGGACGACCCCGTCAATCTCATGAGCTACGTCACGCACGTGTTCCGCGAGTACTTCGGGCTGCCCCGCCCGGTCGCCGAGCGCCTCATGCTGGCGGTGCACAACGACGGACACGCCGTCGTCGCCCAGGGCGCGCGGGAGCAGATGGAGCTTCACGCGCAGGCGATGCACGACTACGGACTGTGGGCCACCGTGCGGAAGGTGCCGCAATGAGCGAGCGGATCGTGGTCATGGAGCTGGCGCGCCTCGAGGCGGCGCACCTCTCAGGACTGGTGGGCCAGTTCAGCGAGCTGATCGACGAGTCGGCGCCGCAGGACGACGACCCGGCGCTCGCGCGGCTGGCGCCGCCGGCGTACCACGACGACGAGGCTGCGGCCGAGGAGTTCCGTGCGCTGACCCGCTCGGATCTGCTGGAGCGGCGGAGCGCCGATGCGGCCGTCGTGCTCGCCAGCCTGCACGAGGCAGCGCAGATCTCCGATGACCCCGACGACCCCGCGCTCCGCGAGCTGGTCGAGATCCGGCTGCAGCCCGAACAGGCGCGCGCGTGGCTGCGCACGCTCGCCGCGGTCCGGCTGGTGCTCGCGACGCGGCTGGGAATCACCGAGGTCGACGACCATGACTCGGAAGATCCGCGGTTCGGCATCTACGACTGGCTGGGATTCCGCCTGGACGGACTCGTCGCCGCCGTCGACGACGCGCACTGATCAGGTCACGGAACGCGAAAGACGTGGGTCGCGCGGTCGACCGGGTCGTCACGCTCGACGTGCCGCTGCTCCTGACGGGCCCATCGCTCCCAGTGGGGTCGGTACGTGTCGCCGTCGCGCGTCAGCGCACGCTCCTTGCGCGAGGACGGCGGAGACTCCAGCCACACCCGCACGTCACCGAGCCGAGCCGTCGCGTCCGTCAGCAGGCCCGATCCCTCGACGATGAGCGGCAGCGACGGGTCGACGGCGTGAGCCTCTGCGGACGCGCCGACGGTCCAGTCCCAGCGCTGCCAGACGCCGATCACCCCGCGCGCGTGAGGGATGAGGATCGACTCCCGCACGATCTCCACTCCGGCTTCGAGTCCGTCCCACCCCGGGTAGATCGAGTCCAGTGCGACGAGCTGCACGCGTCCCCGGAGCGGCCACCGTGCCACGAGGGCGCGTGCGACCGACGACTTGCCGGCGCCGCTGCGTCCGTCGATCAGGACGACGGGGTTGGATGCCGCGACCCCGGCGACCGCGGCCGCGATCTGCGCGACCGCCTGCGCCAGGGAGGAGCCGACTGCGTCCTGGCTACTTCTTGAGGGCGCGGATGACACGGCTGAGCGCGCGGCCGGCGAAGAAGACGAAGGGCACGGCGACAGTGAGCAGCGCGATGACGTTCGGCTCGAAGCGCAGGTCGTCGCCGCGGCGGATGTACGCCCCGACCGGGATCGCCCAACCACCGCCGCCGCCGGCGCCGTTTCCGGCCTCGTCGGATCCGCCGCCGAATCCCGACCACGTCAGCGCGACCGGGATCATGCGGACGCCGTCGACATCCTGCTGCTCGCCGTAGGCGCTGTTCACGCCGAGGGCCGCGGACTGCTTGCCGAGTTCGAGTGCGATGTTGGGCATGGGTCAACGGTAGCGGGCGCGCGGCCTCGCGCGCACCCGCCGACTCCAGCTGGGCGCCGTTGCCCCGCCTCAGCTGTCGGATCGAAGGGGTCAGCCGGGATCGGGGCGCGGGGCGGGTGGGCTGGATGGCAGCGTTCCGCCGCCTCGAGCGCCGAGAAGAGTCGCACGCGTGACCGCCCCGCGCCCGAAGCGCGCAGTGGCCCCGTCGAGCGCGTCCTCGATGCGCCGCCAGCCCTCGTCGTCGTCCCACAGCGTCGGCGCGGACGAGCCGGCAGGGCGCAGGCGCTCGGCACGCACGCCGATCAGGCGCACGGGAAGAGAGCGGTCGACGGATCGGAAGAGGTCGTGCGCGGCATCCCCGATCCGCTGGCCGACGGCCGTCGGCTCCGACAGGGTCTGCGACCGCGAGATCGTCGTGAAGTCGGCGAAGCGCACCTTGATCGCCACCGTCGACGCCTCCCAGCCGCTGCCGCGCAGGCGCGCGCCGACACGGTCGGCGAGCCGCCGCAGCTCCGAACGCAGGATCGCCGTATCGGCGATGTCTTCGTGGAAGGTCTCTTCGTGCCCGACGCTCTTCTCGACGCGCTCCGTGTCGACCTCGCGGGCATCCAGTCCGCGCGCGAGGTGCCACACGCGGTCCCCCATCGCCGGGCCCAGCGCGCGGTCGAGCACGTCCCGCGGCGCCTCGAGGATGTCGGCGATGGTGCGGATGCCGCGGCTCTCGAGCGCCTCGGAGGCTTTGGGCCCGACGCCCCACAGCGCCCGCACCGAGCGCGGCCCGAGGAATGCCGCGGTGTCGGCCGCGGCCACGATGAGCAGACCGTCGGGTTTGCTGAGGGTAGAGGCCATCTTGGCGACGTGCTTGGTCGCGGCGACGCCCACGCTGCACGTGAGGCCGGTCTCATCGACGACCCGCTGCCGCAGCATCCGCGCGATCCGACCCGGGCTCCCCCACAGCCGGCGGGCGCCTCGCACGTCGAGGAACGCCTCGTCGATCGAGAGCGGCTCGACGAGCGGCGTCACCTCGCGGAAGATGTGCATCACGCGCGAGGACATCTCGAGGTAGCGCTCGAAGTGGGGAGGCACCACGATCGCCGTGGGACACAGTCTCATGGCCTGGCCGACGGGCATCGCGGACCGCACGCCGAAGCGACGCGCCTCGTATGAGGCGCTGGAGACGACCGACCGGCTCTCGGGTGCGCCGATGATGATGGCCCTGCCGCGCAGCGACGGATCGTCCAGCTGTTCGACGGACGCGTAGAACGCGTCCATGTCGACGTGGAGGATGCCGGTGCCGTTGTCATCGGCCTCCGCCGGCGACACCAGGCGGCCCGATCCGTCACCGCGCCCCATGGTCCCGATCCTTCCACGAGGTTCCGACACGGCGCGAGGAGGGGCGCCCCCGACGGGGCCGCCCTCCTCGCGCCGTCGATCGGTGCGCGGCTCCAGGTCTACGCGTCGGCGGCCGCCGCGCGCTCGAGGATCAGCTCGCGCACGCGCGCGGCATCCGCCTGACCCTTCATCGCCTTCATGACGGCGCCGATGACCGCCCCGGCGGCCTGCACCTTGCCGTCGCGGATCTTGGCGAGCACGTCGGGCTGCGAGGCGAGCGCCTCGTCGATGGCCGCGATCAGCGCCCCGTCGTCCGAGACGACCGCGAGGCCGCGCGCGTCGACCACCTGCTGCGGCGTGCCCTCGCCGGCGATGACCCCTTCGAGCACCTGGCGGGCGAGCTTGTCGGTCAGCGTGCCGGCGTCGACGAGCGCCTGCAGCTCGGCCACCGTCGCCGGCTCGACGAGCTCGGCGGGTTCCCTGCCCTCGGCGTTCGCGATGCGCAGGAGCTCGCCCGTCCACCACTTGCGCGCGGCCGCGGGCGACGCGCCGGCGGCGATGGTCGCCTCGACCTCGGCCAGCAGCCCCGCGTTCACGACGCCCTGGAAGTCGATGTCGCTGAAGCCCCAGTCGTCCTTCAGGCGGCGACGACGCGCCGCGGGCGGCTCGGGAAGAGCGGCGCGCAGCTGCTCGATGAGCTCGGCGGACGGGGCGACCGGAAGAAGGTCCGGCTCGGGGAAGTACCGGTAGTCGTCGGCGTCCGACTTGGGGCGGCCGGGTGACGTGGTGCCGGTGTCCTCGTGCCAGTGGCGGGTCTCCTGCGTGATCGTGCCGCCCTCGGCCAGAATGGCCGCCTGCCGCTGGATCTCGTAGCGGACCGCACGCTCGACGGACCGCATCGAGTTCACGTTCTTCGTCTCGGTGCGGATGCCGAGCTTCTCCTGGCCGCGGGGGCGCAGTGAGACGTTGGCGTCGCAGCGGAGGTTGCCGCGCTCCATCCGCGCCTCCGAGATGCCGAGCGCGATCACGATGTCACGGATCGTCGCGACGTACGCCTTCGCGATCTCGGGCGCACGGTGCTCGGCGCCGAAGATCGGCTTGGTCACGATCTCGACGAGCGGGACGCCCGCGCGGTTGTAGTCCACCAGCGAGTACTCGGCGCCCTGGATCCGCCCGGTCGAGCCGCCGACGTGCGTGAGCTTGCCGGCATCCTCCTCCATGTGCGCGCGCTCGATCGGCACCGTCACGATCGATCCGTCGGTCAGCTCGATGTCGACCGAGCCTTCGAACGCGATCGGCTCGTCGTACTGCGAGATCTGATAGTTCTTGCCGAGATCGGGGTAGAAGTAGTTCTTGCGCGCGAACCGGCTCGACGGCGCGATGGAGCAGCCCAGCGCCAGGCCCAGGCTGATCGAGTACCGCACCGCGGTCTCGTTGACCACCGGGAGGGCGCCGGGCAGACCCATGTCGACCGGCGCGACCAGCGTGTTGGGCTCGGCACCGTGGTTCGCCGAGTGGGCCGGGTTGGCCGCCGCTGAGAACATCTTGGTCTCGGTGTTGAGCTCGACGTGCACCTCGAAGCCGAGCACGGGCTCGAACAGCTCGAGCGCCTTGTCGAAGTCCATCAGCTTGTCCTTCGCCATCAGCGGCCGCCTCCGTTCGTGCCGAGGGCCGGGGCCCGGTCGAGGAGCGGACCGCCCCAGGAATCGACGAGCAGCGACTCCAGCGCCGCTCCCACCCGGTACAGGCGCGCGTCCTCATACGCCGGCGCCAGGAACTGGATGCCGACGGGAAGGCCGTCCTCGGCGGCGAGCCCCGAAGGGATCGAGATGCCGGGCACGCCGGCGAGGTTCGCCGGGATGGTCGTCACGTCATTCAGGTACATCTGCAGCGGGTCGTCGATCTTCTCCCCCAGCCGGAACGCGGTGGTGGGCGCCGACGGCGTGGCGATGACGTCGACCTGGGCGAAGGCCTCCGCGAAGTCGCGCTGGATGAGCGTGCGCACCTTCTGCGCCGAGCCGTAGTACGCGTCGTAGTAACCGGCCGACAGTGCGTAGGTGCCGAGGACGATGCGGCGCTTGACCTCGTCGCCGAAGCCGGCGTCGCGCGTGGCCGCCATGACGTCCTCCACCGTGCCGCCGGGCACGTCGACGCGGAGCCCGAAGCGCACCGAGTCGAACTTGGCCAGATTGCTGGATGCCTCGGCCGGGAGGATGAGGTAATACGCCGCGACGCCGTACTCGAAGTGCGGCGCGCTGATCTCGACGATCTCGGCGCCCTGCGCCTCCATAGTGGCCAGCGCCGCGCGGAACGACTCCGACACACCGGCCTGGAAGCCGCTGTCGGGGAGTTCGCGGATCACGCCGACCTTGAGGCCCTTGAGCACCTGACCGGTGGCGCCCTCGCGCGCGGCCGCGGCGAACGACGGCCACTCGTGAGCGAGGGACGTCGAGTCGTGCGGGTCATGCCCGCCGATCGCGTCGTGGAGCAGACCCGCGTCGAGGACCGTGCGGGTGACGGGACCGACCTGGTCGAGGCTGGAGGCCAGCGCGATCGCGCCGTACCTGCTCACGCCGCCGTACGTGGGCTTGATGCCGACGGTTCCCGTCACGTGGGCGGGCTGACGGATCGAGCCGCCGGTGTCGGAGCCGAGCGCGAGCGGCGCCTCGAAAGCCGCGACCGCCGCGGCGGATCCACCGCCCGAGCCACCCGGGATGCGGGTCAGGTCCCACGGGTTGCGGGTAGGACCGTAGGCCGAGTGCTCCGTCGAGGACCCCATGGCGAACTCGTCCATGTTGGTCTTGCCGAGGGGCACCATGCCGGCCGCGCGCGACCGGGCGACCACCGTCGCGTCGTAGGGCGACATGTAGCCCTCGAGGATCTTCGACCCGCTCGTGGAGGGCATGTCGGTCGTGACGAGCACGTCCTTGATGGCCAGCGGCACACCCGCGAGCGGGCCGAGGTCCTCGCCGCCCGCTCGGCGGCGGTCGATGTCGGCCGCGACGTCGAGCGCGTGCGCGCTGACGTGCAGGAACGCGTGCACGTCGGCGTCCACCGCGGCGATGCGGTCGAGGTGGGCCTGCGTGGCCTCCACGCTCGACGCCTCGCCGGCGGTCAGCTTGTCTGCGAGCGCGGCAGCGCTCAGCTTCGTGAGATCGGTCACGGGGGCCCCTTACTGCTCTTCGCCGAGGATCGCTGTCACCCGGAATCGGCCGTCCGCGGAGTCCGGTGCGTTCTGCAGCACCTGCGCGGGCGTCAGCAGGTCGCCGGGGACGTCGGAGCGGAAGACGTTCTCGAGGGCGATCGGGTGGCTGGTGGCGGCGACGTCGGGCGTGGCGACCTCGGAGACCTTGGCGATGTTGTCGACGATCGCGTCGAGCTGGCCGGTGAGGCGCTCGACCTCGCCGTCGCTCAGCTGGATCCGGGCGAGCACACCGAGATGGCGCACGAGATCGGGAGTGATTTCAGACACCCGGACAGTTTAGACGGGCGCGCGCGTCCGCCCGCGGCGGGGAGGCGACCCTGGGAGGTGTTGCGGCGCCGCACCGCGACACGCCGGTGGCGATGCTCGCGCCCGGCGTAGGCTGTCGGCCGTGACGACGTACGACCCGCCTCGCCCCTGGATCGCCAGCTACGCCGAGGGGGTGCCGCAGGACCTCGCACCCGTCACGGGATCGCTCGTCGACATCGTGGACGCGTCGGCGCGGGACTACCCCGATGCCCCCGCGCTGCAGTTCTTCGGGCGCGAGACGTCGTATCGCTCGCTCCACGAGCAGATCGAGCGTGCGGCGGCAGGGCTCCGCGACCTCGGCGTGAAGGCCGGCGATCCCGTGGCGATCGTGCTGCCCAACTGCCCGCAGCACATCGTCGCGTTCTACGCGATCCTGCGACTGGGGGCCGTGGTCGTCGAGCACAACCCGCTCTACACGCCGCGAGAGCTCCGCAAGCAATTCGAGGACCACGGCGCCAAGCACGCGATCGTGTGGACCAAGGTCGTGAAGACCGTCCAGGACTTCCCCGCGGACCTCGCCGTCACCAATCTCGTGTCGGTGGAGGTGATCAAGGCGATGCCGTTCGGCACACGGCTCGCCCTGACGCTTCCCCTCAAGAAGGCACGCGAAGCGCGCGAGGCGCTGAGCGAGCGGGTGTCGGGAACCGTGCCGTGGGAGACGGTCGTCGGAGCGGCCGCGCTCCCGGCATCCCACCCGCGACCGGGAACCGACGACCTGGCACTGATCCAGTACACGAGCGGGACGACGGGCACCCCGAAGGGTGCGGCGCTGACGCATCGCAATCTGCTCTCGAACGCGGCGCAGGCGCGCGCATGGGTGCCCTCGATCGTCCGGGGTGACGGCTGCGTCGTCTACGCCGTGCTGCCGATGTTCCATGCGTACGGGCTCACGCTGTGCCTGACGTTCGCGATGTCGATGGGCGCGCGCCTGGTGCTCTTCCCGCGGTTCGATCCCGACATGGTGCTGGACGTGACCAAGAAGCACCCGGCCACCTTCCTGCCCCTCGTGCCGCCCATCGCCGATCGCCTCCTCAAGGCGGCGCGCGAGAAGGGCGTCTCCCTCGCCGGCACCGAGGTCGCGATCTCGGGCGCCATGGCCCTGCCCCACGAACTCGCCGTGCCGTTCGAAGCCGCCTCCGGCGGCTTCCTGGTCGAGGGCTACGGGCTCAGCGAGTGCTCACCGGTGCTGATGGCCAACCCGGTGGCCGACAACCGGGTTCCCGGCACCGTCGGTCTGCCGCTGCCCGGCACCGAGTGCCGCGTCGTGGATCCTGACGACCCGACGCAGGACGTCCCCGCGGGCGAGCGGGGCGAGCTGGTGGTGCGTGGCCCGCAGGTGTTCGGCGGCTACTACGGCAAGCCCGAAGAGACCGAGGCCGTCTTCGCCGACGGGTGGTTCCGCACCGGCGACATCGTCACGATCGACGAGGCCGGCTTCGTGCGCATCGTCGACCGCATCAAGGAGCTCATCATCACGGGCGGGTTCAACGTGGCCCCGACCGAGGTCGAGAACGCGCTGCGCCAGCATCCGCACGTCGAGGACGCCGCGGTCGTCGGCCTCCCGAGCGAGCATTCCGGCGAGGAGGTGGTCGCGGCGATCGTCGTCTCACCGGGCCAGGACGTCGATGTCGAGGCGGTCCGCGAGTTCGCCCGCGGCATCCTCACCCCCTACAAGGTCCCGCGCCGCATCTACGTGGTCGACGAGCTGCCCAAGTCCCTCATCGGCAAGGTGCTCCGCCGCCAGGTGCGCGACCGGCTCCTCACCCTCAACTCGGGAGCCTGAGAGTCACTCCTCCAGTCCGTCGCGGGCGACCGCGATGCGATAGGCGTGGAGCGTGGCGCGGAAGACGCCGGCCGCGACGGCGGGGGCGGACTCCATCACCGCGCGAGCCGAAGACTCGTCGGCTGCCTCGAAGACGGTAATGCCGAAGGTGCCCTCCGTCTCCTGTGTGCGCCCGGCGAGGATCAGCGCTCCCCGGTCGCGCAGCGCGACCAGGTAGTCGAAGTGGGCCGCGACGATCTTCTGCTCCTCCGGCGTCGCGTCGGCGACCATCTCAGGACGAGAGGGCTCGATGCGATACAGCCACTGCGACACGATCGGGTCACCCCGCATCGGGCGCCAGCGCGTCGAGGGCCTCGGGACCCTCGGTGACGAGGATGTGGAACTGGGCGGCGTCGAGGATGCGGATGCCGAGTTCCTCCGCCTTCGCGAGCTTCGAACCGGCACCGGGCCCGGCCGCGACGAAATCCGTCTTCTTCGAGACGCTGGAAGCCGCCTTGCCGCCGGCCTTCAGGATCGCCTCCTGGGCGCCCTCCCGGCTGTATCCCTCGAGCGAGCCGGTCGCGACGACCGTGAGGCCGTCCAGCACGCCGCCCGCTGTGACCGCGGCGCCGGGACCCGGGTGCCCGGGCGTGGCCAGCTGTGCGCCGGCGGCGGCCCATCGGTCGACGATGTCGCGATGCCAGTCGATTTCGAACCAGTCCAGGAGCGAGTCCGCGATGATGCCGCCCACGCCTTCGACGCCGGCGAGCTCGTCGCGGGACGCCGCGCGGATCGCCTCGACCGACCCGAACCACTGGGCCAGGGCGCGTGCCGCGACCGGACCGACATGACGGATGTTCAGAGCGACGAGGAAGCGCCAGAGATCCTTCGTCTTGGCACGCTCGAGCTGATCGATGAGGGTGAGCGCCTGGGCCGAGGGCTGCGGTGCGGTCACACCGGCCTTCTTCTCGGCCGGAGACGGATGGCGCCGGAAGGGCGCACGGCGCACGACCTCCCCCGTCTTCTCATCGATCCGGGGCTCGCCGGTCTCGGCGTCCCGCACCACGACCTCGATCGGCACGAGCTGCTCGAGGGTCAGATCGAACAGGCCCGCCTCGGTCTCGAGCGGCGGCCGTTCGGGCACCGAGGGCTGCGTCAGCGCCGCCGCCGTTACCTCGCCGAGCGCCTCGATGTCGAGCGCGCCGCGGGAGCCGATGTGCTCGACGCGGCCGCGCACCTGAGCGGGGCATGCTCGCGTGTTCGGGCAGCGGAGGTCGATGTCGCCCTCCTTCGCGGGCGCCAGAGGCGACCCGCACTCGGGGCAGTCGGCGGGCATCACGAACTCGCGCTCCGAGCCGTCGCGCAGCTCGACCACCGGCCCGAGCACCTCGGGGATGACGTCGCCCGCCTTGCGCAGCACCACGGTGTCGCCGATCAGCACGCCCTTGGCGCGCACGACGTCCTGGTTGTGCAGCGTCGCCTGCCGGACGACGGATCCGGCGACGCGCGCCGGCGCCATCACGGCGAAGGGCGTCGCGCGACCGGTGCGTCCGACCGAGACCACGATGTCGAGCAGCTTCGTGTTCACCTGCTCGGGCGGGTACTTGTACGCGATCGCCCACCGTGGCGCGCGGCTCGTCGCGCCGAGCTCGTCGTGGAGGGCGAGCTCGTCGACCTTGACCACCACGCCGTCGATCTCGTGCTCCACGTCGTGGCGGTGCTCGCCGTAGTGGGCCACGAAGTCGAGCACCCCCTCGATGTCGTCGGCGGTGCGGAAGTACGGGCTGGTCGGAAGCCCCCACTCGGCGAGCAGTCCGTACGTCTCGCTCTGCGAGTCGACCGGCGGCCTGCTCCACGCGCCGATGCCGTGCACGAACAGCCGCAGCGAGTCCAGGCGGGCCTGACCGGCCTCGCGCTCGAGGCCGTCCTTCTTGTCGAGCTGCTGGCGCAGCCCGCCCGACGCCGCGTTCCGCGGATTCGCGAAAGACGGGAAGCGCCGCTCCGCGCTCAGTCGCGCCTTGGCCTCGTCGAACGCCCGGCTGCGCGCCCGCGTCTCGGCGACCGCGCGGTCGCGCATGTCGGCCTGCAGGGCGTTGAGTCGCTCGAATGCCGCGACGGGGATGAACACCTCGCCGCGGACCTCGACGAGGTCGGGGTGGCCGGTGCCCGCCAGCCGCTGCGGGATGCCTGCGACGCGGATGGCGTTGATCGTCACGTCCTCGCCGGTGCGGCCGTCCCCGCGGGTCGCCGCCGACGTGAGCACCCCGCGCTCGTAGCGGAGGCTGATCGCGAGCCCGTCGATCTTCAGCTCGGTGAGCCAGCGCACGCGGCGGCCGGCAGCGGTCTCGGCCTTGAGGCACCACTCGCGCAGCTCGTCGAGGCTGAACACGTTGTCGAGGCTGAGCATGCGCTCGGCGTGCTCGACCGGGGCGAACATCGAGCTCTCGGCCGCGCCGACGGTCAGCGTCGGCGAGTCCTGCCCCTGCAGCTCGGGGTGCAGGCGCTCGAGCTCTTCGAGCCGCCGCATCCAGGCGTCGTAGGTCGCATCGTCGACGATCTCGGCGTTGCGGCCGTAATAGGCGTCCCGCGCGTCGAGGATCCGCTCGGTCAGCTCCCGCGCCTCGGTCCGCGACGCCTCCAGTCCGGCGTCGGCGGGAAGTCCCGGGGCCTCGTCGACCGCAGCAGGACCTGGCGTAGCGAGCTCATCCGTCACCCCGCCAGTCTAGGAGCGGGGTGCGACAGCGCAGGGGGACTCCCGGACGCGCCGGGACGCGGCATCCCTTCGCCGCCGTCAGGCCTCGGCGGGCACGGCGGAGACCGTGCGGTCGATCGTGAACTGGCCGATCACACGCGTGCCGTCGTAGAGGACCGCCGTCTGCCCCGGCGCCACGCCGTCGAACGGCGTCTCCGGCACCACCGTCAGCGCGCCGTCGACGAGCGTGGCGATCGCCGGCACCGGGTCGGCATGGGCACGGATCTGCACGTGGCACGCGAAGTCGCCGGGGGGCTGCGGACGCCCCGCCCACGAGTATCGCCCGCCCGAGATCTCGGCGGTCGCAAGCGCCTCCTTGGGGCCCACCACGACCGTGTTCGACACCGGCCGCACCTCGAGCACGAACCGCGGCTTGCCGTCCGGCGCGGGGACGCCGAGCTGGAGGCCCCGGCGCTGGCCGACGGTGAAGGCGTGAGCGCCGTCGTGCGTGCCCACCACCGCCCCGGCCCGGTCGACGATGTCACCCTGCGCGGCGCCGACCTTCTCGGCGAGCCAGCCGCGCGTGTCGCCGTCAGGGATGAAGCAGATGTCGTGGCTGTCGGGCTTCTGCGCCACCGTCAGGCCGCGGATCTCGGCCTCCGCGCGGACGAGCGCCTTCGACGGCGTCGCACCCAGCGGGAAGTAGGTGTGCGCGAGCTGCTCCGCGTTCAGGACGCCCAGCACGTACGACTGGTCCTTCGCCGCGTCCGACGCCCGGTGCAGCTCGAGCCCGTCGGGACCCTCGACGAGGGTGGCGTAGTGGCCGGTGCAGACCGCATCGAAGCCGAGCTCGATGGCGCGCTCCAGGAGAGCTGCGAACTTGATCTTCTCGTTGCAGCGCATGCACGGGTTCGGAGTGCGTCCCGCGCGGTACTCCGCCACGAAGTCGTCGATGACGTCGTCGCGGAAGCGCTCGGAGAAGTCCCACACGTAGAACGGGATGCCCAGGCGATCCGCCGCCCGCCGCGCGTCCATGGCGTCCTCGATCGTGCAGCAGCCCCGGCTTCCGGTGCGCAGCGTCCCGCCGGCGCGGGAGAGGGCCAGATGCACGCCGACGACGTCGTGGCCCGCCTCCACGGCCCGAGCCGCCGCGACGGCGGAGTCCACTCCCCCGCTCATGGCCGCAAGAATCCGCATGACCCCAGTCTACGAACCCCGCCTGATCACGGGCCGGACGCCGTGCGCCCCGCGAGCGACGGGGGACGGATGCCCCGCATGCCGCGAGCGACGCGGGACGGATGCCGCGTCCGCCGTCAGCGGCGCGTCGCCGCGCGTGCGCGCTCCACCGCGCCGGGCAGCACCGCGAGGAGCTCCGCGACGTCGCCGTCGACGGTGGTGCGCCCGAGCGTGAACCGCAGCACCTGGCGGGCCTCGGCATCGGTCCGCCCCATCGCGAGCACGACGTGGGACGGCTCGGGCACGCCCGCCTGGCAGGCCGACCCCGTCGACACGGCGATGCCGGCGCGGTCGAGGAGGAACAGGAGGGTCTCGCCGGAGGCTCCGGGGAACAGCACGTGCGCGTTGCCGGGCACGCGGTCGGCGGGATCGCCGAGCAGCTCCGCGCCGGGGATGGTGTCGTGGATGCCGCGCACCAGGCGGTCTCGCAGGGCTCCGAGGCGTGCGGCCTCGGCCTCGCGCTCGCCCGCCGCGAGCTCCGCCGCCACGGCGAAGGCGGCCGCGCCCGCGACGTCTTCGGTGCCGGCGCGCAGACGCCGCTGCTGGCCACCGCCGTGGATGAGCGCGGAGACCTCCGCCGAGCGGGAGACGACGAGCGAGCCGACGCCGGCAGGACCGCCGATCTTGTGCGCCGACACGCTCATCGCGACGAGTCCCGAGCGCCCGCTCGCGTCGCCGCGCCACCGGCGGAACGACACGGGCACGTGCCCGAAGGCGGCGACCGCGTCGAGGTGCAGCGGCACGTCCGACGCCGCGGCCGACGCCGCGAGGGCCGGCGCGTCGTTGACGGTCCCGGCCTCGTTGTTCGCGACGAGCGCCGTGGCCAGCGCCCCGCCCGGCAGCGCCTCGGCGAACGCCGCGGGCCGGATGCGCGCCCACTCGTCCAGGGCGACGGGGCGAACCCGCGCCCCCTGCGTCTCGAGCCACGACACCGCGTCGAGGGTCGCATGATGCTCGCCGTCCGGCAGCACGACGGTCGCGGCATCCGTCCTCCGCGCCCACCACAGGCCCTTGAGCGCGAGGTTCACGGCTTCGGTCCCCCCGGAGGTGAACACGACCTCGATGGGGTCGGCATCGACCACGGCCGCCAATCGCTCGCGCGACTCCTCGAGCAGGCGACGGGCGCTCTGGCCGGCGCCGTGGATCGACGAGGCGTTGCCCGCGCTCTCGGTGGCGGCGAGCCACGCGTCCCTGGCTTCCGGGCGCAGCGGGGTCGTCGCGGCGTGATCGAGATAGATCGGCACCCGGACTCCTTCGCTGTCGCCATGTCGGCGGGCCGATGACGGGGCCTGCGCTCCAGTGCCGCACACACTGGGACCCGGTGCCGTAACACCCGCGACTCGGACCATGGTTATGGTAGTCCGCATGATCAGCCCGGAGTCCGTCATGTCGCCGCCTGCCGAGGGCCTGCTCAGCGCGCAGCTCGACGGGCTGGGCGTCACGCTGCTCGGCGATTCCGCCCGGCTGCGGGTCTGGTCGGAGGCCGCCGACGCGATGGATCTCGTCGTCTTCGACGACTCCGACCTCGACTGGATCACGGCGACCGAGCCCCTCTCGCCGGTCGGTGGCGGGGTGTGGGAGATCACGACGACGCTGCTGCGGCCCGGCGTGCGCTACGCCATCCGGGTCGACGGACCGCCGGGCCCGGGCAACACGTTCAACCGGGGCACGCTCCTGCTGGAGCCGTACTCCCGCGGGCTCGTCCGCACCGGGTACGACGGCTGGCGGTCCGTCGTGGTCGAGGGCTCGTTCGACTGGGGCGGTGTGACGAAGCCGGCCGTCCCGCTGGACCGCACGGTGCTCTACGAGGGCCACCTCAAGGGTCTGTCGAAGCGGCATCCCGGCGTCCCCGGCGCCCTGCGCGGCACGTACGCGGGTCTCGCGCACCCCGCGATGGTGGAGCACCTCCTCGACCTCGGGGTCACCAGCATCGAACTGCTCCCGGTGCACGCGTTCACCACCGAGCCCCGTCTGCTGCAGCACGGGCTCGCGAACTACTGGGGGTACAACACCCTCAACTTCTTCACGCCCCACGCCGCCTATGCGACCGAAGACGCTCGCCGCGAGGGACCCGACGCGATCCTGCGCGAGTTCAAGGGCATGGTGAAGCTCCTGCACGAGGCCGGACTCGAGGTGATCCTCGACGTCGTCTACAACCACACCGCCGAGGAGGGCATCGGCGGACCCCGCTCGAGCCTTCGCGGCATCGACAACCGCGCCTATTACCGGCAGCAGGAGGACGGCGCGTACATCGACGTCACGGGCTGCGGGAACTCGCTGAACACGTCGACGGATGCCGCGTCCCGCCTGGTCCTGGATTCGCTGCGCTACTGGGCGCAGGACGTGCAGATCGACGGCTTCCGCTTCGACCTGGCCGCCACGCTGGGCCGTGACGCCGCCCATGCGTTCACCCCCGACCACCCGCTGCTGCGAGCCGTCCTGGACGACCCCGTCCTCGCCGGGGTGAAGAAGATCGCCGAGCCGTGGGACGTCGGGATGGGAGGCTGGCAGACCGGCAACTTCGGCGACGGCTGGAGCGAGTGGAACGACCGCTACCGCGACCGCGTGCGCAACTTCTGGCTCAGCGACGTCGACTATGCGCGGCGCGCCTCCACCTCCCCGGTGGGCATCGGCGGTTTCGCCACACGCCTCGCCGGCTCGGCCAACACGTTAGACGAAGCACGTGGGCCGCTCGCGGGCATCAACTTCGTCACCGCGCACGACGGCTTCACGCTGCGGGACCTGGTCTCGTACGACGTCAAGCACAACCACGGCAACGGCGAGCAGAACCGCGACGGCGCCGACACCAACAGGTCGTTCAATCACGGGGCCGAGGGCCCGACCGACGACGAGAGCATCCTCGCCACCCGCCGCAAGGCGATGCGCAACCTGCTCGGCACGCTGCTCCTCTCGGCGGGCGTGCCGATGCTGACGGCGGGCGACGAGTTCGCGCGCACCCAGCGCGGCAACAACAACGCCTATTGCCACGACTCCGCACTGACGTGGCTGTCGTGGGAGCACGCGCCCTGGCAGCGCGATCTCTACGCGCACGTCCGCCACCTGATCCGGCTCCGCCGTGAGAACTCCGCGCTGCGGCCCGGCCGCTTCGCGCGGCTGGGCGAGCACACGCCCTCGGCGTCGGTGATGGAGTGGTACGACGAGCACGGTGAGACCATGTCGATCGAGCGCTGGACCGATCCGGCGCACCGGACGCTCCAGTACGTCGCGTCCTCCACCCCCGAGTTCGAGCAGCTCAACCGCGTGCTGCTGATGGTGCACGGCACCGAGCGGCCGACCGAGGTGACGCTGCCTGAGATCGACGGCGTCGCGCGCTTCGTCTCGCTGTGGTGCAGCGCCGACGAGACGCCCGCCGTATCTGGGGCCGCCTACGCGCCCGGCGGCACGGTCCCATTGGCCGGGACATCGATGCATCTGTTCCGCCTCGAGTAGAGGATCGACCCCCGAACCGGCGACGCGCGCGGTCGTGCCGCTCCCATCCAGGTCGAGCGCGCGATAGGTTCGAGTCGTGGTCACGACGACGCGCGCTTCGCGCTCCCGCCCGTGGCGGAGCGCCTCGGCCCTCCCCGTCCGCGATACCCGCGCCTGGCAGACGGAACGCGACACCGCAGCGCGGCGCGTCCCCCTCGCCCAGCCCTCCCCGGCCGTGCCGTGGGGTGATTACCGGCCCAAGGCGTTCGCCGGCGAGGTGGTGCCCTTCCGTGTCACGTCGTTCCGAGAGGGTCACGACCGCATCGGCGTGCACGTCCGGCTGCACTCCCCCTCCGGCGACGAGTCGCTGCACCGGCTGCGGCCGCTTCAGGACGGCTTCGATCGCTGGCAGGCAGACATCGCCCTCCTCGAGCAGGGCGTCTGGCGCTTCCGGTTCGAGTCGTTCGGCGACGACTTCGCGACGTGGGAGCACGCCGCATCGCTCAAGATCGCCGCGGGAGTGGATGCCGCGGTCATGCGCGAGATGGGCGCGCTGCTGTTCGATCGGGCACGCGCCGAGAAGGGCCGCCCTGCCGCCGAGCGCAAGACGCTCGCCGGGGCTGCGGCATCCCTTCGCGACCCCGCCGTCGGCGACGCGGCGGCACTCCTCATCGTCGAAGATCCGACGATCGCGGAGTTCTTCCGTCAGCGCCCGCTCATGTCGCTGGCGACGCTCGGCGACGACCTCGAGCTGCTCGTCGAGCGCGAGCGCGCCGGGGTGGGCGCGTGGTACGAGTTCTTCCCGCGCTCGGAGGGCGCGCGCCGCGCGAAGGACGGCACCGTCAAGAGCGGCACCTTCCGCACCGCCGCCAAGCGCGTTCCCGCGGTGGCCGAGATGGGCTTCGAGGTGCTCTACCTGCCGCCCATCCACCCGATCGGCACGCTCAACCGCAAGGGGCCCAACAACACCCTGGATGCGGGGCCCGGCGATCCCGGCTCGCCGTGGGCGATCGGCTCCGCCGCCGGCGGACACGACACTGTGCACCCCGACCTCGGCAGCCTGGCCGACTTCCGCTCGTTCGTCCGCACTGCGCGCTCGGCCGGGGTGGAGGTCGCCCTCGACCTCGCGCTGCAGGCCGCACCCGACCACCCGTGGGTGGCCGAGCATCCGGAGTGGTTCACGACGCTTCCCGACGGCTCGATCGCCTACGCGGAGAACCCGCCCAAGAAGTACCAGGACATCTACCCGGTCAACTTCGACAACGACCCCGCCGGGATCCGCGCCGAGGTGCTGCGCGTGGTGCGGCACTGGATCGCGCAGGGAGTGCGCATCTTCCGCGTCGACAATCCGCACACCAAGCCGCTGCAGTTCTGGGAGTGGCTCATCTCGACCGTGACGGCCGACGAGCCCGATGTGGTCTTCCTCGCGGAGGCCTTCACCCGGCCGGCACCCCTGCAGAGCCTCGCGGCGGCGGGCTTCCAGCAGAGCTACACCTACTTCACGTGGCGGAACACGAAGGCCGAGCTCGAGGAGTTCCTCTCCGGTCTCGCGCACGAGACCGACGCTTTCGTCAGGCCGAACCTGTTCGTGAACACCCCCGACATCCTCACCGAGTACCTGCAGTTCGGCGGGCGGCCGGCCTATCGCATCCGGGCGGCCATCGCGGCGACGGCCGCCCCCACCTACGGCGTGTACGCGGGGTACGAGCTCTACGAGAACGTCGCGCGCCCGGGTTCCGAAGAGAACATCGACAACGAGAAGTACGAGTACAAGTTCCGCGACTGGGCGGGTGCCGTCGAGCGCGGCGACTCGCTCGCGCCCTTCCTCACCCGCCTGAACGAGATCCGCCGCGCCCATCCCGCGCTCCGGCAGCTGCGCAACCTCAGCATCCACTGGAGCGACGACGACGCGATCCTCGTCTACGCGAAGCACCTCGACGCGGCGCTCTCGCCCGACGGCCGCAGCGACACCGTCATCGTGGTCGTCAACACCGACCCGCACTCGGTGCGTCAGACGATGGTCCATCTCGACACGCGCGTGTGGGGCGTCGAACCCGGCGAGCCGTACGACGTCGAGGATCTCATCACGGGCGCCCGGTGGACCTGGGCCGATCACAACTACGTGATGCTCGACGCGTTCACCGAGCCCGTGCACATCCTCCACGTGAAGGAGCCCCGATGACGCTCTCCGATCAGCTCCTGGACGCGGTGGCGGAAGGCTCGCACCACGATCCCCACGCCGTGCTCGGCATCCATCCCGACACCGACGCCGAAGGCACCGCCACCTGGACGGTCCGCGCCCGGCGCCCGCTCGCCCGCAGCGTCACCGCGGTCTTCGACGACGGCACGCGCGTCCCGCTCGAGCACGTGCGCGGAGGGATCTGGGAGGGCACGCGGGCCGGCGCCCGCGGGCGCTACGAGCTGTCGACGACCTACCCGCAGGGGCCGGACTACGTCGCGGACGACCCCTACCGTCATACCCCGACGATCGGCGAGCTCGACCTGCACCTCATCGGCGAAGGGCGCCACGAGGAGCTCTGGCGGGTGCTCGGCGCACACGAGCGCGAGCACGACGGCACCCGCGGCACCGCCTTCACGGTGTGGGCGCCCAACGCACGCGCCGTCCGGGTCGTCGGCGACTTCAACGGCTGGGACGGCCGTGGGCACGCGATGCGCTCCATGGGCGGGAGCGGCGTGTGGGAGCTGTTCGTCCCGGGCATCGGGCGCGGCACCACCTACAAGTTCGAGATCCGCGGCCGCGGCGGGGATTGGGCGCTCAAGGCCGATCCGATGGCCCGGTTCGCCGAGGTGCCGCCCGCGACGGGGTCGGTCGTCGTGCACTCCGCCTACAGCTGGGGAGACGCCGCATGGCTCGCCCGGCGCGCGAAGACCACGCCGGTCTCGCAGCCGATGTCGGTGTACGAACTCCACTTCGCCTCGTGGCGGCAGGGCCTGTCGTACCGCGACGCCGCCGACCAGCTGATCGACTACGTGACGGCGCAGGGCTTCACCCACGTCGAGTTCCTCCCGCTCGCCGAGCATCCGTTCGGCGGCTCGTGGGGATACCAGGTCACCGGGTACTACGCCCCCACCAGCCGCTTCGGGCACCCCGACGACCTGCGCTACCTGATCGACCGGCTGCATCAGGCCGGCATCGGCGTGATCATGGACTGGGTCCCCGGTCACTTCCCCAAGGATGCCTTCGCCCTCGCCCGCTTCGATGGGGAGCCGCTCTACGAGCACCCCGATCCGCGGCGCGGCGAGCACCGCGACTGGGGAACGTACATCTTCGACTACGGGCGCAACGAGGTGCGCAACTTCCTCGTCGCCAACGCGCTGTACTGGTTCGAGGAGTTCCACGTCGACGGTCTGCGCGTGGACGCGGTCGCCTCGATGCTGTACCTCGACTACTCGCGCAACGAGGGTGAGTGGGCGCCGAACGTCCACGGCGGTCGCGAGAACCTCGAAGCGATCCGCTTCCTGCAGGAGGTGAACGCCACCGCCTACAAGCGGTACCCCGGCATCGCCATGATCGCCGAGGAATCCACCAGCTTCCCCGGCGTGACCGCGCCGACGAACCAGGCGGGCCTCGGATTCGGCTTCAAGTGGAACATGGGGTGGATGAACGACTCGCTCCAGTACATCAAGCGCGACCCGCTCTACCGCTCGCACCATGAAGGCGAGCTGTCGTTCTCGTTCGTGTACGCGTTCAGCGAGAACTACGTCCTTCCCATCAGCCACGACGAGGTCGTGCACGGCAAGGGCAGCCTCTTCTCGCGCATGCCCGGCGATCACTGGCAGCAGCTGGCCAACATGCGGGCGTTCCTCGCCTACATGTGGGGGCATCCGGGCAAGCAGCTGCTGTTCATGGGCCAGGAGTTCGGTCAGCTCTCCGAGTGGTCCGAGGGACGCTCGCTGGACTGGTGGCTGCTCGACCAGCCGACGCACGCCCAGCTCCATCAGTTCGTGGCGGTGCTCAACAATGTCTACCGCGACCACTCCGCGCTGTGGGCGCGCGACAGCGACGGCGCTGCCTTCACCCGCCTGGGCGGACCGAAGTGGAACCCCAACGTCATCGCCTTCGCCCGCCGCGACTGGCACGGCAACACCGTGGTCGTCGCCGCCAACTTCTCGGGGTCGCCGATCGCGGCGTACGAGCTGGATCTGCCCGAGACCGGCGTGTGGCACGAGATCCTCAACACCGACGCCCAGGCGTACGGTGGATCGGGCGTCGGGAATCTCGGAGTCGTCCACGCCGGTGCCGCGGGCCGCGCCAGCCTCGTGCTGCCGCCGCTGGGCGTGCTGTGGCTGCGGCACGACCCGGAGGCGCACATCCCGTCGCCCACGAAGGGCTGACGCGGCGGGCCCGGCGGGTTGAAGAGGGAAGGTCGGGCCCGGCAGGCCGGATCGGCCCTGCCGGACCCGCCCGGGCCGGGTCAGACCACGGTGCGCTCAGCCGGAGACGTCAGAACAGCAGCGACGCCAGGCGACCACGTGCCGCGATGACTCGCGGGTCGCCGTCGCCGACGAGCGCGAAGAGCTCGAGCAGCCGCTCGCGCACCGGCGTGCGCTCGTCGCCGGGGAGCTGCGCGAAGAGTTCGAGCAGCCGGCCGAAGGCGTCTTCGACGTGCCCGCCGGCGAGATCCAGGTCGGCGACCGCGAACTGCGCGGCCACGTCCGTGGGCGCGGCGGCCGCCGCAGCGCGTGCCTGCTGCAGATCGAGGGACTGGACGCGGTCGAGGAGCCGGACCTGACCGAGCCCCGCGCGAGCCTCGGCGTCGCGGGGGTTCTCGGCGAGGGCCTGCTCGTAGGCCGAGACGGCACGGGCATAGTCGCCGGCCTCGATCGCCTCGAACGCCTCGGCATGCAGCGGCGGCAGCGGCGCCTCGGCCGGAGGCTCGTCGGCAGGGGCCGCGTCGGCGTCGGCCGCGGCCGAGCCGGTGACGCCGTTCTGCGCCGCGAGCTGCAGGAGCTGGGCGAACACCTCACGGACCTGCTGCTCGGGCACCGCGCCGGTGAACAGCGGCACCGGCTGGCCGGCGACGAGCGCCACGACCATGGGGATCGACTGAGCGCGGAACGCCTGCGACAGCTGCGGGTTGGCGTCGACGTCGACCTTGGCGAGCACGAGACGGCCGCCGAGCTCGGCGACCACCTTCTCGAGCACCGGGCTGAGCTGCTTGCACGGTCCGCACCACTCCGCCCAGAGGTCGACCACGACCGGGACGGTGCGCGAAAGCTCGAGCACCTGGGGGAACGTCTCGTCGGTCACATCGAAGACGAGCGACGGGACGGCGATCGCATCACCGGCAGGCGGAGCCTCACCGGGTGCCGCGGGCGCGGGACGGTTGCGCAGGGCCGACAGGTCTACGGCGCCACGGACGGCGGCACCCAGGGTGGGATCACTCACGAAAGAACCTTCGCATCGAGGATGTCGGACGAATAGCCGAGGACGCGGATCTTCTCGTCGGAGCCCGGTCCCGGGACGTAGAAGAAGATCTGGTCGCTGTACGTGGTCGTGAAGCCCGTGGACGACTGATCGGCGCCGGCGAGGGTCTTCACCGTCGGCTGCGCCTTGACCACGGCATCCGCGTTGGTGGGCTTGACGTTGTCGAGCTCGTTGAGGTTCACCGCGACGATGGCGCCGCTCTCGACGGTCTGCAGCGCGAACGGGGGCTGGGCGCCCGCCGCGGCGGTGTACTCGAGCGTGGCGGTGGACGCCCCTGTCTGGTTGAACTCGTCGAGTCGTCGCTGCCGGTCGGCGGCGATACTCGCGCGCAGCTGGTCGCCCTCGACCTCGAAGAGGTCGTAGTACTGGCTGGCCTCGCCGTTGTTGATCACGTCCGCGTAGGCGGCGGCGATCTGGTCGGGCGGCAGCAGGAGGAACGGAGAGTCCGGCTCGACCTGCGGGGCGCCGATGTAGGCGGGCGCGAGGTCGGGCAACGACGTCGACGCCTCCAGGCTGCCGATGTACGACAGCTTGTAGTCCGCCCAGGCGTCCTGCTGGGTCATCACCATGATGCTCGAGGTCTTGGACTCGGCGTCATCGGCCACCGCGATCACCGACCGGGGCCATTCGTCGTACGCCTGCGGGAGGATGATCTTCAGCGGCTTGGCGAGGATGGGCGCGAGCACCGGGTGGTCCGGGAGCGCGCTGCGCAGCTTGTAGTTCGTGTCACGAGCTGCGAGGGCCGCGCCCTCCAAGCGAGTCTCGGCCAGATCCCCGTCGAGAGCGGCGTCGGCGTCGGCCACCGTCGCCGCGATGCGGGTGAGGATCCGCTCGGCCTGCGCTTTCGTGACGGCGGGCGCCTGCTGCCCCTCGGGCGCGATCACGGTCGCGGTCGGCGACGGTGTGGGCGTAGGCGCCAGCTGCGGCCACGCGTCGGCGGAGCAGCCGGTGAAGAGCAGCGCCGACACGGCGACGGCGGGCACGACCGCGAAGGCGCGGCGTCCGGCCGTGACGGAGCGTCGCGTCCGCGAGGGCGAGCTGCTGATCACGCCCTTGTCGTCCTCGACCATCGAGATGTCGATCGGCTCGGTCACCGGCAGCGGCAGGCCCTTGCGTCGAGGCCCGCGCTTGCGGCGGGCATGGCGGATGCCGAGGATGTACAGGAACACGCCGACGGCCATCAGGATGCCGCCGCCCACGATGAGCGGACCGGCCCACGGGGTCGAGGTCTGCAGGGGCCACGTGACCGTGACCTTGCTCGGAGCGGGCGCCGTGCCGTCGGCGGCGACGAGGACGCTCATGCCCTCCGGCAGTTGCAGGGGCGCGATGAGCAGATCGGTCTGCTGGTACTCGTCGAGCCAGAGGTCGGAGCCGACCGGCGTCCGGGCACTCGGCGCCGCCTCCGCCGCGGCATCCGTCGTCGCGTCGCCCGCCGCGGCATCCGTCGTGGGCGCCGTGTCGTCCGCGACGGCGTCGAGCTCGGGCTTCACGACGACGGTGGCGACCTCGCCCGGAGCCTCGAGCGTGACATGGGTGTAGGTGGAGTCCGCGAGCCACGACTCCATGTCGGCCGTCCGGCCGTACGAGGCGAACAAGTCACCCTGCGCCTGGGCGCGCAGCGTCTGCGTGCCGGGCATCTGATTGAGCACGGCGCCGTCGATGAGGAGATACGGCGTCTCCTCCTCGACCGAGATCGCCGTGGTCTCGGTCTTGGGTCCCTGGAAGATCGTTCGCTGGGCGATGCCCGCACCGATCATCACGGTGGCGAGCACGAACGCCGCCACGGCCCACACGAAACGCACGAAGAACACCTTTCCCGGGCGCGCGGACATGGCGCGGCCCTTCGATTCGACATTTCAGACTAGCGAATTCGACCTGGGAGGCGCGTGGGAGGGGCCATTCCCGGAGCTGGGGGTCACTGATGCGTATCCTGGGCGGACGATGCTTCGACGCCTGGTCGAGCGGAGGGGGATCTCGATGAAGCTGCACAGTCCGTTCCGCACGGCCCTCCTCGCGACGCTCGGTGTCGGCCTCGGACTGCTGCTCATCGGAAGCATCCAGAATCTGCAGACGATCCTCCTCTACGTCGGCACCGCGCTCTTCCTCTCGCTCGGTCTCGACCCGATCGTCGCGTGGCTCGAGCGACGCAAGCTTCCCCGGTGGGCGGCGGTCCTCGTCACCATCCTCGGGGTGCTCGCCGCGTTCGCCGGCATCATCCTCATGATCGTGCCGATCATCGTGCAGCAGATCGGCCAGCTGGTCAGCGCCATCGAGAAGCTGGCCGAGGAGGGCATGTTCGATGACCCGGTCGGCGCTATCCAGGACTGGCTCCACGCCGTCTTCCCGGCGCTCGACGTCGACGAGGTATGGGGCTACATCGAGGACTGGTACGCCTCGCTGGACGTCGGCGCGATCGGCTCCGAGGTCGGTGGCAGCATCATCACCATCATCGGGGCGCTCATCGCCGGCTTCGCCGGTGCCTTCATCGTGCTGATCCTCACGATCTACTTCACCGCGTCGACGCCCAATCTGAAGCGTGCGGTCTACCAGCTCGTGCCCGCCTCGAAGCGCGCCCGCTTCATGGATCTCGGCGAGCAGATCACCGACTCGGTCGGCTACTACGTCATCGGACAGGTGACGCTGGGCGTCATCAACGGTGTGCTCAGCGCGATCTTCCTGTCCATCATCAACGCGCCCTTTCCCGCGGTGCTCGCGGTGATCGCGTTCTTCTTCTCGCTGATCCCGCTCGTGGGCACCCTCACGGGCTCGACGATCATCGTGCTGACGTGCCTCGTGGTCGGGTCTCCCACGACCGCGCTGATCGCGGCGATCTACTACCTGATCTACATGCAGATCGAGGCGTATGTGATCTCTCCCCGCATCATGAGCCGCGCCGTGTCGGTGCCCGGTGCGGTCGTGGTCATCGCCGCGCTCGCCGGAGGCTCGCTCCTGGGCCTGCTGGGCGCCCTGGTGGCGATCCCCGTGGCCGCGAGCATCCTGATCATCTACCGTCAGGTCGTCATCCCGCGCCAGAACGAGCGGTGATTCCGCGGCGCCGTCCCGGGCACGATGGCGCTCACACGTCGGGGGCGATCGGCCCGTCCCACTCCACCGGCAGCGGCAGCGCGTCGGGGTTGACGGCGGCCACGATCTCGGTCAGCACCCGCCGCGTCTGGTTCTCGCCGACCCAGAGGTGCTTGCCGCCCTCCACCGGGATCAGCACCGCCTCGGGCACGGCCGCGAACCGCTCTGCTGCGGCATCCGGCCGGAGATAGTCGTCGAACTCGGGAACCAGCACGACCAGACGGCGCTCCTCCCCCGCCCACGCGGCGACGTCCTCGTCGGTGGCACGATGCAGCGGCGGCGACAGGAGCACGGCGCCCTCGATCGCGTGATCCCGCCCGTACTTGAGCGCCAGTTCGGTGCCGAACGACCAGCCCACCAGCCACGGCCGCGGCAGACCCCGGGCCTGCACCAGATCCATCGCGGCGGCGACGTCGAACGCCTCGGCCCGGCCGCCGTCGAACGCGCCCTGGCTCGTCCCCCGCGGCGACGTGGTGCCTCGTGTATTGAACCGCAGCACTGCGAGGTCGGCGAGTGCCGGAAGCCGGCCGGCCGCCTTGCGCAGGATGTGCGAGTCCATGAACCCGCCGGCGGTGGGAAGCGGATGCAGGGTCACCAGGGTCGCGACCGGGTCGCGCGTCTCGGGCAGCGCCAGTTCGCCGACCAGCGTCAGGCCGTCGAGCGTCTCGAGCTCGACGTCCTCCCGCCGCGCGGGGAGCAGCATGGGGCCGCGGATCTCCATGTCAGGCCACCTTCCAACAGTGCTGATGCCAGTGACGGCGCGCCGCGAGATCAGCGGCGTCGCCGAGGACGCCGTCGGCGCGCCACGTCACGACGTGCGCGATCCCGACGTCGATCTGTCCGCCGCAGCCGGGGCACGTGTACTGCTTCTGGGCCTGGGCGGCCGACACCGGCTGAACCGTCCACTCGACGCCACGGCGCGTCTCAGTGCGCTTCCAGCCGGCGAGCAGGCGCTCGAACGAGTCGTCGCCGCTGGATTCCGGGCGGCGACGGTGCGACCGCGGCACGGCTCAGTACCAGCCCGTGCGCTGCGAATGGTCCCAGGCGCCGCAGGGCGTGCCGTACCGGCCGCCGATGTACCCGAGACCCCACGTGATCTGCGTCGCGGGGTTCGTCTCCCAGTCGGCACCGGCGCTGCCCATCTTGCTGCCCGGAAGCGCCTGCGGGATGCCGTACGCACCGCTGCCGGCGTTGTAGGCGTTGACGCGCCAGCCCGATTCCTTCTTCCACAGCGCCACCAGGCAGGCGAACTGGTCGTCACCCCACCCGCGCGCGAGCACCATGTCGTACGCGATCGCCTGGGCCGTGCCGGGATCGGGTGACACGAACGGCGGCCGCCATCCACTGGACGACGACGTCGACGCCACGGGCTTGGGCGTCGGGGTGGGCTTCGGCTTGACATACACCGAGTAGCTCTCGCGGTTGAGTGCCGCGGGCTCGGCAGCGGCCGCCTCGTCGCCGGCGAGCGACTGCACGTCGTCGAGCGAGCTGGCGTACAGCGAGACGCTCTCATCGTCGTCGGCACCCTGCTGGGCGAGCGCGAGGCCGGTCGGGCCGATGTAGGCCGCGACGAAGCCCAGCACCGCGAAGGCGGCGAACGCACCCACCACGCCGCGTCGTCGCGACCAGCGAGCGGCGGCCGGTCGGGCGGGGACGGCGGCGGTGCGCTGTGAGGAGCGGGTCGCGACCTGGTGACGACGGTCTCGTCTGGTCGGATTCAGCTCGGTTCCAGAAGTCACAGTGTCCCGATTCTCGCACAGCGGCCCGCTGCGATGCCATCCGGGCCGCCCCGTGTCGTCATCGCACCGCGAGCATGACCTCGACGACGGCGTCGAGCACGGCGTCGACCTGTCCTTCGCGGTACCCGCCGCGCTGCATGCGGAAGGCGACCGAGCGCACCTGCTCGACCGTCACGGACTCCCCCGTCTCGAGGTACCGCGCGAGTTTGTCGGTCACGAGGTCGACCTCGGCGATGCGGTAACCGTAGCGGAGCGCCGACACCCGGTCGAAGCGTCGCTTGGCCGGCCGCGCCAGACGGTCCAGCACCTCCTGCGCCAGTTCGCGGGTGTGGCCCACCCATGCGCCCGCGCCCGACTCGGCGACCGCCGACGAGCGCTCACGGGCCGCGAAGGCGTCCTCGATGCGCCCCAGAGCGGCGTCCACCGATGCGATCGAGTAGCCACGCCGCACGAGAGGGAACGCCGCCTGGCGGATGTCGGCCGCCGTCAGCGAGGAGGATCCGTCCTCGAACGAGGCGCGCGCACGGGCGAGGAACTCGTCGACCGGCTGCTTCTCGTACCCCTTCTCGCGCCCGCGGGCCTCGGGGAACGGCGTGCGCGCCGTCGTGTCGGATGCCGTCATGATGCCACCAGCGGAGTGAAGAGGTAGTAGAGGGTGAGCGCGGCGACAACCGACAGGAGGATCGAATCGAGGCGGTCGAGCACGCCGCCGTGCCCCGGGAGCCACGAGCTCATGTCCTTGATCCCGAGATCGCGCTTGATCATCGATTCTCCCAGGTCGCCGACGGTCGCCGTGACCAGGATCAGGATGCCGAAGACGGCGCCCATCCACCACTCGAGCCCGAGCAGGAACAGGCCGACGAGCACGCCCGCCGCGATCGCGGCGACAGCGGCGCCCGCGAACCCCTCCCACGTCTTCTTCGGGCTGATCCGCGGTGCCATCGGGTGCTTGCCCAGCGTGATGCCCGCCGCGTACGCGCCGGTGTCGACCGCGACGGCCACGATGATGAACGAGAGCACCCACCATTCGCCGCCCTCCTTGCTCAGCAGCACGACGCACAAGCTGCCGAGGAAGGCCACGTAGAGCTGGAGGAACGCGGCCAGGAGCACGTCGCCGAGGACTGCCGAGTACGAGCGGCCGTCGTTCGCGGCCATCTGGGCGACCAGCCGCCACACGACCACGAACGCCAGCGCGACGAAGAGCACCACCCACAGCAGCCCCGCGTCGATGAAGTACGCCGAGAGCACCAGCACGGCACCCGCGATCAGCTGCGGCACGAGGTCGACCCGTCGACCGCTCACGATGAGAGCGCGGCCGAACTCGAAGAGGGCCAGCAGCGCCGCCGCGAGGGCGAACGGCACGAACGCCCACTTCACGAACAGGAGCGACCCGAGAAGCACCGCGCCGATCGCCAGCGCGATGAGGATCGCGACGATGAGGTCGCGACCGGTGCGCTCCTTGATGCGCTCGTTCGCCTCTTCGAACTCCGCCCGAGCGTGGGCGACCTGGTTCTCGAACTCGCTCCGCGCGGCGCGCAGATGCGACTGCCGAGCCGGGCCGGTCTCCGGTGGGTCGGTCGCGCGACGACTGTCACCGGCGGCCCGTCGCGACGGCGGAACCACCGGTTCGTCGTCGCGCGGCGGGTCGGATGCGTCGGTCATGCGCGGTTCTCAGACCTCGAGGAGCTCTGCCTCTTTGCGCTTGAGCGCCTCGTCGATCCCGTCGACGTGGGCGCGCGTCAGCGCGTCGAGCTCCTTCTCGGCACGGGCGAGCTCGTCCTCGCCCACCTCGCCCTTGAGGGCGTCGATGTCGTCCTTGGACTTGCGACGGATGCCGCGCACATGCACCTTGGCGTCCTCGCCCTTGCTGCGCACGAGCTTGACGTACTCCTTGCGCCGCTCCTCGGTGAGCTCGGGCATCGTCACACGGACGATGTTGCCGTCGTTCGTCGGGTTCGCGCCGAGGTTGGGGAGGTCGCGGATGGCCTGCTCGATGGCCTTCAGAGCCGACTTGTCGTACGGCGTCACGATGAGCGTGCGCGCCTCGGGGTTGTTGATCGACGCCAGCTGGGCGAGCGGCGTCGGGGTGCCGTAGTAGTCGACGAGGACCTTCTGGAACAGCTGAGGGTTAGCTCGACCGGTGCGCACCGTGGCGAAGTCCTCCTTCGCCGCCTCGACGGCGCGGTCCATGCGCTCTCCGGCATCGGCCAGGACGTCCGCGATCACAGTGTCTCCTTCGAGTAGATGGGGCTCGTCAAGTGTATCGGCGGCAGGCTCTCACGCTGTGACGAGCGTGCCGATGGAATCGCCCAGGAGTGCCTTCGTCACGTTGCCGGCGGGCTCCATGCCGAACACGCGCATGTCCATGCGGTTGTCCATGCACAGGCTGAACGCGGTGGAGTCGACCACCTTGAGTCCCCGCTGCAGCGCGTCCAGGTAGGTGATGCGGTCGATGCGGGTGGCCGAGGCATCCTTCTTCGGATCCGCGGTGTAGACACCGTCGACGCCGTTCTTGGCGACGAGCACCTCCTGGGCGTCGATCTCGAGCGCACGCTGCGCGGCGACCGTGTCGGTGGAGAAGTACGGCAGGCCCGCACCGGCGCCGAAGATGACGACGCGGCCTTTCTCCATGTGACGCTCGGCCCGTCGCGGGATGTACGGCTCGGCGACCTGGGTCATCGAGATCGCCGACTGCACACGGGTGGCGGCGCCGGCCTGCTCGAGGAAGTCCTGGAGGGCGAGGGCGTTCATGACCGTGCCGAGCATGCCCATGTAGTCGGCTCGGCCGCGATCCATGCCGCGCTGGCTGAGCTCGGCGCCGCGGAAGAAGTTGCCGCCGCCCACGACGACGGCGATCTCGACGCGGTCCACCGCGGCGGCGATCTCGCGCGCGATCTGGCTGACCACATCGGGGTTGACCCCCAGCTGGCCTCCGCCGAACGCTTCGCCGGAGAGCTTCAGGAGGACGCGGCGGCGTCCGGTGTTCTCGTTGATCACTGTGGTCCTCTCGATGACGACAAACTATCGGGCAAATGGCGTGAACGGCCGAAGGGCATGAGAAAAGGCCCGCATCGGATCGCCGATGCGGGCCTTCTCAGGCGATCAGGCGCCGACCTTGAAGCGGGCGAAGCCCGTCAGGGTCAGACCGGCGTCCTTCGCGACCTGCGCGACCGACAGCTTGTTGTCCTTGGCGTAGTCCTGGTCGAGCAGCGAGACCTGCTTGAAGAACGCGTTGACGCGACCCTCGACGATCTTCGGGAGAGCAGCCTCGGGCTTGCCCTCGTTGCGCGAGATCTCGGTGACGATCTCACGCTCCTTCTCGACCTCGGCCTCGGGCACCTCGTCGCGCGACAGGTACGACGGGTTGGCGAACGAGATGTGCTGCGCGAGGCTCCGCGCCGTCTCGGCGTCGTCGCCCGAGTAGGCGAGCACCACGCCGACCTGCGGCGGCAGGTCCTTGCTGGTCCGGTGGAGGTAGATCTCGAACTTGTCGCCCGAGAGCGTGGCCACGCGACGCAGCTCGACCTTCTCGCCGATGATGGCGGCCTCGTCCGAGATGAGCTCGGCGACGGTCTGGCTGCCGGCCTGCGCGGCGAGGGCGGCCTCGGCCGAGTCCGCGTGCGCGGCGGCCGCGGCGTCGAGGACCTTGTCGGCCAGCGCGATGAAGCGGTCGTTCTTCGCGACGAAGTCGGTCTCGGTGTTGAGCTCGATGATCGTGACCTGACCCTCGACCTCCTTGGCCGCGACGAGACCCTCGCTCGTCGAGCGGTCGGCGCGCTTGGCATTGCCCTTGGCGCCCTTGAGGCGAAGGATCTCGACGGCCTTCTCGAGGTCGCCGTCGGCCTCCTCGAGCGCCTTCTTGGTGTCGACCATGCCCGTGCCGAGCTGCTCGCGCAGCGTCTTGATGTCGGCGATCGTGAAGTTTGCCATGGGTGGCGGCTCCTTGATGTGGTGAGTTCTCGTGGATGCCTCGGCGGGACCGTCCGAGCCGTGCGGCCGGGGCGATCCCGCCGAGGCGGAGTGAGTGGGCTTTACTCGGCGGGGGTCGCCTCGGCGGCCTCAGCGGTCTCGGTGGCCTCCGCGGTCTCTGCGACCTCAGCGGCCTCGGCGCCGGCCTCGTCGGCGGCCGACTCGGTCGCGGCGGTCTCGACCTCGGCGACGTCGGTCACGACGGGCGCGCCCTGCTCGAGCAGCTCGCGCTCCCAGTCGGCGAGGGGCTCCGCGTCAGCGGTCTCGTCGGTGGGCTGGTGGCGCTGGATGAGGCCCTCGGCGGCGGCGTCGGCGATGATGCGGGTGAGCAGGCCCACCGAGCGGATCGCGTCGTCGTTGCCGGGGATCGGGTACTGGAACTCGTCCGGGTCGGCGTTGGTGTCGAGGATGCCGATCACCGGGATGCCGAGCTTGGACGCCTCGTCGATCGCGAGGTGCTCGCGCTTGGCGTCGACGACCCAGATGGCCGAAGGGGTCTTCTGGAGGTTGCGGATGCCGCCGAGCGACTTGTGCAGCTTGTCGAGCTCGCGCTTCTTGAGGAGGAGCTCCTTCTTGGTGAAGCCGCTCGCGGCCGGGTCCTCGAAGTCGAGCTCCTCGAGCTCCTTCATGCGCGCGAGGCGCTTGGACACGGTCGAGAAGTTCGTGAGCAGACCGCCGAGCCAGCGCTGGTTGACGTAGGGCTGGCCCACGCGGGTCGCCTGCTCGGCGATGACTTCCTGCGCCTGCTTCTTGGTGCCGACGAAGAGGATGGTGCCGCCGTGCGCGACGGTCTCCTTGACGAACTCGTACGCCTTGTCGATGTACGTGAGCGACTGCTGGAGGTCGATGATGTGGATGCCGCTGCGCTCCGTGAGGATGAAGCGCTTGACCTTCGGGTTCCACCGGCGGGTCTGGTGTCCGAAGTGGACGCCGCTGTCGAGCAGCTGGCGAATGGTGACGACGGCCATGGCCGTTCTCCTGTTCCGGCGCATGCGCGCCTGTTGCGGTTGTTCTCGCGCCGGCACATGCGACCGGCGAGCCTGGTGCCCGGCTCATTCCCGCCCCGCTCCCGCTCGTGAGCGTTCGCAGGGACCGTTGGGATGGGATGCCGCGCCGCACCCTTCGTCGAACTCGGGGCTTGCGGCGCTGTGGGCACGCGGAGTCACCCCGACATGCGGAGTGCTCCCCCAGTGTATCAGGAGGCGGGGTCGAGCCCCTCCTCCCCCGTGCGCGCCCGACGGCGGTTCTCCACCTCCTCGCCTCCGTGTCCCCGGCACCGACTCTCCGCAGGGCAGGCTCGCCCCATGACGACCACTCCGCGCCACGCTCGGCGTCGCCGCTGGATGAGCTGGACCATGATCGCGCTGGTGTGCACGGCGCTGTCGCCGGCAGGTCCGGCCGGGGCCTGGCCCACGGCGTCGGTCGACGCCCCGGCGGACGGCGGTGCCGCGCTCCTCGAGCGGGAGTGGCGCTGGCCCCTCCACCCGTTCCGCATCGAGCGCGCCTTCGTGGCGCCGGCCCACGCTTATGGGCCCGGTCATCGCGGAGTCGATCTAGCGCCACTCGGCGATGCGTCGGTGCGGACCCCCGCCGCCGGGGTGATCGCCTTCTCGGGCCAGGTGGCGGGGCGACTGCTCGTGACCATCGATCACGGGGACGGACTGGTGTCGACTCTCGAGCCCGTGGAATCGTCTCTCGTCGCGGGGACCCCGGTGGCGGGCGGCGACGAGGTGGGCCGGATCACGGCGGGTGGCCATGCGCAGCCGGGGAGCCTGCACTTCGGAGTGCGGCTGGACGGCGAGTACATCAACCCGCTGGTGCTCCTGGGCGGTGTCCCGCGTGCCGTCCTGCTTCCCTGCTGTTGAGCCGGCTGGTCAGGCCCGCGGATGCGCGAGCCGGTAGGAGGCAGTGAGCCGCTCGCTCGACACGTGCGTGTAGATCTGGGTGGTGCCCAGGCTCGCGTGGCCGAGGATCTCCTGCACCGCCCGCAGATCGGCGCCGCCGTCGAGCAGGTGCGTGGCGGCCGAATGGCGCAGCGCGTGCGGGCCGACCTGCGCGCCGAGCTCGGGGCCGAGTTCGCGGGCGACGAGGTCGTACACCGCGCGCGGCCCGATGCGCCCGCCCTTGGCACCCAGGAACAGAGCCGGGCCCGCGGCCGGGTCCTCCCTTCGCGCGAAGAGCGCCGGTCGTCCACGGACGAGGTAGGCCTCGACGGCGCGGAGCGCCGGGAGCCCGAACGGCACGGTGCGCTCCTTCGATCCCTTGCCGAGCACCCGCGCGGTCCGCCGCTCGCGATCGACATCGTCCACGTCGAGGCCGCAGAGCTCCGAGACGCGGAGGGCGGCGCCGTAGAGCAGCTCCAGGACGGCGTGGTCGCGCAGTGCGAGCGGATCGCCGTCGGCGCCGCGCGCCTCGAGCCGCGCGAGAACGCCGTCGAGCGTGTCGGCCGTCGCAACCTTGGGCAGCGTGCGCCCTCGTTTCGGCGCGATCAGCCGCAGACTCGGGTCAGCGGGGACAAGGTTCTCCTCGGTCGCCCAGGCGAAGAGACCGCGCGCGGCGGCCGTGCGGCGCGCGATCGTCGCGCGACTGTCGCCCCGTTGCACCGCCCGCCACAGCCAGTCCCGCAGATGCTCGAGGTCGACCTGGTCGATGTCGATGCCCCCGCACGCGGTCGCGAGCCCTGTCAGGTCGGCGCGGTAGGCGCGCACCGTAGCGGGCGACAGGCGCCGCACGTCAGCCAGGTGGCGCAGGTACCGTCCCGACGCCTCGGAGATCTCCACGGCACCAGCATGGGCCCGGCGTGGCGCTCTGCGCCGCTGCGACGCGCGGCGGCGAGCACGACGTGAGGCGGCCCGAAGCAGGCGAGCGCCACGCCGACGCTGCGAGGTGCCGCGCGCGCCTGCTTCACCGCCGGTCGTCAGGCCGCCGCAGCAGCCAGCCGTCGGCGTCGCACTCGGCCGCTCCCTCCAGCGCCAGCAGGCCGAGGATCGCGGCCACGGAGTCGACCGACATCCCCGCCCGCCGCGCGATGCCCACCACGTCACGTCTGCTGCGCGTGCTCAGCGCATCGCGCACGCGGGTCGCGTCGTCGGTGAATCCGCCTGTGGTGGCGTTCGCTCCGGCGGCGGTCGAGAGCCCCAGCAGCTCCCGGACGTCGTCCGCGCCGGTGATGCAGTGGGCGCCGTACTCGCGGATGAGGCGGTGCGTGCCGGCGGACGTCGCGGCGGTGATCGGTCCCGGCACGGCGCCCAGCGGTCGTGCCAGCGCGGCGGCGTGGCCCGCGGTGTTGAGCGACCCGCTGCGCCAGCCCGCCTCGACCACGATCGTGACCGTCGCCAGCGCGGCGATCAGCCGGTTGCGCTGAAGGAATCTCCACTTCGTGGGCGCCGAGCCGCACGGCACCTCGCTGACCACCACCCCGGTGCGCGCCACATCGTCGATGAGCTGCGTATGGCCGGCGGGATAGGCGCGGTCGGCGCCGCCGGCCAGCAGGGCGACGGTCAGTCCGCCCACCGTGAGCGCGGCGCGGTGCGCGGCGCCGTCGATGCCGTACGCGCCCCCGGAGATCACGGCGATCCCGCTGCCGGCGAGCTCCGCGGCGAGTTCGGTCGCCACGTGATCGCCATAGCGTGAGGCGGCGCGCGCGCCCACGATGGCAACGGAGGCCTCCAGCCGCGGCAGTGCGGCGACATCGCCGCGCACCCAGAGGCACAGCGGCGCGTGCGCGCCGAGGTCGTCCAGCTGCGCCGGCCATTCGGCGTCTGCGCGGGTCACGAGTGCGACGCCGCGCGCCGCCGCGGACGCCACGGAGTCGGCGATCGCGCGCGCCGAAAGACGAGGCAGCCAACGTTTGCGGGCCTCGGCCAGCTCTCGCGGCGACACCTCGGCCGGCGCGGCGCCGTCGAGCACCGCCTCGAGCGCGGCGGTGGCGCCGCGGGCTGCGACGAGGCGCCCGGCCACCGAGTCGCCCGGTTCGATGAGATGGCACCACACGACCGTCGCGTACCGCTCCCGGGCCCCGTCGTCGTCGCCGCCGAGCGCCGCCATCGCGCGGCGCGCCGCGTGGTCGCTCAGGTCGAAGGCGATCACAGGGCGAGGCCCTTCTTGAGGAAGAGGGCGCGCCCGATGTGCTCGGCGCTGAGCTGGCCGCGCCCCTCGATGTCGGCGAGCGACCATGCCACGCGGAGCACGCGATCGTAACCGCGCAGGGTGAGTGCGCCGCGATGCAGCGCGGCGTCGAGCGGCCGCCGCACGATCGGCGCCGGCGCCGCCGGCCCCTCCCGCAGCCACGAACCCGGCACGTCAGCGTTCACGGCCCACGGCGTGCCCGCCAGTCGATGACGCGCACGGGCACGCGCTTGTGCGACCCGCTCGCGCGCGGCGGCGGTCGAAGGGGACGCGGCATGGCGTCGCTGTGCGACCGATACACGCGTGAGCGTCAGCTCGATGTCCATGCGGTCCAGGAGCGGACCCGACAGCCGTCCCAGGTACCGGCGGATCGCGGCGGGCGGGCAGGTGCAGGTGCCACCGCGGATGCCGTAATCGCCGCACGGACACGGGTTCGTGGCCATCACCAGCTGGAAACGCGCGGGGTACTGCGCATGTGCACCCGCGCGGTGGATGGAGATCGAGCCGGACTCGAGCGGCTGCCGCAGCGCGTCGAGCGCACTCGCGGCGAACTCCCCCGCCTCGTCGAGGAAGAGCACCCCCTCGCTCGCCCGCGCGATCGCACCCGGGCGCACCACACGCGAGCCGCCGCCCACGAGCGCGGCGACGCTCGCGCTGTGGTGCGGCGCCTCGAACGGCGGCGTGCGCGACAGCTCGACCACGCGCGAGCCCGCGAGGCTGCGGATCGAGGCGCTCGCGAGCGCGGCGCGATCGTCGAGCGGCGGCAGGATGCCCGGCAGCCGGCGGGCGAGCATCGTCTTGCCCGCGCCAGGCGGGCCGCACATCAGCAGGTGATGCCCGCCCGCGGCAGCCACGACGAGCGCCTCGACCGCTTCGCTCTGCCCGATCACGTCAGCGAGGTCGGGCGCCTCCCCCTCCTCGCTCTCGTCCTCGGGAAGCGCGACCGGCTCGTCGTCCGCGACCTCCACGTCCGCGCCATGCGAGGCGAGGACCTGACCGAGGTTGACGGCCGCGAGCACCTCGATGCCCTCGACGAGAGAGGCCTCCGCCCCGTTCGCATGCGGCACCACGACCCTCCGATGGCCCGCGCGGCGCGCCGCGACCACCGCGGGCAGTACCCCCGGCACCGGCCGCAGCCTGCCATCGAGCCCGAGCTCGCCGATGTGCACCGTCGCCGCCACCGACGCGGCATCCATCGACGATTCGGTCGCCAGCGACGCGACCGCGATGGCGACGTCGAAGCCGGAGCCCTGCTTGGGCAGACTCGCCGGGGAGAGATTCACGGTCAGGCGTCGCCGCGGCAGCGGAGTGCCGCTGTTGGCGCAGGCATTGTGCACGCGCTGGACCGCCTCGCCGAGGGCCTTGTCGGGCAGGCCGATGATGCGGAACTCGGGAGTCTGCTTCGACAGGTCCGCCTCGACCTCGACGCACTCGCCCTCCGCGCCGACGAGGGCGACCGCCCACGTCCGCGCGACGTTCACGGCACCTCCACATCGACGAGATGCTCGAGGAGGGCAGTCGCCGGCTCGGCGCCGGTGAGCCCCACGGCATCGATGCGAAGACGGCGGCCTTGCACCTGCGCCCGGTGAGAGCTCGCCCAGGCCACGGCGAGACGCCACAACCGCGCGCGCTTGCGCGCGTCGATCGCCTCGAACGGGTGGCCGAACTCGTCACCGCGGCGGGTCTTCACCTCCACCACGACCACGGCAGCCGCATCGGCGACGATCAGGTCGATCTCGCCGTCGCGGCACCGCCAGTTGCGGTCGAGGACGGCGAAGCCCAGGTCCTCGAAGTAGCGGGCCGCGCGGTCCTCGCCCGCGCGCCCGAGCACATCCTTGTCTGCCATTCCGGCATCGTCGCGCGCGTGCACACCCGCGTGGACGCCGGGAGGCGGCATCCGTTCAGAAGACGCTCGGTTCCCCCGATCGAGGTGCCTGGGGAGGAAGGGCCGGGCGCGTCAGCTGTCGAGCGAGAGCTCTTCGGGCAGGTGGAAGTCGCGCCGCGAGAGCTCCTCGACGTTGACGTCCTTGAAGGTCAGCACGCGCACGGCCTTCACGAAGCGGTCGGCGCGGTAGATGTCCCACACCCAGACGTCCGACATCGAGATCTCGAAGTAGAAGTCGTGCTCGGTGTCGCGGCGCACGACGTTCACCTCGTTCGCGAGGTAGAAGCGTCTCTCCGTCTCGATCACGTACTGGAACTGCGAGACGACATCCCGGTACTCGCGGTACAGCGCGAGCTCGAGTTCGCGGTCGTAGTCTTCGAAGACCTCGTCATCCATGGTGGTCCCATCCTATGGGCGCGGGAGGCCCGCGCATCCCGCCCCGTCGTGACGCTGCATGTCAGAAGCGGGTGGGCGTGTCAGAAGAGGGTGGGCGCGTCGCCGAGCGACCACGACGCCCGGTGGTGCCTGCTGATGCCGTGCGTCCGGATGGCCTCGCGGTGGTCGGCGCTCGCATAGCCCTTGTTGCGCGCCCACTGGTAGGCGGGGAGCTCGTCGTGCAGCTGCGTCATCAGCTGATCGCGCGCCACCTTCGCGATGACGGATGCCGCAGCCGCCGACGCGCAGTCCCGGTCGGCCTTGATGACGGGCCGGATCGACAGGCCCCACGCGCCGGCAGGGCTGATGTAGTCGTAGTTGCCGTCGAGGATCACGATCGCCTCCTCGGGGACGACGCCGTGCGCCCGCAGGTCGGCCAGAGCCCGGATCGACGCCAGGCCGAGCGCCCGCATGATGCCCACCTCGTCGATCTCGGCGGAACTCGCCCAGCCGACCGCGCTCGCCGCCACCCAGGAAGCGGCCCGCGCGGCGACGTCCGCCCGTTTGGGCTCGGGGACCAGCTTGGAGTCCCGCAGACCCTGCGGCACGCGTTTTCGCGACCGCGGGGCGTCCACGACGGCGGCGCCCACCGCGACCGGCCCGGCGAGGGCCCCGCGCCCGACCTCGTCGCACGCGATGACGAGCGCGTGCTCGCGCAGGAGTCGGCGCTCGAGCGTGAGCCGGGGCTCGGCGACGGTCACTGCCGGTCGTCCCCCGCGTCCGCTTCGGGGACGCCCGCGAAGACCTCGTGATGGAAGTCGAGCAGGCCGAAGCGGTCGAACGGCCAGGTCACCAGGAATGCGCGCCCGACGAGGTTGTCGACCGGCACGAAGCCCTTGCCGGGCTGGTCGGTGTTGTATCGCGAGTCCTTCGAGCGGTACCGGTTGTCGCCGAGCACCCACAGGCTGCCGGCGGGCACGACGACGTCGAACGCGTCGCCGGAGGCGGCCGTCTCCCCCGCCGGGAGCTTGAGATAGGCGCTCTCGTCGATCGGCACGTCGTTGACCGTGATCTGGCCGATGGCGTTGCAGCACACGACGTGGTCGCCCGGCAGGCCGATGATGCGCTTGACGAGATGGTCGTCGCTGTCGGGAGCCGCGAGGCCGACCAGCGACAGCACCCACTCCACGCCCTCCACGAACGGCGGCCGCGCGGGCTCGGTGCTGGGCGGCAGCCAGCCGCCCGGATCCTGGAACACGACGATGTCGCCGCGCTCGTACGCGCCGAAGCGCGGCGTGATCTCGTCGACGAGGATGCGGTCCTTGATGTGGAGGGTGTCTTCCATGGATCCCGACGGGATGTAGAACGACCGCACCAGGAACGTCTTGACGACGAGCGAGACGAGGACCGCGATGACGATGATGACGAGGACGTCGCGCAGGAAGACGAGCCAACCGCGCCGCCGCGGTGCGATCGTCGCCGCGGGCTCGGCGCCGGGGGCCGACTCGGCCGGAGCCGCCTTCTCGGTCGTCATGGGAGTCCTTCGCGGGCGCCGACGGTCGCGGGGGCCCGCCTTCAAGGGTCGCACATTCCCGGCCCTGCCGAGAACGACGAAGCCCCGGACCACACGGGTCCGGGGCTTCGAGGAGAACGCTGCGGAAGAGCGTCAGTTGCTCTCGCGCTTCTCCTTGATCTTGGCCTTCTTGCCGCGGAGGTTGCGCAGGTAGTACAGCTTCGCGCGACGCACGTCACCGCGGGTCACGACCTCGATGTGGTCGATGACCGGGGAGTGCACCGGGAAGGTGCGCTCGACGCCGACCTGGAAGCTGATCTTGCGGACCGTGAAGGTCTCGCGCACGCCGTCGCCCGAGCGGCCGATGACGACGCCCTGGAAGACCTGGATGCGGGAGCGGTTGCCCTCGGTGATGTTGACGTGCACCTTCACGGTGTCGCCGGGGCCGAAGGCCGGGATGTCGGAGCGGAGCGAAGCCGCGTCGACGGCGTCGAGGATCTGCATGATCGTCTCTCTCTGCGGCCGCCACAGGTCGACCGCGGGAAGGATGGTAAAGGACGTTGGTGTGCCGAAGGCCTCCGGCGTGACGCCGTACAGCTGGTTCCCCTGAGGCAGAACCGGTCAGGGCACAAACATCCATTCTGCCATGGATGCCGCCCCCCGCCAAAACGCGTCAGCTCGCGGGCGGCGCCTGCTTCTCGGTGACGACGATGACCTCGCGGGGTGCGGTCGTCTGCGGTTCCTCCGCCTGGGACGGGATGTAGGCCATGCCCTCCGACGTGTGCAGGACGAAGCGCGACGGGCGCGCCTCGCTCCACAGCTGCCAGAGCTCGAGCCAGAACAGTGCGATGCCCGCGACGATCGCCAGCACCATCATCGGCGCCCACCACGACTCCGCGAAGAAGCCGAGCGAGATCACGAGTCCCTGCCACACCGTGAACCCGAGCACGTCCCACCACGACACCGCACGGTGGGCGCGTACGGTCCCCCTCGCGCGGACCAGGAGCGTCAGCAGCAGCTGCCACAGGAAGACGCCGGGGATGGCGAGGAACAGCACCCACAGGAACGCCCAGCCGCCCGCGTTGAAGACGGCCCAGCCCACGAGCAGCCACAGCGGCAGCAGGAAGGCCGACGGAATGAGCCAGCCGAAGAACGCGCGACGCAGCCACATGCTTCAGATGGTACGCCCGCCCGGGTCTGCGCGTGGGCCCTTCCGTGCGTCGCGGAGCATCCTCCCAGCCACATCCCGGTGGGTCCGACAGAATGGTCTCCGACGAGAGGAATTCCTGAATGATCGAGCTGCGCACCCCTGCCGAGATCGAAGCGATGAAGCCCGCGGGGCGATTCGTCGCCGAGACGCTCGCGACGCTGCGCGACGAGACCAAGGTCGGGACCAACCTCCTCTCGATCGACCGTCGCGCGCACGACCTGATCCGCCGCGCCGGCGCGGACTCCTGCTACGTCGACTACCACCCGTCCTTCGGCGCCAGCCCCTTCGGCAAGGTCATCTGCACGTCGGTCAACGACGCCGTGCTCCACGGTCTCCCGTTCGACTACGCGCTGCGCGACGGCGACCTCGTGACCCTCGACTTCGCCGTGGCGGTGGACGGCTGGGTCGCCGACTCTGCGGTCTCGTTCGTCGTCGGCACGCCCCGCGACGAGGACCTCGCACTGATCGACACCACGGAGCGGGCGCTGGATGCCGCGATCCAGGCGGCGACGGTCGGACACCGCATCGGCGACATCTCCGCGGCCATCGCCGCCGTCGCCCACGGCGACGGCTACTCGATCAACACCGACTTCGGCGGGCACGGGGTGGGGCGCGAGATGCACGGCGACCCGCACGTCGCGAACGACGGCAAGGCCGGCCGGGGATACCCGCTCCGCGCCGGCCTGGTGCTCGCGCTCGAGCCCTGGTTCCTCCAGACGACCGACGAACTGATCACCGACCCCGACGGATGGACGCTGCGGTCGGTCGACGGGTCGCGCGGCGCGCACTCCGAGCACACGGTCGCGATCACGGAGGACGGCCCGGTGGTCCTCACCGACCGGTCCTGGCTCGGCGTGCGCTGAGCTCAGCCGGCGACAGACACCACGACGATCCGCGCTCAGCCGACGGCCGGGGCCATCACGAGCGCTGAGCGCGGCGGCAGCTCTGCCGACCTTGCGACGAGCGCGGTGCCGGGATCGGTCGCCAGCAGCACGACGCGTCCCGTGTCGACGGGAAGACTCACCGTCTCCTGGCCGAAGTTGACGAGGATCTCGGCGCCGCCACGACGCAGCCGGAACCAGCGACGCTCCTCGTCGGCGGCAGCCTCGAGGCGGCCGAACCGGGGGTCGCTGAACTCGGGCCGCGCCCGGCGGAGGGCGAGGAGCGCGCGGTAGAGGTTCAGGATGCGGGCGTGGGCTCCGGCATCCTTCTCCTCCCATCGCAGCTTCGAGCGCTGGAACGTCGCCGGATCCTGGGGGTCGGGGACCACCGACTCGTCCCACCCCATCTGCGCGAACTCCGCCTTCCGGCCCCGAGCGGTGGCCTCGCCGAGCTCGGGCTCGGGGTGCGAGGTGAAGAACTGCCAGGGGGTGGAGGCGGCCCACTCCTCCCCCATGAACAGCATCGGCGTGAAGGGTGCGAGGACGGTGAGCACCGCGGCGATGGCGAGCCCGCCCTCGTCGAGCGTCTGCGACAGCCGGTCGCCCGCGGCGCGGTTGCCGATCTGGTCGTGGTCCTGCGCGAAGACGACGAGGCGTGACGTCGGAATCCGGGGGTCGATCGGCTGCCCGTGGTGGCGCCCCCGGAACGACGACCACGTGCCGTCGTGGAAGAACCCGCGCGTCGACGCCTTCACGAGTGCCGCGAGCGGTGCGAAGTCGGCGTAGTACCCGTCGGTCTCACCGGTGAGCGCGACGTGCAGCGCATGGTGGTAGTCGTCGCTCCACTGCGCGCCGAGCCCGTACCCGCCGGCTTCGCGTGCGGAGATGAGGCGCGCGTCGTTGAGGTCGGACTCGGCGATCAGTGTCAGCGGCCGGCCCACGTGGGCGCTCAGCGCGTCGACGGCCTCGGCGAGCTCCTGCAGGATGTGCACCGGCGCGGCGTCCTTGAGCGCGTGCACCGCGTCCAGGCGGAGCCCGTCGACGCCGTGGTCGCGGAGCCACATCAGCGCGTTCTCGACGATGTAGCGTCGGACCTCCGCCTCGTCGAGGTCGATGGACGCACCCCACGTGTTGGCCTCCGCGTCACGCAGGTAGGGCCCGAACTCGGGCAGGTAGTTGCCGCTCGGACCGAGATGGTTGTAGACGACGTCCTGGATGACGCCGAGACCCACCGCGTGGCACGCGTCGACGAATCGGCGGTACGCCGCGGGTCCGCCGTACGGTTCGTGCACGGCGTACCAGAGCACGCCGTCGTAGCCCCAGTTGTGGACGCCGTTGAAGCCGTTGACCGGCAGCAGCTCGACGAAGTCGACCCCGAGTCGCACGAGGTGGTCGAGGCGGCCGGCCGCGGCATCCAGTGTCCCCTCGGGGGTGAAGGTGCCCACGTGCAGCTCGTAGATCACGCCGCCGGCGAGCTGCCGCCCGCGCCACGAGCCGGCATGACCCGGCTCGACCGTCGGCTCGTACACCGCGCTGAGGTCGTGGACACCGCGCGGCTGGCGGCGCGAGCGCGGGTCGGGCCGGGCGTCGGCCGCGTCGTCGAGCACGAAGCCGTACTCCTCACCGTCGGTCAGGTCCCAGGGCGACCGCCACCAGCCACCGCCCATGGCGTCCATCGCGGTGTCGGCGCCCCGGCCCGGCGCGCGCAGCTGCACCCGCGTCGCGCGCGGGGCCCAGACCTCGGGGATCATGACGCCTCCCCCGGAACGAGCAGCGCGACGGGGTAGACGTCCAGGAGCTCGGCCAGCGCGATATGGCCGGTGAACGTGCGGCCGGTGAGGACGTCGGTCGTGGCACCCGCGTGGCGCAGCAGGGTCGTCGTGCCCCACGGCGATCCGCCGGCCGCCGAGCGCCGGGCGAGGCCCACGGGGAGGCGCGTCGCCACGGCGACCGCGCCGCCCCGATCGACGGCGATCGCGTGATCCACCGCATCTCCGACGACCGTCATGGGCGTGTACCGCGTGAAGAGATCGGGGCGGTCCCGCCGCAGTCGCAGCGCCCGTGAGGTGACGAGGAGCTTGGCCGCGCCGGAACGGTCGACGACCGGCTGCTCCCCCGCATCGATCCGGGCGAGGATGCGACGGCGCTCGTCGAAGTCCACGGCACGCCGGTTGTCGGGATCGACCAGGCTCTGCTCCCAGAGCTCGCTGCCCTGGTACACATCCGGCACGCCGGGACCTGTCAGCTGCAGCAGCTTGGCCGAGAGCGAGTTCGACCACCCCGCCCCCTCGATCTCGGCGACGAACGACTCGACCCGGGCGGCCACGGCGGCATCGTCGAACGCGGCGTCCACGGCCGCGTGCATCCGCCGCTCGAACCCCGCGTCGGGATCCAGCCACGACGTCGCCTCGGCGGCCTCGCGCGCCGCCTTCTCGGCGTAGGCGTGCAGACGGTCACGCGAGGCCGGCCACGCTCCGACGATCGCCTGCCACAGCAGGGCGTCGAAGGGGCCGTGGCCGGTGGACGCGGCATCCGTCAGCTCTTCGAGAACCTCGGCCCACCGCCGCGGGATCTCGGCCAGCACGCTCAGGCGCGCACGGACGTCTTCGCCCCGCTTGGTGTCGTGAGTGGAGAGCGTCGTCATCGCGTGGGGCCACGAGGCGTGACGTGCCGCCTGCGCGGCGTGGAAGCCCTCCACACCGAGGGCGAAGACCGAGGGATCGGCGCCCACCTCCGTGAGGGTGCCGAGGCGGGTCGCGCGATAGAAAGCGGTGTCTTCGACGCCCTTGGCCATCACCATGCCGCTCGTCTGCTGGAAGCGCAGTGCGGCCGGATGCCGGGGGTCGGCGAGGGAGGGCAGCACGGCGTCCAGCGCCGGGGCGAGGTCGGGGCGGTGTGCGCGCGCCGCGGCGGCTGCGCTCGCGAGGTGCTCGCCGCCGGCGGGCAGGTACGACCGGTACACGGGGAAGCGCGAGAGAAGCTCGACGAGCGCGTCCTCGGTCGCGGGGTCGTCGGGAGCACCGAGGTCGCGCGCGAGCCGGCGCACCTCCGAGCGCAGGATGCCGGTGGCGATCGCCCGCTTCGTGCCGGCGATGACGTCCGGCCACGGCTGCGCCTCACCGAGGCCGGTACGCTCGCGCAGACGCGCGTCGAGCGCGTCGAGCTCGCCCTCACCGGACGGATCCACCAGCACACGGTCGATGTCGGCGAGCGTCTCGTACCCCGTCGTGCCGTCGGTGGCGAAGAACTGCGGCAGCGTCTCGCCGTGCTCGAGGATCTTCTCCACCACGACGTACCCGCCGCCGGTGAGCTCGTCCAGTCGCTCCAGGTACTCCCCCGGCGCGCGCAGTCCGTCGGGGTGGTCCACACGCAGACCGTCGACGATGCCGTCGGCGAACCAGCTGCGGATCTCGCGGTGGCTCTCTTCGAAGACCTCGGGGTCTTCCACACGGACCGCGGCGAGGCTCGACACCCCGAAGAAGCGGCGGTAGTCGAGGTCGGAGCCCTCGCGCTGCCAGAGCATGAGCTCGTAGTGCTGGCGGGCGTGGACGGTCAGGACGTCGTCGTCGTCAGGCTCGCTGCCCGGAGCCAGCGGGAAACGGTGCTCGTGGTAGCGCAGCTCGCCCTGTTCGATGCGCAGCGCACCGGAGGCCGCCGCCTGCTCGGGGCTCTCGCCGAGAACCGGCAGCCGCACCTTGCCGCCGCCGAAGCGCCAGTCGATGTCGAAGGCGGAGGCGAATCTCGATGACGGGCCGTGCGCCAGCACGTCCCACCACCACGCGTTCTCCTCGGCGCGCGCGACGCCGAGATGGTTCGGGACGATGTCGACCAGGATGCCGCGGCCGGCGTCGTGGAAGACGCGCGCCGCCCGCTCGAGCCCGGCACGCCCCCCGCGAGCCGGGTCGACGGTCGTCGGGTCGACGACGTCGTAGCCGTGGTCGGATCCTTCGGCGGCGGTCAGCAGCGGTGAGAAGTAGACCCAGTCGACCCCGAGGTCGTGCACGTAGTCCCGGAGAGCGGCCGCGTCGTCCAGCGTGAACGACGGCCGGATCTGCAGGCGATACGTGGAGATCGGACGCCTCGTCGCCATGGCGGCCTCCTCAGCGGCTGAGCTCGGGCCGCGGAGCCGCACCCGGCACCTCGTCGGCGCCCGGCACGGCCGTGACGGCGAGCGACGCGGCGACCGAGTGGCCGATCTCGGGTTCGGGCACCTCGTGCTCGCACAGCACCATCAGCGATCGGGCGGGGACGGAGAGGGTCGAACCGGGAACGACCGGCGACGTGTTCGCGTGGCGGCCGGCGGTGTCGACGATCACGTCCCACTCGGGGCTGAACTCGACTTCGGGGATCATGAAGTCCACGTCATCGTCGCCGGCGTTGAAGAGCACGATGAAATGGTGGTCCGAGATGGGCTCACCGCGGCGGTCGCGCTCGCGGATGCCGTCGCCGTTCAGGAACACCGCCACCGCGCGCCCGAATCCCGAATCCCAGTCCTCCGGCTGCATCTGCGAGCCGTCGGGGCGCGCCCAGACGATGTCGGGCAGCGGCGCACCCTCCTCCCGGCGCACGGGACGGCCGTCGAAGAAGCGGCGCCGCCGGAACGTGGGATGCTCGCGGCGCAGCCGCGCGAGTGCCGCGGTGAACTCCACCAGCGGCTGATCGGGCGACGACCAGTCGACCCAGGTGATCTCGTTGTCCTGCGCGTAGCCGTTGTTGTTCCCCTGCTGGGTGCGGCCGAGCTCGTCACCGTGCAGCAGCATCGGCACGCCCTGCGACAGCAGCAGGGTCGCGATGAAGTTCCGCTGCTGCCGCGCGCGAAGCGCCAGCACGTCCGGATCGTCGGTCGGGCCCTCGACGCCGCCGTTCCAGGAGCGGTTGTCGTCGGCGCCGTCGCGGCCTTCCTCGCCGTTGGCCTCGTTGTGCTTGTCGTTGTACGAGACGAGATCGCGCAGGGTGAAGCCGTCGTGGGCGGTGACGAAATTGATGGATGCCACGGGCCGGCGCCCGGAGTGCTCGTACAGGTCCGACGAGCCGGTCAGGCGGGAGGCGAACTCGCCGAGCGTCGCGGGCTCGCCCCGCCAGAAGTCGCGCACCGTGTCGCGGTACCTCCCGTTCCACTCCGTCCACTGCGGCGGGAAGTTGCCGACCTGGTAGCCGCCCGGGCCGACGTCCCACGGCTCGGCGATGAGCTTCACCTGCGACACCACCGGGTCCTGCTGCACGAGCTCGAAGAACGCCGCGAGGCGATCGACCTCGTAGAACTCCCGGGCGAGCGTCGAAGCCAGATCGAACCGGAAGCCGTCGACGTGCATGTCGAGCACCCAGTAGCGCAGCGAGTCCATGATGAGCTGCAGCGTGTGGGGATTGCCGACGTTGAGGCTGTTCCCGGTGCCGGTGTAGTCCGTGTAGTAGCGCTTGTCGTCGTCTTCCAGGCGGTAGTAGGCCTCGTTGTCGATGCCGCGCATCGAGAGGGTGGGGCCGAGATGGTTGCCCTCTGCCGTGTGGTTGTAGACGACGTCGAGGATCACCTCGATCCCCGCGGCGTGCAGCGCCTTGACCATCGCCTTGAACTCCTGCACCTGCTGACCCCGTTGCCCGCTCGACGAGTAGGTGTTCTGCGGGGCGAAGAACGCGATGGTGTTGTAGCCCCAGTAGTTGGAGAGGCCCTTCTCCTCCAGCACGGAGTCGTTGACGAACTGGTGCACGGGCATCAGCTCGATCGCGGTCACCCCGAGCTTCTGCAGGTGCTCGATGATCGCCGGGTGACCGATCGCACTGTAGGTCCCGCGGATCTCCTCGGGGACAGCGGGGTGCAGCTGCGTGAGACCCCGCACGTGCGCCTCGTAGATGAATGACTCGGAGTACGGCGTCTTCGGCTGGCGGTCTCCGCTCCAGTCGAAGTAGGGGTTCACGACGACGCCCATCATCTGGTGCGTCGCGGAGTCCGCGTCATTGCGCGAGTCGGGATCTCCGAAGTCGTACCCGAAGACCTCCTGACCCCACTGCACCTGGCCCTCGACGGCCTTGGCATAGGGGTCCAGCACGAGCTTGTTCGCGTTGAACCGCTTGCCCGACGTCGGGTCGTACTCCCCGTGCACGCGGTAGCCGTAGCGCTGCCCGGGCTGCACCGCGGGCAGATAGCCGTGATGGACGAACGCGTCCACGTCCACCAGGTCGACACGCGTCTCCGCCCCGGCGTCGTCGAAGAGGCACAGCTCGACACGCTCGGCCCCCTCGCTGTAGAGGGCGAAGTTGGTGCCGCTTCCGTCGAAAGTGGCACCCAAGGGGTAGGGCGATCCCGGCCAGATCTGCATGCGACCTCCATTTCGGCGGGGACTTCACCCTAGCGAGCGCCGGTGACCGGCGTCCGGGGGTGGCGCATGCGTCGCCGAGAGGGTAAGCAGCGGTTGCGGCATCCGCTCCTCACATCCTCTCGCCGACGCGTGTGAGAGAAACGTTCGCTCGGGGTAACCGCCGCTCGCCGCGCGGTGAAACACCGCGCTCGTAGCGTCGCCGTCACCGAACCTTCCGCCCTCAGGAGGAGCCATGGCCCACCGCGACCGTGTCAACAGCCGGAAACATGACGCTGACGCCGCTGCAACATCACCCGCGTACGGTGACGGCATGAGCACCACCCCCGCCCTCGGCACGCATGTCGTGGTCGTGGGTGCGGGCATGGTGGCGCACCGTTTCGTCGAGAGCCTGCTGAGCCGGGCCGGCGACGCGTGGCATGTCACCCTCATCGGCGAGGAGGAACGCCATCCCTACGACCGGGTCGGGCTGACCGGGTTCTTCGCGGGCGCCTCCCCCGAAGACCTGGAGCTCGAGCGGGCGGTGCTCGAGGACGACCGCGTGCGGTTCCTCCGCGGCGACGCCGTCACGCGCATCGATCGGGCGGCGCGACGCGTCACCACTCGCGGCGGCATCAGCGTGGCCTACGACCGGCTCGTCCTCGCGACCGGCTCGTACGCCGCGCGCCTGGCGGTCGACGGCTTCGGGCTGGAGGGCTGCTTCGTCTACCGGACGCTCGACGACGTCGAGAAGCTCGAGGCGTTCGTGGAGCGCCGGTCGGCCGAGCTCGGGCGTCCCCTCGTCGGCACCGTCATCGGCGGCGGACTGCTGGGACTCGAGGCGGCCGGTGCGCTCCAGGGCCTCGAGGTCGCCTGCACCGTCGTGCAGTCCTCCGACCGGCTGATGTCGGCGCAGCTCGATCTGCCGGCCGGCAACGCGCTGCGGCGGCTGATCGAGTCGCGCGGCATCGCCGTGAAGACCGAAGCGGTCACGACGCGCCTCGACCCCGACCGATCGGGTCAGGTGACCGGACTCGAGTTCCGCGACGGGACGTACGCGCGCACCGACGTCGTGGTGTTCACGGTCGGCGTCCGGCCGCGCGACGAGCTCGCGCGCGGCGCGGGGCTGGATGTCCACGAGCGGGGCGGCGTGCTCATCGACGCCGGCTGTCAGACCTCCGATCCCCGGGTCCTCGCCATCGGCGAGGTCGCCAACTACGACGGCATGTGCGTGGGGCTGGTGGCCCCGGGCTATGCCATGGCGGAGGTCGCGGCCACGCGGCTGCTCGGGGGCGAGGCATCCTTCCCCGGATACGACCTGTCGACGAAGCTCAAGCTCTCGGGCGTCGACGTGGCGAGTTTCGGCGACGCGTTCGCCGAGACGCCCGGCGCGCTCGATGTCACCTACGCCGACCCCGTCGCCGGCGTGTACAAGAAGCTCGTCCTGTCGGACGATGCCAAGACGCTGCTCGGCGGCATCCTCGTGGGCGACGCGTCGGCGTACGGCGCATTGCGCCCGCTCGTCGGCAGCGCGCTGGGCGGCGACCCCGCCGCCTACCTGATGCCGGAAGGCGGGGTGGCGGCGCCGACCGGCGATCTCCCCGACGAGGCGCTCGTGTGCTCGTGCAACAGCGTGACCGCCGGGGCGATCCGCCACGCCGTGCACGACGAAGGCTGCACGGATGTCGCGGCGATCAAGTCGTGCACGAAGGCGGGGGCTGCCTGCGGCTCGTGCGTGATGATGGTCAAGAAGATCGTCGGCACCGAGCTGGCGAAGTCCGGAGCTGCACTCAGCAACGCGATCTGCGAGCACTTCGACATGTCGCGTCGTCAGCTCTTCGACGCGGTGCGCGTCTCAGGGCTCGAGACGTTCAGCGCGGTCATCGAGCGGTTCGGCACCGGCCGCGGCTGCGACATCTGCAAGCCGGCCCTGGCGAGCATCCTGTCGACGCTGGTGCGCGGGCACGTGCTGGACGGCGAGAACGCCACGCTGCAGGACACCAACGACCACGTGATGGCGAACCTGCAGAAGGACGGCAGCTACTCGGTCGTCCCGCGCATCCCGGGTGGCGAGATCACGCCGGAGGGCCTGCTCGTCATCGGGCAGGTGGCCAAGGACTTCGGGCTGTACACGAAGATCACGGGCGGCCAGCGCATCGACATGTTCGGCGCCCGGCTGGAGCAGCTGCCCGACATCTGGAAGCGGCTCGTCGACGCCGGCTTCGAGTCGGGCCACGCGTATGGGAAGTCCCTCCGCACGGTGAAGTCCTGCGTCGGATCGACCTGGTGCCGGTACGGCGTGCAGGACTCGGTCGGCATGGCGGTTCAGCTGGAGCTGCGCTACCGGGGACTGCGCTCGCCGCACAAGATCAAGCTCGGGGTCTCGGGCTGTGCCCGGGAGTGCGCCGAGGCGCGCGGCAAGGACGTCGGTGTGATCGCCACCGAGGCGGGCTGGAACATGTACGTCGGCGGCAACGGCGGCTTCACGCCTCGTCACGCCGTCCTGCTGGCCGAGGGCCTCAGCGACGACGAGCTGCTCACCGCGATCGACCGGTTCCTGATGTACTACATCTTCACCGCCGACCGCCTGCAGCGCACCGCGCCCTGGTTCGAGGACCTGGACGGTGGCATCGAGGGGCTCCGCGAGGTCATCTTCGACGACAGCCTCGGCATCTGCGCCGACCTCGACGCGGCGATGGCCGCACACCTCGACGCGTACGAGGACGAGTGGAAGGCGACGCTCGAAGACCCCGACAAGCTCCGTCGCTTCGCCTCGTTCGTCAACGCGCCCTCCACCCCCGACCCGTCGCTGGCGTACACCGCCGAGCGCGGGCAGCCCCGACCCGCCACCGAGGACGAGCGCGCCGACTCGCGTGTGCTCATCGCCGGAACGACCCTGGAGGTGCGCCGATGACCCTCGTCGACCCGCAGACCGCCGAGTACACCGCTCCCGCAGGGTGGGTGCGCGTGTGCGCACTTGACGACCTGGAGGTGGAGCGCGGCCGGGCCGCGCTCCTCGGCGGCACGCAGATCGCGCTGTTCCTGCTGCACGGCCCCGACGGGGGCGGCGGACGCGTCCACGCGGTCTCGAACCTCGACCCCTACAGCCACGCGCATGTGATCTCGCGCGGGATCGTCGGCACCCGGCAGGAGGTGCCCACCGTCGCGTCGCCGATGTACAAGCAGGTCTTCGATCTGCGCACCGGCGCGTGCCTCGACACCCAGGGCAAGGAGCCGAAGAGCCTCCACGTGTGGCCCGTGACCATCGACGACGGCCACGTGCTCGTGCGCTGGGAGGACGCGTCGTGACGGGCTCGGGCACCGGCTCCGCGAGCGGCTCGGGGCGCGTCGACCTCGTCGGCGGCGGTCCGGGGCCGCTTGACCTCCTCACTCTGCGCGCGTGGCGCCTGCTGATCCGCGCCGACGTCGTCGTCATGGACAGGCTCGGGCCGACCGACATCCGCGATCACCTCGGTCCCGACGTCGAGGTGATCGACGTCGGCAAGCACCCGGGCCACCATCCGGTGCCCCAGGACGAGATCAACGAGATCCTCGTCGCGCGGGCGCGGGAGGGCAAGCGGGTCGTCCGGCTCAAGGGCGGCGATCCGTTCGTCTACGGCCGCGGCGGCGAGGAGGTGGCGGCGTGCCTTGCGGCCGGGATCCCGGTCGATGTCGTCCCCGGCATCTCCAGCGCGGTCGCCGTGCCCCAGGCCGCCGGCATCCCGATCACCCATCGCGGCGTCGCCGGCACCGTGCACATCGTCAACGGCCCGTCCGAGATCGGCGAGGCGACGCTCGCCGCGCTGCGCGACGGCTCCGTGACCACCGTGATCCTCATGGGCGTCGGCGCTCTCCCCCGCATCGTGGCCGACGCGCTCCGCGCCGGCGCGCCGGCGGATCGGCCGGTCGCCATCGTCGAGCGCGGGCACCACCGCGACCAGCGCACCACCCGCAGTACGCTGGGCGCGGTCGTGCTCGACGCCGGGCGCGTCGGCGTGCGCAACCCCGCGGTGATCGTCGTCGGTGAAGTCGCCCGAGCCGGCCTCCTCCTCCCCGACCACCAGCTGACAGGTGACGCCGTCCGTTGAGCTCCACCACCCGCCCCACCCTCTCGGCCGCTCTCGACGGCTGCACGATCGTCATCGCCGTCGACCGCCGGTCGCTGGAGCTCGCCGCCGCCCTCGAGCGCCACGGCGCCCAGGTGCGTCACGCGCCCGCGCTCACGATCGTGCCGCACATCGATGACGACGCCCTGATCGCGGCGACGCGGGAGCTCATCGCGCGGCCGCCGGACGTCGTGGTGGCCACCACCGGCGTCGGGTTCCGGGGCTGGATGGAGGCCGCCGATGAGGCCGGGCTCCTCGACGAGCTCCAGCATGCGATCGCCGGGGCGCAGATCGTCGCGCGCGGGCCCAAGGCCCGCGGAGCCATCCAGCAGGCGGGGCTCACCGCCGACTGGGTCGCCGAATCCGAGACCTCGGCGGAGCTCGGCGAGTTCCTGCTGGCCGAGGGCGTCGCCGGCCGGCGCGTCGCCGTCCAGCACCACGGGTCGGGCGCCGACGGCCTCGACGAGCTCTTCGCACGGGCGGGCGCCGACGTGGTCAGCCTGACCGTGTACCGGTGGGGCCCGCCTCCCGACCCGGCCGCCGTCTCTCGCTCGGTCGTGTGCGCCGCGCAGGGCGAGGTGGACGCGGTCCTGTTCACCTCGGCCCCCGGTGCGGCCGAGTGGCTGGCCGCGGCGCGCAGCGAGGGCATGCTCGAGCCGATCGTCGCCCGTGCCGCGGAGGGCCGACTGCTGATGGCGGCAGTGGGTCCCATCACCGCAGGCCCGCTGGAGGCAGCGGGGATGACGCCGCTCATCGCCGAGCGCGGGCGGCTCGGGTCGCTGGTTCGCGCGGTCGTGACGCACTTCGGCGGCGGCGGGTGCGCGTCACTGCTCACCGCGGCGGGGCGGCTCGAGCTGCGCAGCAGCGGCATCGTGCTCGAGGGGCGGCACATCCCGCTCTCGCGGAGCGCCACCGACATCGTCGCCGCGCTGTTCGACGCGGGGGGCGGTGTCGTCTCGCGCCAGCGCCTGCAAGCCGTGCTGCCGCGCTCCGGCGAGAACACCCACGCCGTGGAGATGGCGGTGGCCCGCCTGCGCGAGGCACTGGGCGTCCCCGACCTCGTGAAGACGGTGGTCAAGCGCGGCTACCGGCTGAACGTCGTCGATCCGGCCTGAGCCGCGGACGCGTCACGGCGTGTACGTCACCCTGTCACGGCGCGTCGGCCGCATCCCGCACGCGGTCGGTGTCGGGAAGCAGATCCGGGCGATGCGCCCGCGTCCGCTCGAGGCTCTGCTCCTGCCGCCAGGCGGCGATGGCGCCGTGATTGCCGCTGAGGAGCACCGGCGGAACGTCCAGATCGCGCCACACCGCGGGCTTGGTGTAGCTCGGATACTCCAGGAGCCCGAGCTCGTGGGACTCCTCCACCAGACTGTCGGGGTTGCCGACGACGCCGGGGATGAGGCGCGATACCGCCTCGATGACCGCCATGGCCGCCACCTCGCCGCCATTGAGGACGTAGTCGCCGAGGCTCACCAGGCGCACCCGCCCCCGGGTCGCGTAGTGATCCACCACCCGCTGATCGATGCCCTCGTACCGGCCGCACGCGAACACCAGGTGCTTCTCGTGGGCGAGCTCACGGGCCATGGGCTGCGAGAACAGCTCGCCCGCCGGCGACGGGACCAGCAGCACGGCCTCGTCGTCGAGGATCTCGTCGAGTGCCTCTCCCCAGGGCTCGGGCTTCATCACCATGCCGGCTCCCCCGCCGTACGGGGTGTCGTCGACGGTGCGATGACGGTCGTGGGTCCAGTCGCGCAGATCGTGGACGTGCATGTCGAGGATGCCGCGGTCACGCGCCTTCCCGATCAGCGAGACGCCGAGCACGTCGAAGAACGTCGGGAAGATCGTGACGATGTCCACGCGCATGACTTCGAGGTTACCGTGGCGCGTTTCGCCGCGACGCGCCCGTGTTTCCGCCGTGTGACGACGCGACCACCTCACGGCGCCCGGATGGGTGATCGAGAAGTGATCGAGAGGTAACCCCACCGGTCTGCGGGCCGAAACACCGGATTCCTAGCCTGGAGGCACACGCACCACCCCCGTGTCCGCTCACCCTCAGGGAGGCGCCATGACCACGACCGACACCCCGTCGACGACGGCGACCGCAGCTCCGCCCCGCACCACCTCGCCGGCCGACGCGCCGGTTGCCCTCTCCCACCGCCCCGGGCGTTGGATCGACGGCTGGAACGCCGAGAACCCCGCCTTCTGGGAGACGCAGGGCCGTGCCATCGCCCGGCGCAACCTCGGCTGGTCGATCTTCGCCGAGTTCCTCGGGTTCATCATCTGGCAGCTGTGGAGCATCGTCGTCGTGATGCTGCCGGCCGCCGGCTTCACGCTGTCGAGCTCGGAGCTGTTCTGGCTGATCTCGGTGCCGAGCCTCGTCGGGGCGACCCTCCGCTTCCCGTACACGTTCATGGTGGCGATCTTCGGCGGCCGCAACTGGACCATCGTCTCGGCGGGCCTCCTCCTCATCCCGGCGGTCCTGCTCGGCGTCGTCGTCGGCAACCCCGACACGCCGTTCGGCGTCCTGCTGCTGGTCGCGGCCCTCGGCGGCGTGGGCGGCGGCAACTTCGCGAGCTCGATGGCCAACATCACGTACTTCTTCCCGCAGAAGGAGAAGGGCTGGGCGCTGGGCCTCAACGCGGCCGGCGGCAACCTCGGCACCTCGGTCGCCCAGTTCGCCGTCCCGATCGCCGTGACCATCGGCGCCGGCGCGACGCTCAACATCTCGCTGGCGGGCTGGATGTGGATCCCGCTCATCCTGGTGGCGATGTACGGCGCATGGCGGTACATGGACAACCTGTCGTCGGCGAAGGCCGATTTCGGCAGCTCCGCCGCCGCGCTGCGCGAGCCGCACCTGTGGATCATGGCTCTGCTGTACATCGGCACCTTCGGCTCGTTCATCGGCTTCGCGAGCGTCTTCCCGAAGCTCATCGCCGACCAGTTCCCCGAGTTCTCGACGTTCCAGATCGGATCCGCGTCCATCACGCTGGCGTTCCTCGGCGCGCTCGTGGGGTCGCTCGCCCGCCCCTACGGCGGCCGCCTCGCCGACCGGTTCGGCGGCGCCCGCGTCACGGTGGGCGCGTTCTCCGTCATGGCACTCGGCGCGCTCGCCCTCGTCTGGACCCTGCCCCTGAACAACTTCGTCGTCTTCCTCGGCTGCTTCCTCGTGCTGTTCGCCGCGACGGGTATGGGCAACGGCTCGACCTACCGCATGATCCCGAGCATCTTCGCCGCGCGGTCGCAGGCCAGGGGCTTCCTGCCGGGCACGCCCGAGGCCACGAAGATGCTGCGCAAGTCGGCGGCGGCCCTGGGACTCATCTCGGCGATCGGCGCCTACGGCGGGTTCCTCGTGCCGCAGGTGCTCAATGCGTCGCAGCTCGCGACGGGCGGCTACCAGGCCGCGTTCTACGGCTTCGTCGCCGCGTACGTCGGTCTGCTCCTGCTGACGGTGTTCGTCTACGTCATCCCGCGCGCGTCGCTCGCGAAGCAGCGGATCTGACGCCCGAAACCCCTGAGAGAAGCGGATGCCTCGGCCCGAGGCATCCGCTTCTCTTCTGTGTCGGCGAGGCCCGACCCTTTCCCAACCGCACTCCCCGTCGCGCGTCGCCGCCATGTCCCACTTTCGTTCTCATAAGACCGCCGGAACGGGCGAAATCGGGACATGAAGGCCAGAAACCGGGACATGCTGCAGAAGAGCAGCGGGTCAGTAGACGTCGCGGACGCGGCGGAGCGGGTCAGTAGACGTCGCGGACGTAGCGGCCGTCGGCGGCGAGTGAGCGCACGTGCTCGGCGGCCGCCTCCTCGCTCAGCCCGCCGTGCTGCTGGGCGATGGCGACCAGCGTCGCGTCGACGTCCTTGGCCATGCGCATGGCATCACCGCACACGTACACGTGCGCGCCGTCCTGTAGCCAGCGCCACAGCCGGGCGCCGTGCTCGACCATGCGGTCCTGCACGTAGATCTTCTGCCGCTGGTCGCGCGAGAAGGCCACGTCCAGGCGGGTGAGGAAGCCGTCGTCGTGCATCGCTTCGAGCTCGTCACGGTAGTAGAAGTCCGTGGCGGCGTGCTGCTCGCCGAAGAAGAGCCAGTTGCGGCCGGTGTGGCCGTCGGCCCGGCGGTCGTGGAGGAATCCGCGGAAGGGCGCGACGCCGGTGCCCGGCCCGATCATGATCATGGGCGTGTCGGCCCCCGACGGCGGCCGGAACGCCGGTGAGCGCTGCAGGTAGACCGGCGCGGTGCCGGCGCCGCCGTCGGCGAGGAACGTCGAGCAGACGCCACCGCGCGCGCGACCCGTCTCGGTCTCGAAGCGCACCACCGAGACGGTCAGCTCGACGGTGTCGGGATCGGTCTTCGGGCTCGACGAGATCGAGTACTGCCGGGGCTGGAGCCGCTTCAGCACGCCTGCCCAGTCGGCCGCCGTCGCGCGCACCGGAAAGTCGCGGACGAGGTCGACGGCCTGCTGACTCCACAGGAACTGGTCCAGCCGGCTCTTGTTCTCGCGCCGCAGCAGGGCGCCGAGCGTCGCGTCGCCGCTGCGCTCGGCGACGAAGCGCACCAGGTCGACGGGGGTCTTCGTGATGTCCAGCCGCGTGCGCAGCGCGTCGGCGAACGTCCGCTCCTCGCCGTCGAGCTCGACGATCGCGTCCGGCGCGATGCCCGTGGCGTCGAGCCACTCCGCGACGACGCCGGGGGCGTTCGCGCACACCACGCCGAGCGAGTCGCCGGCCTCGTAGGCGGCGCCCGAGTGCGACAGGTCGAACGCGAAGCGCCGCACCTCCTTCTTCGACCCGGTGCCGCTCAGCAGGTCGTTGCGCACGAGCGGTGCCTGCACCGGGTTGGCGCGGCTGAACAGGCGCTTCGCCGGCGCCGCCGGAGCGAGGACGGATGCCGCGGCCGAGGCATCCGCCCCCTCCTCCGCGAGCGTCTGCAGGATCTGCGCCAGCCAGGCCTCGCGCGGCTCCTCGGCATCGGGCTCGAGGTCGACGCGCTCGAGGAGCGCTGTCGCGCCGAGCTCGCCCAGACGGGCGTCGAGCCGGCGCCCGTGGCCGCAGAAGTCGTCGTAGTTCGAGTCGCCGAGCGCCAGCACGGCGTAGCGGAGGCCCGAGAGCTCCGGAGCGCCGTCGGCATTGAGCTCGTGCCAGAGCGCCGCGGCGTTGTCGGGCGGCCCGCCGTCGCCGAAGGTCGAGGTGACGACGAGCAGGCGCCGCACCGCCGTGAGATCGGTCGCGCGCAGCTCCGCCATGCTGCGGGCGCGGGCCGGGATGCCGCGCGCCCCCAGGGCGGCGGTCGCCGCGGTGGCGAACTCCTCCGCGTTGCCCGTCTGCGAGCCCCACAGCACCACGACCTCGTCCGCCGCGCCACCCGCGTTCGTGACGCCGCTCTCGCGCGCGCGTGAGAACGCACCCGCGAGCACGCCGTCGAACCAGGCGCGGGCCCTCCCACCGAGAGGCGCCTCGAGCGGCAGGACGGGGACCTCGCCGGGCGCGAGCTCGACGGAGCGCACCGTCGACAGGAACCCCGCGAGGTACGCGCCCTCGAGATCGCTGAGCGGCGGCGGCGCGAGGTCCACGCCGGCGCGAGCGAGGGCGTCGTCCGCCGCCGCGGTCGACGGCGCTGCGTCGGCCCGAGCCGGCCCCACCCGCCGCAAGGTCACCGCCGCGTACTTGAACTCCGGCTGCGCCGACAGCGGATCGACGGCGTCGTTCGTGACGGCGTTGACGGTGACGTACTCACCGTGCTCGTCGTTCCAGTGGAACGGGGCGAAGAGCGCCCCCTGCTGGACGCGGTCGGTCACGATCGCAGGCACGACGAAACGGCCGCGACGCGAGGCCACCTCCACCTCGTCGCCCTCGCCGATGCCGTGTGCGGCGGCATCCATCGGGTGCACCTCGACGAAGGGTCCGGGGTGCAGCTTCGCGAGCTTCGCGACGCGACCGGTCTTCGTCATGGTGTGCCACTGGTGCGGCAGCCGGCCGGTGTTCAGCACCCACGGGTAGTCGTCGTCGGGCAGCTCCGCCGGTGCGAGGTGCGGCCGCGCCAGGAACTGCGCCCGCCGCGACGGCGTCGCGAAGGCCAGCCGCGGGAGCGTCCCGTCGTCCTCGACGTGCAGCGACTGGCTGACCCCGTCGTTGAGATAGCGGATCGGATGCCGCGTCGCCGCGTCGTCGGGCGGCGCCGGCCACTGCACCGGCGTCTCGCGCAGACGGGCGTACGTGACCCCGCGCAGGTCCCATCCGGTCTGCGGATTCCAGAAGCGGCGGATCTCGTCGAAGACCTCTTCGCTGGAGGTGAAGTCGAACCCCTCGAAGCCCATGGCACGCGCGATCTGGCAGATCGTCAGCCAGTCCGGCTGCGCCTCGCCCGGCGCGGGCACGATGTCGCGCACCAGCGTCAGCGTCCGGTCGCTGTTGACGGTGACGCCGTCCGCCTCGACCCACAGCGTGGCGGGCAGCAGGATGTCGGCGTACGCGGTCGTGGCCGTCTCGGTGTACACGTCCTGCGCGATGACGAGGTCGGCGGTCTCGAGCGCCTCGATCACCGTCTTGCGGTTCGCCACCGACGCCACGGGGTTGCTGCAGATGATCCAGACGGCCTTGATCTCGCCTTCGGCGGCTCGATGGAACATGTCGATGGTGCCGGCGCCGGACTCCGCGCGGATCGATCCCGGCTCGAGGCCCCACACCCCTTCGACGAAAGCGCGGTCGGGCGCGCTGAAGACCGCGCGCTGACCGGGCAGCCCGGGGCCCATGTACCCCATCTCGCGGCCGCCCATGGCGTTCGGCTGCCCGGTCAGCGAGAACGGGCCGCTTCCCGGCCGGCAGATCGCGCCCGTGGCGAGGTGGAGGTTGCAGATGGCGTTCGTCGACCATGTGCCGTGGGTGGACTGGTTGAGCCCCATCGTCCACAGCGTCATCCACTCGCCGGCCTCGCCGATCCAGCGCGCGGCGGTGCGGATGTCGTCCTCGGCGAGGCCCGTGAGCTCGGCCACGCGCGCCGGCGGATAGTCGGCGAGGAGTTCCGCCATGTGCTCCCACCCCTCGGTGTGGGCGGCGATGAACTCCTCGTCGATGTCGCCCGCTTCGACCAGCAGACGAAGCAGGCCGTTGAGGAGAGCCAGGTCGGTGCCGGGCCTGATCTGGAGGAAGAGGTCGGCCCGGTCGGCGGTGGTGGTGCGGCGAGGGTCGACCACGATGAGCTTCGCCCCCTGCTTGAGCCGGTCGGCCATGCGCAGGAACAGGATGGGGTGGCAGTCAGCCGTGTTCGAGCCGATGACGAAGAAGAGGTCGGCCTTGTCGAAGTCCTCGTACGATCCGGGCGGGCCGTCCGCCCCGAGCGACTGCTTGTACCCCGTGCCGGCCGACGCCATGCACAGCCGCGAGTTCGATTCGATGTGGATGCCTCGCAGGTACCCCTTGACGAGCTTGTTCGAGAGGTACTGGGCCTCCATGCTCATCTGTCCGGAGACGTACAGGGCGATGGCATCGGGCCCGTGCTCCTCGAGGACGGCGCGGAGGCGGGCCGCGGCATCCGTCACCGCGTCCGCGAGTGCGACGGGCGCCGCCGCCTCACCGCGCGCGGGCCGCACGTGCGCCGAGGTCATGCGCCCCGGCGCCTGCATCAGCTCGGCGTGCGTCGCACCCTTGGTGCACAGGCGACCGGCGTTCGTGGGGTGCTCGCGGTCTCCGGCCACCTTCGCGACTGCGAGCGGATGCCCCGCCCCGGCGTCGGTGGTCGTCACCGAGATGCCGCAGCCGACGCCGCAGTAGGAGCACACCGTGCGCACCGGTGAACGAACATCGCCCATGCCCACGATGATCCGGCAGGGAGGTTCCGGGACGTTTCCCGTCGTGTTTCCCGCAGATCACATCTGTCGCACGGGCCGGGATAGCGCCTCGTGAAGCGGTGCCGGCGGGCGCGTCAGGCCGAGGTGGGCGGCTCTGCGTCGGTGTCGGCGTCGGCGTCGTCGGCGCCCCCGCCGTCGGGGCCGTCCGCGTCCGCGCCGTCGGCGTCGTCCGCGAGCTCCTCGAAGAGACCGGCCGGCGGGGTCACGATGAGGCGGCCCGCCGCCACGTCGACCTCGGGCACGATCGCCTTGACGAACGGGACGAGCACCTCGTCGTCTCGCACCTTCACGATCAGCAGATCCTGCGCGGGCAGGTGGTCCACGCGGGCGACCCGCCCGACGACCTCGCCGTCGCGCACGACGTCCAGCCCGACCAGCTGGTGGTCGAACCAGGCATCCTCCTCGGCCGGCGAGGACTGCGCGTCCTCATCGACCCACAGGATCGCGCGGATGAGCCCCTCGGCCGCGTCACGATCGTCGACGCCCTCGAAGAACGCCACCGGATGGCTGTTCATCCACTTGAACTCGCGCACGGTGAGCGGCTTGCCGTGCCACGGCGACGACTCCGGCACCTGGAGCGTGAAGGTGGCGCCCGGGACGAAACGGCCCTCGGGGTCGTCGGTGTACAGCTCGAGCTTGATCGCGCCCTTGAGGCCGTGGGCCTTCACGAGGCGGCCGACGCGGAGCTGGGTCTTGCCGGTGGGGGGTACAGCGTTCACGGGCTTGCGGGCCTCAGCGCCCGATCCCGTGGTGTTCTCGCCTGACACCTCAGTCGTCCGCGACGTCGACGCGCACGCGGCGTCCGTCGGCGAGAGCGGTGATGAGGGTGCGCAGGGCTTTGGCCGTGCGGCCGCCGCGCCCGATCACGCGACCCCGGTCCTCGGGGTGGACGTGCACCTCGAGCACGTCACCACGGGGCGACGTGGACGAGTCGATGCGGACGTCGTCCGGGTGATCGACGATCCCCTTGACGACGTGTTCGAGCGCGGCGGCGAGCAACGGATTACTCGGCGGACTCGGCGGCCTCGTCGGCCGCGTCGGTCGCCTCGTCGGCGGGAGCCTCGACGGGCTCCTCGGCCTTCTTCTCAGCCTTGGGCTTCACAACCGACTTCTTCGAGGCGTCGGCTTCGAAGGCCGCCTTGTCCTCGCGGGTCTTCACGGTCGAGACGGCGTTCTTGTCGCCCTTGAACTGGCCCCAGTCGCCGGTCAGCTTGAGGATGGCGAGCACCTGCTCGGTCGGCTGGGCGCCGACGGACAGCCAGTACTGCGCGCGCTCCGAGTCGACCTCGATGAACGAGGGCTCCTCGGTGGGGTGGTACTTGCCGATCTCCTCGATGACACGGCCGTCGCGCTTGGTGCGCGAGTCGGCCACGACGATGCGGTAGTAGGGCGCACGGATCTTGCCGAGGCGCTTGAGACGGATCTTGACAGCCACGATTCTCCTGAATGTGTGGAAAGTGAACGAACCGGTCGCCTGGAGCGTGGGGTGCACACCCGGCGGAAGCTCTGAAGGGAGGATCTCCGCGCTGGATAGAGGGTCGAGCGGGTGATCCAGCCCACTATTCTGCCAGAACGCAGGAGCCCCCGCGAACACCCCGCCCTCCATATCGCAGGAGCTCCCGCGAACACCCCGCCCACCAAATGTCCTCGGGTTCCGAGAACCAACGAGGCCCGGCGGGTCGCCGTGCCAGACTGTGCGCATGACGGTGCCCTTCGCGACATCCTCCCGCTCGTCCGTGGGTCTGGAGTGGGAGCTCATGCTCGCCGACACCGCCACCGGCGACCTCATCCCCCGCGGCCCCGACCTGCTCGAGGCGCTCGAGGAGGACTCCTCCCTCGAGCGCTACACCGTCACCGGCGAGCTGCTGACGAACACCGTCGAGGTGACGAGCGGCATCGGGAGCACGGTCGCCGCGGCCGTCGATGACATCGCCGACGCGATCGCGGCCGTGCGCACGTACACCGACCAGCACGGCGTGGATCTGCTCTGCGCCGGCAGCCACCCGTTCGCACAGTGGTACGACCAGAGCGTCACCGACAAGACGCGCTACCACAAGCTCATCGAGCGGACCCAGTGGTGGGGCCGCAACATGATGATCTGGGGCATCCACATCCATGTGGGCGTCGACGACGTGCACAAGGTCTTCCCGATCATCAACGCCCTCGCGGTGTACCTGCCCCACCTGCAGGCGCTGTCGGCGTCGAGCCCGTTCTGGGCGGGCGAACGCACCGGGTACGCCTCTAACCGCGCCCTGGTCTTCCAGCAGCTGCCGACGGCAGGACTGCCGTGGCCGCTCCAGGACTGGCGCGAGTTCGAGGGCTACCTCGACGACATGGTGCGCACCGGGGTCATGGAGGACGCCACCGAGGTGCGCTGGGACATCCGTCCCGCGCCGCGCTGGGGCACCATCGAGGTACGCGCGTGCGACGGCATGTCGACCCTGCCGGAGCTCGCCGCGGTCGCGGCACTGGTGCAGTCGCTCGTCGAGCACTTCTCCCGCCGGCTCGACGAGGGCCTGCCCCTCGAGACGATCCAGCCGTGGTTCATCCGCGAGAACAAGTGGCGCGCGGCGCGCTACGGACTCGACGCCCGCGTGATCGTGGACCATGCCGGCACCCAGCGCCTGGTCTCGGAGCACCTGCGCGAGACGCTGGAAGAGCTGGCCGACATCGCCGTCGAGCTGAAGTGCGCACGCGAGCTCTCGGGAATCGAGTCGATCCTCACCGGCGGCGCCAGCTACTCGCGGCAGCTCGCGATCGCGGACGCGACCGACGGCGACCTCCGCCAGGTGGTGCGGCACCTGGTCGGCGAGTTCCGCTCCGGCCCCACCCTGCGCGAGCACCTGGCCGCCCTCGGACACTGACCGCCCGGCACCCGCGCCCGGCGCGCGGGACGGCAGTGTAAGACGGAGGCCGCGGGCCGAGGCATCCGTCTCCGCCCCCGCTGTCAGCGCGCCGACACGCCGTCCGAGGTCTGCGCGCCGGCCGCCGCAGCGCCGGAGCCCTCGAGCGTGAACTGCGACATGCCGTGCTCGGTCTTCTGCCAGTAGTGCGGCTTGGTGATCAGCTGCCAGAGCGCCTTGTACGACGCCAACGAGTGCAGCAGCCAGTACACCGGGTTGAGGACGGCCCAGCCGACCAGCCAGAACGCCCCGCGCTTGTACGGCCCCATCATGTTGAGATACACCATCAGCGCATTGCCGATGAAGAAGTTGAGCAGGCAGATCCACAGGATCGCCGGCGGGAACGCCGGGCCGACGTCGGCCCACGGGATGAAGAACGACAGCAGCGTGAGCGCTGTGAAGGGCAGCACGCCGAGGAACGTCAGGGGTGTGCCCGCGATCAGCAGCGCGAAGGCGGCGAACCGCCGGAGACCGATCTTGCCGATGAGCGCCATCGGGCGGCGGGCATGGACCAGCGCGGTCTGCATGTAGCCCTTGATCCATCGGCTGCGCTGGCCGATGAAGATGCCCATGTGCGACGTCGCCTCCTCCATGGTGGTGGAATCGACGACGCCGACCCGATACCCGAGCGCGCTGGCACGGATGCCGAGATCGGCATCTTCGGTGACGTTGTAGGGGTCCCAGCCGCCGAGCTCGCGAAGGGCGGAGGTGCGGAAGTGATTGGAGGTGCCGCCCAGCGGAATCGGCAGATCGCGGATGTCGAGACCGGTGAGCATGTAGTCGAACCAGTAGCTGTACTCCAGCGAGAACATGCGCGTGAGGACGTTCTCGCGGGCGTTGAAGTAGTTCAGGGCGGCCTGCATGACGACCACGGACGGGGCGGCACGGCTGAAGGCGATGACGGTCTTCTTCAGCTGGTCCGGCTCGGGAGCATCCTCGGCGTCGTAGATGACGAGGAACTCGCCGCGCGCGACCTCGAGACCGACATTGCACGCCCGGGGCTTCGTCTGCGGTGCGCCCTTCGGCACCGTGACCACGATGAAGTGCGGCGGCGGCTCCGACCCGGCGATCGCGTCGCGGGTCTCGTCGTCCTCCTCCTCGACGAGGATGATCACTTCCAGCTTCTCGGTGGGGTAGTCCAGCCGCCCGAGGTTCTCCACGAGCCTGCCGACGATGCGGGCCTCGCGGAACACCGGCACCAGGACCGTGTAGACGGGGAGCTCCTCGTCACGGATCGCCGCGACCTCCTCGGGCCTGACGCGGGCGACCAGGTCGTACCGGGATCCGCGCAGAGCGACGAAGAACTTGAACAGCGTGCTGGCGAGGAAGATGACGCTGGCGCCGCCGATCAGCGTCATGAGCGTGGGAACGGGCCACACCAGGGCGCAGCCCAGAACGATGAGCGCCGTGCCGATGGCGAGCACCTTCTGCGAGCGCGACAGCACGTAGCGCGCGGAGAGGACGGGATCCAGGCGGTAGAGCCCGTCCGCAGCCTGCGACGCATACTCGTCGCGGAACACCGACGTCAGGGCCTGGACGATGGCCCCCTGCGACACCGCGCGCACGTGCACCCGGTCGCCGACCACCGCCTCGAGCGCGGCCTGCCGTCGCGGCGTGAGCGGCGCGGAGACGGCCACCTCGACGCCGTCCGGGGTGCGCCGGAGCGGCAGCCACCCCTCGCCGGCGTATCGGCGCCGCAGGGCCGGATCGAGGAGCTCTCGCTCCACCTCCAGATGCGCCGTCATGACGCTCCTCCCATGAGCGTGCGGATCCAGGCACCGACGGTCTCGCTGGTGAGCGCCTGCATCCAGCCGATGACCCACAGCACCACCGACGTCGCGCAGACCACCAGCGTGCTGGGCACCGTGACCGGGCGAGGTACGACGGCGACCGCCAGCAGGAGCATGAGCAGGTAGTTGATCCCGGCGAGACCGGGAGGCGTGAGGCCGAGGATGTACGCGAGGAGGATCATGCCCGTCATCACCGGCGCGACCACGCCGACACCCGGGTACCGCAGCGCGACCGCCGCGACGATCACCACCGCGGTGGGCGCGAGGTACAGCAGCCCGGACGGGCTGAGCAGCAGATCCGCCACGGTGGTCGCCCGCTCCGCGTCCCACACCAGGTCCCCGCGGATCATCGCCAGAGGTCCGAGGCGGAAGGCGATGCCGAGCACCACGAGAGATCCCAGGAGCGCCAGCGTCGGGAAGACGACCACGATGGCGTTCGCCAGGCGCGACGCAGACCGCGAACGCACGATGAGAGCCGCCGCCATCGCGGCGACGAGGGCGACGAACAGCCCGGTCGAGTCCGCCATCGCGGAGCACGCGAAGAGGAGCCCGGCGCGGAAGCCGGCCTGGGTGTTGGCGTACGTGACGAATCGCACCAGGTCGATCATCCCGAGACCGAAGAAGGTCAGACCGAGCGCCGCTTCGAAGCTGGTCGTGACGACGTAGGCGAAGAGCGGGGTCAGGGCGAGGGTGCCGATGAAGACCAGCCGCACCGGCCGCGGGAACTCCTTGCGCTGCATCGACTGAAGGACGAGCTGCAGCAGCAGACCGCCCACGAGCGCGCCGGCGATGCCCAGTCCGAGCGCGCCACCGGGGACGATGAGTGCGAGCACACTCGAGATGATCGGATACAGCTCCGCGAGCGCCGCCACATCGGAGGAGCCCCAGGGCAGCTCCGACACGCGGGCCGCCAGTGCGCCGTTCGCGGTGCCGGACCAATCGCCGCCCGATCGGACCTGGAACCACACGGCGACCAGCACGAACGGCATAGCCGCAGCCAGGCGCAGACCCCAGCGGAGCCAGGCATTGCGCGGGTAGCGGTCGATGCGTCCCGATTCGCTCTCGATGTAGAGCGGGGTGTCACGAGCGAAGACGCTCTCAGCCGTTGTCACACACGCAACCGATCCCCCCAGATCGTCCAGAAGCCGGACGTCGCGCCCGGCCGGTCCCCCAATCTAGCGGTGACGTCCGCTCTCCGGCACCTCGCCGCGCCGGAACGACGTCACGGGCGCACACCGGCGCATGACGGATGCCGCGGCCCGCGGCATCCGCTCATCCGCGGTCGTCGGGAGGTGTCAGCCGCGCCCCAGCATCTTCTGCAGCTCGGCGAGATCGGCCTCGGTGGGCGCACCCTTCGCGCCGCCGCCGAGACCGAAGCCGGACCCCGTCGGAGCCTCGGCGACCTGGGCGGCGATGCCGGCGTTCTCGGCCGCGCGCTTGGCCGGGTTGCCCGAGCGCGAGCCCTTCGCCTTCTGCTGCTTGCCGCGCTTCGACGACGCGCCGGGGCGCCCGGCTCCCGGGATCGGGCCCATGCCGGGGATGTTCGGCACACCGCCGCGGGCGACGGTCTTCATCATCTTCGCGGCCTGCTCGAAGCGCTGGACGAGCTGGTTGACGTCGGTGACGGTCATGCCCGAGCCGCGCGCGATGCGCAGGCGGCGGGAGCCGTTGAGGAGCTTGGTGTTGCGGCGCTCGGCGGGCGTCATCGAGCGGATGATCGCCTCGGTGCGGTCGATCTCGCGCTCGTCGAAGTCGTCGAGCTGCTGCTTCATCGAGCCCATGCCCGGGAGCATCCCGAGCATCTTCTTCATCGAGCCCATCTTGCGCATCTGCTGCATCTGCTCGAGGAAGTCCTCGAGCGTGAACTGCTCCGTCGCGAGCTTCTCGGCGACCTTCAGCGCCTCGGCCTCGTCGAACGCCTGCTGCGCCTGCTCGATGAGGGTGAGGATGTCACCGAGGTCGAGGATGCGCGACGCCATGCGATCGGGGTGGAACGCCTCGAGGTCGTCGAGCCCCTCGCCGGTCGAGGCGAAGATGATCGGACGCCCGGTGACCGAGGCCACCGACAGAGCGGCGCCACCGCGGGCGTCACCATCGAGCTTCGACAGGACGACACCGGTGAAGTCCACGCCCTCCTGGAAGGCCTTCGCGGTGTTCACGGCGTCCTGACCGATCATCGCGTCGATGACGAACAGCACCTCGTCGGGATTGGTCGCCTTGCGGCTGTTCGCCGCCTGCTTCATCAACTCGGCATCCACGCCCAGACGGCCGGCGGTGTCGATGATGACGACGTCATGCTGCTGACGGCGAGCGACCTCGACGCCGTCCTTGGCGACCTTGACCGGGTCGCCCACGCCATTGCCCGGCTCGGGGGCGTAGATCGCGGCACCGGCACGCTCGGCGACCACCTGCAGCTGATTGACGGCGTTGGGGCGCTGGAGGTCGGCGGCGATGAGGAGCGGCGTGTGGCCCTCCTTCGCGAGCTGACGCGAGAGCTTTCCGGCGAACGTCGTCTTGCCCGAGCCCTGGAGGCCGGCGAGCATGATGACGGTCGGCGGGTTCTTGGCGAACTGCAGGCGACGCTGCTCACCGCCGAGGATCGCGATGAGCTCCTCGTTGACGATCTGCACCACCTGCTGGGCGGGATTCAGCGCCCGGTTCACCTCGTCGCCGAGTGCGCGCTCGCGGATCCTGGCGGTGAACTCCTTGACGACCGGCAGCGCCACATCCGCGTCGAGCAGCGCGCGCCGGATCTCGCGGACCGTGCCGTCGACGTCCGCGGGCGTGAGCTTGCCCTTGGTGCGGAGGTTGCGGAAGGTCTCGGTGAGCCGGTCGGAGAGAGTGCCGAAAGTCGCCATGATGCCCCGATTCTACGCGAGCGGTTGCCGCATCCCGCCGCCCGAGCCGCCCGCCGGCGCGGCCGTCGGCTCAGTGCTCGGAGCCGAGCTCCTGGAAGAGCGTCAGCTGCAGGCCCCCCGGACCGCGCAGGCGGGCGTTTCGAGAGTTCCACGGCGTGACCCGCGCCGTCGCCTCGACCTCGGCGCCGCCGTGCTCGAGCCTGGTGACCGCGGCAGCGGTGTCGGCCACCTCCAGCGCGAGGCGGATGCGGTCGCTCGGCGCGTCGCCGTCGGTCTCGACGCGGTCGATGAACTCGACCTGCGCCGGGTTGGCGATCTCGAGCGTGGCACGCCCCGCGGCGAGGATCGCGACGCGCGCGCCCCCGTCTGCCTCGTACGCCTCTGCCTGCGGCATGCCCACCACGTCACGGTAGAACGCGAGGGTCTGCTCGAAGGCGGAGGCCTGCACGACGACGCGAAGCTGGGCGACCTCGCCCGACGGCGCCGTGGACGACACCGGCGCCGCCGCGTCGGCGGCCAGCGTGAGGAAGCGCACGAGCGACGTCCGGCCGGCGCCATCGTGGGCCCACGCCTCGATCGCGGCGAGGACGGCGCCGCCCCACGCGGCGCCGATGACCTCGGCGCGCACGCGGTCCGCTCCCCCGTCGGCGAACCGGGCTGCGACCGCTCGCGCGACCCGACCGCGCCGCAGAGCGGCATCCCGCTCGTATTCGGCCTCGAGGCCCATCGCCTGCGCGTTGACGATGCCGAGCGCCAGGCTGTCGGGAGCGAAGGCCTCTGCGATCGCCAGTGCCGCCGCGCGGACGGCGGTGGCGGCATCCGTCCCCTCCGATGCGGCGAGACGCTGCTCGAAGACGGTGATCCGCTCGTCGAGCCCCGCCCAGAGCACATCGGACTTGGACGCGAAGTAGTTGAAGAAGCTCGACCGGCTCACGCCGGCGCGCTGCGCGATGTCGACGATCGAGGTCTGCTCGTACCCCTGCTCGAGGAACAGCTCGCAGGCCGCCTCGGCGATGGTCTCGCGCGACGACGCCTTCGGCCGGCCCGCTCGCTGCTCGGTGGACATGCCGCCACTCTAAGCCGCGACGGGATCGAGGTTGAGAAACCACGCAGAGGTCGAGACGCAGGTGAGACTCGAAGTCTCAATGCGGACGTGGTCGCTCGATCGCAGGAAGTGGCCGCCGCACCGGCCCCCGAGAGGTGGCGTATTGTTGGACGCGATCCAGTAATCGCCACGAGCGAAACGAAGGAGCGCGATGCTCGACATCCGGACGGTCGGCCTCTCCCCCGACTACGTGCCATATCTCGACGGCTGGGCCCTGCAGCGCAGCATCCACGCGGACGTCGTCGCCGGCACCCGCCCCGACACCCTGCTGCTCCTCGAGCACGAGGCGGTGTACACCGCGGGTGCGCGCACGGCGCGCCACGAGCGTCCGACCGACGGCACGCCGGTGGTGGACGTGGATCGGGGCGGCAAGATCACCTGGCATGGTCCGGGTCAGCTCGTCGGGTACCCGATCGTGCGCCTCGCCGAGCCGGTCGACGTCGTGGCGCACGTGCGGCGCCTCGAGCAGGTGCTGATCGAGGCGCTGCGCGAGCTCGACATCGACGGGTACCGCGTCGAAGGGCGCAGCGGCGTCTGGGTGCGCCGGCCGCTCGGCGAAGACAAAGTCGCCGCGATCGGCGTCCGGGTGCAGCGCGGCGTGACGATGCACGGGTTCGCACTCAACTGCGACAACTCGCTCGCGGGCTTCCGCGGCATCATCCCGTGCGGCATCACGGATGCCGGGGTGACGACGATCAGCGAGATCCTCGGCGCCGATGTCGGCCCCAGCGACGTGGTCGACACGGTCAGCAGGATCTTCGCCGCGGACTTCGCGGGGGTGCCGGCATGAGCGCCTGCGGGACCGGAGCCTCGGCGGCTCCGGCGAACGGACCGGAGGGCCGCAAGCTGCTGCGCCTCGAGGTGCGCAACGCGCAGACGCCCATCGAGCGCAAGCCGGAGTGGATCAAGACGAAGGCGAAGATGGGGCCGGAGTACCAGGCCCTGCACTCGCTGGTGAAGACGGAGGAGCTGCACACCGTCTGCCAGGAGGCCGGCTGCCCGAACATCTACGAATGCTGGGAGGACCGCGAGGCCACGTTCCTCATCGGCGGCTCGCAGTGCACGCGGCGGTGCGACTTCTGCCAGATCGACACCGGCAAGCCCGCCGACTACGACACCGACGAGCCGCGCCGAGTGGCGGAGAGCGTCGTGCGCATGAACCTCCGGTACGCCACCGTCACGGGCGTCGCCCGGGACGACCTGCCCGACGGCGGCGCGTGGCTCCACGCCGAGACGGTCCGCGCCATCCACGCGGCGAACCCGAACACGGGGGTCGAGATCCTCGCCACCGACTTCAACGGCGATCCGGCGCTGCTCGGCGAGGTGTTCGACAGCCGCCCGGAGGTGTTCGCGCACAACGTCGAGACGGTCCCGCGGATCTTCAAGCGCATCCGGCCCGCGTTCCGGTACGAGCGGTCGCTGGATGTGCTAGCGCAGGCCCGTGACGCCGGTCTCATCACGAAGTCGAACCTCATCCTCGGCATGGGCGAGGAGCCGGAGGAGGTCGTGCAGGCTCTGCAGGACCTGCACGACGCCGGCACCGACATCATCACGATCACGCAGTACCTGCGCCCCTCCCCCCGGCACCTCCCGGTCGCGCGATGGGTCAAGCCTCAGGAGTTCGTGGAGTTCAAGGACGAAGCCGAGCGCATCGGGTTCCTGGGCGTGCTGGCGGGCCCGCTCGTGCGGTCGTCGTACCGCGCCGGCCGGCTCTGGGCGCAGTCGATGCTGTCGAAGGGCCACGAGATCCCGGCCCATCTCGCCCACATCGCCGAGGACGTCCACGTCGAGCGCGGATTCGCTCAGGCCGTGTGACGGACCGACGGGCGCCGGCTCAGTCGGCGCTCGTCACCGACAGCACCGCGCCGTCGGAACCGAGGTTCACCAGCAGCACATCGTCGGTGGCGTCGGGGTCGAGCGCGTACTCGAGGACGGCGAAGGGATCAGCGCCGCCGTGCTCGTCGGCGAGGATGGTCATGCTCATGAGCTGCAGCGACCGGATGACGTCGATTTGCACATCTCCCGAGATGTCGACCAGGACGTCCTCGAGGGTGTCGCCCAGCGCCTCCTGCTGCTGCAGGATGTACTCGGTCACCTCGCTGGTGCGGTCGCTCAGCTCGTTCACCATGGCGTTGCGCGCGTTGCGGTCGATCTCCTCGAGCGACGAGATCAGCGCGGCGGCGACATCGAGGGCGGCCTCCGACACGTCGTCCTGATCGGGCGCCGTGAGGTCGACGGTGACGGACTGGTCCCCCAGCTCCACGTTCTCCGACCAGAAGATCGATCCGTCAGGCCCCGATTCCAGGAGTCCGAAGTAGTCGTGCTCGATCGCCATGACCCCATGAAACCGCAACGCGCGGTTCGGCGATAGACCGAACGTGGTGTGGCGCGGAACCGGCCGGGCGATCAGTCGACGAGCGCTGCCGCGAACACGTGCGGGGTGAAGCCGGTGAGGTCGCCGATGCCCTCGCCCTGACCGAGCAGCTTCACCGGGATGCCGGTGCGCTCCTGCACGGCGAGCACGAACCCGCCCTTGGCCGACCCGTCGAGCTTCGTGATGACGAGACCGGTGACGCCGGCGTGCTCGAGGAATGCCTGCGCCTGCATCACGCCGTTCTGCCCGGTGGTGGCGTCCAGGACGAGGAGCACCTCGCTGATCGGCGCCTGCTTCTCGATCACGCGCCGGATCTTGCTCAGCTCGTCCATGAGCCCGCCCTTGGTGTGCAGGCGTCCGGCGGTGTCGACGAGCACGATCTCGGTGCCGGTGCTCTTGGCGTACTCGATCGTCTGGAAGGCGACGGATGCCGGGTCCTGCCCCTCCTGCTGCGGCCGGACGATGGTGGCGCCGCCCCGCTCGGCCCAGGTCGCGAGCTGGTCGACGGCGGCGGCGCGGAACGTGTCGGCGGCTCCGACGACGACGGAGCGGCCGTAGCGCTGCAGGAACTTGGCGAACTTGCCGATCGTGGTGGTCTTCCCGACGCCGTTCACCCCGACGACGAGCACGACCGCGGGCCGCTCCGTGAGCCGGAGCGTCGTGTCGAACTTCGCGAAGTGCTCTTCGAGCGTCTCCTTCAGCATGCGCTGGAGGTCGCGCGGATCCGTCGTGCGGTAGCGGTCCACCTTGTCCCGCAGCTCGTCGACGATGCGCTCGGTGATGTCGGGACCGAAGTCGGCGGTCAGCAGAGCCGTCTCGAGGTCTTCCCACGTGTTCTCGTCGATCGTGGGCTTGACGAACATGCCGCGCAGCGCGCGACCGAGCGACCAGGAGCTCTCTGCCATTCCCCCAGCCTACGGTCAGGAGGCGACGCGCTCGGCGATCCGCTGCCCGACGACGGCCGAGACGCCGTCCTGTCGCATGGACACGCCGTACAGCGCGTCGGCGATCTCCATGGTCCGCTTCTGATGCGTGATCACGATGAGCTGGCTCGATGCCCGCAACTGCTCGAAGACGCCGAGGAGCCGCCCCAGGTTCGCGTCGTCCAGCGCAGCCTCCACCTCGTCCAGGATGTAGAACGGGCTCGGCCGCGCCTTGAAGATGGCGGTGAGAAGGGCGACCGCGGCCAGCGATCGCTCGCCCCCGGACAGGAGCGACAGTCGCTCGATTTTCTTGCCCACCGGTCGCACCGCCACCTCGATGCCCGTCGTCAGCGGGGAATCGGGATCGGTCAGCGCGATCGAGCCCGTTCCGCCCGGGAAGAGGATCGGGAACACCTCACCGAACGCCGTTCTGGTGTCTTCGAAGGCGGCGAGGAAGATCGTCTGCATGCGCTCGTCGAGCTCTTCGATGATCGTGAGCAGATCCTTGCGGGTCTGCGTGAGGTCGGCGAGCTGCTCGGTCATGAACTTGTGGCGCTGCTCCAGCGCCGCGAACTCCTCCAGAGCCAGCGGATTCACACGCCCGAGCTGCGCGAGCTTGCGCTCCGACTCCTGCAGCCTGCGGCGCTGGTGCGCACGATCGTATGCAACAGTTGCCGGACGGCCTGCGAACTGCTCGGGGGCATCATCCTCGGCCGCGGCGGCCGACATGTCGACAGGAACCGGCTGATCCGGCCCATATTCTGAAACAAGAATATCCTCGTCGAGGCCGAGTTCGGACTGCACGCGCTCGAGCACCCCGGTCACGTGCAGACGCTTCTCGTGGATCTGCAGCTCGAGGCTGTGCACACTCTCGGTGAGCCCCGCGAGCCGCTCCCGCACGGACGATTCCTGGCGCCGCAGCTCGCCGAGCTCGGTGGTGAGGGCCGCGCGCTCCGACTCCGCGGCGCTCAGCTCGGCCCGCGCCTGCGCGAGCGAGCGATCGACCGAATCGATGACGGCGGGCAGCTGTCCGGCGACCCCCGCCGCGATCTCGCGCTGAGCGCGGCGGACCACGGCACGGCGGGCGGCCTCAGCAGCGGCCTCCCGCTCACGTTCACGCTGCCGCTCGAGGGCGGCGACGCGCGCCTCGCCGGCGCGGATACGCTCCCGCAGCGTCTCGACCTCGAGACGCGCACCCATCTCGGCATCGCGGGCCTCCTCGAGCGATGCCAGCATGCCCTCCCGCGCCGACGCATCGAGGATGGGCCGCGGCGCCTCGAGCGCGGCCGTCAGCTGATCCTCGGCCGTGCGCGCGGAGCCCTCCGCGTCTTCGACCGCCGCCTCCGCCTGCGCCAGTCCCGCGGCGAGCCGTTCGCACTCGGCCACTGCCGCTTCATGGCGCAGGGTCGCGCGGTTGACCTGCTCGGCGTGCGCGGCCAGGGCGGCGTCGTGCTCGCGGAGCGTGGCAAGCGTCGACTTGGTCCGCTGGCGGGCGGACTCGAGCTCGCGAGCCGCGTCGCCGAGGGCCTCCCGCAGCGAGTCCGCCACCACGGTGATCTCGTCGCGGCGGTCGGCCGCGGCATCCCTCTCCGCCGCCAGTTCGAGCCGCGACCGCGAGGCGCCCGTGCCGGCGCGCAGCGAGTACTCGGTGTAGACCTCGCCGCGGCGGGTGACCACGGTGACCGGTGCGCCGACCGCGCCCCTGGTGAGCGCGGCGCCGGCGTCGCGCGCAGCGGCGAGATCGTCGGCCACGACGACATGCGAGAGCAAGCCCAGCACGCCCTCCGGCGCCGCGACGACCTCCCGGGCGGGCACGATCCCGGGCAGTACGGGAAACTCCGGGCGCGTCGCGGCGGCTGCGGCAATGACGATGTCGACGACGCCGGCGTCGGCGCCCCGCGCGGCATCCGCGACCGCGAAGGCTGCCGGGCGGTCGTCGACGAGCACGCCCTCCGCGACCGGCCCCAGCACCGCGGCGATCGCCGCTTCGAAGCCGGGTGCGACCTGGACGGCGTCGCCGACCAGACCGCGCACGCCGTCGAGGTCCTGCGCGATGAGCGCCGACGCGCCGTTCTTCACGTCCAGCGCGCGACTCAGCGCCGCCGTCTGGGCGGTGAGCGCCTCGCGCTCGCGTTCCGCCGCATGCAGGCGCTCGCGGAGCGAGCCGACCGTCGGCTCGGCCTCGGCCGCATCGCGCTGAGCCCGCTCATAGGCCGCGGCGTGATCGGCGGATGAGCTCTCGGGAACGAGATCGGGGTCGACGCCGGCAAGGATCTCCTCGGACTCGGCGCGCCGGACGAGCGCCGCATCGAGCGCCTTCTGCTGGCGCTCGACCCCGGCGCGGACGGCCGACAGAGCGGATGCCGCAGCCTCCGCGGTGCCGCGCAGCGCCGTGATGCGCATGTCGTGCTCCGACACCAGGGCGCTCTGCGCGGCGATGTCGGCGTCGAGCGCATCGAGCTCCGCGCGCGCACGGACGACGTCGCGCCCCGCTTCGGCCGCGGCGTCCTGGGCGGCACCGAGGCCGTCCGACACGTCGTCGATCTCGGCGCGCGCCTCGTCGATCATCGCCTGCGAGACGGTGGTCAGCTCGATCCGGTCCTCGTCCTCGGCGTCGCCGAGAAGAGCCAGGCGCTGCCCGGCGAGCGCGTAGAGTCCGCGCAGCCGTTCCTGCACGCGCTCCAGCCCGTGCGCGACCCGACGCGCGCGGTCCACGTTCTCGGAGCGCTGGTCGGTCTCGAGCTGCTCGATCCGCACGCGCGCGTTGTCGAGACGCTCCTGCAGCACCATGCGCTCGGCGTGCCGCTCCTGCTCGCTGTGCGCGTGAGAGGCGAGCTCAGCTCGCAGCCCGACGATCTCGTCGGCGAACAGCCTGGCCTTCGCGTCACGCACGACCGCCGCGATCGACGCCGCCTCGCGGGCGATCTCCGCCTGACGGCCGAGCGGCTTCAGCTGCCGGCGCAACTCCCCCGCGAGGTCGCTCAGGCGGGTCAGGTTCGCCTCCATCGCGTCGAGCTTGCGGAGTGTCTTCTCCTTGCGCCGACGATGCTTGAGGATTCCGGCGGCTTCCTCGATGAATCCGCGGCGGTCCTCGGGAGTGGCCTGCAGCACGCTGTCAAGGCGACCCTGGCCGACGATGACATGCATCTCGCGACCCAGCCCGGAGTCGCTGAGCAGCTCCTGGACATCCAGGAGCCGGCACGATTCGCCGTTGATCGCGTACTCGCTGGTGCCGTTGCGGAACAGCGTCCGGCTGATGGTCACCTCGGAATACTCGATCGGCAGCGCTCCGTCGCTGTTGTCGATCGTGAGCTGCACTTCGGCGCGCCCCAGCGGACCGCGGGTGGCGGTCCCCGCGAAGATGACGTCCTCCATCTTGCCGCCGCGCAGCGTCTTGGCGCCCTGCTCGCCCATCACCCACGCCAGCGCGTCGACGACGTTGGACTTGCCCGAGCCGTTGGGACCGACGATGCAGGTCACTCCGGGCTCGAGGGCGAAGGTCGTCGGCTGGGCGAACGACTTGAACCCCTTGAGCGTCAGGCTCTTCAGGTGCATGGCCCGCCCTCCGCCACGGTCGACTACGCGCCTACGCTACCGGAGGACCTCGCCGTTTCCGGGAAGACGGGCCGCACCGCATGACCCGCGCGACACGCCATGCGACACCCGAATCTGCGAATTCGCTTGACGTGCGTACTCGGGACGGAGTAACGTCACTCTCCGCGTCTGAAGTCGAGAAAGGAGGTCCCCTCATGATGCTGATGACACCAACAGGAATCGCCACCCGTGATGGTGGTGCGATTCGTGCTCTCACGTCGGGGACCGACTCCTTCGGCGCTGTGCTGAGCGGCCGCTTCCCCGCCGCCATCTGATCCCCGCAGGGGACGAGTCTGCCCGTTTGCGGGCGACGACCGTCTGCTGCGCCGCACCCGCCTCGTGGTGCTGAGCGCGCGCATCCTGCATTCATCCCGTCGTGCTGCGGCACGGCATCTCCGCCGCCGGCGCCCGCCGGCGGCACCACTCCCATCGAAAGAACCAACATGAACACTCTTCTCGCGCCGCAGCGCCGCGACCCCTACCAACGCGTAGAGGCACTCCCCGCCACGCTGCAGCTCTCGAGCCGCGACACGCGCACCTCCCTCGTCGACCGTGCGGCCCTGCACCTGGGCCTGCGGCTGCTGCTGTGGAGCACGCGGACCCCGCGACTCGCGGACGACCGAACCCGGCACGCGCAGGCGTTCCGGCATCAGGAGGCCACCGCGCAGCGTGAACGCGCCTACCTCTGCGAGGCCGCCGCACTCGCACCCCGGCAGTGACTGCCGACGGGTCCGCCGCCCGCCTGCGGGCGGCGGACCCCACGCCCCTCCATCCCTCACGACTTCAAGGACGAACTGACATGACCACCCTCACGGGCGTGGAGATCCGCCCCCTCGTCATCCCCGACTCCCTCGACGCTCCCGACGCCGGCGACTTCGCCGAGATGGTGCGGGTGCGCAACCTCATCTACCGCGAGATCTCCGGGCACGACGACCACCGGATCAGCGCCGACGAGCTTCTCCCTCACTACCGGCCCACCGAGTACCAGACCCGCCTGGCGTGGGTGATCGTCGACGACGGGGCGATCGTCGGCCGAATCGGCATCGACATCCCGCACGAGGAGGGGTCGAAGGCCGCGTTCTGGCTCATCGAGCTCCTCCGCGCGACATGGAGTCGTGGCATCGGTTCCGCCGCCTACGAGCTGGTCGAGAAGACCGCACGCGAGCACGGTCGCACCGTGCTGCAGTCGTGGGCGGAGCACCCCCAGGCTCCGGGTCCGCGTCTGGCCCCGCCGACGGGATTCGGCGACATCCCCGAGGACCACGTCGCCCGCTTCTACCTGCGCCACGGGTACAAGCTCGAACAGGTCGAGCGCAACAGCGCCTTCGACCTCACCGCCTCCTTCGACGAAGTCGAGCGGCTCCTGTCCGAGGCCCGTGCCGCCTCGCCGGACTACCGGGTGGTGCAGTGGTTCGCGCCGACACCCCCCGAGTACGTGGCCGGGTATGCGTGGATGAAGTCGCGGATGTCGACGGATGCGCCCGCCGCCGCACTGGAGTTCGACGAGGAGACCTGGGACGCCGCGCGCATCGCCGAACACGACGGGCGCTATACGTCGACGGGACGCACGATCCAGGTCACGGCAGCACAGCACATCGAGACCGGCGAGCTCTGCGCGTTCAACGAGCTCGTGATCGGCAAGGACCGCACCGAGGCCTCTCATCAGGAGGACACGCTCGTGCTCAAGGAGCACCGCGGCCACAAGCTCGGAACGCTCGTGAAGTGCGCCGGGCTGCTGTCCTGGCGCGAGGTCGCGCCCGCATCCACGCGCGTCATGACCTACAACGCAGAGGAGAACCGTCCCATGCTCGACATCAACGAGGCGATCGGGTTCGCGCCGATCGCGTACGAGGGCGCGTGGAAGAAGGTGCTCGATGACTGACCTGGCCGAACCGCACGTGACGGTGGTCGAGCCCATCCCGATCCCCGCGACGACGGATGCCGCCGACGCCGGCCTCTTCGTCGAGATGGTGCGCATCGCGAACGCCGTCTGCCTGGCGGACGCCGGGCACGACGCGCTCCACGAGGAGCCGGAGGAGATCCTCGGCTTCTGGCAGGACCAGACGGACTGGAGCCAGCTCGGATTCGTGGTGAAGGACGGCGACGAGGTCAGAGGCGCCGTCAAGCTCATGATCTCGACGCAGCCCGATGCCCGCACGGTCGAGTTCGACCTGATGGTCGAGCCCGCCCGTCGCGGTCGCGGCTACGAGGAGCTGCTGCTCGCCGAGGTCGAGCGCGTCGCGCGCGAGCGCGGCATTGCGACCATCCAGACCTGGACGCTGCACCGGCCCGGCAGCACGGGCGAGCGCCTGGCGCCTTCGACCGGCTGGGGCTCCGTACCGGCCGCCGATCCCCAGACCCGATTCGCGCTGCGCAGCGGCTTCACCCTGGAGCAGATCGAACGCAACAGCGTGCTCGACCTGACGGGTGACTTCGGGCCGGTGGAGCGCATGCTCGCCGGGGCACTCGAGATCGCGGGTGACGAGTACCGCTCGATCGTCTGGACGTCCCCGACACCGCCGGAGCACCTCGACGGGTTCGCTCACGCGATCTCGCGGATGTCGACGGACGCGCCGCAGGGCGGCATGGTCGTCGACGAGCAGCACTGGGACGCCGCGCGCGTGCGCCGTCGCGACGCCCGGCTCCAGGCACAGGGCCTCACGGTGTCGGTCGCGGCGGTGCTCCATGTGCCCACCGGGCGGATCGCGGCCTACAACGAACTCGCCATCGGCGAAGACCGCACCGCGGCGACGCAGCAGTTCGGCACCCTGGTGCTGAAGGAGCACCGCGGTCACCGGCTGGGAACGATCGTGAAGTGCGCGAACCTGCTGCGCTGGCGCGAGCTCGTACCGCAGTCGCCGCGGGTCTCGACCTTCAACGCCGAGGAGAACCGCCCGATGCTCGACATCAACGAGGCGATCGGCTTCGTCCCCGCCTCGTACGCCGGGGCGTGGAAGAAGGTGCTCGACCTCTGATCAGCCGAGACGAGGGCGGGGCACGCGCTGGCAGTGCGCGCAGTAGTGACTCGAGCGGTTGGTGAACGACACGCGCACGATCGGACGGCCGCATCGGGGGCAGGGCTCCCCGGTGCGGCCGTACGCGTTGAGGGAGTGCGCGAAGTAGCCCGCCTGGCCGTTGACGTTCACGTACTGCGCGTCGAAGCTGGTCCCGCCCTCGGCCAGTGCCTTCTGCAGCACGTGACGGACCTCGACCAGCAGGCGGTTCACCGCCCGCGTCGGCAGTTCGCGCGCCGGCGTCTCCGGGTGGATCCGCGCCGCCCACAGCGACTCGTCGGCATAGATGTTGCCGACCCCGCTGATGACGGTCTGGTCGAGCAGAACGCGCTTGATCGCCGAGTCCTTGCGCACGAGCGCCGCACGGAAGCGGGCATCGGAGAAGGCGGGATCGAGCGGGTCGCGCGCGATATGGGCGACCTGGGAAGGAACGGATGCCTCGTCCCAGCCGTAGCCGCCGGCGGCACCGTCCGAGGTCGCCACCAGTGCGTCGACGGCGAGCGATCCGAAGGTGCGCTGATCGGCGAAGACCACCGACAGCTCGCCGTGGACCGGGTGGGCCAGGTCGATGCGCACCCGTTCGTGCCGCTCGGGAGCCGCGCCCGGCGCCCGCAGCAGCATCTGGCCGCTCATGCCGAGGTGACCCACCACAGCCTCGCGGGCGGGTGCCTCGGGCTCGATGGGATCCGCGGCGTCGAGCGGGAGCCAGAGGAACTTGCCCCGCCGTGCGGCCGCACGGACCGTGCGCCCGGTGAGCCGGGACTCGAAGTCGGCGCCGCCGCCATCGTGGCGCGTGAGCGCACGTTCGTCGGCAACCGTGACGCCGAGCACCAGGGCGCCGGAGACGGCGGGGGCGAGGCCGGCGCGGACGACCTCGACCTCGGGAAGCTCAGGCACGTCCGCTGAGCTCGCGCCACGCGGTGAGGGCGGCGGCCATCTCGGCGTGCTTCTTGCTGGTGCCCGCGCCCACGCTGGTGACGTCTCCGACGATCACGGTCGCCGTGAAGCGGCGGTCGTGATCAGGACCGGTCGAGGTGACGGAGTAGACCGGGGGCTGGAGCCCGCCGTGCGCGGCCAGTTCCTGCAGCGCCGTCTTCGGGTCCATCGCCGCGCCGTAGCGCTCGGGATCCGCGAGGAGCGGCTCGACAAGGCGCAGCACCAGGCCGGTGGCGGCATCCGATCCCGTCGAGAGGTACGTCGCCCCGAAGATCGCCTCCATCGTGTCGGCGAGGATCGAATCCTTGTCACGGCCCCCGGTGAGGATCTCACCGCGGCCGAGCTTGAGATGTGCGCCCAGGCCGATGCCGCGCGCGATCTCGGCGAGGGCCACCGTGGAGACGACGCCGGCGCGCCGCTTCGCGAGAGCACCCTCTTCCAGTTCGGGATGCCCCGTGAACAGCCGCACGGTCACCGCGAGTCCGAGCACGGAGTCGCCGAGGAACTCGAGGCGCTCGTTGTGCGGGACCTGCCCGTTCTCATACGCCCACGAACGATGCGTGAGCGCCAGCGACAGAAGCTCGGGGTCGATATCGACTCCGAGCTTCTGCGTGAGGTCTGCGAGCGTGTTCGGCTCGGCAGCGACGTCGGTCACGTCAGGTGCGCGACGATCAGACGTCGGCGACCTTGCGGCCCTTGTACTCCAGGAACAGCTCGGTGCCCTGCGAGTCGGTGACGACCTTCGCCTGGTGCGGACGGCTGTAGACGACCTTGCCGTTCTCGACCGTCTTGACGAGGGCGGGGGCTTCGGCCTTCCACTGCGCGCGACGCGAGCGGGTGTTGGAACGGGAGACCTTCCGCTTCGGGGGGTTGCCTGCCATGGCTAGCTCTTCTCTGTGTTCTCGATGACGTGTCAGCCGCGGGAGCGCGGTGATTCGTCGTCGTTGGTCGTGGTGAAGTCCTGGAGCGCGGCCCATCGTGGATCGAGAGGCTCGCTCTGCTGCGTTCCGGCGTTCTCGGCCAGTCGCTCACCCGTGGCCGGGTCGAGGCCGGGGCAATCCGGCTGACACACCGGCTGAAACGGAAGCGACAGGACGACCGCTTCCCTGACCAGAGTTTCAAGATCCACGTGGTCGTCTTGAACCTCGAAGTCAGCTTCTTCCTCCCCAGGATACGCGAAAAGCTCCTGAAACTCGACTTCGACGCCCTCGGCGATGTCGGTGAGGCACCGGCTGCAGACGCCGACGTACCGCGTGTCGACGTCTCCGGAGGCGAGGATGCCCTCATGGACCGACTCCAGACGGAGGTCGACCACCACCGTCTCCCCGTGTGGGACGGAGACCAGTCCCTCGCCCCACTTCTCGGGAGCGGACACCTCGAGGGTGTGCTCCCGCATCTCGCCGGGACGGTGGACGATGTCGCGGACCGGGAGGACGAAGGGTCCCGTCACATGCTTTCTGACCACGGCTCCAGCCTAGCCGCGGTTCGAGGTCAGATGCCCCGCGCCCCGGTGTCGAGGAACCGGGCGACGGCCGGGGGAACGAAAGGCGACACGTCGCCGCCGAGAGAGGCGACCTGCCGCACCAGTGAGCTCGAGACGAGCGCGTGGGCGGGGTCGGGCAGCAGGAACACCGTCTCGACGTGGGCGAGATGGCGGTTCACGATCGCCATGGGCGTCTCGTAGGCGACGTCGACCTGCGAGCGGATGCCCTTCACGAGGACCCCGGCTCCGACATCGGTCGCGTAGTCCACGAGCAGCCCCACGCTCCAGGACGCCACGACGACATCGCCCTCGATCCCCTCCTCGGCGATCGACTGCTCGAGCAGCGACTGCCGCTGCGCGATCGGCAGCATCGCCTCTTTGCCGGGGTTGTGCACGACGAGCACGTGGAGCTGGTCGTAGAGGGCCGCGGCACGGCGGATGACGTCGAGATGACCGAGGGTCGGCGGATCGAAAGACCCCGGGACGACGGCGATCCGGCTGCTCATGCGACCAGCCTAGTGCGCGCGCTCGCGTGGACCCGACGGCGGTCAGTTCTTGGCGAGAGCGGCGCGCTCGGCCATCCCGACGTTGCGCTCGAGCGCCGCGGCCAGGCCGGGATGACGCAAGAGGGCGGGATCCTCGGCGAGCACCTGCTCGGCGGCCACCCTCGCCTCGGCGATGATGTCGGCGTCCTTCACCACGCGCAGCAGCCGCAGCGACGATCGGGCACCCGACTGCGCATCTCCCAGCACATCGCCCTCCCCACGCAGCTCGAGGTCCACCTCGGCGAGGGCGAAGCCGTCGAGGGTCGAGGCGACGGCATCCACCCGCTCCCGGGCAGGCGTGCCCAGCGGCGCCTCGGTGACGAGCAGGCACAGACCGGGCACGCCGCCGCGACCGACGCGCCCGCGCAGCTGGTGCAGCTGTGACACACCGAACCGGTCCGCCTCGAGGATGGTCATGGTGGAGGCGTTCGGCACATCCACGCCGACCTCGACCACCGTCGTGGCCACGAGCACGTCCACGTCGCCGCGCGCGAAGGCCTGCATGACGGCATCCTTCTCGTCCGCGGGCATCTTGCCGTGCAGGATCTCCACACGGATGCCGGTGAAGGATTCGTGCCGAGACAGGAAGTCCGCGATCTGCACGACGCCCCAGCGGGTGCGGCTCGCTTCTCCGCCCTCGTCGCCGGGAACCTCGTCGGCCGTGTCGTCCTTGGTGAGCGCCTCGGCATCGATCGCCGCGCACACGACGAAGGCCTGTCGTCCTTGCGCGACCTCCTCGGCGATGCGCTCCCAGACGCGGGCGAACCAGCCCGGGCGCTCGGCGAGCGGCGCGACGAACGTCTCGATGCCGGCGCGGCCGGCGGGCATGGTGCGGATCGTCGAGACGTCGAGGTCGCCGAACACCGTCATCGCGACGGTGCGCGGGATCGGCGTCGCGGTCAGCACCAGCGCGTGCGGCGACGAGCCCTTCGCCCGCAGCGACTCGCGCTGCTCGACGCCGAACCTGTGCTGCTCGTCGACGACCACCAGGCCGAGGTCGGCGAACGTCGTGCTCTCGCTCAGCAGCGCATGCGTGCCGACGACGATGCGCGCCTGCCCGGACGCCGCGCGGAGCGCCGCCTTGCGGCGTTCTGCGGCGGGCAGCTGACCGGTCAGGAGCGTGGGCATGAGCTCGGGCGCGAGCTGGGGTCCGAGCATGCGGGCGATCGAGCGGAGGTGCTGCGCGGCGAGCACCTCGGTCGGGGCGATCAGCGCGGACTGACCGCCGTCCTGCGCGACCTGCAGCATCGCTCGCAGCGCGACGAGGGTCTTACCCGATCCCACCTCGCCCTGCACCAGGCGGTTCATCGGCCAGTCGCCCTGCAGATCCCGTGCGATGTCGTCGCCGACCGTCACCTGATCGGCGGTGCGGGGGAAGGGCAGCGCATCGTCGAACCGCTCGAGGAGCGATCCGGGCGCCCGACGCGTCGCCGAGAGGGCGCGCACGAACTGGCGCTGCTGCAGCAGGGCGACCTGCAGCACGAAGGCCTCCTGCATGCGGAGGGTGGCGCGGGCGGGCTCGACCTCCTCCATGGCCGCAGGCCGGTGGATGCGTTCGATCGCCGTCCGCGCGTCGAGCAGGCCGTGCCGCGCGCGCAGCTCGTCGGGAAGTGGATCCGGCACGTCGCCGAGACCGTCGAGCACGAGATCGACGATCTTCTGCAGCTGCCAGCTGGCGACGGTGCTCGTGGCGGGATAGATGGGGATCGGAAGGTTCGCGTTCGCCTCGGCCTGCAGGCGCGCCGTCGCCTCGTCCTCGAACAGCTCGTAGTCGGGGTGCGCCAGCTGCTTCACGCCGCGGTACTCCCCCACCTTTCCCGCAAAGATGCCGCGGCGCCCCGGCCGGAGGTCTTTCGAGCGCCACGCCTGGTTGAAGAACGTGAGCGACAGGTCGCCGTTTCCGTCGCTGATCACGACCTCGAGCAGCGACCCGTTGCGGTTCTTCATCCGCCGCTCGTTCACGCGCCGGACCTCGGCGACGATCGTCACCGCCTCGCCCACCGGCAGCGACGAGATCTGCGTCAGCTCGCCGCGACGCGCATAGCGCCGCGGATAGTGCCGCAGGAGGTCGCCGACCGACGACATGCCGAACGCGCGCTCGAGAGCCGCCGCCGTCTTGCCGCCGATCGCGCCACCGAGGCTCGAGTCGAGCGTGAAGGAGGCCACGGCACGAGTCTAGGTTCGACCGCCGACGTGCCCGTGCGTCACGCGAAGATCGACTGCACGATCTCCGAGAGGAGAGCTCGTCCGTTGCGGTTGACAGTGGACAGGTAGATCCACACGCCGTCCCGCGCCACGATCATCTCCTCCGTGTCGGGAGCCGGTCCGGGGAGCACGCAGAACTGCGCGCCGAAGTCGTCGGACATCTGGCAGGTGTAGCCCTCGGCGGGCAGTTCGGCCACGGCGGCCGAGACCGCCTCCGGTGTCGCCGTGCTGATGAGCAGGAGCATGCCGGTGGCGTCGCCGACGATCCAGTCGCAGCCCAGCGCGAGGGTGGCGCCTGCCGGCGCCGGGCGCACGAAGCCCTCGCCGTTGCTCTGCAGGGTCATGTCGCCGACCGTCTCCTGCCAGGTCTCGGGCGTGCCGAGGTCGTTGCAGTCGGTCGGCAGCGTCGGAGCGGCCGCCGTCGGCTCCGGTGTCGGGTCGGACGTCGGCGATGCCGACGTCGTGGCGGACGGCTGGACCGTCGCGGACGGCGTGGGCCCCTCACCCCCGGCCGCGCACGCCGACACGGCGATGACGGACGCCAGCAGTGCGACCACCGCCGACGAAACCCTGATCCTGTTGCGAATCATCTCGGACCCCCGATCGATACCGGACTCCCCCACCCGTGATCCTAGGGGCCGGTGCGCCCCGGATCGACGGCGGTCCGCCGATATCGTGAACGGGTGACGCGCATCATCGCCGGTCGAGCGGGCTCTCTCCCCCTCGACGTCCCCGACGCCGGCACCCGGCCCACGAGCGACCGGGTGCGCGAATCCCTCTTCGGTGCACTCGAGTCGGCCGACGTGCTCGACGGCGCCGCCGTGCTCGACCTGTACGCCGGTTCCGGCGCGCTCGCGCTCGAGGCGGTGAGCCGCGGCGCGGCATCCGCCGATCTCGTCGAGAAGTCGGCGCGGGCGGCCGCGGTGGCGCAGCGCAACGCCGGCCGCGTGGCGAAGGCCGTGGGCACGGACGCCGTCATCCGCGTCCACCGCAGCGCCGCCGACGCCTACCTGAGGGCGGCGCGCGGGCCGTTCGACCTCGTCTTCCTCGATCCGCCGTACGACGTCGGCGAGGCAGAGCTCGCCGCGACGCTGGCACTGCTGGTGCCGCTGCTCGCGCCCGGCGCCGATGTCGTCATCGAACGCGCGGCGCGCTCGCCGCAGCCGTCGCTGCCGCCCGGACTCGCCGCGACCCGCGACAAGCGCTACGGCGACACCGCCCTGTGGTGGGCGACCACCGCGGACGCCGCGGTCTGACCGCCGAGCGGCCGGCGCCCCGGCGTAGATCAGCCGGTGCGGGAGTCCCAGTCGAGGTAGGGGTCCCAGCCGCCCCGGCCGACATACGGGCGTCCGTCGACCAGCACACGATCCGCGCCACGCGCGTGCACCGAGCCGATCCTGGTGAACCCGTGCGGCAGCGCACGGCCTACCGGGAACGTCGCCAGCAGAGCGTGATCCTCTCCGCCGGCGAGCGCGTCCTCGACGTCGGACCCCAAGGTCGCCGATTCGAGGGCGATCGTGACATCGGATGCCTCGGCCAGCCGCGATGCGTCGAGCACGAGGCCGTCCGAGACGTCCATCATCGCCGAGGCGCCCGCCTCCGCGGCCGCCGGCCCCAGGGCGACGGGCGGCCCGGGCCGCAGCTGCGCCGCCAGGTCGTCGCGCTCGCCCGGGCTCAGCGTGGTCTCGTCGACCGGCACCGGGTGGCCTCCGGCATCCGTGAATCGCTCGAACAGCAGTCGCAGTCCGCGGGCGGAGCGTCCGAGCCGCCCCGCCACGGCGACCGCGTCGCCGGGCCGGGCACCGGAGCGCAGCACCGGCTCGCGACCGGCCAGCGCCCCCAGCGCCGTCACCGCGACGGTGAGCGTGTCGGAGACGGTCAGGTCGCCACCCTCGACGCGACAGCCGGGGGCGAGCTCGCGGCAGGCGGCGCGCAGGCCGTCGGCAAGCCCCGTCACGAACGAGAGCCGCGTCGCATCGGGCATCGCGAGGGCCACCAGCAGCGCCGTGGGAGTCGCGCCCATCGCCGCCACGTCGGCCAGGTTGACGGCGGCCGCCTTGTACCCCAGGTCGAACGCGCTCGACCAGGCCAGGCGGAAGTCGGGGCCGTGCACGAGCGTGTCGACCGTCGCGACGACGCGGCCATCGGCCGCCGCGATAACGGCGGCGTCATCGCCGGGCCCGACGATCGCCTGCGACTCGCCGAGTCGCTCGAGGATGCTCCGCAGGATGCGGCCCTCGCTGAGTTCGCCCACCGTCGGATCGCCGTGTTCCACACCCACACGACCACGCTACCGTCGCGGGCAGGGGCGGCGAGAGCGTCTGCGGCGCTCGGGACGGCGGTTAGCCTGGATGGGTGCGTCAGCTCTCTCGTCTCGCCTTCGCGGCCCTTGCGGCCACCGCCGCCATCGGCCTGACCGGCTGCACGACCACCGTCGACCTCGACCCGGCCGCCGAGGCGAACGATCCCGCCTGCGCCGAGGTGAGCGTCCGGCTGCCCGACACCGTCGACGGACAGCCGCGGCGCTGGACCGATGCGCAGGCGACCGGAGCATGGGGCGACCCGTCCGCCATCCTGCTCCGCTGCGGCGTCGAGGCCCCCGGCCCGACCGAGGCCCGCTGCATCACGCTCGGCGGCGTGGACTGGATCGTCGACGAGTCCCGGGCGCCGCAGTACCTCGTCACGACCTACGGCCGGACGCCGGCGGTCGAGGTGTTCATCGACAACGAGAGCGTCTCGCCCAACGAGGCGCTGACGCAGCTCGCCGAGACGGCCGTGCTGAACGGGACCACGGCGGTCAGCGCCTGCACGCTCACCGAAGAGCTGCTTCCCGACGCCACGGCCTCAGGCGGCTGAGCCCACCCGTGCCGTGCCCGGCGTCCGCTCGAGCGCGGTGTCGATGAGCTCGGTGATGAGCTGCCCGTACGACATGCCCGAGGCGATCCAGCACTTGGGGAACATCGAGATAGGCGTGAAGCCGGGCATCGTGTTCAGCTCGTTGACGTACAGGCCGTCGGCCGCGAGGAAGAAGTCCACGCGCGCCAGGCCCTTGCCGTCGACGGCCTGGAAGGCGCGGATGCCGAGCTCCTGGATGGCGGCGGTGTCGCCCTCCGAGAGCTCAGCCGGGCACACCACGTCGGCGCCGTCGCCGCCGAGGTACTTGCCTTCGAAGTCGTAGAACTCGCGCGTCGTGAGCACGATCTCGCCCGGCAGCGAAGCCCGGGGCATGTCGCCGTCGCGACCCTCGAGGATCGCGACCTCGACCTCGCGGCCGACGATCGCCGGCTCGATGAGCACCTTGTCGTCTTCGGCGAACGCCAGCGCGAGAGCCGCGTCGAGCTCGGAGGCGTCGTGCACCTTCGACACGCCCACGCTCGACCCGGCCCGCGCGGGCTTGACGAAGGACGGCTCACCCATGGTCGCGGCATCCGCTCGCACACCGTCGGGGTCGCTCTCCCACCGGGCACGCGTGACGGTCACCCACGGCGACACCGGAACGCCCGCCGCCGCCAGCACGACCTTCATGAAGTGCTTGTCCATGCAGAGCGCCGAATCCAGCACGCCGCCTCCGGCGTAGGGGATGCCGAGGGTGTCGAAGAAGCCCTGGACGGTGCCGTCCTCGCCGTGGAGCCCGTGCAGGATCGGCAGCACGACGTCCACGCGACCGAGCTCGTCGACGGCTCCGTCCGCCCGGCGCACGCGCAGCGTGCGATCCGCGCCGCCCTCGGGCCACACCACGCGGGTGCCGTTGTCGACGACCTCGGGGAGCCGCTCGGCGTCGAGTGCGAACTTGTCGGGGTCGTCGTCCTCCAGCACGAAGACGCCGTCGCGCGTGATGCCGACCGGGATCACCCGGTAGCGGTCACGGTCGATCGCCCGCAGCACCCCGCCCGCCGTTGCGGAACTGATCGAGTGCTCGCTGGATCGACCGCCAAAGAGCACCGCCACCGCCGGCTTGTCCATTCGTCGTCCTCTCGCCCTGGGGGGTGTCGTCGTCGGTCGTGAGATGCGGCGCGATGTCGCGAGGGTTCATGGTGCCGTCGAGCACCATCTTCACCTGCTCGACGATGGGCATCTGCACCCCCACCTCGCGCGCCAGCTGCAGGATGGGCGCGACCGACGCGAGCCCCTCTGCGGTCTGATTCATCTGCTTGACCACGTCGTCGAAGCGGTAGCCCTGTCCGAGCAGTCGCCCGGCGGTGTTGTTGCGGCTGAGGGGCGACTGGCAGGTCGCGATGAGGTCGCCGAGCCCGGCCAGGCCCTGCAGCGTCTCGTGATGGGCTCCAAACGCGACGGCGAAGTCCGTCATCTCGACGAGGCCGCGCGTGATGATCGACGCCTTGGTGTTCTCGCCGTAGCCGACGCCGTCGACGATGCCGATCGCGACGGCGATGAGGTTCTTCAGCACCCCGCCGAACTCGGTGCCGATGACGTCGGTGTTCACGAACGTGCGGAAGTACCGGTTGCGCGCGAGGCGCGCGACGGCCTCCGCGGTCTCCTGGCTGGTGGACGAGATGACCGCAGCGGTCGGCTGCTCGCGTGCGATCTCGAGCGCGAGGTTCGGGCCGGAGGCGACCGCGATCCGGGCCGGATCGCAGTGGAGCTCCTGCTCGATCACCTGGCTCATACGCAGGCCCGTGCGGCGCTCGACGCCCTTCATGAGCGACACCACCGGAACGTCGGACGCCGAGATCAGCGGCCGGACCGCCTTGAGGTTCTGCCGCACCGCCTGGCTGGGGATGGACAGGTAGATCTGATCGGCGCCGTCGAGGGCTTCGGACAGGTGGTGGGTCGCGTGCATCTCGCGCGGCAGGTTGATGCCGGGCAGATACTCGCTGTTCCGCTTGGCCTCCTGGATCTCGCTCGCCAGCTCCGGGCGACGTGCCCACATCGTCACGTGAGCCCCGCCGTCGGCGAGGATCTTGCCGAACGTCGTGCCCCAGCTGCCTGCGCCGACCACGGCGACGCGCGGCCGCGCGGCATCCTGCCTACGACTCAAGGCGCCCCGTCTCCTTCTGGCCGTGATCGGCCGGGTTCCACCGCTGTGCGGGCGCCGGCTCGCCGCGCAGCTCGCCGAGCAGCGCGGCGATCTCCGCCATCACGACGTCCGTCGCCTCGACCAGCGCAGACTGCGAGGACGCCTTCCCGGCGTACGCGGACAGGTCGACAGGATCGCCCACGATGACGCGGACCCTCCGCCGCAGCGGCCACAGCTTCAGCTTGCCGTAGCGCGGGAGCACCTGCTGCGCACCCCAGTGCGCCATGGGGATGACCGGGATGCCGCCGGCCAGTGCCAGGCGCACCGCGCCGGTCTTCCCGCGCATCGGCCAGAGCCCGGGCTCGCGCGTGAGTGAGCCCTCGGGATAGACGATGACACCGCGACCGTCACGCACGAGGGCCTCGGACGCCTCCAAGGTGGCGCGAGCCGCAGCCGACGAGGTCGCGCGGGCGACCGGAACCATGCCCGTCGCGCGCAGCACCCACCCGAGGACGGGCACCCGGAAGAGGCTCTCCTTCGCCATGAACCGCGGCGCCCGGCCGATACGCCACACCGCCAGCGCGACGACGAGAGGATCGATCTCGCTCAGATGGTTCGGTGCCAGCACGAAGGCACCGTCCCGCGGCAGCTTCTCCCGCCCCTGGATCTCGAGTTTGAACAGCAGGCTCAGCAGCGGCACGAGGAGGCCCGCGAGGGGCCAGAAGACGCTCGGACGCGTCTTCTCGGCGGAGGCCCGGGTGCGGTGGCTCGCCATCGCCTATCCGATGACGTCGAAGTCGGCGCCCAGCATCTCGAGCTTGGCGAAGAACTTCTCGTAGCCCCGGCGGATGATGCCGACGTTGCGGACGATCGACTCGCCCTCGGCGGCCAGCGCCGCGATGACGTAGCTGTAGCCCCCGCGCAGGTCGGGGACGACGACGTCGGCGCCGTGCAGCGGGGTCGGCCCGTTGATCACGGCCGCCTGCTCCAGCTCGCGGCGCGGCACACGACGGCCGGGGGCGTCGATGCCGCGCGCATGCACGACGATGTCGGCGCCCATCTGGTTCAGCGCCGCCGTGAAGCCCAGGCGGTTCTCGTACACCGTCTCGTGGACGGTGGACTGCCCCTCGGCCTGGGTGAGCGCCACGATGAGGGGCTGCTGCCAGTCCGTCATGAACCCGGGGTGCACGTCGGTCTCGACGACGACGGACTTCAGTGCGCCGCCGCGACGGAACTGGATGCCGTCCTCGCGCACGTCGAACCAGCCGCCGGCCTTGCGGAAGACGTTGAGGAAGGTCAGCATCTCCTGCTGACGGGCGCCGCCCACGAAGATGTCGCCGTCCGTGGCCAGCGCCGCGCAGGCCCAGGACGCTGCCTCGTTGCGATCGAAGATCGCACGGTGGTCGTAGCCCCGCAGCGTGTCGACGCCCTCGATGAGGATGACGCGGTTGGGCTCGTACGAGATGATCGCGCCCATCTTCTGGAGCACCGCGATGAGGTCCATGATCTCGGGCTCGATCGCGGCGTTGCGCAGCTCGGTCGTGCCCTTGGCCTTGACAGCCGTCAGCAGCACCTGCTCGGTCGCGCCGACACTGGGGTACGGCAGCTCGATGTTCGCGCCGTGCAGGCCGTTCGGGGCCGTGATGCGGATGCCCTCGTAGCTCTTGTCGACGACCGCACCGAACGCGCGGAGGGCGTCCATGTGGAAGTTGATCGGCCGATCGCCGATGCGGCAGCCGCCGAGATCGGGGATGAGCGCCTCGCCGAGCAGATGCAGCAGCGGTCCGCAGAAGAGGATCGGGATGCGCGAGGCCCCGGCGTGGGCGTCGATCGCCTCGAAGTGCGCCGCGACGGCGCCGCTCGGATCGAAGTGGATCGTGCCCTCTTCGTCGCCGTCCCAGACGCGCACGCCGTGCACCTCGAGCAGCGAGCGCACCACCTGGACGTCGCTGATGTCGGGGACGTCGCGCAGCGTGCTGGTCGTCTCGCCCAGGAGCGCGGCGACCATCGCCTTGGTGACGAGGTTCTTCGCGCCCTTGACCTCGACACGGCCGGTCAGCGGGCGTCCGCCCCGGATCGCGAGCACCTCACCCGTCGCTTCCAGCGCTCCCGCCTTCACGGCTGCGCTCTCGTCTGCGGCGACGTTCAGAAGTGGCTTCATCCGGTGGATCCTCACTAGGTGTGCACGAGGGTGCTTTGCGGCGGTCGGGCGCCCTGGTGGGGCGCCCGGCCCGGCTTACGGAACGGGAAGCGTCCGCGGCCGCCACGCCTCTCGGCGAGCCTCGAACTGCGCGATCTTGTCTTCGTCACGCAGTGTGAGCCCGATGTCGTCGAGCCCTTCGAGAAGCCGCCACCTAGTGTAATCATCGATCTCGAAAGCGAGCTCAAGGTGGGTTCCGGACGCCGACGACGGGTCGCCGATGGACGCCGTGCGCGCCTCGAGATCGACCGTCATCCGGACACCCGGGTCGGCCTCGATCGCCGCCCAGGCCGCCTCGAGGTCGGCCTCGGAGATCACCCCGGCGACCAGGCCCTGCTTACCGGCGTTGCCGCGGAAGATGTCGGCGAAGCGGGGGCTGAGCACGACCTTGAACCCGTAGTCGCGCAGCGCCCACACCGCGTGCTCGCGGCTCGATCCGGTGCCGAAGTCGGGACCGGCGACGAGGATGCTGGCGCCGGCGTACGCCGGCTGGTTCAGCACGAAGTCGGGGTCCTGCCGCCAGCTCGAGAACAGGGCGTCTTCGAAGCCTGTCTTCGTCACCCGCTTCAGGTACACCGCGGGGATGATCTGGTCGGTGTCGACGGCGGAGCGCTTGAGCGGCACCGCCACACCGGTGTGCGTCGTGAACTTCTCCATGTCAGACCTCCGTCCCCTGCGCGGCCGCGACCGGCGCGGTCAGATCGCTGGGGCTCGCCAGGCGGCCCAGCACCGCGGTCGCCGCAGCGACGAGCGGCGACACCAGATGGGTGCGTCCGCCCTTGCCCTGACGACCCTCGAAGTTGCGGTTGCTCGTCGAGGCGCAGCGTTCCCCCGGGGCGAGCTGGTCGGGGTTCATGCCGAGGCACATCGAGCACCCGGCGAAACGCCACTCGGCGCCGAAGTCCTCGAACACCTTGTCAAGACCCTCGGCCTCGGCCTCCAAACGCACCCGCGCAGAGCCCGGGACGACCATGACCCGTACCCCGTCGGCCTTGGTGCGCCCCTGGATGACCGACGCGAAGGCGCGCAGGTCTTCGATGCGGCTGTTCGTGCACGATCCCATGAAGACCGCATCGACCGGCACCTCCTTGAGGGGCGTGCCCGGCACGAGGTCCATGTACTCCAGCGCGCGCTCGGCGGCGGCACGCTCGTTGGGATCGGCGAAGTCCTCGGGGGCCGGCACCGCGCCGCTCAGCGATACGCCCTGTCCGGGGTTGGTGCCCCACGTCACGAAGGGCTCGAGCTCGTCGGCGTCGAGGAAGACCTCGGCGTCGTAGACCGCGCCCTCGTCGCTGGGAAGCGTGCGCCAGTACGCCACGGCGTCGTCCCAGTCCTGGCCCTTCGGCGCGTGAGGGCGCCCCTCGAGGTACGCGAACGTGGTGTCGTCGGGCGCGACCATCCCGGCGCGGGCGCCCGCCTCGATCGACATGTTGCACATCGTCATGCGGCCCTCCATGGAGAGCGACCGGATGGCGCTGCCGCGGAACTCGAGCACGTAGCCCTGGCCGCCGTTGGTGCCGATCTTCGCGATCACCGCGAGGATGATGTCCTTCGCCGTGACACCCGGCTTCAGCGCGCCCTCGACAGTGATCGCCATCGTCTTGAACGGCTTCAGCGGGAGGGTCTGCGTCGCCAGCACGTGTTCGACCTCGCTGGTGCCGATGCCGAACGCCATCGCGCCGAACGCGCCGTGGGTGGAGGTGTGGGAGTCGCCGCAGACGACGGTGATGCCGGGCATCGTCAGCCCCAGCTGCGGGCCGACGACGTGGACGATGCCCTGCTCCTTGTCGCCCAGCGAGTGCAGGCGGACACCGAACTCGGCGGCGTTGCGGCGGAGGGTGTCGATCTGCGTGCGGCTGGTGAGATCGGCGATCGGCTTGTCGATGTCGAGCGTCGGGGTGTTGTGGTCCTCGGTCGCGATCGTGAGGTCGAGGCGGCGGACCGGGCGGCCCTCGGCACGGAGGCCGTCGAAGGCCTGCGGGCTCGTCACCTCGTGCACGAGGTGCAGGTCGATGTAGATCAGATCGGGCTGGCCGTCGCTGCCGCGCACGACCACGTGGTCATCCCAGACCTTCTCGGCCAGGGTGCGGGGGCGATCGGGGATGCCGGATGCATCGGTGCTGCTCATTGCTTTGTCGTTCTCCTCTGGGGACTGTGCCCGCATGGGTGGGGCCCGCGACGAACTCCGCGACGAGAGAGGCCTGGGAACTAGGACTCGTCGCGGCCGCTAAGGAGAAGGCGAGCGATCCGCACGGGCCCAGGCTACCACCCAGCCGAACGGCGACGGGGCACGCGCGACGTCGTGTGACGTCGCGCGGGCCCCGTCGCCGGCGGGTCAGCGGTGGTCGTCCCGCGGCTGCTCCACGGTCGACGGGGTGCCCTTCTCGTCGGCGACGACCGCGGCGGCCTCGGCGGCTGCCTCGGTGCCGGCGGGAGCTGCAGAGGCGGCGACGGCGGCCGCGGCATCCGTCTTCCCCTCCTTCTTGTCGCGGGCGCTGGCGATGAGGCTGGCGACCGTGGCGACCGTCATGGCGACGATGATCACGCCCAGCGACATCCACGTCGAGATCTCGGGGGCCCACTCGATGTGCTCGCCGTTGTTGATGAAGGGCAGCTCGTTCACGTGCATGGCGTGGAACACGAGCTTGACGCCGATGAAGGCGAGAATGAACGCGATGCCGTAGTGCAGGTAGCGCAGGCGGTCGAGCAGGTCGCCCAGCAGGAAGTAGAGCTGGCGCAGGCCCATGAGCGCGAAGATGTTCGCGGTGAACACGATGAACGGGCTCGTCGTGATGCCGAAGATCGCGGGGATCGAGTCGATCGCGAACAGCAGATCGGTGACGCCGATCGCCGCGAACACGATGATCATGGGTGTGAAGAGCTTCTTGCCGTCCACCACCGTGCGGATCTTCGCGCCGTCGTAGTGGTCGCTGATGTCGATGAACCGACGCAGCAGGCGGACGACGAAGTTCTCCTGCTTCACGTCGTCGTCGTGGTCGCCGCCCGGGAAGGCCTGGCGCCATGCGGTCCACACGAGGAACGCGCCGAAGATGTAGAACACCCAGCTGAACTGCTCGATGATGGCGGCGCCCGCCAGGATGAACAGACCGCGCAGCACCAGCGCGATGATGATCCCCACCATCAGGACTTCCTGCTGGTAGCGCCGCGGCACCGCGAACTGGCTCATGATCAGCACGAACACGAACAGGTTGTCGATCGAGAGGCTGTACTCGGTGAGCCAGCCGGCGACGAACTGACCGGCGTACTCCGGCCCGGCGAACACCCACATCAGGCCGGCGAAGATGAGCGCGAGCGTGACGTAGAACACCACCCACAGGGTCGACTCGCGGGTCGACGGGATGTGCGGCCGCTTCAGGATGAGCAGCAGGTCCGCGAGGAGGATGAGCGTCAGGATCACCAGGGATCCGATTTCGAACCACAGCGGGAGTTCGAGGTCCATGCAGGGCCTTTCGGAGGAAGCGTCGGAGGGGTCGTTCGTGACCGAAAGTCTCTCCCCCGCCGGACGTGGCCTGCGGTGCGCACCCGGGGTCGCTGTGTCGGGACCCGTGATGACGGATACGCGTTACCGGGATACTCCCTCTCGCCCGATCAGGATACAGGCTCCGGACACGGTGCTCGGGCGGTGAGACGATCCTCGCGCTGCGCACACTGACACGGTGAGAGACAATTCGGAGGATGGGGATGCCCGACGACGACTCGCCCAGCGCCACCACCGGTGACGCCGCGCTCGTGGCCCTGGCCGCAGGCGGGAGCGAACACGCCTTCCGCACGCTGTACCGGGCTTACGTGCGCCCGGTGTACTGGCTGGCGCACGGCCTGGTCGGCAACCCCGCCGACGCCGAAGAGGTCGTGCAGGAGACGTTCCTCGTGGCGTGGCGCAAACTGCCGGGGCTCGAGCTCGCAGGAGAATCGCTGCTCCCCTGGCTCGCGACGATCTGCCGCTTCCAGTCGGCCAATCGCGTCCGGCGCCAGCGCCGTGACCGCGAGCACACCGCAGCCGCCGCCGACGAGACGCTGCCGGCGACCGTCGACGTCGAGCAGCAGGTCATCGACGCCGGCCTCGCCGAGGCGATCATGCGCGAGGTCGCCGGACTCGGCGACCTCGATCGCGCGATCTTCCGGCTGTGTGCGACCGAGGGCTACGCCTATCAGGCGGCAGCCGACGAGCTCGGCGTCGCCCACGGAGTCGTCCGCAATCGTCTCTCCCGCATCCGCACGCGTCTGCGGACCGTCGTCAAGGAGAGCACATGAGCACCTCAGCCCCCGAGCCCGGCACCCACGTTCCCCTGCCCGAGCTCAGCCCGCAGCGGATCGACGAGATCGAGACCGCTCTCTTCGCCGACATCTCCGCCGAGCGGACGCGTCAGACCTCTCGAGGCCGACGGCGCCGCGGCCTGTGGATCGCGAGCGGTGCGGCCGCTGCGGTCGTCGCGGTCGCGGCGGTGATCGCACCCTCCGTCGGCTCGCTCGTGAACGGCCCGGTGGGCGGCACGGCCGACGAGGCGGCGGTCGCCCCGGCCGGGCCCGCCGGCTCCGAGGCCTTCACCCAGGAAGATTCGGGTGCGGCCGGCTCCGACGCGCGCGATGCGGCACTCAGCCCGCTCACCACGGAGAGCGGCGTCGAGGGCGCCACCGCCGACCGCGACATCATCACGACGGCCTCCGCAACGGTGTCGGTCGACGACGTCGATGCCGCCACGCGGGCGATCGGCAACTCCGCCGTCGCGCACGGCGGCTACATCGAGTCCCTGAGCATCGGCAGCGACGGCACCGTGTACCCGATGGCCCCCGGCGACGGCGGCGTGGTCTACGACTCGATGCCCTACCCCGCGCCCGCCGACGGCGCCTGGATCACCGTCCGCGTGCCCGCCGACCAGCTGCAGTCGGTCGTCGACGAGCTGGACGATGTCGGAAAGGTGACCGCGACCAGTGTCAACCGGCAGGACGTCACCGAGCAGACGGTCGACCTCGAAGCGCGGATCGACGCGGCGCAGGCGTCGGTCGATCGCCTCACCGACCTGATGGCGCAGGCGCAGAGCGTCGCGGATCTGATCGCCGCCGAGACGGCCCTCTCGGAGCGCCAGGCACTCCTGGAGTCCTACCAGCAGCAGCTGGAGATGCTCGACGATCAGGTCGCGATGTCGACGCTGTCGGTCTCGGTGACGCCGCGGGTCGAGACCGTGACGGCCGATCCCGCGGGATTCGGCGACGGACTCGCCGCCGGGTGGAACGGCCTCGTCGCCACTCTCAACGGCATCGTCGTGGCGCTGGGCTTCCTGATCCCCTGGCTCGCCGTGGCGGCGCTCGTCGGCCTCATCGTGTGGGGCATCGTGCGGCTCGTGCGTGGGCGCCGTCGTCAGCGGGCGGATGCCGCGTCCCGCGCGGCACGTTCCGCCGCGGCGTCCGCGGCCCCCGAGCCGCGCGACGGCGTCGATAGCCTGGGCCGGTGACACGCAGCAGATTCCCCGCATCGGTCTACGGGGCGGGCGCCGAACCGGACGCCCGCTTCAGCCTGGCCAACGAGCGGACCTTCCTGGCGTGGAACCGCACGGCGCTCGCGCTGATCGCCGGTGGCGTGGCACTGGAGGCGCTCGGCCTCGACCTCCAGCCGGGACTGCGGCTCGCGGCATCCCTCCTCCTCATCGCGGCCGGGCTGATCGTGCCCGTGCTCGCGTGGCGGGAATGGGCGCGGACGGAGCGGGCGCTGCGGGCGGCGTCGCCGCTGCCCGGCTCTGCGACCAGCATCGCGCTGGCGGTGACGATCGTCGTGGTCGGCGTGCTCGTCCTCCTCGGAGTCGTGCTGCGGTGAGCGGGGGCCGGCTCTACGATCCGGGACTCCAGCCGGAGCGGACATCGCTGGCGTGGCGACGCACCGCGCTGGCCATCGGCGTGGGCTCCCTCATCGCCCTCCGCGTGCTGCCGGCCATCGCCGCATCGCCGGAGCTGTCGGGGTGGTGGCTGGTCCCCGGCATCATCGGGCTCGGCTTCGCCGTGCTGCTCTGGCTCGCCGCGCAGGCGCGCATGCGCGGGCTCAACGCGGCGCTCCTCGACGACAGCCCCGACCGATTGCCGGGCGCCGGCCTGCTCGTGGCCCTGACGCTGTTCGTCATGGGGTGCGCGGCCGTCTCGGCGGCGCTGACGCTGCTCGCCGTCTGGTCCTGACCGGCTCGGCGGAAAAGACGAAGCCCCCGGATCCTGTCGGTTCCGGGGGCTTCGTGGTGGTGACCCCAGCGGGATTCGAACCCGCGTTACCGCCGTGAGAGGGCGGTGTACTAGGCCGCTATACGATGTGGCCGCACAGCGCGCCGCAGCGTATGCTGCGACGGTGTTGCCTGGCTGGTGACCCCAGCGGGATTCGAACCCGCGTTACCGCCGTGAGAGGGCGGCGTACTAGGCCGCTATACGATGGGGCCGCACAGCGCGCCGCAGCGTATGCTGCGACGTTGTTGCCTGACTGGTGACCCCAGCGGGATTCGAACCCGCGTTACCGCCGTGAGAGGGCGGCGTACTAGGCCGCTATACGATGGGGCCGCACAGCGCGCCGCAGCGTATGCTGCGACGTTGTTGCCTGACTGGTGACCCCAGCGGGATTCGAACCCGCGTTACCGCCGTGAGAGGGCGGCGTACTAGGCCGCTATACGATGGGGCCGTTCAGGCAACCGTTCGATTATGCCACGCCCCGCATGCCCGCTCCAAATCGAGACGGCAGCGCCCCGGGAGCCCGCCGGACGCTTGCCTGCGACCGGCCGGAGCGCTTGACTCGACCCATGCGAGTCACGAAGTTCGAGCACGCCGCGCTGACCCTCTTCAACGCCGGGAAGACGGTCGTCGTCGACCCCGGATCGTTCACCGCGCCGCTGGGAGAGCTCGAGGGGGTCGTGGCCATCGTGATCACGCACGAGCACGGGGATCACTGGACGCCGGACCACCTCGATCGGATCCTCAGCACCTTCCCCGGCACGCCGATCTTCGCCCCCGAGGGCGTCGCGCGGGCCGCCTCGGACTACGACGTGACAATCGTCCATCCGGGCGATGTCGTGGAGGTCGACCCGTTCCGGCTGGAGTTCTTCGGCGGGCGGCACGCGGTGATCCACGAGTCGATCCCGGTGGTCGACAACGTCGGCGTGCTGGTGAACGACGAGTTCTACTACCCCGGCGACTCGTACGCGGTTCCCGAGGGCAGGGACGTGAAGCTGCTGGCGGCTCCCGTGGGCGCCCCGTGGCTGAAGATCGGCGAAGCCATGGACTTCGTGCTGGCGGTCGCCCCGCGCCGCGTCTTCGGCACCCACGACATGACCCTGTCGGTCGCCGGCCGCGACATGGGGCGGGTGCGGCTGGGATGGGCGGCGGAGCAGGACGGCGGCGAGCTGGTCACCCTCGACCCGGGGGACGGCACCGACGTCTGATACGTCGGCCGGACGCGGACGACGGATGCCGCAGCGGCTTCGACCCGCGGCATCCGTCGTAGCGGTGTGGTCCGGCACGGTCGCCGGACGCGGCTCCTACTGTGCGTCGAGGTCGGTCTCGAGCAGCTCGACGAGGGCGTCGAGCGCCTCGTCGGCGCCCTCGCCCTCGGCCTTGAGGGTCACCACGGTGCCCTGCGAGGCACCGAGGCCCATGAGGGACAGGATGCTGCCGGCGTTGAGGTCGGTGCCGCCCTCGACGGCGATGGTGACCGGAACGGACTGCGCCTGAACCGCCTGCACGAAGAGCTTCGCGGGGCGGGCGTGGAGGCCCGAGCTGCTGGCGATGGTGGCCTGACGTTCTGCCATGGTTCTCTCCTGTCTCCGCCGGACCGCTGGGGGTCGACGATCTCGATTCTGGCGGACGACGACCTCAGGCCGCCACCATCACCCCGGCCTCGGCCTGCTCGAGCTCCTTGCGACCCACCCACTTCTTGAGGGCGATGACCGCCAGCGCCGAGACCACCGTGCCGGCCACGACGGCCACCAGGAAGCCCCAGAACGGGTTGATGGCGAAGAAGACGAAGATCCCGCCGTGCGGCGCGAGGGACTGCACCCCGAACGCCATCGTCAGTGCGCCGGTGACCGCACCGCCCACCATCGAGGCGGGGATGACACGCAGCGGGTCGGCCGCCGCGAAGGGGATGGCCCCCTCCGAGATGAACGCCGCTCCGAGCAGCCATGCGGCCTTGCCGTTCTCGCGCTCGACCGGCGGGAAGAGGTCGCGCGCCAGCAGCGTGGAGGCGAGCGCCATCGCGAGCGGCGGCACCATGCCCGCGGCCATCACGGCCGCCATGATCAGGTACGGCGTGGTGTTGTCGGGTGACGCGGCCGCAAGGCCCGCGACCGCGAAGGCATAGGCCACCTTGTTGATCGGTCCGCCGAGGTCGAAGCACATCATGAGCCCGAGCACGATGCCCACGGCGACGATGCCGGCGCTGCCGGCGAGCTCGTTCAGCCAGTCGGTGAGCCAGACCATCAGCGTCGCGATGGGGCGGCCGAGGAAGAGCACCATGAGGCCGGACGCCACGATGGACGCCAGCAGCGGGATGATGGCCACCGGCATGAGGCCGCGCAGCCAGCGCGGAACGCGCCACGTGCCGATCCACCAGGCGGTGACACCGGCGAGCAGACCGCCGACGATGCCGCCGATGAAGCCGGCGTTCATCGTCACGGCGATGGCACCGGCCACGAAGCCGGGGGCGATGCCCGGCCTGTCGGCGATCGCGAAGGAGATGTAGCCGGCCAGCGCCGACACCAGGAAGCCCATCGACGCGGCGCCGATCGCGAAGGCGACCGAGCCCAGATAGAGGCCGAGACCGCCCTCGGGCAGGTCCCACAGCGAGTTCTCGACGATCACCGTCGTGGCGTTGTTCGGTGCCGAATAGTCGTCGCCGAAGAACAGGAAGCCGAGCGCGATCAGCAGCCCGCCGCCCGCGACGAACGGGATCATGTAGCTCACGCCGGTGAGGAGGATCCGCTGGATCCGCGCGCCCCACGACAGCGTCTCGGCCGGAGCAGCGGCCGTCGCGGACGCCTCGCCGCCGACACGCGCCGCGGACGGGTCCTTCGCGGCGGCCAGCGCCTCGGCGATGAGCTGTTCGGGCTGCTCGATGCCCCGCTTGACGCCCGAGCGCACGACCGGCTTGCCCGCGAAGCGCTGCGGCTCGCGGACGTCGACGTCGGTGGCGAAGATCACCGCGTCGGCGCCCTGGATGACGTCGGCGGGCAGCGCCTGGTAGCCGCTGGAGCCCTGCGGCTCGACGACGAGGTCGACGCCCGACTTCCGGCCGGCGGCCGTGAGCGCGTCGGCCGCCATGAAGGTGTGGGCGATGCCGGTGGCGCACGCGGTGACGGCCACGATCCGCGCGGGGCGACCGTCGACCGTGAGGCCCGGGGCGGGGGCGGCGGCCGCGGTCGCGGCGGCGGCGGGCGCCGTAGACGCCGCCGGCGCCGGCGCAGGACGCGCGGGGGCGGCGTCCGTCTCGCCGATCGCCGCCTGCACGATCGCGACGACGTCCTCGTCGGTCGCGGCGGCGCGCAGCCCCGACGTGAACTCCTCCTGCATGAGGCTCCGTGCGAGCTTCGACAGCACCGCGAGGTGGGCCTCGGCGGCGTCGGCGGGTGCCGCGATCAGGAAGACGAGGTCGGCGGCGCCGTCGGGCGCGCCGAAGTCGACGCCGGGATTCAGACGCGCGAACGCGAGCGACGGCGTGGTGACCGCCGGGCTCTTCGCGTGCGGGATCGCGATGCCGCCGGGAAGCCCGGTCTCGTCCTTCTCCTCGCGCGCCCAGGCGTCGGCGAACAGCGCGTCGGCGTCGGTCGCGCGGCCCTGCGCGACCACGCGTGCCGCGAGCGCGCGGATGACGGCGGACTTGTCGGCGCCCAGCGGCGCGTCGAGGCTCACCAGGCCTGGAGTGATGGTGTCGGTCACGGTGACCTCCTGGGTCGTGAGTGGATGGTTAGGCGAGACGGGTGACCGGCACGTCGCCGGTAGGCAGATCCGCCGGGGCGGGCGCCTGTGTGCCGGGAAGGGATGCCGCGGCCGCCCCGTAGCGCACGGCCAGGCGCAGCCGTTCGTCCGGGCCGGCACCGCGGGTGGCGGCGAGGACGTAGCCGGCGAGCGAGCTGTCGCCCGCGCCGACTGTGCTGACCACCTGGATGGGCGGCGGACTCGCCGCCCAGGCGCCACCCCCCTCGACGAGGAGGGCGCCGCGCGCGCCGAGCGTGACGAGGGCGGCACCCGCCCGCGCCGGCACGATCGAGCGGGCGATGTCGGCGATCGCGCCGGCATCGGCGTGCTCGATGGTCGTGCCGGCGAGCTCCGAGAGCTCGTCGTCGTTCGGCTTGATGAGGTCGGGCCTGCCGTCGGCGACCACGGCGGTGAGCGCGGGACCCGACGTGTCGACGGCGATGAGCGGGGCGGCGTCGCCGTGCGCGGTGCGCACGGCGCGCATCGCCCTGACGTAGAAGTCGTCCCCCGCGCCGGGCGGCAGCGAGCCGGCGAGCACGAGCCAGCGGGCGCCGGCGGATGCCGCGACCACCGCGTCGATGACAGCGCCGACTTCGTCGGCCGACAGCTCGGCACCCGGCAGGTTGAGCTTCGTGGTGACGCCGGCGGGGTCGGTGATCGCGAGGTTGGCGCGGACGTGACCGGCGACGGCGACCCGGTGCGTGTGCAGGGCGGCCTCGCGCAGCGCGGCGGCGAACGGGTCGCCGATGGCCAGGGGCAGCACCGCAGTGCACTCCTCCCCCGCGGCCGTGATCGCGCGCGCGACGTTGATCCCCTTGCCGCCCGCGTCCTCGCGGGCCGAGGCCGCGGACTGGACGTCGCCGACCTGCAGCGCGGCCGGGAGCATCACGGTGCGGTCCAGCGACGGATTGGCGGTGAGCGTGACGATCATGCGAGCCAGACCTCCACATCGGCCTCCGAGAGGGCGGCGGCGAGTTCGGCGTCGGGCGGGGCATCCGTCACCAGCACGTCGATATCGGACAGCGGCGCGAACCCGACCAGGAGTTCGGCTCCGAGCTTCTCGGCGTCGGCGACCACGATCACGCGGCGCGCGGACTCGACGATCGCGCGCTTGACCGCGGCCTCGTCGGGGTCGGGGGTGCTGAGGCCGAACCCGGCCGACACGCCGTTGGTTCCGACGAACGCGACGTCGGGCCGCAGCGCGCCGATCGCGCGGACGGTGTCGGCGCCGACGGCGGCGGCCGTCAGTCCGCGGATCCGGCCGCCGATCAGAGAGAGCGAAGCCCCGGGCACCCCCGCCAGCGAGTAGCCGAGCGTCAGTGAGTGGGTGACGACCTCGATGCGCGCGCCGGCGAGGCGAGGGGTCAGTGCCGCGGCGACGGCGCCGGTCGTCGTGCCGGCGTCGAGGAAGAGGGATCCGCTGAAGTCGGCGCCGAGGGCGTCCAGGGCCCGGTGACCGATCGCGGTCTTGGCACCGCCGTGGTGCTCGAGGCGCTCGGCCAGCGACGGCTCGCGGGTGCTGGCACGCTCACGCGTCACCGCTCCGCCGTGAACCCTGCGCAGCGCGCCGCGGGTCTCGAGCTGATCGAGGTCGCGGCGGATGGTCTCCGTGGTGACCTCGAAGCGGTCGGCCAGCTCGACGACGCTGACACGGCCCTGTGAGGCCAGGAGGAGCTCGATCTGGTCGTGTCGCTCCGTCGCGTACATGTGGACACCCTTCATCGGATTCACACACAATACAACACATTCCAACATGAACACAAGCATCCAACCGACACGCGAGTATCTTCGGACCGTGCCAGACAAGCCCAGCGCCGAGGTCGCCATCGACGCCCCGCTGATCCGCCGGCTGCTGGCCGCGCAGGCGGAGGGACCGATCCCCGGTGCCCAGGCCATGGCTCTGGCGAAGGTCGCGGAGGGCTGGGACAGCGAGGTGTGGCGACTGGGCGACGACTACGCCGTGCGGCTTCCGCGGCGCGCCCTGGCGGCGCCGCTGGTGCGGCACGAGCAGGCGGTGCTCGCGGGCATCGCCGCGCGCCTGACCCCGCTGGGCGTGCGCGTGCCGGCCCCAGTGGTGCACGGCGTCGCCGGCGACGGATATCCGTGGGCGTGGTCGGTGGTGCCGTGGATCCACGGCGAACGCGCGCTCGACGTGGACGTCGCCCATCGGACGTCGTGGGCCCCCTTGCTCGCGCAGGTGCTCGGGAGGCTGCACACCCCGGCGCCCGCCGACCATCCCCTGAACCCCTTCCGCGGCAACCCGCTGTCCACGCGCACCGACGCGGTCGAGGGCCGCGCCCGCGACCTGCGGAGCCGCGGCACGCTGGACGCAGCATCCCTCACCGCCCTCCTCGGCGTCTGGCGAGCCGGTGTCGCTGCCACCCCCTGGCAGGCGCCGCCGGTCTGGATCCACGGCGACCTGCATCCGGGCAACCTCGTCGCCCGCGATGGCACGCTCGCGGGGGTCATCGACTTCGGCGACGTGACCGCCGGAGACCCCGCCTACGACCTCGCCGTCGCCTGGCTCGCCTTCGACGCCGCGGGCCGCCGCCGGTTCATCGAGGCCGCCACCGGGTACGACGACGACGTCTGGGTGCGCGCCCGCGCGTGGGCGGCCGCCGTCGCGCTCATGCTGCTGGCCCACAGCGACGACAACCCCGACTACTTCGCGTTGGGACGGGATGCCGCGGCCGAGGTGCGCTCCGACACGCGGGCGTGACGCCGGGCATCGGACGCCGGGTGCTGCGATCGTCTACCGGTTCGCGGCGGAGAAGTCTCCGCCGGTCTGCTCCAGGAGCGTCCGGGCCGCGGCGCGCCCGGACTCGACGAGCCGGTCGAACTGGTGGAACTCCAGGAAGCCCACGCCCATCGAGTGCGGCGTGACGACCCAGGCGCCGAGGCGCTGCGCGCCCGCGGCATCTCCGCCGTTGATCATGAACGTGCGCATCATCGTCTCGCCGAGCGGCGGGATGCGCACCGGAGGCGGCGGCTGTCCCGGTGCGGCAGGCGGCCTGCGGCTGCCGGCCGAGATGTTCACGGCGATGATCGGCCCCTCCGCGCGCTCGGTCACGGTGTCGACCGGGAGGTTGTCGAGCACGCTCCCGTCGATGAGCAGGCGTCCCTCGCTGACGATCGGCGTGAAGACCACCGGGATCCGCGAGGTGGCCCGCATCGCGTCCACCAGGGGGCCCGAGCGGTGCACCACGGCGGAGCGCGTGACGAGATCCGTGCTGACGCAGCGGAACCCGCGCGGAAGCTCCTCGATCCGCCAGTCGCCGTAGCTCCTGGCGAGCGAGCGCTGGACGCGCCTGCCGCGGATCAGCGAGGTGCGCGGCAGCCCGTAGTCGCCGAAGACGTCGTGCCGCACGAACTCGCGGTACGCCGCGTCGCCGACTTCGGCGGCGCTGACGCCCGTGGCGTAGAGGCCGCCGATGACGGCGCCCATGCTGGTGCCGGCGACGCGATCGACGTGGATGCCGGCCGCTTCGAGCTCGAGCAATATCCCGATGTGGGTCAGCGCCCGCGCTCCTCCCCCGCCGCAGACGAGGGCGAGGGAACGGCCGGCGAGCCGGTCGACGAGCCCCCGCATCCCGGTCGGAACAGACCCGCCGGCGAGATCGGCCCTCGTGACCTCGCTGAAGCGCCACGGGTCGACGGCGTCGAGCCACTCCTGTCGCGTGGCGCGCGCGGCGCCGGACGCCGCCGCGGCCACGAGGACGAGCTCGGGGCGAGCGGGCGAGCGCGGAGCGCTGTCCGGCGGGTCCTCGGCGGCGGCGACCAGCACGACCGTGTCGGCTTCCCGGGCGCAGCGCGCGGCCCACTCCTCGTCGTCTCCGGCGGCGACGAGCAGCACCAGCTGGTGCTCGCGCTCGGCGCGGTCGATCTCGTCGGGGGTGCGCGGCTCGTCGATGGCGGCGACGCGGAGATGAGCCGACAGCCCCCGCTGCAGCACGGTCGCGACCTCTCGAGCCGGCGCGCTCGCGGCCGTGCCGACGACGGCGACCAGGCTCGGGCGGGAGGCCCGCGGCGCGGTGGGCGGACTGGCGTCGGCGAGCTGGTGGGCCAGGGCCGTGACCAGCGCCGAGAGCGCCGCCGGGTCCTGCCCGATCGCGTCATCGAGCACCGTCCGCGGCACCTCGAGCACGCGGCAGTCGCGACGGGCGCGGATGGAGGCCGACCGCACCCCGCCGGTGAGCAGGGCGAGCTCGCCGATCACCGCACCCGGTCCGAGCTCGCGCACGACCCGGCCGCCGATCACCACCTCGGCACGACCGGCGAGGAGCACGAACATCGACGATGCCGGATCGCCCTCCTGCAGCAGCCAGTCTCCCGCCGGCACCGTCCGGTGGGGAGCGGTCTGCTCGATGCGCTCGCGGACAGCGGGCGGAAGCCGCGCGAACAGCGACTCTTCGACCGGCGGCAGCGTGCGACGCATCAGCACCGATCGCCCCGCGTCCGGCTGGTGCAGCCGCGAGGGATCGATCGGCTCGGCGCCCGCCTCGACCGCGGGAGGACGCACGCGACCCATGAACAGCGTGATCACCGCGCCCGCCACGAAGGACGCGATGCACAGCTTCCATCCGTCGCGCAGATCGTCCACGACCGTCAGGGCGGTCGGCGTGCCCAGGATCACCACCAGCAGCGCGACCCCGATGGTGCCGCCGATCTGCCGTGCGCTGGAGATGACCGCGGAGGCCGTCGCGTAGCGTCCGCCCGGCTGCGTGGCGAGCGTGGACGCCGCCAGCAGCGGCAGGGTCGCGCCCACCCCGACGCCGCTGATGATCTGGCCGGGAAGCCACTGCAGCCAGAAGTCGGGCGTGACCTCCACGACGGTGAGGTACCACACGTATCCCAGGGCCCACACGACGAAGCCCGCGGCGATGATCCACCGGTACCCGAAGCGCGCCGCGACCGGTTCGAGCAGCCCCGCCGTGATCGCGGCGACGATGGCGCCGGGCACGAGTGCGAGTCCGGCATCCAGCACGGAGTACTGCCACACGTACTGCAGCCACAGCACGTTGGTGAGCATGTAGGCGAAGAAGCCGACGCCGGCGACGAGCGTCACGATGTTGGCCACGAGGAACGGCCGGTTGCGCATCATCGCCAGATCCAGGACCGGAACGGGATGCCGCATCGAACTGGCGACGAACGCCGCGAAGAGCACGACCGCCCCCGCGACGACGAGCCACAGTCCGACGCTGGACGCGCCCCACTCGGAGCCCTTGATGATCGCGAGCGTCGTCAGTCCGAGCGCGCCGGCCAGGAGGACGGCGCCGCGAAGGTCGGGCATGCGGCGGCGACCGGGTGCACGGCTGTTGACGAGGAGGCCGCGGCCGAGCCACCAGGCGAGGATGCCGAGGGGAAGATTGATCCAGAACGCCCACCGCCAGCCGCCCGCTTCCACGAGCATGCCGCCGATGGGCGGTCCGAGACCGGCGGCGACCGCCGCGGCGGCTGCCCACAGCCCGACCGCCCGCGCACGCTTTCCGGCCGGTGCCCCGTCGATCACCACGGCCAGCGAGGCGGGCACGAGCATCGCGGCGCCGAGCGCCTGCACCACCCGGGCGAGCACCAGCACTTCCACCGTCGGCGCCGCCGCGCACGCCAGCGAGGCCAGGGTGAACAGTCCCACCCCGACGAGATACAGCCGGCGACGGCCCATCACGTCGCTGAGCCGCCCGAAAACGATCATGAACGAGGCGAACACGATGTTGTAGGCGTTGAGCACCCACGAGATGGTGCCGATCGACTCGTCGGGGAAGTCCTCCCGCATGCTCGGGAAGGCGATGTTCACGATCGTCGCGTCCAGGAACGCCAGCAGCGCCCCGAAAGAGGCCACGAGCAGCACCGTTCGTCCAGGGATCCGGCTGCGCCCCGCCGCCGGGCGCGATGCGTCCTCGTGCGTTCGGGAGCCGGTGTCCGCACGAGACTCGATCGCCATGTCGCCAGGATGCGCGAGCGCGCACGCCGAAACCTCAGTGATCTCACGGATCTTTTCTGCGCGTGCGCCCGCGAGGCTGGGAAGACCTGATCCGTCGAGGAGCCGTGCCATGTCATCTCAGCCGTTCCGTGCCGCTCGCCGCGTCGTCCTCGCCGTGGCCCTGGGAGTATTGGCGCTGCTGGCACCGCTGGGTGTCGCAGGGCCGGCCGTCGCGGCGCCCACGACGAAGCCCACCTCGATCAGCGTGACCGTCCGCACCGATCCAGGCATCGCGGCGCAGCTGAGCGGTGTGCCCGCGGCCTCGCTGCCCGCCGTCCTCGCCGCCGTCGGAACGCCGTTCGAGGTAGAGGTGTCGCTGTGGAACGGCACAGCCCCCGCCACCTACCCCACCCCCACCGGAGTGACTCTCAGCGCCCCCGGCCCGGGCCGGCTCGCGGTCGTCGAGGCGACGATCCCGGCGGGATCCTCCACCGCGACGATTCGCACGTCCTACTCCGGGGCGACGGCCGCGCTGCAGGTCTCGGTGCAGACGGTGAACAAGAAGTCCGTTCTCACCGCGGTGGCGGCATCCTTCCCCGTCGATCTCGCCCTGAACCTGCTGGACGGTCAGTCGGCAGCCCTCACGCAGGGAGTCGCGGGCGCCGACGGCAGCGGGTGCGCGACCGTCGATGCGTCGCACCCGATGTGCGGTGTGCTGGCGCTTCCCAGCGGCGCGAACGGAACGGTGGCGCTCTCACTCGGAGTCTGCCCCGCGGGTCAGAGCTGCCGCCCCGGCGCCCTGGTCACCCAGTTCCTCGCCGACATGACCGGCCTCTACACCCGCACCGCCCCCGCACGCATGACGATCGTGTGCGACAAGACGGTCTGCGGCCAGGGCGGCGCATCGCAGTTCCGCGCGCTGTGGTCCCAGTCGGCGACGGGGGCGCTGGCGACCACGCCCGCCTGTCCCGCGAAGGGTGTCATCGGCGCGGACCAGGAGTTCTGCACCGACACCGTCGCGAGCACCCGTGACAACGCCGGAGACCTCCACCTGGTGGTGCTGTTCCTCAACGACGTCCGAGGCACCATCAAGTAGGCGGACCGGCTCACCCGACGACGCCGAGCGAGTCGAGGACCCGTCGGGACGCCTCCCGCAGCTCGACGTCGTCGGTGACCTCGGCGAGTGCCAGGCGCAGGAGCGCCGGCTCGTAGCCGCCGTAGGTTCCGGTGGCCTGCGCAAGCCCGCGGTGGGCGGCCGCTGAGGCGGCGTCGGCGTCGCCCTGGGCGATCAGTGTGTGGGCGCGGATCCGGTGCAGGCGGGCCAGCGACTCCGTTGCCTTCGCCTCCGCCACCCCGATCGCCGACTCCAGGAGCTCGAGGGCCTCCTGGAGCCGGCCCGCGGCACCGAGCGACTCCGCATGAGCGGCATCCAGCAGGGCGACCTCCGTCGCGAGGTCGAGCCCCGCGAGCACGGCTCTGGCCTCGGCGAACATCGTCCAGGCGTGCGCGTGATCGCCGGTGCCGGACCGGGCCCGCGCCTGCTCGCGCAGGGCGAGCCCCACCAGCTCCTCGTCGTCCACCCGGCGGGCGAGCCGGAGCGCCGCGGCCAGCTCCGGCAGTGCCTCGCCGTGGCGGCGCTGCGCGACGAGCACGTCGGCCCTGTTGTACAGCGCCGTGGCCTCGTTCGCCTCGTCGCCGAGGCGGTGGAAGCTCGCGGCGGCGCGGCCGAACGCGTCGATCGCCTCGTTCCACCGCCCCTCGTTGTAGGCGTCGATCGCGAGGTTGTTCAGGGTGAGCGCCTGACCACTGAGATCGTCGAGCTGCTCGTACAGGTCCAGCGCGATCCGGCCGTACGGCCGGTCCTCGTCGACGCTCGAGGCGCCGTAGGAGAGATGCAGTGCGTTGCACGCGTTGGCCAGGACCTCCCGATCCCCCGAGGCCTCTGCCGAGGCCACACTGCGGAGTCCCCACCGCACGGCGGCGTCGTTGCGATGCTGCAGGTGCAGGCAGAACCCGTACCAGGTCGCGATCCGCGCGCGCACGCCGTGGGCGGCGGGACCGTCGACGCCGTCGAGCACCCGCAGCGCCCGCGTCAGCTGCGAGAGCGCCGCGCGGTAGCGACCGAGCCGCAGCACGATCCGCGCTTCCTTGTGCATCACGTCGGCCGTGGCCACCGCGTCGTCGCGCAGGTCGCGGCGCGCCCGGCGCAGCGCGGCGAGGGCGCCCGTGGCGTCGCCCGCCACGTCGAGGCAATCGCCGAGCGCGATCGCCGCCTCCGAGCGCCCGGCCGGAGCAGGCGACAGGTGTGCGGCGCTGTCGAGGGCCCGCGCGAAGAACACCGCCGCCTGGGCGTAGGCGTACTTCGCCCGGGCGTCTTCAGCGGCCTGCACGGAGGCGGACCACGCCTGCTCGTGGAGGCCCGCGGCGTGGAAGTGCAGGCTCAGCAGGTCGGGCCGGGCGGAGCGGTCGCCCGAGCTCTGGAGAGCCATCGCCACGCGTTCGTGCATGCTCCTGCGCATCCGGAAAGGCAGCCCCGCGTAGGCGACATCGCGCACCATGGCGTGGTGGAACTCGAGCTCGCCGCCCTCGCCCACGCGCACGAACTCCTGCAGGCGCACCGCGATGTCCTGCGGACTGACCGAGCCGGCCCCGACCATCGCCAGCGTCTCGGCCTCGAACCGCGGGCCCAGCACGGCGGCGAGCCGCAGCAGGGTGCGATCGGCCGGCGGAAGACGATCGATGTCGACGAGCAGGAGGGCCTCGACCGAATCAGGGAGACCGCCCTGCAGCGCCGCACCCCGCGCGCTCCCGGCCAGCGACGCGAGGAACAGCGGATTGCCCTGGGCCCGGTCCGCCATCGCGGCGAGCGTGTGACGACTCGGCGGGGACGCACCGCTGGCTGACTCGAGCAGTTCCCGCGCAGCATCCGGCGCGATTCCGGCGAGCGCGATCCGGACGTCGCCGTCGCCCCGGAGGGCGGGCACGTATCCCGAGGCGACGTCGCGTCGCGTGATCACGAGGACCCAAGGATGCCGCGGCACCACGCTCTCGAGATGCTCCAGGAGGGCGGCCGAGGCCTCGTCCATGAGGTGGGCGTCTTCGACGACCAGCAGCAACGGCGTGCGCAGGAGCGCCGCGAGGAGGTCGGTCGTCACCGCTTCGATGCGGCCGCGGCGGAATCGCGGATCCAGCTCGTCGACCTCGCGCGTCGACGGGACATCCGCATCCACCACGGCCGCCAGCAGCGGCAGCCAGGGAAGCAGCTCCGGGGCGTCGTCCCGCACCGTCGCGGTGAGGAGCGCGCCGGCCGCGTCGGGCAGCTCGTGCAGGCTGATCCCGACGATTTGGCGCACGAGCATCCCCACCGTCGCGTAGGGGCTGGCCGTCTGGTACGTGCTCGCGGACACCGTCACCGCGCGCATCCGCTCCGGCGTGGCCATCTCTGCGACGAGCCGCGATTTGCCGATGCCGGCCTCCCCCACCACGTCCACGACCGATCCGCGGCCCGCCGCCACCGACGCCATCGCGGCCGCGAGCGTCGCCGACTCCGCCTCCCTGCCGACGAATCGCGGCGCGGCGTCGTCGCGCCCGCTCCGCGCGCGGGCCACCACGACCGCGTGCACCGGCTCCCGTTTGCCTTTCACCGCGAACGGCGCCAGCTGCTCGGCCTCGAACGCACGGTGCGCGCCGGCCATCGCCCTCTCGGTCGCCACCAGCTGACCGTCCTCGGCGCGACCGAGCAGGCGCGCGGCGAGGTTCACCGCATCACCCTTGATCGAGTAGGTGCGTCGTGATGCGGGACCGATCTCCCCCGCGAACACGTGACCGGCATTCACTCCGACGCGGATGCCGAGCGTCCCTCGGAAGTCCGCGATCTCACGGGCGGTCCGCAGCATCCGCTCCGCGTCCCGGCCCGCGCTGCGCGGGGCGCCCGCCGTGAGCATGACCTTCGCCCCGTCCACCGCGATGTCGGATTCGAAGAACGTCGCGCCGTGCCGCAGGCACGCCCGCTGCACGGCGATGACGGCCGCCTCGACCGCCGCCGTCGCCGCAGCACCGCCGTCGTCCCGGTCACGCAGCAGCGCGTCCACGCCGGTGATCTGGACGAATCCGATCGCCACCGGCCGGTGACCGGGTTCCGCTCCGCCGGCGCGGAGGTGCTCGCGGATGCCGGGGGGCAGGGTGCCGGCGAGGTCCACCGCCGATCCACCCGTGGGCTGCGTTGCAGGTGCGGGCGAGGCATCCACCCGGGGACTCGTGCGCAGCGCGCAGGCGGCCTGACCGCCGATATCCACCGCGGGACCGCAGAGACCTCTAGGCAGCCTCGCGGCGGCCGCGGTGCTCAGCAGGATCTGTCCCGCGGTGCACGCCTGCTCGACACGCGCAAGGCGGCTGATCCCGGGCCCGGCGACGATCAGCTCGCGGTGGCTGGCGGGATCGCCCACGAAGAAGAAGTCGAACCCCGCGTCATCGAGCACGTCCGAGTCGACGTCGGCGGTGTGGATGCCGATCGACATGCGCAGCGCAGCGGTCGTCGGCATGCCCGTGCGACGGGTTCGCACGAGGTCTCGGAGGGCCGCGCGCATCCGGTGCGCCGCGTGTGCGGCGCGTACGGTGTGGTTCTCGCCTCGGAAGAAGAGGAGCACCGCGTCCCCGCCCCACTTGAGCAGGTCCGCACCGTCGGCGAAGGCCGGTTCGAGCAGCGCGGCGAACGTCTCGTCGAGTGTGTCGCTGAGCAGCTCCGCGCCGATCCTGCCCTGTCGGGCGAGGCGCTCGGTGAGCCGGGTGAACCCGGAGATGTCGGCGAAGACCATCGTGCCCGGCAATCGCCGGTGTCGCTCGGCGGGCGCCGCGGTCAGCCAGTCCTCGACGAGTCGTGACGCGTACGGCGCCGCGGGATCACGAGACACCGCGCCTCCCGCGCTCTAGACTCTGCGCAAGAGTCACGGGGGGTCGCTGTGGGGGCGACAAGGGGACGAAGGCATGCATACGACGACGCGCCACGCCGCTGTGACGCCCGCGCGGCACAGCGTGTTCCTCGGCCGTGACCTCGAGCTCGCGCGGTTGGCGGAAGCCCGCGCGGCGGACTCGGGCCGGTTCTTCTTGGTGCTGGGCGAGGGCGGGATCGGCAAGACCACGCTGCTGGCGGCGGCCGTCGCACAGCTCCCGGCCGACCGGACCGTGCTCCGCGCCGCGGCCGACGAGATGAACCGGCGCAGGTCGCACGGGCTGCTGCTCGAGGCGCTCGCGCCGCTGCTCGGCGACGATGACCGCCGCCTCGCCGCCCGCCAGAACGAGCACGCCATCGGCGAGAGGCTCCTGTCGGTGATCGATGTCGCGGCGGCGGAGCCGACCGTGATCGTGCTCGAAGACCTGCAGTGGGCGGATGCCGCATCCCTCGGTCTGCTCGCACGCCTCAGCCGCACGCTCGAGCAGCTGCCGCTCGTGATCCTCGGTTCGATGCGCACGCAGGCGTCCCACGACGCCTCCGCCGAACTCGATCATCTGCTGAGCGTACTGAGCGAGCGCGGCAGATTGGTCGCCGTGGAGCTCGGCCCCCTGCCCCCGCGGACATGCCTCACTATCACGGAGCGGATGACCGGGGGCCGGGTCGGCGCGGTGCTCGAGCGATACGTCGGAGCAGCGGGTGGGAACCCGCTGTTCCTCACCGAGATGATCCGCGCGCTGCAGCGCGACGGCGCGGTCAGCATCAGCGCCGACGGCGAAGCCCTCCTGGACGCGCCCGCCGGGCCCTCCCCGTCGCTCGGCATGGTCATGATGCGTCACCTCAGCCACCTGAGCACTCCGACCAGAGAGCTGCTGACCACCGCTGCGCTGCTGGGGACGCGCTTCGACGTGGCTCAGCTGCGGATGGTCGCCGATCAGCCCATGAGCGCGCTGGTGCCGCTTCTGCGCGAATCGTTCGCCGCAGGCTTCCTCGAGGAGGCCGAGCCCGGCATCCTCGGGTTCCGTCACGAGCTCATCCAGGCGGTGCTGCTGCACGACCTTCCTGCGGCGGTGCGGGGCGAGCTGCACCGCGAGATCGCGATCCGGCTGGAATCGGCGCACGTGGCGCCGGCCACGGTCGCCGCTCACCTGCTGCAGGCCCCGGCGTCGCCCGAAGACCTCGAGTGGATGCTGGGCCTCGCCCAGAGCACGTCGGCGATCGCACCCGCGACGGCGGAGGAGCTGTGGGAGCGCGTCGCGGCGACGAGCGCCCCCGGGGATCCGGCACACCTCCAAGCGCTCGCCGGCCTCGCGCGGGCGGCGCTCAGCGCCGGCCGAGCCGCGCAGTCGAGCGCGCTCGCCGAGAGTGCGCTGCAGCACGATGTGGGTCCGGATCTTCTGCCGAGCCTCACCGCCACCTACACGCACGCGCTGATGCAGGAGCACCGCAACCACGCCGCACGCGACGAGGCGGAGCGCTACGCCGCATCGCTGGTGCTGGAACCCGGAGATCGCGCGGCTCATCTCGCGTTCGCCGGATGGCCGCGCTTCATGCTCGGCGACCTCCGCGGAGCCGAGCGGCTCGCGGGGGAGGGGGCCGCCATGGCGTCGGCGGCCGGCAACCACGGCGCGGAGGTGCTCGCACTCACGCTGCGGGGTCAGATCGCCGATCTGCGGGGTGACCTCGATGACGCGATCGCCCATCTGACGCGCGCGACGGAGCTCGCCGACAGATACGCCTCGTTCGCCACGATCGAGTCGTTCCCGCACGCACTCCTGGCGCTGGCGCTGGCGGACGCGGGCCGCACGACCGACCTTCTGGACCTCCTGCAGCGAGGACTTCAGATGTCGGAGGTGCTGGGCTATCGGACGGGTGTGCTCGCCGCACACGCGTTCGGCGCGCAGGTGCGCAGCCACCTCGGCAATCTGACCGACATCTCCGCCGAACTGGACGCCCACCGCGACCTGGTCGGCTCCATGGACGTGCGCATGAGCGGCCCGGTCCACGGCCTGCGTGCCTGCGTGGTGTCGCATCAGCACGGCGCCGAGGCCGCGCGAGAGTGGGCTGCGCTGCTCGATCCCCTCCCCGACCGGGCGCGGTGGGCCGGGCGCGGGCGGAGCTGGATCTGGCGGGGGCTGAGCCGGCCGCACCGATCGGATCGCGGCGACGCCGAAGTCTTCGCCGTGCTGTCGCGGGGCTGGCAGGAGCTGCGCGACGCCGACATGCTGATGGACTGCGCGGAGGTGGCGCTCGATCTGGTCGATGCCGCGGGGATGATGACGGATGCCGCGCCCCCGGCACGTGCCGCCGCGCGCGACCGGGCCCACGAAGTGGTCGACGTGCTGACGGACCTGGCAGATCGCAACCCCGGCGTCTCGCACCTGCGGGCCACGGCGCTGGCCGCAGAAGGACGCGCGACCGGCGGAGCGGATCTCCTCGTCGAGGCGACGCTCATGCTCGCGGACGGCCCTCGCCGTCTCGATCACGCCCGGATCGCCGAACTGGCGGCACAGGCCCTGCCCGCCTCGAGCGACGAACGCCGGGCACTGGCAGAAGCTTCCCTGCGCTCGTACTCCGACGTGGGCGCCGATCACGACGTCATCCGCGCGCGTTCCGTCTTCCGGCGCGCAGGGATCCCCATCCGCAACCAGCCGCGCACGCGTCCCACGTACGGCTGGGAGGCTCTGACCCGCACCGAGGAGCGCGTCGCGCGCCACGTGGCCACCGGCGCGACGAATCCCGAGATCGCTCAGTCGCTGAGCGTGTCGCGACGCACCGTGGAGACGCACGTGTCAAACGTCCTCGGCAAGCTGGGTCTGCGTTCGCGCACCGAGCTGGCCCTCTTCATCGCCCGGCGATCCGACGACCCGCGACAGCACGGCTAAGAGATCGATCCATCCGCAGAACGGCAGCGTCTCGCCGTCGTCCTCGACGTGACCCGCCGGCGGATCGCTGCTGTCGACCCAGATCTCGATGCGCACATCGTCAGCGTCACACCGCGTGCATCCCCGGCAGATCCGTGAGTTCACGGAACTTCCGGACCCTGCCGGGACGATCGCGGGACGGAAACGAAAAACCCCCGCTCAGCGGGGGTCTTCTCGTTGGCTGGGGTACCTGGACTCGAACCAAGAACAACTGAAGGTCGTCTGAGGTACGAAGCCGCTCCCCTGCTGTCGCAGGAAACCGCGTGTTTCCGCGGTTCTCATGGAGCCAGTGTACCGGCGAGCACGGGCGCGGGCGGGCTGAATCTGGCGCGCGGGACGGGTTTCTGGTCCGCTTCTGGCCCCGCCTGCAGACACCCGATCGCGACAACCAACTCACCTCGGTCGCGTCCGGCGAGCGGTTTGGTGGGCGGGCATCGAGGATGAGGCGGGCTCGACTCGCACAGCACCGTCTTCAGGCAAGGCTCAACGGCATTCAACGCCATGGCTGCTGTCATCACCGGAGGAGAAGCCCAGTCGTTTGAGCCCGACGGGTCCGTCATCACGCGCGGCACCGTCACGCCGATTTACGGCTACCTCGTGGACGACTACCAGCCCGACTACGTGAGAATCAACTGATGCGCCGCTCCCTCACCGCCCTTGCCGTCGCGGTACTCGCTCTGACCCTTGGAGGGTGCGCCGTGCCCGTCGAAAGCAAACTGCCCGAGTACAAGATCCAGGCCGAGCAACTGCGCGAAGACATCGCAGCGCAGCTGCCTGAGGGCATCACCGTCGGCGAGCCCTACATCTCCTCTGAGGTGAGATTCGAGACGGAAAGTGGGGCGGGCGACTCGTCCGATTCCCCCGCGTACTGGCGCGTGCTCGATGGTCGCAACTTGACTGGCGAGCCGGGCACATCGGAGGACGCCGCGACGGTTCTCGGCGACTACCTCATCGCCGAGGGATGGTCACAGAAGGAGGCCGAGCGCACTGTCGGACGCGGAGTGACCGATGCGTACCGCCTCGAGCCCGGCTGGTACGTCGAGATCTCCTGGGCGACCAGCGAAGACGGCATGGCCGAAACGCTTGACATCCTCGTGCTGAGCCCAACGACCACACGTGGCGAGAAGCCGCCGGCGAACGGCTGAGCAGGCGTCTTAGCGTGCGCGCAGTGGCCTTCTAGGGCTCGCGGCCCTCCCGCTCGCCCTATCGCCGAGCGATCAACCGCCGGTTATAGAGCGACGCGCTCCAGACCAAGGTCATCGTCCTGACGCGGCCGCGATGGCTCGCAGATTGCTTCGACTTTCGGCAGGCTCACGACCGGCCCCTCCCATGCAGGGGGCGCGGTGCAGACGGGTGTCCACCGTGTGGTGTCAATGTTCTGGCGCCAGATGTTCAAATCAGCAGGCGATCGCTGCGGTGCTACGCGGTGGGCGGGGGAGGCACGGGGACAGGGACAGAGAACGTCGGCGGCATGTTGACCGACGAGGGGCTCACGAGGTGCGGTCGGTTCACGGCGCAGTGTCCACGATGGTCGTCTCGATCGCGGTGAGAGACATCTCTTGATTGGGACCCCACCCGAAGATCGAGGCGCCTGAGAGCATACGTTCCCCGATGATCAGTCCGGTCTCCGGATCGATGATGATCTCCTGACGCTCGCCCGCGCGGAGTGGTTCGTCTCGTCCGATCGCCACGCCCGTGACGCCGTCCAGGTTCGCAACGTCGTCCGTCGCCGTCACGCCGGGGATCCTCGACAACGCGTCCAGCAGGGCTGCGCGCTGCGGGGCTGGTACCAGCCCTGATCGGAGGATGTCGGCGATCCGAACATAGTTGTCCTCATCACGAGACATCGACCCACCGGAGTACTGTCGGTCGATCCACTCGTAGGCTTCGGCGCCGTCGAGCGGGATGTCCTCGAAGTCGATAGTCACCCACGAGTACTGAGGATCGTAGAACCGCCCATCGAGCGCGCGGGTCGTCTCGATCGAGACGCCGTTGACGCCTGTGATGTTTCCCCAGTCGCGGTAGAGCACCCATTCGGTCTTGGGGTTGGCGGGCATGTACACATCGAGGATCTGCTCGTTCGGTTCGCATCCCGCTGAGTCGCACGAACCCCAGCGGGCGTGCGTGCGTGAGCGGAGGTACTGATCCGATCCCGGTACGAGATCTGCGTAATTGATGGTCTCGGCGGCTGCGGTGCGCAATACGTCGCTCGCGTACGCGTACTGCGCGTTCATCGTGACATTCCCTGCGACGAGAACACCGGTGATCGCCGCGGCGACTCCGACCGTCGCCCAGGTCAGTCGCGGCACCCATCGCCGCTGTCGGCGAGTGGGAGTCGGCGCTGCGGCGGACCTCTCTTCCGCGATTCGTGCCATCAGCGCCGCGCGCCCCGCAGTGAGCGCGCTCTGGCTGGGTGCGCGGGTGTCGTCACGCGTGCTGCGCAGCAGCGTCAGCTCGTCCATGATTCGTCTCCTGTTCGATGGTTTCGATACCCGCGGCACGGCGCAGCTGGTGCCGTGCCCGGTTCAGTCGTGAGCGCACCGTCCCGATCGGTACTTGCATCGCGGCGGCGATGGAGGCGTAGTCGAGGTCGCCCCACGCGTACAGCAGCAGCGTGTCGCGGTCGGCATCCGACAGCCGGCGCAGCGCCTTACCGAGCCGCCGGGTCAGGCGTTCGGCGTCGATGCGCGCGCTGGCCTGATCGATCAGGTCGGGCGCGATCTGCGCAGCAAGGTCGGCCGACATCCCTTTCCACGCCGTCGCTTCCAACCGGGCGTGCTTGCGGATCAGCCGGGTCGCGATCCCCAGCAGCCACGGCCGCGCGTCGACGACCGTCGCGTCGTACGCCGCGCGCCGCTCGAAAGCCACCAGAAATGTCTCCGACATCACGTCGTCCGCGGCGTGGTCGCCGAGGCGCTGCGCGGCGTACCGGAACACTGCGGTCGCGTGACGGTCGTACAACGTCGAGAACACGGCCGGCTCACCGGCCGATCTCTCAATCACCTCGTTATCGGGGCTCACAACCGTATTGCTCGATTCCATCGATTGGGTTCACACCAATCTTCCGGTACGAGCGATTGGCGAACCGGCCGCTACGTCGAGAGCGTCTCAGCCAGCGCAGGACACTGTGGGACCAGGTCGAGGGGCCGCGACCATGCCAATTCGCGGCTCAGTTGCCCAGTCTGCTGGAACAAGCGCACCTGATGCGTGTCAGCTAGAGCCTCCGCGAGTTCGTGACGGTCAGCGGGCTGGAACCCGAGGCTCTGCCAGAACGGCCCCGAACGACGGCTGAACAGCCATGCCCTCACCGCCCCCTCCCTGGCCGCACGCTCGAGCGCGAAGCTCGCGAGTGCGCTACCTCGGCCGCGGGAGCGATGCACCAGGCTGACCCCCACGCTCCGGATCAGCGCATGACGACCGCAACCGCTGATCTCGTACCCGGTGCTGCCGATGATCTCGCCGCTCCCGTCACGCTCGACCCACAGTCGCACGCTCGGCGCGTCCAGACCACTCAGCGTCAGATCGACCTCGCTCAAGAACGCAGTGAGATCCTCGACATCGGCCACCCGGCACGGCGCAAGACTCACACTCCAAGTCAACCATTCGACCCCCGCGCGAGAACTCGCGTGCGTTCCACCCGTGTGAGGATTGCTCGATGAACGGCCAGCAGCAGGTACCCGGTGTAATCGGGTTTGCTCCCGCGACCGACGCGGTCTACCTCCGGACCATGCAGATGCCGGAACCCAGGACCGTCCAGGGACTCGTGAACCGTTTGCGCGTGTTGTACGCAACGCTGGATACCGACGAGTTCTTCGCGCTCGATGACGAGGGCCGCACACAGGAAGCGCAGCCATTGATCGAGGAAGCCGCGCGGTCGCTTCAAGCCGCCGGTGCTGACTTCCTCGTCGTTACCTCCAACACCGGCAGCCTCATCCTGGAAGAGGCGGCAATCAGCGATCTGCCACCTATGCTCAGCATCTTCGATGCGACCGCCGCAGCAGCACAGGACGCCGGGGTAAGCCGGATTGGACTACTGTCGACCCGCCGGACCGCCGAATCGCGGCGATACGACGAAGCGCTCGCTCGAATCGGCGTCGAGACACTAATCCCAGCCCTGCCATTACTTGCCGAGATTGATTCGATGATTGACCGAGAGGCGATCCGGGGCCTGCAAACTCCCGAGGCGCTTGCCCTACTCCATCAGGCCGTCGCTCGCTTCGCAGAGCTCGACGCACAGGCGATCATCCTTGGTTGCACAGATCTGATGCTCTTCGGAGCCGCCGCTATCGGAGCCGATCTTCTCCCAGTCATCGACTCGACGGTCGAGCACGCTCATGCGGCAAGACGCCTAGCCCGCGCCCCCAAGTCTGCTCCATCACCGGAACGACCGCACACCGCCCCTCCAGTACCATCAGACGGCCGGTGATCGTTTCGCTCGTGGTCCCCCGAACGCAGAGCAAGGTCGATGCGTCGCACCCGATTTGACCAGTCGTGAAGACAGAAGCCCGCGCGCCTGACAATGTCAGACACGCCCTAGCTCACGCGCGCTGCCGCCGACGCAAATCTCTCCGCGAGAGCCCGAACCCTGCCTCCTGGCCACAGCGTTTGGGGTTGTTGCGCCCCTCCGAGCGAAAGTCTCTGAGCAGGGCGAAGGGAATGTTGACGTGGCACGACGCGCTCGCACCGAGGCGGTATACCGAGGTGCTCTGGTCGCGCTGATTTGGGGGCGAGCGCCAGCATCGTCTTGTCAGCCGCGTTGCCCGCAATTGCAGCCTGGCTCTGGCTGCTCGGGCTCGCGCTTCTAGTAGCTGCCACCGTGCTCGCGCTCATCAACTGGCGCCGCCGAGGCGCGGCCGAGTAGCGCTAACCCGATGTGCAGCCGCGCGGGCTGACAACCCATACGTCTCGTTGCGCTCCGACGGCCGCCGGCTCGCCCTAATTCACAACTTGACCGGCTGTTCTGTTGTCCACAGTTCACCGAGGCGACCGCGCCGCTGTAGCTAGGATGGGCACGTGACTGCCGACCGATACGCCGTTGACACGGTCGGTGTCGCATCCGTCACCGGATCGGTCTCCCGAAGCCTGGATGAGCTGCTCACAGCTGGACGGCTGCGGCCACGGCGCTCGACGTTGCCCTCGCCGCAATCGCCGGCGAGTCAGAAGTTTCCCGCGCACTGGCCGACGCGACCGATACGCGGCGACAAACCGGTCTCGCGGCGGTCGCTCGGGGCGGCGAGCTGGTCGCCACAGTGCAGCAGACCACGCTTGAGTACGCCGAAGCCGACATGAAGATGGCGGCCAACTCGGCCGCAAGCGAGGCAGCGGTGCCCGAGGTGTTCCTGTTCCGAATGAGGCCCGTTTGAGCCTCATCACCCTGCAGAGCCTCCCTACGCTCACCATCGACGCCGCGGCACTCGCCGGCGCAGCCATCTCGCTGCGCGCCGCCGCCAGGCAGACCACGGAGCTCGGCACACAGACGGTGTCGGCTTGGAACGGGTTGCCTGCGTCGTACGACACGCCGGAGTGCACTGACGCCGTGTACAAGATGGCAGTTGTCGGCGAGGCGTGCACAGACTTTGAGGATGGTCTCGGCTCCGCAGCCACCATCCTGGGAAGGCTGGCGGACGACCTGACCGAGGTTGCACAGCACATCGACGCCCTGCGAGCTGACGTCGAGGAGCTTCGGGCGGAGGTGCTCAACTATCGCTGGGATGAGGCAGGTCTGAACGCTGCGAGCGAGCAATCCGTGTTGCTATACGGCTACGACACAATCGACCGCCAGTGGGGCGAGGGCCATTTCCAGCGCAACGCCCTCCTGATAGACCTACGGGACTTCATCCAAGGGACGCTCGACCAAGTAATCGCCGACGCCGCACGCGACCTCCGGGCCATCGGAGAGCCTGTCGGGCTCGGTCCGCTCATGACGCGCACCGCCGCTCTCGCTTCCGGGATGACGTGGGGCGAGCGACAGGAGCAATTCACGACGAAGCTGGCAATCTCCGCGCTCAACCAGCTGTCTCTCCTCAATGACCCTGCTGCCGTCCGCGAACTGCTCGCGCAGCACCCTGAATGGGCAGACCTCCTTCGCTTGCATCCTCCCGCGCCGGACGCGGTGAGCGATTGGTGGGCGGGTATCGAGGACGACGCGGTCCGCAGTGCGCTCGTCATGGGTATGCCTGCCCTGGTCGGTGCGCTTGGTGGGTTGCCGGCGTCCGTGCGAGTGAGTGCGAACCGGGAGACCGCGATGCAGCGACTGAGCAAGCTGCAGTCGGAGCTCGACCGGCTCGAGGTGCGCGACTACGACGAGAATCAGCCGTACGCGCACGAAGGTGCACTTGCCGACTACATACAGCGTAGGGCGGAGCTTAAGACCGAGCTCAAATACCTTCAGCGCGTGGCGGACGGCGAGGTTCAGCTCTATCTCTACGACCGTGACCGTGGTCAGGTTATCGAGATGTTCGGCGACGTTGACAAGGCCGACGTCGTGCTCAGCTTCATGCCTGGCACGAACACGTCGATGGAGAGCTTCTACGACCGTAAATTCGGAATCACACCGTTTACGCACTGGGAAGTTCAGAATGCGGAGCGCGACGTGAATGTGGCCGGCTTCGTCGTGATGCAGGGAGCGTTCCCGAACCTCGACGTGCTGGCGAGCGGCCCGCAGTACAACGCCTATGCCGAGGTGCTCGGCCGCCGCTACGCGGGCTTCTCGAGGGAACTCGACGTCATCGCTCCCAGCACCCCCGTCATGTCAGTCGAGCACTCATTCGGCTCGGGCGTCGCCGGTGTCGCCGAGTCGAACGGGGCCCATTTCGATGCCCGCTATACGTTGGCAGGGATTGGGATGACCGAGGGCTGGGAGAAGCAGCTGGGAACGAAATACTTTGCGGCCCAGGGCCCTGGAGACATCAACCGCTACCTGGATGAGGTACAAGCTGGCGGCCTCGGGTACGCGGTCTCGCCTCACGCCGCCAACGGTTTCGAAGAGCGGCCCACTAACTTCGGGGTGCCCGACCTATGGCCGCATGTGCTGTTTGGTCCTGGCGGCGTTGTCGTCGGCGCGGGGACCGGCGGCCTCGAACAGCACAACGGGATAATCAGCGCCGACGAGAGCGTGAACGGCATCGTGCTCAACGACGTGGCCCTGAAGCTGCGCGAGCTTGCGGGAGCAGCAAAGTGAGACGGGCATTCGGGCTTGTTGGCCTGTTCGGACTGGCACTCGGGCTTTCGGCGTGCTCTCCCCCGCCGTCCCCACCGACCTACGAAGAAGTGGTGGCGGAAACGGAGGAGGCGATGCAACTCATTCGAGACACGCTCCCCGCCGACGCGCCCCTCAACGACCGCTCAGGCGAACCGTTCGCTTGCAAGCTCGAAGGCGGCGAGGGAGAGTTCTTCACCGGATTGTGGGACATCGAGATGCCCGCAGGCTTCGACGGCCAGGCGTACATTGACGCACTGCCGGGCGAGCTCGGCGACGACTTCACCATCGAGACCAACGTGATTGACGTCAGTTTCCCGGTAATTCGCCTGCGACCCAGCGCGGCACCGGACGTGCTCATCGACGTGACGACCAACGCAGAGGACGAGGCGCCGTTTGTCAGCATTCGCGCTATCTCTCGATGCGGCGTGCCCGAGCCCTGAGTCTCTACGGCAAGCGGTCGAAGCCGATTGAGCGCTGTCAGTGCGTCGAACGCCTCGCGCGATATCTCGTCGCGCACCACGAGCCCGATTCCGACAGCAGTAGCCGCGCTCTGAAGGCGGCGGCGGTGCACAGGAAGCATGCTCATTGCCGGCGAGAGCTCGCCGGAAGTCTCCCGCGCCGGCCGGCGTGCGGGAGGCGCTGCTCCCGGCGCGACTACCACTTCTACGGGCACGGCACGCGTCGGAGAGTGTGGGCGATACGCTTTCGACATGAAGCCCTTCGTGACGGTCGTGGGTCTGGCGCTCGTCGTGGGGTTGCTCACGGGATGCACCGTGAACATCGGAACGCCGGTACAGCCTGGACCGGCCGAACCTCAGGAACCCGTTGCGCCTGAACCGGCGACCACGGCACCGCAACCTGAACCCGTGACCTCGGAAGACGCGTTCCTCGACTTCATGAGGCGCGAAGCCCCGATGACCTTCAACGAAGTGGGTGAGCAGGAGCTAATCGCGGGCGGCTACACCGTGTGCACGTTCTTCCGTGATGGCGCAACGGGAAGAGAGGTGGTCGAGTCGATGGCGACTGCTGCCGACGCGTTCGGCGATGACCCGACCGATTCGCTGGTCCTCATCTATGCTGCCGTCTCAAATCTCTGCCCTGAATACTCCACAGAGCTCGACTTGGGCTGACTGCAGGGGACGATTGAAGTCTGAGCGTGGCCGGGACACCTCTCTGGTCGGTGAGGCGACGTTTGCGAAATCGACCGATTCTGCGCACGCGGGGACGGACAGTTCGAAAGCGGCGTGTCGCGCTCAGAATCCTCGCACTTCTGAGCACCGACGCGCGCTGCGGGCCGTGGCCGAGCTTCATGTACGGCGGGCCGAGGTGGTTGAGGCGCCAGTCCTCGAGCGTGCGCTCCGGCACCTTGATGATGTCGGCGATCTCCGCCTGCGTCTTGAAGTCCGGCGGTGCGACTCCAGATGTGTCCATGCACGTCAGGTGCGCCGGTGTCGTCCGTGGCGACCCGTACGGGATGCCTCCGGAGCGGGGAAACCGGGACACCAATCCCGGCCGCAGACGAGCGGATGAGTATTTGGTCCCGTTTCTGGCCCCGCACCCGGTTAGACCGGTGGAGACGCCTCGAAACGAGGGTGGATTCAGATGCGGAATCCTGCGAAATTCACTGCTGGGGTACCTGGACTCGAACCAAGAACAACTGAACCAGAATCAGCCGTGTTGCCAATTACACCATACCCCAAGGCTGTCAGCCGAAGCCGTGCCGAGGATAGAGTCTACGCGACGCCGGGACGTGCTCCAAACCGGGGCGTCACCCGCGCGCGTCGACGAGCGCGCCGAGCCGGCGGATCGACTCGGACTTGCCGAGCAGCTCCATCGACTCGAAGAGCGGCGGCGAGACGCGCCGGCCGCTCAGCGCCACGCGCAGCGGGCCGTAGGCCACGCGGGGCTTGAGGCCGAGGCCGCCCTCTTCGAGCGGCGAGATCAGGGCGCCCGCCAGCGCGTCCTGCACGGCCGCGGCGGTGAACTCGGTCTCGGGCACGACCTCGAGCGCGCCGACGGAGGCGACCAGCACCTCGTTCGCGTTCGCCGGCAGCGAGGCCAGGGCGTCGTCCTGGTACGTCACGGTGTCGGCGAAGAGGAAGCCGAGCAGGCCCGGCGCGTCGCCGAGCAGCTGCATCCGCTCCTGCACGAGCGGTGCGGCCGCCGCCAGCAGCGCCTCCTGCGCAGGCGTGGGCGCCTCGTCGACGACTCCCGCGGCCGCGAGGTAGGGAACCAGGCGCGCGGCGAAGTCGTCGGGGCGCAGCATCCGGATGTGGTCGCCGTTGATCGACTCGGCCTTCTTCTGGTCGAAGCGCGCCGGATTGGGGTTCACGTCGGCGATGTCGAACGCGGCGACCAGCTCGCCGAGCGAGAAGACGTCGCGATCGGGGCCGATTGACCAGCCGAGCAGCGCGAGGTAGTTCAGCAGGCCCTCGTGGATGAAGCCCTTGTCGCGCTGCAGGAACAGGTCTGCCTTGGGGTCGCGCTTGGAGAGCTTCTTGTTGCCCTCCTCGCCGAGCACCAGCGGCATGTGCGCGAACCGCGGGATGAACGTGGTCACGCCCGCGTCGACGAGCGCCGAGTAGAGCGCGAGCTGGCGCGCGGTCGAGGGCATCAGGTCTTCGCCGCGGATCACGTGCGTGATGCCCATCAGCGCGTCGTCGACCGGGTTCACGAACGGATACAGAGGCACGCCGCCCGCGCGCACGAGCACGAAGTCCGGGAACGATCCGGCCGGGAACGTCACCTCGCCGCGGATGAGGTCGACGTAGGTGAGGTCCTCGTCGGGCACCCGCAGGCGCCACGCGGGCTCACGGCCCTCCGCACGGAAGGCCGCCTTCTGCTCGTCGGTGAGGTCGCGGTCGAAGTTGTCGTAGCCGAGCTGCTTCGCGCGGCCGTTGGCCTCGTTGCGGGCGTCGATCTCTTCGGCCGTCGAGTAGCTCTCGTAGACGGCCCCGGCTGCGACGAGCTTGTCGAGCACCTCGCGATAGATGTGATGCCGCTGCGACTGCCGGTAGGGAGCGTGCGGGCCGCCCACCTCGACGCCCTCGTCCCAGTCGATCTTCAGCCACTTCAGCGCATCGAGCAGCTGCAGATAGCTCTCTTCGCTGTCGCGCGCCGCGTCGGTGTCTTCGATGCGGAACACCAGCTTGCCGCCGTTGTGCCGTGCGTAGGCCCAGTTGAACAGCACCGTGCGGATGAGCCCGACGTGCGGAAGGCCGGTCGGCGAAGGGCAGAAGCGGACGCGCACGTCGGCGCCCGTGGCGGTCGTGGTGCGGGGATCAGGCGAAGAAGACATCGCTCCCGAGTTTATCCGGCCGCGCCCGGGGCGGCCGGCGTCACGGACGAGCGGATGCCGCGCCCCGGCGTCCGTCGACGGATGCAGCCAGCAGGCGGGTCAGCGTGGCGAGAGTCGCGCGCACGGCCGGCACGCGGTCGGCGCCGCGGGCGGTGACGGTGTGCAGGGTGCGCTGCTCCCCCGCCGGCAGCGGGACGACGGCGATCCCCGGCAGCTGCGGGAACGACTCGACCGCCATCCGCGGCAGCGTCGCGACGCCGATGCCCTGCGCGACGAGCCCCTCGACGGCGACGAAGTTGTCGGTCTCGAAGGCGATGCGCGGGGCGAAGCCTGCCCGCCCGCAGAGCTCGAGCAGGTGCCCGCGGCAGCGGGGGCAGCCGGCGATCCAGTCGTCATCGGCCAGCGCGGCGACCTCGAGCGCCGTCGCTGCGGCCGCCGGATGCCCGGCCGGCAGCACGGCCAGCAGCTCGTCCGTGCCCACCGACTGCACCGCGAGCCCGCGCGCACTCGACCCGTGCGGGTCATCGCGGTCGCCGGGATAGCTGAACGTGAGGGCGATGTCGGCGCGGTCCTCGCGCACCGCCTCCACCGCCTCGGGAGGCTCGGCCTCCACATAGGTGAGCGAGATCCCGGGATGCCGCTCCGCCAGGTCGGCCAGGAGCTTCGGCACCACGGTCGGAGACGCGGACGGGAACGCCATGAGGCGCACCCGCGCCGCCCGCAGGCCGCGCAGCTCGGCCAGTTCGCCGGCTGCGGCATCCAACGCGGTCGTCACCGCGGACGCGTGCCGCGCGAGGATGCGTCCGGCGTCGGTCAGGCGTACGCTCCGCCCCACCCGCTCGACGACCGGCACGCCGAGACGCTGCTCGAGACGCTTGAGCTGCTGGCTGACGGCGGGCTGACTGTAGCCGAGCGCGAGCGCGGCCGCAGTGATGGAACCGGCGTCGGCGATGGCCTTCACGAGACGCAGTTCGCGCGCGTCGAAGGCCGCTTCGTCCTCGAGCACCTGTGTCACGAGCAAAGCATAATCCTGCGTTATGGGTTTCATGGAACAGCTGCCGTAGACGCGCAGTGTCGCCCGGCGCATGCTGGACGCATGTCGACACCGCTCTCCCCCGTCGCCGCTGCTCAGGCCGAGTTCGCCGGCGGCCGCGGCTACCTCGCGGCGTGCACGGTGGGTATCCCCTCCCGTGCCACGCGGGAGGCGCTGCTCGCCGACCTCGACACGGCGTGGGCGGGACGCCCCGACGTCGCCGGCTACAGCGCTGCGGCGGAGAGATCGCGCGCGCTGTTCGCATCGCTCGTCGGCGTCGGGACCGGGCGCGTCGCCATCGGGTCCCAGGTATCGCCGTCGGCAGCCCTCGTCGCGACGGCGCTGCCCGAAGGCGCCGAGGTGCTGGTGCCCGAGGGCGAGTTCTCGTCGGTGGTGCTGCCGTTCCTCCACACCGGGCGCGGCATCCGCGTCCGCACCGCCCCTCTTCGGGAACTCGCCGCGCACGTGGGGACGCAGACAGCGCTGATCGCCTTCTCGCTCGTGCAGTCCGCGACCGGCGAGGTGGCCGATGCGCACGCGATCGCCGCTGCGGCTGCGCAGCACGATGCCCTCACCCTGTGCGACGCGACCCAGGCGGTCGGATGGCTGCCGGTCGAGGCATCCGTCTTCGATGCCGTCGTCTGCCACGCGTACAAGTGGCTGTGCGCGCCGCGCGGCGCGTCGTTCCTGGCGCTGTCGGAACGCATCGCCTCACGCATGACGCCGCTGCACGCGGGATGGTACGCCGGCGACGACCCCTGGGCGTCGTGCTACGGCACCGATGTCGATCTCGCAGCCGATGCGCGGCGGTTCGACGTGTCGCCCGCCTGGCAGGCGTTCACGGGCGCCGCACCCGCGCTGGCGCTGTTCGCGGCACTCGAGCCGCACGAGCTCCACGCCCACACCACCGGTCTCGCGGCCGCCTTCCGCGCCGGTCTCGGCCTCCCCTCGCCCGACCGGGCGTCGGCGATCGTGACATGGGCGGATCCGGAGGGCCGTGATCTCGCACGTCTCACCGCCGCGGGCATCGTCGCCTCGGGACGAGCCGGACGGGCACGGGTCGCATTCCATGTCTTCAACGACGGCGACGACGTAGGCGGAGCGCTCGCGGCACTGGGACGCTGAGCACCGCAGCCCGCGACCCCGCGACGGCACTGCGTAGACTGCTGACGCGCGCGCCCGGCGCGCGCCGACGGAGGCCCCATGAGCGCTCACCCGCATCGCACGGTGCTGCGCGGCGGCACGGTGATCGACGGGACCGGTGCTCCGGGACGCCGGGCCGACCTCGCGATCGTCGGCGATCGCGTGGGCGCCATCGGAGAGGTGCCCGCTCGCGACGGAGACACCGTCGTCGACTGTCGCGACCGCCTCGTCATGCCCGGATTCGTCGACGCCCACGCGCACGCGGACGGCGCGGTCTTCCGACCCGACGTGCAGCTCGCTCTGCTGCGGCAGGGGGTCACCACCGTGGTGGGCGGTCAGGACGGTGTGTCGTACGCACCCGGCGACGGCGTGTGGGCGACCCGCTACTTCGCCGCGATCAACGGGGTGCACCCGACATTCGCCGGCGGGGGCGTCGCCGAGCTGCTGCGCACCTACGACGGCACGACACCCCTGAACGTCGGCTACCTCGTCCCGGCGGGCACCGTCCGGCACGAGGTGATGGGCATGGACCCCGGACGAGCGGATGCCGCGCAGCTCGCCCGCATGCAGCAGCTCGTCCGCAACGGGCTCGCCGCGGGTGCGCTCGGGCTCTCGACCGGCCTCGACTACGTGCCGGGCATCTTCGCCGACACCGCGGAGCTCACGGCACTGTGCGCACCGGTCGCCGTGGCGGGGGCGCTCTACGTCACGCACATGCGCGGCGGCTACGAGGCCAATACCGCGGCGGGGCTGCGCGAGGTCGTCGAGATCTGCGGCGGCGGCGACGTGCACCCGGGCGTGCGCGGCCATGTCTCGCACCTGCACGTCGACGCCGCCGACGCGGAGCGCCTGCTCGCCGAGGCGACGGCAGCAGGTGCCGACCTCACCTTCGACATGTATCCGTACACGCGCGGCTGCACGCTGGTGGCCATGGCGGTGCTTCCGCCGGAGTACAGCGCGCTCGACGTCGACGACGCGGTCGCTCGCCTCTCGGATGCGGCCGAACGCGCGCGCCTGCGGGCGGACTGGTTCCCCACCGTCGCAGGCAAGCCCAGTCTCGGCCCGGAGTGGCCGTCGATGATCCGCATCGGTCACACACCCGCGCCCGAGTGGGAGTGGGCCTGCGGGATGACGCTCGCCGAGATCGCCCGCCGCCGCGGCGACACCGTCGAGGATGCGACGCTCGACCTCCTCGTGGCAGGTCGCCTGGCGGTCAACGCCGTCATGGCGGTGCGCGACGAGCGACCGGTCGACAACCTCGCCCGCCTGTTCGCGCACGCCGGGCACACCGGCGGCTCCGACGGCATCTACATCGGCGAGGTGCCGCACCCCCGCGGCTGGGGCACGTTCGCACGGTTCCTCGGCACCTACGTCGGCCGTGCCTTCTCGTGGGAGGAGGCCGCCGTGCACCTCGCCGCCCGACCGGCAGCGCGGTTCGGCCTCTCGGGTCGCGGCATCCTGCGTCCAGGTGCGGCGGCGGATGTCGCGATCATCGATCCGCGGACGGTGACGGATGCCGCCACCTATGAAGACCCCCGGGCGCTCGCCGTCGGCATCGACGACGTGTTCGTCAACGGTGCCCGGGTGCTGGCCGACGGTGCGCTCACCGATGTCTCGGCCGGACGCGGCCTTCGCCGCAGCGGTTCACCGGCGGCCCTCGCGCTCGAAGACCCGGCACGCGGGTCCGACGATACGACCTCGCACGACCTCCGATGAAAGGAACCCCATGACCAAGCAGGCCATCCTCCTCGACAACGCTCCCAAGCCCGCAGGCCCCTACAGCCACGGCGTCGCCGCCGCCGGCATGCTCTTCACCGCGGGCTTCGGACCGCAGGACCCGGCCACCGGCGAGGTGGTCGCGGGCGGCGTGTACGAGCAGACGCAGCAGGTGCTGCGCAACGTCGGCAGCGTGCTCGCGGCGAAGGGCGCGTCGTTCGACGACGTCGTCAAGGTGACCGCGCACCTGCAGCACCTCAAGCGCGACTTCGCGGAGTACAACCGCGCCTACGCGGAGTTCTTCGCCGAGCCGTACCCGGTGCGCACGACGGTCGGCTCGGACCTCTACGACATCCTCGTCGAGATCGACGTCGTCGCGGTGCTGCCGCAGGCCTGATGAGCAGCGTGCCGCGCGGGATCGCCGATCGAGGGCTCGACGCCCGCGACAAGGGCCTGCCCGCCGAGGCGGACGGGCTGTCGGTCGGCGCGTTCCTGGCGCGATCTCCCCGGCTCTCCGAATTCTGGACGCCGCTCCTCGTGCTGGATGACGGCGCGCTGCGCGACAACATCGCCTTCCTCGCGGTCTGGTGTGCGGACCGCGGCCTCGAGCTCATGCCGCACGGCAAGACCACGATGGCCCCGCAGGTGTGGTGGCGCCAGCTCGACGCCGGCGCGACCGGCATCACGGTCGCCACGCCCTCGCAGCTGCGCACCGCGGTGGACGCCGGCATCCCCTCGGTGATGCTCGCGAATCAGCTCGTCCAGCCGGAGGCGATCCGCTGGACCGCCGGCGCCGTCGCCTCCGGCGTCCGGGTGTGGAGCTGGGTCGACGATGTCGCGGGCATCGAGGCGATCGAGCGTGCGCTGGGGCCGTCACCGGTGCATCCGCTCGAGGTGCTGGTCGACGTCGGCCGCCCGGGCGGCCGCACCGGCGCCCGCTCGCACGACGCCGCGGTCGCCCTCGCGCGGCGAGCCGCCGCGTCAGCGAGCGTGCGGCTGGCCGGCGTCACGGGATACGAAGGATCCGTCGCCCACGGCCGGGGCGCCGGGGCGCTCGCCTCGGCCGCGTCGTACGTCGACGAGCTGCTCGCCGTCCACGCCGCCGTCACCTCGCTCTACGACGACGGCGACGTCGTGGTCTCGGCGGGCGGCAGCGCGTACCCCGACGTCGTGGGCACGGCCTTCGCCGCGGCTGCGGCGCGCGGCGATCGCGCGCGCTTCGTCCTGCGCTCGGGCGCCTACGTCGTGCACGACCACGGCTACTACCGGCAGAACTCGCCGTTCGAGGCGGCGGGCCTCCGCCCCGCCGCGCGTGGCCTCGCGCGCGTGGTCTCGCGGCTGGACGCCGACACCGCGATCGTCGACGCCGGCAAGCGCGACTTCCCTTACGACGAAGGGCTTCCCGAACCGCTCTTCGCGATCGACGGCGCGGGCGAGCGGATGCCGTTGCCCGGCGCCGCGATGACCAAGCTCAGCGATCAGCACGGCTTCGTGCGCGTGGAACCCGGTTCGCCGCTCGCCACCGGCGACCTCGTCGTGTTCGGGCTCTCGCACCCCTGCACGATGTTCGACAAGTGGCGGCTGATCCCGGTCGTGGACTCGTTCGACGACCTCTCCGGCGCCGTCGTGACCGACCTCATCGAGACGAGGTTCTGACGCTCGGCGGTCGGATCAGCCGCCTGGCGCGTCGGTCGCCGGGCGGGCACGCGATGCCCGCCAGCCGAGCGGGGCCAGCAGGACGGATGCCGCCACCAGCGCCATGACGACGAGCGCGAGGCCGTCGTAGCCGATTGCGCCCAGCACCGCGCCGGCGGCGATGGCGCCGATGCCGCCGACGATGCTCATGGTGAAGTCGCTGAGGCCCTGGCGCCGTGTGCGCAGCTCTTCGGAGGACGACTCGGTGAGAAGCGTCGACCCCGCCACGGTCGAGGCGCTCCAGCCGAGGCCGAGCAGCACCAGCGCGACCGTGACCGCCGTGGTGGACGCCTCGCCGAACGAGGCGGTGAGCAGGGCGGCGGCGAGGAGCGCCTGCCCCACGAGGATCGTCGCGACGCGCCCGATCCGGTCGGCGAGGATGCCGAACACCGGCGCGAGCAGATACATGCCGGCGATGTGGAGGCTGATCGTGAGCCCGATGATCGACAGGGTCGCGGCGTCGGACTCGGCATGGGTGAGGTGGGTCAGGTGCACCGGCGTCATCGCCATCACCGACACCATCGTCCCGTGCGCGGCGGCGACGGCGAAGATCGCGTAGCGCGCCGCCACCGGCCGGTCGGCGCGCGCGATCGGCCGGCTCCCCGGTGGTGCGGTGGCCACCACGCGCTGCGCGAGAAGCAGCGGGTCGGGCCGCATCGCGACGAGGTACAGCACGATCGCGAGCGCCTGCGCGACCACCGTGAACAGGTACGGGCCCGTGAGCGGCGGCATCCCGATCGCGCCGCCGACGACCTCGCCCGGACCGGTCAGGTTGGGCCCCAGCACCGCGCCGACGGTGGTGGCCCACACCACGATCGACAGATCACGGCCGCGCGAGGCATCCGTCGCCAGATCGGCCGCGGCGAACCGCGACTGCAGGTTCGCGGCCTGGCCGGCGCCGATGATGAAGAACCCGGCGAGGAGCAGCGGGAACCAGCCGAGCGCCACGGCGAGGATGACCAGGGCGACGCCGGCGAGGGCGACGGCCATTCCGGTCGTCAGGGAGCGCCGCCGGCCGTGGCGCCGCGCGACGGCGGCGAGGGGCACGGCGGTCAGTGCGGTGCCGAACGTCACCGCGGCCGCGGCCAGCCCCGAGAACGTCTCCTCGCCGGAGAGCTCCGCCGCCAGCACCGCCCCGAGCGACAGCGTCGCGCCGAAGGCGAGGCCGCCGAGCACCTGCCCGAGCGAGAGGACCCAGACCGTGCGCCGCTGGACGGCCGCGATCTCGGCGCTCGTCGGCGCGAGCGCCGGCGAGGCGGGCTCGGTCTCAGGCATCGCGGGCGGTGTTGCGGAGGGTGCCCAGCCCGGTGATCTCGACCTCCACGGTGTCGCCGGCCGAGATCTGGCCGACGCCTGCCGGGGTGCCGGTGAGCACGACGTCGCCGGGCAGCAGGGTGAACGCCGCCGAGGCGTAGGCGATGACGTCGGCGAGCGAGAAGATCATGTCGGAGATCGGACCCTGCTGACGCACCTCGCCGTTCAGCCGGGTCGTGATGACCGCCGGGCCGTTCACGTCGAAGTCGGTCTCGATCGCCGGCCCCAGCGGGCAGGACGTGTCGAAGCCCTTGGCGCGGGCCCACTGCCCGTCGGACTTCTGCCAGTCGCGAGCGGTGAGGTCGTTGGCGATCGTGTAGCCGAACACGTAGTCGAGCGCGTTCTCGGCCGGCACGTTCTTGGCGATGCGGCCGATCACGGCGGCGAGCTCGCCCTCGAAGCTGATGAAGTCCGACCCGCGCGGCAGCACCACCGCGTCGCCCGGGCCGATCACCGACGTGTTGGGCTTGAAGAAGAGCATCGGCGACGTGGGGACGTCATTGCCCAGCTCGGCGGCGTGATCGCGATAGTTGCGGCCGACGCAGACGAGCTTCGAGCGCGGGATCACCGGCGCCAGCAGCGCCACGTCGGCGAGCGGCACCCGCTCCCCCGTGGTCTCGTACCCGGCGAACATCGGGTCGCCGGCCAGGACGACGAGGTCGCCCTCGTCGACGATCCCGAATCTGATGGCGTCGTTGTGGCTGAAGCGCGCGATCCTCACCCGTTCAGCCTAGCCACCGGCGTCGACGCCGGTCCGCGGCATCCCGCCCGCCCTTCGACCATGTCCCGATTCCTCGCCTCCATGTCCCGAAAACGTCGCTTCCCGGCACCGGGAACCACCGAAATCGGGACATGCAACGCGAGGTGAGGTGCAAAAAGCCGACATGCGGATGCCCCGGCCGCCGCGCGTGCGGTGGCCGGGGCATCCGGAACAGGACTCAGGCGTCCAGGCGCACCAGCCAGCCGTGCTTGTCTTCACGGCGGCCGTACTGGATGTCGGTCAACTCCTCGCGCAGCGACAGTGCGAGCTCGCCGATCGGCTGCTCGTCGACGAAGTCCTTGCCCTTGAGCAGGCCGATGGGGGTCACCACCGCGGCGGTGCCGCACGCGAACACCTCGACGATGTCGCCCGAGGCGACGCCGCGGCGCCACTCGTCGAATGAGACCGCGCGGCCCTCGACCTTGTGGCCTCGGTCCATCGCGAGCTGGAGGATCGAGTCGCGGGTGATCCCCTCGAGGATCGAGTCCGACTGCGGAGTGACGATCGTGCCGTCCTTGTAGACGAACACGACGTTCATGCCGCCGAGCTCCTCGACGTTGCGGTCCTGGTCGAGGAACACGACCTGGTCGCACTCGTTCTCGTACGCCTCGGACTGCGGCAGCAGCGACGCGGCGTAGTTGCCGCCGGTCTTGGCCGCACCCGTGCCGCCCTTGCCGGCGCGCGCGTAGTCCTCGCTCAGCCAGATCGACACCGGCTTCACGCCGCCCTTGAAGTAGGCGCCGGCGGGCGAGGCGATGACGTAGTAGCCGACCTTGTGCGCCGGACGCACGCCGAGGAACGCCTCCTTGGCGAACATGAAGGGACGCAGGTACAGGCTCTGGTCGTCGCCCGAGGGCACCCAGTCGCCGTCGACCGCGATGAGCTCGCGCAGGGACTGGATGAAGTACGGCACGGGCAGCTCGGGCAGCGCGAGGCGCCGGGCCGACCGCTGCAGGCGGCGTCCGTTCTGGTCGGGGCGGAACGTGTGCACCGAACCGTCCGCGTGGCGGTAGGCCTTGATGCCCTCGAAGATCTCCTGCCCGTAGTGCAGCACCGCGGCGGCCGGGTCGAGCGAGAGCGGCCCGTAGGGCTGCACGCGCGGGCGGTGCCAGCCGCCCCCGACCGACCAGCAGATGTCGACCATGTGGTCGGTGAAGCTGGTGCCGAAGCCGGGGCTGGCGAGGATCTCGGCGCGCTGCTCGGCCGACTTCGCCTGCAGGTTGCGGTTGACGGTGAACTGCAGCGGGGCGAGTCCGGTGTCGGGATCGGTGTCGATGATCGTCATGACGGGCCTGTGCTTTCGTGCGGAGCGTCGTGCTCCCTGGTGGCGGCGCTTGCCGGTTCCAGGTTACGCCTGGAGTCGCGCGGCGATGGAGTCGCCGATCTGCGCCGTGGTGCGGGCTGCCGTGCCCCGCTCCGCGATGTCCGCCTCGACCGCACGGGTGACGGCTTCGGACTCCGCCCGCAGCCCGAGGTGATCGAGCAGCAGCGCGGTGGAGAGGATCGCGGCGGTGGGGTCGGCCTTCTGCTGACCTGCGATGTCGGGCGCCGAACCGTGCACGGGCTCGAACATCGAGGGGAACGCGCCGTCGGGGTTGATGTTGCCCGATGCGGCGAGACCGATGCCACCGGTGACGGCGCCGGCCAGGTCCGTGAGGATGTCGCCGAAGAGGTTGTCGGTGACGATCACATCGAAGCGGCCCGGGTTCGTGACCAGGAAGATGGTGGCCGCGTCGACGTGCAGATAGTCTACGGCCACGCCGGGGTGCTCAGCGGCCACCTCGTCGACCAGACGCTTCCAGATGCCGCCGGCGTGCACGAGCACGTTCGTCTTGTGCACCAGCGTCACCTTCTTCGAGCGACGCTCGGCGAGGTCGAACGCGTAGCGCACCACCCGCTCCACGCCGAAGGCGGTGTTCACCGACGTCTCGTTCGCGACCTCGTGCGGCGTGCCCGTGCGGATCGAGCCGCCGTTGCCGACATACGGCCCCTCGGTGCCCTCGCGCACGACCACGAAGTCGATGTCGCCGGGCTCGGCGAGCGGACCCGGCACTCCGGGGTACAGCTTCGACGGGCGCAGGTTCACGTAGTGGTCGAGCTCGAAGCGGAGCTTCAGCAGCAGACCGCGCTCGATGTTGGCGTCCTTCAGCCGCGGGTCGCCCGGCACTCCCCCGACGGCGCCGAGCAGGATCGCGTCGTGCGCCTTGATCGAATCCAAATCGTCGCTCGTCAGCGTGTCGCCGGTCTCGAGGTACCGCGCGGCGCCCAGCGAGAACCGGGTCTTCTCGAAGCGGATGCCGCTGCCCGCGGTCGCGGCATCCAGCACCTTCTCCGCCTCGGCGATGACCTCCGGACCGATGCCGTCACCCGGGATGACGGCCAGCTTCACGACACGCGACATGGTGCTCCTACGACTTCTGGCGGGACCCTCCCAGGGTAGTGGCCGCGATGACCCCGGCGATGACGACGAGTACCGCGCCGATGAGCGCGGTCACCGTCACACCGGCGTCGAAGGCCATCGCCGCGGCGTCTGCCAGCGCGGCGCCGGCGGCCCCGCCGAGCGTGTCGGCCGCGTGCATCGCACCGGCCAGGGTCTCGGACGCGGCGGCGGCCGCGGCATCCGGAACCCCCTCCGGAATGACGAGATTCGTGCGGTAGAGCGCCGTGAGGATGCCGCCCAGCACGGTGGTGCCGAGCACCGCCCCGAGCTCGTACGCGGTCTCGGACACGGCGCTCGCGGCACCCGCCTTCGCCGGCGGCGCGCTGGCGAGCACGAGCTCGTTGGAGACCGTCTCGGCGGCGCCGATGCCGATCCCGAGCGAGATGAAGGCGGCGACGAGCGCCGCGACGCTCTCGGGGCCGGTGGCGAAGGCCACCGCGACGTAGCCCACCAGCGAGAAGACGAGCGCCGTCGGAACGACCACGCGGGCGGGCCACTTCTTCGCGATCGGCACGACCGCGAGGCCTGCGGCGATCATCATCGCCAGCCCGGGCACGAGCGCGAGCCCCGCCTGCATCGGCGTGAGCCCGACGATGAGCTGCAGGTGCTGGGCGACGAAGAACAGGAAGCCGACGAGGGCGATCACACTGAGCAGGTTCACCAGCAGCGCGCCGCTGAACGTGCCCTGCCGGAACAGGCGCATGTCGAGCATCGGCGACGCGGCGCGCAGCTGCCGCCGCACGAACAGCACGCCGAACCCGAGCCCCACCAGCATGGGCAGCCACGCGGCGACGACGAAGCCGTGCACAGCGAGCTCCTTGATGCCGTAGACGATCGGGATCATCGTCGCCATCGACAGCGCGATGCTGAGCGGGTCGATGCGACCCGGCTTCGGGTCGCGGCTCTCGGGCACGAGCAGCGGAGCGAGCACCAGCAGCGGAATGAGCACCGGCACCGACATCAGGAAGACCGAGCCCCACGCGAAGTGCTCGAGCAGCAGGCCGCCCACGATGGGGCCTAGCGCCGCGCCGGCGGAGAACATCGACGCCCACACCGCGATCGCGAGCCGCCGCTGGTCCCGGTCGGTGAAGATGCTGCGCAGCAGCGACAGCGTCGACGGCATCAGCATCGCGCCGAAGACACCCATCCCCGCCCGGGCCGCGATGAGCCATGCGGCGCTCGGCGCGAAGGCCGCGAGCACCGACACGGCGGCGAAGCCGGTGGCGCCGATGAGCAGCATCCGCCGCCGGCCGAACCGGTCGCCGAGCGTGCCCATCGTGACGAGGAGGCCCGCCAGCACCAGCGGGTACGCGTCGATGATCCACAGCTGCTGGGCGCTCGTGGGACCGAGCTCGAGGGCGATGGCGGGCAGGGCGAACGAGAGCACCGTGTTGTCGACCGAGACGAGCAGCACGGGCAGCATGAGCACGACGAGCGCGGCCCATCCGCGCCAGCCGACCTTGCGTCCCTGCGCGTCGGCGAGCGAGATTTCCTGAGTGAGAGTCATCATTTCTATACCGTCCAGCCGGTATAGTAACAGGATGCCTCGACCGCTGTCGATACCATCGAGCCCATGAGCCGTCCTCCCCTCGCCCGCGACAAGGTGCTGGACGCCTTCGAGCGGATCCTCGTCGAAGAGGGCGAGCGCGCCGCCACCATGGACGCGACCGCGAAGGCCGCAGGCGTGTCCAAGGGCGGCCTGCTCTACCACTTCGGCACCAAGGACGCGCTCGAGTCGGCGGCGATCGCCCGGCTCCGCGACCTCGTCGACGAGGATGTGGCCGCGATGGCGGCGGCCCCCGAGGGGCCGATCGCCTACTTCCTGCGCTCATCGGCGATGGAGAACGACCCGCTGGACCGTGCGGTGCTCGCGGTCTCGCGCCTGGCGCAGGGCGGCAGCCCCGCGGCGTCCGAGGCGCTGCGCGGCATCCGCGACCGCTGGGCCGACGCCCTGCGCGACGACACGAGGGACGAGGCCGCGCTGGACCTCGTCATGCTCGTGAGCGACGGGCTCTACTTCAACAACGCCCTCGCAGGCGGCGCGATCCCGGGGCCGGTGCCGCGCGGCGCGGCGATGGACGCCCTCGTCGCCCTCGTGGAGCGCGCCGCGCGCGACTGACCATCGGACGGTCGCGCGCGGGCGCCGGGCTCACTCCTCGGTGAGCTCGATGCGGCGGAAGAGGTCGGCTCCGACGGACTCGCGCATGTCTTCGAGGAGGTCGTCCGGAACGGGCGAATCCACCGTGAGCACCGACAGGGCGCGGCCGCTCGCATCGGCCTGCGCGACCTGGAGGCCCGCGATGTTGATGCCGGCGCTGCCGAGCTTCTGACCGTAGATCGCCACGATGCCCGGCCGGTCGGCGTAGCGCATGACGAGGTGGTGACGCTCGATCGGCACCTCGATCTCGTACCCGTTGATGCCCACGACCTTCGGCACCATGCGGGTGCCGGCCAGGGTGCCGGCGACCGTCAGGACCGAGCCGTCGGCGAGCGTGCCGCGGAGGATGGTGATGTTGCGGTAGAGCGGGCTCTCGGCCTCGACGATCAGCCGCGTCTCGATGCCGCGCTGCTCGGCGAACAGCGGCGCGTTGACGTACGACACGTTCTCGCTGACCACGTTGGCGAGGATGCCCTTGAGGGCCGCAAGGCGGTAGACGCTGACGTCGTAGGCGGCGAGCTCGCCGCGCACCTCGATGTCGAGGCTCGTGAGGGCGCTGTGCGAGATGCCCGTGAAGAACTGCCCGAGCTTCTCGACCAGTGCGATGCCGGGGCGGACGAACGGGTCGATGATGCCGCCCGCGACGTTCACCGCGTCGGGGACGAGGTCGCCCTCGAGGGCGAGCTTGACCGACTTGGCGACCGAGACACCCGCCTTCTCCTGCGCCTCGTCGGTCGAGGCGCCGAGGTGCGGAGTGACCACGACGTTCGGCAGGCTCAGCAGCGGGAAGGCGGTGCCGTCGGCGGCGGGCGGCTCGCTCGTGAACACGTCGAGGCCGGCACCGGCGATCTCGCCGTCGGTGAGGGCCGTGTACAGCGCCGCCTCATCGATGAGTCCGCCGCGGGCCACGTTGACGACGAACGCCGTCTTCTTCATGATGCGGAACTGCTCGGCGCCGATCATCCCCGTCGTCTCGGGGGTCTTCGGCATGTGGATCGTGACGAAGTCGCTCTGGGCGAGCAGGTCGTCGAGCTCGAGAAGCTGCACGCCGAGCTGCTGCGCGCGCGTCGGGGTGACGTACGGGTCGTAGGCGACGACGGTCACGCCGAACGCCTGCAGGCGCGCGGCGATGAGCGCCCCGATGCGCCCGAGGCCGATGATGCCCACGGTCTTCTCGAACAGCTCGGTGCCCGTGTACGAGCTGCGCTTCCAGGCGCCGCCCGCCAGCGACGCGTGCGCGGCCGGGATGCGGCGGGCGAGGCTCAGGATGTGGCCCACCGTCAGCTCGGCGGCCGAGATGATGTTCGAGGTCGGGGCGTTGACGACCATGACGCCGGCGGTCGTCGCCGCCTTGATGTCGACGTTGTCGAGTCCGACGCCGGCGCGCGCCACCACCTTCAGCGCGGGGGCCGCGGCCAGGGCCTCGGCGTCGACCTTCGTGGCCGAGCGGATGAGCACCGCGTGGGCGTCGGCCAGCGCCGACAGCAGCGCGGGACGGTCGGTGCCGTCGACGTGACGAACGTCGAAGTCGGGACCCAGGGCATCGATCGTGGCGGGTGAGAGCTCTTCGGCGATGAGGACGACAGGCTTCGGCACGGGTGTTCCTTCGTGGGGCATGCGCGGAACGCGCGGAGCAGGGCTGACCGGATGCCGCGCCGCACGCCGTCGGGGGCGAGGCCTGTGCCAGCCTACCTCGCGCGCGTCCGCCGCCCCGACCGTGTGACGCCGCGCGGCACGGCGACCTCAGCCGAGGAAGGACGCGGAGTTGAGCGTCGTGTAGGCCACGACGTTCAACCAGAACACGGCGACCAGGGCGAGGCCCGTGAGCATGACGAGCAGAAGCTCGTGCGCCGCCCGCCGATGGCCGATCGCGAACGCGGCTCCCCAGACGAGGATCGGGAACGCGGCGGCGAAGATCCAGATGAACCACCCGAGCGCGTTCAGCGTGAGCCCGGCGTCGCCGAAGACACCGAGCGTCGCGACGAGGTTGCCGATGGCGTTCCAGACCGCGTAGGCGTAGAACAGCCCGACGACACCCGAGATGGCGGCCACGAGCCAGGTGGGCGTCTTCGCCCGCTTCGCACCGGCTGCCACGGCATCCGTCCCTCGCTCGCTCATTGCCCGACCGCCCCGATCATCACGAAAGGCCACGGGAGCAGCAGCACGGCGCCGGCGGCGAGCCAGGCGAAGCGCAGCCACGGACGGGCGCGGCGGGTGAGCAGCAGGGTCGTCGCGAACCACAGCAGGGGCGCGAGCACGGCGAGCCACAGGCTGCCCTGGTACATGACGTCCAGCACGAGGTACTGGGCACGCCCCTGCAGCCGCAGGCCGCCGATGAGCCACCCGACGGCGTACAGCGCGTAGATCCCGCCCAAGACGCCCAGCGCCACGAGCGTGCCGTTGCCCATGGGCGCAGACTCGGCGGCCCGGTGCGCGGCAGCGGCGTCGCTCGCACTGTCGTCGGATGCCGCGGCCGCCGGCAGCTCGGAACCCACGGTGTCGCTGCCCTTGCCCACGGCGGTGAAGCCCTGCGGGAGCCGCGCGGGCGTCGCGTTCGCGGCGGCAGCGTCGGGGGTCGCGTCGGGGTCCGGCACGTCGCGCCGACCAGCCTCGGCGGAGTCGGGGGTGTCGGCGGAATCGCCCAGATCGAGTGTGGGGTCGTCGTCGCCGTCCCAGGTGAGGGCGTCGTCGTCGCGGCCGGGTGTCACCCGTCCAGCGTAGTGCCGCCGGCCGGCAGGCCGGGGAGCCGCCCGGCACGCCGCCGGCTCCCCGCCCCGGCTGCTCAGTCGAACAGCCGGACCATCAGCGTGTGCCAGGTCTCGGGCCCGACGACGCCGTCGGCGGGCGGGAGGAACACCTGCTGGAACTCACGCACCGCCGCGGCGGTCAGCGGACCGAAGTCGCCATCGACCTCGAGGTCGGCCAGGAGCGTCTGCACGGCCCGCACCGCCTCGCCCTTGACGCCCGCCGGTCCGTCGCCCTGCTGCACCGTGATGATCAGGCCCGGCCAGTCGAGCTGGCCGAGCGTCGTCGAGATCTCCACCGCGCGCAGGGTCTGCTGGAAGTCCCGTACCGCCTGCCCGCTCTGCGGACCGAACACGCCGTCCGCCGCGATCGTGGCGCCGTGTGCGCGGAGCAGGTGCTGCGCGGCGAGCACGCGCCAGTTCGTCGCCTGCGAAGCGCCCTGCTTCACCAGCGCCCAGGGCTGCACGCCCGGTACGAAGGTGCTGAGGAACGACCAGGTCTCGCGTCCCGCGACGCCGTCGAGCGTGAGCCCCCACGACTCCTGGAAGAACTCCACCCGCTCCTTCGTGATCGGGCCGAAGCTGCCGTCGACGGCGAGCGGGTCCTCGCCCGGCGACCGCTGCAGTCCGAACTGCTGCACGGCGCGCACGGCGTCACCCGTGGATCCCTGCTGCACCGCCATCACCAGGCGCGGCCAGGTGATGGGCCCGACGATGCCGTCGGCGGGCACTCCCTGTGCCGTCTGGAACGCGGTGACCGCGGCCGCCGTCTGCGGACCGTAGTCGCCGTCCACCGCGACGGCGTGACCGTGCGCACGCAGGAGGTACTGGATGCCGGGGACGACGGCCCCCGTCGATCCCTGTCCGACGGTGGTCCACGGTTCTACGTTCATGACGGCTCCTTGCGAGGTGGTTTCGGTCAGTGCGCGGGGATGGCCCCACCCGCTCCCGAGGCGTGCAGGGCGCGGCGTGATACCTCAGTCCGGCAGGACGGTCAGCGCGTCCGTCGCCACCGCTTTCGCGTGCTGCAGCGACAGCGACACCGCGAAGGCGTCGTCGGCCGCTGTGTAGCGGTGCTGCAGCCCCTGCGCGAGGATGCGCCACGGCCGTTCGTTCGACGGCGTCGCCTCGTCGCCGTCATCGGGCAGGAACTGGGAGTAGTCGTACGGGTGGCTCGCGGTGGCCTGCAGGGGCACCGAGAAGGTGTCCACGGCGAGCACGCCGGCCGCGAGGTCGAGCTGCAGCAGCCGCTGGAACCCCGTCGCACGCTCGCCGGTCGGGGTGCGGAACTCCTGGTAGTCGGCGAGCGCCTCCACGACCGTGTGGCCGGGGATCCCGCCGGCGTCCTCGGTGACGATCGCACCGAGGCCGTGGAAGTGACCAGACAGCACGAGCACGACGTTGCGGTGCGGGGCGACGACCCGCTCCCACAGCTCGTCCCCGCGTGAGACCCAGCGCGACGTCGACGAGCGCTCGGCGTCGTGGCCGGCGCCCGCGGGGGTCAGATGCTCGTGCGTGGAGAGGATGACATTGGCGTCGGGGTGGGCGGCGACGACGTCCTCGGCCCAGGCGATCTCGCGCTCGCCGTAGGCGTAGGGCAGCGAGAGCATGAGGAAGGCCGCACCGGCGGCCTCGAACCGCGACCAGTTCGCGCTGTTGTCGCCGGCCGCGATCGAACCGCCGTACCAGGGCTGGTCGCGGTACCGGTCCGGCCCGAAGTACTCGTTGAAGAGGTCGTTGGTGACTCCGCGCTTGTTGTCGTGGTTCCCCGGCAGCACGCTGTTGGCGATCCCGGCGTCGTCGAGCACCCGCTGCATGCGCGACGCGACGGCGTACTCGCGGCGCGCCCGGTCGTCGGGCTGACCCGGATCGATCCAGTTCTGCACCAGGTCGCCGGTGTGGGTCACGAAACCGATCTTCCGCGCGTCGGCGTTGGCGGCCAGCCACGCCACTTCGGCCGCGTACACCTCCGGGTAGGCCTCGGAGTAGTACTGCGTGTCGGTGAGGTGGCCGACGGCGACGTCGTAGTCGTCGGGATCGGCGATGCCGTCCGCGTCGGCGGCGGCCGACTCCGCCCGCGGGACGACCTGCACGAGCAGATCCGCGACGCCATCGGCGACCTCGGCCTCGCGCACCGCTCCGTCGAGCCGCAGCGCCGCGTCGGTGGCGGCATCCGTCCCGGTCCCCTCCCCCGCGGCCGCGTCGAGAACGCGCCACACGCCGGAGCCGGGCCGATCCGGTGCGGGGGCCCACACCGACAGCCGCACCTCGGCGCGTCCGACGGTGCGCCCCTGCCACGTGACCGTCGCCCCCTGCTCCGGCAGGCGCACCCGCAGCCGCAGGTACGGGAGGTCGTAGCCGTCGTCCCGCGCGATGAGATCTGTCACGCCGGCCTCGCGTTCCCCGGGCGTCGCGAGCGTCGTGAGCGGCGCGGCGGTCGCGCCCGCGTATGCCGCCACGACCTCGAGCGCCTGACCGCGCGGCGCCGTCGCGGCGGCTGCCGGCGAACCGACCGCCGCGGTCTCGATAGGCGTGGGCTCGGCCGCGCGCTGGCGACGTGCCAGCGCGAGGGCCTGCGTCACCAGGTCGTCGGGCGCGTGCGCCTGCGGCGCTGTCATCCGCCCGGGCGTGGCCGCGCCGGGGGCGAAGTCGCTCGCATCATCGCCGGTGAACGCGGTGCGCTGCAGGGTCTCGCCCCGCAGCCGGTCGACGGCGAACGTGGGAAGCGGGAGGCCGTTCGTGCACGGACTCTCCTGCGCCACACTGCCGTCCATCTCGTTGCGGTGGTAGATGCCCACGCTGTCGACCCGCTCGCCCGACGCATCCTGCAGCCACGCTCCCGCACCGGCCAGCTCGAGCGCCGTCTCGTACCGGGCATCGGCGTCCGCTGCCGCCGGTGTGCCCGTGAGCGCCGCCGTCCAGGTGGTGCCGGCGGCGAGCTGCGTGCCGGCCGGGATGCGGGCGAGATCGTCGAACCGCGGGAATCCGTCGGCGCCGCACGCGACCAGCGTCCAGCCCGAGATGTCGACGTCGAGGCTGCCGTAGTTGGCGATCTCGACGAAGTTGTGGCGGACGGCTCCCTCGATGACCGGATCGGTCGCGATCTCGCTGATCGCCACGCCCGGCCGTCTTCCATCCGCGGAGAGCGAGGAGACGGATGCCGCGACCCGGCCTTCGCCGGCGGCGTTGGGCGCCCCGGGGGTGCGGCCGGCCGTCGTGAATCCGCCGTCGTCCTGCCGCTGCCAGCTCTCCCCCGCGCGGTAGTCCAGTGATGCCGGGAGCTTGACCCGTCCGGTCTGGCACGCGGTGTCTTCGCGCGATGACACCCCGACGCCGTCGACACGGCGTCCGTCGGCGGTGGTGAGCAGTGCGCCTGACACCGTGTCGGCCAGCGACGTCGTGGTCTGCACGTCGGCGACCCCGGAGAAGCCCGGTCCGCCGACGACGAGCCGCGCGCCGGGTGCCAGCGACAGCCCGGGTGCGAAGACGTGCTGCAGCGCGTCCGACGGCGCCGCACCGGTCGCGGTGCAGCGGTAGAGCCGCCACCCGCCGAGGTCCACAGGGGTGGAGCCGGTGTTGCGGAGCTCCAGCACGTCGTCGCCGTGACCGCCCGGGCCGGCCGCTGCGATCTCCTCGATCCGCACCTCGCCGGGCGCCGGGGCGGGGACGGCGTTGCCCGATCCCGGCGTGGCACGCGCACGTACCCACGTCGGGTCGGAGGCCGAGCTGCCGACGCGCTGCCAGCTCTCGCCCAGCGCCGCCGCAGTGGTCACCGGGAGCTCGGCATGGCCGCCGCACTCCGACATCATGGGCGCGGGGTCGTCGGAGTACACCGCCACCGCGTCGACGGTCTTCCCGCCCGGGTCGATGACGATGATCCCGTAGCCGCGTTCGTCCAGCCTCGTCGTCGCGAACACGCGCCGCTCCCCCGCACCGAGAACGACGCCCCGGAGGTCGGCCTCGGGATCGGTGAGACGGGTTCGCACGCCCTCCCCGTCACACCGGAAGACCGCGAAGCCGGTCAGGTCGATCGGGCGGCCGGCGGGGTTCTCGAGCTCGAAGAAGCCATCCCGGCCGCCGCGGACGCCGGCCGGCGCGATCTCGCTGACGACCACCCTGCCTCCGCCGTCGGCGCCGCTCACCGGCAGGTCGGGCACAATCGCGTCCGCCGGCTCACCGACGACCGTCGCCACCAGGACGAGGACGCCGAGCGTCGCGAGGGATGTGGTCACACGGTTCGTGTCGCGCACGGCCCGACGGTCGCGCGCCCAGGTGAACCCCCACGGTCTCCGGGTCGATCAGGCGGTGTACGGCGGCGGGACTTTGCGGTCGCCCGAGCGGCGTCACGCCGGTGATTCACACGGTGGCCGCGCGGACCGCCGCCCCGACGATCTGCGGATCGGTCACGTCATGCCCGTCCGCCCCGCCGCCGGGACCGGAGGGCGACGCGAGCCCCGCCCGCCCGCGGGCCGACAGATGCACCGCGTCGACGCCGGCGGCGAACAGCGCGGGAACGTCGGCCGGCTGCACCCCGCCGCCGGCCATCACCTCGACGTCTCCCGAGCGCGCCGCGAAAGCCGCGAGGGCGTCGAGGCCGTCGATGGACCGCGCGGCACCGCCCGACGTCAGGACGCGGTCGACCCCCTCCGCGACCAGCGCATCGAAGACCGCGGCGGGATCGGCCGCGGCATCGACGGCCCGATGGAACACGAGCGTGGCCGGGTCGGCGGCATCCCGCCATCTGCGGAGGGTGTCGACGTCGAGGCCGCCCGCGGCGTCGAGGCAGCCGATCACCACGCCGCCCGCACCGCGCCCGACGCACGCGCGGATGTCGGCCGACACGATCGCGATCTCGTCCGCGTCGTACACGAACCCTCCGCCGCGCGGACGCACCAGCACGTTCACCGCCGCCGGGTCGACCGCGCCGAGCACCGCCTCGAGGATCCCCAGCGAGGGGGTGAGCCCGCCGACCTCGAGCGCCTGGCAGAGCTCCAGACGGGCCGCGCCGGCACCGATCGCGACGCGCGCTCCGGCGGGGTCCTGCACGGCGATCTCGACGGGTCGGGGTGTGGCCATGACGGGAGCCTAGCGGCCCGCTCGTCTTGGGACCGGGGCCCGCCTCCCGCCCGAGGGAGCCGGGCCCCGTCCCCGGTTCAGAAGACGGGTGTCCCCGCGCGCACCAGCCGCCAGTTCTCCACGTGGAAGTCGGCCGGATCGATCACGCCGGTCGCCGACGCATAGGAGACGATGGCCTCGCGGATCGCGACCTGGGCGTTGTAGACGACCGGTGCCGATGCGATGTGCGGGAATCCGCCGCCACCGGACTGCCGGTAGTTGTTGACCGCGACGACGAACCGCTGGTCGGCGCCGACCGGTGTGCCCTCATACGCCAGGTTCGCGATGCGCGAGCCCTGCGGCTGCGAGATGTCGATGTCGTACGTGACCCCCGAGAACTGGTCGAAGTTGTAGTCGGGGGTGCCGAGGGCGTTCGTCCACGTCGCCGGCGCGACGGCGGCGTCGGGCGCCACCTGCAGGAAGTACTTGGCCGAGTACTCGAGGTAGTCCTTGATCTGCGCCCCCGTCAGCACCGAGCCCAGCAGCGTGTTGTCGTAGATGTAGAGGCCGGCGACGTCCTTGATCGTGACCTCCCCGGCGGGGAAGGTCGCCGCCCGGTTGAAGGGCGCCGCGATCGAGACGATCGGGAGGGATGCCTCGGCCGTGCCGGCGATCGCCTTCGACACCGTGTCGATCTGGACATGGTTCACATAGTCGAGGATCGCCGTGTCCTTCCAGCATGACTCGGCGGCCGACAGGGTCTCGGTGGACGTCGCCACCGCCGTGTTCACGTAGGCGACGACGGCGTCGTGCTGCGCCTGGACGACCTGCACGAGCGCCGGGTCGTCGGCCACCGTGTTGGTGTTCACCGTGAGGGACTTCGCGGCGGTCACACTCCACTTGCCGCGCACCATCGTGAGCTCGAGGTCGAAGACGCTGAGGCGCTGGCCCCAGTTCTTCGGCTCGCTCATCACCACCTCCTTGCCGGTGGCCTTGTTGACCACCCGCACCTCCGGCTTGTCGGCGTGCGCGTGGCCGAACAGGATCGCGTCGATCCCCGGGACCTCCTCGGCGAGCATCCGGGAGGCGTTCTCGACGGGGATGTCGCTGCCGTACGACGACAGTCCGCTGTCGCCCGCGTGCACGCTCACGACGACGACGTCGACGCCCTCCGCACGCATCACCGGCACCCAGCGCGCCGCCGTCTCGACGACGTCGAGAACGTCGATGCGCCCGCTGACGTTGGCCTTGTCCCAGATGACGACGCCGGGATTCGTGAGCCCGAGCACGCCGACCCGGACCGGCTTGTGACCCGGCACATGCATCTTCTTCACGACGTACGGCTGAAAGGCCGGGTCCGTCGTGCCGGCGTGCACCGCGTTCGCCGCCAGGGCCGGGGCATCCAGCTGAGAGATCCAGTAGTCGAGGAAGTCGAGGCCGTAGTTGAACTCGTGGTTGCCGAGCGCGATGGCGTCGTAGCCGATGGCGTTGAACTGGGCGGCGATGGGGTGGACGGCGCCGGACTCGTCGACGGGATCGACGGTGGCGTAGTAGAACCCGAGCGGCGAGCCCTGGATGGTGTCGCCGGCGTCGAAGAGGAGCGTGTGGTCACGACCCCGGTCGGCGCGGATCTGGTTCACCAGGCTCGACACCCGCGCCAGCCCGATGGTGTTGCCCGCGCTGTCGCTGTAGGCGGCGTCCTTGTAGTAGTCCCAGTTGAGCGCGTTGGCGTGGATGTCGGACGTGCCCATGATCGTGATCGTCAAGGACTTCCCTCCCGGCGCCGCGTGGGCCTGGGGCGACTGCACCCAGCCGGCGGCGGCCAGCACGCTCGCGGCCGAGACGCCGACGAGGAAATTGCGACGACTGAGACCCGGGTGGAGCGGGGTGTCCGCCCCTGATGCGGTGTCGGAGTCGGGCGTGTGGTCAGGCATGTGTTCTCCCATGGCGAGGATCACATCACGCGCGCGAGGTCAGCGACAAGGCTCGGCTGATGAGGAAACTCTCAGCAACGCCGGAGGCCCGGTCCCCCGTGGGGAACCGGGCCTCGCAAAGCCGGTGGGTCAGCGCGCCGCGCTGCCCTGGTTTCGATACGCCGCGCTGACGCGCGGCCACTCAACCCGAGTCGTCGAGCGCACCGCGGCGCTAGCGCGCCGCGCTGCCTTGGTTTCGATACGCCGCACTGACGCGCGGCTACTCGACCCGAGTCGTCGAGCGCACCGCGGCGCTAGCGCGCCGCGCTGCCTTGGTTTCGATACGCCGCACTGACGCGCGGCTACTCGACCCGAGTCGTCGAGCGCACCGCGGCGCTAGCGCGCCGCGCTGCCCTGGTTTCGATACGCCGCGCTGACGCGCGGCTACTCAACCCGAGTCGTCGAGCGCACCGCGGCGCTAGCGCGCCGCGCTGCCCTCGACGTAGTCCGCGTCCTGCTGCTTCCAGGCGAAAAGCGAGCGCAGGTCCTTGCCGACCGACTCGATCGGGTGCGCGGCGGCCTTCTCGCGCAGCTCGAGGAACTCCTGCGCGCCGTTGTCCTGGTCGCCGATGAACCGCTCCGCGAACGCGCCGGACTGGATGTCGGCGAGCACGGCCTGCATGTTCTCCTTGACGTGCGGGTCGATGACGCGGGGACCCGAGACGTAGTCGCCGTACTCCGCCGTGTCGGAGACCGACCAGCGCTGCTTGGCGATGCCGCCCTCCCACATGAGGTCGACGATGAGCTTCAGCTCGTGCAGCACCTCGAAGTAGGCGATCTGCGGCTGGTAGCCCGCCTCGGTCAGGGTCTCGAAGCCGTACTGGACGAGCTGCGAGACACCGCCGCAGAGGACGGCCTGCTCGCCGAACAGGTCGGTCTCGGTCTCCTCGGTGAAGGTCGTCTTGATGACACCGGCGCGCGTGCCGCCGATGGCCTTCGCGTACGAGAGCGCGGTCGCCCACGCCGAGCCCGAGGCATCCCGCTCCACGGCGATGATGTCGGGGATGCCGCGGCCGGCGACGTACTCGCGGCGCACGGTGTGGCCGGGGGCCTTCGGCGCGACGAGGATGACGTCCACGCCCTCGGGCGCGTCGATGTAGCCGAAGCGGATGTTGAAGCCGTGCGCGAAGGCCAGCGTCTTGCCCGGGGTGAGCTGGTCCTTGATGCTCTCGCTGTAGATCGACCGCTGGTGCTGGTCGGGAGCGAGGATCATGATCAGGTCGGCCCACGCGGCGGCGTCGGCCACCGTCTTGACCTCGAAGCCCTCGTCCTGCGCCTTCTCGGTGGACTTCGAGCCCTCCTTGAGCGCGATGACGACCTCGACGCCCGAGTCGCGGAGGTTCTGGGCGTGCGCGTGGCCCTGCGAGCCGTAGCCCACGATCGCCACCTTCTTGCCCTGGATGATGCTCAGGTCGGCGTCGGCGTCGTAGAAGATCTCAGCCATCTTCGTGTTTCTCCTTGATTGATTCCGGTCGTTGCGTTTCGTCTCGCTTCGCTCGCTCAACGACCGGTGAGCGGCATGCGAAAGGGGGTGTCAGCCGCGCAGGACGCGCTCGGTGATGCTCTTGCCGCCGCGGCCGATGGCGACGAGGCCGGACTGCGCCAGCTCCTTGATGCCGAACGGCTCGAGCGCGCGCAGGAAGGCCTCGACCTTGCCCTTGTCGCCGGTCACCTCGACCACGAGCGCGTCGGGGGCGTAGTCGACGATCTGCGCGCGGAAGAGGTTCACGACCTCGAGCACGTTCGAGCGCGTCTGGTTGTCGGCGCGCACCTTGATGAGCATGTGCTCCCGCTGCACGGAGGCGGCGGGGTCGAGCTCCACGATCTTGATCACGTTGATCAGCTTGTTCAGCTGCTTCGTGACCTGCTCGAGCGGCAGCTCGTCGACGTCGACCACGACGGTGATGCGCGAGAGTCCCGGCACCTCAGTGACGCCCACCGCGAGCGACTCGATGTTGAAGCCGCGGCGTGCGAACAGTCCGGCGACGCGGGTCAGCAGACCCGGCTTGTCCTCCACCAGGAGGCTCAGCACGTGACTGGGCATGTGTCAGTCCTCCTGCTCTGCGAAGGCGGGCGAGTGGTCGCGGGCGTACTGGACGTAGCTGTTGCTGACGCCCTGCGGAACCATCGGCCAGACCATGGCGTCGGCGCTCACGACGAAGTCGATGACGACCGGGCGGTCGTTGGTCTCGAGCGCCGTCTTGATGGCGGCATCCACGTCCTCCTCCTTCTCGACGCGGATGGCGAGGCAGCCGTAGGCCTCGGCCAGCTTCACGAAGTCGGGGATGCGGACGGTGCCGTGGCCGGTGTTGAGGTCGGTGTGCGAGTGACGGCCGTCGTAGAACAGCGTCTGCCACTGGCGCACCATGCCGAGCGACGAGTTGTTGATGATCGCGACCTTGATCGGGATGTCGTTGATCGCGCAGGTCGCGAGCTCCTGATTGGTCATCTGGAAGCACCCGTCGCCGTCGATCGCCCACACGTGGCGGTCGGGCTCGGCGACCTTCGCGCCCATCGCGGCGGGCACGGAGTAGCCCATCGTCCCGGCGCCGCCCGAGTTCAGCCAGGCGTTCGGACGCTCGTACTTGATGAACTGCGCCGCCCACATCTGGTGCTGGCCCACACCGGCGGCGTAGATGCCCTCGGGGCCGGTGAGCTCGCCGATGCGCTGGATGACGTACTGCGGCGACATCAGCCCGTCGGTCGGCTGGGTGTAGCCGAGCGGGAACTCGTCACGCAGCCCGTCGAGGAACGACCACCACTCGGCGATGTCGGGCGTCGTGCCCGCGGTGACGGTGTGGAAGGCGGCGTCGAGGTCGACGAGCACCTCCTTGAGGTCGCCCACGATCGGCACGTCGGCCGTGCGGATCTTCGAGATCTCGGCGGGGTCGATGTCGACGTGCACCACCTTGGCGTTCGGCGCGAACAGCGACGCCTTGCCGGTGACGCGGTCGTCGAAGCGGGCGCCCAGGGCGACGATGAGGTCGGACTCCTGCAGCGCCAGCACCGCCGGCACCGTGCCGTGCATGCCCGGCATCCCGAGGTGCTGCGCGTGCGAGTCCGGGAACGCGCCGCGGGCCATCAGGGTCGTCACGACCGGTGCGCCGGTGGACTCCGCGAGGGTGCGGAGCTCGTCCGACGCGCGCGAGCGCACCACGCCGCCGCCGACGTACAGCACCGGCTTCTGGGCCTCGGCGATGAGCTGGGCCGCCGCCTGGATCTGCTTGCCGTGCGCCTTGGTCACCGGGCGGTAGCCCGGGAGGTCGATCTTCGGCGGCCACACGAACGGGGCCTCGGCCTGCTGCGCGTCCTTCGTGATGTCGACGAGGACGGGGCCGGGGCGGCCGGTCGAGGCGATCTCGAAGGCCGCGGCGATGGCGCCGGGGATGTCCTCCGCGCGCTTGACCAGGAACGAGTGCTTCGTGATCGGCATCGTGATGCCCACGATGTCGGCCTCCTGGAAGGCATCCGTCCCCATCAGGGTCGAGAAGACCTGGCCCGTGATGCAGACGATCGGCACCGAGTCCATGTAGGCGTCCGCGATCGCGGTCACGAGGTTGGTCGCACCCGGGCCGGAGGTCGCGATGGCGACGCCGACACGACCGGATGCCGCGGCGTAGCCCTCTGCGGCATGACCGGCGCCCTGCTCATGACGGACGAGGATGTGGCGCACGGACTCGTCGTCCATGAGCGGGTCGTAGACGGGCATGATCGCGCCGCCGGGGAGCCCGAAGACGTCGGTCACCCCCAGCAGGTCGAGGGAGCGGACGACCGCTTCCGCACCCGTGAGCACGGGCGTCGTAGCGGTGCGGGCCGGCGGCCGCGGAATGGCGGCAGCGGTGTCGGCTGACATAGGAGGTCCTCAGAGATCGGTCGGACGGATGTCGGACGCCAGGCTCAACCGGTCGTCGCGCCCTCTGCAGCGGAGCGCACGAGTCGGGAGTACTTGGCAAGGACGCCACGGGTATAGCGCGGGGGAAGCGGCTCCCAGCCAGAGCGGCGGGAGTCAAGCTCAGCCTCGTCGACGAGTAGGTCGAGAGTGCGAGCCGCGATATCGACCCGTATCAGATCACCATCGCGCACGAAGGCGATGGGACCAGCGTCCACCGCTTCGGGTGCTATGTGGCCGATGCACAGGCCGGTTGTGCCGCCTGAGAATCGACCGTCCGTCAAGAGTAGTACATCTTTTCCGAGCCCCGCGCCCTTGATGGCCGCGGTGATCGCGAGCATCTCGCGCATGCCGGGGCCGCCCTTGGGGCCCTCGTAGCGGATGACCACGACGTCGCCGGCCGTGATCTCGCCCGCCTCGAGCGCGTCCATCGCCGAGCGCTCGCGCTCGAACACACGGGCCGGGCCCTCGAACACCGCGGCGTCGAAGCCGGCCGTCTTGACGACGGCACCCTCGGGCGCCATGGAGCCATGGAGGATGGTGATGCCGCCGGTGGCGTGGATCGGGTTGTCGAAGGTGTGGATCACCGTGCCGTCGATCGGGTCGGGATCGAGGTCGGCGAGGTTCTCGGCGAGCGTCTTGCCGGTGACGGTGAGCGCGTCGCCGTGGAGGAGCCCCTCGTCGAGCATCGCCTTCATGATGACCGGGATGCCGCCGTGTCGGTCGACGTCGTTCATGACGTACTTGCCGAACGGCTTCATGTCGGCTACGTGCGGCACCTTGTCGCCGATGCGGTTGAAGTCGTGCAGGCTCAGGTCGACGTCGGCCTCGCGGGCGATCGCGAGGAGGTGGAGCACGACGTTCGTCGAGCCGCCGAGGGCCATCGCGAGCGCGATCGCGTTCTCGAACGCCTCCTTGGTGAGGATGTCGCGCGTCGTGATGCCCTGGCGGAGCAGGTTGACGACCGCCTCGCCCGAACGGTGCGCGAAGTAATCGCGGCGGCGGTCGGCCGACGGCGGCGCGGCCGAGCCGGGGAGGCTGAGGCCGAGGGCCTCGGCGACCGAGGCCATCGTGTTGGCGGTGTACATGCCGCCACAGGCACCCTCACCGGGAGCGATGGCGCACTCGATGCGCTTGAGGTCTGCCTCGCTCATCTTGCCCGCGAGGCATGCGCCGACGGCCTCGAAAGAGTCGATGATCGTGACGTCCTTCTCGGTGCCGTCCGACAGCTTGACCCATCCAGGGGCGATCGAGCCGGCGTAGAGGAAGACGCTGGAGAGGTCGAGGCGGGCGGAGGCCATGAGCATGCCGGGGATCGACTTGTCGCAGCCGGCGAGCAGGACCGAGCCGTCGAGACGCTCGGCCATGATGACGGTCTCGACGGAGTCGGCGATGACCTCGCGCGAGACGAGCGAGAAGTGCATGCCCTCGTGCCCCATCGAGATGCCGTCGGAGACGGAGATGGTGCCGAACTGCAGCGGGTAGCCGCCGCCGGCGTGCACGCCTTCCTTGGCGCCCTGCGCGAGCCGATCGAGGCTGAGGTTGCAGGGGGTGATCTCGTTCCAGCTCGAGGCGATGCCGATCTGGGGCTTGTCCCAGTCCTCGTCGCCCATGCCCACCGCGCGGAGCATGCCGCGGGAAGTGGTCGCTTCGATGCCGTCGGTGACGACGCGACTGCGGGGCTTGATGTCGATGGACGTGTCGGCGGGCGAATCGAGCTGGGCCATTGACTCAGTGTATTCCCGCGAGGGCACCGCCTCGGCCCGGGTGTCGGCCGCCGAGGAACGCTCAGCCGACGCGTCGCGTCCGCTCCGCCGCCAGCCGGTCGAGCAGGTCCGCGAGCGCCGCGATGTCGGCGACGCGCACGGTCGCGGCGGTCTCCCCTTCACCCACTCGCACGCCCACGTCGGAGTCGCCGAGGCTCGCCAGGGCGTCCTCGTCGGTGACATCGTCGCCGGCGAAGAGCACGGCGGTCGCGCCGACTCGCTCGCGCAGCTCGGCCACCGCGGAATCCTTGCCTTCGTGGCGGAACGCGAACTCGACGATGTTGTAGCCGGTGCGGCGACGCCACTGCGGCGCCTCGGCCTCGACGATGTCGTCGACCAGACGGTTCGCCTCCGCCGCGGCCTCGGGGCTCGCACGTCGCGTATGGACGCCGAAGCCGAACGTCTTGGGCTCGATCCACACGCCCTCGAGGTGCGCCGTGGCCTGCTCGGCGTGCGCGCGCAGCGCATCGCGCAGCGCGACGTCGCCGGCATCCTCGCCGTGACTGGTCAGCCCCTCCCCCGGGCTCCAGTGCTCGGCGCCGTGCGACCCCGCGAGCAGCACGCGCGAGTCGTCGTCGTGCTCGGCGATCACCCGCAGGTCGACCAGACTGCGGCCCGAGACGAACGCCACGACGGTCTCGGGCGCCGCGACGAGGGCGTCGACCGCGGCGCGCGCGGCAGGCAGCATCCGTGCGTCCATCGGCTCGTCCTCGAGCGGAGACAGCGTGCCGTCGAAGTCGAGGGCGACGAGAAGACGATCGGATGCCGCGACCCGCGCGACGGCGGCGCGCAGGTCGTCGTCGGTGGAAACGGTCATGCCTCGCCCGCCCCGCCGCGCCGCGTCCGCCGTGCCTCGTCCAGCGCGTCGAGGAACGACTTGGACCACCGGGCGACGTCGCTGTCGATGACCTTCTTGCGGAGTGCGCGCATGCGGCGTCCCTGCTCGGCCGAGGGCATCTCGATCGCCCGCATGATGGAGTCCTTCATGCCGTCGATGTCGTGCGGGTTGATGCGGATCGCGCTCGGCAGTTCGTCGGCTGCGCCGGCGAACTCGCTCAGCACGAGCACACCGCGGTTGTCGATGCGCGAGGCGACGTACTCCTTCGCGACGAGGTTCATGCCGTCGCGGAGCGCCGTGACGAGCATCACGTCGGCGGCGAGGAACAGCGCCACCATCTCCTCGCGCGGATACGCCTGATGCAGATACCGGATGGCGGTGTGGTCCATGGTGTCGAAGTCGCCGTTGATGCGGCCGACGGTCAGCTCGATCTCGTCGCGCAGCTGCATGTACGCCTCGACGCGCTCGCGGCTGGGGCTCGCCACCTGCACGAGCGTCACGTCCTCGACCGAGACGCGGCCGTCTTCGAGCAGCTCGCCGAAGGCCTTCATGCGGTGCCGGATGCCCTTGGTGTAGTCCAGCCGGTCGACGCCGAGGAGGATCTTCTTGGGATTGCCGAGGCTCTCGCGGATCTCGCGGGCGCGCGCCTGGACGTCGTCGCGGCGCGCCAGCTCGATGTAGGAGTTCGCGTCGATCGAGATCGGGAACGCCTTCGCGAGCGCCCGGCGGGAGGTGCCGTCGGGGTTCGGGACCGTGATGCCCGTCGCCTTGGTCTCGTAGCGGAACTGCCGCCGCACGGCGCGCGCGAAATTGCCGGCGTCGGCGACGCGCTGGAAGCCGATCACGTCGGCGCCGAGCAGTCCCTCGAGCACCTGGCGGCGCCACGGCAGCTGCGAGTACAGGCCGTATGCCGGGAAGGGAATGTGGTGGAAGTACCCAATGGTGAGATCCGGCCGGGCCTCGCGCAGCATCTGCGGAACCAGCTGCAGCTGGTAGTCCTGAACCCACACGGTGGCGCCCGGTGCGGCGACCGCCGCGGTGGCCTCGGCGAACCGGCGGTTCACCCGCACATACGAGTCCCACCAGACCCGGCGGTACCGCGGCTCGGCGATCACGTCGTGATAGAGCGGCCAGAACGTGTCGTTCGACATGCCCTCGTAGTACTTCTCGACCTCGTCGGAGCTGAGGGCGACGGGCACGAGATGTGTGCCCTCGAACTCGAAAGGCTCGACCTCGATGTCGGGCTGGCCGGGCCAGCCGACCCAGGCGCCGTCGGCGCGTCGCATCACCGGCTCGAGCGCCGTCACGAGCCCACCGGGCGAGCGCCGCCATCCTGGTTCGCCGTCGTCGGAGGTCACCCGATCGACGGGGAGCCGGTTCGCGACGACGACCAGTTCAGCGGTGGGGGCGGGCTCTGTCACGCGGTCTCCTGACGGTTCGTGGACTCGGCACGATCAGGCTAACAGCGGCTCCGTGACGCCCGTTGCGCCCTTGACGCACGGCTGCCGCTCGTGTCAAGGGGCGCAAGGTGCCAGGCCCGCGCGCTAACGTGGCGGCATGCGCAAGTACCTCTTCGGCACCGGCATCCTCACCGCGTTCACCGGAGGGGTGACGCTGTTGCGGGCACTGCGCGAGCACGAGCCGTTCACCTGGCGCCAGGCGCTCGCGTGGATCAGCTGGGGCATCTCGCTGGCCCTCGCGATCGGCGCGATCGTCGACGTGCGCCGCGCCTCGCGCGGCGGGGTCATCGCGAACGACTCCCCCATCCACGGGCACGAGAAGAAGCTCCTCAAGCGCCGCGTCCAGAACTGACGGCAGCCGCGCCGCGCCGGTCGGCGCGAGCTCCGCACGGCGCGTGCTCTGCACGACACGCCGCGGGGTCTGCGCAGACCCCGCGGCGCCTTCGCGTCAGCGGGTGAGGATCAGCGCGTCACCCTGGCCGCCGCCGCCGCACAGCGCGACCGCGGCGGTGCCGCCGCCGCGGCGGACGAGCTCGTGCACCGCGTGCACCACGAGCCGGTTGCCGGACGCGCCGATCGGGTGACCGATCGCGATGCCTCCGCCGTGGGGGTTGACGACGTCGTCCGAGAGCCCGAGCTCGGCCTGCGATCGAGCCACGACCGCCCCGAACGCCTCATTGATCTCGACGACGTCGAGGTCGGCCGCGGTGATCCCCTGCTTCGCCAGGGCCTTCTCGATGGCGCGCGCGGGCTGGGCATGGAGGGAGTTGTCGGGTCCGGCGACCTGACCCGAGGAGCCGACCACGGCGAGCACCGGCCAGTCGTTCTCGTCGGCGTGCGTGCGCGTCGTCAGCACGACGGCGGATGCGCCGTCCGAGATCTGCGACGAGTTGCCGGCCGTGATCGAGCCTCCCTGCGCGAAGGCGGGTCGCAGGCCCGCAAGCGTCTCGACAGTGGTCTCGGGACGCACGCCCTCGTCCTTCGTCACCACCACCGGGTCGCCCTTGCGCTGCGGGATCTCGACGGGCACGATCTCGCCCTCGAACACGCCCTCGGCCTGCGCGGCGGCCGCCCGCTGGTGCGAGCGTGCGGCCACGGCATCCTGAGCCTCCCGGGTGATCTCGAAGCGCTCGTTGTGGCGCTCGGTCGACGCGCCCATGCTCTCGCGGTCGTAGGCGTCGGTGAGCCCGTCGGCGGCCATGTGGTCGAGCACCTCGATCGAGCCGTAGGCCCAGCCGTCGCGCGAGCCCATGAGCAGATGCGGCGCGCGGGTCATCGACTCCATGCCGGCGGCGACCACGACGGTGGCATCGCCCACGGCGATCATGCGCGCGCCGTCGATGATCGCGGTGAGCCCCGACAGGCACACCTTGTTGACCGACCCGGAGTGCACACCCCACGGGATGCCGGCGCCCACCGCGGCCTGGCGAGCGGGGTTCTGGCCGGCGCCTGCCGGCAGCACCTGTCCGACCAGGACGGCGTCGACGGCGTCGGCGGGGATGCCGCCCTGGTCGAGGGCCCCCTTGATGGCCGCGCTGCCGAGCTGGACCGCCGTGAGCGGCGCGAGCTGCCCCTTCAGTCGCCCCTGCGGCGTGCGTGCCGCGGCGACGATGACGACATCGTCGTGATTCATGCTTCCACCTTCAGTTCGTCCGAGATCGTGAGGCGGGGCTCGGTCGCCGCGACGACCTCGTCCACCGTCACCCCCGGTGCCGTCTCGACCAGCACGAGTCCGGCATCCGTCACGTCGATCACCGCGAGATCCGTGATGATGCGGTCGACCACACCCCGTCCGGTGAGGGGCAGCGAGCACTCGTCGACGATCTTCGCCGACCCGTCCTTCGCGACGTGCTCCATCAGGACGACGACCTTCGCGGCGCCGTGCACGAGGTCCATCGCGCCGCCCGGCCCCTTCACCATCTTGCCGGGGATCATCCAGTTCGCGAGGTCGCCGGTCGCCGACACCTGCATGGCCCCGAGGATGGCGGCGTCGATCTTGCCGCCGCGGATCATGCCGAAGCTCGTCGCCGAGTCGAAGAACGCGGCGCCGGGCAGCGTCGTCACGGTCTCTTTGCCGGCGTTGATGAGGTCGGGATCGACGTTCTCCTCCGTCGGATAGGGCCCGACGCCGAGGATGCCGTTCTCGGACTGCAGCACGACGGTCACGCCGTCGGGCACGAAGTTGGGCACCAGCGTCGGAAGGCCGATGCCGAGGTTGACGTACGCGCCGTCGGCGAGCTCGCGCGCCGCACGGGCAGCCATCTCGTGGCGGGTCAGGGGCATGTCAGGCTCCTTCCGGCATCTCGCGGGCGGCGGCCTGCGCGACGCTGACCGTGCGCCGTTCGATGCGCTTCTCGATGTCGGATCCGACTTCCACGATGCGGTGCACGTAGATGCCGGGGAGGTGGATGCTGTCGGGCTCGAGCTCGCCCGGCTCCACCAGCTCCTCCACCTGGGCGATGCACACGCGCCCGGCCATGGCCGCGAGCGGGTTGAAGTTGCGCGCCGCCTTGTTGAAGACGAGGTTGCCGTGCCGGTCGCCCTTGAGCGCGTGCACGAGGGCGAAGTCGGTGACGATGGCCTCCTCGAGCACGTACTCGCGAGCCGTGCCCGACACATCGAAGCTGCGGACGTCCTTCACCGGCGACGCGACGGCGATCGAGCCGTCGGCGGCGTACTTGCGCGGCAGGCCTCCCTCGGCGACCTGCGTGCCGACGCCGGTCTGCGTGTAGAAGGCGGCGATGCCCGAGCCGCCAGCGCGGAGCTTCTCGGCGAGGGTGCCCTGCGGCGTCAGCTCGAGCTCGAGTTCGCCGGAGAGGAACTGCCGCTCGAACTCCTTGTTCTCACCGACGTACGACGAGGTCATCTTGCGGATGCGCTTGGCGTTCAGCAGGACGCCGAGCCCCCAGTCGTCCACGCCGCAGTTGTTGCTGACGATGCTGAGGTCGCCGGTGCCCTGCGCGAGCAGCGCCTCGATGAGGGCGATGGGATTGCCCGAGAGACCGAAACCTCCCACCGCGAGCGAGGCTCCGTCGGGGATGTCGGCCACGGCCTGCGCCGCCGACTCCCAGGTCTTGTCGATCATTCCGCTCCTTCGCATGGACGACGTCTGCAGAACTCCACAAGGTTGCTCGCACGCGGCCCGGCTGACGCGGGTTCCGGTGCCGAGACCACCCGAAGCGTGGAGTTCCGCAGACCATGTTTCACCGCGGCCGACGTCGGCACCACGCCGCGCTTGCCATGTGGCCATCGGGCGTCGTACCGTCCATATTGTGGACACACCCGCCCAGCGCACGGTTCCCGGCGCGCAGTCGATCGCACGTGCGGCGCACCTCCTGCGCCTGGTGACGGCCGGCGGCGACGACGGGATGCCGGTGGCCGAGCTCGCCCGCCGCGCCGATCTCACGCGCCCCACCACGCACCGCCTGCTCACGGCGCTGCGGCACGAGGGTCTCGTCGACCAGGACGAGCGGACCGGGCGGTGGATGCCTGGACCCGAGCTGTTCCTCATGGGCACGGTCGCGGCATCCCGGTACGACATCACCGCCGTCGCGCGCGACATCGTGCGATCGCTCGCGGTGCGGACGGAGGAGAGCGCGTTCCTCTCGGTCCGGCGCGGCGACGAGACCGTCTGCCTGCTGCGGGAGGAGGGCAGCTTCCCGATCCGCTCGTTCGTGCTCTCGGAGGGGGTCCGCTTCCCGCTCGGCGTCGCGTCGGCGGGACTGGCGATCCTGGCGTTCCTGCCGCCCCACGATGTGGACGCCTACTTCGAACGACACCCCGAGCTGCCGCGCGACTGGGGTGCGGCCCACGGCGAGCCCCGACTGCGCGCGCGCCTGCGCGAGACGCAGGAGCGGGGCTATGCGGTGAACCCCGGCCTCATCGTGGAGGGCTCCTACGGCATCGGCGCGGCGGTCTTCACGCGCGAGGGCCACCCGCAGTGGGCCCTGAGCCTCACCGGCGTCCAGTTCCGGTTCGGGCCCGAACGCCTGGCGGAGCTCGGGCGCACGCTCCTCGCCCACGCGCACCAGCTCACGACGCGCATCGCGGCTTCGCGCTGAGGGCCGCGGGCACCGCATCGGGCTGAGCCTCGCGCAGCGTCGGCTCAGGACTGCCCGCGTTTCGGCGCAGCATCTCTATCGCTTCGAGCACGCGTGGGCTAGTTTGATCGCAACCCGGACGGCATGGGACCCGGCCGGGGAGCGCAGTACCCCTGGGGAGGGATCATGAAGCAGCGTTCATCCGTGCTGTCCGCCGTCGCTCTGGCGGTCTCGGCGGTTCTCGTCTCGATCGGGGGTGCGGCGTACGCCGACGACCTGTTCGTCGACGGGGACGCGATCGCCGTCGGCACGCAGGCCGATATCGAGTTCGGCACCGTCGCGTGCGGGAGCACCACGACCGAGCAGGTGGCCGTCTATCTGAAGAGCAACGGCCACCAGGGCAACACACAGGGCCAGAAGGTGTTCAAGAACGACACCTGGGTGAACGTCACGGCGGAGACGACCGCGCCGCTGTCGGTGACGGTGACGGACGGTGTGGCCGGCGACATCGAGGTGCCGGAGGACTGGGAGGGCACCGCGGTCTACGGCAACAACGACCTGTCCCCCACCGGGGCGACGGTCACCGTGACGCTGACGGCGGGCACCACTCCCGGAGGCCGCATCGGCACCGTGACCTTCTCGGGCTCGGGCACCAACTGGGAGGGCAAGCCCATCACCGTGGGTCCTGTCTCCAAGACGGCGCGCTGGACGGTCGGTCCCTGCGCCACCAAGACCGACACGACGACGACGCTCTCGTGTCCGGACTCGGTCGTGTACACCGGGACCGCCCTCACCCCCTGCACCGCCACGCTCACCAGCGCGGGCGGGGCCAGCCTGAGCCTGCCGGTCTCGTACGCCTCCAACACCCTCGCGGGCACGGCGACCGCGACGGCCTCGTTCGCCGGCGACGCGACGCGCAATCCGAGCGACGCGACCACCACCTTCGAGATCGCCAAGGCGCCCTCGACCACCACCCTGGACTGCCCGGCCTCCGTCACGTACACCGGCGCGCCCCACACTCCGTGCAGCGCGAGCGTCGTGGGTGTCGGCGGGCTCGCCGCATCGGTGCCGCCGTCGTACACCGACAACATCGCCGCGGGCACCGGTCAGGCCTCGGCGAGCTATCCCGGCGACGACAACCACAGCGGATCGAGCGCCACGAAGTCGTTCGCCATCCTTCCGGCCGGCGCGACCTGCACGGTGACCGGCTACGCGGGCGTCTACGACGGCGCCGCCCACGGCGCCGAGGGCACGTGCACGGGTCTGAACGACGAAGACCTCCGCAGTGGCCTCTCCCTCGGCGAGACGTTCATCGACGTGCCCGGCGGCACTGCGCGGTGGAACTTCGCGTTCGCCAACTACATGCCGCAATCCGGCACCGCCGATATCGCCATCGGGCCCGCGGCTTCGTCGATCGCGCTGGTATGCTCCGACACCGTCTACGACGGCACCGCCAAGGAGACCTGCACGGCGAAGGTGACGGGAGGCGGCGGCCTCGACGAGAGCGTTCCGGTGACATACCAGAAGAACACCGCCGCGGGAGAAGCCACCGCCTCGGCGGACTACGCCGGCGACCGCAACCACACGTCGAGCACGGCCTCCACCACGTTCCGCATCGCCAAGGCGCCGACGACGACGACGATCACCTGCACGGCGCCGAACACCTACACCGGCCAGCCGCTCACTCCGTGCACGGCACGCGTCGTGGGCGCCGGCGGCCTCGACGACGCGGTCACGCCGACGTACGAGAACAACATCGCGGCAGGACCGGCGGCGCGCGTCTCGGCTGCCTACCCGGGCGGCCCGAACCATGAGCCGAGCGCCGACGCGACCACGTTCGAGATCGGCAAGGCCGCGTCGTCGATCGCGCTGGCGTGCATCGGACCCGTCGTGTACACCGGCGAGCCCCACACCCCGTGCACCGCCGTCGTGAGCGGGGCGGGCCTGGCGGCCTTCACCGTGCCGGTCACCTATGTCGACAACGTGCACGCCGGTGACGCGGGGGCGAGCGCGTCGTGGCAGGGCGACGACAATCACGTCGGAACCTCGGTGCAGGGAGGCTTCGTCATCGGCAAAGCGCCCTCGCTCGTCGTCGTGAACTGCCCGACCGCGAAGATCCCGTTCTCGGGCTCGGCCATCGAGCCGTGCACGGCCACGGTCACGGGCGCCGGCGGGCTGAACCAGCCGCTGACCGTCGCCTACACCGGCAACACGGCGGTGGGCTTCGCGACGGCCTCGGCGAGCTTCCCCGGAGATGCCGACCACCTCGCGGGCGAGGGATCGGCCACCTTCGAGATCGAGGCCTGGAAGCTCGACGGCTTCTACAAGCCGGTCGACATGGGCACGACGGTGCTCAACGTCGTGAAGGGCGGATCGACCGTCCCGCTGAAGTTCGCGGTGCGCGCCGGCGAGACCGAGGTGACCAGCCTCACGACGCTGAAGGCGGCGTTCGTGGTGAAGGGTGCGAGCTGCGACCCGGCCGACGCCAAGAGCGACGACGTGCTCACCACCACGGGCAACACGACGCTCCGCTACGACGCCACCGCACACCAGTGGATCCAGAACTGGCAGACACCGAAGACGCCCGGCAAGTGCTACACGGTCGTGCTGACCACCGCCGACGGGTCCACGCTCAGCGCGCAGTTCCAGACGAAGTAGCGCTCACGCGGTCGTGGCCGCCGCCGCCAGCTCCTCGCGGACGGCGGTGGCCACGACCGCGGCGCCGTCCGGCGACATCACGATCGTGTAGTGGTTGACACCGTCGATCCGCTCGTGCGTCACCTCGGGGAACGCCTCGAGCACTCCGGCGAGGTACTCCGGCGCGTACAGCCCCGGCGGGTCGTCCTGCAGTCCGCGGGGCGCGGTGAGGACGCGGGTGGGATGCCGCAGCCCCGCCAGCGCCTCCGGCAGCGCCGTGCCGGTGTTCATGTCGACGGTGTCGTCGGCCGTCGTGGCATAGCTCGTCGCCGGGCGGAATGCGCCGGCCCCGTCATCGACCAGGTCGTACGCGAGGTACTCCTCGAGCTCGGCGGTCCACGCCGCGGCGAAGGCCGGATGCCGGCGCCAGAACTCGAGGTACTCCCCCACATCCGCGAATCGCATCGACAGCCGCGCGGCCGTCGGACCGAGGATCCCCGCGACCAGCTCGTCGGCGCTGAGCCCACTCGGCACGTCGAGCGGCAGCCCGCCGTCGACGAGCAGCAGCCGCGACACGCGCTCGGGGTGCCGGTGGGCGAACACCACCGAGACGAAACCGCCCATCGAGTGACCGACGACGACCGCGCGGTCGACGCCGACGGCGTCCAGCAGGGTGGCGAGGTCGTCGGCGTGTGCGGCCATCCCCGCCGCGCCCTCGATGCCGTTGCTGCGCCCGCGTCCGCGCAGGTCTGGCGCGATGACCCGCACGCCGGGCAGCCGGTCGACGACGAACGGCCACGCGAGGTGCGAGGCCGTGACCCCGTGCACCAGCAGCACCGTCGGCGCGCCGGGCGCGGCATCCGTCGGCTCCCACACCCCGGCGCGCAGCGTGCCGCCGGGCACGGGCACGTCGAGGGCGCGGTACCGGTGATTCAGCCTGCCGTCGCTCATCGGGCCGTCCATCCGCCGTCCATCGTGTACGACGCCCCGGTCACCATTCCGGCCTTGTCCGACACCAGCCAACCCGCGAGCGAGGCCACCTCGTCGGCCTCGACGAGCCGCTTGACGGCGCTCTCGGTGAGCATGATCTTCTCGACCACCTCGCTCTCGGGGATGCCGTGCACCTTCGCCTGGTCGGCGATCTGCTTCTCCACGAGCGGCGTCCGCACGTAGGCGGGATTGATGCAGTTGCTGGTGACTCCGTGCGCGGCGCCTTCCAGGGCGGTCACCTTCGAGAGCCCCTCGAGCCCGTGCTTGGCCGCCACGTAGGCCGACTTGAACGCGCTGGCACGCAGGCCGTGGGCGCTCGAGATGTTCACGACCCGGCCCCAGCCCCGTGCGTACATCCCGGGGAGCGCCGCCCGGACCAGCAGGAACGGCGACTCCAGCATGAGCCGCAGGATCAGCCGGAACGCGTCCGGATCGAAGTCCGGGATCGGCGCGACCCGCTGGATCCCGGCATTGTTCACGAGGATGTCGACGTCGAGCGTGAGATCCTCCAGCGCCCCGGTGTCCGACAGGTCGACGGCCCATGCCTCGCCGCCCACGGCGGTGGCGGCATCCGCTGCGGCATCTGCGTTGAGATCGGCGATGACGACGTGCGCGCCGCGGGCAGCGAACTCGTGCGCACAGGCTAGCCCGATGCCGCTGGCGCCCCCGGTGACCAGGGCCCGCTTGCCCGCGAGATCGCGCATCACTTCTCCTCCTCCGCCCGCGGCGCGAGCGCGTTGTCGATGAACCGGGTCATCCCGGCGAACACCTTCGGGTCGAGCTCGGCCGGCGGCCTGCCCTCGGCGTCGCGCTCCCACAACAGGAAGCGCATGCCGATGAGCTCGCCCATGCCCATGAGCGCCCACGCAGTGGTCTCCGGGTCGAGCGCGCGATCCACGTCGCCGGTGGCCTGCGCCGCGCGGAGCCCGGCCTCGTAGCCCTCGACGATACGGGTGTAGTGCAGGCGCAGCACCTCCGGCGAGACGAACTCCGCTTCGCGCACCACGCGGTACAGCGCCGGGTGCTCGGCGGTGAAGCGGAAGAATCCCGCGAAACCGGCCCGCTCGGCGGCAAGGCGGTCGGACGCCCCGGTCATCGCCTCCGACATCGAGTGCCGGACGCGCCGGTTGAGGTCGAGCACCAGGGCCTCGAAGATCGCCTGCTTGCTGTCGAAGTACAGGTAGAACGTGCCCAGCCCGATGCCGGCGCGCTCGGTGATCTTGACGATGGATGCCTCGTGGTAGCCCTGCTCGGCGAACACCAGCTCTGCCGCCTCGAGCAGGCGCCGGCGCGTGGCCTCGCCGCGTTTCGTCAGCGGCCGCCCCGTCGCGGACGACACCAGCTCCTCGTGCTCGACGAGTTCGTCGGACATGCTCATCGGGCCTCCCCCTTCGTTGCCTCGCGCACGACGTCGTGCGGATCCGCGCCGCTGCCTGCCGGGTCGCCGATCAGGGCCAGCGCCTCCTGGCGCAGGCGCGAACGGGCCAGCTTCTCGATCGTCGAGCGCGGCAGCTCGTCGACGAACCGGACGTGGACCGGCACTTTGAACGCCGCCAGGTTGCGGCGCGCGTGGGCGAGCACCTCGTCGACCCCGAGCGCGGCCCCCGGGGCCGGCACCACGAAGGCCACGCCCCGCTCGCCCCACACCGGGTCGGGCACACCGACGACGGCCGCCGCCTCGATGAGCGGGTGCAGGCACAGCGCGTACTCCACCTCGGCCGGCGCGACGTTCTCGCCGCCGGAGATGAAGATGTCCTTCAGCCGGTCGACGACCCGGAAGACGCCGGCCGCGTCACGCGACACCAGGTCGCCGGTGCGCAGCCAGTCCCCGCGCATCGCGCGGGCCGTCGCGGCGTCGTCACCCAGGTATCCGGCGAAGACGCTCGGCCCGCGCACCCACATCTCGCCGGTGGCCTCACCCTCCAGGGCCAGCTCCGACACCGGATCGACCACCCGCACAGAGACGTGCGGGTACGGACGCCCGACCGCGCCGGGCGCGTCGGCCGTCTCGGACGCGGGCAGGTGGAGGACGTTCGGTGCGGCCTCGGTGAGACCGTAACCCTGCGTCAGCGGCACGCCGCGGCTCGCCCAGATCTCGGAGAGCGCCAGCGGCATCGTGGCGCCGCCGACGAGCGCGAGCCGCAGCGAGCTCAGCTCGGTCGCGGCCCAATCGCGGTCGTCGGCCAGCATCGCGTACTGCGTGGGCACGCCCATCATGGCGGTGATGCCCCGGTCGGCGATGAGCGGCAGTACGCGCGAGGGCTGGAAGGAGCGCTCGAGCACGACCGTCGCGCCGACCCACCAGGCCAGCAGCGGCTGGCAGTTCCAGGCCGCGACGTGGAACTGCGGCAGCATGGCCAGCACGACATCGTCCTGACCGAGGGGCAGCGCCTGTGCCAGCGCCAGGTTGTTCCAGAAGCAGTTGGCGTGCGTCAGCACGACGCCCTTCGGGGCCGCTTCGCTGCCGGACGTGAAAATCACCAGCAGCGGATCCTCATCCCGCACCGGGCGGCGGCTGCGCGGCTGCGCCGCAGCCGGGGCACCGGACTCGACGCCCGTCGCGCCGAGCGAGGCGGACGGGGGCCGTACCGCCGCCAGGCGCAGGGCCTCGCCGGCGAGGGCCTCGTGCTCGTCCTCGATGAGGACGAGGGCCGGCGAGGCGCGCGTGAGCACGTCGGCGAGCTCTCGCGGCGTGAGTCGCCACGACAGCGGGACGAACGCGACGCCCGCGATCGCGCAGCCGAAGAAGGCCACGACGTGGTCGGCGGAGTTGCCCGACACGGTCGCGACGCGGTCGCCGGGGCCGTAGCCGGCACGCCGCAGGCGCTCGGCCAGGTCGGTCGCCCGCTGCGCGAGCGTCGCGTAGTCGGTGGTCACGCCGCGGTCATCGATGGCGATGCGCCCGGGCGATCGCGAGGCACGGTCGACGATCCACCGCCCGATCGTGTGCGGTCCGTCGTCGATCTCGGGGTCGGCGGTCCACGTCATGCGCGCACCTGGTCCGCAGCCGCGGGCGCCGTGCCGTCGAGCGCGTCGCCGGCGTCCTCGGCGTCGTCGAGGTCGCGGAGCGAGCCGCGCACCCGCTCGCCGCGCCGGCGGCGCACGGCGGCGTCGATCGTGCCGGCGATGCCACCGGGGAGGAACATCACCACGATGATGAACAGCACGCCGAAGAGGAACAGCGGCTCGGAGAGCGGGATGCGCAGCACCTCGGGCAGACCGGCGATGGCCTCCGAGCCCGCGAGCACCGTGAGTCGCTGGTCCAGCAGCGTGTAGAGCACACCGCCCACGATGGCACCCCAGCGGAATCCCACGCCACCCAGCACCACCATGACGAGCACGGTGATGGTGAGGTCGGCCGAGACCGATCGCGGCACGGTGCCCGACTGCAGCAGCATGTAGGCCACGCCGGCGAGGCTCGCGAGCACCGCGGCGATCACGAAGACGATGAGGCGCACCTTGTACGGCGACAGCCCGAGGACGCGCACGCGCTGCTCGTTCTCGCGCGTGGCGCGGGCGAGGTGACCGAGGCGCGATGTGTCGACCCACACCGTCACGAGGTAGACGACGACGAGCACGACCAGCGTGAACCAGTACAGGTTGCGCGTGTTGATGACGCCGACCAGGAAGTCGGGCACCTGATCGGTGTTGACGCTGAGCCCTTCTTCACCGCCGGTGATCTGCGAGTTGCGACGTACGAGCACAGACCCCGCCTGCGCGAAGGCGAGCGTCACCATGGCGAACGGGATGCCCGAGACGCGCATCGACACGGCGCCGGTGATGAGGGCGATGATCATGCCGCCGACGAGTGCGATGAAGACCCCCGGCCACAGCGGCACGCCGAAGTGCTCGAGCGCGATCCCCAGCCCGTACGCGCCCGCGCCGAAGTACAGCGCATGGCCGAACGAGAGCATGCCGCCCGATCCCAGCAGCAGGTTGTACGACAGCGCGAGGGCGGCGAACACCATGCACAGCGACAGCAGCGCCAGCGTTCCGGGCATGTACGTGGGTGTGGGCAGGATGCCCGGCAGCGAGAGGTTCAGCTGCGGCAGCACCGCCATGAACGCGACCAGCACGACCCCGACGACCGCGGGGACGAATCGACGGATGCCGGGGTCCGAGGCATCCTCCGCTCCTCGCGCGCCGTTCGCCGGTCGCTGAGCCTGTCGAACGGTCATGCCTTCCTCCCGAGGAGTCCGGTCGGGCGCACCAGCAGCACGAGGGCCAGGAGGATCACGACGATGAAGTCGCCGGTGCCGCCGAGGTAGAAGTTCGCGAACTGCTGCAGGACCGCGACGAGCACAGAGGCCACCGCCGCTCCGGTCAGCGAGCCGAGACCGCCCACGACGGTCACGATGAACGCGAAGATGAGCAGCGTCTGCCCGAGGTGGGCCGACACGAAGGTGGAGTAGTGCATGGCCAGTACGCCGCCGATGCCGGCGGCCGCGCCGCCGATGGCGAAGACGAGGGTGAACGAGCGCCGCACGTCGATGCCGAGGGCGGTCACCATCGAGCGGTTCTCCACGCCGGCCCGGATGATCATGCCGTAGCGGGTGCGCTGCAGGAACAGCACGAGCGCGGCGAGCACGAGCACGGCGGCGATCATGAGCACCCAGTACGTGTTCGGGATGCGGGCCCCCAGCACCTCGGTGGTCTGCCTGAGCCACGGCGGTCCCGAGATGTGGATCGGGTCGGTGCCCCAGATGCCCTCGAAGAGAGCCACTGCGGCGAACGAGAGGCCGACGGTGACGAGCACCTGCTCGATGTGCCGCTCGTACAAGGGACGAATCAGCACCAGCTCGGTGAGCGTCGCGAACACCGCGCCGACGGCGGCGCCGACGAGCACCGACAGCAGGAACGAGGTCCACGAGTCGGTGCCGAGCGCCTGCGCGACCATGAAGCCGATGAAGGCGCTCAATGTCAGGAACGCGCCGTGCGCGAAGTTCAGCACATGCATGAGCCCGTAGATGAGGCTCAGCCCGCTCGCGACGAGGAAGTAGAGGGCGCCGAGGCCGACGCCGGTGATCAGGGTGAGGACGAGGGTGCTCACTTCGACTCGCTCCGCTCGCTCAGTGCATCGCATGCGTCTGCGTGCTCCGCATGGACGCCGAGGAGGCGCCGGGTGAGGTCGTCGTCCTCGAGGATGTCGCGCGCCTTGCCGACGTGCACGACGCGACCGCCGGCGATGACGATCGCGTCGTCGGCGAGCCGCCGCACGACCTCGAGGTTCTGTTCGACGAGAAGGATGGGCACGGTCTTCGACGCCTCTTCGAGGGCATCGGCGACCTCGGTCACGATCCTCGGGGCGAGACCTTTGGTCGGCTCGTCGACCAGCAGCAGCCGGTTGTCGTTGAGCAGCGCCCGGGCGACAGAGACCATCTGCTGCTGACCTCCCGAAAGAGTGCCTGCCGGCTGGTCGCGGCGGGCCACGAGGTCGGGGAACAGCTCGGCGACGAACTCGCGCCGGGGGTTGCGCTGACGCTCGGCCAGCGCGAGGTTCTCGGCGACCGTGAGCTTCGAGAAGACCTCGCGGTCTTCGGGCACATAGCCCACGCCCCGTCGGACGATGCGATGCGTCGGCAGGCCGTCGATGCGCTCACCGGCCAGGCGCACCTCGCCGCGCCGCGAGATGAGCCCCAGGATGCCGCGCAGGGTCGACGTCTTGCCGACGCCGTTGCGCCCGAGCACGGCTGTGATCCCGGTCGCCGGCACCTCGAACGATACGTCCTCCACGACCTGCTGCCCCGCGATGGTGCATCGCAGGTCGCGCACGCTGAGAATGGGAGCGGATGCCGCAGCCCCGGCCGCTGAGCCGCTCATGCCGCCTCCCCCTCGCCCGAGCCGGTGCCGAGGTACGCACTCTGCACCAGCGGGTCGTCCATGATCCGCTGCGGTGTGTCGTACGCGATGATCGTGCCGAAGTACATCACCGCGACCTTCTCGACGAGGCCCATGAGCACGTCGATGTGGTGCTCGACCATGAGCAGCGTGCAGCCCTTCTCACGCTGCATCTGTCGGATGTTCTCGACCAGGCCCGGCACGTCGCCCGAGGCGACGCCGGCCATCGGCTCGTCCAGCAGCACGATGCTCGCCTCGGTCGCCAGCAGCACCGCGATCTCGAGTTTGCGCTTGTCGCCGTGCGAGATGTCACCCGCAAGCGCGTCGCGCTTGTGGTCGAGCCCGACGACGCGGAGCTTCTCGAGCGCGAGCTCGGTCGCGGCATCCTTCCGCTTGGGGAAGTGCAGGAGCGAGCCCGAGCCGCCGAGCGACACCTGGGCCGCCAGACGCACGTTCTCGAGCACGCTGAGCTTCGGGAAGAGGCTCGACGTCTGGAAGGTGCGCCCCAGTCCCGCCCGCGCCCGCGCGGGCACCGACGCCGTCGTGATGTCTCGGCCGTCCAGCACGACGCGGCCGGCGGTGGGCTTCATGAGCCCCGAGATCACGTTGAAGAGCGTGGTCTTGCCGGCGCCGTTCGGGCCGATGACACCCACGAGGGAGCCGGCAGCGACGTCGAGCTCGACGTCCTTGAGGATCGTCGCGCCGCCGATCTGCAGACCGAGGCCCTCGATCTTCAGCGGACAGCCGCGGCGCGCGGCCTCGCCGGACGGCGCGGACGGGACGGGAGTGCTCATCGTTCGGTTCGGCTCCGCGTCACTCGGCTTCGGCCGGCGCGACCTCGTCGGCCGCGACGGTGTCGACGAGCTCGGGGACGAAGGTGCCGCCGTCGGCGACGAGCTTGACCTGGTACATGTCCTGGATCAGCGCGTGGTCGCTCTCGCGCACCGTCATCGAGCCCTTCGGGCCCTCGAACTCGAAGCCCTCCAGGGCGGCGACCATCGCGTCGACATCGCCCTTGCCCTCCTTGATGGCCTGCACGATCATGATCGCGGCGTTGAAGCCGTCCGGGCTGAAGAGGTCAGGGGTGCCGCCGGCCTCCTCGATGGCCTCGACCATCGCGGTGTTGACATCATTGTCGGGAGCGCCCGGGAAGTAGTGGTTCAGGAAGTTGATCTTCTCGGACGCCTCGCCGTACGCGCCGAACGTGGCGGCGTCGCCGAGGCCGGTCACGACCGGGATCTCGTCGAGGACGCCCTGCTGGCTCATCGCCTGCCACATCGCGCCGGAGGTGGCGCCGGCCCAGGCCACGAAGACGAGGTCGGGCTCGCCCGCGAGCACCTGCTGCGCGAACGGCGTGAACTCGGTGGCGTCCTCCGCCACCAGCACGGAGTTGACGGTGGCGCCCTGGCCGCCGAGGATCGCCTCGACCGCGGCGACGTTGCCCTGCCCGAAGGCGTTGTCTTGCGCGAACACCGTGACGGTGCGCCCCTCGATGTCGTCGAGGAACGTTCCGGCGGTCGCGACGTCCTGCGCGCTCTGGCGCCCCGAGCGGAACGTGTAGTCGTTGATGCCGGTCACCGCGTCGGCGGCAGCGGGGCCCGAGATGTAGAGCACCTGGTTCTGCTCGGCCTGCTCGGCCACGGCCAGCGCCACGCCGGAGGAAGCCGTGCCGGCGATGATGTTGACGCCCTCGCCGATGAGCTCCTTCACGGCGGTGACGGCCTTGTCGGGGTCGCCCGCGTCGTCGCGGTTCTCGATGGTGATGGTGGTGCCGTCGATCTCGCCTGTGCCGTCGGTGGCGTAGTCGAGACCGGCCTCGAAGGCGTCGAGGTACTGCTTGCCGTAGCCGGCGAGCGGACCGGACTCGCTCGTGACGATGCCGACCGTCACCTCCGACGGCCCGCCGCCGTCGGTGGCGCCGCCCGACGGCGTCTCGGCGGTCGGCGCGCAGGCCGCCAGGCCGAGCGCTGCCGTGACGACCACGGAGCCCAGGAGCAACTTCTTCGTAACCCGCATGTGCGTGCCTTTCCCCATTGGAAGGATCTGGTGCTGGAATCGGCGCTTCGGTGCAAACATGAAATCCGATTCAGGTTCTTGCAATGTAGGAAACGGATGGCTCGTCCGTCAAGTCGGCGCGAGTGTCGGGGCGTCGCCGTTATCGAATCGGAACTCCGCGCCGCCTCGCGGCGCCATTTCGATACCCGCGGTATATATCGGCGGTATGCTTTTTCCGTGACCCACGACCAGGACATCGAGACCCTCATCGTCGCCGCCCACGCTCTCACCCGCGTCGCGGCGCTCGAGACCGCCAGCGAGACACCGGCTGCGCAGTGGCGCACGCTCACGATCCTCCGCGGCCAGGGCGCACTCCGCGTCGGCGAGCTGGCTCGTCTCAGCCGTGTGACGCAGCCCGGGATGACGCGGCTGATCGGGCAGATGGCCGATCACGGCCTCGTGGAGAAGATGACGGATGCCGCGGACTCGCGGGCGACCGTGGTCGCCGCGACGCCGCTCGGGCTCGAGGCGCTCGACGCCTGGCTGCGACAGCTGACCGCCGCCCTGGCACCCCACTTCGACGACCTCTCTGCGGAGGAATGGGACGCGCTGCGGACCACGGCATCCGTCCTCACCCGCAAGCTCGATCGCACCCGCGCCGTGACGGCCACGGCTTCCGCGGAGGCTGGGCTGTGAGCGGTCGCACCACGGGTTCGGTCTGGCGCCAGCCGGCGCAGGTGTGGGCGGTCGCGTTCGCGTGCGTCGTGGCGTTCATGGGCATCGGCCTGGTCGACCCGATCCTTCCCGCGATCGCCGAGTCGCTGCAGGCGAGCCCGGTGCAGACCGAGCTGCTCTTCACGAGCTACCTGCTGGTGACGGGGCTCGCGATGCTGGTGACGAGCTGGATCTCGAGCCGCATCGGCGCCAAGGCGACCCTGCTCGTCGGTCTGGGGCTCATCGTGGTGTTCGCCCTGCTGTGCGCGCTCAGCGGCAGCGTCGACGCGATCATCGGCTTCCGTGCCGGGTGGGGCCTGGGCAACGCGCTGTTCATCTCGACCGCGCTCGCGACGATCGTCGGGGCGGCGTCCGGTGGCAGCGGCGCCGCGATCGTGCTGTACGAAGCAGCACTCGGCCTCGGGATCGCCGTCGGCCCGCTGCTGGGCGGCCTCCTCGGCGAGATGAGCTGGCGCGGCCCGTTCTTCGGTGTCGTGGCACTCATGGCGATCGCGTTCGTGGCCGTGCTGGTGCTGGTGCGGCGCCCGGTCGACAAGCCGGCTCCCGTGCCGCTGTCGGCGCCGTTCCGGGCGCTGCGCATCCCGGCGCTCGCGGTACTCGCCGTGGCGGCCCTCTTCTACAACGTCGGGTTCTTCGTGCTGCTGGCGTTCTCGCCGTTCCCCCTCGGCTTCGGCGCCATGGGCATCGGATTCACGTTCTTCGGCTGGGGCGTCGCGCTCGCCCTCACGAGCGTGTGGGTCGCACCGCTCCTGATGCGGCACCTGGCGCGCACCACCGTGATGCTGCTGACCCTGCCGCTCCTGGCGCTCGACCTGGTCGCCGCGGGACTGCTGGTGCACGACGCGGCGGCGCTCGTGGCCTGCATCATCGTCGGCGGTCTGCTGCTCGGCATCATGAACACCGTCCTGACGGAGTCCGTCATGGAGGCCACCGATCTCCCCCGCTCGGTGGCATCGTCGTCGTACTCCGCGGTGCGGTTCCTGGGCGGAGCTGCCGCTCCCCCGCTCGCCGCCCTGCTGTGGCACCTCTACGGCCCGACCGTGCCGTACGTCTTCGCCGCGGCATCCGTCATCATCGCCGCCGCGACGATCCTGCTCGGCCGGCGCGCGCTCGCCCGCATCGACGCGCGAGAGGCGGACGCTGCGGACGAGGCCGCGGCCGTGCTGGTCGGCGACGCCGCCTGAGGCCGGTGTCAGTCGGACTCGGCGGCGAGGCGCTCGACGTCGCCGGGTCCGAACACGATCCCGGCGAACTCCGTCAGCCCGAGCTCCTGCTCGAACACGCCGCCGTCCTGCGGGACGTAGGCGCGATCGAAGCTGTCGGCGCCGTCATCGCCGTAGTCCGCCGGTTCGCCCTCGTAGAAGTTGACGGTCGTCTCGAACCGGGAGGTCGCGCGGTCGGCTGCGAGCACGGGAGCGATGTCGCGCACGGTCTGCACGAGCGCGTCCTCGTCCGTCTCCTCGACGTACAGGTCGATGTTCACCTGCGTCTCCCATGGGAAGTTGGAGTGCTGCGGCGACGCCGTCGCCGCAGTCACGTTGTCGACGCCGGCGAGCCCGCTCTCGACCGCGCCGAGATCCGGGTCGGGCGCACAGCCCGCCAGGGCGAGCGTCGCCGTCGCCACAACGATCGCGTTCGCGGCCGCGCGCAACGGCGCCCGGGTGGCGGCGGCAGGATTGCCACGGATTCGTCGTCTGGAATCTGACATCGCGCCCACCCTATCGGGCGGATTCTCGGGACTCCGGACGGATGCGAAGAGCCGCCCGGCGTTCATCGCGCGGGCGGCTCTTGGTGATGGTGCACCCCCAGGGACTTGAACCCTGAACCCACTGATTAAGAGTCAGTTGCTCTGCCGATTGAGCTAGAGGTGCGAGATTCGCAACGCGGCGAACCGAGGACCAACATTAGCATCACGATCGCGTCTCGTGAAATCGAGGCGGGAACGCCGCGGTTATCCTTGATCTCGTGACCTCGCCCTCCGCCGCATCGACGTTCGACACGCCGTTCGAGGGAGATCTGCAGCGCGATCTCGATCTCGCGCTCCGGCTGGCGGATGCCGCCGACGCCGCGTCCATGGCGCGCTTCGACGCCGCCGATCTCGACGTGCGCCTGAAGGCCGACGCGAGCCACGTCACGGAGGCGGATCTCGCCACCGAACGTGCGATCCGTGCCCTGCTCGAGACCGAGCGCCCGGGCGACGGGATCTTCGGCGAGGAGTACGGCATCACCGGCGACTCGGCACGCCAATGGATCATCGACCCCATCGACGGCACCGCGAACTACCTCAAGGGCATCCCGATGTGGACCACCCTCATCGCCCTGGCGATCGACGACGTGCCGCGGGTGGGTGTCGCGAGCCAGCCCGCCATCGGGCGTCGCTGGTGGGCCGCCACCGGGCACGGCGCGTGGACGAACACACCTGCCGGCGAACCCCGGCGCCTCGCGGTGTCGACGGTGGATGCGATCGCCGACTCCAGCGTGAGCTTCCAGAGCATCGCGCAGTGGCGTGAGGCCGGCAAGCTCGAGGCCCTCGAGCGGCTCACGGCCTCGGTCTGGCGCGACCGGGGCTACGGCGACGCGTGGCCGTACATGCTCCTGGCAGAGGGCCGCCTCGAGTTCGTCGCGGAGTTCGGCGTCAAGGAATACGACATCGCCGCACTCGTGCCCATCGTCACCGAGGCCGGCGGCAAGTTCACCTCGTTCGAGGGCCACGACTCCCTGTCGGACCGCTCGTCACTCGCGACGAACCGCACGCTCCACGCCGCCTACCTCGACCTGCTCCACTCCGCCTGATCCCCCGATCCGCCTCCCGAATCCCCCTACGGAGACCTCCCCGATGCACGCCTCCCGCATCCTCGGCACCGCAGCCACCCTCCTCCTGACGGCGGTCGTCCTCACCGCCTGCGCCGGCTCCCCCGAGGCGGCTCCCGAAGAGACCGCCCCGGAGGCGGCTCCGACGACGGCCGCCCCCGAACCCACGTCCACGGCGGAGCCCGAGCCGACGTCGACCGAAGACCCGACGTGCGAGACGCTGATCGCCGCGACCGTCGTCGCCGAGTTCGAGGGTGTGGGCTGGACGGCGCAGGAGTCGCCGCTGTACATCGGCAGCACCGAGATCGAGGACGGGCTGCAGTGCATGTGGGCCGACTTCGAAGGACCCGCCGGCGACCACGGCATGATGTTCGGCTGGGCGCCCCTCGAGGAGTCGAAGGCCGGCGACGTGCAGGACGAGCTCATCTCACAGGGTTGGGTGCGCGAGGAGTCCGCAGACGGCGTCTACATCACCGAGAGCCCCGACACCGTGATCGCCCCCGACGACGAGGGCTACGGCATGACCTACCACTTCACCGACGGCGAGGTCACCTTCGCCGGCACCAAGCAGGGTCTCCTGCTCATCGAGTGGCCCAAGGCCTGACCAGCACGGAGAGCTGAGGCATCGGGCGCACCCGCCTGGGCCGCCTCAGCTCACCCCGACCAGCGCCAGGAGACTCTCCAGCCCGTCGGCCGTGCCCGGCCAGTGACGCTCGATCGCCGCCCTTCCGGCCGTCCGGATGGCGTAGCGCAGGGCGATCGCCACGATGATCGCGTCGTCGGCGTAGCCGAGCACCGGGATGAAGTCGGGCACCAGGTCGATGGGCAGCAAGAGGTACACCAGGAGGCCGCCAAGCCACCAGCGCGTGCCCCGCGGCACCTCGGGATCGGCGACGAGCCGCTTCAGCAGCACCACGACATCGCCCACCAGCCGCACGATCTGCCGCCAGTCCACGCTGCGTCCCGCGCGGCGCGCCTGCACCCACAGCACCAGCAGCAGCGCCAGCCACATCGCCACGAGCCCCGCGACGACCGCGAGGCCGACGACGAGCCATTCCGGCATGGTCAGTCCTGCGACGAGTCCGGCACGTTGCGTGCGAACACCTGCTCGGCGTAGCCGGCGAGCTTCTCGGTCACCTCGTCGAGACGCCGATTCGCCGCGTCGGCGATGTCGAGCTCGACGATGTTGCGTCGGCGGAGGTCGCGGTGCCACCGGCGAAGACGGTCGAGGCTCTGCTCCTCCTCCTCGAGCTCACCGAACGTGAACTTCTCCTTCGCGATCTCGCGGTCGATCTCGTCAGAGAACTTGCCGCAGTCGGCGATGAACTCCTCCCACTCGTCGACACGCGCCGCGATGAACGCGTCGCGGAGCACGGCGACGTCGTCATCGCCGTGCGAGGCGGCTTTCAGCACCGACACACCGCCGCCACCGCGCTGGGCGAGCTCGCGCACCGTGGGCAGGGCTTCGGTGAACGCGGGAAGGTCGGGCACCGTCCACGCCCCCGACGCGGCGGGAACGGCTCCGATCCGCCGGAGCTCGCGCCACACCGCGACGCGGTGCCGCGACGGCTCGGCCGGAACCTTCGGGATGAGCAGCAGCCAAGAGGGAGATGTATCCGTCGTCATGTCACGAATGTAACACGCGTTACGTTCCCGTCGGCGCGTATGCTCGGGGGCTATGGCTATCGGCGTCACCATGCACACCTTCGACATCCAGCTGGCCGACGTCGATCGCAGTGTCTACGAAGATCTCTCGGTGCGTGTGGCGCGGCATCCGTCCGAGACCGACGCGTTCATGCTCACACGCGTGCTCGCCTACTGCCTCGAGTACGAGGAGGGCATCGCGTTCAGCGAGGGGATCTCGGCGACGGACGAGCCCGCGGTGCTCGTGCGCGATCTCACCGGAGCGCTCGTCGCGTGGATCGAGGTGGGTGCTCCGGATGCCGCGCGCCTGCACTCCGGCAGCCTCCAGGCCGCGCGGGTCGCGGTGTACACCCACCGCGACCCGGTGAAGGTGGCCGCGCCGTGGGCCGGGAAACGCATCCACCGCGCGGACGAGATCCCGCTGTACAGCTTCGACCCCGGCTTCATCGACTCGGCCACCGGCGCCCTCGAGCGCCGGAACACCCTCACCGTGTCCATCACGGAACGACGCCTCTACCTCGATCTCAACGGCTCGTCGTTCGAGTCCGAGATCCACGTCGCCACCGCCGGCTGAGACCCGCCGAGGGCAGCGGGCGGTTCTAGGCGGGCAGGAAGTTCTCCCGCGCCAGCGGGGCGATCTCGAGCGACGCGGCCTCGCGCCGGCCAACCCACCGCAGCTCTTCGATCTCGGCATCGATCACCGGCACCTGGTCGCCGATGTCGGCGGCGAACACGTCGGCCACGACCAGGAATCCGGGTTCGTTCGCCGCGGCCGCCGTGAAGAGGCCCAGCGGCCGCATCTCACCCGGCGCGACCGACAGCCCCAGCTCCTCGAGCAGCTCGCGACTCAGCGTCTCGCTGGGCGTCTCGCCCGGCTCGGGCTTGCCGCCGGGCTGCATGAAGGCCGTCGTGCCGGCCTTGCGCACCAGCAGCAGCTCGTCGTGCTGGTTGAGGATGACAGCGGCCGACACGTGGATGCTGCGGGAACGGGTCGGGGCGGCGTCCGAGGTGGTCACGCTGGCACGCTAACAGCAACCGCGCACGTCGTCCGGCGTAGAATCGCGTGTGCCCGAAACCCCCGCCCCTGCCGACCTGCCGCCGAGCGGCATCGACCCGGACGACCTCGCCACCACGCTGCGCGTGCTCGGCAACATGGCGGGCGTCGACGAGACGCACCCCGACTACATCGCCGTGCGCCGTGCCACCGCCGCGATGTTCAAGGCCGTGAAGAAGGAGCGGCGCCGCGAGATCCGCGAGGCGATCGCCGCCGCCGACCGCGCGGTGGTCGCCGCCACGGCCACCGGGGCGCCCGACCGCATCGACGACGAGACCCGCGGCATCCCGATCTCGAGCTCGACCACCGCCCCCACGGCGGGCACCCTGCTGAAGTCGCGCGCCTGCTACATCTGCAAGCAGCCCTACACGGTCGTCGACGCGTTCTACCACCAGCTCTGCCCCACCTGCGCGGCGATGAGTCACGCGAAGCGCAACGCGCGCACCGACCTGACCGGCAAGCGCGCCCTGCTCACGGGCGGCCGCGCGAAGATCGGCATGTACATCGCCCTGCGCCTGCTGCGTGACGGCGCACACACCACGATCACCACGAGGTTCCCGCGCGACGCGGTGCGCCGCTTCAGCAGCCTGCCCGACGCCCCCGAGTGGATCGATCGCCTCAAGGTCGTCGGCATCGACCTGCGCGACCCCGCGCAGGTCATCGGACTGGCGGAGGATGTCGCGGCCGCCGGCCCGCTCGACATCCTGATCAACAACGCGACCCAGACGGTGCGCCGCTCCCCCGGCGCGTACCAGCCGCTCGTCGACGCCGAGCTCGCGCCGCTCCCCGACGGACCGCTCCCCGAGCTCGTGACGTTCGGCCACACGAACGACCGCCACCCTCAGGCCCTGGAGCGCTCCGTCACCGCGCACCCGATCCTCGCCGCGGCGGCGGCCCGCGCCGATGAGCTGACCGAGCAGGCGATGGCTGCCGGGTCGAGCTCGCTCGAGCGTCTCGCCGCGGGCACCGCGATCGACGCCGGCGGCCTCATCCCCGACCTCGACCACACCAACTCGTGGGTGCAGGCCGTCGACGAGGTCGACCCGCTCGAGATGCTCGAGGTGCAGCTCGCGAACACGACCGCCCCGTTCCTGCTCGTCTCGAAGCTGCGCGCAACGCTCGCCGCGAGCCCCGCCCGCCGGACGTACGTCGTCAACGTCAGCGCGATGGAGGGCGTCTTCAACCGCGGCTACAAGGGACCGGGGCATCCCCACACCAACATGGCGAAGGCCGCCGTCAACATGCTGACCCGCACCAGTGCCCGGGAGCTGTTCGAGAAGGACCGCATCCTGATGACCAGCGTCGACACCGGGTGGATCACCGACGAGCGCCCGCACCCGACGAAGGTGCGCTTGGCCGAGGAGGGCTTCCACGCTCCGCTCGACCTCGTCGACGGCGCCGCGCGCGTGTACGACCCGATCGTGCGGGGTGAGGCCGGCGAAGACCTGTTCGGCGTCTTCCTCAAGGACTACGCACCCGGCCAATGGTGAATCTGCCCGAGCCGGGACGCCGCGTCGTGGTCCGCTACCTCCTGCCGACAGGGCAGGCGACCGACGCCCTCGGCGAGCTGCTCGCCGCCGATGCCGCCACGGTCGTCGTCGACGGCAAGCGGGGCGTCGAGCGCATCCCCCGCGGTGCGGTCATCGCCGCGAAGGAAGTCCCGCCGCCACCGCCGCCGCGCGCGCCTCGACGCCCTCCCGAGGGACAGCGATGACCCCCGACCAGGAGGATCGCGCGATCGGCGTGGTCGTCGCCTCGGCGGCCGGAGACGCGCTCGGCTCGCAGTACGAGTTCGGCCCAGCCCTCGACGACGCCGTGACGCCCGAGTTCGGGGTCGGCTACTTCGGCCACGCGCGCGGCGAGTGGACCGACGACACCAGCATGGCCATGCCGATCCTCCGGGCGCTGGCCGACGGGCGCACTCTCGAAGACCCGGGCAGCCTCGACGGGATCGTCGCCCAGTGGCGGAGCTGGTCGCTGACCGCGAAGGACGTCGGCGCCCAGACCCGTGGGGTGCTGGCGCCGCTGACCACACCGACCGCCGCTGCTTCCTATACGCAATCCGAAGCGCTCCACCGCTCCACGGGACGCAGCGCCGGCAACGGCTCGCTGATGCGCACCGGACCCGTGCCGTTGGGCTACCTGCACCGCACTGCCGCCGAGCTCGCGGCGGCCGCGGCATCCGTCTCGCGTCTGACCCACTGGGAGGACGACAACAGCGACGCCTGCGCGCTGTGGTGCCTGGCGATCCGCCACGCCGTGCTCACCGGCGGGCTCGAGATCCGAGCAGGCCTGGACGTCGTGTTCGACGGGATGCCGCAATCAGCGCCGCGTCGTGCGCGCTGGGAAGCGCTCATCGACGAGGCGCTGACGCCCGGGGCGCATCCGCGCGACTTCCGCGAAGGCAACGGCTGGGTCGTCCGCGCGTTCCAGTCCGCGCTGGCGGCGGTCGCCGGCGCGACGTCGCTGATCGACGCGCTCGAGCGGGCGGTGCGCGGCGGGAACGACACCGACACGGTCGCGGCGATCGCGGGGTCGCTCGCGGGCGCGATCCACGGAGCGAACGCCGTCCCGCAGGAGTGGATCGGCGTCCTGCACGGCTGGCCCGGCATCGACGCCGCCGAGCTGGAGCGACTGGCGCTGCGGGCGGCCGGGCCGGGGGGCGGGGTCGCCTGAGGCCAGACTCCGCCCGCCCGCGGCCCGCTCTCAGAACTTCAGCAGCACCTTGCCGGCGCGACCGGGGCGGCCGCTCGCCGCCGCGGCCTCGCGCGCCCGGTCGAACGGGAACACCTCGTCGACGGGCAACGACACCTCGCCCGAGCCGATGCGCTGCACGAGCTCGGCGAAGAGCGCACCGCGGGTCGCGGCATCCATCGTCCGGCTGACCGTGCTGCCCCAGAAGCCCTTCACCGTCGCCTGCTTGAAGATGAGGTCACCCGCCGAGAGGGTGAGCGTGCCGGAATCCATCGACCCGAACGACACGAGGGTGCCGCCCTCGCCGAGCAGCGAGAGCAGGTCGCCGGCTGCCTTTCCGCCCACCGAGTCCACCGCAGCGCGCGGCGCCGCTTCGCCCAGGATCGCCGCAGCCTGCCGGCGCCAGTCGCCGGAGGCGGTCGAGACGACATCACGGATGCCGAGCTCGGCCAGTTCGTAGACGCCTGCGTCGCGGCGCACGAGGCCGAGGACCCGCACGCCGCGCGCGGCGGCGAACTGGGCGAGGAGCTTGCCGACGGCGCCGTTGGCCGCGTTCTGCGCGATCCAGTCGCCCGGCTGCACGTCGAGCGAGTCGAGCAGGCTGAGGGCGCTGAACGGCATCGAGATGAGCTGCGCGGCGGTCTCGTCGCTCATCGCGTCGGGCACCGGGATCAGCCCGGCGGCCTTCGCCACGAAGTACTCGCTCCACACCCCGAAGGTGCCTCCGGTCGCGACGCGCTGACCGACCTGAAGCGCATCGACGCCCTCGCCGAGCGCGTCCACGACGCCGACGGCCTCGGTGCCGGACGCAGCCGGCAGCTCGGGCTTGAAGCCGTACGTGCCGCGGATCGTCCAGAGGTCGTGGTTGTGGATGGGCGAGAGCACCGTGCGCACCCGCACCTGGCCGGGTCCCGGCTCCGGCAGGGGCCGCTCGGCAACCTCGAGGACCTGCGTCGGATCGCCGAAAGTGGAATGGATGACTGCGCGCACGGTGGTGCTCCTCGGATCTCACGGACCGCGGGATGTGCGGCCACTCGACGGTACAGCGGCGCAACGGCCGAGGGCATTCCCCGGCGCGACCAGTATCAGGGGGTCGGGGAGGCCCGGCGAGCGAGGTCGACGATTCCGCTCTGCGGGCGGAACGAACATCCCACCCACGCCGATGGCGACGAGTCGAACGGTTGAGTCGAGGGCGGCCTATGCGGACCTGGCCTGTCTGAGCTCATGCAGCAAGAGCCGGTTGGGTCCTCGCCATCGGCGTCGGGAGTCGATCCACGCTGGTGGCCGTACCTCTGGCATGCCGTCGACCATGCGGATCTCCCATCCGCTGGTCTCGATGCCGTGATGGTGATGCCAGCACAGCAGCACCCCGTTGTCGACCGCGGTCGGTCCGCCGTTGGCCCACTCCACCACGTGATGCACCTCACTCCACGCGGCCGGCACGGTGCAGCCGGGGATGATGCAGCCGCCGTCGCGGGCGCCGATCGCCTTCCGCTGCCAGTGGTTGAACACGCGGTCCTCGACGTGCAGCGCCTTGATCGCCCCGTTCGCCTCCACCGTGACCCGGTGGATCGTGCCGTGGCATCCGACATGCCGCGCGACCGACGAGGGAACCGGCACCGGACCGGCGACGCTCTCCACGAACGCCACCCCGTCCGGTGAGGCGAGGTCTTCCGCCGTCGTCGTGACGATCAGCGTCGGCGCCGCACCGCCCAGCACCGGCATCGCGGCGGCACCGGCCGCGACCGACAGGATCGATGCGAACGCATCATGCCGCCTCTGATCCACGCTCCGGGGGTCGAGCACCCGCTCCTCCGGATCACCGCCGGCCGCAGCATCCGTGAACCGCGGCGCCCGGTCTCCCGCCCGCGGGTTCAGCTGCGCGTCCACCAGCCGGTCGAACTGCGCCGCCACTTCCTCGGTGACGTCCCCGAAGATCCGCCGCAGTCCCCGACGCGACCGCCGGCTGATCCGGATCCCCCTCATCCGCGCCGCGTACTCCGGATCGGGCAGCGTGCCGTCGGGGTCGAGGAACAGCGCCCAGGTGGTCGCCATCACCTTCAACTCATGGATGCCGCACCCCGGCGTGAGCGCATCGCCCACCGCCGCGCCCACCAGCTCGGCCTCTGCCGCCTCGAGTTCATCGGCTGAGACCCGGCCCTGCAACGGCCGCAGCGCATCCACGATCGTGGTCAGCGCATCGGCACCGAGCCGCCCCGCCGCGAGCGCCGCCCGCGCGTGCTCCAGCGGCGCCGGACGCGACTGCCCCGTCAGCGTCATCCGCCCGGTGATGGCCTTCGCATCCCGCAACCGCGCCCGCGCCGTCGCCGCCGACACCCGGGTCGCCCGCTCCACCAGCTCCTGCGCCGACCCGCAGCCGAACCGCCGCGTGATGGCGCCGTCACCGAACTCCGAGTCCGCACGCCGCCCGACCTCTCCCGCGAGTGCCAGCCGTGCGGCATCCGTCACCCGCCCCAGCAGCTCGACCACGCTCAGCGCGTCGATCAGCTCGGGGTGCGAGAGCGCCCGCTGCGCTTCGCCACCAACCGCCGCGCCCAGCACGTCACCGAGCAGATCGGCGATGCCCTCGAGGTCGGCGAGCGGGAAGTTCATACCCCCATTCTGACGAGGGCCTCCGACATCCGAACCACCCCGAAACCCCCGGTCACGTGCGGTTCTATAGACAACCGCGCGCCCCGGGCGATCGCCCACGAACTGCGGAGGAGCCGCTGGATCGCAGGACCCTCAGTGGGGTGGTGGCCGGCTCGACGCACGCCGCTGCCCCTACCCTCGCCCGCGGTGCCCGATCGGCGCCCGCAGTTCCCCGCCGGTCGGGATCGGGGTACGGTGCTTGCCGTGGACGACGTCGACGATGACCGGTGGCTCGTCGTCGACGGCCGGAGATGGCGGCGCAGCGATCCCCTCCTTCCCCACGACGTCATCGACGCGCTGAAGTCGCATCTCGGCCGAGGGCGGGCGGCGGTGCGGGTCGCGAAGAAGCGAGAGGATCCGGATGCCGTCGCCCACGCCCGTCACCGGGTGAACCTCGCCAAGCACGGCCTGGGTGAGCGCGGCGAGCCGTGGTGGGACATGACGGCACATGCGCGCCTGCACCGAGCCCAGCGGGCGCTCCAACAGCTCGACGAACTCGACGCCCTGCACTGACCCGTCGCTCGGATGTCGATTCCCGACACCGCCGGTGGATGCCGCAACCCGCGTCGTCGCGGCATCCGCTCTCCATCCGGGCTGCACGCCATAGCGGCCCGCCGCCACACCGGTCAATCCCGTATCCCGCTCGCCGGAGCGGGGCCGACCCTGGGGCATGAGCACTTCTGGCGCGGCCGCCGACCACAGCGAGCCGGTAGACCGGTTCCTGGCGACTCACGCCGACGAACTGCGCGACCAGCTCGCCTCGTGGGTGGCGATCCCTTCCATCGCGGGCGATCCCGACCGCACGGCCGACGTGCAGCGCTCGGCGCAGTGGATCGCCTCCGAGCTGCGGACGCTCGGAGCCACCACGCAGCTCGTGCCGATGAAGGAGGGGGTCGCGGTGATCGGCGAGCTGCGCGCGGCTGACGACCGCCCGACCGTGCTGGTCTACAGCCACCACGACGTCCGGCGAGCCGACCCCGCGAACTGGGAGGTGACCGATCCGTTCGTCGCGTGCGAGCGCGACGGCCGCCTGTACGGGCGCGGCGCATCGGACGCCAAGGGTCAGGTCATCGCGCACCTGTGGGGGCTGCGGGCGCACCTCGCGGTACGGCAGGGCGCTCGGCCGGCCGTGAACCTGGTGTTCCTCATCGACGGATCGGAGGAACGCGGCTCACCCGGGTTCGCGGAGCTCATCGAGCAGCATGCGGACGCGCTCGCGTGCGATCTCATCGTCTTCTCCGACACGGTGCAATGGCGCTCCGGAGAACCCGTCGTGGTCACCTCGATGCGGGGCACGATCACGGCATCGCTCCTTGTCGAAGGCCCGCATCGGGATGTGCACAGCGGTCTGGTCTCGGGCACGGCACCGAATCCGGCGCACATGCTGGCCGAGATCGTCGCGGCGCTGCATGACGACGACGGCCGCGTGGCGGTGCCCGGTTTCTACGACGGCGTGGAACCCCTGAGCGACGAGCGTCGCCGTGTGTTCGCCGAGCTGTCCGGCACCGAGGACTCCTGGGCCCGTCGCACCGAGACCCGCACCACCACGGGCGAGCGCGGCTACACCGCTCTCGAGCGGCTGTGGGCCCGCCCGTCGCTCGAGGTGCTCTCACTCGCGGCCGGCGACACCGGAAGCGTGACACGTTCCGTGATCCTCGCCGTCGCGACGGCGAGCATCAGCATCCGCACCGTCCCCCAGCAGGACATGCACGCGGTCGCGGTGCGACTGCGGCGGTTCGTGGCCGAGCACATGCCTCCGACCGTCGAGTACGAGTTGACGGTCGACGAGTACCTGGCCCAGCCCGCCTACGTCACGCCGGAGGGAACTGCGCTGCGTGGGCTCGAGCAGGCGACCGCTCGTGCCCACGGCACGACGTCGGTGAACCGGATGGGGAATGCCGGCGGCGGGCCCGCCGACGTCCTCTCCCGCGCCCTGCGTGCTGACGTGCTGTTCCTCGGCACCGGCCTTCCGGAGGACCACTGGCACGCCGACGACGAGAGCGTCGATCTCGCCACCCTGCGGCGGGGCGCCGCGACGATCGCCCACCTCTGGGACGAACTCGCAGCCGGAGGCATTCGCGGGGGCGACGAGCGTCGCTGAGCTCTCCCGATCTCCGGCGGCCGGGCAATCGGCGCAGAGTGTCGGAGGGGTTCTCCCCGCGGTCGATGGCTGCCCGCCCGTACGCGGCGGAGAGCTACTGCTCGCTGACGTCGCGGTCAACGGAGCTGAAGGTGGTGTCGAGGGAGGTGTGGCCGGTCATCGGCGCAAGCTTTCGCTCGGCAACTCGCCGAAGGCTGCGCGGTAGCTGCTCGCGAAGCGGCCGAGGTGCGTGAAGCCCCACCGTCGCGCGATTGCCGCAACGGTCTCCCGTGTCGGATCGCCGGCGAGGAGGTCGAGCCGCGCAGAGCTCAGTCGCACCTTCTGCAGGTAGCCCATCGGTGTGGTGTCGAGATAGCGGCGGAAGCCGGCTTGCAGTGCGCGCACGCTCAGCCGGGAGGCGCTCGCGACGTCGGCCAGCGTGACCGGGTCCTGGGCATGCTCGTCGATGTACGCGACGGCTCGGCGCATCCCAGAGTCGCCCAGAGCCCGGCTCCCGGAGCATGTACACGACCGAGTACACGTGCTCCGCCGGATCGCGCTCCAAACCGTCGACGTCCGACGTTCCCCGGAAGCTCAACTGGAAATCCAACGCCGACAAGGAGTAACCCACCGCGGAGCGGATGGACAAGTAGGCATCGCGCGGATCGATGACGGACATGTCGACCGCCCCCAGCGCGCTCGACATCATGTCGGCCATCAGATCCGCGTCGCGCGTTTCGAACCTCGACAGGGTGAAGCCACCCATAGCCCCTCCGTCCCGGCCAATCTCGTCCCGACGGCTCCTGCGCTGGCGCAGGCGCCCCCGATGAAGGTCGCGAAGTCGCCATCGACCGCATGGACGCGGAAAAGCGCCTCCACCTCAGGGTGCGCCTGGACCATGACGGCGTCAACCGGATATCCGCGCGAGCGACGGCCGTCGGATCCCTTGCAGCACGTGATCCACCACGCGCCACTCGCAGACTCCGACTGCGAGGTCAGCAGGGGGCGCATCGCGGCATATCGAGCAGCGGCGCCGCACGACGTCATGGTTCAGAGCCGCCCTCGAGCGGCCAACAAAAAGGGCCCGAGATCCGCGGAAATCCGCGGGCCTCGGGCCCGATTCTGGTGACAACGGCTGTGGAGATGGGGGGAATCGAACCCCCGTCCATCGCTGAGTAACGGCGGATTCTCCGGGCGCAGTCTGTGCGAGCGTTCTCATCGGCTCCGACCTTTGTCACAGACACCTAAGTCGACGAGCCCATCCTGATAAGAGTCCCGCGTGACGCTCAGGCGACGTCACGCAGCAAGATCCCTAGATGACGCCAATACCCGTGACGGGATCAGTCACGGATTGACGGAGTCGGGCTCGCTGCTCAGGCAGCGAGGGCGAACTCGGACTGCTTCTTTTCGGCAGTTATTGGTTTGCAGGGGGCGTTCACGAGATAACCCTGCATCCTCGGCCCGCTTCTCGCAGATTCGCAGGCGATGTCGAAACCGATCATCCCCGTGCCCTCGTTCGAGGGTGTCCTTCGTGCGAAGGGCCGCTGTCACACTGTGGAATTGCCATTCCCGGGCGCCGAAGCACCCGAGCACATCAGAATACAACGGATGCCGCGCCCCCGCCATTCCCGGTGCACCGATGTCGTCGAGGTCGCGCCCGACGCGGGTCGAGCCATCCGCTTTCCTTCGATGTCAAGGCCCGTGCGGGATGCCGCCCCCGATGGTCGGGTGGGCTCAACCCACGCAAGGAGGACCAATGTCGCAGAACACCCCGCAGCAGCGCGCCAAACAGCCCCGCACCGGACTCGCCGGCCCGTACGGCCACCCGTTCCACCCGATCCTGGTGACGATCCCGATCGGCGCCTGGGTGGCGAGCCTCGTCTTCGACATCATCGGACTCGCCTCCGACGACCCGGCGCCGTACGTGCACGGCGCGTGGATCCTCATCGTCATCGGGCTCATCGGGGCGGTGCTGGCCGCGATCTGGGGCTTCATCGACTACCTGCAGCTCGGCAGGAGCACGATCGCCCGCCGCACGGCCACCATCCACATGGCCATCAACCTCGGCGTCACCGTGCTCTACATCATCAACCTGCTGGTGCGGCTGTCGACCGAGGATGACGACGACGTGAGCATCTGGGGCTTCATCCTGAGCATCGTGGGCCTCGCGGCGCTCGGTGTCTCCGGATGGCTCGGCGGCAAACTGGCCTATCGGTACGGCGTGCGCGTCGCCGACGAGCGCACTCAGATGGAGGGCTTCCGCTGATCCGTCAGCGGCGCCGCGTGACGAGCAGTCCCGAGACCGCGGCCGCGGTGGCGAGCGCGCCGAGCATGAGCCGCAGTCCCGGCGACCGCCAGCTCCCCGTGACCGGCCCGGCAGCCTCCGGCGGGTCGAGAACCGTGCCCAGGCTCACCTCGGCGCCCTCGCCGTGCAGCTCCACGCGCTCGACGAGGAAAGAGGCCACTTCATCGAAGACCTTCGGCGTGAGGTCGTGCACCAGCACGGTCGAGGCCTGCGCGCGGCCGACGAACGTCGCGAACCGGCGCCGGTGCGGGGCGCGCACGATGGCACGCGCGACGCGCGCGGGCGAGACCGCCGGAGGCAGCGGACGCACGTGCTTGGTCGTGATGTTGGCCGCGTTCTCGTAGATCGGGGTGTCGACCGTGGACGGCAGGATGAGGCGGACACGGATGCCGGTGCGCCGAAGCTCCTGGCGCAGGCACTCGGCGAACCCGAGCAGGCCGAACTTGCTCGTGACGTAGGGAGCGATGAGGGGCGAGCCGACGCGCGAGTAGAGCGAGCCCACAAGCACGAGCGCGCCACTCCCCTGCCGGCGGAAGTACGGCAGGACCGCGCGGGCGCCGTGGATCTGTCCCATGAGATTCGTCTCGATCACCTGGCGGAAGACGCGCGGCGAGAGCTGCTCGAACGCACCGTAGGCGAAGACGCCGGCGTTGCCCACCCACACATCGATACGGCCGTACTCCCCCACCGCTGCGGCCGCGAGCGCGCGAACCTCACCCTCGTGCGAGACGTCCGTCGGCACGACGAGGGCCCGGCCGCCGAGCGCGCGGCATTCGTCGGCCACCGTCTCGAGCGCGGTCCGGCTGCGCGACGCCAGCACGAGGCGGGCGCCGTCGCGCGCGTAGGCGCGCGCGGTCGCCCGGCCGATCCCGCTCGACGCGCCCGTGATCACGACGACGGGCGCCTCGGGATCCCGGCTCATCGCCCCGCCGTCCGCCCGGTGTCGCTTCGGGTCAGGGCTGCGGCATCCGGAGTCTCGCGTTCGGGGTCCATGGCCTGACGTTAGGTCGGCGGCGTAATGCGCCGCTCCCCCTTGACATCCCGGGGTCGCCGCTCACGCTCGCGGCGAGAGGTCAGGCAGCGCCCTCACACCGAAGTCGTGGTTCAGGGCACTGAGCGCGGCGAACCACCCGGGCATTCCGGTGACGCCCGGCCCGGGAGCGGTCGACGCCGACGCGAGGTAGACCCCCGGGATCGGCGTGCGCCAGGGATCGGCGCTGAAGACGGGGCGCCGGAACAACTGCCACAGGTTCGGCGCACCGGCGGCGATGTCGCCCCCGGGATAGTTCGGATTGTGCCTCTCGACATCCCGTGCACTCCGCGAGCTCGCCGCGAGGATCGTGTCGCGGAAACCGGGTGCAAACCGCTCGAGCTGCCGGATCACCGCCTCGCGCCGATCGACGGGGCTGCCCGCGGGGACGTGGGTGTACGTCCACAGCGTGTGCTTCCCCGCCGGAGCGCGGGACGCGTCGAACAGCGAGGGCTGCGAGACGAGCACATACGGGCGCTCGGGCACGCGTCCGCGGTTGACCTGGTTCTCGGCGGCCGCCACCTCGGCGCGGGTGCCCCCGACGTGCACGGTGCCCGCCCGGCGCAGCTCGGGGTGCGTCCAGGGCACCGGCTCGCTGAGCGCGAAGTCGACCTTGGCCACCCCGTCGCCGTAGCGGAAGCGCTCGAGCGCGCGACGGTAGCCCGATGGCATGGCGTCGCCCGCGATGCGGATCAGTGCCTTCGGCGTCACGTCGAGCAGCGTGACCGGCGCATCGGGCAGCGCGTCGAGCGACGTGACCTCGTGGTCGACGACGACCTCCCCGCCGTGCGCGCGCAGATCGTCGACCATCGCATCGATGATCGCCTGGCTGCCCCCGACCGGGATCGGCCAGCCGCGCGCGTGGGCGTACGCGGTGAGGGCGAGCCCGGCACCTGCCGCGGCGAGACTCGGCTGCGTCAGGATGGTGTGCGCCGCGACGCCCGTGAGCAGGGCCGGAGCCGTCTCTTCCCGGAACCGTGCACGCCACGCGGGCCCGCCCTGCTCGAGCGTGCGGAGGCCGAACGCGACGGTCGTGCGCAGATCGGTGGGCACCCGCACGAGCGACGAGCCCGTGAAGTGCGCGACCTGTGTCGATCTCTCGACCAGCGGGCGCATCAGCTGCTCGTACGCGCGGCCGTCGGTGCCCAGCGCATCGCGCGTGCGGCCGAGGTCTCGGTACGCGATCCCGGCGCGCCCCAGGCTCAGCGGGTGACCGAACGACACCTCGGGCGTGACGAACTCGACGCGCTGCCGCAGGCCGAACTCGCGGAAGAACCGCGACTCGAACGCCATCGGGTGCACCGCCGAGCAGACGTCGTGGTGGAAGCCGGGCAGGGTCAGCGAGCGCGTCGCGGCGCCCCCGCCGGGCTGGTCGGCGCGCTCGTACACCCGCACGCGCAACCCCGCGCGCGCCAGGGTCACCGCGGCGGCGAGCCCGTTCGGGCCCGCCCCCACGACGACGGCGTCCAGGTCCGCGCCGCGACGGACGCGTGCGCTCACGATCCGGGTGTCCCCTTCGTGCGAGCACCCTTGAGCGTCGGCGAAGCCGCGGCGATGGGCGCTTCGGCGGGCGTGGGGACCTCCTCGTCCGCCTCCGGCCCGCTTCCGCGGTCATTCCCGCCTGCCCTGTCGGCCGACGAGCCGTCGTCGGCCCCGCGGCCCGGGTCCGAGTCGGCGGCCGGGTCGGAGCCCGAGACCGCACCCACGAAGGGATTCTCGTTGGCGTCGAGATCGAACCCGTCGGTCTGCGGCATCCCCGGGGTGGGAGCCGTTTCTTCAGCGCCGCCCTCCGCATCGGGGACCGGCTCGTCGCCCGTCGGCTCCGGCTCCGCGGCGCGAGGAGTCGCGTCGGCAGAGCTCTCTCCCGCGGCATCCGCCTGGCCCGACTCCACCGCGTCGATCGACGTCGCGACCCCGTTCCACTCTTCGTCGGTCGCCGACTCGACCGGCTCCCGGCTTGTGCTCGCCGCCGACTTCTCGTGCTCGTGGGTCCCGGCGATCTCGCGCTCGGCGGTGGTCGGCTCGCGGCGGTCGGCCGCCCGTCCCTCGGCGAGATAGGCGAGCCGATGCAGTGTCTCGGCGTTGCGCCAGTGCAGAGGGATGTCGAGCAGCTGCTGCGGCACGAAGCGTCCGGGACCGGCGACGGCCTCCTCCTGGATGCGCACGAGGCACTCGTCGCCGCGCTGCTTCACCTCGATCGTCACGCGCGCCTCGCCGATCGGCCAGCCCCGCGCCCGCATCACCATCAGGCGCGACGGGATGAACTCCTCCACCACGGTCTTGTCGTTGATGAGCGCCGGCCACACGCCGAACGAGTGATGCAGCTCGGCGCCCGCCATGGGCCAGGTCTCGTCGACCTCACGCATGCGCGACGCGCCGACCACCCACGACGGGTAGAGCCATCCATCGCCCAGCACCTCGAACACGTCCTCGGGTGTGCACTGCAGCACCCTCACGTTGCGCGACATGGCGTCGCTCCTCCCTCGTCGGGTTCACCTGGTGTGTCGACGGTAGACCGGCGCGGTTGCGGCCAGGAGCGGGTTGCGTCGGCGTCCATCGTGTGGCACGGCGCCCGGCGCGACGTTTCCCGGCCGCGCCGGCGGGACGTAGAGTCGGCGTCATGAGCGACGTCGTCATCACGGTCCGCGGAGAGCACGAGACCCGCATCGCCCCCGAGCGTGCGATCGCCCACCTCACCATCCGCGCCGAAGGCCCGGAGCGTGGTGCGGTGGTCGAGCGCATGGCCGCACTCACCGAACCCGTGCGCGACGACCTGGCCGCCCGCCGATCGGCGGGAACCGTCGTGGAGTGGACCAGCCAGCGCGTGTCGGTGTGGTCGGAGCGCCCGTGGAACAACGAGGGCAAGCGGCTCGCCCCGGTGCACTACGCCACGGTGGACTACTCCGTGACCTTCACCGATTTCGCCGTGCTGTCGTGGTGGGCGGGCGAAGTCGCCGAGCGCGAGGGCGTGCAGCTGGGCTGGATCGAATGGAAGCTCACGCCCGAGACCCGCGCGAAGATCGAACGGGATGTCGCCACCGAGGCCGTCGGAGTCGCCGTCGCCCGTGCGAGCGCCTACGCGGGAGCCCTCGGGCTCGGCGACGTGACGGCGCTCGAGCTCGCCGACGTGGGACTGCTGACGCACCAGGATCGTCCGGAAGCGGCGCCCGCGGGCCGCATGCTGATGGCCAAGGCGTCGTTCGCGGCGGACGCCGGCGGTGCTCCCGCCGTGCAGCTGCAGCCGGAGGACATCGTCGTCTCCGCGGCCGTCGAGGCCCGGTTCGCCGCCCGATGAGCGGCGCCGATCACCCGCCGGCCCCGCAGCCCCGGGCCTCGGAGCCCCGGGCCCCGCAGCCCCGGGCGCCGGAGCCGCGGGTGCCGGAGCCGGGCGGACAGACCGCCGCTCGCCCGGGCATCGCCGAGCGCCTCTCGCGCATGATCCAGCTGCCGACCGTCTCGGCCGAGCGCGCCGAGCGCGGGCAGGCACCGTTCGAGGCGTTCGCGCAGCTGCTCGTCGAGCTCTACCCGCTCGTGCACGAGCATCTCGAGTTCGAGCGCATCGGCGAGCTGGGCCTGCTGTACCGCTGGCGCGGCCGCCGCTCCGAGGAGCCCGTCGTGCTGATGGCCCACTTCGACGTGGTCCCGGTGGACGAGAGCGACGCCTGGTCGCACCCGCCGTTCGACGGCCGTGTCGAACGCGGGTGGGTGTATGGCCGCGGCGCCCTGGACGACAAGGGGCCACTCGTGGTGGTCATGGATGCCGTCGAGAACCTCCTCGCGGCGGGGTTCATCCCCGCCCGCGACGTCTACCTGTCCTTCGGCGGCGACGAGGAGACCTTCGGTGGCGCCGCACGCATCATCGCCGAGACCCTCCGCGATCGCGGCATCGAGCCGTGGCTCGTCCTCGACGAGGGAGGTGCCGTCGTCGAGGCGCCCCTCCCCTTCGTCCGCGGGCGCGCGGCCATGGTCGGCGTCGGCGAGAAAGGCGTGCTCACGCTGCGCCTCAGCGCGCGCGGCGAAGGCGGCCACGCGTCTGCCCCGCCGGCGCGCACGGCCGTGCGACGGATCGCACGCGCGGTCGAGAGGCTCTCGCCGCGCACCTTCCCCGCTCGCACCCCGGCTGCGGTCTCGCGGATGCTGGAGCTCTTCGCTACGCGGGCCGACGGCATCCCCCGCCGCCTTTACCAAATGCTCTCGACGACACCGTGGCTGACCGCCCGGGTCTTCACCGCGATGGGCGGGGAACCGGCCGCCCTCGTGCGCACGACCGTGGCCGCCACGATGCAGTCCGGCGGCACCGCCGCGAACGTGCTGCCGTCGCAGGCCTCTGCGACGCTCAACCTCCGCATCGCGCTCGGCGAGTCCCTCGACGGCACCGTGCGGCGGGTGCGGCGGCGGATCGCCGACCGCCGAGTGCTCGTCGAGGTGCTCGAGGGCGACGGGCCCTCGCCCGAGTCGCCGACCGACAACGCGCAGTTCGCCCTCATCGCGCACGCCGTGGCCGTCTCGCACCCCGACGCCGCCACCGTCCCTTACGTCATGATGGCGGCCACCGATTCACGCCACTTCCACCGGTTCTCTCCCGCCGTGTACCGCTTCGCGCCGCTGGAGATGAGCAAGGCGCAACGCGCGTCGATCCACGGGGTCGACGAGCGGGTCGAGGTTGCCGCGCTCGAGCGCGGAGAGCTGTTCCACCGCACCCTGCTGCAGCGCCTAGAGTGATCGCACCCGCCTCCGGGCGGATCGGGGACCGGGGCTGGGGCCCATGAACGAAGGAGCACGGATGTCGCGCAGCGCCACGCCGTCACGCGTGACCCTCGGCACGCTGGCAGGCGTCGTCGGATTCCTGGCGTTCGTCGAGTTCACCAGCGGGGTGATCCAGGGCTACTACACGCCGATGCTCACCGACATCGCCCGCCATCTCGGCGTGCACGACGCGGACGTCAACTGGCTCGAGGGCACCCAGCTGATGCTCTCGGCGCTCGTGGTCCCCGCGTTCGCGAAGCTCGGCGACATGATCGGCCACAAGCGCATGCTCGTGGTGTCGACGGCGATCACGGCCGCGGCATCCCTGGTCCTGCCCTTCACCGACTCGTTCGGGGTGTTCCTCGCGGCGTGGGCGATCCAGGGCTTCTACGTCGTCTGGCTGCCGCTCGAGATCGCGCTCATCTGGTCGCGCTCGCGGCGCATGGACGGCCGCGCCACGATCACCGCACGCGCGGCCGGATTCCTCGTCGCCGCCCTCGAGACCGGGGCCATCGTGGGCGCGCTGGTGGGCGGAATGCTCATCGACAGCCTGCCGCTGTGGATCGTGCTGCTGGTGCCGGCTCTTCTCACGGTCGCGTGCTTCTTCGTGATCCTGTTCGGCGTGAAGGAGTCGCCCGAACCCACCGGCGGGCGCCTCGACACCGTCGGCCTCGTGCTCATCTCGATCGCGCTCATCGCCTTCACCGGCGGTCTCAGCCTGCTCCGCCTGAACGGACCGGCCGACCCCTTCGCGTGGGTGGTCACCGCGATCGGCGTGCTGCTGGTCGTGCCGTTCGCGCTGTGGGAGCTGCGTCACGACGACCCGCTCATCGACGTGCGCATGTTCCGCTCCCCCGCCCTCGGACCGGTGTTCCTCACCGCCGGCCTCTTCGGGGTCAGCGTGCTCGGCGCGCAGGCGCCGCTGTCGACGTTCGCCCGCACCGACCCCGAGACGTACGGGTACGGACTCGGCACGAGCGGCTTCCAGACCTCGCTCATCATCGGCGTGTACCTCATCGCCATGATCGTCGGCGCGCTCCTGTATCCGCTCATCGCGCGGCTCACCGCTCCCCGCCTGACGCTGATCGGCGCCGCGACCCTCGTCGGCATCGGCTTCCTGCTGTTCCTGCCGCTCCACGACACCTACACGCAGGTCGTCGTCAACATGGTCGTCGTCGGCCTCGGCTCGGGAGCCCTGGTCGCGGCGCTACCGGCGGCCGCGGCATCCGCTGCCCCTCACAGCCAGACCGGGGTCGCAACGGGACTGACGAACTCGGTCAAGACCGTGGGCGGGGCGATCGCCTCGTGCGTGTTCGGCATCGCGCTGCTGCACGGCGCGACGGGGGCCGCCGCCGAAGGCACGGCGGGTTCGTTCTCGGGCTACCTGACCGTGTGGATCGTCTGCGGCGCAACGGCGCTCGCGGCGGCGGTCCTGCTCTGCTTCGTGCCGAAGACCGCGTTCAGCGACCGCGCCTCGCACGCCGACACGGATGCCGCGGGGACGGTGGTGCGGTAGGTCCGCGGCCCGTCGCCTACTCGCCGAGGCGGTTGCGCGTGCGCATGGCGCGTTCGGCCTCGCGCTTGTCTTCGCGCTCGCGGATCGTCTGGCGCTTCTCGAACTCGCGCTTGCCCTTCGCGACCGCGATCTCGACCTTCGCGCGGCCGTCGCTGAAGTAGAGCTTCAGCGGCACCAGCGTGTAGCCGCCCGCCGAGATCGCGTGCGACAGCTTCACGATCTCTTCCTTGTGCAGCAGCAGCTTGCGCGTGCGCTTGGACGAGTGGTTGGTCCAATGACCCTGCGAGTACTCCGGGATGTGCACCGCGTCGAGGTAGGCCTCGCCGTTGTCGATGTAGGCGTAGCCGTCCGACAGGTTCGCCCGGCCCTCGCGCAGCGACTTGACCTCGGTGCCGGTCAGGACGAGCCCGGCCTCGTAGGTCTTCTCGATCGCGTACTCGTGTCGCGCGCGACGGTTGGTCGCCACGACCTTCTCCCCGCGTTCCCTGGGCATGGCGACTCCGTTCCGGTTTGCTGAGCTTGTCGACGCTGCCGTCCGCGCCGGACGGCAGCCTGTCAGTCTACCCCGATCAGGCGCGCAGCCAGCGCCGGATCGCGAAGCCGGCCGAGAGGGCCGCGAGCACGACGCCGATCAGGATGAGGATCGGCACCACCAGCCAGGCGTCGCCGAGGTCGACCCAGGTCGTCACGAAATCCACCCGGTTGCGCAGGTAGTTGTCGACACCGAAGTGCACCCCCGCGATGACCGCCCCGCCCGCGAGCAGCGAGCCGAGCAGCGCCGCGAACACGCCCTCGAGGATGAAGGGCGTCTGGATGAACCGATTGGATGCCCCGACCAGGCGCATGATGCCCAGCTCGCGTCTTCGCGCGTAGGCCGAGAGTCGGATGGTCGTCGCGATCAGGAGCACGGCGGCGATCAGCATCAGCGCCGCGATCCCGACCGCGATGTACGTGGCGATCGTCAGCGCCGAGAAGAGCGGTTCGAGGTACTGCAGCTGATCCTGCACCTGCTCGACGCCGACGGTGCCCGAGAAGGCCTCGATGATGACGTCGGACTGCGTGGGATCGACCAGCGTGATGCGGAAGGTCTCGTTGACCTGGTCGGGCGTCAGCACGCTGGCGTCCTGGTCGCCCACGAGGTCGAGGAGCTCCTGATACGCCTGGTCGTGGTCGAGGAACACCATGTTCCGGATGAGCGGCGACAGGGCGCTCCCCTCCAGCTTGACGCGCACCTCTTCGGTCTGCTCGGGCGAGGCCTCGCCGGCCGTGCAGGTCGCCGCGAGCGAGATGTCGGTGCACATGTAGATCGCGACCTGGGCGCGGTCGACCCAGAAGTCGCGCATCGTGCCGATCTGCATCTGCATGAGGATCGCCGCGCCCACGAAGGTCAGCGACACGAACGTCACGAGCACGACCGAGACGACCATCGAGACGTTGCGGCGGAGGCCGGTGAAGGCCTCCGACATGATGAGTCCGAACCTCATGAGGTGGGCCCCACTTCGTCGTCGGGGTCGGTCTCGCCCAGGCCCAGCCGGTCGGCGAGCCCGAGCTCGGCCACCTCGATCTGCTCGAGGTCGATCACGGGGATGGCCTGCGTCTGCGACGCCGGCACCGGGGCGACGGATGCCTCCGCCGGCGGTGCGTCGTCGGCGACGGGCTCTTCGTCGGCATGCGCCAGCGCCTCGGCCTGCTGCGCCTCCGCGGCGGTCACCGCGACCGCTGCCGCGGCGGCTGCCGCCGCAGCGGCGACCCCTGCGGAGGCGGAGGCGGCGTCGGCGGGCACTTCGGCCTCGTCGTCGTCGGGCGGGACGGCGGTGGGGTCGAGGCCCGCCGCCGCGGCGATCGCCGCCTCGCGCTGCACCTCGAGCACGGCCGTCAGGGCGGCGACGGCCGCCGCGCCGCGTTCGGGCTCCGGCGCCAGGCTCGGCAGGGCCGAGCGGTCGCCATAGCCGCCGTGCCGCTCGTCTCGGACCATCTCGCCGTGCCGCAGCTCGATCACCCGACGCTGCATCTGGTCGACGAAGCCGGCCTCGTGGGTGGCCATCACCACCGTGGTGCCGCCGGCGTTGATGCGCGCGAGCAGCTGCATGATGTCGACTGACGTGGCCGGGTCGAGGTTGCCGGTCGGCTCGTCGGCGAGGAGGATCTGCGGCCGGTTCACCAGGGCGCGGGCGATCGCCACGCGCTGCTGCTCACCGCCCGACAGCTCGTGCGGGAACCGCTTCTCCTTGCCCGCGAGCCCGACGAGGGCGAGCACCTCCGGCACCGCCTGCTGGATGAAGCCGCGGGAGGAGCCGATGACCTGCAGCGTGAACGCGACGTTCTGGAACACCGTCTTGGTCGGCAGGAGCCGGAAATCCTGGAAGACCGCGCCGATGTGCCGGCGGAAGTAGGGCACCTTGCGGTTCGACAGCGTGCGCAGATCGCGTCCGAGCACGACCACGCGCCCCTCGCTCGGCGTCTCCTCACGGAGGACGAGCCGCAGGCAGGAGGACTTCCCCGATCCCGACGCGCCGACGAGGAAGACGAACTCCCCGCGCTGCACCTCGAAGTCGACGTCGCTCAGGGCAGGTTTGGAAGTGCCGCGAAAGCGCTTCGTGACGTTCTCGAACCGGATCATGGCCTAACGAGCCTATGCGGCCGCCCCGTCAGCGTGTCGAGCGACACTCAGAGGCGCGGCATCCGTCGCCTGTCAGTCGTCGTCGTCCTTGCGCTTGCGCCAGCGGATGCCCGCCGAGATGAAGCCGTCGAGATCGCCGTCGAAGACGACTGCGGGGTTGCCGACCTCGTGGCCGGTGCGGAGGTCCTTGACGAGCTGCTGCCCGTAGAGGAAGTACGAGCGCATCTGGTCGCCCCAGCTCGCGGTGATGACACCGGCGAGCTCCTTCTTCTTCGCGGCCTCCTCTTCGCGCTGCAGCAGCATGAGGCGGGTCTGCAGCACGCGCATGGCGGCCGCGCGGTTCTGGATCTGCGACTTCTCGTTCTGCATCGACACGACGATGCCCGTCGGGAGGTGCGTGAGGCGCACGGCGGAGTCCGTCGTGTTGACCGACTGCCCGCCGGGGCCCGAGGAGCGGAAGACGTCGACCCGGATGTCGCCCTCGGGGATGTCGACCTCGACAGCCTCCTCCATCACCGGGATGACCTCGACGGCGGCGAACGACGTCTGACGCTTGTCGGCCGAGCCGAAGGGGCTGATGCGCGCGAGGCGGTGGGTGCCGGCCTCGACCGACAGGGTGCCGTACGCGTACGGCGCGTCGATCTCGAACGTGGCGGACTTGATGCCCGCGCCCTCGGCGTAGGAGGTGTCCATCACCTTCACCGGGTACTTGTGCCGCTCGGCCCAGCGCAGGTACATGCGCAGCAGCATCTCGGCGAAGTCGGTGGCGTCGTCGCCGCCCGCACCGGAGCGGATGGTGACGACCGCCGCGCGCTCGTCGTACTCGCCGTCGAGGAGCGTCTGCACCTCGAGCTGGCTGACGATGTCTTCGAGCTCGGCGATCTCGTGACGCGCCTCTTCGGCGGAGTCCTCGTCGTCCATCTCGTTGGCGAGCTCGACGAGGACGTCGAGGTCGTCGAGGCGCTGCTCCACGTCGGAGATGCGCTTGAGCTCGGCCTGGCGGTGACTGAGGGCGCTGGTGACCTTCTGAGCCTTCTCGACGTCGTCCCACAGGTCGGGGGCGCCGGCCTCCTCGCTGAGGCGGGCGATGTCGGCGGTGAGTGCCTCGACGTCGACCACGGCCTTGATGTCGGCGAACGTGGAACGCAGGGCCTGGATGTCGGCGGAGGGATCGAAGTCGAGCATGACACTCCAGACTAACGTGGAAGAAGTGACCGATCGCGCCGACTCCCCCACCGCCCGCGACGTGCTGTGGCGGTTCGGCCCCATGGTCTACGGCCCGACGGTGCTCTTCGCCCTCGGGGAAGGCGCCGTGATCCCGCTGATCCCGGTCATCGCCGCGCAGCTGGGCGCCGATGTCGCGACCGCCGCGCTCGTCGCCTCGGCGCTCGTCGTCGGGCAGCTCTGCGGCAACATCCCGGCCGGCTGGGCGGTCGCCCGCATCGGCGAGCGCCTCACGATGGCGATCGCGGGCGTCGTGTCGCTCGCCGGCGTCGTCGGCATGGCGCTCGCGCCCGCGCTGGGCGTGTTCGCGATCGCGGTGTTCCTGATCGGCTTCTGTGCGGCGGCGTTCGGCCTCGCGCGCCACTCGTTCATGACGACGCGCGTCCCACTGGCCTTCCGGGCGCGGGCGCTGTCGCTCCTCGGGGGCACCTTCCGCCTCGGCATGTTCGTGGGACCGTTCGTGGCGGCCGCCCTCCTCGCCCTCTTCGGCGACGAGCACGCCACGATCTGGTTCTTCGGCGGCTGCCTCGTGGCCACCGTGCTGCTGGTGCTCTTCGGCCCCGACCCCGAGAAGCGGTTCCTGGCGCCGCAGACCGGCTCCGCGCGCAACGGCGTGGAGACCGAGGACACCGGCGAGCCCGTCACCGGGTCGATCCCCGTCCGCCGCACACGGGAGCCGGAGACGAGGTCGGGCCCGGGCACCGGCGTCATCCGGACGATGTGGCGCCACCGGCGGGTGCTCTCGACGCTCGGCCTGGCCGCGGCATCCCTCTCCGCCGTCCGTTCGGCCCGGCAGGTCGTGCTGCCGCTGTGGGGCGTGTCGATCGGGCTGGACGCCCAGACCATCGCCCTCGTGGTCGGCGTCTCGGGAGCCATCGACTTCGCCCTCTTCTACGCGAGCGGCCAGGTGATGGACCGTTTCGGGCGGCTCTGGGCGGCTCTTCCGGCCATGGTCCTCATGGGCGCCGGGTTCGTCGCGCTGTCGTTCACGCACGATCTGCCGCAGGCGGCGATGTGGTTCGCGATGTTCGCCGCGGTGCTGGGCGTGGGCAACGGGCTCTCGAGCGGCATCCTCCTCACGCTCGGTGCGGATGTCGCGCCCAAGGCAGACCCCGCGCCGTTCCTCGGGTCGTGGCGCACCCTCACCGACGCCGGCGGCGCCGTCGCCCCGCTGCTGGTGTCGGGCATCGCCGCGGTGGCATCGCTCGCGGTCGCGAGCGGGGTCATGGGCGCGGTCGGACTCCTCGGAGCCCTGGCCTTCGTGCGGTGGGTGCCGCGCTACGCTCCGCGGCGGCAGCCGTGAGCGAGGCCGCGCCGGCCGCCGCGGACCATGGCGTCGTGCGATTCTGCCGCAGCCGCAGCGCCGGCCGTCGGTGCACCCGCCCGCTCGGCCACCCCGGCCTGCATCGGCACCGCACGATCATGTGGACGGATGCCGCAGCCGACCCCGCGCGCTGCCCCGGCTCGGATGAGCCCGATGCGCCGGCGGCCCGGCTGGCCGACGGCTTCCCGGACGGCCGGGCGCTGTGCCCGGTCTGCCTGCGGTTCGTCGCGCTCACCGAAGACGGCCGGCGGATCGAACACGACACCACGGATGCCGCCGAGACGGCGACCGAGGCCCGCCGCAGACGGGAATGGTTCAACACCCACGGCTGGTAGCGGCATCCGTCGGTCGCGGCGTCCGCCTCACACCCAGGAGCGGCGCACCGCCTCGGCGCCGAGCTGCATGCGGGTGGTGACGCCGGCGGTGTCCATGAGCTCGGCCACCCGGCGCTGCACCGTGCGCAGCGAGATGCCGAGCTGGGTCGCGGCCGCGGCATCCGTCACGCCGAGCAGCAGCAGGCGCAGCAGGTCGCGGTCCACCTCCTCGGTGGTGGGCACCGCGGCGATGGGGAGGAACTCCGTCGCGGAGCGCCAGTACTCCTCGAAGATCGAGGTGACGAGATCCAGCAGGCCGCTCGGGTGGATGAGCAGCGCGCCGAATCCCTCGTCCTCGTCTTGCGAGTGCATCGGCACAAGGGCCATCTGGTCGTCCGCGATGAACATGCGCGTGGGAAGCGTCGGCAGCACCCGGATCTCCTCGCCGATCTGCGCCATCTCGCGCGCGGCGGTGAGGAAGCCGGGGCGCTCGAGCACCGCGCTCTCGACGATGACGCGGTAGCGGACGCCGCGGGCGAGGGCCCGGTCCTCCTCGATGTTGTCTTCGCCGCTGACGAGGGCCACCTCATGCAGCACGAGCACCCGCACCTGCTCCGTGGCAGCCGCCTGCAGCTGCGCGACCCGCTGCCGAACGGCGTCGTCGCCGATGACCACGTCGACCACGTCGGCGACGCTGCGCTGCTCGGCAGAACGGCGGTAGAGATCGCTCAGCTCGACGAGAGCCTCGTGCGCGCGGGTGAGGCCGCGCTCGCGCTCGAGCAGCAGCGGACGCAGCGAGATCGCCGGCGGCGAGGCCACGTAACGGTCGCTGTTCGACGCCTGCCGCGCGAGCAGCCCCAGGCGCTCCAGCTCGGCGACCATCGGACGCACCCGCGGCAGCGACATGCTGAGCGCCGACGCGATCTCGGGCGTCGAGGCCGACGGCTGCTGCAGGACGCAGCGGTAGACCGCGGTGTGGGCCTCGTCGAGGCCGAGCGCATCGAGCACCGTGTTCTCCCCCATGCCTCCATCGTCACCCGCCGACCGTGGCGGATGGTGGCCATGGCAGTTCTCCGCCACCCACTTTAGGCGGGACGGCGGCGAAGGTGGGGAGGACGAATCCCCACGACCCCGAGAGGCTCGCGCATGTCACGACCCCAGCCCTTCGGCCGTCGCCTCCGCCCGATCGTCGCCGCCACGAGCGGCCTGGCGATCGGCATCGCAGGCATCGGCCTCACGACTCTGCCGGCGGGCGCAAGCCCCACCCCAGACGCTCCCCCCGCGACGGGTGCGTCCGCCGGCAGCGCGCACACCGTCACCCTGATCACGGGCGACCGCGTCACGGTGACCGACCTCGCCGACGGCACGCACACGGTCTCCATCGACACCGCGGTCGATGGCGCCGGCGTGCAGACGTACGAGGTCGGCGACGACCTGCACGTCGTACCCCAGGGCGCCATGCCGTACCTGGCGGCCGGCGCCCTCGACGAAGACCTGTTCAACGTGTCGCTCCTCATCGAGTACGGCTACGACGACGCCTCGGTCGACGCCACCCCGATCATCGTCGAGCAGGACGACGCAGCCGCGCGCACGTTCGCCGCGCCCGTGCCGGGGATCGAGCTGCAGACCCCGCTCGAGAGCATCGGCGGTGCCGCCGCCACCCTCGGCCACGGCGACGCCGCCGCCGCCTGGCAGGCACTCACCGCGCCTTCTGCCCGCACCTTCTCGACGACCCCCGCGCTCGCAGGCGGCATCGAGGCGATCCACCTCGACGGCAAGGTGCGCGCCTCGCTCGACTCCAGCGTCCCCTACATCGACGCCCCCGAGGCCTGGGACCGCGGCCTCACCGGCGAGGGCGTCACCGTCGCCGTGCTCGACACGGGGTACGACGACACCCACCCCGATCTGCAGGGCCACGTGGCCGAGGGCTCGAAGAGCTTCGTCCCCGGCGAAGAGGTCGCCGCCGACCCCAACGGCCACGGCACGCACGTCGCCTCGACCATCGCCGGCACCGGCGCCGCGAGCGGAGGCACGCACCGCGGCGTGGCGGACGGCGCGCAGCTGCTCGTCGGCAAGGTGCTCGGCGCCGACGGCTACGGCCAGGACTCGTGGATCATCGAGGCCATGGAATGGGCCGGCCAGAACGCGCCGATCGTCTCCATGAGCCTCGGCTCGACCGAGGCGTCGGACGGCAAGGACCTCATGGCCGAGTCGCTCAACCGGATCGCCCAGGAGACCGGCGCCCTCTTCGTGGTCGCCGCGGGCAACGCCGGCGCGGCCGAGACCATCGGCGCCCCCGGCTCTGCCGCCGAGGCGTTCACGGTCGGCTCGGTCGATGACCCCGACGGCTACCTGTCGTACTTCACCAGCCAGGGGCCGCTCGCGCGCTCGGGCGCGATGAAGCCCGACGTGACCGGCCCCGGCAACAACGTCACCGCGGCGCGCTCCGCCGACAGCGGCGGCGAGGGCCCGTACATCGCGATGAGCGGCACGTCGATGGCGACGCCCCACGTCGCCGGTGCGGCAGCGATCCTCCTCGGCGCGCACCCGGAGTACACCGCCGCCCAGCTGAAGGCGGCGCTCGCGAGCACGGCCGTCGACCTGGGCTACACCCCGTACCAGGGCGGCTCGGGCGTCATCAACGTCGCCGCGGCGCTGGACGCGCCGGTCGTCGCATCGGGCTCGGGCGACTTCGGCATGCTCGCCTGGGGGCAGGAGCCGACTCCCGTCACGCGCGCGGTCGAGTTCACCAACCGCACGGATGCCGAGCTCACGGTCGCGCTCGAGGCCAGCCTCAGCGACACCACCCCCGGCGACGGCGGCGGCGACCCCGGCCCGATGTCTGCCGGCATCGCGTTCGACGCGCTGACGCTCGACACCGAGTCGCTCACGATCCCCGCCGGCGAGACCCGCACCGCGACGATGACCGTCGACCCGGCGAAGGTGCCCGCCGGCACGCAGCTGTCGGGCGCGCTCGTCGGCGCTGTCGACGGCGAGCCGGTCACCCGCACCGCCCTCGGCACGATCGCCGAGGCCGAGCGCTACGACCTCACCCTCACCGCGACGGACTTCGAGGGCAACCCGACGGAGACGTACGCCTTCCTGTGGAACCCGGCCACCCAGTTCGCCGAGCCCATCTACGTCGGCGGCGAGACCACCCTGCGCCTCATGAAGGGCGACTACTCGGTCGTCTCGTTCATGGAGCTCAACCGCACGCCCGACACCATCGCCAGTGTGCTCGTCGGCGAGCCGACGCTCGAGCTCGATGGCGACAAGACCGTCGCGTTCGACGCGCGCACCGCGAAGGAGGTCACCGTCGATGTCGGCGCCGCGGGCCTCGAGGCCGTCCACCGCCGCATGGACGTCAAGGTCGACGACTTCCTCGCGAGCGCGATGATGCCGGTCAAGACCGACGAGATGTGGGCGCAGCCGATGAAGATCGACGACGCCGACTTCGACTTCACGACGCGCTGGCGCCTCCAGACGCCGCTGCTCACGGTCTCCGACGGCAAGAAGCCTCTCGATCTGATCGTCTTCGGCGGCTCCGAGTGGCTGGACGGGTCGTTCAAGGCGCGCGCCGTCGACGGCGGCACCGGAACCCCCGAGGAGCTCGCCGCCGCGGGAGTCGCCGGCAAGATCGCCGTGGTCACCCGCACCGCCGAGCTGACGGCATCCCAGCAGGCCGCCAACGCGCTCGCCGCCGGCGCGAAGCTCCTCCTTCTCGTCAACGACGAGGACGGTGAGCACAACGACTGGGTGGGCTCGGAGGTGGACTACTCCGACATCGCCCTCCCGGTCGCGGGCATCAGCGGCGTCGAGGGTCGCGAACTGCTCGCGAAGCTCGGCGGCAAGAAGAAGGTCACGCTCTCAGCGGTGGGGGTTCCCGCCACCGAGGTGGTCTACGACATCGCGGAGTGGGGTGACGGCGAGATCCCCGAGGATCTGACCTACACGCACACCGCGGACGACCTCGCCCGCATCGACACCCGCTACCACGGCCAGGAGGAGCAGCTCGCCGAGTTCCGGTACGACTTCGTGCCGGGTGCCCAGTACGGCAGCGGCTTCCCCTACATCGCGCACCGGGGCATGGACCGCACGGAGTGGATCAACACCGACAACCTCCGCTGGAACCAGTGGGTCGCGGTCAGCTCGGTGATGTGGGAGATCCGCGACAAGCTGCGCACCTACGAGCCCGGCGAGCGCACCACCGAGGAGTACTTCGGCGGCATCGTGCGGCCGTACGTCGCCACCGGCTTCTGGGTGCCCTACCGCGTCTCGGACTACGCGCAGGTGAACATCCCGAGCTGGGCCGACGGCGGCAACGGTGACCACACCGGCACGTTCGACACGTGGATGCCCGACTCGACCGTTCAGCAGCACACCGACCTCTACCTGGACGGCGAGCTGATCAAGCAGACCGAGCACCAGGGTGCGAACGTGTTCGACCTTCCCGACGGCGAGCAGCAGTGGCGCGTGGTGAGCACCGCGACCCACGACGGCTCGCACCTCGCCGGGTCGACGAAGACGGTCAGCGACTGGACGTTCACCTCCGAGGGCAAGCTCGGCGACTGGAACTACCGGCTGCTGCCGCTCATCCAGGCGTACTACGACGTCGACGTCAACGAGAAGAACCTCGTGGGCGAGGGCCGCAAGAAGGGCACGGCGGTGACGCTCGGTCTCGAGCTCGGCCACGTCGCGGGCACGGTGCCCTCCGGCGCGATCACCGAGGCGACGCTCGAGGCGCGCAGCGAGAACGGCGAGTGGAAGCCGGTCGCGCTGAGCGGCGCCCAGACGGACGCCCCGACCGGCGCGGTCGAGCACGACGGCGGCATCTTCGTCGATAGCCGCGCCTGGGTGAGCGGGTACACCGCGCAGATCCCGGTGTCGGACAAGGGCGGCTGGGTCGACCTGCGTGTGACGGCCAAGGATGCCGCGGGCAACACCTTCTCGCAGGAGATCGAGAAGGCGTTCCAGGCGACGCCCGCAAAGGGCGTCCGCTGAGCTGACGCACGATGAGGGGTCCGGTCAGCCGACCGGGCCCCTCATCCGCGTCCGCGGATCACCACATCATCGCGATCAGGCGGCCGAACACCTCTTCCGGGTCGGTGTCGAGGCCGCGGCGTGCGAACCACGCGGCCACGTTGACGACGTCGCGATGCAGGAAGTCGAATCCCTGCGGATTCGCCGCCACGTCCACGATCTGCGGCAGATCGATGACGACGACACGACCGTGGTGCACCAGCAGGTTGTACGGCGACAGGTCGCCATGTGCGAACCCGGCGTGGGCGAACGCCTCGAGGATGCCGATGACCTGGGTGTAGGCATCCCGCAGCTCTTCGCCGTGGAGCCTGCTCTGCGCGAGGCGCGGCGCGGCGACCCGTCCGTCGCCGATGAACTCCATCAGGACCTCGGTGTCGCTGACCTGCACCGGGTACGGCACCGGCACGCCGGCCCGCCACGCGCGGCACAGCGCGTCGAACTCGCTCACCGCCCAGTGGCCCGCGGCCACGGTGCGGCCGAAGGACGACTTGCGCTGCACGGCCCGCGCGTCGCGGGTGTTGCGCATGGTGCGCCCCTCTTCGTAGCTGCCGGAGCGGTGGAAGTCGCTGTTATGCGACCCGCGGTAGCGCTTGGCCGCCAAGCGCACCCCGACGGTGCCGGGCACGGCGCGCTCGATGAGGTGGACGTCGGCCTCCTTGCCGGTCTTGACGACACCGAGCTCGGTGTCGAAGGCGCCCGCCGCGGTGACGAGCCACGCGGGATGCGGCAGCGGGCCTCGCTGGGCGGGAGGGGATGCCGGCCACGTGGACCAGCGTTGATCAGTTCCCGGTTCGAGCTCCGGGGTGAGAACAGAAGCGGACGCTTCGCGTTCGAATGACATCGGATGGACACTCCAAGACAGGAGGTCGCCGACGATCAGTGGGTGCGGACGACCTCGCGGAAGGGGGAAGAGCTGCGAGGCGCGACAAAGGCAGCCATCATGCGTCCTCCTTCCCTCGGGGTGCCGCGGCACCGGTCCGCCGATCACTCTAGCGCCGTCGTGGCGCGGCAGCCATCCTTTTCTCGCCGCCCGGCCACCCCGCCCCGCCACCCGGCCCGGCCACCCGGCCCGGCCACCCGGCCCGGCGCGCTCAGCGCATGGTCGTGCGGCTCGTCGCCCTCAGCGCAGGGCGGTGCGGCTCGTCGCCGTGGACTGGAGGGCGACACCGTCGGGGACGAAGACGGTGATGACAGGCGGATGCCACGACCCGGCGACCGTCACGCGCGCCGAAACGCCGTCGGGGCTCGCCGCCGAGACGAGCTGTGCCTCGCCGCCGAGGGCGGCGACCATGGCCTCGGCCTCACGGCGCACGCCCGCGTCGGACAGCGTGGCGACCGGCTCCCCGTCCGTCACCGACAGCTCGAAGCCGTCCGCAGCGGCGAGGGCGGCGGCATCCGCGACCGCGTCGAGCTGCTTCTGCGCGAGGTAGAGGCTGGTCGCGGCGGTGCACACGAGGACGACGGCGAGCGCCAGCACGGCGTAGCCGAGCGTCAGGATCAGCACGCTTCCTTCGTCGTCCGACCGGCGACGGATCCGACCGCGTTCATGGTCCCTCGCGACGCACCAGCACTTCATCGCTCGCTCCAGAACCGCGACACCTTGTGTGCTGCGGACGCTTCGACCGGGATCACGGCGATCTCATCGAGCCCGAGCACCGGCGGCACGAGCGGCAGCGCGACCTCCGCCCGCACGGTGATGTGGAGCGTCGCGCCCGCACGCGGGCAGGACGCTCCGGCGGGCGTGCAGGCGACGGACAGGTCGACGTGGTCGATGCCGTACTCCGCCGCGACCGCCGCCAGTACCGCGTCCGCCCGCGTGCGCGCGTCGTCGGCGTCCGACGCGGTGGAGACCGCCCGAGCCACGTGGCGGGCCGCCGCCTCCGCGCCCAGGCTCTGCCCCTGGATGAGACCGAGAGTGACGACGAGGTACACCAGCGGCACCAGCATCAGCAGCCCGACCACGATGAACTCGAGTGCCGCCGACCCGCGTTCGGGGTCGTCGTCGGGTGGCGGGCAGGTGAGGTCAGTCGAACGATTCGACGGGCGCATGCGCCGTCACCTCCAGCGAGCGCGGGGCGCCCAGCAGACCGATCAGCGGGAGCGTCGTGCGGATCCGCACCTCGACGGCGGCATGACCGAGCGCTGACGTCTCGTGCACCGTCACGTCGCCGGCGTAGTCGGCGCCGATCGTCCGCGAGACGATGTCGCGTGTGCGCTCGGCGCCATCGCCGAGCGACGTGTCTGCCAGTGCGGCGTGATAGGCACCCTCGACGGCGGCGTCGTGCACGACGTTGCGGACGTACACCGCCAGGCCGAACTGCAGCACGGCGAGCGTCAGCACCGTGAGGAGAGTGCCCACCAGGACGAACTCGACGGGACTGGACCCCTCCTCGTCGCGCAGCAGCGCCGCCGCGCGCGCACGAAGCCGCCGGATCACGCGACCCGCCGCGAGACGCACGACCCTAGAGCCCAGAGACGCGCGCGATGGCCTGCTCGAAGAGGTCGGCGAGCGCCGGGCCCGCCAGCGCCCAGATCACGACCACCAGCCCGGCGGTCATGAGCGTGATGAGGACCCAGCCCGGGACGTCACCCCGGTCGTCGTCCGCGAGGTCGTACAGCGCCGCGCGTGCCCGGGACGTGAGCCGCAGCATCCGTGCTTTCATCATTTTCTCCTTTCCGGCTGTTCAGCCGAGTCCGAGCCGAAGCATGAAGATCCCGGGGAAGACCGCGAACAGCACGCTCAGCGGCAGGATCAGGAAGACCAGCGGGAAGAGCATGTAGATCTCCTTCCGCCCGGCCCGTTCGATGAGCGTCCGCTTCGCGTCCTCGCGCGCGTCGGCGGCCTGCGCCTGCAGCACGTGCGCCAGCGGTGCGCCGCGCTCGATGGCCGCGACCAGCTGATCGACCGCCCGCGAGAGGGCGGGGATCTCGAGCCCTGCGGCCAGGCGGGTCAGCGACTCGCCCAGTGTCGATCCCGTTCCGACGGCCACGACGACTCCGCGCAGCTCCGTCGTCAGCTCCCCCGCACCGACCTCGCTGACGCGCCGCACGGCGTCGAGGATGCCCTCACCGGCCGAGAGGCACAGCGCCAGGAACTCCAGGACCGTGGGAAGCTCCTCCTCGATGCGGGCGGCACGGGCCTTCGCGGCTCTCGTGAGCCATGCGTCGTAGCCGAGGCCCGCGGCCACGGCAGCCACGGGAGGCAGCAGCCCGAGCGCTGCCGAGCCGCGCCCGGTGAGCACGAGCGCCACCACCAGCACCCCGCCGGCGCCCAGGCCGGCGATCGCCCAGCCGAGTTGGCGTCCGCGGAAGCGCGCCGGGTCGAGCGTCCAGCCGGCGCGGTGCAGGCGGCGCTCGAGCGCCGCGTCGCCGCCGGCCAGGCCGGAGAGCCGGGCCTGCACCAGCGTGGACCAGGCGAACGGCGAACGCAGCGGACCCGGCGCCGTCACGTCGAGCCCCCGTGGATCGGTGACGTCGCGGATGTAGGGCGCGATCCGTCGGGCCAGGCTCGGAGCGCCCCAGCGTGGAGCGAGCGAGACCAGGAGGCAGGCGCCCACGCCGAGCGCCGTGCCGAGCACGAGCGCGTAGGCGAGGTCGCCGGGCGCGAAGCCGCTCATCCGAACCACCGTCGCGGCTCGGGCAACCGGCCCAGGCGCAGCATGAGACGGTACGCGACCACCGAGACGGCCGCGCCGATGAGGATGAGCGCGACGCCGCCCGGGCTCGCGTACGCGCGAGACCCCTCGGGTCGCACCGCGAGGAGCGCGAGGATCACCCATGGTGCGACGACGCCCAGGACGGCCGCGCCGCGGATCCACGACTGACGTGACTCGACCTCGCCGCGCAAGGACGCGTCGGCCCGCACCGAGGTGGCGAGCGCGCGGAGCACCGCGGTGAGCTCCGTGCCGCCGACCTGCCGCGCCATGCGCAGCGTCTCGACGATACGGTCGGCCACGGGGTCGGCGAGGTTGGTCTTCAGCCGCTGGATGCTCGACTCGAAATGGCCGGACGCCGCCATGTCGCGACCGAACGCCGCGAACGCCGGCCGCAGCTCGCTGGGTGCGGAGTCCGCGAGGCTCGCCACCGCATCAGGCAGCGACATTCCGGCGCGCACCGAGGCGATGAGCAGATCGCAGACGTCGGGCCACAGCCCGCGGCGGGTGCGCAGCAGCTTCGACCGGCGCGCGCGCAGCCACGCGAACGGGGCGAGAGCCCCCGCCACCGCGGCGACGAGCGCGAGCGCCGCGACCGGCGCGATGAGCCAGGCGACCGCTCCGCCGACGAGCGCGCACGCTGCTGCGATGACGACGAGAGACACCTCCGAAGTGCGCGGCATCCCGGCATCTTCGAGCAGCCGCGCGAGTCGTCCGCGCCGCGGCTCGTCGGCACGACGCCGGGTTCTCGCCGGCCACAGCCAGGGCGAGGCGATCAGCAGCACACCGGCGGCGAGCACGGCGCCCCACACGAAGGTCATGCGGCATCCAGCCGGTACAGCGTCCGCGCAGCGATCGCACCGTCCTCGACGCCGGTCGGTGCCACTATCTCGACCACACGGCGCACGCCGGACGCGTCTCGCCGGCAGTGGGCGACGAGATCGACGGATGCCGCGACCGCCGGCAGCACGAAGCTCGAGTCGATGTTGCGCCCGGCCAGGAGGGGCAGCGCCGCGAGCTTGCCGAGCGCCTCACGCGCCGAGTTGGCGTGGATCGTCGCAGCTCCCGGCACCCCGGTGTTGAGTGCGAGCAGGAGATCGAGCGCCTCTGCGTCGCGCACCTCGCCCACGACGAGGCGGTCGGGACGCATGCGCAGGGCTTCCTTGACCAGCCGGCGGAGGGTCACCTCGCCGGTGCCCTCGAGGCTCGGCTGCCTTCCCTGGAGCGCGACCAGATCGGGCGCGCCGACCGCGAGCTCGAACGTCTCCTCCACCGTCACGATCCGGTGGTCGGGCGGGCAGGCGGCGATCAGGGCGCCGAGGAGCGTCGTCTTGCCTGCGTGCGTGGCCCCGGAGACGAGGACCGAGCGGCCGCCGACCATGGCGTCGCGCAGCAGCCCGGCCGCCTCGGGCGCGAGTGAGCCGGCGGCCACGAGCCGGCCCAGGTCGCGGTACGCCGGCAGGAACTTCCTGATGTTGACCGCCCAATGACGGCGCGTGATGTCGGGGATCACGACGTGCAGCCGGCTGCCGTCGGGCAGCGAGGCGTCCACGAACGGCTGGCTGAGGTCGACCCGGCGGCCGCTGGACTGCAGCATCCGCTCGACCAGATCGCGCACCGCGGTGTCGGTCAGCATCAGCGGTGTGCGCTCGGGCACGCCGCCCCGTGCGACGAAGATCCGGTCGGGCGCGTTGATCCAGAGCTCCTCGACCGTCGGATCGTCGAGGTAGGCCTGCAGCGGACCGAGACCCGCCACCGCGGCGAGCACCTCGCGCACGCACGCGGTCTCGTCGTCCACCGGCGCGAGCCCGCGGGCGAGTGCGAAGTCGTTGTGGCGTCGCACCTCGGCGCGCGCGACCTGTGCGGCGAACTCCGGGTCTCGGGTCGGGTCGGAGCGCTCCGCGCGGAGCCTTTCGCGCACCCGCTCGGCCACCAGGGTCGCAACGGGGGCGGCGGCGGAGGTCACCGCAGCATCCTCGCAATTCGCCGCCGCGTCAGCCGAAAGTTATCCACAGATGCGGTTGCGCCCAGGGCGGGGCAGGATGGAGGAACCGACGGAAGGACGATCATGACCAAGACGGAGATGGCGCCGGCGACGAAGGCCGGCCTCGGCATCCTGAGCATCGTGCAGGTCGCGTTCGCGTTCCTCGCCTTCTGGGATCTCGCCCACCGCGACCGCGACGAGGTGCGCGGACCGAAGGCGGCATGGATTCCCGCGATCCTCGTCAACTGGATCGGCCCGGCCAGCTACTTTCTGTTCGGCATCCGCCGATAGCCGAGCTGCTCGCGAAAACGGGGGCTGGCCCCACAGCCGACGCGCAGGCGCCTCAGTAGACTGAACCCACTCGCGGGAGTGGTGGAATTGGCAGACACGCAGGATTTAGGTTCCTGTGCCTCCGGGCGTGTGGGTTCAAGTCCCACCTTCCGCACGCGAATCCGCGCATCCTCCGCCGACTGACGACGGGAAACCCACACCGTGCACGCCGTTCCCACCGCCCTCATCCCGTGGCTCGATCCGGCCTCGATCATCGACTGGGCGGGCCCCTGGGCGCTCGCCGTCGTGTGCTTCATCGTCTTCGCCGAGACCGGCCTGCTCGTCGGGTTCCTCCTTCCGGGCGATACGCTGCTCGTGATCTCGGGGCTCCTCTCCCACCCGCAGGACTACGCCCCCAACGGCGTCTTCGGCCTGAGCGTCTGGTGGGTGGCACTGCTCATCGGCCTCGCGGCGTTCGTCGGCGGTGAGGTCGGGTACTACATCGGCCACAAGGGCGGCCCGTCGGTCTTCGAGAAGAAGGAATCCGGCCTCTTCAGCGTCAAGAACGTCGAGCGCACCAACGCGTTCTTCGCGCGCTTCGGCGGGCTGACGATCATCCTCGCCCGCTTCGTGCCGATCGTCCGCACGTTCGCCCCCGTCGCCGCCGGCGTCGGTCACATGAACAAGTGGAAGTACACGCTCTACAACTTCATCGGCGCCGTGATCTGGGGCTTCGGCCTCACGATGTTCGGCTACCTCATCGGCTTCATCCCGCCGGTCGCCGACTTCGTCGAGAACTACATCGACCTGATCCTGCTCGTCGCCGTCGGCGGGACCGCCGTCGTCACGCTGTGGCACTACCTGCGCGAGCGCAGCAAGGCCAAGAAGGCCGCCGCCGCCGGTGAAGACGTCGTCACCGATCACGACGAGGCCGAGGCCCTCGTGCTCGACCCCGAGGTGTTCGACCGCGGCCCCGAGCACCACGAGGGCGACGCGCCCAAGGCCTGAGGCCGCGGGTCAGCCGGCCGCGGATCTCCTGCCGAGCGCCCCCGCGCGCGAGCGACGGAACCAGGCCGGCTGCAGGAATGAGGGCAGCCACCAGAAACCGACGATCGCGAGCAGCATCAGTGCGGCGGCGATGACGATCAGCACGCTTCCGATCGGCGTGCGGACGCCGATCGTGACCGCGACGCCGGCCGACAGCATCCCCACGCCGATGTAGAGGCAGCAGAATCCCATGAAGCTGCCGTATCCGCGGGCCACCCGCATCCAGTTCTTCCAGAGGCCGAGGTACGCCAGCAGGCCGAGCGCGAAGAAGAGCAGGGCGATGATCCAGGCGAGCAGGTTCATCCGGTCCGCTCGCCGCGGGAGCGCGTGATGGTTCCGCGCACCTCGTACACGCGGCCGGCGTCCCGGCGTTCGTTGCAGGCCACCGTCAGGACGCCTTCTTCTTCTTCGCCGCGGGCTTCTTCTCGGCCGCCTTGGGCTTGCTCTTGGCGGGGGCCGCGGCATCCGACTTCTTCTCGGTGGCCTTCGCGCCACCCTCGCGAGCCGCGCGCGATTTTTCGACGCTGGCGCGGAGGGCGGCCATGAGGTCGATCACCTCGCCGCCGGACTCCTCCTCCTGCTCGCCGAACGTCTCTGCCGTGTCGACCGCGTCGCCCTTCTCGAGCTTCGCCTCGATGAGGGTGCGCAGCTCTTCCTGGTACTCGTCGGTGAACTCCTCTGGGTCGAAGTCGCTCGAGAAGCTCTCGACGAGGGATGCCGACAGCTCGAGCTCCTTCGCCGAGATCCGCACACTCTCATCCAGCGACGGGAACGCCGCCTCGCGGACCTCGTCGGCCCACAGCAGGGTCTGGAGCACCAGCACGTCGCCGCGGACGCGGAGGGCCGCCAGGCGCGTCTTCTGCCGCAGCGAGAACCGCACGATGGCGGTGCGGTCGGTCTGCTCGAGCGTCTTGCGCAGCAGCACGTAGGCCTTGGGCGAGGCCGAGTCGGGTTCGAGGTAGTACGCGCGGTCGAGCGTCAGCAGGTCGATCTGCTCGCTCGGCACGAACTCGACGACGTCGATCTCGCGACTCTTCTCGGCCGGCAGCGACGCCAGGTCGTCCTTGGTGAGCACGACGGTCTTGTCGCCGTCGTCGTACGCCTTGTCGATGTCGGAGTAGGGGACGACCTCGCCGTCGATCTCGCAGATGCGCTGGTAGCGGATGCGCCCGCCGTCCTTGTTGTGCACCTGATGCAGCGAGACGTCGTGGTCTTCGGTCGCGGAGTACACCTTCACCGGGACGTTCACGAGTCCGAACGTCAGTGCGCCTTTCCAGATCGCTCTCACTCCCCCAGTGAACACCAGCGCGCCGACACCGGGCCACCCCTTGCGCCGCGGCGCGCCGATACTCTGAGCGCATGGCGCGGGACGAGCAGATGGTGCGCATCGGCGGCAGGCGCCTGCGCATCACCAACCTCGAGAAGGTGCTCTACCCCGAGACGGGCACGACCAAGGGCGAGGTGATCGACTACTACAGCCGCATCGCCGAGGCCCTCATCCCCCACGTCGTCGGCCGTCCCGTGACCCGGAAGCGCTGGCCCGACGGCGTCGGCACGGAGGACGACCCGGGCATGGTGTTCTTCGCCAAGGATCTCGAGCGAGGCGCTCCCTCGTGGGTGAGACGGATGCCGATCCCGCACTCCACCGGCACCAAGGACTATCCGCTGGTCGGCGACGTGCCGACGCTCGTCTACCTGGCGCAGGTGGCCAGCCTCGAGCTGCACGTGCCGCAGTGGCGGTTCGCGGCCGACGGCGGACGCGGCCCCGCCGATCGCCTGGTGCTCGACCTCGATCCCGGGCCCGGTGTCGGTCTCGCGGAATGCGCCGTGGTCGCCGGGTGGGCGCGCACGCTGCTGGAGGGCATGGGGCTCGAGCCCTACCCCGTCACGAGCGGTAGCAAAGGCATCCATCTGTACACGGCGCTGCCCCCCGGCCAGTCCACCGAGCAGGCGTCGGCGCTCGCGAACGAGCTCGCCCGCGCGATCGAGGCCGACCATCCCGACCTCGTCGTCAGCAGCATGAAGAAGACCGAGCGCACGGGCAAGGTGCTGATCGACTGGAGCCAGAACAACGGCTCCAAGACGACGATCGCCCCGTACTCGCTGCGCGGCCGCGTGCATCCGACCGTCGCCGCGCCTCGCACGTGGGACGAGCTCGCCGATCCCGGGCTACGACACCTGGAGTTCACCGAGGTGCTCGAGCGCGTGGAGACCCTCGGCGACCCGATGTCGCCGCTCGGCTTCCACGCCGGCGGTCGCGAGGCGGAGTCGGGCCCGCTGTCGGCGTACATCTCCAAGCGCAGCGCCGACCGCACCCCTGAGCCGGTGCCGCGCAACCCGCTCGGCGCCACGCCGAGCGACGACAAGCCGACCTTCGTGATCCAGGAGCACCACGCCAGCGCCCTGCACTGGGACTTCCGCCTCGAGCACGACGGCGTGCTCGTCAGCTGGGCCGTGCCCCGGGGCGTCCCCCACTCGTACAAGCGCAACAACCTCGCGATCATGACCGAGGACCACCCGATGGAGTACGGCGCGTTCGAGGGCACCATCCCCGCCGGCGAGTACGGCGGGGGCACGGTGACGATCTGGGACGACGGCCGTTACGACCTCGAGAAGTGGCGCGACGACGAGATCATCGCCACCCTCGAGGGACGCCCGGGTGGTCCGCTCGGCCGCGTGCGGCTGGCGCTCATCCGCACCCAGGGCGAAGGCGAGAAGTCGAGCTGGCTGCTGCACCGCATGAAGACGGATGCCGCGGGCCGGCCACAGCCGGACGGCACCCCCGTCGAGCCCAGCCCCCAGGCGGACGAACCACATGGCGCCGGCGCGCGCAAGAGCCCGACTCGGACGGCGCGCGCGGACTCCTCGACCCCGGCCGCGGCCTCGACCCCGGCCCCGGCCTCGGCCCCGGCCCCGGCACCGGCACCGGCACGCGACCGGTCGCCGCTCGACCACGGGATGCTGCGCCCGATGCTGTCGACGTCGGCGACGCCGGCGCAGGCGCGGCGGGCGGCCGAGCGCTGGGGGGACCCTGCGTGGGTGGAGATGAAGTGGGACGGCATCCGCGCCGTCGGCGTCTGGGACGGCGAGCGCCTGCGCCTGTTCGCCCGCAGCGGCAACGAGGTGACGCACCGGTACCCCGAGCTCACGGGGCTCGACGCGGGCTTCGGCCGCGAGCCGTGCGTGCTCGACGGCGAGCTCGTCGCGCTCGAGCCCGACGGGCGGCCGAGCTTCCCGCTGCTGCAGCTGCGGATGAACCTCGAGCGCGCCGGCGACATCGCGCGCGAGGCGCGGCGCACGCCGGTGCGCTACTACCTGTTCGACGTGCTCGCGCACGACGGTGACGATCTCGCCGCCCTGCCGCTGCGGGAGCGTCGCGACGTGCTCGACGCCGTCGCCGGCTCGACCATCGACCCGATAGCCGTCCCGCCCGTCTTCGATGACGTCGACGCCGCCCTCGACACCAGTGAGCAGCTGCGCCTGGAGGGCATCGTGGTCAAAGACCCGGGCTCGCCCTACGTCCGCGGCGGCCGCAGCGAGGCGTGGCTGAAGGTGAAGATCACCCGCACGCAGGAGGTCGTGATCGCCGGCATCCGGCCGGGAAAGGGCGGACGCAGCAGCACGTTCGGATCGCTGCTGCTCGGCATCCCGTCGCCCGAAGGGCTGCGCTACGCGGGCCGAGTCGGCAGCGGTTTCAGCGACTCGACCCTCGCCACCCTGATGAAGAAGCTGCTGCCGCTGCGCACCGACGACAATCCGCTGGTCGGCGTGCCGCCCTTGGACGCGCGCGATGCGCTGTGGGTGCGCCCCGAGCTCGTGGGCGAGGTCGAATACGGCGAGTTCACTCCCGCAGGCATCCTGCGTCATCCCCGCTGGCGCGGCCTTCGGCCCGACAAGAGCCCCGCCGACGTGCGCCGGGAGGACTGACCGGCGGCCTCTCGCTGAGGCGGGCCTCTCGCTCAGGCGTGCGCCTCGTGCTCGACGTGACCGGCCGGCTCGAGCTGGAAGGTCGAGTGCTCGACGTCGAAGTGCTGCGACAGACACGTCTGCAGCTGACTCAGGATGCCGGGGGCCTGTCCGTTGCGCAGCACCCGGTCGTCGACGACGACGTGCGCGGTGAACACCGGTGCCCCGCGCGTCAGCTGCCACACGTGGACGTCGTGCACGTCGACGACGCCGGGCGTCGCGAGGATGTGGTCGCGGATCTCCCGCACGTGCGTGCCCTTCGGCGCGGACTCCGCCAGCACCGAGAGCACCTCCCGCAGCAGGCCGATGGCCCGCGGCACGATCAGCGCGGCGATGAAGAGCGACGCGATGGCGTCCGCCTGGTCCCAGCCTGTCGTCACCACGACGATCGCCGCGACGATGACGGCCGCCGAGCCGACCAGGTCGCCCATCACCTCCAGGTAGGCCCCGCGCACGTTGATGCTGTGCTTCTGCGCCGCGCTCAGCAGCCACATCGCGATGGCGTTCGCGATGAGGCCGACGATAGCGACGACGAGCATGATCCCGCCCGACACCTCGACCTCGGCGGGGTCGAGCAGCCGAGCGACGCCTTCGAACGCCACCGAGGCCGACAGCACGATGAGGATGATGCCGTTCACGAGCGCGCCGAACACCTCGGCGCGCTGGTAGCCGAAGGTGCGACGGTCGTTGGCCGGCCGGGCCGCCAGCGTGCTCGCGATGAGCGCGATCACGAGGGCCGCGGCATCCGTGAACATATGAGCCGCATCGGCGATCAGCGCGAGCGAACCCGACAGCGCCGCCCCGGTGACCTGCACCACCATCACCGTTGCGGTGATGGCGAGCGAGATCGCCAGCAGCCGGCGGTTGCCGGCCCCGCGGATGCCCGACGGCGCGTGATCGTGCATGCGCCCAGGCTATGCCTGTCACGGGCAGTCCACGCGCCGTCACGCTAGTCGGGAACGAGTGTGATTCTCAGTCGCAGGCCGGAGGCGGTGATAGCGTCGCGCCGTGCAGGCACGACCTCTCGGGAACGTGACGACCGATCGCCCGTGGCACCGCTCTGGAGCGGCGGGCTACGCGCGGCAGCGGATCGCACGGATGCTGCGCCCGCCCGTGATCGTGACGCCGATGAGCGGCGAGGTGACCAAGCTCACCGACGTCGAGATCCCGGTGCGCGACGGGACGATCCTGCGCGCGAACGTCTACCTGCCGCCGGATGCGGCGCGGGTGCCGGCGATCCTGAGCGCGCATCCGTACGGGAAGGACGCCCTGCCCCGGCGCACGCGCCGCGGCTACCGCATCAACCCGCAGTTCCGCATCCTGCGACAGACCGCCCCGATCCGCATCTCGGGGGAGACCAGCTGGGAGGCCCCCGATCCCGCGTGGTGGGCGGCGCACGGATATGCCGTCGTCAACCTCGACGTGCGCGGGGCAGGACGATCGGACGGCGTGGGGTCGCTCCTGAGCGACGCCGAGGCCGAGGACGTGTCAGACGCGATCGAGTGGATCGCCTCGCAGGACTGGTGCGACGGCGGCGTCGCGATGCTCGGCGTGTCGTATCTGGCGATCTCGCAGTTCAAGGTCGCCGCGGCCGCACCACCGCACCTGCGGGCCATCGTGCCGTGGGAGGGCTTCACCGACGCCTACCGCGACTTCTTCTACCCTGGCGGCGTCCGCGAGGTGGGATTCTCACGGCTGTGGACCACACTGGTCCGGCGTTCGACGCGCATGTCGCCCGACCTCGGACGCGAAGCCGCCGCCCGTCCGGACGACGACGCGTGGTGGCGGTCGCTCGCACCCGATCTCGCGCGCATCCGGACGCCGATGCTGGTGTGCGGCAGCTTCTCAGACGCGAACCTGCACACACGCGGGTCGTTCCGCGCCTTCGCGGAGGTCTCGTCGACCGAGCGGCACCTCTACACGCACCGGACCGGCAAGTGGGCGGCCTTCTACAGCGACGAGGCCAAGGCGGTCCAGCGGGCCTTCCTCGACGCGCACCTGAAGGGGATCCCGCACGATCTCCCCCGCGTGCGCCTGGAGGTGCGCGATCGCGGCGACCGCATCCACGAGGTCAGACCCGAGGTGGAGTGGCCGCCGCCGAGCACGACGCTTGCGCTGCACCTCCACGGTGACGGACGGATGCGGCCGACCCCCGTCGACGGCGCAGCCGAGGTGTCGTTCCCGGGCCGCCGGCGCGCGGCCCGGTACTCATGGAGGTTCGAGGAAGACACGGAGATCACCGGCGAGGCACGTCTGCGCGTGTGGCTCAGCTCCTCCGCCCCAGGGCCGGTCTCGGTGTTCGCCGGCCTCTCGAAGTGGATCCAGGGACGCTTCGTGCCGTTCGAGGGGTCGTACGGCTTCGGGCGCGACCTCGTCACGACCGGCTTCGCCCGGGTCGCGGTCGGCGAGGCGGGCGGGGCGGGCGAGGCACCGTGCCCCGTCGACATCGCGTTCGCCCCGTCGGCGACCTTCTTCCGCGCCGGCGACGAGCTGCGCCTGCATGTCGCGGGTCGCCCGCTGTCGCCGCGAAATCCGGTGTGGGGGTCCTTCCCCGCCCTCTACCGCTCGAGCGGGCACGGGCTGTGGACCCTGCACTCCAGGCCGCGGCATCCGCAGATCCTCGAGCTGCCCGCGGTCACCCGCTGAGGCCCCCCGGCGGGTGCCCCTCTCAGAGGCCGGCGAGGAGCGGTGCCAGCTCGGCGAAGGCGCGAGAGCGGTGGGATGCCGCGTTCTTCTCCTCCGCCGTCCACTCGCCGACCGTCCGCTCGGCGCCCGGCTGCTGTCCGTCGGGAATGAAGACCGGGTCGTAGCCGAACCCGCCGCCGCCGGAGGCGGCCGTGGCGAGGCGACCGGGCCAGACGCCCTCGACGACGTGCTCGGCCTCCGCCGCGCCTGCCCCGGACGCCGCCTCGGGCACCACGAGCGCGATCGTCGACACGAATCGTGCCGCGCGGTGCGGGTCTCCGATGTCGGAGAGCTGGTCGAGGAGCAGGTTCAGGTTGGCCGCGGCATCCTTCGCGTGCCCCGCCCAGTAGGCCGAGAAGACGCCCGGGGCGCCGCCCAGCACGTCGACGCAGATGCCCGAATCGTCGGCCAGCGCCGGGAGTCCGGTGTGCGCGGCGGCCGCGCGCGCCTTGATGAGCGCGTTCTCGGCGAACGTCACGCCGTCCTCGACCGGCTCGGGACCGTCGTAGCCGACGACCTCGAGGTCGGGCCTCGTCGCGGCGACGATCGCCTGGAACTCCTCGATTTTGTGCGGGTTGTGCGTCGCGAGGACGATCTGGCGCGGCATCCGCTACTCCGCCGCGAGCGCCGCGGCCTGGTGGTCGCGCAGGTCGGCACAGCCGTTGACGCCGAGCTCCAGCAGTGCGTCGAGCTCGCGCTTGTCGAACGGCGCTCCCTCGGCGGTGCCCTGCACCTCGACGAACAGACCCCGGCCGGTGACGACGACGTTCATGTCGGTCTCGGCGCGGACGTCCTCGACGTACGCGAGGTCGAGCATGGGCTCGCCGTCGATGATGCCGACCGAGACGGCCGCGACCGAGTCGAACAGCACCTGGGCCCTCTGGCCGATGAACTTCTTGCCGCGACCCCACTCGATCGCGTCGGCGAGGGCGACGTACGCGCCGGTGATGGCGGCCGTCCGCGTGCCGCCGTCGGCCTGCAGCACGTCGCAGTCGATGACGATGGTGTTCTCGCCGAGCGCCTTGGTGTCGACCACGGCACGCAGGGCACGGCCGATGAGGCGCGAGATCTCGTGCGTGCGGCCCCCGATGCGACCCTTGACACTCTCGCGGTCGTTGCGCTCGTTCGTCGCTCTCGGCAGCATCGCGTACTCGGCGGTCACCCAGCCCTTGCCCTTGCCGGTCAGCCAGCGCGGCACGCCGTTCGTGAACGACGCCGTGCACAGCACCTTGGTGTTGCCGAACGAGATGAGGGCAGACCCCTCGGCCTGGCTCGACCAGCCGCGCTCGATCGTGATGGGACGCAGCTGGTCGACGGTCCGGCCGTCGGCGCGCGTGATGTCGGTCATTTCTCTCCTTCTACGGCGAGCATGTCCCGATTTCGTTCGCTAGCTGGCCCCGGAAGGGCCGAAATCGGGACATGCTTCGTGAAAAGTGGGACATGGATGCCTCAGCCGAGGCGCGTGGGAAGGTCGATGGCGCCGGTCTGCACGAGCCGGACGGAGCTCACCTCACGGCCCATCAGCCGGTGGGCGAGGTCGAGGAACTCGTCGGCGGACGCGCCGGTGGCCTCGTAGACATGGCGGGGTGCGGCATCCGGACCCGCGAGCAGGTCGCGGGAGACCAGCTGACGGTAGACGTCCTTTGCGGTCTCGGTGTCGCTGGACACGAGGCTCACGTCGGGACCCATGACGTAGCTGATCGCGCCCTCCAGGAACGGGTAGTGGGTGCAGCCGAGCACGAGGGTGTCGACGCCGGCATGGCGGAGCGGCGCCAGGTACTCCTCGGCGACGGCGAGCACCTCGGGAGACCCGGTGACGCCGGCCTCGACGAACTCGACGAACCGCGGGCATGCCTGCGCGAAGACCGTGAGTCGCTCGTTCACGCCGAGCATGTCCTGGTAAGCGCCCGAGCTGATGGTGCCGGCCGTGCCGATCACGCCCACCCGTCCGTTGCGGGTCGTCGACATCGCGGTGCGCACCGCCGGCTTGATCACCTCGACCACCGGCACGTCGTACCGCTCGCGGGCGTCGCGCAGCATCGCCGCCGAGGCGGTGTTGCAGGCGATCACGAGCATCTTGACGCCCTGCGCGACGAGATCGTCGAGCACCTCCAGCGCGTAGCGGCGGACGTCCGCGATCGGCTTGGGGCCGTAGGGCGACCGCGCCGTGTCGCCGATGTAGAGGATCGACTCGCGCGGCAGCAGGGCCGACACGGCCCGCGCGACGGTGAGCCCGCCGACACCGGAGTCGAAGATCCCGATCGGCGCGTCGGCGCCGTTCTCAGCCGGTCGAAGGGTCACGGTGCCCCAGCCTACGCCAGCGGCTCACTAGGCTGGCCCGCATGCGCCCCTCGACCGCCCTGCTGACGGACCGCTACGAGCTCACGATGATCGACGCGGCGCTGCGCGACGGCACCGCCGACCGCCGCTGCGTCTTCGAGCTCTTCGGACGCCGCCTTCCCGGCGCCCGTCGCTTCGGGGTCGTGGCCGGCACGGGGCGCCTGCTGTCCCTCCTCCGGGACTTCCGCTTCGCCGACGACGAGCTGCGGTTCCTCCGTGACGAGAAGGTGGTGGATGCCGCGACCCTCGACTTCCTCGAGGGCTACCGGTTCTCGGGCTCGATCACGGGCTACCGCGAGGGCGAGCTGTACTTCCCCGGCTCCCCCATCCTCACGATCGAGGGCACCTTCGCCGAGGCGGTGATCCTCGAGACCCTCGCCCTCAGCGTGCTCAACCACGACTCCGCCGTGGCGACCGCCGCGGCGCGCATGAGCGTGGCCGCGGGCGACCGCCCGCTGGCCGAGATGGGCTCGCGGCGGGCGGCCGAGACGTCGGCCGTAGCCGCCGCACGCGCGGCCTACATCGCCGGCTTCGGCGCGACATCGAACCTCGAGGCGGGTCGGCAGTGGGGCATCCCGACGATGGGCACCGCGGCCCACTCGTGGACGCTGCTGCACGACACCGAGGAGGACGCGTTCCGCGCCCAGATCGAGGCACTGGGCACCGGCACGACGCTCCTCGTCGACACCTATGACATCCGCGCCGGCGTCGAGACCGCCGTCCGCATCGCCGGCACGGAGCTGGGCGGAGTGCGCATCGACTCCGGCGACCTGCCGACGGTCGCCGCCGAGGTGCGGGCCCAGCTCGACGAGCTCGGTGCGACAGGCACCCGCATCACCGTCACGAGCGACCTCGACGAGTACGCGATCGCGGCGCTCGCGGCCTCACCCGTCGACGCCTACGGCGTCGGCACCTCGGTCGTGACGGGGTCGGGCACCCCGACCGCCGGGATGGTCTACAAGCTCGTCGCCCGGCAGGACGGCGACGGCGGCTGGGTGGCGGTCGCGAAGGCCTCGACCGACAAGGGCTCGACGGGCGGACGGAAGGCAGCCTTCCGCACGCTGGATGGCGGCACCGCGACGAGCGAGCTCATCGTCGTGTCGGACGGCTTCGAGGAGCTCGACACCGCGGCCGCTCACCCCGGCGCGCGCGCCCTGCAGGTGCCGCTCGTCGTCGACGGCGAACCGGATGCCGCCTACGAGGGCGCCGCGGGCGTGGAGGCCGCGCGAGCCCATCACGCGCGGGTGCGCGAGGAGCTCCCGGTCCGCGCGCTCGCGCTCAGCCGTTCAGATCCGGCGATCCCGACCGTCTACACCGACGCCGAGTCCGCGGTCTGAACTCGCCGGGTCGTTGCGGGGCCGCCGGTCTGAGCCGCCACCGGGTCGCTGAGGGCGCCGCCGGCTGCTGAGGCGGCACACGGCCGCCGAACCGGCGGTGCGTCAGCCCTGGAGCGACTCGTAGATCTCTTTGCAGGTGGGGCACACCGGGAACTTCTCGGGATCGCGCCCGGGTGTCCACTTCTTGCCGCACAGCGCGCGCACCGGCTTGCCGGTGAGCGCGGACTCGAGGATCTTGTCCTTCTTCACGTAGTGCGAGAACCGCTCGTGGTCGCCCGGCTCGACGTTCTCTTCGCGCAGGAGCTCCTCGAGCTCGCGGTCGAGGGTCGCGACGCCTCCCTGGTCAGGGCTGTCAAGGGGGGTGCTCATGGTGTGCCAGTGTAGTCGCGGGCGGTCGGGATCGGGCGGGGCCGGTCCGCTCAGGTGGACTCCGCGAACTCCATGAGCCGGCCGCCGCGCCGTTCGAACGCGATGGAGCCGACGGCGATGCCGACCACCAGGACGCCGAAGCCGATCGCGAGTCCGCCCCACAGGGCGGTGGTCGCCGCGGCCGTGTCGCCTCGCAGCGCGAGCCAGCCGCACCACAGCACCGGAGCCGACAGCGCGAGCACGCCGAGCATCACCGCCCCCTGGGCGATCGCGCCCCCCGCGCCGGTGCGCTGCGGCTGCTGGAAGGGGCTCTCTCCCGGGCGCGACACCGCGTACGGCGCCACCGCAGACGCGACGCTCGAGAGGCCGAGACCCGCGAGGAAGAGCACCGCGCACACGCCGGTCATCGCGGGCAGGATGGCCCACCGACCGTGGAACATGACGGCGATCGGCACGGCGACCGCGAGAAGCGGCACGCCGACGAGCAGCACCGGGACCAGGCGCCCGACGCGATCCGACACGCCGCGCACACCGCTGGCGATATGCATCCAGATGGCCGTGGAGTCGTAGGCGATGTCGTCGTGGGGCAGCCAGCCCAGGAACAGCGCGGCGAAGGGCACCGGCACGAGCGCGACGAGCTCGGGCGGCACCCCGGCGATGAGAAGGGGAACCGTGGTGATGGCCGCAGCGACGGGGATCACGAGGGCGTTCACGATGTAGCGGCGGTCGCCGAACCAGTACAGGAGGCTTCGTGCGGCGACCGCTCCGCCCGGCGTGCCGGGTGCGACGCCGAACCAGCCCAGACCGCCGCGCTCGCGGCCGAGGCCGGGTCGCTCGGTCGTGGTGAGCACCCGCCTGACCGCCCACGCCCAGAGCAGCGCGAGGACGACCACTGTGCCGACGGCGACGAGCGCCGGCAGCCACGCGTCGCCCCCCGAGGCGGCGATGCCGGGGAGAGCCCAGGCCGCACCGAGCGGTGTGAGTGCGAGCGCGTCGACCGCCTCGACAAGCTGGGTCGGAACGCTCCCGCCCCATTCCAGCGACGAGAGGAAGACGCCGACGGGGACCACGACGACGAGGACGACCAGCACGAAGAGGCCCGAGAGCTCGCGCGAGCGCCGTTCGCGAAGGAACATCGACGCCAGCGCCATGCAGAGCCTCGCCAGGAGCCCACAGGTGACGACCCCGAGCACGACACCCGCGAACGTCGCCCCGAACGGGGCGCCGTGCGCGTTCCACACCACGCCGGCGCAGATCGCGACGGCCAGCAGCACGAAGATCGGCACGCTGAGGAATCCGGCCACCGCGAGCACCGCGGCCAGTCGACCCCGCGGCAGCCCGAAGAGCGCGAACCGGCGGGGGTCGAGCGGGTCGTCGGCCGAGGCGACGAGAGGGGCCAGCGCGAAGCCGAGGGTCACGGCCGACCCGCCCAGCACGGTGACCGCGAGGACCACGTCGGTGGCGGCATCCGTCATCGTCAGCATCGCCCAGCAGGCGGCGACCGTAGCGGCGACGAGGATCACCAGACCGCTCACGACGCGCGCGACATGCCGCGCGTCGCCCCGGGGGGTCCCGACGAGCAGAGCGATCCTCAGTCGGAGAACGTGTGCAGCCACTCCAGGCCCTCCACGTCGCTGAGGCCGCCGGCGAGCTCCACGAAGCGCTGTTCCAGCGTGAGCTCGCCGCGCACCTCGTCGACGGTGCCCTCGGCCAGCACCTGGCCGGCCACGATGACGGCCACGCGCGTGCAGACGCGCTCGACGAGCTCCATCCCGTGGCTCGAGAGGATCACGGTGCCGCCGTGGGCGACGTACGCGGAGAGGATGTCGAGGATGATCGCGCTCGAGACCGGGTCGACGGCCTCGAAGGGCTCATCCAGGACGAGCAGCCGCGGCGAGTGGATCAGCGCACCCGCGAGCATGACCTTCTTGAGCATGCCCGCCGAGTAGTCCGAGACACTGCGACCGAGCGCGTCGCCGAGGTCGAAGGCCCGCGCCAGGTCGGCGGTGCGACTCTCGACCACGGCCGGCGGCAGTCCGCGCAGCACGCCGTAGTAGTAGAGCAGCTGACGGCCGGTGAGGCGGTCGAAGGTGCGCAGCCGGTCGGGCAGCACGCCCATCAGCTTCTTCGCGGCCAGCGGCTTGGCGGCGGCATCCACTCCCCCGACATGGATGGTGCCGCGGTCGGGTTCGAGCAGCCCCGCGATCATCGACAGGGTGGTCGTCTTTCCCGCGCCGTTCGGGCCGACGAGGCCGTAGAAGGTGCCCGCGGGGATGGTCAGATCGATGCCGTCGACCGCGAGGGTGCTGCCGAAGCGCTTGCTCACCCCGCGCAGCACGAGCGCGTCGCCGGCGGTCGCGAGCATGGGAGAGAGAACGACCGGGGCGGATGCCGCCACCGCCGCCGCGTCGGTCGCCGCAGGCGCCACGGGCGCGGGCTCCGTGGTCGGCGCGACGGCGTCGTCCGGCGACGCGGCTTCGCTGGACGCGGGTTCGACGGGCAGGACCGGCTTCGCCGCCGCGGGCTCTCCGCGGAGGACGGTCGGCTCCGGTTCGGGAGCGGCATCCACCTCGGGTGCGGCGTCCGGCTCAGGCGCGGCATCCTCCTCACGCGCGACGTCAGGGTCAGGTGCGGAATCCGCCTCACGAGCGACGTCCGGCTCAGGCGCGACGTCCGGCTCGGGCGCGGCGTCCGGCTCAGGCGCGGAATCCGCCTCAGGTGCGGCGTCGACCTCAGCGGGTCCGACGCCCTCCACTGGACTGGGCGGCAGCGGGGGGCGTGGCGGCACGATGATGTCGGCAGCGGCGCTGGCCGCCAGCTGCAGATCGCTCGGCAGCGGAGGCGGCGGACCGGGATCCGGTGCAGGCGCGGGCGCCGGGGAGACAGCCGGGGCCTTCTTGCGCGGAGCGGACTTCTTCTTCACCGACCGGGGTTTGCGCGGCTTCGGCTGCGATGAGCCCTCGGTCGCTGACGAAGGAGCCGGAAGCCTGACCACGCGCGCGTTCGTGTGACGGTCCGGCTCTTCCGGATCGATGTCATTCGGCACCGGGAGGGAGGCTGTCACCGAACCAACGTATCAAGCGCCTCCCCCAGAGCGGCAGTCGGCGTCGTCGCGTTGCGGCATTCGCGTTATGTCACGAATCGGCAACGGGAGGCCCACATTATGCGGCTTCCCAGGGCTCATCGCTACCATGGACGAGGCACGAAGGGGTGTCGCGCCGGTGAACCGGCAGTGAATCACGCACTTCAGGAGCAGACTTTGACCCTTCAGACCGTCATCCTCGCAGCCGGAATGGGCTCGCGCCTCGGACGCAGCCTCCCCAAGCCGCTCACGGAGCTGAGCGACGGCCGCAGCATCATGCAGCAGCAGCACGACAACATCCGTGCCGCGTTCGGCCGCGACGCCGAGATCACCACCGTCGTCGGATATCGGGCCGAGACGATCGTCGAGGCGTTCCCTGACGTCGACTACGTCTACAACGACCGCTACGACCAGACCAACACCTCCAAGAGCCTGCTGCGCGCGCTCGCGACCACCGGCAAGGGCGGCGTGCTCTGGATGAACGGCGACGTCGTCTTCGACCCCCGCGTCCTCGGCCGTGCCATCGCCCTCATCGAGCGCGACCAGTCGTTCGTCACCGTGAACACCTCGAAGGTCAGCGACGAAGAGGTCAAGTACACCGTCACCACCGAGGGCTTCATCAAGGAGCTGTCGAAGACGGTCAAGGGCGGCATCGGCGAGGCCGTCGGCATCAATTACATCTCCAGCCGCGACAAGAAGGCGTTCATGCGCCACCTGACCCGCGTCGACGACCAGGACTACTTCGAGCGCGGGCTGGAGCTGGCGATCGCCGAGGACGGCGTGCTGCTCGAGCCGCTCGACATCTCCGACCTGTACGCAGTCGAGGTGGACTTCGCCGAGGACCTCGAGCGCGCGAACCTCTTCGTCTGAGTTCTGCGTCGAAAGCGGCCGGGGTGTCAACCCCGGCCGCCTTCGCGTTCACGCGACATAGGATCGGCCCGATGGCCGACAAAGTGCACCGGATCCACTCGCTGCCAGGAGACTCCCCCTGGCACGGCGGGCTGCCGCCGACGGGGTCGGACGAGCACCCGTTCACCATCCGCGCCCTGGACCGCGTGCTGGCGATCCAGCGACCGGTCGTGCTCGCACACCTCCGCAGCATCCGTCTGCGGCATCCGGAGGCGTCCTCGGCCGACATCGTGCGCATCCTCGAACGCCGCTATCTGGCCACGGTGACGACAGGCGGTGCAGCAGTCGGCGCGACCGCGGTGGTGCCCGGCATCGGCACGGGCGTGACCCTCGCGCTCAGCGGCGTCGAGACGGTCGCGTTCCTCGAGGCGACGACTCTGTTCGCGCAGTCGGTGGCCGAGGTGCACGGTATCCCGGTCGCCGACCCCGACCGCGCTCGGGCGCTCGTGCTCACCCTGATGCTGGGCAAGGAGGGCGTCGACCTCGTGGCTCAGCTCGCCGCGCAGGCAGCCGGCCGGGGCCCGAGCCGCGCAGGGTACTGGGGCGAGCTCGTCACCAAGACGCTGCCCCGTGCCGCGGTGGGCCCCCTGGTCGACCGGCTCAAGACGAGCTTCATCCATCAGTTCGCCGCGCGCGGCGGCGCGTCGTGGATCGGCAAGGCGCTGCCTTTCGGCATCGGCGCCGTCATCGGCGGAGCCGGCAACAACATCCTCGGCCGGCGGGTGCTCGTGGGTTCCCGTCGCGCGTTCGGCGCACCGCCTTTCGCGCTGCCGGCCGACCTCGAGCCGCGTCCCGGCGCTGACCGCATCGAGCGACTCGCGGGTCGCGGGATCCGTCGCGCCGGCGAGATCGTCGTCGGTGGCGTGACGCGCGGCACCGCGGCCGTCGGTGGCGTCGTGCGGCGGCGGAAGCCCGCCCTCGAAGCCGGCGCCGGCGTCACCCCGCCCGACGGGGACGCGCGCGAGGGCGAAGGCGCTCAGGAGTGGACGGAGGTCTCCGAGGCACCGGCGGAGGCTCCTCCCCAGACGCGCCGCTGATCGGCCTTTCCACAGTCGCCATCGCCTCCGTCGAAAGCCGGGGCCGGCGCGTCGGACACCGCTCCTACGGTGGCCGGCATGCTGCGCGCACTCGACCCCGACGAACCCCGCCCGCCCCTCGCCTACCGTGTGCCGTGGCGGGTCGACAGCGTGTACGACCGGCATCCGCTCATCACCAATGCCGGCCCCGCGACCCTGGACTTCGTACGGGTCCTGACCGTGGGGCCTGCGGGCTCTGCGCTCGAGGAGTGGGGGCAGATGCCCCCGGGCGACACGGCAGAGCTCTGTCTGTGCGACGCCGACCCCGACACCACGATCGTCACGCTCGCGTGGTTCCGGCCGCAGGACGGTGCGGAGTACCTGTGGAAGTTCGTCACCTGATGCCGCGGTGCGCGGGCCGAGCCAGAATGGTGGCATGGGTCTGTTCAGCCAGCGTCCCGAGGAGACGAACGAGTGGGCCGGTCTGCCGTCCGAGCCCGCGAATCCCGAGTCGGCCGCTGAGCGATTGGCGGATGCCGCTCCCGTCGACGTCGGCGGACTCGGGTTCGGCGACCTCGCACTGGGGGGCGGCGGCGCCGTGGAGTCGATCGTGTTCCCGGTGAAGCCGGCGGTGGAGATCGTCCAGTCCCAGGAGTCCGGCGAAAACGAGTAGCTCGGACCTGCAAGCGCTTGCACGTGGCGTGTCGACACGCTCGCCGTGCGGGGCATACCCTCACAGGTATGGACAGCACGTTGGCGTGCCTGGCGGCGTGGATGCCGCGGCAGCGGTGGTACGCCGCCAAGGGGCGCCCGCCGAGCCTGCGGCTGGTGTCGTGGTGGGACCTTGGCGAGTCCGGTGCCGCCGAGGCCGCGGGCGTGCCGGCGGGAGGCGACGTCCGTGTGCGCACCTTCCTCGTGGCGGACGAAGGCTCGCTTCCCGCCGTGCTGTACCAGATCCCGGTCGTCGAGCGCGCCACCGAGACGGTACACGCCGACGCCGCGCACCTGATCGGCAGCCCCGTGCCGGGGACGACGTTCATCGACGGACCGCACGATCCGGCCTACGCCGCCGCGCTCCTGCGCCTGGTGGCCGGCGGTGGCAGCGCGCGCGGACCCCAGACGGTCGCGATCGGGCATCCGGTGGCGGCTGCGCGGGTCGAGGATCGCCCCTCCCAGGTCGTCAGCGGCGAGCAGTCCAATACTTCGCTCATCTACGAGGGGCCCGGGGTCCCGGTGATCTGCAAGGTGTACCGCCAGCTGCATCCCGGGCTCAATCCCGACATCGAGCTGCAGGAGGCACTCGCCGCGGCGGGCTCCGCGCACGTCCCGCGGCCGATCGGCTGGCTCGAGGGCGCGTGGCCCGATCCCGACACGACCGGCGTCGTGCACGGCTCGCTCGCGTTCGCGCAGGAGTTCCTGCCGCAGGTCGAGGACGCCTGGCGGGTGGCGTTGCGCGCGGCCGCCACAGGCGAGGACTTCCGCGACGCCGCCCGGGCGCTGGGCACCGCCACCGCCGACGTGCATCTCTCACTCGCCGAGTGCTTCCCCACGCGCGCGGCGTCGGCGGGCGATCGCGACGCGGCGGCGGCGACCTGGGAGCGGCGCCTCGCCATCGCGATCGCAGAGGTGCCCGAGCTGGCGCCGTTGCGCGAGGCAGCTGAGGCGGTGTACCGGCGGGCCCTCGAGGTGCCCTGGCCCGCGCTGCAGCGCATCCACGGCGACTACCACCTCGGACAGGTGCTGCACTCCCCCGAGCGCGGCTGGGTGCTCCTCGACTTCGAGGGCGAGCCGCTGCGCCCGATGGTCGAGCGCACGCAGCCCGACTTCGCGCTGCGCGACGTCGCGGGCATGCTCCGCTCGTTCGACTACGTCGCCGGCTCGCTGCGCCTGGACGACCCCGACAGATCCGCCGATGCCGTCCGCGCGTGGGCGCGCGAAGCGCGCCATGCCTTCGTCGACGGCTACGCGGCGGCGTCCGGCGGCCTGGACCCCCGGCATCCGCTCCTGGCAGCCCTCGAACTCGACAAGGCGGTGTACGAGGCGATCTACGAGGCGCGCAACCGCCCGACCTGGGTCGCCATCCCGCTCAGCGCGGTCGCCCGGCTGGTGGAGCGCCCCGCACCCGTGGTGTGACCGGACGGCCGTGTCGGACGCCGCCGCGGAAGGCGCTCAGGCCTCGTCGTCGAGCTCGGCCTCGTCGTCCGGCTCGTCGTCGGCGTCCGCGACCGAACGGGCGTACCAGCTGTCCCAGTCATCCATCAGCCGCTGCACCGCCGTGTGGAAGCGCTCCGTCGCGGCGCCCGGCGCGGTGTCGCCGAAGTAGTGCGCCACCCACTGCTCCAGGCGCGCGACGGCGTCGGGGTCGCCGAGCACGCGCTCGGTCTGCGCCACGATGTCGGCTGCGGCCGAGGCATCCAGCCATTCGCACGCCGACAGGTAGCCGTGCGTGTCGATCGCGGCCGCCGGATCGACCGGCCGCGTGATCATGAGCGGCTTGTCGGCCGCGAGCCGGTCGTAGACCATCGCCGAGATGTCGACGATCGCCACGTCGGCGGCCGACAGCTGCCAGCCGAGCTCGGGACCGTCGTCGAAGACGTGCTGGGCGGTGGCGTCCGCGGCGTTCGCGGCCGCCAGGGCGGCCACGATGCGCCTGTTGGCGGCGCCGTACTCCGGGTTCACCACACCCGAACGGGGGTGCGGGCGGTAGATCACGCGGTGGCGTCCGGTGGCCAGCAGCGCGGTGACGAGGGCCTCGCCGTGGCTCGCGATGGAGCCGTAGTGCGCAGACGGCCGGTCGCCCTCCCAGGTCGGTGCGTACAGCACGACCGTGCGCTCGTCGGGCGTGTACGGCAGCGTGCCGGAGTAGTGGTCGGCCTGCGGGCGTCCGATCTCGATCGTGCGGCGGTCGATGTCGTAGTCCCACAGCACCCGCGACAGCCGCTCGCGCGCGGCGTCGCCCGCGATCATCGCGTAGTCGTACGCCTTGTACTGGTTCGTGGTCATGTACATCTTGTCGGACTCGCCGTGGTTGATGAACACGTGCCAGCGCCGGCCGTACCGGAACATCTGGAAGTTGCGGGTGTTCTGGTTCACGTAGAGCACGACGCGGATGTCCTGCTTCGCGATGAACCGCTCGAGGTCGCGCACCGTCGGCACGAACGCCACCGGCAGCGCGCCGTCGTCGAGCAGCGCTTCGGCACCGGTCGCCGCGCGGCTCAGGACGACGACCGGCCACGTCTTCGCGAGGCCCGCGAGCGGCTTGTACCACTGCCGCATCTGGTACATGTTCACCGCGCCGTCGGCGAAGTAGACGGCGACCCGGTAGTGGAACGGCGGATGCTGCGGCCTCGCCGCGAGCGTCCGCCGGACGTCGATGACCGCCGAGCGGTTGCGCACCGCCTTCCGGACGAGCGCGACCGCCTTCTTGGCATCCGAGACGAGACCCACCCGTCCAGCCTACCCAGCGGTGCCCGTGACATGATCGACGCGTGCATGTCGAGCAACACGGGCGCAGGGACGCTCCGGTCCCCCCACCCGACGCCGGCGTGACCTTCGTGATGCCGGTGCTCAACGAGCGCGGCTACCTCCGCCGTGCCGTCGAGACGGTGCTCGCGCAGGACATCCCCGGTCCCACCGAGCTGATCCTGGCGCTCGGTCCCTCGACGGACGGCACGACCGAGCTCGCGCGGGAGCTCGCCCGCGACGACGCACGGATCGTCCTCGTGGACAACCCGGCGGCCGACATCCCTGTCGGGCTGAACCTGGCGATCCGGGCCGGCCGGTACCCGACGGTGGTGCGCGTCGACGCGCATTCGGAACTGGAGCCCGATTACGCGCGGGAGGCACTGGCCACCCTCGACCGCGTCCGTGCCGCCAACGTCGGCGGAGTCATGCGCGCGGACGGCCGCACGCCGTTCCAGCGCGCGGTCGCGCGGGCTTACAACTCCCCGATCGGCCTGGGCGGAGGCGCCTATCACGGCGGCACGCAGGAAGCGGAGGCGGAGTCGGCGTACCTCGGCGTGATGCGACGCCACGTGCTCGACGAGGTCGGGCTCTTCGACGAGAGCATCCGCCGCGGCGAGGACTGGGAGCTCAATCTGCGCATCCGCCGGGCCGGCTACCGCGTGTGGTTCGATCCGGCGCTCTCCGTCACCTACTGGCCGCGCGAGAGCTGGACGCGGCTCGTCCGCCAGTTCTCGGCGACCGGGCGGTGGCGGGGCGAGCTCGTCCGCCGGTTCGGGCGCGGCAACTCCCTCCGCTTCTTCGCTCCCCCGGCCCTCGTGCTCACGATCGCACTGGCGCTCGTCGTCGCCCTGCTGCAGCTCACCGGCGTGCTGCACGGATGGTGGGCGGTCGCGGCATCCGTCGTCTATCTCCCCCTGGCCGCGTACGCGCTCCTCGTGATCGCCGTCGCCCTGGGCCCCGGCGGCGGTCACGGCTGGCGCGACAAGCTCTGGACGGCCGCGGTGCTGCCCACCATGCACCTGTCGTGGGGAACCGGGTTCCTACTCGGCGTCATCGGCGGCGCGCACGACACCGTCGACACCTCGCGACTGGGCAGCCGCAACACGCCCCTGCCGTGAGCCGCGCGCTCAGGCGCTGATGAACCCCTGATCGAGGATGCGGGTCACGACCCGTTCGGCGGCGCGCCCGTCGTCGCGCGCGTTGAACTTCTGGCGCCACTGGGCATAGCGCGCCGCGTAGTCGTCGGTGTGGTCCGTGCCGAGCGCCGCGACAAGCTCCTCCTGGCTGCGCACCATCGGCCCCGGCGCGTGCGCGGCGAGATCGAAGTAGAAGCCCCGCAGCTCGCCGCGATAGTGCTCCATGTCGGGCACGAGGAAGTACATGGGCTTGCCCGTCACCGAGAAGTCGAACATCACCGACGAGTAGTCCGTGATGAGGGCATCCGCCAGCAGCAGCAGCTGCGACGTGTCGGGGAAGCCGGTCACGTCGACCACGCGCGGGCCCTCCGCGTCGCGCCCCGGCAGCAGCGTGCGGGAGTGGCCCCGCACCAGCACGACCGCATCCGTGGCCGCCGCGAGCGCCACCGGGTCGACGAAGTCGACGATCTGGTCGCGGTCGTCCCGCCAGGTCGGCGCGTACAGCAGCACGCGCTCCCCCTCGCGGATGCCGAGCGCCCGCCGGGTCGCTCCACCGTCGCCCGTGGTCAGCACGTCGTTGCGCGGGTACCCCTCCACCCACACCGGGCGCGTGAGGAACGCGTACGCCTTCCCGAGGATTCGCGCGGCGTACGGGTTCTGCGCGAGCAGGATGTTCCAGCGTCGCGACTCGCGCACCACGGCGGCCATGCGGCGCGGGTCGAAGCCGGGCCGGTGCAGCGCGAGCCGCTTGAGCGGCGTGCCGTGCCACGTCTGCAGCACGACCTGCCCCTTGCGCCGTGAGAACCGGCGCCGCAGCCAGTCGTTGACGACCAGCAGGCGCGCGGCGCCGCGGGCGCGCCACCAGTCCGGGCTTCCCTCGACCACCGGCACCGCACCCTCGGGCACCGCCACCGACAGGTCGACGACGCTCCAGTACCGCGTCACGCCCGGCGCGCGGCGCGCGAGCTCGCGATCGATCGCCAGCGGGTTGCAGCTGGCGTTGCGGCCGTAGAAGCTCTCGAAGAACACTGCGTTCTCGAAGCCTTCGGCCGGCCGTGTGGCATAGCGGCGCTCGAGGGCGTCCTGCCCCTCGCCGGAGTCGTAGGCGGGGTCCATCGGTGGTCCCACCCGCAGCGCCCATCCGTCCAGGCTTGCCCGCAGGGTGCCGAGCTGCGTCAGGCCGATCGCTTCGGGGGGATGGATGCCGCGTTCCTCCGCGTCCGTCACGCGCACCTCGTACGCCCCCGACGGCAGCGGGAGCTCCGTCCCGCCCCAGCGTGCGGCCCGCAGCGCCAGGACCGCGCGCCAGGTCTTGCCGCCGCCGGTGATGCGCGCGGTCACGCGCGCCCGCGCGCCGACGAGCTCGACGGTCGCCGGTCGCTGCCCCTCGCCCGAGAGCACGAGCGCCGGGCCCCCGTCCGTCGTGAAGCGGGCCTCGGTCATCCGTTTCCTTCCCTCGGGCGGGCGTCCTGGGCCGTTCCGGCCAGAATCGCACGGTACACCCTCTGCGCGTTGCGGCCGTCGCGGAAGGCGTGGACGCGGGCGCTGAGCGCCGATGCGCGGGCGATGAGGCGCGCGCGCTCCGCCGGGTCGCCGAGCAGCGCGTCGAGCTGACCGGCGGCCTCTGCCCAGCCGGGCGCCCAGTCGTCGCCGGCCACGTCGCGGTAGGTGCCGTAGAAGCCGCGCCGCCGGGCGTAGGCGTCGACGTCGGGAGCGAGGAACAGCGTCGGCAGCGGCACGAGCGCAGCGTCGAAGGCGAGCGACGAGTAGTCGGTCACGAGCGCGTCCAGCCCCGGCAGGAGCGGAGTGATGTCCGACACGAGGTCGCTGCCGAGCGCCTGCACCCGCGGCGTCGGGAACGGTGGGACGTAGTCGCCGGCGCCGAGCGGGTGCGAGCGCACGAGCAGCGTGGCGTCGCGGCGGTCGAGCACGTCGACGATCCGCGCCCATTCCTCGGGGGTGGGCACCGCGGGGTCGACGGCGCCGTCGCGCCAGGTCGGCGCGTAGAGCACGAGCGCGCCCTGATGCGGCGCTCGGGGAACGGCGCGCGCGATGGCCGCCCGGGCGGCGGTGCGGCGGTCGGCCGCGGTGCCGCGCGACAGCACGTCCACGCGAGGCTCGCCGGTCACCGGCACGCTCCTGTCGGGCAGGGCGAAGGCCGACTCCAGCCGGCCGCGCACGAGGTGGGAGGCGGCCGGCAGCAGGCGGATCCGCCGGGCCGCGCCGCGGAACATGGCTCGCAGCAGTACGCGCACGGGCACAGCCGCCGGCGTGCGAGCCAGGACCCCCGGCGTGCGCAGCGTCTCGAGCGAGTCCAGCCCGATCCGCTTGAGCGGGATGCCGTGCCAGAGCTGCACGACGTACGCGCCCGAGACGGCGTAACGGTTGACGTCGCCGAACCCGTGCGTGACGACGATCACCCGCGCGCGCGCCGTGCGCCACAGGCCTCGCATCGAACGCTTCGGGATCGACGGGATGCCGCGGGCCGCGGCATCCCTCGCCTCCCGGGCGGTGCCGACCAGCCAGACCGCGCGGCGATCGTCCGCCGCTGCCTGCTCCCAGACCGCCAAAGCGCCGTCGCCGATGCCGACGGCGCAGCCGAACACCCATTGGTCGCGCGAGCGCGGGACGAGGAGCGTCAGCATGCGTCCGGCGGCATACAGCGGGATCGTCGCGAGTTTCCGGGCGTTCCCCGCGCCGAACGAGAAGGACGCCATTCCGCGAGCCTACCTGCTCGCGGAACGGCGTCCCTGGCCCTCGAGGGCTTACTGCTCGAGCGTGCCGAGCGTGACCGTGACGGTCTCGGTCTTGCCGTCGCGGACGTAGGTGACCTCCGCCTCGCTGCCGGCCGCCGCCGCCCGCACCTGCGCGGTGAGATCGGTGGCGTCCGTGATGGGCAGACCGTTGAATCCGGTGACGACATCGCCCTCGCGCAGGCCGGCGGTCGCGGCCGCACCACCGTCGGTCACGGCGTCGATGTAGGCGCCGGTGATCTCCGAGCCCTCGACCGAGGCCGCGGGCTTGACGCTCGCGCCCAGGAGCCCGTGCGTCGCGGAGCCGTTCTCGATGATCTCGTCGGTGATGCGCTTGACCACATCGGACGGGATCGAGAAGCCGACGCCGATCGAGCCGGAGCCCTCGGACGAGGAGCCGCCCGCGGTCGCGATCGCGACGTTGATGCCGATCAGCTCGCCGTCGGAGTCCACGAGCGCGCCACCGGAGTTGCCGGGGTTGATCGCGGCGTCCGTCTGGATCACGGCGATCGAGATGGTCTCGGTCGCGGCACCCTGCTGCTGGCCCTGACCGAAGTCGAACCGGAACGGGCCCTGCTGGCCGTTGCCCTCGTCCTGCGGCGCCTGGTCCTCCTCCGCACTGTCGGGCGCTGCCGACGACGCGATCTGGATCGAGCGGTTCAGGGCGCTCACGATGCCCTCGGTCACGGAGTTCGCGAGACCCAGCGGCGCGCCGATCGCGACCGTGGTGTCGCCGACGTTGAGCTTGCTCGAGTCGGCGAAGTCGATGGGCGTCAGGCCCTCCGCGTCCTGGAGCTTGATGACCGCGAGGTCGTACATCGGGTCGGTCCCGACGACCTCGGCGTCGTAGACGCGGCCGTCCGAGGTGGTCACGCGGACCGTCGCGTCGCCCGTGGCGCCGTCGAGGGTGACGACGTGCGTGTTCGTGACGACGTAGCCGTCCTCGGTCAGCACGACGCCCGAGCCGGTGCCGGCCCCGCTGTCACTGGAGGCGGCGATCGTCACGACGCTCGGGACGACCTTCGCCGCGATCCCGGTGGTCTGGTTGACCGAGTCGGTGTCGTTGACGGTCACGGACGACGGCCCGGCCGCGGGAGAAGAGCTTACCGGCGCGAACCAGGTGACGCCCGCATACGAGCCGCCGAGGCCCGCCGCACCGCCGACGATCGCGGCGGCGACGATGAGCCCGACGACCTTGCCCGCGCCCGACGGCTTCTTGGCCGGCTTGGCGGTGGGGACGGTGCCGGTGGCACCGCCGATCGGCAGCGTCGGCTGCGTGTCGGCCGGGTTCACGCCGAACGCGGCGCCCGGCGCCGGCTGGCCGGCATACGAGTGCGGGTACGGCGCGGGCTGACCTGCCCACCCCTGCGGCCGCGCATACGCCTGCGCGCCGGTCGGATAGCCGGCGGGCGGCACGGGCTGCGTCGGCGCGCCCTGCGGCGGCACCGGCTGCTGCGGCGCGGCCTGCTGCGGTGCGGCCTGCTGCGGTGCGGCCTGCTGCGGCTGCTGCGGTGCGGCCTGCTGCGGGTCGGCGCTGTGTGCGGGGGTCGACGGCGAAGCGGGCGGAACCGGGGGCACCGGCGGGACTGCGGGGGTCTGGTCTTGCGGGCGCTCGCCCTGGTTGTCGCTCATGGTTGCTCCTTCTGCAAAGCTGTGACCACTGTGCCCACCGATGCTGTGCGTTTCTTATGTCGGGAATGGGACTCCGCTATGCAACGGGGATGAGCTCCCCGATACGGTGAAGCGATGCGAGAGATCCCCGGAGCCTGGTACCGGACCGCCGCCGGTGCCGGACTCGTCGGTGCCGACGGGTCGATCCACCCCACCATCTTCGCCGAGATGTCGGCCCTCGCGGCGCGAACGGGCGCGATCAACCTCGGGCAGGGGTTCCCCGACGAGGACGGCCCCGCCGAGGTCCTCGACGCCGCCCGCGCCGCGATCGCCGACGGGGCGAACCAGTACCCGCCGGGTCGCGGCATCCCGGACCTCCTCTCGGCCATCGCCGAGCACCAGGAGCGCTTCTACGGCCTGCGGATCGACCCGGCGCGTGAGGCGCTCGTGACCGCCGGAGCGACCGAGGCGCTCGCCGCGACCCTGCTCGCGCTCCTGGACGCGCCGGGCGACGAGGTCGTCGTCTTCGAGCCGTACTACGACTCGTACGCCGCCGTCGCCGCCCTGGCCGGCGCGAGGCTGGTCACGGTGCCGCTGCGGTGGCCGGACTTCCAGCCCGACCTCGACCTGCTGCGCGCCGCGGTGAGCGACCGCACGCGGGTCATCCTGGTGAACGATCCGCACAACCCCACCGGCGCGGTCTTCGACGCCGACGTGCGCGGAGAGGTCGTGCGCCTGGCCGAGCGCCACGACGCGGTGATCGTGACCGACGAGGTCTATGAGCACTTGGTCTTCGACGAGGCGCACGTCCCGATCGCGACCCTTCCGGGCGCGTGGGAGCGCACGCTGACGATCTCGTCCGGAGGCAAGACGTTCTCCACCACCGGCTGGAAGATCGGCTGGATCACCGGGCCGGCACCGCTCATCGACGCGGTGCTGGCGGTGAAGCAGTTCCTCACGTATGTCAACGGCAGCCCGTTCCAGCCCGCGATCGCAACCGGGCTCCGCCTCCCCGACGCATTCTTCCGCGGCATCGCGCAGACCCTCCGGGACAAGCGCGACCTCCTCGGCGGCGGCCTGCGGGCGGCGGGCTTCGACGTCTCGACACCGGCCGGCTCCTACTTCACGGTCGCCGATGCGCGACGCCTCGGAGCGACGGATGCCGCGACCTTCTGCCGTGGCCTCCCCGACCGGGCCGGGGTCGTCGCCATCCCCCTCACCGCGTTCGCGACGCCCGAGCGGCGGGCGGACTACGCCACCCTCGTCCGCTTCGCGGCGTGCAAGCGGATGGACGTGCTCGAAGAGGCGGCATCCCGTCTCGCGCAGCTGGCGTGACCGGACGCGTCAGCGCGGCTCGACCCGGAACCGGCGCAGCGTCAGGGCCGGGTTGACCCGCCGCACGCGCTCGATCGCGCCGACGTCGAGGTGCGCGACCGCCACGTCGGTCGCGGTTCCCACCGCGGCGATCTCGACGCCCTGGGGGTCGACGATGAGCGAGTTCCCGACGCCGAGCGGCGGCGGATGATCGGCCGCCGCGACGAACACCGTGTTCTCGATCGCGCGGGCGTGCAGGAGCGTGCGCCAGTGGTGCTCCTTGAGCGGCCCTCGCACCCATTCCGACGGCACGAGGAACACGTCGGCGCCGGCGTCGACGAGCGTGCGCCCGACCTCGGGGAAGCGCAGGTCGTAGCAGGTCATCAGCCCGAACCTCAGTCCGCCGAGCGCGAACGTCTGCGGCTCCCCCGGCTCGCCGGGTTCGACCCAGTCCGACTCGCGCTGGCCGAACGCGTCGTACAGGTGGAGCTTGCGGTAGTGAGCGAGAAGGCCCGTGCCGTCGACGGCGACGACGGTGTTGCGCACGCGATCGGCGTCGCTCGCCCGCTCCAGAAGCCCGGCCACGATCACGATGTCGTGCGCGCCCGCGATCCGCGTGAGCGCCGCCACGAACGGACCGTCCAGCTGCTCGGCGTTCGCCGCGAGGGACTCGTCGAACGGGTCGACGAAGTAGCTGGAGTACTCGGGAAAGGCCACGACGCGCGCCCCGCGAGCGGACGCCGTGGCCACCAGCTCTGCGATGGCGTCGAGGTTGGCCGCGGTGTCGGCGGTCGGGGCGAACTGCGCCACGCCGATGGCGAGGGTGTCGCTCATCGCGCGCCGCCGTTCGTGCGCAGCCGGGCCCGCATCAGTGCCGGAACGACGAGCCACAGGATGAGCACCAGCAGCGCCAGCGGGATGAGCGCCCACCAGAAGGCCGACCCGCCGAGCACGACGTCGAAGACGAACGCCACGACGCCGACCAGCAGCACCGACACGGTCAGCAGAGCCGTGATGAGGGCGACGTGTCCGTACCGGACCACGGCCGCCTTGGCGCGCTGCTGGAAGAGCACCCGGTGGAGCGCGACCGGCGCGAGCGCCACGATCGAGCTGAGGGCCGACAGGACGACGAGCCCCAGGTAGACCGATCGCTGGGCATCGGAGAGGTCTCCGAACGTGGGCTGGAAGGCGAGGGCGAGGAGGAAGCCGGTGAGGATCTGGGTGCCGGTCTGCAGCACGCGCAGCTCTTGCAGCACCTCGTTCCAATTGCGGTCGGCGCGCTCCTCGGGCGACTCGTCGCGGCCGTCCACGCGGTCGTCCAGGGGGTCGGTGTCACGCGCGCCGGGCATGCCTCATCCTGTCGCGCGTTCGGCGCGCGGAGCAACCCGACCGCCCCGGTGTCACGAGCGCTCGAAACCCGTGCTAGGCTTACTTCTTGTGCCGCGGGGTGGAGCAGCTCGGTAGCTCGCTGGGCTCATAACCCAGAGGTCGCAGGTTCAAATCCTGTCCCCGCAACAGAAAACGAAGGAAGGGCGTCCCGCCAGGGGCGCCCTTCCTTCGTTCGTGGTGCCGACGGTTGGGTCGACGGTGTCACCGTGAGTCAAGAAGTCGGCGCACGAGGTCAAGCCGCGGCATCCGATCTGCGTCACACTCGACGGCGATACCCGTTATCGACTCCGTCGAAAGGCAGATCTCATGGGCCATTGGACCCCCCGCAGGCGCGGCACCGTCGCCGTCGCCGCTGCGCTTCTGAGCGCCACCCTTGTCGGTACCGGTCTCCACCCCGCCGCGGCGGACGAGACCGACTACGAGCTGGGCTACCAGCTCGGGCTGCAGGCCTACCGGTACGGCCTGCCGCTGGTCACGACCGACAAGACGTTCGAGAACCAGACCAGCATCGATGTCTCGAACGACCGCGGCTTCGGCCCGGTCAACCAGTTCAACCCGGTGCGGGCGTTCATCGACCCGGCCGACCGATCGGTGGTCGCCCCGAACCTCGACACCCTGTACTCGATCGCGTGGCTCGACCTCAGCGACGAGCCGCAGGTCATCCATGTGCCGAAGATCAAGGACCGGTACTTCGTCGTTCCTCTGATGAGCCCATACACCGAGAACTTCGCCAACCTGGGCTCGGTCGACGAGACCCCAGCCGGCGACTACGCCATCGTCGGCCCCGACGACTCCGACGTCGTGCTCCCGAAGCACGTCACCCGTGTGGAGTCGCCCTACGACCGGGTTTTCATCATCGAGCGCGTGTACGCCGACAACGACAGCGCCAAGGACATCACGGCCGTGAACCGCCTCCAGGACAAGATCTCGGTCATCCCGCTCAGCCAGTACCCGAAGAAGAACTGGCGCGCCCCGGTCCCCGCCAGCCCCGACACCACCATCGACGACCCCGGCCTGCCCACCGGCATGGCCTTCTACGACAAGCTCGGCGACCTGCTCGCAGAGTTCCCGCCACCGGCCGCCGACCAGCCGATGCTCGACGAACTGGCTGCCATCGGCGTCGGACCGGGTCTTCAGCCGTCGACCGACGCATCGCTGTCGGCCGACACCGTGGCGGGCATGACCGCGGCGATCGCGGCGGGACAGGCGACCGTGCTCGGCGACGCGCAGGCGATCTACGGCCAGAACTTCGCCCGCCACAACGGGTACCTGGTCACGCCGACGGGGACGTACGGCACGGACTACCGCCTGCGCGCCGTGGTGACCCAGGTGGGTCTGGGCGCGCTCCGGCCGGAGCAGTCGATCTACCCGCTCGCGCTCCTCGACCGCACGGGGAAGCCGCTGACCGGCGCGAAGAAGTACGTCGTGCACATCCCGGCCGGTGGACTTCCGCCCGTCACCGACGACGGCTTCTGGTCGATGACGCTCTACGACAACGACGGCTTCATCGTCGCCAACGAGATCGACCGCTACGCGATCAACGACCGCACCGACCTCCACTACAACGCCGACGGCTCGCTCGACCTGTACATCCAGGCCGAACGCCCGGCCGACCCCGCGCACGCACAGAACTGGCTGCCCACGCCGGCCGGCGGCTTCCGTCTGCTGTGGCGCACGTACAGCACCGAGCGGACCGAGATCCCGGGCATCCTCGACGGCACCGGCTGGCTGGCACCCGCTGTCATGCCGGTCGGCTGATCCCGCACCGACCGACCCGGATGGCCGGCAGCCCCGAGGCTGCCGGCCATCCGGCGTTCGTGCACGCGATGCGCCGCTGCGACCGCGAGCGGCGGTGGCGGCATCCGCTCCCGCGCCGCGGGCGGCCGGCCATGCGTGCGCCGGGCGCGGCAGCCGCCCTCCGGCCGTCAGCGCCCCGAACGACACCGCCCCTCCCCGCCGGGTGACGCTCGGCGGGAAGGGGCGGTGAGGTGTGACGACTCAGAAGCTCCGCGGCGGCAGCGGCGTGATGAAGGGATCGAGCAGCTTCGCCGACATCTCGACCGTCAGCACCTCCTCCGGCGCGAGCGGGATGATCCGGCGCTTCGACTCGTCGATCTCCCACACGTCCTCGCCGATGAGGCGGCCCTCGTCGTCGTACGGCCAGATCATGTGCTCGACGTTGGCGACGAGGTAATGGGCGTCCGGGTCGACGGGCGCACCCGCCTGGGCGAGCACGAGGCCCGGCGTCTGCTGATAGATCGTCGCGGTCGAGACGATCATGTTGTCGCCGACGGCGAGCTTCTCGTCGTCGGTGTAGAAGATGCACTGCGCCGACTGCGACCACTCGTCGTACACCGCCTTGACGGCGTCAGCGCCGTCGAGGACGGTGTTGATGCCGAAGACGTTGAAGTGGTACACCGGGTGCTCCACGGTCATCTCCGGGGCGAAGATCTCCTGCCAGCGACCCGCCATCTCGAGGTTGCGGTGACGGTCGTAGGCCTGCAGCAGCCAGCGGTGCCGCGGATTGTCCGTGGTCTCGAGCAGGCGCGCGATGGCGATGTTGGTTCGGGTGATGTCAAAGCGGCTCATGCCAGGCCTCTCCTTCGAGTGCGCACTCCACGTGCGGGTGGGATCCACCGGATCCACTCTCGGCCGGATCGCGACCGGAGGCTTGACCCCGGGCGACGAGTTCTTGACCATGGATGACATGTCGCTGGTGCGGGGAACGTCGCTGCTCGGCTTCACCGACCTGGTGGACGAACTCGGCGGCGATCCGGACGAACTCCTCGCGCGCGTGCACCTCCCTCGCGCCGCGATCGGCGATCACGACACGTTCGTGAGCTACCGCAGCGTGGTGGCGGTGCTCGAGGCGGCCGCACCGGCGACCGGGGCCGGGGACTTCGGCCGGCGCCTCGGCGCACGGCAGGGGCTGGAGATCCTCGGGCCGCTCGGCGTCGCGGCACGGACCGCTCCGACCGTCGGTGAGGCGCTGCAGGCGATCGAGCAGTACATGACCTTCTACAGCCCCGCGCTCGCCGTCGGGGTGCGACCGGGGCCAGGCTCGACGATGGCGACCCTGGAGTGGCGTCTCGTCGCGGAGCGCCCGCCGACACACCGGCAGGCCGCCGAGCTCGGACTCGGCGTCACCTGCCGTGTGATCCGGCTCCTCGCGGGCGATGACTTCCTGCCCACCACCGTGCAGCTGCGTCACGAGCCGCTGGCGGAAAGGGCCGGTTACGTGCAGTACTTCGGCTGCCCGGTGGAGTTCTCGGCACCCCTCTACGGCTTCACCTTTCCCGCGGCGATCCTGGCGCGGCCCCTGAAGTCGGACAGTGCGGTCCACGCGGTGGTGCAGGACTACCTGAACACGATCGTCGTGCCGACCGCGTCGACCACCGTGGACGCCGTCATCCGCCTGATCCGCCGGATGCTCCCCACCGGCGCCCTCGACCTGGACCTCGTCGCCTCACAGCTCGCACAGCACCGCCGCACGCTGCAGCGCCAGCTGTCGGCGCAGGGAACCAGCTTCGCGCGCCTGGTCGACGACGTCCGGCGCGACGAGGCCGAACGCCACCTCCGCGACACGGACATGCCCCTCGGTCAGCTCGCGGGGGTCATCGGGCTCAGCGAGCAGAGCGCACTCACACGCGCCTGCCGCCGCTGGTTCGGAGCCACGCCGACCGAAGTGCGCCGCCGCGGCTCGACAGGTCTCAGTCGTCGGGATCCATCGCGTGACTGAGGTCGTCCAGGAATCGCGCCACCACCGCGAGCTCGGCCTCGTCGTAGCCCATCGCCATGGACCGCATGGCGCGGAGGCGGTCGCCGAAGACGCGGAAGAAGGTCTCGCGGGCCGGATCGGTGAGGACGACGACCCGTGCGCGGCGGTCGCTCGGATGCGGTCGGCGTTCGACGTGGCCCGAGACGACGAGGCGATCGAGGAGCTTCGTCGTGGAGGCCGTCGAGATGCGCAGGTGGCGCGCGATGTCGCGAGGGCTGACCGGCCTGCCGTTGCGCTCGCGGATGATGAGCAGCCGCAGCGCGGCGACATCGGTGGCGTTCATGTCCATGTCGCCCCTCATGCCGCTGTGCATGCGCTCCATGGCGTCGCTGACGGCACGGATCGACGTGAGCACACGCATCACCGCGTGCTCATGCTCGGTCTGTGGCTGCCAGCGCTCGGACATCGTAGAAGTTCCCTCCAACCCGTTGTAGCATCGCACAACAGACATTGCTAGAGAAGCTAGCGATTCGAAAGGATGCATCGGATGACCGACACCGACCACGTGGTGCTGCTCGACGACGACGGCCGCGCCATCGGCACGGCGCCGAAGGCGAGTGTCCACGGGCCCGACACCGCGCTGCATCTGGCCTTCTCGTGCCACGTGCTCAACGCCGACGGACAGGTGCTCATCACGCGGCGTGCGCTCGGCAAGCGCACCTGGCCGGGAGTGTGGACCAACTCGTTCTGCGGACACCCGCGCCCGGCCGAGCCGGTGATGACGGCGGTGCGGCGCCACGCCGACTTCGAGCTGGGGCTCACCCTGAGCGACATCCGCGTCGCACTCCCGCTGTTCCGCTACCGCGCCACCGACGCGAACGGGATCGTGGAGCACGAGGTGTGCCCGGTCTACATCGCGTACGCCGATGCCGAGCCCGTGCTGAACCCCCTCGAGGTCATGGACGCACGCTGGGTCGACCCGCAGGCGCTCGCCACCTCGCTCGAGGCCACCCCCTGGGCGTTCAGCCCGTGGCTGGTGCTGCAGGCGCAGCAGCTGCACCTCTTCGACGGCGCCGCAGCCGCCGCCGCCGCCGATCAGCGAAGGGCATCATGATCCCGTCGGCCGACGACCCCGACCTCGACATCGCGATCGATGGCTCGCTCGCACGCATCCGCGAACGGGCTACCGAGCTCGGGCCGTCGTTCGGCGCGCTCACCGACGCGATCACCCTGGCCGCACAGGGTGGCAAGCGATTCCGCCCCGCACTGGTGATGGCAGCCTTCGACGCCTTCCGCCCCGACGGCGCCGACGCGTCGGCCGCCCTGTCGGTGGCGGCGGCGTTCGAGCTGCTCCACACGGCCTTCGTCGTCCATGACGACGTCATCGACCACGACACGATGCGCCGCGGCGTGCCCAACGTCGGCGGCGCGTTCCGCCAGCGCGGCTATGCCGACGGCGCCGACGCCGAGGGCGCCGCGCTCCTGGGCGACGCCGCCGCGATCCTCGCCGGCGACATCCTGCTGCACGAGGCGTTCCGCCTCGTCGCCATGGCGCCCACCGACCCCGCGACGCGGGACCGCCTGCTCACGCTGCTCGACGACGCCGTGCTGGTGTCGGCGGCCGGCGAGCTCGCCGACGTCGAGAACAGCGTCGCGACGCGCTTCCCGTCCCGCGCCGCGACGCTCGACACGGCGTTCAACAAGACCGCCGTCTACTCGTTCCGCGCTCCGCTGCAGGCCGGCGCGCTGCTGGGCGGAGCCGATGCCGAGGCCATCCGCGTGATCGGCGACGCCGGCGGCAGCCTGGGACTCGCGTTCCAGCTCGTCGACGACCTCATCGGGGCCTTCGGCTCCTCGGCGCAGACCGGGCGCGACAGCGGTCCCGACCTCCGGGAGACCAAGCGGACGCCGCTGGTCGCCCTCGCCCGCGAGTCGGCCGAGCCGGCGCGCGTGGACGAGAGCCTCGCGCTCGCCCGCACCGGGCCGGTCGCCGTGCGCGAGGCGCAGCTCGTGCTCGAGGCGAGCGGGGCGCGCGACCGGCTCGCCGGTCTCGTCGCAGACCTGCTGGACGAGGCCCGGACGCTCTCGCGGCATGCGGTGCTCCCCGACCGCGCCGGCGCGCTGCTCCGGAAGGTCGCCGACGGCATCGAGGGGCGGATCCCATGACCGGCACGCACACCCGGGTGGCGACCGGGCTCGATCTCTACAACCGTGCCGCCGCGGATGCCGCCGCGACGGTGATCGCCCGCTACTCGACGTCGTTCGGGCTGGCTTGCCGCATGCTCGGCCCGCGGCCGCGGCCTCATGTGCGCAACATCTACGCCCTCGCCCGGATCGCCGACGAGATCGTCGACGGGCCCGCAGCCGAGGCCGGCCTCACCCCGGGCGCCACCGCAGCCCTGCTCGACCAGCTCGAGCAGGAGACGCACGACGCGATCGACCGCGGGTTCAGTTCCAACCTCGTGGTGCACGCGTTCGCGACGACGGCACGCGAGTGCGGGATCGGAGCCGACCTCGTGGTGCCCTTCTTCGCCTCCATGCGCACCGACCTGCAGACGCAGCGGCACGACGCCGCATCGCACGACGCGTACGTGTACGGCTCGGCGGAGGTGATCGGCCTCATGTGCCTGCAGGTCTTCGTGAACGCGGGGTCGGGGCATCCGGTCGCCCCGGCTCCCGAGCTCATCGACGGCGCCCGTCGCCTGGGTGCGGCGTTCCAGGACGTCAACTTCCTCCGCGACCTCGCGCACGACCGCGGCGTGCTGGGCCGCGACTACCTCGACGTGTCCTCCGCCGGGGAACGCGCGCGCGTGCTGGCCCGCATCGACGCCGACCTCGCGGCGGCCGCCCGCGTCATCCCCGAGCTGCCCGCCGATTCACGCCGGGCGGTGACAGCGGCCCACGACCTCTTCGCCGAGCTCGCGGCGCGGCTGCGCGCCGGCGACGGCAGCGAGGAGCGGGTGCGCGTGCCGGACGCCGTGAAGGCACGTCTCGCCGCCCGGGCGCTGATGGGCTTCGGACCCCGCGAGGTGCGCGCATGACCGACGCAGGCGCTCCGCAGCGCGCGGTGGTGATCGGCGGCGGCATCGGCGGGCTCGCGACAGCCGCGCTGCTCGCCGCCGAGGGGTGGAGCACGACGCTGTTCGAGGCACGCGAGGAGCTCGGCGGGCGCGCCGGATCGTGGGAGCACGAGGGGTTCCGGTTCGACACCGGTCCGAGCTGGTACCTGATGCCCGAGGTGTTCGACCACTTCTTCCGGCTGCTCGGCACGACCGCCGCCGACGAGCTCGACCTGGTGCCGCTCGATCCGGCGTACCGCGTCTACTCCGAGCCGTCCACCGGCCTGGATCCCCTCGACGTCCGCTCCGGCCGCGCCGAGGCCACCGCTCTCTTCGAGAGTGTGGAGCCCGGCGCGGGCGCCAAGCTCGACGCCTACCTCGACTCGGCCGCGGACGCGTACGAGCTCGCCGTGTCGCGCTTCCTCTACGACACGTACGAGACGACCGCGGGCCTGCGCGATCCCGCTCTCGTTCGACGGATGCCGCAGCTCGCCCCGCTGCTGACCCGCAGTCTCGCGCGCCACGTCGACCGCCGCTTCCGAGACCTGCGGCTGCGGCAGATCCTCGAGTACCCGGCCGTGTTCCTGGGCGGATCGCCGTACGGCGTGCCGAGCCTGTATCACCTGATGAGCCACCTCGACCTCGACGAGCACGTGCTCTATCCCCGCGGAGGCTTCACCGAGATCATCGCCGCCGTGCAGCGCCTGGCCGAGGCATCCGGCGTCGTCATCGAGACCGGGGCACGCGTCACCGCGATCACGACCGACGATGCGGTGGCCACCGGCGTCGAACTGGCCGACGGGCGGCGCGTGCCGGCGGATCTCGTGGTCTCGGGCGCGGATCTGCACCACACCGAGACCCGCCTTCTCCCCCGCGAGCTGCAGACGTATCCCGATGACTGGTGGCGCTCGCGCACGCCGAGCCCCGGCGCGCTGCTGGTGATGCTCGGGGTGCAAGGGCCCCTTCCCGAGCTCGCCCACCACACCCTCCTGTTCACCGAGGACTGGCGTGCGAACTTCGACGACATCTTCGGCTCGCATCCGCGGATTCCCGAGCCCGCGTCGGTGTACGTGTGCCGACCGAGCGCCACCGACGACACCGTCGCCCCGGCCGGTCACGAGAACCTCTTCGTGCTGGTGCCGGTGCCGGCCGATCCGTCGCTCGGTCACGGCGGGATCGACGGCGCGGGCGACCCGGGGATCGAGGCGGCAGCGGACCGCGTGATCGCGCAGATAGCGCAGTGGTGCGGCATCCCCGACCTCGCGGACCGGATCGTCGTGCGCCGGACCGTCGCGCCCGGCGACTTCGCCGACGACCTCGGCGCCTGGCGCGGCAACGCGCTCGGGCTCGCCCACACGCTCGGGCAGAGCGCCGTCTTCCGGCCGCGCAACGCCTCACGCCGCGTCAAGGGTCTCGCGTACGTCGGCGCGTCGACGCTGCCGGGCATCGGCCTGCCGATGTGCCTCATCTCGGCGGAGCTCATCGTCAAGCGCCTGCGCGGCGACCGCTCCCCCGGCCCTCTCGCAGAACCTGCGAGAGTGTGAGGATGCCCGGTGTCTACCTCGCTGCCATCCTCGCCTCCGCCACCGGCGTGCTGCTGATCGATCGGCGCTGGCGTCTCACGGCGTGGCGCGCGCCGGGTCGCACGGCCGCGGCGGTCCTCATCGGCACCGCCTTCTTCCTCGCCTGGGACGCTGTCGGCATCGCGACGGGGGTGTTCGTGAAGGGCGGCAGCCCCCTGCTGCTCGGTCTCGACCTCGCACCGCACCTGCCGGTCGAGGAGCCGGTGTTCCTCGCGTTCCTGTGCTACCTCGCCCTCGTCGCCGCGGCGGGTGCGGAGCGCCTTCTCACCCGCGGGCGGACGGATGCCGCAGCCCCCGCCTCCGAGGAGGTCCGATGACGTACCCGCTCATCGTGCTGCCCTTCGTCGCCGTGACCGCGGCGGTGGTGCTGGCGACGCTCCGTCGTCCGCGGTTCGGACGACGGATGGCGTCGTGCGGGATCGCCGCGGGGGTCCTGGTCGCGCTCACCGCGGTCTTCGACAACGTGATGATCGCCGCGGAGCTGTTCGACTACCCGGAGCACCTCATCTCGGGCGTGCGCATCGGCCTCGCGCCCATCGAGGACTTCGCCTACCCGGTGTGCGCCGCCTTCCTGCTGCCGGCGCTGTGGACGCTGCTCGACCGGTCGCCGCGCCCGCGAGAGGAGGCCACGGCGTGACCGCGGCCCCGCCCCTGCGCCCGGGAAGTGTGGCCCGCCAGCTGTTCGTGTCGTCGCGGCCGGTGAGCTGGATCAACACCGCCTATCCGTTCGCCGCCGCCTACCTCATGACGACGCGGGAGATCGACGCGACGCTCGTCGTCGGCACGCTGTTCTTTCTGGTGCCCTACAACCTGGCGATGTACGGCATCAACGACGTGTTCGACTACGAGTCCGATCTGCGCAACCCCCGCAAGGGCGGCGCGCACGGTGCCGTGCTCGATCGCAGGCTCCACCCGATCACGCTGTGGGCGGCGGGTCTGTCGTGCCTGCCGTTCGTCGTGTACCTGGTGCTGGTCGGCGACCCCGCCTCGTGGGTCGTGCTCGCGGCGAGCCTCTTCTTCGTGGTGTTCTACAGCGCGCCGCCGCTGCGCCTGAAGGAGCGGCCGTTCCTCGACTCGGCGACGAGCAGCATCCACTTCTTCTCCCCCGCGGTCTACGGGCTCGTGCTCGCCGGCGCCGCGTGGACGCTCCCGCTCGTCGCGCTGATCGTGGCGTTCGCACTGTGGGGCGTCGCCTCCCACGCGTTCGGCGCCGTGCAGGACGTGGTCGCCGACCGGGAGGCCGGCATCTCGTCCATCGCGACGGCCCGCGGTGCGCGGTGGACGGTGCGCTTCGCCCTCGCGTGCTACGCCGCCGCGGGACTCGCCATGCTCGCGACGACATGGCCCGGGCCGCTCGCGGCGCTGGTCGTGGTGCCCTACCTCGTCACCGTCTGGCCGTACCGCTCGCTGGCCGACGCCGACGCGGAGGCGGCCACCGCCGGCTGGCGTCGCTTTCTGTGGCTCAACCAGCTCGCCGGGTTCCTCGTGACGATGCTCCTCATCTGGTACGCCCTCCTGACCGCGTGAGCGCCGGCTGACCTTCCGCCGCCCGCGGGACGCGGCCCCGCGAGCCGCGGGATTCGCGCCGAACACGAGGGCGAGGTCCTCGGTTTCGACGCGAACGCCCGGGTTCACGGCGGGGTGCGCTGCGCTCCGGCCCACGCCGGTCACGCCAGGTCGCCCCGCGCTTCGGCCCTGCACCGGGCACGCCGGGCGTCGGGTTCCGGGTGCCCGGCGCGGGGTGCGGAAAGGGCCGTCCACCGAAGTGGACGGCCCTCTCGGGATCGCGCGGCGGCTTACTGCTCGCCGAGGGCGATCAGCTTCTCGACGGCGGCCGTGAGGCGGGCATCCGCCTCACCGTACTTGGTCCAATCACCGGCCTGGAGCGCCGCCTGGCGGTCCATCATCGCCTGCTGGGCCTCCTGCAGGGCGGCCTCATACTCGTCGGCGGGCGGCGTCGGCTCGGTCGGCTCCGTGGGCTCGGTCGGCTCGGTGGGCGGTGCCGGCTCCGTCGGATCCGGCACCGGGGTCACGCCGTCGTCGCCGGCGTCGGCACCCGAGTCGCCGCCGAACAGCGCATCCAGCGCCTCGCTCAACGTGTCTTCGAACGCGATGTCGTCACCGAACGCGACCAGCACCTTCCGCAGCTGCGGAAGCTGCGTCCCCTCGGCCGCCTGGACGAACACGGGCTGCACGTAGAGCAGACCGCCGCCGACGGGGAGCGTGAGCAGGTTGCCGTTGAGCACTTCGGACTGACCGATCGTGAGGACGTTGATCTCCTGCGAGACCACCGGGTCGGAGTCGAAGCGGTTCTGCACCTGACCGGGGCCGGGAACGGTGGTGTCGGCCGCGATCTCGAGCATGCGCAGCTTGCCGTAGTCCTCGCCCTTGACCCCCGGTTCGGCGCCGGCGTTGGAGTCGGCGGCGAGGTAGCCCATCAGCACGTTGCGGCTCTCGGCCCCGGTCGTCGACGACGGGATGAAGGTCGTGAACATCGAGAACGACGGCGCGCTCTGCCCCGGCATCTGCATCGTCAGGTAGTACGGCGGCTGCAGCACATCGGGGTTCTGCGGGTCTTCGGGGGTGGCCCACGCGTTGTCGCGCTCGTAGAAGGACTGCGCGTCGTTGACGTGGTAGACCTGCAGCATCGCCCGCTGCACCTTGAAGAGGTCGGTCGGGTAGCGCACGTGGCTCATGAGGTCGCCCGACATCTCGCTGATCGGCTCGAGGCTCGACGGGTAGATGTTCTGCCACGTCTGCAGCACCGGGTCCTCGGGGTCCCACGCGTAGAGCGTGACCGAGCCGTCGTAGGCGTCGACGGTGGCCTTCACCGAGTTGCGGATGTAGTTGATGTCGTCCAGCGCGAAGCGCGGCTGCGTGTTGGTCGCATCCGCGATCGCCTGCGACAGCGAGACCGTCTTGGAGTACGGGTAGTCGGCGCTCAGCGTGTAGCCATCGACGACCCACTTGATGCGGCCGTCGACCACCGTCGGGTACGGGTCGCTGTCGAGCTCGAGGTAGGGGGCCACCTTCTTGATGCGCGTGAGCGGGTCGCGGTCGTAAAGGATCTGCGAGTCCTCGTTCACGCCGTCGGCGAAGAGGATCTGCTCGGACTGGAACTTCAGCGCATAGATCAGCCGGTTGAAGGTGCTGCCGACCGAAGGGCCGCCGTCGCCTTCGAACGTGGTGCGCGGACCCGAGCTGCCGTCGCTTCCCGATGGGTAGTCGAGCTCGATGGGGTCGGTCCCCGCCGGCGCGCCGACGATGGAGTACTGGGGCGAGTTCTCACCGAAGTACACGCGCGGCTGGAAGTCGGGGTTGGCCGACAGGAAGCCGGTGGCGGGGATGCCGCGCTCCAGGAACACGGGATTGCCGTCGGCGGTGCGCTCGTTGCCCGCGGCGGCGACCATGCCGTAGCCGTGCGTGTAGACGAGGGTCTCGTTGACCCACGACGAGCCGGCGCCCAGCTGGGCGACGTTCAGCTCGCGCACCGAGACGATGGTGTCCTGCATGGTGCCGTCGATCTCGTATCGGTCGACGTCGAGCGGATTGCGGAACTGGTAGTACGGCCGGTACTGCTCGAGCTGACGGACCGTCGGGCCGATGATGGCCGGGTCCATGATGCGGATCTGCGTCGTGGTGGCGGCATCCGCGCGCAGCTGACCGGCGTCGGCCGTCGTCTCGGCCGAGAACTCGGTCGTCTCGAGCCCGTCGATGCCGAAGGCGGCCTTCGTCGCGTCGAGGTTGCGCTGGTAGTACTCGCTCTCGTAGTCGGCCTGGTTCGGCTGCACCTGGAACGTGTTGACGACCCACGGGTAGCCGACGCCGAGCACGATCGCCGACACGACGAGAAGCGCCGTGCCGATGAGGGGGTAGCGCCAGCGGCCGATCACAGCGGTGACGAAGAAGAGGATCGCCACGATGACCGCGGCGATGGCGAGGATCGTCTGGCCCTGGATGATGGCGTTGGCCTCGGTGTAGCCGGGGCCTGTGATGCGACCGCCCGCGCCGGGCTCGACGAGCGTCTTGTACCGGTCGAGCCAGAGGCTCGCGCCCTGCACCAGCAGGTACAGCCCCGCGATGACCGCGAGCTGGATGCGCGCCGACTTCGAGATCCGCAGCTCACGCTGCCCGATGCGCACCGAGCCGTAGAGGTACGACACCAGCGCCGTGACGAGGAGGCAGATCAGCAGCACCGCCGACGCGAAGCCGACCAGCGAGCTCCAGAACGGCATCGCGAACATGTAGAAGCCGGTGTCGAGGCCGAACTCGGGGTCTTTCACCTTCGTGGCGACGCCGTTGAACCACAGCCACGTCGTCTCCCACTGCGCCGACGCGGCGAACCCGGCGAAGAAGCCGAAGAAGACCGGGATGCCCCACATCGCCAGGCGGCGCAGGGGTTCGACGACCTCCTGATAGCGGTCGAGCTGCGAGCTCAGCCGCGCGTACACCGGGCGCAGCCGGTAGGCCAGCTGGATCGAGAGCCACACCGGCACCGCCATGCCGAGGAACCCGACGGCGAACATCACGACCCGGGCGACCCACTGGGTCACCAGCACCTCCGAGAACCCGAGCTGGTCGAACCACAGCCAGTCGGCATAGAGGCTGGCGAAGACGAAGAACGCCACCACCAGGGCGGCGATGACCGCGAGGGTGATGGCGATGACGCGTCGGGTGCGGGAGGGTGTGGCCGGAGTCGGCGACGAGGTCGTGGTCACCGTTCCATCCTAAGCGGCTGGTTCTGAGCGCCCGCCCTGTCCGCGCTGGGCGAACCCCGCGAGATTCCGCCGCACGGACCCCGTCATCCGGCCGCGCAGGTGGGCAGCGCGTCGACGTCGCCGTCGCCGCGCACCGCGTCCAGGACCGCGAGCGCGTCATCGAGATCGGCGACGGAGAACACCTGCAGATCGCCGGGGATGTGCCCGACGACCTCGTCGCAGTTCGCCTCCGGCGCGAGGAACCACTCGGCGCCGGCATCGACGGCGCCCCACATCTTCTGGCGGATGCCGCCGATCGGGCCCACCGTGCCGTCCGCGGTGATGGTCCCCGTGCCGGCGACCTGCTCGCCGCCGTTGAGCTCGCCGGGAGTGAGCGTGTCGATGATCCCCAGGGCGAACATCATGCCGGCGCTCGGCCCGCCGACGTTGTTCAGCTGGATGGTGACGTCGATCGGGAAGTCGTAGTCGGTGATGAGGTTGACCCCGATGAGCCACGTGGTCTCGCCGTCCACGGTCGACTCCTTCGGGGTGACCTCGACGGTCTGCTGCTGTCCGTCGCGCTCGATGAGCAGCTCGACCGGTGCCCCCTCGGCGGCGTTGATGACAGCGCGGAGGGCCGCGGCATCCGTCACCGTTTCTCCGTCCGCCTCCAGGATCGCGTCGCCGTCCTCGAGGACGCCGGTCGCCGCCGCACCGTCGATCACGGAGTGCACCGACAGCTGCGCGCCGACGTCGTAGCCGAGCTCGGTCAGCGCGGCCGCGGTCGCCTCGTGCTGCGAGTCGACCATCATCGCCGCGCTCTCCTCGTTGCGCTCCTCGGTCGTCTGCCCCTCGGGGAAGACCGCATCGATGGGGATGACCGCCTTGCTGGGCTCGAACCACGCCTGGGCGAGCTCGAACCAGGAGGGCGTCTGCTCGCGGTTGCCCTGCACCTGCACCGTGAGGAGGTCGAGCGCGCCGTCGGTGGGGTAGGTCTCGGCGCCTTCGACCGAGATGAGAGGAACCTCTTCGCCGTCGGCGTCCTCGGCGGTGCCGAGCGTGTTGTACACCGGTCCCGGCCGCTGGATGACGTACGACGTGGGCAGGAAGGTGATGACCAGGAGGACGACCAGGGCCACAGCCAGCGCCCACACGCCCGCGACGGTGCGCCGCGACCGCCGCTCGCGCGGCGCGGCGGGCTCGATCGTCGTGTTCTCGTCGAACAGGGCCACGCGGGACCTCTCTTCCGTGCCTTGTCGAATGGATGCCTGGTCGTTCGCGACCGGCGTAAGGCGTCAGGGGTCCGTGCCGGGGAGTGCGAGGAATGCTGCGACTAGCGTAGAGCGCAAGGTCATCGACCGGCTGAAAGGCGGCTGAAGTGGCAGACGACGACACCACCCCGGGCGGCGGGAGCAGTCCCGAGGACGACTTCCAGGAGCTGATCCGTCAGCTCTTCGGGGGCGGCGCGGGCGACTTCGACCCCGAGCAGCTGTCGCGCCTGTCGGGGATGAACATCGATCCCGCGATGATGCAGGCGGTCATGCGGCAGCTGCAGGGCGCCTTCGCCAGCGCCGACGAGAGCGGCATCTCGTGGGACATGGCCGAGCGGCAGGCGCTGCACATCGCCAACCAGGAGGGGCTCGGCGTGACGGCCGGGCAGCGCACCGACCTCGATCAGGCGTTCGCGCTGGCCACGCTGTGGCTGAGCGAGGCGACCACGATCTCCGACCTCGCGTCCCCGCCCGTCACGCTGACGCGGGGCGGCTGGGTCGAGGCGACGCTCCCCGTCTGGCAGGACCTCGCCGCGCCCGTCGCCACCAGCATCGCCGACGCGCTGACGTCAGCCCTGAGCGCGCAGGCCCCCGAAGACATGCAGGGGCTCGTCCAGGGCGCCGGCCGCCTCATGCGCACGGTCGGCGGGTCGCTGTTCGCCTCGCAGCTCGGCCAGGTGGTCGGCAGTCTCTCGAAGGAGGTCGTGAGCGGCGGCGACGTCGGCATCCCCCTCATGCCCGACGGCGAGGCCGCGATCCTCCCCCAGAACTTCGCGGACTTCGGCCGCGACCTCGAGGTGCCGGAGGACCAGCTCGCGCTGTACGTCGCGACGCGCGAGCTCGCTCACGCGCGGCTCTTCCGCCACGCCAAGTGGCTGCGCCTGCACGTGATCTCGCAGGTCACCGACTTCGCCCGCGGGGTGCACGTCGACACCGACGCCCTCGAGGACCTCGCCTCGCGCTTCGACCCGTCCGAGCCGGACGAGCTGCGCCGGGCCATCGAGAGCGGCGCCCTGCTCCCCGCCCGCTCCGAGGCGCAGGAGGCCGCCCTCGCGCGGCTCGAGAACCTGCTCGCGACCATCGAGGGGTGGGTCGAGGTCGTCACCGAGACCGCCACGTCCCGCCTGCCGTCGGCGCAGCGCATCTCCGAGGCGGTGCGCCGCCGCCGCGCGGTGGGCGGGCCGGCCGAGCGCGCGCTCGGCTCGCTCGTCGGACTCGAGATCCGGCCGCGGCGCATGCGCGAGGCCGCCGCGATGTGGCGTGCGGTGACGGATGCCGTGGGCCCGGCCGCCCGCGACGCGCTGTGGGACTACCCCGACCTCATGCCGAGCGCGTCCGACATCGACGATCCGGCGGCGCTCGTCGCCCGCCTCGAGGCCCGTGCGCGCGGTGAGGAGCCGGCGCGCGACGAGATGGACGACGCCCTGGCGCGGCTGCTCGCGGGCGAGGTGCCGGCCGCAGCAGCCGAAGGCGACGCACCCGCGCCCGGCGCTTCCGGCGAGAAGCCCGAGACGGAGGGCGACGACTCGGACGACGACGGATCCGGCGCCCCCGAGGACCACCGCCCGGTCTGACCGCCGCGCGGCGCACCCTCTCCTCCACAGGCCCGCAGCGCCGATCGCTCGGGCGGCGGCGCCTGTGGATTCCCGCCTCGCCGTCGGCGCGTCGGGAAGGATCGGGGCATGCTCCGTCTCGACCCGTCCCACCCGCCTGTCTGGCGCTCCGCCGGCGCGCTGCAATTCGGCGCGGAGCCCGTGGCCGTCCTCGACGACCCGGCGCCGTGGCAGCTGCGGGTGATCCGCGAGCTCGAGCGCGGGGTGCCCGACGGCGCGTTCGTCTCCTTCGCCCAAGCGCTCGGCGCTCCCGATGCGCACGCGGCGACCCGGCTGCTGGCGCGCCTGCGGCGCGTGATGGTGACGGATGCCGCGGCCCCGCGCCTCGTGGCGGTGCACGCTGCAGCCGACGTGCCCGACGAGCATCGCGACGACATCGGGCGGGGACTCGTCGCGGCCGGGTTCGAGGTCGGGGCGCTGCACCGGTTCGATCCGGTCGGGACGACGGACCCCGGCGCCGTCGCCGTCGTCTTCATCGTCCACCGTGTCATGCCGCCGGGTGCCGCCGCCGCGCTCATGGCCGCCGACGTCGCGCACCTGCCGGTGGTGCTCACCGGTTCCGGCGCCGAAGTCGGACCGTTCGTCCTGCCGGGGTCCACCGCGTGCCTCGCGTGCGTCGCCGCCCACCGGCGGGACGACGACCCGACGTGGCCGGTGGTGGCTGCTCAGCTGCTCGGCCGCCCGGTCGACGGCGACGCCGCGGTGCAGTGGGAGGCGGGGATCGTCGCGGGCCGGCTCATCGCGGAACGCGACCGGAGCCGCGCGCCGCACCGGACGCGCTCGGTGGCGCTGCGCGCCGGCTCGCTGCACCGGACCGTGCGCTCGCATCGCCCGCACGAAGCGTGCCGCTGCCGATCTCTCGCAGGAACCGCGACGGCGCCCGGTCCCGCACTCCTCGAGACCACGTCAGCGACAGCGTTCGCCCGGCCCGCGTGATGCCGACGTAGGCGAGCCGCCGTTCCTCATCGACCTGCTCGAACGTCGTCGCGTACGAGATCGGCAGCAGTCCCTCGGCCACGCCGATCAGGTGCACGTGATGCCACTCGAGGCCCTTGGCGGCGTGGAGCGTCGCCAAGGTCACCGTGCGCATCGCCGGTTCGTCGTGGGCCTTCGCCCGTGCGGTCAGCTCATCGGTGAACGAGCGCAGCGTCGTGCCTTCGGGCGCCTCCTGCGCCAATCGCAGCAGCGCGGCGCGCGCCTCCCAGGCGTCGCGGAGGGCTCCGCCCGCCTCCGGCGGGTCGTCGGTGAGACCGCGCGACCGCAGGATGTCGCGGACGGTGTCGACGAACCCGCTCTCGATCGGCGCCACCGAGGCGGCCCGCAGCTCCATGACGGCTTGGCGCACCTCGGGCATGTCGAAGAAGCGGCGGCCGCCGAGCACCGTGGTGGCGATGCCCGCATCGGCGAGCGCCGCGACGAGCTCGGCCGACTGCGCATGAGCGCGGTACAGGACCGCGATGTGCCGCGGATCGGCGCCGCCCGCGATCTGCGCGGCCACGCGTGCGGCGACGGCGCGCGCCTCGGACCGGTCGTCCTCGAAAGCCGTCACCGTGGGGGTCACCGCCGCTGCCCCCGGCTCGGCCGCTGTGGCGGCCTCGAGGTGGAGCGCGCCGGGCCGCCCGCGCATGAGCTCGTTGGCCACGGCCAGGATCGCGGCATCCGATCGATAGTTCGTCTCCAGACGGACGACGCGCGCGTTCTCATAGCGGGTGGGGAAATCGAGAAGGAAGCGTGCATCGGCACCGGCGAAGGAGTAGATCGTCTGGCTGGCGTCGCCGACGACGCAGAGGTCGCGCCGATCCCCGAGCCAGAGCTCGAGCAGGCGGTTCTGCAGCGGCGAGACGTCCTGATACTCGTCGACGGTGAAGTGCCGGTACTGCTCGCGCACGGCCTTGGCCACCTGGGGCTCCGCCTCGAGCATGCCCGCGCAGGCGAGCAGGACGTCCTCGAAGTCGAGCTGCCGGCGCTCGTCCTTGAGCTTCTCGTAGGCCTGCTGCAGCGCGACGACGCGCTCGACCCCCAGACGCCCGACCCCGGCCGGGCGCGCCGCGGCGTAGGCATCGATGCTCAGCATCGAGACCTTCCGCCACTCGATCTCGGACGCCACGTCACGCAGGGTCGCCACGTCCGGAGACAGGCCGACGCCGTCGGCGGCATGGGCGAGCAGCCGCACCTTGTTGTCGACGATGCCGGGCGCGCTGTCGCCGGCGAGCGTCGGCCAGAAGAAGTTGAGCTGCGCGAGGGCCGCGGCGTGGAAGGTGCGGGCGGCCACGCCGCCGATGCCCATCGCCCGCAGGCGGCCGCGCATCTCGCCGGCGGCCTTAGTGGTGAAGGTGACCGCCATGACGCGGCCGGGCGAGTATGCGCCCGTGTCCACGCCGTGCGCGATGCGGTGCGTGATGACGCGGGTCTTTCCCGTCCCGGCGCCCGCCAGCACCACGACCGGGCCCCGGAGGGCCGTGGCCGCCTCGCGCTGGTGCTCATCGAGACCGGCCAGGGCGCCGGCGCTCATGCCCGCTCCGCGTGCCAGTCGGCGATCAGCCGGTGCGCGATCGACGCGCGCCCGGGCAGAACGATGTCACCCTCGCCGGCCAGCGCCTGCCCGATCTCGTCCCGCGTGAACCAGCGCACGGCGGCGATCTCCTCGCCGTCCGCGCGGGCGGCGGTGTCGTCGACCGCCTCGGCGAGGAAGCCGACCATCAGCGACCGCGGGTAGGGCCACGGCTGAGATCCGCGATACGCGACGGCACCGACCTCGATGCCCGACTCCTCGGCCACTTCTCTGCGGACGGCCGACTCGAGCGACTCCCCTGCTTCGACGAATCCGGCGAAGCACGAGAACCGGTCGGCGCCCCACAGCGCGTTCGAGCCGAGGAGAAGCAGGTCCGGATCGTCGGTGCTGGTGATCGCGACGATCACCGCGGGGTCCGTGCGCGGGAAGTGCTGGCGTCCGCACGACGGACAGCGCCGCGACCACCCCGCGTCGCCGAGGAGCGTGAGGCTGCCGCACGCCGGGCAGTACGGCGCGTCGAGCAGCCAGCGGCCGAGGCTCAGCGCCTCGACGAAGGCCGCCGCGTCGTCGGCGGAGATGACGGCGCCGGCGGTGCGCAGTCCCGCCCAACCGGCCGGGGCGGTGAACAGCTCGTCCTCGCGCGCGGCGAACACGGCGGCCAGCAGCGCCACGCCGTCGGGTGCGCGTCCGAGGAACGCCCACTCCGCCTCGTCGGGCACCTCCGCGGGCGCGCGCCACAGCAGAGCATCCGGTGCGGCCAGCGGAGCGGTGTCGCCGGCGATGACGAGGACGCGGGTCGCGGCATCCGCTCGCGCTTTATCGATGAGACCCGGCGTGAGCCTCTCCTCGGCTGCGCGATGCCCGCCAGACCGGGTCGGCGGCGAGGGGCTCGTGCTGTCGGGCGCCGTCATCGAACATGCTCCGCTTCGTCGATCAGGGCCGGGCGTGGCGCGGGGACGGACGAGCGCGACCGACCTACCCTGGGCACATGGCACGCTCACCCCTCACTCTAGCCGCGTCCGTCACGTCGGCTCTGCCGCAGGTCGGGGTCGTCGGAGTAGGCGCCCTCACCGAGGGCGCGACCGGCCGCTATGACGCGGCGGTGGCCGATCTCGACGACGGCAGGCGCGTCGTGGTGCGGGTGCCCGCCGACCCGTCGGCGGGCCCGGATCTCGCGGCCGAGGTACGGGCGCTGCGTGCTCTGACTCCCGGCGTACGCGGCCTGCTGCCGTTTCGCGCCCCGGAACTCCTCGGCGAGGCGGGACTGGGCGACACGCGTGTCGTCGTCGTCGACTTCCTTCCCGGCTACCGCGTCGACGCCGCGCATCTGCCCCCGGGTCGCGGTGCGGCCACGTCGCTCGGCGCTGCGCTGGCGGCACTGCACGCGCTGCCGCATTCCATCGTGCGCGCCGAGGGTCTGCCCGCGCGCACGCCGCAGCAGGTGCGCGCCGACGTCGCGCGCCTCATCGACCGCGCGGTGGCCACGCGACGGCTCCCCGTGAGCCTCGCCGGGCGCTGGCACCGCGCCGTCGATGCCGACGATCTGTGGCGCTTCGAGTCCGCCGTCGTCCTCGGGGGCGCCGGCGCGGCCTCCTTCCTCTTCGAAGACCTCGACGGCGTGCCGACGGTCACCGGACTGCTCGACTGGCACGGGCTGTCGATCGGCGACCCCGCGACCGATCTGCAGTGGCTCGCCTCGGCGCCCGACGCCGCCGAGGACGTCTACGCCGCCTATGTTTCGGGAAGCGGACGCGCGCCCGACGCGCGAGCGCGCGAGCGGGCGCGGCTCTATGCCGAGCTCGAGTTCGCCAAGTGGCTGGTGCACGGCCACGACGTCGACCGCGAAGACATCGTCTCCGACGCGGTCGAGCTTCTCGAATCCCTGGCGGCGGGCGTGGCGGGCGACGAGATCGTTGCGGATTCGGCCCTCGATGTCGACGACGCGATCGCGCTGCTCGATCGGATGCCGGGGGCCCCGGTCTCGACGATCGACACCTCGATGCACACCGACGCGTACGACCCCGACGAGCTCGCGAAGTGGGTCGCGGACGAGACCGACGACGGGCCGGTGGACGACGCAGTGACGCCCGGCGCAGACGCCGACGGACAGAGCACGGCGGAGAGGTCCGCCGCCGACGATGTCTCGACGGCCCCGATCACGCTGCCGGTGTCGGGAGCGCGCGAGCCCGCTGCGTCGGGCGACGGGGCGGATGCCGCGGCCGAGGCCGAGCGGGCCTCCGAGGCGGCGCTGCGGCGCTGGCTCGCGCCCTGACCGCCGACGGGCCGCCATTCCTCACGCGCGCAAGATGACGTCCTCGGCGACGTAGTACAACGCGACGTCGATCTCGTCCAGCGGCACGCCGTGCTTCGCGTGATAGGCCTGCCGGTACAGCTCGAGCTGCAGCATCCGCTCGTCCTTCTCGGCCGGCGTGCGGGGCGCGGCGCCCGTCTTCCAGTCGACGATCTCGATGCGGCCGCCGCGGTCGTCACGGCGGTAGACCGCGTCGAGCTTGCAGATCACGATGTGGGGCAGCCCGTCGGGGCCGACGGTCGTGAAGTCGATCTCGGTCTCGACCTCGATCGGGCGGAGCGGAGCCCACTCCGACGCGAGGAAGCGGTCGCGGAGCGCGTCGAGCGCCGCCGCGTCCTCGACCGATGCCGCGGTGCCCGTGGCGTCGTCGTCGACCTGCCACAGCGCGTCGTCGAGCGATCCCGCCGTGCCCGATCGGCCGGAGCGCTGCTCGACCCACGCGTGGAACAGCGTGCCGAGGCGGGTCTGCCGGAACGGGCGCTCCGGCAGGGGACGGGCGATGCTTGCGAGAGTGCCCTCGAGGTCGGCCGCGTACTCCTTGTACCTCGAGGCCGCGATGCGCGTGGGGGCCACGTGCACCGGTCGGGCGCGCCGGGCGTCGCGCTCGGCCAGCAGCAGCGCGGCCTGCGGATCCAGCACCCCTCGCGGTGAGGCCAGCGCGGACTCCACGACGGCCGCCGCCTCCGTCACGACGGCGCGCCGGGCGCCGAGTGGATCGATCGGCCACTGCAGCACGCGGCGCTCGCCCTGGTACGGGTCGTCGCCCGGGTCGTCCTCGGCGAGCGGAACACCGAGCGCATCCGCGATCTCTGTGAAGAAGGTGCTGCGCGCGCGCGGCCGCTTGGTGCCCGACCAGCTCGCGCCGGTGAGGAGGAGGTGATCGCGGGCCCGTGTCACCGCCACGTAGGCCAGGCGACGGTCCTCCTCGAGCTGGCGGGCGCGGTTGGCCTCGACGAACTCGTCGAGCGCCGCCTTGAGCTCCTGCTGGGTCTGCGCCGATTGCCACGCCAGCACGGGGAGCCAGGCGGCATCGCCGCGGAACGCGTACGGGAGCACGCCGAAGCCGAGCCATGCTTTGGTGTCGCGCGGTGCGCTCGGCAGCTCATCCTTGACCAGGCGCACGACGGCCACCGCATCCCATTCGAGTCCCTTCGACCCGTGGATCGTCAGCAGCTGCACGACGTCGTCCTCGGGCGGCTCGGTGCGCGGCGCGAACTCGTCGAGCTGCTCGGCATGGTCGAGCCAGGCCAGCAGGCTCGACAGCGAGCCGGTCTCGTCGGCCGCGAGGAACGCGTGCACCTCGTCGACGAACGCACGCAGCTGTGCCGAGGCGATGCGCGCGGGCCCGCGCGACTCGTTCGCGGCGAGCTCGATGTCGAGGCGCAGCTCGAGTTCGATGAGACGGACGAGCTCCGGGATCGGCATGCCGCTCGCCTGGCGCAGCCCCGCGAAGACGGATGCCGCGTCCCGCAGCCGCTCGCGCGCGTCCGGGGTGAAGCCGGCGAGCCACCCGTGATCGGGCTTCTGCCGCAGCACGAAGTCCAGCGCGTCGACGAGCGAGCCGTCGTCGTCGCCGGCACTCCCCCGGATGCGCTCGACCACCTCGGGCGGGAGCGGCTGGAGGGCTGCGTCGTGGCGGGCGAGGCGCCGGGCGAGCGACGCCAGCTCACGCAGATCGGGGAGCCCGATCGACCACCGCGGCCCCGACAGCAGCCGGATGAGCGCGGAGCCGGCGGAGGGGTCGCTGATGATGCGGAGCGCGCAGACCACGTCGACCACCTCGGGCGTCGACAGCAGGCCGCCGAGCCCCAGGATCCGGTGCGGGATGCCGCGGCGGCCGAGCGCGTCGCCGAAGCGCACCATGTGCTTCTTGCTGCGGAAGAGTATCGCGCCGGTCGTCCCGCGGCCGTCCAGCACCCGTTCGGCCCGCACGCGCGCGAACCACTCGGCCACGCGATCTGCCTCGGTGTCGAGATCGACGTCGAATCCCAGCTCGACCACGCCGGCGGGAGCCGCCGGCCGCGGGCGCAGCTCCTGCACCGGCACGGGAGCCGAGGCCGCCAGGGGCGCGAGCACGGCGTTCGCGGCCGTCAGCACCGCGGCGCTGTTGCGCCAGCTGGTGAGCAGCGCGTACTCGGCGCAGCCTCCGCCCGGCGCGAAGGCGGCGGCGAACCCGCCGAGGTTGCCGGCGCTCGCGCCGCGCCAGCCGTAGATGGCCTGATGCGGGTCGCCCACCGCCATCACGCCGGTGCCCGCGAACAGCGCGGCCAGCAGATCGGTCTGCACGACGGACGTGTCCTGATACTCGTCGAGGAGCACCACCCGATAGCGGTCGCGCAGCTCATCCGCGACGGCGCGATGGCTTGCGACGACCTCCAGGGCGCCGGCGACCTGGTCCGAGAAGTCGATGACGCCCAGGCGCCGCTTCTCGGCGGCGTACTCGCGCGCGAGGTCGGCGAGGAGCGCGAGCGCAGACACCTTGTCGACCGCATCCGACACGTCCGCGTACACGGTCGTGCGCCGGTTGGTGGACGGCAGCTCACGGACCGTCTGGAAGCGCTCGGGGAAAGCCGCGAGCGCATCGAAGTCGACCAGATTGTCGACACCGTCGCGCGCGATGCGCAGCGCGGCGTCGACGATGCTGCGCACCGCTTCGCCGCGCATCTCGAGCCGCGGATCGTCCGAGGCGAACACGACACGGCGCATGAGGAGCCACGCCGCGGACTCCGACAGGACGGCGGCCTCGGCATCCCGTCCGATGCGCAACGCGTGCTCGCGCACGATCTGATCGGCGAAGCTGTTGTAGGTCGCGACCGTGGGCCGGTGCAGCAGCGCGTCATCGGCCGCGTGCTGGGGTGTCGCCCCGACCGCGCGCGCCAGCTCGTCGAGCAGGCGGTGGCGTTCCGCCGTCGCCCGCGCACCGTCGGCGCCGGACCGCTCGAGCTCGCCGAAGACGTCGAGCTGCCCGGCCGCGGCGAGTGCGGGCAGCGCCGGCAGCAGGCCGCACCGCTCGAACTCCGCCAGGCGCGCGAGCCGCTTCTGGATGCGCTCGGCGAGTTCGCCCGCCGCCTTGCGCGTGAACGTCAGCCCGAGCACCTCGTCGCGGCGCACGAGGCCGTTGGCGACGAGCCAGACGACGCGTGCCGCCATGGTCTCGGTCTTCCCGCTCCCGGCACCTGCGACCACGAGAGCCGGCGCGAGCGGCGCCTCGATGACCGCGGTCTGCTCCTCGGTCGGCGGGAACTGCCCGAGCGCCGCGGCGATCACGCGGGCCGGGAGCAGCGCCGTCGTGCCGCGGGGGCCCTCGGCCACACCCTCTACCAGAGTCATGACGCGCTCACCGCGCCGACCGTGTGGATGCGGCACAGCCCGTAGGCATGCTCGTCGCGACAGTGCTCCTCGTAGGGCGCGGTGAACGTCTCGCCGCGCATCACCGCCACCGCGGCGCGGATGCGGCCCAGGAACGCCTCGCGGCGCTCGTCGTCGAAGGGCGGCTGCCACGGCGTGACGTAGTCGGACTTCGTGGCCGTCGGGCGCAGCACCAGAAGCTTCGCACCGCCGCCGACGTGATCGTTCGCCGCGGCGATCGCGCCCGACTCGAACGCGAGCTGGTAGGCCGCGAGCTGTGGGTTGTCGAGCACTTTGGCGTCGGTCTGCGGTTCGCGTTTGCCCGTCTTCAGATCCATGATGACGACCGTCCCCTCGGGTGTCAGCTCGACGCGGTCGATATAGCCCGACAGGATCACCCGGTGCGCCTCCCGCTCGGTGCCGTCGGCGGCCCCTTCCGCCGAGAGCAGCTCCACGCCGTCGGCAGGGTCGAGCGGGATCGGCACCTCGAAGTGCGGCTCGGCGCCGATGAGCGTCCCGCCGGCGTCGTCGAACCGGCGCAGGTAGAGGTGCAGCCGGCGCACCAGGTCGCGCGCGCGGATCTGCTCGGCGCGATCGCGCCACGCCGCCTCGAAGGTCAGCTCGCCCCACCGCGATTCCACCTCCGCCCACAGTGCGCTCTCGTCGTGGCCCGCCGCGTGCTCGAGAGCCGCGTGGATGATGGTGCCGAGGCCCGCCGTGGTGCCGCCGGGGTCGCCTCCCAGGTCTCCGATGACCCAGTTGAGCTCGCACTCCTCCAGTGCGTGCAGCCGCGACGGCGACACGCGCACGTCTTCCCGCGCCAGGTCGCGCAGCGGTCCGCTGGAGGTCGGCGCGGCGACGCCGTACCAGTCGCGCGGCGACGCGCCCGGGACGCCGGCGTCCGCGAGGAGCGCGAGCTGCTCGGCGGCGCGGGCGGCTGATCCCGGCAGGGCCAGCCCGCGGATCTCGCCGCCATCCGCCGAGGACGCCCGCGGCCCCGCTGCCGTCAGAGTGCGCCGGTGACGCGCGACGAGCCCGCGCAGCGACACCGGGTGATCGAGCTCGAACGGTGCGGGATCGGGCAGCAGCTCGAAGAACACACTCGGACCGGTGTCGTCGTCGTCCACGGCGGTCACCAGCGTCCGGGCCGTCGCCCGCGACAGCGCGCGGGCGAGCAGCCGGAGCTCGTCGTGGAGAGCGGCTCGGCGGCGGTCGAACGCGGCGGGGCCTTCGCCGTCGGCGCGGGTGGCGGCATCCGCCAGGCGCCAGGTGTCGAGCAGGCTCCCGCGCAGTCGCGTGTTGGGCCAGACCGCGTCCTGCATGCCCGCGATGACGACGGTGTCGAACTCGAGTCCGAGCGCGCCGGCGGGGGTCAGGACGCGGACGCTGTCGTCGCGGGTCGGCGCCTCGAGGCGGTCTTCGGCCACACCGCTGTCGAGGAGGGCGCGGACGAAGACGCGCGGATCGGCGTCGAGGGACCGTTCGACGAACCGCTTCGCCGCCTGGAACAGCGCCACCAGCGCATCGAGGTCGCGGTTCGCCTGCTCGGCGAGCGGACCGTTGCCCCGGGCGAGCTCCGACCAGACCCGCTCCAGCCCGCTGCGATCCCACGCGGTCCACAGCAGCTCGTGCGCCGTCGCGCCACGTGCGAGGTCGTCGCGCAGCACCTCGAGCGTGCGGGCGAGCGACGCCGCCCGCCGCGCCTCGCGCGTGTCGAGCACGTCGAACTCGAGGGGCTGACGCATGGCCGACAGCACGAGGTCGCGGCCCGAGCGCTCGGCGGCGTCCTCCCCCGCGGCGGTGCGCTCGACCGCCGCGCGCAGCTCGGCGTGGCGCAGCGCCGAGCGCAGTCGTCGCAGCTCGATGACGTCGAGGCGTCCGTAGGTGCCCACGAGCGCCCCGGACACGTCCTCGAACTGCCAGTCGTCGCGCGCCGCGAGCTCGATGAGCCGCAGCAGGTCGGCGACGGGACGGACGGCCCCGAGGGCGCGACCGGGTCCGCTCGCCCGGGCCGGCACCTCTCGCGCCGACAGCTCGGCCTCGAGCGCCGCCACCTGGCGGGTGTCGTGGGCGATCACGGCGCACTCGCGCCATGGCACGCCGTCGTGCACGTGCCGCTCGCGCAGCAGGCGGGCGATCGCGTCGTACTCCTCGGCCGGCGAGCGCATCGTGAGCACCTGCACCGACTCGTCGGGTTCGGCACCGGCCGACGCCCCGCGATGGGCGACCACGCCCACCGCGCCGATCCGCTGCGTCACCCGTGCCACCAGCTCCTGCTGCCAGGCCGTGCCGCGGTGCGTCTCGGAGAGGACGTGCACCGCGCCCAGCGACGCGGCCAGCCGCGCGAAGTTCTCCGGTGTCGCGCCGCGGAACGAGCCCGAGCCGACGTCGGGGTCGCCGAACGCCAGGACGGCCGCACCCCGCGCGCGCAAGCCTTCGAGGAGCTCGATGCCGCCCAGCGTCAGCTCCTGCGCGTCGTCGACCAGCACGGTCCGCACACGGTCGGCGGACGGGCTCCCGGCCGGTGCCGTGCGCAGCAGCCCGACGGCCTCACGCACCAGGCCGGCGGCGTCGCGGTGGGCGCCCCGCATGCCGTCGCGCACCTCCAGGTATTCGGCGAAGAACGACGCCAGCGCGGTCCAGGCCGGCAGCTCGAGCCGGTCGCCGAGCTCGCGCAGCCGTCGCGGCTCGATGCCGAGCGTGGTGCATTCGGCGAGGAACGTGCGCACCTCCGTGCGGAAGCCGGCCGTGCCGCGGATCGCGGGACCCAGCCAGTCGGGCCAGCGCCCGGAACCCGCCGCTTCGTCCTCGTCGTCGCCCTCGAGCAGGTCGCGGATGATCTGGTCCTCGTCGCCGCCGGTGAGCAGCTGCGGCGGATCCGCGTGCACGGCGACAGCGTGCGCCCGCACGATCTGGAAGGCGTAGGAGGCCACCGACCGGGCGAGCGGGCCCGTCGTCGCGACGCCCACGGCCAGGCCGAGGCGGTCGCGCAGCGCCGTCGCGGTCTGCCGGGACGGCGTCAGCACGAGCACCGTGTCGGGGTCGGCACCCGCACCGATCAGCGACGCCACACGATGGACCAGCGTCGCGGTCTTCCCCGTGCCGGGCGCCCCGACGACGACGCCGCTCGCGTCGGCCGGAAGGCCCACCACGGCGCGCTGCTGCTCGTCCGGTGCGAACGCGTCGCCGTGGTCACCCGCTGTCACCCTTCGACGCTAGCGCGACCGACCGACATCGGCCGTTCGCCCAGAGCGTTCCGACGGCGGGCGGATGCCTCTTCCCGGTGTCGTAGAGTGGCCATGCGCGGGGAGCCCTCAGCCTTCCAGCCCGTCACCGTACCCCGCGCAGGAGGTCAGTCACGTGGAGATCCGCATCGGCATCGCGAACACCGGCCGTGAGCTCAACTTCGAGACGAACGAGCCGGCGGCCGACGTCAAGAAGTCCGTCGCCGCGGCGCTCGACGCCGGCGCCACGCACGTGACCTTCGCCGACGCGAAGGGCAACTCGTACATCGTCCCGACGGCGGGACTGGCGTACATCGAGCTGGGCTCCGAGGAGTCGCGCCGCGTCGGCTTCGTGGCCTGATCGGGCCACCGTGCAGATCCTCATCGCGTTCATCCTGGGCGCCGTCATCGGCGTCGGCATCCACTTCCAGCTGCACCAGCGGCTGACGCGCGGAGTCGTGCTCGCGCCCATGGTGGGCGCGGCGTCGGCCGGCGCCGCCTGGGCGATCCTCACGTGGCTCGGCATCGGCGTCGACACGCCGTGGCCGTGGCTGGCCGCACTGATCGTCCCGATCGTCGTGACCTATCCGGTCGTGCTGCTGCTGTCGCGGTCGCGCGTCGCGCACGACACCCGCGAGAAGGCCCGGCTCGGGATCGGCTGAACGCCGCCGACCCGGCCGTGCCCGTCCCGGGATGGGCTCAGGCAGCGAGACCCATCGCGTCCATGCGACGCGAGTGCGCGGCCATCAGCTCGGTGAAGACCGGCTCGACCTTCTCCTGCACGGCCAGGCCCCTGCCGGTGGGCCGCAGCGCCGCCCGCGCGATGAGCAGCGTGTCGCCGACGAGTCGCCGCCCCCACAGCGCGAGCAGGGACTTCCATTCCGGATCGCTGGCGATCGTCTCGGAGATGAGCTCGACGATCGCCTGCCGGTCGTCGTCGGCCTGGAGGATCCGGGCCACTCGGTCGCCGGTCTCGCCGTAGCTCGCCGACAGCGCCAGGTAGAAGTCGTCGAGCATGCCCGCGGTGATGTGCACGGAGAGCAGCGTCTCCTGCGGCCGGACGCCGTGCGTCGCCGCACGGAACGCGTCCAGCGGCTCGCGGAAGGGCCGCATGATCTCGGTCGGATCGTCGCCCCGCTCGCGGATGAGCGCGACGAGCGCCTCGTGCTTGGTCAGGGCCGCGCCGGCGGCGCGTGACACCGCCTCCTTCTCGGACAGCTCGGGGATCGTCTGGATCTGCTCGGTGAGCGTCTCGAAGAAGCCCAGCTGCAGATACGCCGCCTGCCCGAGGAACGTGTCGATGTCCGGGGCGAGCTCTTCGAAATCGACGCGATTCGCGCCGCTCAGCTCGTCCCGCGAGCGGAGCTGGAGCTTGCGCCCCGTCTGCGGGCGCTGCCAGAACCACTTCACCATGCACGAAAGCCTACGAGGCGGCGGCGCTGAGCGTGGGCGCGGACGTCCTCCGGTATCGTGGGTCGCAGCCCCGGCGTCGGATCGGGGCGCCCGCGCCTGTGGGAAAGAAGGGCGTGGACCGCACTTTCCGCCCGCGCGGCGACCCCGATCACGGGAACCGCCTGCGCCCGGGCACGAACCCAGGCAGCATTCCCACTGCCGGACAGGCACACATCGTGACGACCTTCGCCGAGCTCGGCGTCGATCAGGACATCGTCGAGGCGCTCTCTGCAAAGGGCATCGTCGACGCGTTCCCCATCCAGGAGCAGACGATCCCGCTGGGACTTCCCGGCCAGGACATCATCGGCCAGGCCAAGACCGGCACCGGCAAGACCTTCGGCTTCGGCATCCCCGTCGTCCAGCGGCTGGGGCTGAACCCCGAGCCGGGCGTGAAGGCGCTCATCGTGGTCCCCACGCGCGAGCTCGCCGTCCAGGTGTACGAAGACATGGACATGCTGACCTCGAACCGGTCGACGAGCGTCGTCGCCATCTACGGCGGCAAGGCGTACGAGGGTCAGATCGACCAGCTGAAGGCCGGCGCGCAGATCGTCGTCGGCACGCCCGGCCGCCTCATCGACCTCAACAACCAGCGCCTGCTCGACCTGTCGAACGCGACCCAGGTCGTGCTCGACGAGGCCGACAAGATGCTCGACCTCGGCTTCCTCGCGGACATCGAGAAGATCTTCTCGAAGGTCCCGGCGATCCGTCACACGCAGCTGTTCTCGGCCACCATGCCGGGCCCGATCGTCGCCCTCGCGCGCCGGTTCATGTCGAACCCGATCCACATCCGCGCCACCGACCCCGACGAGGGCCTGACGCAGGCGAACATCCGTCACCTGGTGTACCGCGCGCACTCGCTCGACAAGGACGAGGTCATCGCCCGCATCCTCCAGGCGGACGGCCGCGGCAAGACCGTCATCTTCACGCGCACCAAGCGCGCCGCCCAGAAGCTCGTCGACGAGCTGAACGACCGCGGCTTCAACGCCGGGGCCGTCCACGGCGACATGAGCCAGGAGGCCCGCGAGCGCTCCATGGCCGGGTTCAAGGCCGGCAAGAAGGACGTGCTGATCGCGACCGATGTCGCCGCGCGCGGCATCGACGTCGATGACGTCACCCACGTCATCAACCACACGATCCCGGACGACGAGAAGACGTACCTGCACCGCGCAGGCCGCACCGGCCGCGCCGGCAAGACCGGCATCGCCGTGACGTTCGTGGACTGGGAAGACCTGCACAAGTGGGCCCTGATCAACCGCGCGCTCGAGTTCGGCCAGCCCGAGCCGGTCGAGACCTACTCGTCGAGCCCGCACCTCTACTCCGATCTCGACATCCCCCAGGGCACCAAGGGCCGCATCGCGACGGCGCCGAAGACCCAGGCCGTGCGCGTCCAGCCCGAGAGGGCGACGGATGCCGCAGCCGAGGTGGAGTCGAACGGCCAGGCGCCCAGCCGCCGCCGTCGCCGGCGCCGCTCGGGTTCGTCGGCCGAGCGCGTCGGCTCGACGTTCGAGGCCGCCGAGGGCGGGGAGGCGAAGTCGTCCGAGAGCCCCCGCACATCGACCGGCGAGCGCGACGCGGAGGGCGCGGGCACGCATGACGGCGGCGGCAAGGAGCACCACGACGGCCGGCCGGCGCCGCGACGCCGTCGGCGCCGTCGGGGCGGCGGCTCGGGCACGTCGGGCGGGGTGGCCGCCGGCGCATGACGTCATACTCCCGCGTGCGTGAGCACGGGGAGGCACGATCACCGCTATCGTGAGCGGCAGCGGCCGGTCCGGCCGCGACCTCGCATCAAGAAAGGCCGATCGTGCACTTCATCGAAGTCATGAACACCGGGTACCAGTACCAGGGATTCTGGGGCTCGTTCTGGGACATCATCTGGTGGTTCCTCTGGGCGTTCTTCTTCGTCGCCTACCTGTTCGCCCTCTTCGCCGTCATCGGCGACCTGTTCCGCGACCACAAGCTCAACGGCTGGTGGAAGGCGGTGTGGATCATCTTCCTGATCTTCGTGCCCTTCCTGACGCTGCTGATCTACCTCATCGCCCGCGGCCGCGGCATGGCCGAGCGCAGTGCGAAGGAGGCCGTGCAGCTCCAGAAGGCCCAGGACGCGTACATCAAGTCGGTGGCGGGTTCGTCGACGGCGAGCGCCGCGGACGAGATCGCCAAGGCGAAGTCGCTCCTCGACGCCGGCACGATCACGCAGGCCGAGTACGACGCCCTGAAGGCCAAGGCCCTCGGCTGATCCCGCCTCGCCGACCGCACGACCCGCGGCGCCCGCCGCACCGGAAGCGCCCTCGTTCCCTCACGGGAAGACGGGGGCGCTTCCCGTTGCGCGGTCGATGATGCGCGCGAGCATGTCGTCGCTCGTGGTGTTCTCACCCGGCTGATTGGGCTTGCCCAGGCCGTGGTAGTCGCTCGAGCCGGTGACGATGAGGTCGCGGTCGCGACAGAGCCCCCGCAGCGTTCCGAGCGCGGGCTCCCGGTTCTCGCGGTGTCCGAGCTCGAAGCCCGCGAGTCCGGCGTCGAGCATCCGCTCGAGCAGCCGCTGCGGGAGGAGTCCCGCGCGACCGGCCGGGTGGGCGACGACGGGGACTCCCCCGGCGCCGGAGACGAGAGCGACCGCCGTCACGGGATCCGGGGCGTACAGCGCGACGTAGTAGTCCCCGCCGGGGCTCAGGATGCCGGCGAACGCCTCGGCGCGGTCCCGCACCAGCCCGCGCGCGACGAGGGCGTCGGCGATGTGCGGGCGGCCGACGGTGGCGCCGTCCGTCGTCTGCGCGAGGATGTCGTCCCACACCAGGTCGTAATCCCGGGCGATCCGGTCGGCCATGAGGCGCGCGCGATCCAGTCGCGAGGAGCGGATGCGCGACGTCTCGGCGCGCAGGGCGGGTTCGTCGGGATCGGGCAGGTACGCCAGGACGTGGACGCTGCGCCACTCGTGCCGGGCCGACAGTTCCATGCCCGGAAGGAACGTCATGCCGAGCGAGCTCGCGGCCTCCGCCGCCTCGGCCCAGCCCGCCGTGGTGTCGTGATCGGTGAGAGCCGCGGTGCGCAGGCCGTGACGGTGCGCCGCCGCCATGACCTCGGACGGCGGCTGGGTGCCGTCGGAGTACGCGGAGTGGAGGTGAAGATCGCTCGGTCCCTCGAACCGCTGGGGGCGTGGCGACGGTCCGGGCATCCTCCGAGCGTAGCGCGGGGCGGGGCGGCGGCACCCGTCTGCGCAGGCAGGGGCGGCGCGCGCTGACGGATCTCCCAGCCTGCTCGCATAGAGTCGCGGAGTGCTTCGCCTGCTCGGGATCCTCCTCGCCGTGCTGAGCGCGATTGCCGCGGCGGTGCTCACCTGGCCCGGCTTCTTCCGCGTGGAGCGCTTCTACCCCGTCGCGCAGATCGTCTCCTTCCGGGGCGGCCTCGCCCTCGTGTTCGCCGCCGTCGCCCTGTTGGCCCTGCTGCTCGCGATCGCCCGTCCCATCCGGCCCCTCGCCCTCGCGATCGCCGTCATCGCCGGCGTCGCGACGATCGCCAACGTCGCCGTGCTCTCGGCCCGCGGGGGTCTGGGCACCGACCCGCTCCCGGTGAAGACGGACGAGAGCATCCGGGTCATGACGTGGAACACCGCCGGACCCGCGACCGCGCCCGAGACGATCGCCAGGATCGCGGTCGCAATGGATGCCGACATCGTCGCCCTCCCCGAGACCACGATCGAGACGGGTGAGAGCGTCGCGATCGCGATGCGCGACCTCGGTCACCGGATGTGGGCGCACCACGCTGAGGACCCGTCGACCGAGTGGGATGCCGGCTCCACCACGCTGCTCATCTCGCCGGAGCTCGGCGACTACGCGGTGATCGAGTCCTCGCTCGACGGGTCGAGCAACACGTCGACGGTTCCCAGCGCCGTGGCCATGCCCGTGTCGGGGGACGGCCCCATCGTCGTCGCCGCCCACGCCGTCGCCCCGCGCCCGAGCTACATGCAGAGCTGGCGCGACGACCTGCAGTGGCTGGCCGACCAGTGCGGCGACGGCAACGTCATCATGGCGGGCGACTTCAACGCCACCGTCGACCACATGACGGGGCTCGGTGTCGACGGCGGCACCCTCGGGCACTGCGCCGACGCCGCCGTCGAGACCGGCAGCGGGGCGCTGGGCACGTGGTCGTCCCAGGTGCCGGCGATCCTCGGCGCGCCGATCGACCACGTCATGGCGACGTCGCACTGGCGCGCCACCGGGTCGCTGGTGCTGCGCGCGCTCGACGATTCCGGTTCCGACCACCGCCCGCTGATCGTCCAGTACGAGCCTGCCGGCTGAGGCCCGCCGCCACGCGAGCGCGCGTGCGAGACTGGACGCATGAGCAGCGCAGCCAGCGAGTCCTCCGAGGGCGCCACGAGCACCGCCGAGACTCCGACCTCGACCAGCACGAACCGCCGCCAGCCGTACGGGCAGGGCTTCCTCGACACGATCTCCGAGGGCTGGGCCGAGCGCCCCGAGACGGTGCCGCCGGCCCGGACGCAGGCGCCCTTCGCCGCCGCACGGCGCGACGCGGTGTCGGCTGCCTTCCCCGGGCGCCGGCTGGTGATCCCCGCGGGCGAGCTCAAGCAGCGCAGCAACGACACCGACTACCCGTTCCGCGCGCACTCGGCGTTCTCGCACCTCACCGGCTGGGCGTCGGACTCCGAGCCCGGCGCCGTCCTGGTGTTCGAGCCGCGGGCGGGGAGCGGCCACGACGTCACCCTCTACTTCCGGGAGCGCGCCGACCGCACGACGAGCGAGTTCTACTCGGATGCCTCGATCGGCGAGTTCTGGATCGGCCCGCGGCCCGCTCTGGCGGGCGTCGCATCCGACCTGGGTGTCGACACCGCCCACATCGACGAGTTCGAGACCCGCGACGGCGATGTGCTCCTGGACGAGGACGACGACCTGACCCGCTTCGTCTCCGAGCTCCGGCTCGTCAAGGACGCCTACGAGATCGGGCAGATGGAGCTGGCTGTGAAGGTCACGGCCGACGGCTTCGACGACATCGTGGCGAATCTGCCGGCCGTCATCGAGCACCCGCGCGGCGAACGGGTGGTCGAGGGCGTCTTCCACCAGCGGGCGCGCAGCGACGGCAACGCCGTCGGGTACGACACGATCGCCGCGTCCGGGCCCCACGCGTGCTATCTGCACTGGACGCGCAACGACGGCGCCGTGGTGCCGGGCGACCTCATCCTCATCGACGCCGGGGTCGAGGTCGACAGCCTCTACACCGCCGACATCACCCGCACCCTTCCGGTGAGCGGTCGCTTCACCGACGTCCAGCGCGCGGTCTACGAAGCCGTGCGGGAGGCCGCCGACGCCGCTTTCGCCGTCGCCCGGCCCGGAGTGAAGTTCCGTTCCATCCACGAAGCGGCGATGCAGGTCATCGCGGCGCGGGTCGCCGAATGGGGGCTGCTGCCGGTGAGCGCCGACGAGGCGCTCGACGCCGACCGCGGCGGGCACCACCGCCGCTACATGGTCCACGGCACGAGCCACCACCTGGGCATCGACGTGCACGACTGCGCGCAGGCCCGCCGCGACATGTACTACGACGGCGTGCTCGAGCCGGGCATGGTCTTCACGATCGAGCCCGGACTCTACTTCCAGATCGACGACCTGACGGTGCCCGAGGAGTATCGCGGCATCGGCGTGCGCATCGAGGACGACATCCTCATGACCGCAGAAGGCCCCGTCAACCTCTCCGCCGCCATCCCGCGCACCGCCGACGAGGTCGAGGCCTGGATCGCGCGCCTCGCGGGCTCCGGTCGCTGAGCGTGCGGCACCGCCCCCGCGCTGCGACGAGGAACGCGGCATGACCTACACCGCACCCGGGTCGTTCACCACCCGGCCCACGCTCGCCGGCACGTTCGGCATGTCCGCGTCGACCCATTGGCTCGCCACCGCGACCTCCCAGTCGGTCCTGGAGCGCGGGGGCAACGCGTTCGACGCCGCGGTGGCGGCGGCCTTCGTGCTGCATGTGGTCGAGCCGCATCTCAACGGCCCCGGGGGCGACCTCGTCGGCATCTTCCAGACGGCGGGCGCGGATGCCACCCCGACGGTGCTGATGGGCCAGGGGCCCGCGCCGGCCGCGGCGTCGATCGACCACTACCGCGATGAGGGGCTCGAGCTCGTGCCGGGTGCGGGCGGCCTCGCCGCCGCCGTGCCGGGCGCGGTCGACGCTTGGCTCCTGCTGCTGCGCGATCACGGCACATGGGAGCTGGCCGATGTGCTGGCGTATGCGATCGGCTACGCGCGCGAGGGGCATCCGCTCGTGGCGGGCGCAGCGGCGACGATCGCCCGCGTGGCCGAGCTGTTCCGGGACGACTGGCCGACGTCGGCGGCACTGTGGATGCCCGCCGGCGAACCGCCGGTCGCCGGCCGCATGATGCGCAATCCGGCGTACGCCGACGTGCTCGACGGGCTGGTCCACGCGTCGTGCACGCTGCGCGACGACGGGCCCGTCGGCCGCGCCGCCCGCATCGACGCCGCGCGACGGGAGTGGAAGACCGGCGTCGTCGCCCACGAGGCATCCGCCTTCCTGGCACAGCCGCACCGCCACTCCGGAGGCGGCACGCACGCGGCGGTCATCACACCCGACGACTTCGCGGGGTTCGAGGCCGGGTACGAGGCGCCCGTCACCCGCGAGTTCCGCGGCCGCACGATCGCGAAGCCCGGCGCCTGGACCCAGGGCCCCGCGCTGCTGCAGACGCTCGGGCTGCTCGAGCCTCTCGCCGACGATCTGCTCGACCCGTCGCAGGTCGACGGCGCGCACACCATCCTCGAGGCGCAGAAGCTCGCCTACGCCGACCGCGACGCCTGGTTCGGCGACGACGACGTCGATCTGGATTCCCTGCTGTCGCCGGACTACCTCGACGAGCGCCGTTCGCTCATCGGCGCGACGGCGTCCGCGGAGTTCCGGCCGGGCTCGCTCCCCCACCGCACGCCGTATCGCCCGCCGCTGCGGACCGAGTACGACGCCCCGGCCGCGGGCACCGGCGAGCCGACGGTCGCGAAGACCGGCGAGACCCGCGGCGACACCTGCCACCTCGACGTGATCGACCGCTGGGGCAACATCGTCTCGGCGACGCCGTCGGGAGGGTGGCTGCAGTCCTCCCCCGCCGTTCCCGCGCTCGGCTTCTGCCTGGGCACGCGCCTGCAGATGACCTGGCTCGAGCCGGGGCACCCGTCCTCGCTCGTCCCGGGGCGTCGTCCTCGCACGACGCTCACGCCGACGCTCGTGCTGCGCGACGGCGCTCCCGAGTTCGCGATCGGCTCACCCGGCGGCGACCAGCAGGACCAGTGGCAGCTGCTGGCCCTCCTGCGGATCATCGTCGGGGGCTACACGCCGCAGGCGGCCATCGACGCGCCCGCGCTGCACACGACGTCGCTTCCCGAGTCGTTCTGGCCCCGCACGTGGACGCCGGGCGGAGCCGTCGTGGAGGACCGGCTGGGCGACGCTCTGATCGAGGGCCTCGAGCGCCGCGGCCACGTCGTCACCCGCGCGGGCGGCTGGTCGCTCGGTCGCGTCTCAGCGGTCGGACGCGATGCGGCGACCGGCGTCCTGTGGGCGGCGGCGAATCCCCGCGGCATGCAGGGCTACGCCGCGGGACGCTAGCCCCGGTCCGCCTGCCTCAGGCCGCCTTCCCGCGCACCGGCGGACCGGCATAGCGGGCGGACGGCCGGATGATCTTCGGGTCTCGCGCCTGCTCGAGGATGTGCGCGGTCCAGCCGATGGTGCGGGCGACGGCGAACGTCGGGGTGAACATCTCGCGCGGCAGACCGCACTGCTCCATCACCAGCGCGGCCCAGAACTCCACGTTGGCGTGCAGCTCCCGCCCCGGCTTCGCCTCCGCGAGCAGCCGCTCGGCCGACTCCTGGAACTGTCGCGCGAGCTCGACGCGCGGGCCGCCGCGCCGCAGGGCCACGCGCTTCATCAGCTCCGCGCGCGGGTCGGCGGTGCGGTAGACCGCGTGCCCGAAGCCCATGAGCCGGTGGCCGGCCGCCAGCTCCGCGCGGATCCACGGCTCGATGCGGTCGGCGGTGCCGACGGCGTCCAGGCCGTCGAGCGCGCGCGACGGCGCTCCGCCGTGCAGGGGCCCCGTCAGTGCGCCGAGGGCGCCGACCAGGCAGGACGCGGCATCCGCCCCGGTCGAGGCGATCACCCGCGCGGTGAACGTGGACGCGTTGAAGCCGTGGTCCATCACCGCGACGAGGTACGCCGTCAGTGCGCGCTCGGTCTCCTCGTCGGGAACGGCGCCGGTGATCTGGTGGAGGTAGTTCGCCACGACGCCTCGACCTTCGATCGGGGGCAGCAGGCTCTCCCCGCGACCACGCCGCCAGAGGGCGCCGACGATCACCGGCGTCGACGCCGCGAGCGCGATCGCCTCGGCGAGGCGCGCGTCCTCATCGAGGTCGTAGAGGGGACGGATGCCGCGCCGCGCGCCCAGCAGCGACCACGACGCCGCGAGGCCGGCGAGCACGTCGGGCGTGGTCGCGGCCACGGCGTCGACGACGACGGCCACGTCGGATCGGCCGGCGGCGACAGCCCCGTCGAGGTGCGCCTGGAACGCCGGGCGCGCGGCATCCGTCGCCTTTTCGCCGGTGACAAGCAGCTGCCACGCGTCTTCGAAGGACGACGACTCCGCCAGCTCGATCGCCGAACGGTCGCGGTACTGGTAGAAGCCCTCGGCGCCGCGGACGTCGCTCACGGCGGTCTCGGCGACGACGACTCCCTGCAGGCCCCGCGGGGCGATGGTGGCGGTGGGCGGTGCGATGCTCATGACGGCTCCTGTCTGTGGCGCTATCCTCAGTGTGCGAACTTGATCGCGCCTTCGTCAATCTTGATCGGGTCAACATGAGCGACCTTCCCCGTCTCACCGCCGCCGAGGCGGCCGCACGGCTCGGGGTCAAGCCCGAATCGCTGTACGCCTATGTCTCGCGAGGCCTCCTCTCGCGAGAGCGCGACGCGTCGGGCTCGTCGTTCGACCCGCTGGAGGTCGAGGCCTTCGCGCGACGCCGCCGGCGCACCCCGTCCGCACCGCCGGGAACCCCGCAGGCGGGGACTCCGCTGATGGTGCTCGACACGGCGCTCGCGCACATCGACGACGACGAGCTCCACTACCGCGAGCGGTCGGCGACCGCGCTCGCGCGCGAGCAGACGTTCGAAGCGGTGGTGCAATGGCTCTGGGGAATCCAGAGCCTGCGTCCACCGGAGCCGGAAGACCTGGCGGTGGCCCGCCGCACGATGTCGGCGCTCGGACCGGCGCCGTCTCTGGACCGCCTGACCGTCGCTGTGACGGCCCTCGCCGCCACCGACCCGCTGCGGCACGATCCCGCCGCCGGACAGCTCGTCCGGGTCGGCGCCCGCCTGCTCACCGGCCTGCCCGCCGCCCTCCTTCCCGCCGGTGACGCGCGCGGCACGATCGCCGAGACCCTGTGGCGGGCCCTCGCCACGACCGACCGGGCGGCAGGCGTGCGCCTGGTGGATGCCGCGCTGATCCTGGTGATCGACCACGACCTCGCGGTCTCAACGCTCGCGGCGCGTGTCGCCGCCTCGGCACGGGCGTCCGGCTACGCCGTGGTCTCGGCCGCGCTGGGCGCGTTCGATTCGCCGCTGCACGGCACCGCGAGCCGCGCGGCCGTGCGGCTGCTGCAGGAGGTGATCGGCGGCGAGGCGGCCGCCGTCGCGATCGGCCGCGCGGTGCGCGACGGCGGGCGGGGCATCCCGGGCTTCGGGCAGCAGCTGTACACCCGCGGCGACATGCGCGCCCGCGTGCTGCTCGAACAGCTGCGCGGTGCCCCGGGCGGCGACGCGGTCATGACCGCCGTCGACCTGGTCTCGCGCGAGGTCGGGCGCCGCGCCGACCTGCAGCCGAACCTCGACCTGGCGCTGGCCGCGATCACCCTGTGGGCGGGGATGCCCGATGACGCCGGCGCGGTGATGTTCGCCGTCGGCCGCATCGCGGGATGGATCTCGCACGCGATCGACGAATACGACCAGCGCCCGATGAGGCTCCGGCCGCGCGGGCGCTACGTCGGGCCGGCGCCCGAGTGAACCCGTCGCAGCCAGGCCGCCACTGACGGCGCGAGCTCGGCGCCGATGTCGGCGGCGGGGCGCTTGCGGCCCTTCACCTCGAACGAGTGCCCGCCGCCCTCGATCCACGCGATGTCGGCGGTGCGGCAGGACGCGACGGCCGCCTCGAGCTGATCGTGCGGGTCGATGAACGGGTCGTTCGTGCCCTCGACGAACAGCTGCGGCTGCGGCACGTCCGGTAGGTGCGCCGTGCGCGCCTTGTCGGGGCTCCCCGGCGGATGGAGCGGGTAGCCGAGATAGACCAGCGCCGCAGGGTCGATGGCGCCCTCCGCCGCGGCCATCGAGGCCATCCGGCCGCCGTACGACTTGCCGAGGGCGAACACCGGCGCGCCGCCGGCACGCCGGCGCAGCTCGGCGTGCACCGCAGCCCACGTGGCGACCGCGTGGGCAGCGGGTCCCGGCATCCGCCTCCCGGCCTCGACGTACGGGAAGTTGAATCTGAGCGTCGCGACGCCCTCGCGGGCGAGCGCATTCGCGAAGCCGAGGAGGAACGGATGCCGGAACCCGGCGCCCGCCCCGTGTGCGAGGGCGGCGAAGGCCCATGGCGACGTGGGAGCCGTGAGTTCGGCCGAGACCTCTGCGGTGCCGTTCGGAAGGACGACGGCGATGCGCACGGCGTCGCCCCCGGTGATCACGCGCGGTCGCTCTCGTCGGACCCGGTGATCACGCGCGGTCGCTCTCGTCGGACCCGGGTGCGTCACCCGCCCGCGCAGGCGGCGCCTCGCCGGATGCGGGTGCCGACTCGCCCGATGCCGTCGCGACCGTCGCGGACGGTGCAGGGTCCTCCACGGCAGGGGCCGGCGCGGGGGCGGGCGAGCTGGCATCGTCGACGGCGTCCGGCTTCGGCGGGAGACGCTCGCCGTACTTCGGCGGTTCGGCCACGGAGGGGGCTGACGTGACCGCCTCGGACGCGGTGGGCCGCGTCGGAGCAGCCGGCGGAGGTGCGGACGGCGACGAGCCGAGCACCTGGCGGGCTCGGCCGGCGCTCGTGTCGCTCACCGTGATCTCGTAGTGATCGGCGACGACCTGCATGACCGACGCGTAGTCGCGGCGGCGGCGGACGAACGAGTAGGCGATGATGCTCATCAGCATGCCGATCGCGATGCCGACGAAGAGCACGCCCACAAACGCCTGAATGGGCACCGATGGCGACCCGATCACGAGGATCGCCGAGAACAGCAGGCCCAGGAGGATGCCGTTGATCGCGCCGGAGCGCGCGGCCGCGGCATAGCCCAGGCGGCCCGTGATGCGCTCGATCGAGCGCAGCCCCTGACCGACGATCGCGATGTCTCGGGCGGGGACGTCAGCGGCGATGAGCGACGACACCGCCTTCTGCGCCGCCTCGTAGGTGGGGAAGCTCGCCACCGTCGGACCGACGGCATCCGAGCCGTGCGAAGCGCGGCCGCCCATCATGGTCATCTCCCCATCCTCCCACGGCACCCGGACTACGCTGGGACGTGTGAGCACGCAGAGGGTTTTCGTCGCGCGCCTTTCCGGGTGCTCGGTCTTCGACCCCGCCGGCGACCGTCTCGGCAAGGTCCGCGACGTCGTCGTCATCTACCGGAAAGACGACCCGCCCCGCGTGATCGGGCTCGTCGTCGAGATCCCCGGCCGCCGCCACGTCTTCGTCTCCATCGGGCGCGTCACCTCCATCGCGACCGGCCAGGTCATCACGACCGGCCTCATCAACGTCCGCCGCTTCCAGCAGCGCGGCGGGGAGGTGCGCGTCATGGCCGAGATGCTCGGGCGCAAGGTCTTCTTCGCGGACGGCTCCGGCACGGCCGTCATCGAGGATGTCGCCATCGAGCGCAACCGCCTGGGCGAGTGGGACGTGGGCCAGCTGTTCCTGCGGAAGCCCAAGACGAGCGCCTCCCCCTTCGCGAAGGGGCCGACGACGTTCGCCGGCTGGGACGCCGTCCGCGAAAGCCAGTCACCCGGCGAGGCGCAGTCCGCCGAGCAGCTGGTCGCGACGTACTCGGAGCTCCGCCCCGCGGACCTCGCCAACACGCTGCTCGATCTGCCCGAAGAGCGTCTGCTCGAGGTCGTGGAGGAGCTCCCCGACGACCGCCTCGCCGACGCTCTCGAGGAGATGCCCGAAGACGAGCAGGTGCACATCCTCGAAGCCCTCGACGACGAGCGCGCCGCCGACATCCTCGACGCGATGGAGCCCGACGACGCGGCCGACGTCCTCGGCCAGCTCCCGGAAGACCAGCGCGAAGAGCTCCTCGACCTCATGGAGCCCGAAGAGGCCGAGGACGTGCGCGCGCTCCTCAAGTACGGGCCCGACACCGCCGGCGGCCTCATGACGAGCGAGCCGATCGTCCTCTCCGCCGACGCGACAATCGCCGAGGCGCTCGCGCTCATCCGCCGGCACGAGCTGCACCCCGCGCTCGCCGCCGCCGTCTTCGTGACCCTCCCGCCGTACGAGACCCCGACCGGCCGGCTGCTCGGCACCGTGCACTTCCAGCGCATGCTGCGCTATCCGCCCCATGAGCGGCTCGGCGCACTCATCGACGACACGCTGGACCCCATCCCCGCGACGGCGTCGGCAGCCGACGTCGCGCGGCTGCTGGCCTCTTACAACCTGGTGTCGCTCCCGGTGGTGGACCCCGCCCACCGGCTCGTCGGCGCGGTCAGCGTCGACGACGTCCTGGACTACCTGCTGCCGGAGGACTGGCGATCGCACGACGCCGGCGACAGCGGTGCGTCCGCCTCGGAGTCGATCTCCGCGAGCCCGGCGAGCACTTCTGCGCGGGGCACCTCCTCCGGCCCGGGACGGAGGCGGCGCTGATGGCCCGTTCGACACGCCGGCCCGCACTCGACGCGCCCCGCGGCCGCTCCGGCATGCTCCAGAGGGCGCCGCAGCAGCAGTCCAGCGATCGCTTCGGCCGCTTCTCCGAGGCGTTCGCGCGGGGCATGGGCACATCCGGTTTCCTCATCGGCATGACGGTGTTCGTCGTCGTCTGGCTGGCGTGGAACACCTTCGCGCCGCCGCCGCTGCAGTTCGACCCGAGAGCGACGAACTTCACGCTGCTCACCCTCATCCTCTCGCTGCAGGCCTCGTATGCCGCGCCGCTCATCCTCCTGGCGCAGAACCGGCAGGACGACCGCGACCGCGTGCAGATCGAGCAGGACCGTCAGCGCGCCGAGCGCAACCTCGCCGACACCGAGTACCTCGCTCGCGAGGTGGTCGCGCTCCGCATGGCGGTGAACGACTTCGCCGATCACGTCGTGACGCGCGAGGTGCTGCGCAGCGAGCTGCGGCTGATGCTCGACAAGCTGGAGGGCAGCGACAGCGAGCCCGGCACCGCCCGATGACGGCGCCGTCCGCGGCCGCCGTCCGCACCGCCGTCGGCGCCGTGTCCGATCCGGAGCTCCGGCTCCCCCTCGGCGAGCTCGACATGGTCCGCGAGATCACCGTCGACGGCGGCGTCGCCCACGTCGCGATCGCGCTCACCATCGTGGGCTGCCCCGCCGCAGACCGCATCGCCGCGGACGTGCGCGCGGCCGCGGCATCCGTTCCCGGCATCGCCCGGGTCGACCTCGAGGTCGGAGTCATGACGCCGGCTGAGCGCCACGCGCTCACCGACCGTCTGCGCGGCGGACGCGCCCGCGAGATGCCGTTCGGCCCCGGCACGCTCACGCGGGTCATCGCCGTCACGAGCGGCAAAGGCGGCGTCGGCAAGTCCACGGTGACCGCCAACCTCGCCGCTGCCCTCGCCGCCCGCGGTCTTGCCGTCGGCCTCATCGACGCCGACGTGCACGGATTCTCCATCCCGGCGCAGCTCGGGCTCGTGGGCGCCGACGGCAGCGTGCCGCAGCCGACCCGCGTGGACGATCTCATGCTGCCGCCGGTGGCGCACGGGGTGAAGGTCATCTCGATCGGGATGTTCCTGCGCCGGCGCGACGGCGACACCGCTCCCCCGTCGCAGCGGACAGCCGTGGCCTGGCGGGGACCGATGCTGCATCGCACCGTCCAGCAGTTCCTCACCGACGTGTATTTCGGCGACCTCGACGTGCTGCTGCTCGACATGCCACCCGGCACCGGCGACGTCGCCATCACCGTGGGCCAGCTGCTGCCGAACGCCGAGGTGCTGGTCGTGACCACCCCGCAGTCCGCGGCCGCCGACGTCGCGGTGCGCAGCGGCCTGGTCGCGCGTCAGACCGGCCAGCGGGTCATCGGCGTGGTCGAGAACATGGCGGCGATGACGCTCCCCGACGGCACCGCGCTCGAGCTCTTCGGTGCGGGCGGCGGGGCCGCGGTGGCAGCCTCGCTCTCACAGCCCGAGGAAGAAGTGCCGCTGCTCGCGTCGGTGCCGCTGAGCCCGGTCCTGCGCGCCGACGCGGACGCCGGCGTCCCGGCGGTCCTCGCACACCCCGAGGATCCCGCCGCCCGCGCGATCGAGACCGTCGCCGACGCGCTGGCGCGCGCGCCGCGGGGTCTGGCAGGACGACCCCTGCCCTTCCGGCCGCGCTGAGACGGTCAGGTCGCCTCGGCGTCGAAAGGCGGCGGGCCATCGGTCGGGCCTCGGAACGGCGACTTCACCGGCGGCGTCGCCGGCGCCGGCGACGCCGCCGCAGCGGCCGACGCCGAGTTCACGCGGGCCACCGGCGCATCGTCGAGGAGGGCCTCGCGGATGATCCGACGCGGGTCGTACTGCCGCGGGTCCAGAGTGCGCCAGTCGACGTCGTCGAAGTCCTCGCCCATCTCGTCCCGCATGCGGGTGCGTGCCGTGGACACCCAGTCCCGCGCTCTTTTGGTGAGGCCGGCCAGCGACTCTGCATAGCGCGGCAGGCGCTCGGGCCCGAGGATGAGTGCGGCGACGAGTCCGATCAGCAGCAGCTTCTCGATCGTGAGGCCGAAGATCATGACTTCAGGTTACCGCCGCGCCTGAGCAGTCCGTGCCGCGAGGCCGCGTAGGCTGGCGAGCGGAGGAATGGGATGGGAGAGCAGAGCGCGAGCCAGCGGTTCGTGGATGAGGCGACCAGCGAGCCCGAGCACATCGCACGGGCGCGCGCGCATGCGCTGGAACTGGGCGCCACCCCGATCAGCCCGGCCATCGGCGCGCAGAGCGCACTCATCGCTGCGGCATCGCAGGCCCTGAACATCGTGGAGATCGGCACGGGCGCCGGCGTCTCGGGGCTGTGGCTGCTGCACGGATCGCCACGCGCGACCCTGACGACGATCGACAAGGAGCCCGAGCATCTGGGCGCCGCACGCCAGGCGTTCGCCGAAGCCCGCATCCCGCCGGCGCGGGCCCGCTTCATCACCGGCCGCGCGTCCGAGGTGCTCCCCCGCATGAACGAGGCGTCGTACGACATCGTTCTCGTGGACGCCGACCCCGAAGGCGTCATCGAGTACGTCGAACACGGCCTGCGTCTGGTGCGCGCCGGTGGCACGGTGCTGGTGCCCCGCGTCCTGGCCGGCGGCGCCGTCGCCGACCCCGTGCGGCGCGACCCGGTCACGACCGCGTACCGCTCGCTCATTCAAGAGACGCAGGCCTCCCCCGCCGTCATCGGCGCCCTCTCGATCACGGGCGAAGGCCTCCTGCAGCTGACCACCGTTCCCGCGAACTGACTCCGCACAGACGAGAACGGCCGGTCCCGAAGGACCGGCCGTTCTCGCGATGCCTTACGCGGCGTTGACGACGCCACCCAGAACGTCGTAGAGCTCCTTGGCCTCAGCGTCGTTCACCGAGACGACAAGGCGACCGCCTCCCTCGAGCGGCACGCGCACGATGATGAGTCGACCCTCCTTCACGGCCTCCATCGGCCCGTCTCCGGTTCTCGGCTTCATGGCTGCCATTGCGGCTCCTTTTCATCGATGGTCTGCGTATCGAGTTTATCGTGAGGCCGCCGACGCCGGGCACGCGTTGGGGAAAGCGGCATCCGCCACGCGCTACGGCACCTGCCAGTTGTAGCTGCCGAGCGCATACATGTTGTAGATCCACCACCACTGCCCGATGAGGCACGCCACCAGGACGCCCACTCGCCAGACCCGCGATCTCGGAACGGCCAGGGCGCCCCACAGCGGTGACAACGGCACCAGCAGGCGGAAGATGCTCGACTGGGGGAAGAACACCAGCAGCAGGTACACGAGATAGCTGGCGCTCCAGAGCCGGATCTCCATGCCGAGCGCGCGCACCTGCGGGAGGAAGACGAGCGCGAGGGCGAGGAGGACGAGACCGAGCGCGACGACGACGAAGCCGACGGCCACGGGCGGCTGCCACATGGTGCCGAACCAGTACTCGACGCCGGCCAGGAACGGTTCCAACGGCACGAACGCCGCATCGCCGCGCACCCAGTTGCGCCGCCACGCCATCTCGGTCGCCAGATACGCACCCGGGTCGCCTGTCACCCATCCCGCAATCAGCTGCCAGGCGAAGCCCGACGCCGCAGCGAGCAGGCCCAGCACGACGATGTGGACGATGTCGCTGACGGGCAGCGGGTCGCGGGAGCGACGAACCCAACGCCAGATGCCGTATAGCGCGAGGAAGAGCGCGAAGGCTAGCACGCCCGGGCGGGTGAAGGCCAGGAGCGGGATCAGCGCATAGAGCCAGACGAATCGGCGACGCACGACGCACCACACCGCGCAGAACAGCCACAGCAGGTTGAGCGCCTCCGCGTAGCCGACGTGGAACAGCGCGGCGAGGGGACCGCTGGCGAAGAAGGCGACCGCCCACAGCGTTGCCGACTCGTCGAGCCGCGTCCGCAGCAGGTGATACAAGACGACGGATGCCGCGTACCCGGCGACGAGCGAGACCAGCAGCGCCCCGACGTCCCAACGGCCGAAGGGCAGCGAGACCACCTGGGCCAGCCACGGGTAGAGCGGCATGAACGCCCACGCGTTCTCGGCCACCTGTCCGGTGTCGGTCAGCGGAAGCGCGGTCGGGTAGCCCGAGAAGGCGACCAGCCAGTACCAGGTGCCGTCCCAGGCCAGAACGGTGTCGCCCAGACGCGCGTCGGGCCCCATGCGGGAGGCGAAGCCGGAGAGCTCCGCGGCCAGCGTGAGGAACAGCGTCGTGACGAGCCTCGCGGCCAGGTAGATCCCGGCGACGTGCAACGCGGAACGCACAGCGGAGGACCGCGTTGCCGAGCTCCGGGTCAGCTCGACGTCAGCCATGCACGCAGGCCCTGCTCGACGGCCTCGATCTGTGCCACCGGAACACGCTCTTCGTCGTGATGGGCCAGATGGGGGTCGCCGGGGCCGTAGTTGACCGCGGGCACGCCCAGGGCGCTGAAGCGGGCGACGTCGGTCCAGCCGTACTTCGGGCGGGGCTCCGCGCCGACGGCCTCCAGGAACTCCTGCGCCAGGGGCGCGTCGAGACCGGGCCGTGCACCGGCCGCGATGTCGACGACCTCCACCTCGAACCCTGCGAACACCTCGCGCACGTGGCGCTCGGCCTCCCCCACATCCCGGCTCGGCGCGAAGCGATAGTTGACCTCGACCTCGCAGAGGTCGGGGATGACGTTGCCTGCCACCCCGCCACGGATCCGGACGGCGTTGAGCCCCTCGCGGTAGACCAGGCCTTCGACGGCGACGTCCTGCGGACGGTACTCGGCGAGGCGCGAGAGGACCGGCGCCGCCTTGTGGATCGCGTTCTCGCCGATCCAGGCGCGGGCGCTGTGCGCGCGGACCCCGTGGGTGCGCACGACGGCGCGCAGGTTGCCGTTGCACCCGCCCTCGACCTCGCCGTTGGACGGCTCGCCGAGAATGGCGAAGTCGCCGGCGAACAGGCCCGGCCTGCTGCGCGCGAGCCGCGTGAGCCCGTTGAGGTCGGCGTCGACCTCCTCGTGGTCGTACCACATCCAGGTCACGTCGACGCGCGGGGCGGTGAGCTCGGCGGCGAGCTTCAGCTGCACGGCCACGCCGGCCTTCATGTCGACCGTGCCGCGACCCCAGATGTACGCTTCGCCCGCCACCTCGATGTCTCGCGTGGGCACGTTGCCGTTGACCGGCACGGTGTCGATGTGGCCGGCGATGACGACGCGCTGCGCGCGACCGAGCTGGGTGCGGGCGACGATCGTATCGCCGTCGCGGTACACCTCGAGGTGATCGAGAGCCGACACCTGTTCGAAGACCGCGTCAGCGAGAGTCTTCTCCTCGCCCGAGACGCTGCGGATGTCACAGATCACGCGGGTCAGATCGGGAGAGGACAGTGAGAGGTCGAGCGACGGCATCCCTCGAGTCTACCGAGGGCGCAGATGTCGCTTAACGCGGAATGGCCACCCAGGGTGTGGGTGGCCATTCCGTG
>NZ_JAWTZT010000003.1:0-303966 GCF_033548675.1 Microbacterium sp. M3
TTGACAAGTGCACGCTGTTGAGTTCTCAAAGATCGGACGCACCAGCCAGCATCGGATCTCGCGATCCGCGCCCCGGCTGGGCAACTTCACTATCTTATCTCGCCGAAGCGATCCCGTCAAATCGACCGGAGCTCTTCGAGCAAGACTCCCACGTGTCCGATGAACGGACGATCCGAGGAACGGATCTGGTGTGTGGGAGGTGGTCCGCTGCTTGAGGGGAGCCAGGCCTTCCGGCCTTCCGCTCTACCCTTTGGGGCGAACAACAAGAACATTACGCGGAACCAGCCCACCCGTCGAATCGAGCCCACATCCCGGGCGTGTCGCACACCCCCACCCGCAGAAACACGCGGAATCTCACCTGTCGGCACGGCGCCGCAGGAACTGCACGACGAGGCAGAGCACCAGCGTGACCAGTCCCCACACCGCGCACGCGGGCGGGAGCACCCGATAGCCGAGGTGCGCGACGGTGAAGTCGTCGTCGAGCGGCCCGAAGACCCCCAGACCCCAGACCCACGCGACCACGAGCGTCGCGGGAAGCGACAGCCACCACGCCCACCGCGCCGCATCGGGCAGCACGCGCGGGACGGATGCCGCGACCTGGCGTCGCCGCAGCCACACCAGCATCCAGACCGCGATGACCGCGAGGCCCATCACGCTCGACGCGTGCTGCAGCCACTTGTAGCCCGGGAGCGGACCCCACGACGACTCGAGCCCGGGGACGGCCGCCACGCCCCACCGCCCCTCGTGCGTGAAGAGATCCCACACGATGTGGCTGACGACGCCGATCAGCAGCGACATGACGAGGAGCGCCGGGCCGCGCCAGGGCATGCGCGACCGCGAGCCGGGATCGAACGCCACCGTCTCACGCAGTGCCGGCCCCGCCCCGGCATCCCACTCCGCCGGCAGACGCGACGCCAGCCACCGCGGAGCGAGCTCCCGCGTGCCCGGACGCAGCACGCACCGCCACAGCAGCAGCAGGGCGAACGCCAGCACCGTGGTCGCCGGCAGCCACGCGAAGGCGTGCGTGAGGCCGTAGTGCAGCGGCAGCCCGCGGACGAACAGCGGAAGGTCCGGCGTCATCGCGCCGATCGCGATCGCCGCCGGCACCAGCGGCGTCCGCACGAACGGCAGCGCGACGACCGCGTGGCTCGGGGTGAACGGCATCCGTCACTCCCCCGCCGCTGCGGTCGCCGCGCTCACAGATCAGCCGACGAACACGCCCGCGAGCGTCTTCTTGCCGCGACGGAGCACCGACACGCCGCCGGGCAGCCCGCCCGACACGGTCGCGGTGTCGTCGACGACCTTCTCGCCGTCGAGTGACACGCCTCCCTGCGCGATGGCGCGCCGCGCCTCCGACAGGCTCGAGACGAGTCCGGTGTCGACGAGCGCCTGCACGACGGTCGTCCCGGCGGCGACGGCCGCGTTCGGCAGCTCTTCGAGCGCATGGCGCAGCGTCGCGGCGTCGAGCGCGGCCAGGTCGCCCTGGCCGAAGAGCGCCTCGGATGCCGCGACGACGGCGGCTGCGGCATCCGTCCCGTGCACGAAGGTGGTGACCTCGAGCGCGAGGCGCTTCTGCGCGGCGCGCCGGAACGGCTCGTCGGCGACGAGTCGCTCGTACTCCTCGATCTCGGCACGCGTGAGGAACGTGAAGATCTTCAGGCGCTGGATCACATCGGCGTCGTCGGTGTTCAGCCAGAACTGGTACATCCGGTACGGGCTGCACATGGCGGCGTCGAGCCAGATGGCATTGCCCTCGCTCTTGCCGAACTTCGTGCCGTCGCTGTTGGTGATCAGCGGCGTGCCGATCGCGTGCACCGAGACGCCCTCCACGCGGTGAATGAGGTCGGTGCCGCTGGTGAGGTTGCCCCATTGGTCGCTGCCGCCGGTCTGCAGCACGCAGCCGTACTGGCGGTAGAGCTCGAGGTAGTCCATGCCCTGCAGGATCTGGTAGCTGAACTCGGTGTAGCTGATGCCCGCCTCGGAGTTCAGGCGCGCGGCGACCGCGTCCTTCTTGAGCATCGTGCCCACGCGGTAGTGCTTGCCGATCTCGCGCAGGAAGTCGATCGCGCTCATCGGCGCGGTCCAGTCGAGGTTGTTGACGATCCGCGCGGCGTTGTCGCCGTCGAAGCTCAAGAACCGCTCGACCTGCGAGCGCAGGTAGCCCACCCACTCGGCGACCGTCTCGCGCGTGTTGAGCGTGCGCTCCGCGGACGGCCGCGGGTCGCCCACGAGTCCGGTGGAGCCGCCGACGAGCCCGAGCGGCTTGTGACCGGCGAGCTGCAGGCGGCGCATGAGCAGCAGCTGCACGAGGTTGCCGAGGTGCAGGCTCGGCGCGGTCGGGTCGAAGCCGCAGTAATACGTGATCGGGTCCCCGGCGAGAAGGGCGCGCAGCGCCTCCTGATCGGTGGACACATGCACGAGCCCACGCCACACGATCTCGTCCCACACGTTCTCGAACGCGGAGTCGTTCGCGGGCGCGGTCGCGCTCACGGGGGTCTCAGACACGCCCGCCAGGCTATCAGCGCCCGGCGGGCGAGCCGTGCCGGCGAGCGCACCGAGCCGAGCGCTCGGGGACGGATGCCGCAGCCCGGCGCTGATGGCCGGGCCGCGGCATCCGCTCACACCGCCGCGTCGAGGCGGTGCACCTGCTCGGCCGTCAGCGGCAGGAGCACCGCGTCCATCGCCGTGTCGAGCTGGTCGAGCCTGCTGCCGCCGAGCATCGGGCGCACGCCACGGGCCACGTGCCACGCGAGGACCGTCTGGCCCCGGGTCGCACCCAGCTCGCCGGCGACGTCGTCGAGGACCTCGAGCCGGCGGATGTTGCCGACGTGGTCGTACGCCTCGGGAATCTGCTTGGCGGGATTGTCGTACGCGCCCGAGAGCAGCGGCGTATAGGCCCAGATCTCGAGCCCGTGCTCGTCGGCGTAGTCGCGCTGCTCGTCGCTGAGCACACCGAAGCGATGCTCGACGCCGGGCGGCCGCGTCCCCGGCCGCACCCGCAGGTACGTGGCGTTCAGCTGCAGCGCATCCAGCGGCACCGAGCCGATCGACCGCGCGTGCGCCCGGGCCCTCTCGACACGCCAGGCCGGGTGGTTGGATGCCCCGACCCGGTGCGCGAGCCCCGCTCCAGTGAGCTCGGCCAGCGCGTCGACGGTCTCTTCGATCGGCGTTCGCCGGTCCTCCTGGTGGAGCCACAGCAGATCCACCGACTCCAGGCCGAGCCGATCGAGGCTGCCCGCGAAGGCGTCGCGGACGGCGCGCGCCGACAGGCCCGTGCGCCGGTCGGGCCACGAGCCGGCCCAGAGCGGCTCGGCACCGAGCTTCGTGGCGATCTTGACGCGCTCTCGAAGGTCCGGCCGGGCGGCGAGCCAGCGGCCCAGGACCCGCTCGCTGTCTCCGCCCTGGCCGTCGGCACTGGCCCAGAAGCTGTAGCAGTCGGCGGTGTCGATCCAGACGCCGCCGCGTTCGACGAAACGGTCGAGGAGTGCGAACGCGGACACCTCGTCGACCGTCGTGCCGAACATCATGGCGCCGAGCACGAGGGGCGAGGTGGGGGTGGTGGAGGTGGTCATGGCTCCACGATGCAACCTGGAGTCCGCTCCAGGTCAAGCCCTAGGCTCGAGAGATGACGATGTACTCTCCCGCGGAGGCTGCGGCGATCTCGGGCTTCTCGCTCGACACCCTGCGCTATTACGAGCGGGAGGGCATCCTCCCGCCCGTCGCACGCAGCGCGGGCGGTCACCGGCAGTACTCGGAGGCCGACCTCGGGGCACTCGGATTCCTCCGGTGCCTGCGCGAGACCGGCATGCCGATCGAGCGGCTGCGGCGCTACGGAGCACTCTGCCGTGACGACAGCACCATCGCCGAGCGGGTCGCCCTCCTCGAGGAGCATGCCGCCGCCGTCGAGGCGCAGATGGCGGAACTGCGTGCCCAGCAGGAGCGCCTGGACGAGAAGCTGGACTGGTACCGCGGCCAGCTGGCCACCGCGGCGTCGGCCGTAAGCCCGCAGACTACAGTGCCGAGGGCTTAAGCCTGGAGACTATTCTCGCTCAAGTCTCCATGCTAAACTCGACCTTGCTTTTGTCCCTGAACTTAAGGATGACATGTTCGTCGTCACCGCCGATCAGCGCGCGAGCCGCGTCAATGCCGACGCCGTGCCCGCGGCGTTGGCCGCGGTGAACCGGCGCGACGCCGGCGAACTCGCGCTCGCCCCGGAACGCACCGCCGGTGACGAGCTCCAGGTCGCCATCGCCGATCCCGCCGCCGCCCTGTCGATCGTGCTCGAGCTGACCAGGACGGAGGGCTGGAGCGTCGGGCTCGGCGTCGGCGCTATCGAGCTCCCGCTCCCCGACAGCGTGCGCGCTGCGCGGGGTCCCGCCTTCGTCCACGCGCGTGACGCCGTCGAGAGAGCGAAGAGGGCGCCGACGCGGTTCGCCCTCACGGGCGACGGGAGCGAGGACGCCGAGGCGCTCGTCCGCCTTCTCATCGAGGTGCGCGACCGCCGCACACCGGAGGGCTGGGAGGTCTACGACCTGCTCGCCGGGGGCGTGACCCAGCGCGAAGCCGCCGCGCGGCTGGGTATCTCGGAAGGGGCCGTGAGCCTCCGCGCGAAGGCGGCCGCGCTGCGCGCGGAGGAGGCCGCCGTGCCCGCGCTGGAGCGCATCCTCGCGCGCCTCGACGCCGAGGCCGGCTCGTCGCCCGAGCGGCCGGTCTGAGCCGCACCGGGCAGCGCACCGCCACGGATCCGCAGATTGGCACGCCCGACGCCCTCCTCCCCGCGCCGTCGTGGGCCCGTGCCAGACTGACGCCATGGTCTCCCCCGACGTGCTGCTCGTCGCCGCGCTCTCCGTCTTCCTGTTCCTCGCGCTCGGGGCGGCACTGGTGCTGGTCATCGTAAGCCTCCGGAAGCCGGCCGATGTGCCCCTCATCGCGGCGGGCGCCCTGGTGGTGCTGAGCCTCATCGTGGTCGTCGTCTCGCCCTTCGACGTCCCGCTGCTGGTCGGGCTCGGGATCGCGCTGCTCGGCACCGCGGTCGCGATCCTCGGCGGCAACCCCATCACCCGCCGCGTGCTCGACGTCGCGACCCACGGCCGCGTCGAGGAGGGCGACAACGGCGGCATCCTGCTGCGCGCCCCGTCGCTCCCCGGCGTCGCCGGTCCCGCGGGCGAGGGCGCGGTGCGCGAGGTGCTGCGCGGCGGCACCACCATCGGCTACCTCGAGCGCATCGCCGTCGCGCTCGGGATCATCGCCGGCTTCCCGGAGGCGATTGCCATCGTGGTCGCGCTCAAGGGCATCGGGCGCTTCTCCGAGCTCGCCGCCGCCGAGGCGCGCGAGCGATTCATCATCGGCACGCTCGCCAGCCTCGTGTGGGCGTGCCTCGTCGCCGGCGTGGTGCGGCTGGCGATCTGGTGACGGTGCCGCGCGTGAGGGCGCGGCTCAGAGGCCGAGCGAGTGCGCGGCGGCCTGCGAGCGCTCGACCAGCTCGGCGCGCTGCTCCTCGACACGCACAGGTGCCGTGCCGCCCGCCCCGGTGCGGCTGGCGACCGATCCCGCCACGCTGAGCACGTTGCGCACGTCGGGCGCCAGGTGCGGCGAGACCGCCGCGAGCTGCTCGTCGCTCACCTCGTGCAGCTCGAGGCCGTTCTCCTCGCAGACGCGCACGAGGTGCCCCGAGATCTCGTGCGCATCGCGGAACGGCACCCCGCGCTTGACCAGCCACTCGGCGACATCGGTCGCGAGCGAGAAGCCCTGCGGCGCGAGCTCCGCCATGCGCTCGGTGTGGAACCGCATGGTCGCCACCATGCCGGCGAACGCCGGGAGCACCGTCTCGAGCGTGCGGACCGAGTCGAAGACCGGCTCCTTGTCTTCCTGCAGGTCGCGGTTGTACGCGAGAGGGAGCGCCTTGAGGGTGGCGAGAAGTCCGGAGAGGTTGCCGATGAGACGCCCGGCCTTGCCGCGCGCGAGCTCGGCGATGTCGGGGTTCTTCTTCTGCGGCATGATGCTCGAACCGGTCGAGTAGCCGTCGTCGAGGGTGACGAAGCTGAACTCCCGCGTGTTCCACAGGATGATCTCTTCGGCGAACCGCGACACGTCGATGCCGATCATCGCCGCGATGAAGGCGAACTCGGCGACGACGTCGCGCGCGGCCGTGCCGTCGAGGGAGTTCTCTGCGGGGCGATCCAGCCCGAGCTCCCGCGCGACCAGCTGCGGATCGAGGCCGAGCGTGGAGCCGGCGAGCGCGCCTCCGCCGTACGGCGACACGGCGGCGCGGGCCGACCAGTCCCGCAGCCGCTCGAGGTCTCGCACCAGGGGCCATGCGTGCGCCTGCAGATGGTGGGCGAGCAGGACGGGCTGCGCGTGCTGGAGATGCGTGCGCCCCGGCATGACGGCGTCGGCGTTCGACTCGGCCTGGGCGACGAGCGCGTCGATCAGGCGGAGGATCTCTCGCGCGATGGTGCGGGAGTGGTCGAGCAGGTACATGCGCACGAGCGTCGCGATCTGGTCGTTGCGGCTGCGGCCGGCCCGGAGCTTTCCGCCGAGCTCGGCGCCGACGACGCCGATCAGCGCCTGCTCGAGTGCGCCGTGGACGTCTTCATCGGATGCCGCGGGCCGAAGCGTGCCGTCGGAGATGCCCCGGGCGAGCACGTCGAGGCCGTCGTGCATGGCCTGCGCCTCGTCGGCGCTGAGATAGCCCGCCGCGGCGAGCGCCGTGGCGTGCGCGTGCGAACCGGCGATGTCATAGAGCGCCAGCGCCCAGTCGAAGTGCGTGGACCGGCTCAGCTCGGCGAGCTCCGGAGAAGGGCCGGTCGCGAACCGTGCCCCCCACAGCGCGCCTTCGTTGGTGCCGTCGCCCTTCGCATCACTCACCCGACCAGCCTACCGACGCCGCGTGGCATGCCACTCCCCGTGACGGCGATGCGGCGCCGTCACGGGCGCCGGGCCGAGACCATCGAGCGACCGCTCAGGAACGAGAAGCGGAAGCCGGCACCGCCGGGACGGCCAGGCGCGACGCCCGGTCGAGGAGGGTCTCGAGCGGGCCGCGCCCGACGACGAGGGCCCATGCCGTGCAGAAGACCACGGTGCCGATGGTGAAAGGCCAGAACGGATCGAGCGCGCGGAACCCGGCGAGGTCGCCCACGCGATCCAGTGTCGTCCAGGCGATCCCCGCCCATACGACCAGCTGCAGCGTGTACGCGGTGAGCGGCATGGCCCCGACCGCGCGCAGCGGGACCGCGATCCAGGCCACCACCGTCCGGCACAGCAGGAGGCACACGCCCAGCACGGCCAGCGCGAACCCGCCCGAGCCGATCACCTCGAGCAGGCCCGTCGAGTGCGCGCGTGCCGTCCACAGCGCGCCGAGGTACGACGCGGTCTCGGCGTCACGGTCGGCGCCGGTGGCGGCATCCGTCCCATACCCGAGAACGGCGAGCGCACCACCGGCCGCGACCAGCCACACCTGCACCCGGAGACGCGTCACGCCGGCGCGCGCGACGCCGAGCCCCGCCAGCACGAAGGCGATCCACGTCGTGAACGGATAGGCCCAGCCGAGCCCGCGCCACACCTCGAAGCCCAGCGGCGAGTTCCACCCGGGGATGGCGTCGAGGATCACCTGGACGAACGGCATCGTCAGCGCGATCACCGCCGCCAGCGGGAGCAGCACCCTCGCCGGCAAGGGGGTGAGCGGGAGGGCGAGCAGGAACATCACCGCATACGCCGGGAGGATCACGTAGACGGGAACCCCGGTGGCGATGAGGAGGATGCCGATCACCCACAGCAGCCCGGCACGCACCGCCAGCCGGCCTTGGGCGCGGGCCATCTCGAGCCCCGTGACCGGTGTGCGACCTCCGGTCATCAATCCGATCGACACGCCGGCAAGCGTCGCGAACAGGATCGACGAGCGCCCGTCCACCACGGCGATCCAGGTCGACGGGTCATCGAACGCGAAGGGCTCGGTGATCGACAGCAGGTGCGCGGCGAACATGCCCACGACGGCGAGACCGCGCGCCAGATCGATCCCGGCGATGCGGCCGGGGCCCGTGAGGCGGTCCCAGCGCGAGGCGAACCAGGTCACTCCCACGCTCCCGCCCGACGACGACCGTCGCTCAGCTCTGGCGCAGCAGCCAGACCAGCAGCGCCTTCTGGGCGTGCAGGCGGTTCTCGGCCTCGTCCCAGACCACGCTCTGCGGTCCGTCGATCACCTCGGCGTCGACCTCGTAGCCGCGGTCGGCGGGGAGGCAGTGGATGAAGATCGCGTCCTCACGCGCCAGAGCCATGAGCTCCTGGGTGACCTTGTACCCGCCGAGGTCGCGCAGGCGCGCGAGCTTCTCCTCCTCCTTGCCCATCGACACCCAGGTGTCGGTGACGATGACGTCGGCGCCGGCCGCCGCCTCGTTGGGGTCGGTGTAGAGCGTCACCGATCCGCCGGTCTCGGCGGCGCGTCGGTCGGCATCGGCGATCACGTCGTCGCGCGGCGCGTAGGACTCGGGCGACGCGACGCGCACGTGCATGCCGGCGGTGACGCCGGCCAGCACGTACGAGTGCGCCATGTTCGACATGCCGTCGCCGAAGAACGCCAGCGTGAGACCGGCGAGCTCGCCCTTGTGCTCCTTGATCGTGAGGAGGTCGGCCAGCAGCTGGCACGGGTGGAAGTCGTCGCTCAGCGCGTTCACGACCGGCACCCGCGTGCCGTCGGCCATCTGCTCGAGGCCCGCCTGCGCGTAGGTGCGCCACACGATCGCCGCGACCTGGCGCTCGAGGACGCGCGCGGTGTCGGCGGGGGTCTCCTTGCCGCCCAGCTGGCTGTTCGCGGTCGAGATGATCAGCGGCGAGCCGCCGAGGTCGGCGATGCCGACCGCGAACGACACGCGCGTGCGGGTCGACGACTTGTCGAAGATGACCGCGACGGTCTGCGGGCCCTCGAGCGGCTTGAGCTTCCAGCGGTCCTTCTTGAGTGCCACGGCGAGATCGAGGATCTCGTTCTGCTCGGCCTGTGTCAGGTCGTCGTCGCGCAGCAGGTGACGGGTCACGCGGGAACCTCCGTGGGGGTCTCGAGCACGAGCGCGTCCTCGACGGTGCGCAGGGACGCGGTGAACAGCTCGACGAACTCGTCGATCTCGACGTCGCCGATGGTCAACGCGGGGACGAGCCGGATGGTCTCGTCATTGGGCGCGTTGATGACGAGCCCGTGCCCCTGAGCGGCCGCGACGACCGCCTTCGCGACCGGATGCGCGAGCGCCACGCCGACGAGCAGCCCCGAGCCGCGGCATCCGCTGACCAGGTCCGAGTCGATCGCCTCGATCGCCGCGCGCAGCTGGGCACCGCGTTCGGCGGCGTTGCGCACGAGCTCGGCCCGCTCGATCTCGCCGAGCACCGCGGCCGCCACGGCGGTGCCGAGGGCGTTGCCGCCGAAGGTCGAGCCGTGCGTGCCCGGGTAGAAGAGCTCGCTCGCCTCGCCGAACGTGATGAGGGCGCCGATCGGGAAGCCGCCGCCGATGCCCTTGGCGACCGTGATCGCGTCGGGAGTGATGCCCGCGTGCTGGAAGGCGAACCACTCCCCCGTGCGGCCGGCGCCGGTCTGGATCTCGTCGATGATGAGGAGCGCGCCATGGCGCTCGGTGATCTCCCGCGCGGCGGCGAGGTACCCCTCGGGCAGCGGCAGCACGCCGGCCTCGCCCTTGACCGGCTCGACGAAGAGTGCGGCCACGCGGTCGTCGATCGCGGCCTCCAGCGCCTCGACGGTGGAGTCGATGAACTCGACGCCCGGCGTCATCGGGAGGAACGGCTCCTGCATGTACGGCTTGCCGGTGAGGGCGAGCGTGCCCATGGTGCGGCCGTGGAAGGCATCGGTGAGCGCCAGGATGCGCGGCCGCTCGCTGCCGCCGTGGAGGCGGGCGAGCTTGAACGCGGCCTCGTTGGCCTCGGCGCCCGAGTTGCCGAAGTACACGCGGCCTTCGTCGCCGGTTCCGGCCAGGCGCTTCAGCGTCGCGGCGAGCGCGAGCTGCGGCGGCGTCGCGAAGTAGTTGGAGACGTGCGCGAGCGTCGCGGCCTGCGTCGCGATCGCGTCGACGAACACCGGGTGCGCGTGGCCGAGCGAGTCCACCGCGATCCCCGCGAGGAAGTCGAGGTACCGCTTGCCGTCGGCGTCCCAGAGGTACGAGCCCTCGCCACGCACGAACATCGCCATCCGCGCGCCGAAGCTCTTGACGAGGTCGCGCCCCGCATCGTCCTGCCACGTCATCCGAGCACCACCTCTGTTCCGATTCCCTTGCTGGTGAAGATCTCCACGAGCACCGAGTGCGGCACCCGCCCGTCGATGATGGCGGCGGTCTCGACGCCGCCCTCGACGGCCTCCAGGCACGCCGACATCTTCGGGATCATGCCCGACTCGAGCGTCGGCAGCATCCCGCGCAGCTCGGTCGAGGTCAGGTGCGACACGAGCGAGTCGCGGTTCGGCCAGTCGGCGTAGAGCCCGGCGACGTCGGTGAGCACCACGAGCTTCGCCGCACCCAGCGCGACGGCGAGAGCGGATGCCGCGGCATCCGCGTTGACGTTGAGCGAGTGTCCCGGGTGGTCGAGGTCGGGAGCGATGCTCGAGACCACGGGGATGCGCCCCGCCTCGATCTGGTCGAGCACCGGCTGCGGATCGACCTGGACGACGTCGCCGACACGGCCGAGGTCGTGCTCGATGCCCTCGATGACCACCCCGCGGCGACGGCCGCCGAAGAGGCCGGCGTCCTCACCGCTGAGGCCGGTCGCCACCGGGCCGTGCGCGTTGATCTTGGAGACGAGCTGCGGGTTGATCTGACCGGTGAGCACCATGCGCACCACCGAGATCGCCTCGGTCGAGGTGACGCGGTAGCCGCCCTTGAACTCGCTCGGGATCGCCAGGCGGTCGAGCATCGACGAGATCTGCGGTCCCCCGCCGTGCACGACCACGGGCTTGACCCCGACGTAGCGGAGGTAGGCGATGTCAGCGGCGAAGGCATCCTGCAGCTCTTCGCTCACCATCGCGTTGCCGCCGTACTTCACCACGACGATCTGGTCGCGGAAGCGCTTGAGCCACGGCAGCGACTCGATGAGCGTGATCGCCCGGGCGCTGGCCTCGGACGGATCGGTGTCTTGCAGATCGGTCATGAGGAGTAGGCGCTGTTCTCGTGCACGTAGTCGTGGGTCAGGTCGTTGGTGAGGATGACGGCCGAGGCCGATCCCACCTTGAGGTCGATCAGCACGCTCGTGCTGCGGGGCGTGAGGTCGACGGCCTCGCGCGGAGCGTCGGGGCCGCCGGCCGAGCACACCCGCACCCCGTTCATCCACACGTCGACGTCGTACGGGTCGAACGCGGCCTCGGTCGTGCCGATCGCGGCCAGCACGCGGCCCCAGTTGGGGTCGTTGCCGAAGATCGCGGCCTTGAAGAGGTTGTTGCGGGCGACCGAGCGCCCGACGTCGACGGCGTCGTCCTCCGAGGCGGCGTTGATGACCTCGATCGTGATGTCGTGGCTCGCGCCCTCCGCGTCGCCCTGCAGCTGGGTGGCGAGGTCGCGGCACACCTCGGCGAGCGCCGCGGCGAACGCCTCGGGGTCGGGCGTGACGCCGGACGCGCCGGACGCCATCAGGGTGACCTGGTCGTTCGTCGACATGCAGCCGTCCGAGTCGAGCCGGTCGAAGCTCACGCGCGTCGCCGCCCGGAGGTGCTCGTCGGCCTGAGCCGCATCGAGCACCGCGTCGGTCGTCAACACCACGAGCATCGTGGCGAGGCCGGGTGCCAGCATCCCGGCCCCCTTCGCCATGCCGCCGATCGTCCAGCCGTCGCCCGTCGCCAGAGCGCGCTTCGGCTTCGAATCCGTGGTCATGATGGCGAGGGATGCCGCGTCCCCGCCGTCTGCGGAGAGCTCGGCGATGCCCTGCTCGGTGCCGGCGAGAACCTTCGCGCGGAAGACCTCGTCGCCCGTGCCGATGAGCCCGGTCGAGCACACGAGGACGTCGCCGGCGCTGACCTGGAGCAGCGCGGCCGCCTTCTCGGCGGTCTGGTGCGTCGTCTGGAAGCCGAAGGATCCGGTGAAGCAGTTCGCGCCGCCGGAGTTGAGAACGATGGCCTCGACCACGCCGTCGCGGACGACCTCCTGCGACCACAGGATCGGGTTCGCCTTCGCGCGGTTGCTCGTGAAGACCGCCGCGCCGACCTTGAGCGGGCCGCGGTTGACGACCACCGCGACGTCCGGCTTGCCGGTCGACTTGAGTCCCGCGGCGACTCCGGCCGCCTCGAATCCCTGCGGGGCGGTGACGCTCACGGGGCGACTCCGTTCACTGTGAGCGCGGTGCCTTCGGGCAGGCCGAGCGCGATGTTCATGGACTGCACGGCGGCGCCCGCCGTGCCCTTGACGAGGTTGTCGACCGCTGTCACCACGACCACGCGGTTAGCGTCGCGATCGATGGCCAGGCCCATCAGCGCGGTGTTGGCGCCGACGACGTCGGCCGTGCGCGGGAACTCCCCCGCCGGCAGCAGCTGCACGAACGTCTCGTCGCCGTACGCGGTCTCCCACGCAGCGCGGATCTGCTCGTCGGTGGCGCCGGGGGCGATGGGGGCGGTCGACGTCGCGAGGATGCCCCGCGCCATCGGCACGAGCACGGGTGTGAACGAGATGCGGATGCCGCGGTCGGGGCTGGTGCCGGCGGCGCCGGCGGCCGGCTCGCCCGAGGCGCGCGCCGCGGCGAGCGCCTGGCGGATCTCGGGGATGTGGCGATGCGTGCCGCCGACCGCATACGGGTTGGCGGTGCCGAGGATCTCGCTCGCGAGCAGGTTGGTCTTGAGGCTCTTCCCCGCACCCGACGGTCCCACCGCGAGCACGGTGACGATGTCGGACGGGTCGATGACGCCCGCCGCGACGCCCGGCGCGAGGCTCAGGCTCACGGTCGACGCGTTGCACCCGGGCGCGGCGATGCGGGATGCCCCCACCAGACGTTCACGCTGCCTGCCACCTGCGATCGGCAGCTCGGGAACGCCGTACACCCACGGCTCGTGGAAGTCGCCGCCGTAGAAGCGATCCCAGTCGGCCACCGACTCGAGGCGGTGGTCGGCGCCCGCGTCTATCACGAGGGCTGTGTCGCCGAGGGCGTCGGTGTACTGCCCCGACTGGCCGTGCGGCAGCGCCAGGAAGACGATGTCGTGACCGGCGAGCACCTCGGGCGAGGTCTCGGCGAGCGTCAGCTGCGCGAGCGAGCGCAGGTGCGGCTGGTGCTGGATGAGCGGCTGTCCCGCGTTGGAGTGCGCGGTCACGGTGCGGATCTCGACGTCGGGATGCGCGGCGAGGATCCGCAGGATCTCGCCGCCCGCATAGCCGGATGCGCCGGAGACGGCGACCGAATATGTCATGGATTCCACCTTAGAGTCTGGGCGCTTCGACGAAGCTCGGCAGGGGGCCAGATGACGGCGACACCCGCTCGCAGACGTCCACGACGGGACGGTGTGCGGGGTCGCCTAGAGTCGGCGCTCGCCCAGGATCACGGAGAGGCGGAGTCGGCGTCGGCACGCGGGAGCAGCGCTCGCAACGAGCGTCGAGAGTCCCTGGGTCGCCGAAGGCATGCGCCGACGATAGCCGCCGGTCCGCGGCATCCGCAAATCGCGTGTTCGTTTCGAATCGCGCACTTTGCAGTTCTCGACCGACGAAACGTGCAAAGTGCGCGATTCGAAATCCCGGTCAGACCTTCAACGCCGCCGTCACGCGGGCGACCAGGTCGTGAGGGCGCTTCAGCAGCGGCGAGGTCACCTCGATCACGGCCCATCCGGCGGCGCGGAGCCGGGCGAGACGCTCGACATCCTGCGCCCACCGCTCGCCGTGGAGCATCCCGAGGTACTCGATCGCGACCTTCTCACGCGGATACGCCAGGTCGACGCATCCGAGGAACACGCCGCGCTCGTCGTACACGTCGGTGTTCAGTTCGGGTTCGGGCAGTCTCGCCTCGACCAGGATGCAGCGCACAAGCGATTCCCGAGGCGACCAGGCGTCCTCGCGGATCATGCCGAGCGCTGCGCGCAGACGATCGGCACCACGCCGGCGGCCGGCCTCCAGCATTCGTCGCAGGTCTTCGATGGTGGAGAGGGGCGGTCGGCCGGGATGAGGTCGGCCGGGGCCCTCGCGCCATCGTCGGCAGAAGAAGTCGCCCAGAGCGACGAGATCGAAGAGCGGCAGCACGCCCAGCGACGCCCACGTCGCCGCCGGCGACGACACCCGCAGACCGTCGTGCTCGGTCACTTCGGTAAGGCGCAGCATCGTCCGGTGTCCTCTGACGCCGGTCGCACGCGGGAACGGGATGTGGCCGAACGCCGAGACATGCAGCTCGAGGTCGGCCGCACCGGCGACCTCCCCGTGCGGCGTGAACTCCAGGGGCAGCGGCGCTTTCCACACGGCGGCCGCGGTCTGGTGGCTGAAGTAGTGACCGGTGTGGAGTCGCGGTGCGTATTGCCGTGCACGCTCCACGCGGAGGAGGCGCTGACGTGCGTACGGATCGTCGGCGTCGATGTCCGCGGCCTCGTGGCGGCGAAGTCGCGCGCCGAAGAACGGAGCGTCGAGGTCACGCTGGCGCAGGCGACCGCGCGTCACTCCGTGGGCGCGAGCGAGCCAGACCGGGAAGTCCTCTGGCAGACCGTCAGGCAGCGGCTCTCGATGTTCCATGCCGAAACCGTGCCATGCCTGGGGTTCCGCGTCCGCGCGTTATCCACAGTCCGGGCGGTTTTCGAATCGCGCACTTTGCAGATCTTCGCCGGTCGGAGGCGCCAAGTGCGCTACTCGAAAGCCGGAGTCACGCCTGGAGTTGGCGCAGGAGCGTCAGCTCGTCGGCGCGCGGGAGGCCGGCGCGACGGGGACGGTCGAGGCCACGAGCGCGCTCGTCGGCGAGCGTGCGCTCGAGCGTGTCGCGCACAGGGCGCAGGCCGCCGCCCAGCAGGCGGTAGGCGGCGTTCGAGCGGGTCCAGAAACCCGGCGTGCCGGCGGGGAGCCACAGCGGCAGCGACCGCGGGCCCATCCAGTACGCCACGCCATGCTCCTCGAGCCAGGCGTCGGCGGCGGGCACCAGGGCGCCGGTGTGTCGGGCGGCCTCGCGGGCCTCGGCGAGCAGGCGGTCGAGGTCGACCGGATCGCCTACGGCGTTCACGACGCCCGTCCATCGCTCGCGTCCGATCGCCTGCGCGAACTCGGCGAGGTCGTCGACGTCGATCACCTGCGCTCCGCGGCCGGCGGTGTCGGGCACGAGCACGTCGGCATCGCCGGCGAGCGCGAGCCGCCCCACCCAGTAGCCGAACCGGTCGGTGGGGTCGCCGGGCCCGACGATCAGGCCGGGGCGCACGACGGCCGCGCGATGGCCGAACGCGGCGCGGACGGATGCCTCGGCCCGCGCCTTCGCGCGGCCATAGTCCTCGTCCTGGTCGGGGCCGGCCGGACTCAGCAGCTCAGCGCCCTCGTCGTCGCCCGCACTCTCGTTCGACGCGTAGACGGAGACGGTCGAGACGTAGGTCCAGTGCCGCGTGCGATCCTTCAGCGCGTCGAGGGCCCCGGCGACATGCGCCGGGTTCGACGAGATGTCGACGATCTCGTCCCAGTCGCGGTTCTCGACCTGGGTGTATGCATCCGCGGCGCCCCGATCGGCGACGACGAGCGTCGCCCCGTACGGCGCCTCCCGGCCGCCCCGTGCCAGGCACGTGACGGCGGCTCCGGCATCCAGCCACCGCTCCGCGATGCGTCCGCTCAGCCAGCCGGTTCCGCCCAGCACCAGTACGTCGGTCATGCCTCCACCCAACCAGACCGGCCGGGTGGCGGCATCCGTCTCCGCCGACGGCGGAACGCCGTACACCGGCGGAACGCCGTGCGCCGGCGGATCACCGTCACTCGCGGAGGGTCGCTCCGAAGCGCTCGGCCGCCACGGCGACGCCGGCGAGCTTCGCCTCGGACGCCTCGGCCGCCGTCAGCGTGCGGTCGGGGGCCCGGAAGCGCAGCGCGAAGGTGAGGCTCTTCCGACCATCGGGCACGCCCTGGCCGCGGTAGTCGTCGACCAGCCGCAGCGACTCGAGCAGCTCCCCCGCGCCCTCGACGAGCGCAGCCCGCACCTCGGACGCGGGCACGTCGGCGCCGAGCACGAGCGAGACGTCCTGCGTGGCCGCCGGGAATCCCGACAGCGACGCCGCGACGACCTTCTCGCCCGCCAGCGACAGCACGAGGTCGAGGTCGAGCTCGGCGACGATGACGCGGCCCGGAAGATCGGATGCCGCGGCCACCGCCGGCAGCAGCTCACCGACGTAGCCGACCTCGGTGCCGCCGACCGAGAGCACACCCGTGCGCCCCGGGTGCAGCGCCGCGCGCTCGCCCTGCGTGACCTCGATGGTGACCCCGGCCGCCGAAGCGATGGTCCGGACGGCGTCGAGCCCGTCGGACAGCTCGGCCGTCACCGGGGCGACCCCCGGCTGCTTCGGCACGAGCGTGCCGGTCAGCAGCACCGCGACGTGACGGTGCTGCGGCGGGATCGAGGCGTCGAGCTCGGCGAGCGTCGCGGCATCCGGGCGCACCGCGAGCGGCGGGACGAACGACGTGCCGTAGCGCACCCCGGGCTTCGGGAGGAACACGACGCCGGTCTCGAACAGCGCGACGTCGGTGAAGCCGCGCGAGACGTTGCGGTGCGCGACCTGGAGCAGGCCGGGCAGCAGCGAGCGACGCAGGAACGGTGCCTGCCCGTCGAGCGCGTTCGCGAGCTTCACGCTCGGGAGGTGCTCGCCCGAGGCCGACCCGTGGAGGTCGTTCTGCTCCTCGGTGGTGAATCCGAACGACGGCGTCTCGACGTAGCCGGCCGCCGCGAGCGCGTTCGCCACGCGCCGGCGGCCCTGCTGGGCGGGCGTCAGGCCGCGGCCCGAGGGCGGCAGCGGCAGCACCGACGGGATGCGGTCGTAGCCCTCGATGCGGGCGACCTCCTCCGCGAGCGTCCACTTGTCGGTCAGGTCAGGGCGCCACGAGGGCGGGATGACCTGCCATCCGGCGGCGTCGTCCTCGTTCGGCACGACGTCGCAGCCGATGAGGCGCAGGGCGGCCTCGATCTGCCCGTCGGTGTAGTCCACGCCGATGAGGTGCTGCACGAACAGCGGCGGCAGCTCGATGCCGGGGATGAAAACCTCGGCGAAGAGCGCCGCGCCGTAGGCGTCGTCGCTGGTGCCGCCGGCGTACTCGACCATCAGGTCGGCGACGCGGCGGGCCGCCACGAACGGCACGAGCGGGTCGACACCGCGCTCGAAGCGGCGGGATGCCTCACTCGGCAGCTTGTGCCGGCGCGCGGTGCGGGCGATCGACACGGTGTCGAACGTGGCGGCTTCGATGAGCACGTTGCGGGTGCTGTCGCCCATCTCGGTCGTGCCGCCGCCCATGACGCCGGCGAGGCCGATCGGGCCGGACTCGTCGGTGATGAGGAGGTCTTCGGGGTCGAGGGTGCGGACCTTGCCGTCGAGGGTCTCGAGCTTCTCCCCCGCCGTGGCGCGGCGCACCGTGATGCCGCCCTGCAGCTTGTCGAGGTCGTAGCCGTGGATCGGCTGGCCGAGCTCGAGCATCACGTAGTTGGTGATGTCGATCAGGATGCCGAGCGAGCGGATCCCCGCCAGCGACAGGCGTGCGATCATCCAGGCGGGTGTGGGCTTGGTGGGGTCGACGTCGCGGACCACGCGCGCGACGAACTCGGTCACACCGGCGCGCCCGCGGATCGGGGCGGCGTCGTCGGCGCTCACCGGGAAGCCGGAGCCCGGCGCGAGCTCCTCCCACGGCCGCTCGGCGGGATCGCGGAAGGTGGCGCCGGTCGAGTGCGAGTACTCCCGGGCGACACCGCGGACCGACAGCGCGTAGCCGCGGTCGGGGGTCACGTTGATCTCGACCGCGACATCGTCCAGGCCCAGCAGCGCGATGGCGTCGGTGCCGACGGGCGCATCGATGCCGAGCTCCACCAGCCGCAGGATGCCGTTGTGCTCCTCGCCCAGTCCGAGCTCGCGGGCCGAGGCGATCATGCCGTCCGACACGTGGCCGTAGGTCTTGCGCGCGGCGATCGGGAACGGGCCGGGAAGCACCGCACCGGGCAGGGTCACCACGACCTTGTCGCCGGCGAAGAAGTTCCCGGCGCCGCACACGATGCCGTGGACGGCGTCGCCGCCGTCGGCCGCCGTCTCCCCGTCGGGCGCCACGCGCACCTGGCACCAGCGGATGGTCTTGCCGTTGGACTGGGGCTCTTCGACGAACTCGAGCACCTCGCCCACGACGATGGGTCCCTGGAGTTCGAAGCGGTGGACGTCCTCCTCTTCGAACCCGACCCGCACGAGCGCGGCCAGGACGTCCTCGGGCGAGGCATCCGCCGGGACGTCGACGTACTCACGGAGCCAGGAGAGCGGGACGCGCATCAGACCACCATTCCGAACTGCTCGCTGAAGCGGACATCGCCCTCGGCCATGTCGCGCATGTCCTGGACGTCGCTGCGGAACATCAGCGTCCGCTCGATGCCCATGCCGAACGCGAAGCCCGAGTACTCCTCCGGGTCGATCCCCGCCGCCCGCAGCACGTTGGGGTTGATCATGCCGCAACCGCCCCACTCGATCCATCGGGCCCCGCCCTTGAAGGTCGGGTGCCACAGGTCGAGCTCGGCCGACGGCTCCGTGAAGGGGAAGAAGTTCGCACGGAACCGCGTCTTGGCCTCGGCGCCGAACAGCACCTTGGCGGCGTGGTCGAGCGTGCCCTTCAGGTGCGCCATCGTGATGCCCTTGTCGACGACGATGCCTTCGAACTGCGTGAATACCGGGAGGTGTGTGGCGTCGTACTCGTCGGTGCGGTAGACGCGGCCCGGGCACAGCACGTACAGCGGCAGGTCGCGCTCGAGCATCGAGCGCACCTGCACGGGGCTCGTGTGCGTGCGCATGACGAGGTGGCGCTCGACCGGGTCGACGAAGAAGGTGTCCTGCATCTGGCGCGCCGGGTGGTCGACGTCGAAGTTCAGCGCGTCGAAGTTGTACCACTCGTGCTCGAGCTCGGGGCCTTCGGCGATCTCCCATCCCATGCCGACGAAGATGTCGGCGATCTGCTCCTGGAGGAGGGAGATCGGATGCCGCGCCCCGACGCGCGCACGAGCCGCGAGCGCCGTGATGTCGACGCGCTCCGCCTCGAGCTTCGCGGCGGTCTCCGCCGCGGCGAGCTCCTCCTCGCGGGCGGCGAACGACTGGTTCACCCGGCCGCGGGCCTGGCCGACGAGCCTGCCGAACTCCGCCTTCTTGTCGTTCGGCACGTCGCGCAGCCGCGCGTTGAGCTTCGCCAGCGGCGAGCCTTCGGCGGAGTGCGCGGAGCGGGCGGCCTTCAGCGCTGCGGTGTCGCCGGCGGCCGCGATGGCCTCGAGGGCGGCCTCGACGGCGGCGTTCACCGCCTCAGGCGTGATCTCGGTGGTTTCGGGAGCGTCGGACACGAGAGACGAGTCTACCGACGGCGGATGCCTCGACCCGCCGTCCGGGCCTCAGGCGGTGCTCCCGGGATCGAACTTCCCGATCCCCTTCTGAGCGGCGATCAACTCCGTGTCAGTGGTCGGCGCATTCCCCACGCCCGGCCCCATCCCCGCGCCCGCCACACCACTGGTGCCGGGCGAGCGCCGCAGCCGCTTCTCCACGGTGTACGCGACATACGAGAGCGCGAGACACAAAACCACATAGATCGTGCCGGCGACCAGTGCAGCGGGGATCAGCGGCGATCCGAGTACCGCGTTGGAGCCGAGCAGGCGCGCGAAGTACAGCAGTTCGGGGTAGGTGATGATGAAGCCGAGTGCGGTGTCCTTCAGCGTGACGACGAGCTGCGCGATGATCACGGGCATCATCGCGCGGATGGCCTGCGGCATCAGCACCAGCCGCATCACGCCGGCTTTGCGGAGGCCGATCGCGTAGCCCGCCTCTTTCTGACCTCGCGGCAGCGACTCGACGCCGGCGCGGATCACTTCAGCGAGCACGGAGCCGTTGTATGCGATCAGTGCGATCACCACGGCCCAGTAGGACGACATCTTGATGCCGATCACGGGGAGGCCGTAGTACAGCAGGATCATGAAGATCAGCACGGGGATCGCTCGGAACACCTCGGTGACGCCGGTGATGGGCAACCTCACCCAGGCGTGATCCGACAGCCGGCCGATCGCGAGTACGAAGCCCAGGATGATCGCCCCGACGGATGCCACGGCGAACGCTGCGAGCGTGCGCAGCGTCGCGAGCCCGAACTGCTCCCAGATGCGCGTGAAGGTGAAGGCGTACCACTTCTCTGCGCTGAACTGGCCGGTCACCCAGAAGCGCCACAGCACCCAGCCGAGGACTGCGAGCACCACCAGGACGGTGATCACGCCGAGGATGCGGTTGCGGATGACGGCCCGGGGACCGGGAACGTCGTACAGGACGGAGCTCATCTCGCCACCCTCCATCGGTTCTCGAGCACTCGTTGCAGCCAGGCGAGAAGCAGCACCATCACGACGAAGAACACCATCACCCACACGATGGTGAGGAGCTGGTTCTCGCCGTTCTCACTCATCTCGGCGCGGATGTTGCCGAGGTTCACGACGGAGAATCCGGCGGCGACGGTCGTGTTCTTCAGCAGCGCGATGAAGACGCTCATCATGGGCGGAATCACGGAGCGTGCCGCCTGCGGCAGCACGACCAGCGACATCACCTGTCCGAACGTCAGGCCGAGTGCGCGCGCGGCCTCCGCCTGCCCGACCGGCACGGTGTTGATGCCGGAGCGAATCGTCTCCGCTACGTACGTCGCGGTGTAGATGCCGAGCGCGCAGACCGCGAGCACGAGGAAATTCGCACGACCGGGAAGGAGAAGGGGCACGCAGAAGGCGAAGAAGAACATCACCAGCGTGAGCGGGGTGTTGCGGATCCAGTTCACGTACACGGTGCCGACCGCGCGCGCGACCGGGATCGGCGACACGCGCATCGCGCCGACGATGACGCCTAGGATCAGCGCGATCACCGCGCCCCCGAAGAACAGCACGAGCGTTCCCACGAGAGCGTCGCGCCACAGATCGGGGTAGTCCGTGATGATGTTCACCGACGCGTCCTCCTCCTCGGATGAGGTGGCGGCACCCGGTTCTCGCCGGGTGCCGCCACTACCGTGTGTCAGTCGACCGGGTCGACGTCCGGCTGCTCGCCCTCCACGCCTGCGGCGCCGAGGTTGTTCTCGAAGATGGCATCCCACGTGTCGCCACCGTCGGTGAACATCGTGTTCACGAACTCGACGAACGCCGTGTCACCCTTCTGGATGCCGACGCCGTAGCGCTCCTCGCTGAACACGTCGCCGACGACCTTCAGGTTGTCGGGGTCCTGTGCGGCGTAGCCGATGAGGATCGCCTCGTCTGTCGTGACCGCGTCGACCTGGCCGCTCTTGAGCTGCTCGACGCACTGCGAGTACGTGTCGAACTCAGTGGTGGTGGCGTCGGGGTACTCGTCCTTGATGCGCTGGATCGACGTGGATCCGGTGGCAGAGCAGACGTTCTTCCCGGCGAGGTCGTCCGGTCCCTCGATGTCCTCGTTGTCGGCGGCCACGAGCAGGCCCTAGCCGGTGATGAAGTAGGGCCCGGCGAAGGAGATCTGCTCCTTGCGCTTGTCGGTGATCGAGTACGTGCCGACGTAGTAGTCGATGTCGCCGTTCACGATCGCCTGCTCGCGGTTGGCCGACGGGATGGCCGTGAACTCGATCTGGTCCTCGTCGTAGCCGAGCGATGCCGCGATCCAGCGCGCGATGTCGACGTCGAAGCCGGTGCGCTCACCCGTGGTCGGGTCGAGGTAGCCGAGACCGGGCTGGTCCTCCTTGACACCGACCTTCACCGAGCCGCGCTCGGTGATGGCGTCGAACGTGGGGCTGCCCTCGATCGAGACGTCGGTCGCGACCTCCCACGGAGTGCTCGACGTCTCTTCGTCGCCACCGGTGTCGCCCTCTTCCGAGGGGGACGCGCCGGGCGTGCCGCTGTTGCACGCGGTGAGCGCGAGTGCCGCGATGGCGATGCCTGCGAGGGCGCCGCCGATCCTGAGCTTTCGCATGTGATCCTCCAAGTCCGTTGCGTGTGTTTCTTCGTTCGCCGCGCCGGTGCGGGCGCGGACGTCAGTGGGTCAGGAGCTTCGAGAGGAAATCCTTCGCGCGATCCGAACGCGGGTTGGTGAAGAACTCCTCGGGCGTCGCCTCCTCGACGATCTGCCCGTCCGCCATGAAGACGACGCGATCGGCCGCCTTGCGGGCGAAGCCCATCTCGTGGGTGACGACGATCATCGTCATGCCCTCCTGGGCGAGGCCGACCATGACGTCGAGCACCTCGTTGATCATCTCGGGGTCGAGCGCGCTGGTCGGCTCGTCGAAGAGCATGACCTTCGGCTGCATCGCGAGGGCCCGCGCGATGGCGACGCGCTGCTGCTGACCACCGGACAGCTGGGCGGGGAGCTTGGCCGCCTGGTGGCCGACCCCGACGCGGTCGAGGAGCTGACGGCCGAGCTTCTCGGCATCCGCCTTCTTCATGCCCTTGACCTTGATCGGCCCGAGGGTCACGTTGTCGAGGATCGACAGATGCGCGAAGAGGTTGAAGGACTGGAAGACCATGCCGACGTCGGCGCGCAGCGCCGCGAGGTCCTTCCCCTCCTTCGGCAGCTCCTTGCCGTCGATCGTGATGGTGCCGCTCGTGATCGTCTCGAGGCGGTTGATGGTGCGGCACAGGGTGGACTTGCCCGACCCCGACGGACCGATCACCACCACCACCTCGCCGCGATTGACGGTCAGGTCGATGTCTTTCAGCGCCTGGAACTCGCCGTAGTGCTTCTGGACATCGGTGATCTGGACCAAGGGGTCACCGCGACGGACGTTGATGTTCGACGTCTTCGGCGCGCGGTCATCGGGCGTCGTCATAGCGCCACACTAGAGCGGGGCTGAGACACGATGCCAGTACCCCGCCGTGTCTTTACCGTGTTGTAACAGCAGCGGAACAGCGCGAGATCATCCCGCCGCGCGCTGTGCGAAAGCGGTCTCGTACAGGCAGACGCTCGCGGCGGTCGCGAGGTTCAGCGACTCGGCGGCCCCGTAGATCGGGAGCCGCAGCGACAGGTCGGCTAGGGCGAGCGCGTCGTCGTCGAGGCCGCGGGCCTCGTTGCCGAACAGCCAGGCCGTCGGCTGGGCGAGCAGCTCGCGCGCGGCGAGGAAGTCACCGCCGCCCACATCGGCGGCGACGACCCGCACGCCCGCCGCGTGCGCCTTCTCGACGGCGGTCGACAGCTCGACCCCCACGGCCACCGGCACGTGGAAGAGCGAACCCGTCGTGGCGCGGACCACCTTGGGGTTGTAGGGGTCGACGGTGCGCCCGGTGAGGATGACGGCGTCCGCGCCGGCCGCGTCGGCGGCGCGGATGATCGTGCCGAGGTTTCCGGGGTCGCGCACCTCCTCGCAGATCGCGACAAGGCGGGGCGAGGCCGCGAAGACGTCGCGCACCGACGTCGGCGACTGCCGCGCCACGGCCACGATCCCTTGCGGCGTGACGGTGTCGGCCATCGCGTCGAGGACCGCCTCGGTCGTGTAGACGACGTCGAGGCCGGCGTCCTTCGCGGCGTCGCGCACGTCGGTGTGCTTCTCGAGCGCGGACGGCGTGGCGAACAGCTCGACGAGCGTGTCGGGACGGTACGCGAGCGCCTCGCGGGCAGACTGCGGACCCTCGAGCAGGAACAGTCCGGTCTCCTGGCGCGCGCTGCGCTTGGTCAGCTTCGCGACGGCGCGGACACGCGGAGAGCGAGGGTTCTCGAGCACGGCTCTCAGTCTAGGGTCGCGGCGTGCTGCGCCGTGCCGGCGGCGGTAGCGGCATCCGTCTCCCTCCGCCATCGCGACGAGACCTCACAACAGCACCGTCCCGACCCCGAGTTCGGTGCTGTCGCGCGGTCTCGTCACGGAAGCACCCGTTGGCAGGACGACATGAACGGCGAAAGGGCGCCCTCCGTGCGGAGGACGCCCTTCCGAGACGACGGATGCCGGGGGTCAGGCGCTCTTCGGAGCGTTGACGTTCTCGGGCAGCGCGTTCTTGGCGGTCGCGACGAGCGACGCGAACGTCTTGGGCTCGTTCACCGCGAGCTCGGCGAGCATGCGGCGGTCGACCTGCACACCCGCGAGGCCGAGGCCCTGGATGAAGCGGTTGTACGTGATGCCGTTCTGGCGGGCAGCGGCGTTGATGCGCTGGATCCAGAGGCGACGGAAGTCGCCCTTGCGCTTGCGACGGTCGCGGTACGCGTAGACGAGCGAGTGGGTGACCTGCTCCTTCGCCTTGCGGTACAGGCGCGAACGCTGACCCCGGTAACCGGAGGCGCGCTCGAGGATGACGCGACGCTTCTTGTGGGCGTTGACGGCCCGCTTGACTCTAGCCATTTCTTGATGTTCCTAACTTGCGTCGGCGCGCGTCAGCGGCCGAGGAGCTTCTTCGCGACCTTGGCGTCGCCCGGGGCGAGCACCTGCTCCTGCGACAGGCGGCGGGTACGGCGCGTGGGCTTGCCCTCGAAGTTGTGGCGAAGGTTCGCCTGCTGCTTCATGAGCTTCCCGCTGCCCGTGACCTTGAAGCGCTTCTTGGCGCCCGAGTGGGTCTTCTGCTTCGGCATCTCTTCTTCCTTCGTTTCACTTCCCGCCCAGGCGGGAGTCGGTATCCCGCGGTGCGGGAGTCTGTGGGGCCTACTCGGCCGTGGCGGCCTCGGCCTCGGGGGCGTCGGCCTCCGAGGTCGCCCCGCCGTTGCGGGCGGAGCGGGCGGCTTCCTTGTTGGCAGCACGCTGGGCGTTCTGCTCGGTCTTCACCTCGGACTTGTTCTTGTGCGGGGCGATGACCATCACCATGTTGCGGCCGTCGATGGTCGGGTTCGACTCGACGGTGCCGAACTCGGCGACATCCTCGGCGAACTTGCGGAGGAGACGCACGCCCTGCTCGGGGCGCGACTGCTCGCGACCGCGGAACAGGATCATCGCCTTGACCTTGTCGCCGGACTGGAGGAAGCCCTCGGCGCGCTTGAGCTTGGTGATGTAGTCGTGGGCCTCGATCTTCAGACGGAACCGGACCTCCTTGAGGACGGTGTTCGCCTGATTGCGACGCGCTTCCTTGGCCTTCTGCGCAGCCTCGTACTTGAACTTGCCGTAATCCATGATCTTGACCACGGGCGGCTTCGAGTTGGGGGCCACCTCGACGAGATCGAGGTCGGCCTCCTGGGCCAGGCGCAGCGCCACCTCGATGCGGACGACGCCGACCTGCTCTCCGTTCGGGCCGACGAGGCGGACCTCGGGCACCCGGATGCGGTCGTTGGTGCGGGGATCGCTGATGCGGAACTCCTAGGGTCAGAGGGTTGGACCCCCGCGACACACGGTCGTGTCGCGGGTGGATCGAGAGCCACTCCACCCGTCGTGACGCTTCAGCGCCGACTTCCTGCACCCTGCTCGCATGGAGCCTTCCGCGTCGATCTCGTCGCGGCTACCCCGGCCGCAGAGCGGTCGGGGCGGAGTGCGTGACCCGGTAGCCTGGAACGGCAAGCGCGGGTGGGATGTGATCCTCTTTCCGATCCGGTGCAGAACGCACCGGAGACCGCAGCAGTCTATCAGAGAGAACGGCGTGGACACGATTCGAGACGAGGACGAGCAGGCGACGGGCATGACGGCGGATCGGGATGCCGAGCGCCACGCCCGCTGGGAGGAGCAGGAACGGGCCGCGGCATCCGCTTCTCGCGACATCGCCGACGTGCCGGCGGTCGAGGTGATCACCACGGCCGCGGTGCACCTGCTGAGCGCCGCCGCCGTCAAGGTCGGGCTCGCCGACGACCCGGCCGCGCAGACCGACCTGGACGAGGCGCGCAAGCTCATCAACGCCCTCGCCGGCCTCATCACCGCCGGCGCGCCCGAGATCAGCGACATGCACGCGCGGTCGCTGCGCGACGGGCTGCGCTCGGTGCAGCTCGCCTTCCGCGAGGCGTCCGTGATCCCCGACCCGATCGGCAAGGGTCCCGGCGAGAAGTGGACCGGACCGGTCAGCTGAATCGGCGCCGGCTCAGCCGGCCGGGGCACCGATCCCGAGGGCCAGCGCTCCGCGGCGGACGGCGTCGACGGTGCGGCGGACCGCCTCGGCGTCGGTGCCGTGGTTGCTGACCGCGAAGCGCACCACCGTCCGTCCCTGCCACGTCGACGACGACGCCCACGCCGTCCCCTCGGCGCGGAGCCACTCCCCCAGCGCGGCCGTGGTCGCATCGTCGGCCGTCGCCAGGCACACCTGGGTGAAGACGACGTCATTGAGCACCTCGAGTCCCGGGATCTCTGCGAACCCGGCGGCGAGGGCGGCCGCGGCATCCGCCAGTCCGTCCACGAGATCGACGACTCCCCGGCGTCCGAGCGACCGGAGCGCCGCCCACACCGGCACACCGCGCGCGCGGCGCGAGAGCTCGGGCACGTGGTCGTACGGATCGGCGATGCTCGCGACGGCCGGCAGGTAGGCCGCGTGGGCGCCGAGCGACGCGGTCATCGCGGCCTCGTCGCGCACGATCGCGACCCCGCAGTCGTAGGGGACGTTCAGCGTCTTGTGGGCGTCGGTCGCCCAGGAATCGGCGTCCGCGAGCCCGCGCACGAGGTGCTCGAGCCTGGGGCTCGCCGCCGCCCACAGACCGAACGCGCCGTCGACGTGCACCCACGCTCCGGCGCGACGGGCCACCTCCACCGCCGCCGCGAAATCGTCGAAGCAGCCGGAGTGGACATCACCCGCCTGCAGCGCCACCACGGCAGGGCCCTCCCCCGCGTCCAGCGCGCGCTCGAGTCCCGCCACGTCGATGCGGCCCTGATCGTCCGCCCCCACCGTGATCGGGACCCCGAGCCCCGAGAGGCGGCCGGCGAGCACGACCGAGGTGTGCACGGCGTCCCCTGCCAGGAAGCGGACCGGTGGCGCCTGCTGCAACCCGGCGGCCGGGTCGGCGCCGTGCGCGCGGATCACCGCGTCGCGGGCGACGACCAGGCACGACAGGTTCGCCATCGTCGCGCCCGTCGCGAAGCCCACACCGCTTCCGGCACGCAGGCCGAGCAGGTCGACCAGCCAGTCGCCCGCGACCTCCTCCACGGCGGCCGTCGCCGGCGTCGGCTGGCGTGAGCCGGTGTTCTGGTCCCACGCCGACACGAGCCAGTCCGCCGCCAGCGCTGCCGGATAGGTGCCGCCCATCACGAAGCCGTAGAACCGCGGGGAGCCGATCGCCATGAGGCCCGGCTCGGCGGCCTCGGCGAGCTCGTCGACGACGGCTGCGGCATCCGTCCCCTGCTCGGGGAGCGCGCGGTCCAGGCGCGCCAGCACGCCGTCCGCGTCGAGCTCCGGCCGCACCGGGCGTTCGGCCACCGTGTCGAGCCATTGCTGCGCGTGCGCGTGTGCGCGGTCCAGCGCCGTCCGGTACTGGTCGTGCGTGTTGTTCCCCATCGAGCCATCCTCCGCCGAGCCGATCATCCGCCGCCCGTGCGTGCGCCGCAAGGGCAGGCGACGGGCGACTGCAGACCGAGAGTACGACCGGGGCGGCTCAGATACGCCCGTTCAGGCGCGGACGAGCTTCACCGTGAGCGAGTCGACCAGCACCGCGATGCGGTCGTCGGCCGCCCACCGCTTCGCGAGCCGCGCCAGCACGGCGTCGAGCTCGGTCTTCTCGAGGCCGCTCATGAGGTGCAGCCGCACGACGAGCTCTGGCCCTCGCAGGCGGGCGTCGGGATCGCCCGGCTCGACGGCGAGGTCGATCACCGACAGCTCGCCGCCGATGCTCTCGTGGAGGCCCTTCACGACCTCGGGAGAGAGGAAGCTCGGCTCCCACGGCTGGTTCTGGCCGATCGCCCAGACCGCGGGCCGGCGGAGGACGAACTCGGTGTCGGAACCCGGATCGATCACGATGAGGTCGGTGTCGTCGGCGGCCGCCGCCAGTGCCGTGCGGACGCCGTCGACCGGGACCGGCCGGGCTGCGGCATCCCATCGCCCCATCGCCTGGACCGACGAGAACACCGGCAGCACGCGCCGGCCGTCGGGGGCGGCGACCGTCACGATCGAGAGCTCCTGGGTCTTGTCGACCTCGAGGCCGTGCGCGCCGATGCCGTGGTCGCCCTTCTCGGCGAGGAGCGGGATGAGCAGACGCGCCGAGCGGTACGCGTCGACGACCGCGCGCTGGTCGCCCGAGCCGGCGCGGAATGCCGTGAGAGCGGCGAGCAGAGCCGGATCGGCGGACCCGTCGTCGCCGGAGTGCGGGTTGGAGTGGAAGCTGCGCCCCTCCCACGGCACGCCCGCCGAGTCGGCTGCGGCATCGTTCGCGTGCGCGCCGGTCGCGTCGCCGGCGGGCGGGTCGCCGTGGTGAGCGGCGTGCGGGTCAGTGTCCGGCGACATCCAGCGCCTCGGCGAGCGTGAAGGCACCGGCGTAGAGCGCCTTGCCCACGATCGCGCCCTCGACGCCGAGCGGCACGAGGTCGCGCAGCGCAGCGATGTCGTCGAGGCTCGAGACGCCGCCGGATGCGACGACGGGCTTCGGGGTGCGGGCGGTCAGCTCGCGAAGCAGATCCAGGTTCGGGCCCTTGAGGGTGCCGTCCTTGGTCACGTCGGTGACGACGTAGCGGCTGCACCCCGCGGACTCGAGGCGGTCGAGCACGGCCCAGAGGTCGCCGCCCTCGCGGGTCCAGCCGCGCGCGGCCAGCGTGGTGCCGCGCACGTCGAGGCCGACCGCGATCGCGTCGCCGTACCGGCCGATGACGTCGGCGGCCCACTCGGGGTTCTCGAGCGCGGCCGTGCCGAGGTTGATGCGCGAGGCGCCGCTCTCGAGCGCGGCCTCGAGGGTGCGATCGTCGCGGATGCCGCCCGACAGCTCGACCTGGACGCCCTTGACCTGCTTGATGACCTTGCGGAGCACGCCCGCATTGCTGCCCCGGCCGAAGGCGGCGTCGAGGTCGACGAGGTGGATCCACTGCGCGCCCTGACGGGCGAAGTCCAGCGCCGCGTCGACGGGGTCGCCGTAGCTCGTCTCGGTGCCGGCCTCGCCCTGGGTCAGCCGGACGGCCTTCCCATCGGCGACGTCGACGGCGGGCAGAAGGACGAGCTGGGGCGTTGACGCGAAATCGTTCATGTCTTCCTGGCTGTGATTCGACTGCTGTGCGAGACGGTCCTTCGGAGCACACACTCCCGCAGACGGCACGGTCTCAGAGGGTAGCCCCGCGAAGGCCGTCGATCCAATTCGTCAGGAGCCGGATGCCGGCATCCCCCGACTTCTCGGGGTGGAACTGGGTCGCCGACAGCGGCCCGTTCTCCACCGCCGCGAGGAACGGCGTGCCGTAGTCGCACCACGTCAGCACCGGCTGGGGGAACGGCGGCTGAACGTCGAGCAGCCACTTCTGCGCGCCGAACGAGTGGACGAAGTAGAAGCGCTCGTGCTCGATGCCGCGGAACAGGCGCGTGCCCTCACCGGCCTCGACGGTGTTCCAGCCCATGTGGGGCAGCACCGGCGCGTCGAGCTCGGTCACGACGCCGGGCCATTCGCCCAGGCCGTCGGTGTCGATGCCGCGCTCCACCCCGCGCTCGAAGAAGATCTGCATGCCGACGCACACGCCCAGCACGGGCCGTCCGCCGGCGAGGCGGCGCTCGATGAGCTCGTCGCCGCGGCTGGCACGCAGTGCCTCGGCGACCGCACGGAACGCCCCCACGCCCGGCACGAAGAGCCCGTCGGCATCTCGCACCAGACCCCGGTCGGACGTCAGGCGGGCATCCGCTCCGGCGGCGATGAGGGCCTTCACCGCCGAGTGGACGTTGCCGGAGCCGTAGTCGAGGACCGCGACGAGCGGCCGATCGGCCGCGGGGATGTCGCTGGAGGTCACAGCGCGCCCTTCGTGCTGGGGATGCCGTCGACCAGCGGGTCGAGCGCCTTGGCCTGCCGGAAGGCGCGGGCGAAGGCCTTGTACTCGGCCTCGGCGATGTGGTGCGGGTCGCGCCCCGACAGCACGCGGACGTGGACGGTCAGCGCGGCGTTGTACGAGATGGCCTCGAAGGTGTGGCGCACGAGGGAGCCGGTGAAGTGCCCGCCGATGAGGTGGTGCTCGAAGCCCGCGGGCTCTCCGGTGTGTACCAGGTAGGGTCGCCCGCTGATGTCGACCACGGCCTGCGCGAGCGCCTCGTCGAGCGGGACCAGGGCGTCGCCGTAGCGCGAGATGCCCGTCTTGTCGCCGAGCGCCTCGCGGATCGCCTGACCGAGCACGATCGAGATGTCTTCGACGGTGTGGTGGGCATCGATGTCGGTGTCGCCCGAGGCGCGGACGGTGAGGTCGGTGAGCGAGTGCTTCGCGAAGGCCGTCAGGAGGTGGTCGAAGAACGGCACGGTGGTGTCGATCCGGCTGCGTCCGGTGCCGTCGAGGTCGAGCTCCAGCTCGACGGTGGACTCGCTCGTGGACCGTCGCAACGAGGCGGTGCGTGATGCGGCGCTCATGCGGCCGATCCTACCGAGGCGAGGGCGTCGAGGAACGCGGTGGTCTCCTCCTCGGTGCCCGCGGTCACCCGCAGGTGGTGCGGGATGCCGACGTCGCGGATCAGCACGCCTTCGTCGTACAGGGCGCGCCACGTCGCCGCGGGATCGGCGACGCCACCGAACAGCACGAAATTCGTCCAGGACTCGTGCGGCGTGTAGCCGAGCGCCTCGACGGTGGCGCCGATGCGGTCGCGCTGCCCGACGATGTCGTCGACCATGCGCAGCATCGTGGGCGCGTGCCGCAGCGCGGCCGACGCCGCCGCCTGGGTGAGCGCGCTCAGGTGATAGGGCAGGCGCACCAGGCGCAGCGCGTCGATGAGCGCGGGGTCGGCGGCGAGATAGCCGACCCGGGCGCCGGCGAACGCGAAGGCCTTGCTCATGGTGCGCGAGACGACCAGGCGCTCACGGCCCGGCAGCAGCGTCAGCGCCGACCGCTCGTCACCGGGCGCGAACTCGAAGTACGCCTCGTCCACGATCACGATGCCGTTGCTCGCCTCGTACACGGCCTCGATCGCGTCGAGGCGCAGCGGCGTGCCCGTCGGGTTGTTGGGCGAACAGAGGAACACGACGTCGGGCGCCGCATCGGCCACCTGGCGGGCGGCGTCCGCGGGGTCGATCGTGTAGTCGTCGGCACGGGCGCCGGCGACCCACTCGGCACCGGTGCCCCTGGTGAGCAGCGGGTACATCGAGTACGTGGGGCCGAACCCGAACGCACTGCGGCCGGGTCCGGCGAACGCCTGCAGGATGTGCTGCAGCACCTCGTTCGAGCCGTTCGCGGCCCAGATCTGCTCGCGGGTCAGCCCGTGCCCGAGGTAGTCGGCGAACCCCTCGCGCAGTGCGGTGAACTCGCGGTCGGGGTAGCGGTTCACGTCGCGCAGCGCGATCGCGATGGAATCGACGATGTCGTCGGCGACGTCCTGCGGTACGGGATGCGTGTTCTCGTTGACGTTGAGGGCCACGGGCAACGGAGCCTGCGGGGCTCCGTAGGGCTTCTGACCGCGCAGATCCGCGCGGAGGGGAAGGTCTTCGAGACGTGCACTCACCCCTCCCATGGTAGGGCCGCGCTCCACGCTCGAGCCGCTCGGTGACGGGAGCGCGAGCGGCCGGGGGCCTGCCTGCCGGACGCTCAGGGAGCGATCGAGTACTCGGCCGGGATCGCGAGGCTCTGACCCGCCTGCACGAGCACGCTGTCGAGCGCGTTCAACCGGACGATCTGGTCGACGACGTCGCGCGGATCGCGGTCGGGCGCGACCTCTTCGGCGATGGTCCACAGCGAGTCGCCGGCCGAGACCGTGATGGTCTCGAACTGCCCCGCCGGTGCGCCGGCGTCGCGCGAGGCGAGCGCCGCGCCGCCGCCGAGGACCGCGGCGCTGAGCGCGACGACGGCCGGAAGCGCGGCGAGGGCGGCGAGCACCCGGCGACCGCGCACCGTGAGACGAAGGCGCGTGGCCCGGCGCACGGCGACGGTCGCCGCGCGCGCCGGCGAGGGAACGGATGTCGTGATGCCGATCGCGGTCATGGCTGCTCTCCTCCTGATGGGGAGAGATTCGCAATCTCCACTCGGCCGGGAGTGGAGAATGCGAACCTCTCTTCCGAAGCTATCTTCGAGTCTGTACGATGTCAACACCGGATTCGGATGGCGATCTCTCGAACGCGACACGCGGCGAGGTTGTTCCTCGGAAGCGCTGGGTCCGGATACGGTTTCGATACGAGAACCCCACCACGGGCCTCCGACATTCGAAGAAACAGCGCTCGACGGCAGAGCGCAGGACGGAGCCGGAAGATGAGCGACGCGGCCGGGCGCGAGAAGCCCCAGACTCGTCGGCGCAAGAGCCTGAGCGACAAGCAGCTCGCGATCCTCGAGGTGATCCAGCGCTCCATCGCCCGGCACGGCTACCCGCCGAGCATGCGGGAGATCGGCGACGCCGTCGGCCTCAAGTCGCTCTCGAGCGTCACGCACCAGCTCAATCAGCTCGAGCTGAGCGGCTACCTGCGGCGCGACGCCGGCAAGACGCGCGCCATGGAGGTGCTCATCGACCTGCCGGGCACCGCGGCCGAGAACCCGGCTGACAGCGCGCCGTCGGTCGGCGACGCCGCGCTCGTGCCGCTCGTGGGACGCATCGCGGCCGGCGTGCCCATCACCGCCGAGCAGCAGGTCGAGGAGATCTTCCCCCTGCCCCGTCAGCTCGTCGGCAAGGGCGACCTCTTCATGCTGCGGGTCTCGGGCGAGTCGATGATCGACGCCGCCATCTGCGACGGCGACTGGGTCGTGGTGCGCTCGCAGGCCACCGCCGACAACGGCGACATCGTCGCGGCGATGCTCGACGGAGAGGCCACCGTCAAGACGTTTCGCCAGCGCGACGGCCACACGTGGCTGCTCCCCCGCAACTCCGCCTTCGAGCCGATCCTGGGCGACGAGGCGACCGTTCTCGGCAAGGTCGTCGCGGTGATGCGGGCGGTCTGACCGCTTTCATGCGAAACGCGCGACGCCCACGGGTGGCCGCGACACCGCGGGACGCGCTATAAGGGGGGAATGACCTCCGAAGCGCCCCTCGCCGCCAGCCCGGAACTCCACGCCCGCCTGGAGGCGCTCGAGGCCGAGAACGCACGACTGCGCGCGTCCGCGCCCGCCGAGCCGCCCGCTCCGAGGTCGTCGAACGCGCCCACGGGCAGCCGGTGGCGCGCCTTCTTCTCCGCGCTGTGCATCGTCATCGCGTCGATCCTGGTCCCGATCTCGATCGTCACGGCGTGGGCGCGCCTCGAACTCGTCGACGAATCCGCCTTCGTCGCGACGCTCGCCCCGCTCGCGGACGACCCCGCCGTCCAGCAGATGATCATCGACGAGACGGTCGAGGCCGTCGAGGCGCAGGTGAACTTCGAGGAGCTCACCGCGAACGTCTTCGACGGGATCGACCAGCTCGGCCTGCCGCCGCGTGCGTCCCAGGCTCTGAAGCTCCTGCAGGCGCCCGCGGCCGAGGGCCTGCAGAACCTCCTCACCCAGACGGTGACGCGCGTGGTGGAGTCGGATGCCTTCGCCGACACGTGGACGGCGACCACCCGCGCTGCGCACCGCGCCCTCACCGCCGCCGCCACGTCGGACGGCGGCGGCATCGTCGTCATGAACGACCAGGGACTCGGCATCCAGCTGGGCGCCGTCGTCGAACGCGTCAAGCAGAACCTGATCGACCGCGGCGTCGGGATCGCCCAGCTCATCCCCGCGATCGACAAGGTCGTCATCATCGGCACCGGCGAGACGCTCGTGACCATCCGCACGACGTACACGCTCGCGACCGCGCTGGGCTGGTGGCTGCCGATCGTGACGATCGGTCTCTTCGCCCTGGGGATCCTCATCGCGCGGCGACGCAGCACCGCGGTGCTGGGCTCGGGCATCGGCTTCGCGCTCGGCGGCGGCGCGCTGGCGCTCGCCTTCGCCGTGGGCACCCCCGTCGTCGGCCAGGCGGCCGTTCAGTTCGGCCTGTCGGCGAACGCCCTCGACGTCGTCTACCAGAGCCTGGTGGGCTCGATGCAGCAGACCGCGGGCATCGCGGTGCTGCTCGGCATCGTCATCGCGGTCCTCGGCTGGTTCGCCGGCCGGTGGACGCCCGCCGTGCGCTCGCGCCGGGCCATCGGCAGCATCAACTCGTCGCTGCGCCGTCAGCTGGGCGGCCACGGATTCCGCACCGGACGGTTCGGCGCGTGGCTGTACCGCTACCGCGGGCTGGTCCGCACGCTCCTCATCGTGGTGGCCGTCATCTGGCTGTTCGGCCTGCGACCGCTGTCGGCGGGCGACATCTTCCTCGTGCTCATCGTCACGCTGATCGTCGCCTGGATCCTCGAGCTGCTGCAGGTCCGCCCGGGCGAGGTGCCGCCGCGGTCCTCCGCAGACTCGGGAGCCGGCGACCCGGACGGGGGCATCGACGACCAGCCGACCGCCGTCCTCGGCGACGACACCACCGTCGTGCTCGCCGACGGCAACGCCACCGCCGTGCTCACCGACGACCAGCCGACGCTGGTCCTCGCCGACGAGCAGCCGAGGGTGGTCGTGGTCGATGCACCGGCGGCCGACGCCGCCCCCGTCGACGGGGACGCCACCATCGTGGAGACGGATGCCTCGGCCGACGCCGCCGCGCCGGCCGAGGCATCCGCTCCCCCGAAGAAGCCCCGCGCTCCTAGGCGCTGAGCTCCACGCGCTCGCGGATCTGCCGCGTCGCGGCGACGAGGTTCTGCAGCGACGCCACGGTCTCGTCGTAGCCGCGCGTCTTGAGCCCGCAGTCCGGGTTCACCCACACGCGGCGCAGCGGCAGCTCGGCGACGGTGCGGTCGAGGAGCTCGGCGATCTCGTCCACCGACGGCACGCGCGGCGAGTGGATGTCGTACACGCCGGGCCCGATGCCCGCCGCGAACCCGGACTCCGCGATGTCGCCGATCACCTCACCGCGGCTGCGGGCCGCCTCGATGGACGTCACGTCGGCGTCGAGGGCCGCGATCGCGTCGATCACGACGTCGAACTCGGAGTAGCAGAGGTGCGTGTGCACCTGGGTGGCAGCATCCGCCCCCGCCGTCGCGAGACGGAACGATCCCACCGACCACTCCAGGTAGGCCGGCTGGTCGGCGCTCTTCAGCGGCAGCAGCTCGCGCAGTGCGGGCTCGTCGACCTGGATGACGCGGATGCCCGCGTCCTCGAGGTCGGCGATCTCGTCGCGGAGCGCGAGGGCGACCTGGTTCGCGGTGTCGCCGAGCGGCTGGTCGTCGCGTACGAACGACCACGCCAGGATCGTGACGGGACCGGTCAGCATGCCCTTCATGGGCTTGCCGGTGAGCGACTGGGCGAACTCCGACCACGCGACGGTGATCGGCGCCGGCCGCGCGACGTCGCCCCACAGGATCGAGGGTCGCGTCGCCCGCGAGCCGTACGACTGCACCCACCCGTTCTCGGTGACGGCGAAGCCGTCGAGGTGCTCGGCGAAGTACTGGACCATGTCGTTGCGCTCGGCCTCGCCGTGCACGAGGACGTCGAGCCCTACCTCCTCCTGCAGCGTCACCACGCGCGCGATCTCGTCGCGGAGGAACCGCTCGTACTCGTCCGCGTGCAGCTCGCCGCGCCCGTGGCGTGCTCGCGCGCGCCGGATCTCGCCGGTCTGCGGGAACGAGCCGATCGTCGTGGTCGGCAGCAGCGGCAGGCCGAGCGCGGCGTCCTGGGCTGCCACGCGCGCGCCGTAGTCGCCGCGCTCGAAGGCGCCCGCCTCCAGCGCCGCGGCGCGCTCGCGCACGGCCCCGTCGCGCACGCCGGGTGCGCCGCGCCGGTCGTCCAGAGCGGCGGATGCCTCGGCCAGCGCCTCGGCGATCGCCGCGCGGCCGTCGACCAGGCCTGCGGCGAGGATCACGACCTGCCCCACCTTCTGGTCGGCGAAGGCGAGCCACGACGCGAGCCGCGGATCGAGCGCGGCCTCGTCGTCGACATCGTGCGGCACGTGCTGCAGCGAGGTGGACGTGCCCGCGGCGACGTCGGCGGCACCCACGCCGCGCAGCTGCTCCAGCCCGGCCCATGCCGCCTCCAGGTCGCCGCGCCACACGTTGCGCCCGTCGACGACGCCGCCCACCAGCGTCTTGTCCGCCAGGCCCTCCACGGTCTCGGGGACGGCGCCCCGCGTGAGGTCGAGGGCGATCGCCTCGATCGGCGCGGCGGCGAGCGCGCGCCACGCCTCGGGCGAGAGCTGCGCGTAGCCCGCCGTCACGAGGAGGGCAGGCCGGTCGGTCGCGGCGCCGAGGGCGGCGTAGGCGCGGGCCGCGGCATCCGCGAGCGCCGCCGGCGCGGCCGGCAGGCTCTCGCTCACCAGCGCCGGCTCGTCGAGCTGGACCCACTCGGCGCCGGCCGCACGCAGGCTCGCGAGCAGCTCTGCGTACACGGGCAGCAGATCGTCCAGGCGCCCGAGCGGATCGAATCCGGCCGGTGCGGCGTCGCTCGCCTTCGCGAGGGCCAGGAGCGTGACCGGCCCCACGATCACGGGCCGCACGGTGTAGCCGTCGGCCTTCGCCTCTGCCACCTGCGCGGCGAAGCGGTCGCTCGACGGCGCGAAGACCGTCTCGGGGCCGATCTCGGGGACCAGGTAGTGGTAGTTGGTGTCGAACCACTTCGTCATCTCGAGGGGGGCGTCCTCGCCCTCGCCCCGTGCGGCGGTGAAATACGCGCCGAGGCCGATGCCGCCGTCGGGGTCGCGCCGCGCGGCGAACCGCTCCGGCAGGGCACCGACCGTGACGGCGGCGTCGTGCACCTGGTCGTAGAACGAGAACGACTCGGGGATCGACGAGTCGTCGCGGCCGAGACCGAGGGCCGCGAGCCGTTCGCGCGTGTCGCGCCGCAGGCGTGCGGCGATCTGCTCGAGCTCCGCGGCGTCGATCGTGCCGGCCCAGTGGGCCTCGACGGCGCGCTTGAGCTCGCGGCGCCGGCCGATCCGCGGGTAGCCGAGGATCGTGCCCTTCGGGAACGGCGAGGTGCGGGGGCGAGGGTCGGTCATGGTGTCTCCCTTTCGTGTACGGCGGTGGTGGTGGTGGTTTCGGGGTCGCCGAAGAGACCGTCGGGACCTCCGACGGATGACGGCGCCTGCGTCAGCGGGTGGGGTCGGGGACGCGGGAGGGCGGGGTCAGCACCCCGGCCTCTCGCAGAACCTCGAGGACCGTGTCGTGATTGTTGAAGGCGTAGAGATGGATGCCGGGGGCCCCACCGTCGAGGACCTCGCGCGCGAGGCGGGCGGCGTGCGCGATGCCCACCTCGCGCTGCCCCTGTGCGGTCGGCTCGACCTCCAGCGCGATGGCGAGGTCGCCCGGCAGCTCCTCACCGGTGAGCTCGAGCACGCGCCGCAGGCGCGCGGGCGAGGTGATGGGCATGATCCCGGGAAGGATCGGCATGGTGACGCCCGCCTCCCGCGAGCGCTGCACGAAGGCGAGGTAGTCGTCGCCGTGGAAGAAGAGCTGGGTGATCGCCAGCGTGGCACCCGCCGCCTGCTTGGCCAGCAGGGCGTCGATGTGCTCGGACGCGTAGCGCGATCGGGGGTGACCGTTCGGGAACGCGGCGACGGCGATGTCGATCTTGCGGCGCTTCTCGACGCGCACCGCGCCGGGTACACCGGGGATCGGCGCCTCGGTGTAGGGCGCACGCTCCGCCTGCACGCGGTCGATGAGCTGCACCAGCTGCGCGGCGCTCTCGAGGTCGCCGAGGAACGCGTCGTCCTCGGAGGCACCGGCCGGCGGATCGCCGCGCAGCGCGAGGAAGCTCGTGATGCCGGCATCCAGGAACTCGCGGATGAGCGCGTTCGCGCCGGCGTAGGTGTTGCCCACGCAGGTCAGGTGCGCGAGCGGCTCGATGTGGGTCTCGCGCAGGATGTGGGTCAGCAGCTCGAGGGAGCGCCCGCCGGTGGAGCCACCGGCGCCGTAGGTCACGGAGATGAACCGCGGATCGACCGATGCCAGGTGGCGGATGGTCTCGTGCAGTGCCGCGAAACCGGCGTCGGAGCGCGGCGGGTACACCTCGAAGGAGATCGGCACGGGAGGAGTGCTCAGATCGATCGACATGGCCTGCTTCTCGGATCGGGGACAGGGGCTGAGCCGAACGGGAAGTGCCCGGGCGGCCGCGGCACCACTCACCGGCCGCAACGGCCGACGGGGTGTCATCGCGGGCGGGTGCCGGGCTCGGCTGTCGCTCCTGCCCGGACCCCGAGGTGGGGTGTCCTCGCGGACGACCGGGCGACAATGGGTCCACCGTAGCGGAGCGCGACCCCTGCGCTGGGCCTGTGACGTTGTGTTTCGATCGCGGTGCGACCCTCGCGACGCCGTAGCGTGGGGGCGTGACGACTCCCGATGCTCCCGGCTCCCCCGTCGTGCTCCCCTACGGCAGCTGGCCGTCGCCGCTGTCGGCCGCCGCCGTGTCTGCGGGCTCTCCCCGGCTGGAGGGCGCCCGCTTCGTGGGCGGCACGGCGGCGGGGCCCGAGACCTGGTGGGGCGAGTCGGTCGCCGACGAGGGCGGGAGGTCCGCGGTGCGCCGGAGGGCGGCATCCGGAACCGTCGTCGACGTGCTGCCCGCCCCGTGGAGCGCGCGACCGCGCGTGCACGAGTACGGCGGCGGATCATGGACCGCCGACGATGCGGGGACGCTGTACTTCGTCGAGAAGACGGACCAGCGGGTCTGGCGCCTCGACCCGGACTCCGAGCCGCGGCCCCTCACCCCCGACGCGGGCGATGTGCGCTACGGCGGGCTGACGCTGCAGGGCGGCCGGCTCCTCGCGGTGCGGGAGGATCACACCGCCGGCGCGGTCCCCGCGCGCGATATCGTCGAGATTCCGCTCGAGGGTGCTGCCGCGGCCGACCCGGCACGGGTGGCCTCTCTCGCCGCCGGCAGCGACTTCGTGGCGCATCCGGCGCTGTCCCCCGACGGCACGCGATTGGCGTGGATCGCCTGGAACCGTCCCGACATGGCGTGGGACCGCGCCGAGCTCCGCGTAGGCCCCCTGGAGGGCGGCAGGGTCTCGGAGTGGACCGTGGTCGCCGGCGGCGAGGGGCTCCGCCGGGCGCCGCTGCAGCCGGAATGGGTCGGCGACGACGAGCTCGTCTACGCCGACGATCCGTCCGGGCGCTGGAACCTGTGGGCGCTCGGCCCGGTGGACGGCGGTGCGCCCGAAGCCCTCGCCCCCGCGGACGCCGACACCGGCGGCGCGCTCTGGGTGCTGGGCACGCGCTGGTTCGCGGCCCTGGGCGACGGCCGCATCGTCGCCGTGCGCACGAACGGCGCCGAGCGCCTCGTGACCATCGACCCCGCGGGCGAGGTCCGCGACCTGGAGGTCGAGCCCGTCACCCGTCTCTCGATCGAAGACGTGCGCGGCTCGCGGCTGCTGCTCGCGGGGGCGGGGGCCTCCGGTGCGGGGCTGTGGGAGATCGACGTCGACCGGCCCGACGCCGGCCGCCTGGTGGTGGGCGCCTCCTCCCCGTGGGGAGACGAATGGATGCCGCGCTCCCGCGCCGTCACGGTCCCCGGCCTGCACGGGCCGGTGCACGCGTTCGACTACCCGCCGACGAACCCCCACGCGGTCGCGCCGGCGGGTGAGCTGCCGCCCTATGTCGTGTTCGTGCACGGCGGACCGACCGATCATGTCGGGGGCGCGGCATCCGGCAAGATCGCCTATCTCACGAGCCGAGGCATCGGCGTGCTCGACGTGAACTACGGCGGCTCGAGCGGGTACGGTCGCGCCTACCGCGAGCGCCTGCTCGGGCAGTGGGGCGTCGTCGACGTCGACGACGTGGTGGCCGCCGCCCGGGGACTCGCCGCGGCGGGCGTCGCCGACGCGCGGCGGCTCGCGATCGCGGGCGGATCGGCGGGCGGCTGGACGGTGCTCTGCGCACTGACGGACACCGACGCCTTCGCAGCCGGGATCAGCCGCTACGGCGTCGCCGACCTGCGCCGCCTGGCCGAGGACACGCACGACTTCGAGGCCGGCTACCTCGACGGCCTGGTCGGTCCGCTCCCCGAGGCCGAGGCGCTGTACGTCGAGCGGTCGCCGCTGTCGCGCCTGGAGCGGATGCAGACGCCGCTGCTGATCGAGCAGGGACTGGACGACCAGGTCGTGCCGCCCGCGCAGTCGGAAGCGGTGCGCGACGCCCTCGCCGCGAACGGCGTGGCGCACGCGTATCTGGCCTTCGAGGGCGAGGGCCACGGGTTCCGCGGGGCTGCCACCCTCGTGCGGACGATGGAGGCGGAGCTGGCATTTCTCGGGCGCGTGCTCGGGTTCGAGACGCCCGGGGTGCCGCCGCTCGAGCTCGCGTAGCGGCTCGAGCTGCGGCGTGCGGGTCAGACCTCGAAGGGGGCCAGCCGCGCGGCGAGGTGCTCGCCCACGCGTGCGTGGATGGCCGTGCCGCCCTCCTCGTGCTCCTGCGACAGGATCATGCCCTGCTCGTGGATGGCCGAGATGAGGTCGCCGCGGTCGTAGGGCACGAGTGCCCGCACCTCGACCGCCGGCAGCGGCAGCGCCGCCTCGATGGCGGCGCGGAGCTCTTCGACGCCCTCACCGGTCCGCGACGAGGCGAAGACCGCCTTGGGCTCGAGCCCGCGCAGCACCAGGCGGGTGTCGTCGTCGAGCAGATCCGCCTTGTTGAAGACGACGAGCTCCGGGATGTCGCGGGCGCCGACGTCGCCGATCACGTCGCGCACCGTCGCCAGCTGCGCCGCCGGGTCGGGGTGAGAGCCGTCGACGACGTGGAGGATGACGTCGGAGTCGCCGACCTCTTCGAGGGTCGAGCGGAACGCCTCCACGAGCTGGTGCGGGAGGTTCCGCACGAAGCCGACGGTGTCGGTGAGCGTGTAGACGCGGCCGTCGGTGGTCTCGGTGCGGCGCACCGTGGCGTCGAGCGTCGCGAACAGCGCGTTCTCGACCAGCACGCCGGCGCTCGTGAGCCGGTTAAGCAGCGACGACTTGCCGGCGTTCGTGTACCCCGCGATCGCCACCGACGGGATCGTGTGGCGCTTGCGCTCGGCGCGCTTGGCGTCGCGCGCCGGGGCGAAGTCGCGGATCTGGCGACGCAGCTGCGCCATGCGCGTGCGGATGCGCCGGCGGTCGAGCTCGATCTTCGTCTCACCGGGACCACGCGAGCCCATGCCCGCACCGCCGGCGCCGACCTGCCCACCGGCCTGGCGGCTCATCGAGTCGCCCCAGCCGCGCAGGCGCGGCAGCAGGTACTCGAGCTGCGCGAGCTCGACCTGCGCCTTGCCCTCGCGGCTCTTGGCGTGCTGGCTGAAGATGTCGAGGATCACGGTGGTGCGGTCGATGACCTTCACCTTCACGACGTCCTCGAGCGCGCGACGCTGGCTGGGCGCGAGCTCGGTGTCGGCGATCACGGTGTCGGCGCCGACCGCGGCGACGATGTCGCGCAGCTCCTCGGCCTTGCCGCGGCCCACGTAGGTCGCCGGATCGGGGTGGGGACGCCGCTGCAGGACGCCGTCGAGCACGACGGCGCCGGCCGTCTCGGCCAGCGCCGACAGCTCACGCAGCGAGTTCTCGGCATCCACCGTCTCGCCCTGCGCGTGCACGCCGACCAGCACGACGTTCTCGAGTCGCAGCTGCCGGTACTCGACCTCGGTGACGTCCTCGAGCTCGGTGGAGAGTCCGGGGACGCGCCGCAGCGCGGCCCGCTCTTCGCGGTCCCACTGCTCGCCGTCGGTGTCGGCCTGCCCGATCGTCGCCTCGTCCTGGAGCGCCTGCGCAGCCCCGAAGACGTGGACCCCCGAGCGTGCTTCGGCGCGCGCCAGCACGCGATCCACCGGGTCGACCGGCGTCTCGTCGGTGCTGTGGGGGGTTGTCGTATCCGTCATGTGTTCCTTCGTGTATCGATGGGATGCCGTTTTCCGCCGTTCATCGGCCGGTTCGAGGCATCCGTGAATTCTACGCTCCCGCCGCGACGAGCACCTCCGCTAGGCTCGTCGACCATGGGGAGCGACCACTATTTCAGTGCGACGCCCGCCAGCCCCGAGAACCTGCGCCGCATCCGCGTCACGCTCGCCGGACGCGCTCTCGAGGTCACGACCGCCGGGGGCGTCTTCAGCCCGGACCACGTGGACTCGGGAACCGCGGTGCTGCTGTCGAACACTCCCCCGCCGCCACCCGGCGGGAATTTCCTCGACCTGGGCTGCGGGTGGGGACCGATCGCGCTCAGCCTCGCCCTCGACGCGCCGCACGCCACGGTGTGGGCGGTCGACGTGAACGAGCGGGCCCTCGACCTGGTGCGCCGCAACGCGAACGACCTCGGGCTCACGAACGTCAACGCCGTGCTGCCCGACGATGTTCCCGATGACGTGATGTTCCGCACCATCCGCTCCAATCCCCCCATCCGGGTGGGCAAGAACGAGCTGCACGGGCTGCTCGAGCGGTGGATCCCGCGCCTGGACGAGCGGGCGGATGCCTGGCTCGTCGTGCAGCGAAACCTGGGTTCCGACTCGCTGCAGCGGTGGCTGGCGGCCACGCTCGACCGGCGCTTCAGCGTGCACCGCGCGGCCACCGCCCGCGGCTTCCGCGTGCTGAAGGTGCGCCGCCACGGCTCGCCGCCGAGCGAGCCGATCGCGCTCCCCGAGCTCTGACCGCCGACCCGGGATCATCCCGCATGCGGTGGCCGGGACGAGTCCCGGCCCGGCGTCGTCACGCCAGGGTGACCTCGCCGCTGTAGACCAGCGTGGCGGGGCCCGAGAGCAGCACGTGGCGCTCGCCGTCGACCTCCGGCATCCGCACCCCGAGCGTGCCGCCCGGGACGTCGACGCGCCAGTGGTCCGGGGCGGCCGGTCCTGCCCAGTGCCGCACCGCCAGCGCGGCGGCGGCCACGCCGGTGCCGCAGCTCAGCGTCTCGCCCACGCCCCGCTCGAAGACCCGCATGCGGATCGAGCCGACGCCCTCTCGCACGAGGGGATCGCTCGGCACGACGAACTCGATGTTGGCGCCGTGCGGGGCCTCGGGGTGCAGGAGCGGCTGCGCGGTCAGGTCCAGCGCCTCGAGCTCGGCCTCGTCGGGGAGCGCCACGACGACGTGCGGATTGCCGACGTCGATGCCCACGCCGGGCCGGGGGGCTCCGCCCCCTCGGGTGCGCACCAGGACCTCGGACTCGTCGACCCGGAACGCGCCCAGGTCGACCTCGTAGCCCCGCTCGCCGAGCGTGCCGTCGCTGCGGGTGACCGTCTTGACCCCGGCACGCGTGCCCACCGCCAGAGGCCCGCCGTCGACATCGGCCCAGCCGACGTCGACGAGATAGCGCACGAACACCCGAACGCCGTTGCCGCACATCTCGGCCTTCGACCCGTCGGCGTTGCGATAGTCCATGAACCACTCGGCGCCCGCGTCCGCGGCCTCCGCGCCCTCGGGGATCGCCCGCGCGCGCACCACCCGGAGGATGCCGTCGCCGCCGATGCCGAACCGCCGGTCGCACAGCACCGCGACCTGGTCGTCGGTGAGGTCGAGGGCGCCATCCGGGTCGGGGACGATCACGAAGTCGTTGCCGGTGCCGTGGCCCTTGGTGAACGTGATCGTCTGCGGCATCGTCCCAGTCTAGGGGCGGGCCGGGGCGGCTCCGGCGGGTGCAGGGCGGGCGTCCCGCGTCAGTCGGCGATGAGGCGCTTGCCCGTGTTCCACGTGTCGAACGGCTCGTAGCCCAGCGCGTCGTAGAAGCCGCGCGCGACGCCGTTCTCTGGCCGCACCATCAGCTGCACCTTCGGGCACCCCATCGCCATCAGCCGTTCCTCGGCCTCGGCGACCAGGCGGCGCGCGATCCCCTCGCCGCGGCGATCCGGTGCGCTGGCGAGGTAGTAGAGCCAGCCGCGGTGACCGTCGTACCCGGCCATGACCGTCCCGACGACGGCCGCGCCGTCGGCGGCGACGAGGAAGAGCTCGGGCTGCACCGACAGCTTGCGGCGGATGTCCTGGTACGGGTTGTTCCATGGACGAGTCAGGCCCGCGGCCTGCCAGAGCGACACCACCGCCTCGGTGTCGGCGAGATCGAAGGGCCGGATGTCGAGACTCATGCGGTCGAGTCTGCCAGTGCTGCGGCATCCGCTCCCGGGTCGACCCACCGGACACCCTGGTATCGCTTGAACCACGACACCTGGCGCCGGGCGTATCGCCGTGTCAGCCCCTGGGTCTCGTCGATCGCCTGCGATGCCGTCATCTCGCCCGCCAGCTGGGCGAGCGCCTGCGCGTATCCGATCGCGCGTCGCGCCGTGACGCCGCCTTCCAGGCCGCGCTCCCGCAGGTCTCGCACCTCGTCGAGGAGGCCGTCGGCCCACATCCGCTCGACCCGCGCGTCCAGGCGCGCGACGAGCTGCTCCCGCGGCACGGCGACGCCGATGATCCTCGTCGCGTCGCGCCAGAGCACGGGCTCGTCGGGCAGCGCGGCGCCGTGGGTGCGCTCGCCCTGGGCGAGCACCTCGAGTGCGCGCACGATGCGCCGGCCGTTGCGCGGATCGACCCTGACCGCCGTGGCGGGGTCGAGCTCACGCAGCCGGGCGTACAGGGCCCCTGGACCGCGCTCGTCGAGCTCGGCCTCCAGAGCGGCGCGCCGCTCCTCGTCGCGGGGCGGGAACCGGAAGTCGAACAGCACGCTCGACACGTAGAGACCCGACCCGCCCACCAGGACGGCGTCGGCACCGCGGGCGTGGATGCCGGTGATCGCGGCGCGCGCGGCATCCTGATACCAGGCCACCGCCGCGTCCTCGGTGACGTCGAGCGCGTCGAAGAGATGATGCGGGATGCCGCGGCGCTGGTCGACCGGCAGCTTGGCAGTGCCGATGTCCATGCCGCGGTAGAGCTGCATGGCGTCCGCGTTCACGATCTCCGCCGGGCGGCCGCGCGCCGCGAGCGCTTCGGCGAGGTCGAGCGAGAGCGCGGTCTTGCCGGTGCCGGTCGCACCCACGACCGCCCAGAGCCGAGGTGACGGGTCAGCGGTGCCCCCGTCGGCGTGCGCGGCGGGCGAGGCGGAGGCCTCCGGGGCAGGCGCGGCGGGCTGCCCGCGGCGTTCGGCCTCGTCGCGGCGCTCCGCGGTCAACGACCGACGACCTTCACACGCCGAGGCGGAGGGTGGGAAGACCCAGCGACACCGACCGCGGCGCACCGGCGGTCGCGCCGTCGGCGGGCGCGGGCACACCGCAGGATTCCGCCTGCGCGCGATCCCAGGCGTCGCCCGAGCGGGTGCGACGGATGCGCAGCGGGGCGCCGTCCGGCGCGTCCGCGAGCAGGTGGAACGGCGCCGCGTGCGTCACGACCACCGACACGACGTCGCCGGGGCGGGGCGTGTCGGATCCGGCGGGCACTTCGAAGTGCACGAGCCGGTTGTCTTCGGCGCGACCGGTCAGCCGGTGGGTCTCGGCATCCTTCTTCCCCTCGCCGGTCGAGACGAGCACCTGCAGCTCGCGGCCGAGCTGCTTCTGGTTCTCCTCCAGCGAGATGCGCTCCTGGAGGGCGACCAGGCGCTCGTAGCGCGCCTGCACGACCTCCTTCGGCACCTGGTCGGGCATCGTGGCGGCGGGTGTGCCCTCGCGGATCGAGTACTGGAACGTGAACGCGCTGGCGAAGCGTGCCTGCTCGACGACGCGCATGGTGTCTTCGAAGTCCTCGTCGGTCTCGCCGGGGAAACCGACGATGATGTCGGTCGAGATCGCGGCGTTCGGGATCTTGGCCCGGACGCGGTCGAGGATCCCGAGGAACCGCTCGCTGCGGTACGAGCGGCGCATCGCCTTGAGGATCCGGTCGCTTCCCGACTGCAGCGGCATGTGCAGCTGCGGCATGACGGCGGGCGTCTCGGCCATCGCGTCGATGACGTCGTCGGTGAAGGCCGCCGGGTGCGGACTGGTGAAGCGGATGCGCTCGAGCCCGGGGATCTCACCTGCGGCGCGGAGCAGCTTGCCGAACGCCTGACGGTCGCCGAACTCGACGCCATAGGAGTTGACGTTCTGCCCCAGGAGGGTGACCTCCATGGCGCCGTCGTCGACGAGCAGGCGGATCTCGTTCAGGATGTCGCCCGGGCGGCGGTCCTTCTCCTTGCCGCGGAGGCTCGGCACGATGCAGAACGTGCAGGTGTTGTTGCAGCCGACCGAGATCGACACCCAGCCGCTGTAGATGCTGTCGCGCTTGGTCGGGAGCGTCGATGGGAAGATCTCGAGGGATTCGAGGATCTCGAGCTCGGCCTCGCCGTTGTGGCGGGCGCGCTCGAGCAGGCTCGGCAGCGAACCCATGTTGTGGGTGCCGAACACCACGTCGACCCACGGGGCCTTCTGCTGCACCGCCTCCTTGTCCATCTGCGCGAGGCAGCCGCCGACGGCGATCTGCATGCCGTCGTGCTTGTCTTTGCGCGACTTCAGGTGACCGAGCGTGCCGTAGAGCTTGCCGGCGGCGTTGTCGCGGACGGCGCAGGTGTTGATGACGACGACGTCGGCCTCTTCGCCGACCTCGGCGCGGACGTATCCGGCGCTCTCGAGCGAACCGGACAGACGCTCGGAGTCGTGCACGTTCATCTGACAGCCGAAGGTGCGCACCTCGTAGGTGCGCGCGCGGCCGTCGACGCCGTGCGCGGCGACGGAGGGCGCGATGAGAGTCGGGGTTGCGGAGGGCGAAGACATGATCAGGCCATTCTACGAGCCGCGCCGATCGGACGAGCCGGAGGCGGATGCCGCGTCCCGCGCCGGACCGACGCCGCTACTCGAACCGCACTCGGCCGGAGGGCCGGCCCGCCTCGTCGAGCGCCTGCCGAGCGGCGTCGAGGGCGACCGGTCCGCCGTAGCCGCGTCGCGCGAGCTGCCCGGCCAGCCGGCGCAGCGCGACGTCGCGCTCGAGCCCGCGCATCGAGCCCGCCTTCGTGCGGGCGAACTCGAGTGCACGCTCGGCGTCGTCGTCGGGAAGCTCGGCCAGGGCGAAGTCGGCGACATCGCGGGGCACCCCGCGCTGGGCGAGACTCTGCGCGATCGCCCGCCTCCCCTGCCCCTTGCGGTCGACTCCGGCGTGCACGAGCTGCTCCGCGAGCCGCGCGTCGTCGAGGTAACCGCGTGCGAGAAAGGCGTCGAGGAGCGCCTGCTCGGCGTCGGCGTCGAGGTCGTGCTGACGGAGGTAGGCCTTCGCCTCCGAGACCGACAGCTGCCGTCCGCGCAGCTTCTTGAGCAGCCCCTGCTCCGCCGCCTCCGCAGGGCTCGCCTGCCCCCGCTCACTCCCCCGGCCCGTGCCCGCGCGCGAGCGGCCCCGCTCGGAGCGCTCGGCATCGAAGTCGATCGGAGCAGCGGAGGGGACCCGGTCCTCGCGCTCCGGCTCGGCGGTGGGGATCCGGCGCTCCACCTCCGGCCGAGCGGACGGGATCCGGTCCTCGAGCGCGCGTCGCGCGGAGGGGATCCGATCTTCGAGCTCCTGACGGACGTCGGCCGCGGACTTCGCGTACCCCTTTCGGCCGCGCTCGCTGAAGATCGACGTCACGGGGGCGAGTCCGTCGCCGGATCCGACGTCGGACTCGTCCCCGCTGTCGACGAAGCGGACCATCACGCCGGGCGGCGTGCCGCCAGCTCGTCGCCGGGCGCTTCGGCTGCGCCACGCGGAACGCCGATGCCCAGTTTCGTCTTGATCTTCGACTCGATCTCGGCCGCCACGTCCTCGTTCTTGATGAGGAAGTTGCGGGCGTTCTCCTTGCCCTGACCGAGCTGCTCGCCCTCGTACGTGTACCACGCACCCGACTTCTTGACGATGCCGTGCTCCACGCCGAAGTCGATGAGGCTTCCCTCGCGCGAGATGCCGACGCCGTAGAGGATGTCGAACTCGGCCTGCTTGAACGGCGGAGCCATCTTGTTCTTCACGACCTTGACGCGCGTGCGGTTGCCGACGGCCTCGGCACCGTCCTTCAGGGTCTCGATGCGACGGATGTCGAGGCGCACCGACGCGTAGAACTTCAGCGCCTTTCCACCGGCCGTGGTCTCGGGGGAACCGAAGAAGACGCCGATCTTCTCGCGCAGCTGGTTGATGAAGATCATCGTGGTGTTCGTCTGGTTGAGGCCACCAGTGAGCTTGCGGAGCGCCTGCGACATGAGGCGCGCCTGCAGACCGACGTGCGAATCGCCCATCTCGCCCTCGATCTCGGCCTTGGGCACGAGCGCGGCCACGGAGTCGATGACGACGAGGTCGATGGCGCCGGAGCGCACCAGCATGTCGGCGATCTCGAGGGCCTGCTCACCCGTGTCGGGCTGCGAGACGAGCAGCTGGTCGATGTCGACACCCAGCTTCTGCGCGTAGTCGGGGTCGAGAGCGTGCTCGGCGTCGACGAACGCGGCGATGCCGCCGGCGCGCTGCACGTTGGCGATCGCATGCAGGGTCAGCGTCGTCTTACCCGACGACTCCGGCCCGTAGATCTCGATGATGCGGCCGCGCGGGAGCCCGCCGATGCCGAGGGCGACATCGAGCGCGATCGAGCCGGTGGGCACGACCTCGACGGGAGCGCGCTCGTCGCTGCCGAGCCGCATCACCGAGCCCTTCCCGAACTGCCGGTCGATCTGGGCGAGGGCCGATTCCAGGGCCTTCTCGCGGTCAACGGGTGATGGCATGACGTGCTCCTCTTACTCGCGTTCCGTCGCCTGTAGGCTGTCGCGCTCCGGCCCGGTGGGACGGATGCTGCGACAAGGCGTGTGGTGTCGTTCGACGTGGATCACGTTAGGGAGGGGCTCCGACATCGGCCCTCACTCCTCCCCGGTCCGTGGAAAACACGTCCTCGACACCTGCTGTGCAGGAGCCTACGCCGATATCGAACACTTCTTCGAGGACACGCCGCGCCGCGGCGGTATCGAACGCCGCCTCAGCGGCGACGAGGTTCGAGACGGCCGACGCCGTAGCGGCGCTCGGCGGGGACGTCGAGCTCCTCGCAGATCGCGAGCCAGACCTCGCGCGGGTCGACGCCCGCGGCGATCGCGTCGGCGGCGGTGCGACCTCCGACCTGGGAGAGGACGAGGTCCGTCACCACCGTGCCGGCGCGCCCGCCGAACTCGTCGTTCACGGCGCGGTTGAACTCACTGCGACGCATGGGTGCCGGCGGCTCCAGAGCTTCATCGAAGGGCGGAGGGCAGGATCAGCGGAGCGACAGCTCGGCGTCGACCGAGGCCACGAGGTCGTCGGGCACGACGTCGGGGAAGGTCTGCAGGCCCTCGAGAACCGAGATGCGGTCTCCGACCTCGCGCATGATCGTCGAGATGGGGACGTCGAGCGCCTCGGCGACCGAGGCGAGGATCTCGCTCGAGGCCTCTTTCTGGCCCCGCTCGACCTCGCTCAGATAGCCCAGCGCGACACTCGCGCGGCTCGCCACCTGACGGAGGGTGCGCCCCTTCTGCTGACGGAAATCACGAAGCACTTCGCCGATCTCTTGACGTACCAGGATCATCGGGCCCCCTCCTTACTTCCGATTCCGCCGTCGTCCGGGTGGACAACAGTACAGCACCTGCTGATGCCAATCTAATCCCGTGAACTGGGTGATGGGTGGGAATCACCGAATGTAACCGAGACGAAACACCGTCTGTTCCCGAGGCGCTGGAGCGAGCGGCTGCCTCACACCACGGTGAGCGCGAGCTCGAGCACGCCCTGCACGCTGCGGGTGCGGATCTCGTCGCGGGTGCCCGACAGCGACAGGGCGGACACGATCGCCGTCTCGGGCGTGGCGACGGCGACGTAGACCGTGCCGACCGCGTGCCCGTCCTGAGGATCGGGACCGGCGACGCCGGTGGTCGCCAGCCCGACGTCCGCGCGCAGGACGCGGCGCACGCCCTGCGCCATCTGCTCGGCGACCGTGGGATCGACGGCGCCCCGCGCGGCGAGGAGGTCCGGCTCCACGCCGAGCGCCGACGCCTTGAGATCGGTCGCGTAGGCGACGATCCCCCCGCGCACGTGGGCGGAGGCGCCGGGCACGTCCACCAGGGTCGCCGTGACGCGTCCGCCGGTCAGCGACTCCGCGGCGGCGATCGACCACCCCCGCGCGTCGAGTGCGCGCAGGAGTGCGACGGCTTCGTCCGTCACGCACCCCTCCGCTTCGCGCGGGCGCCGCGCACCTCGGTGACCACGTAGTCGATGCCGCTGGCGATCGTGAGGATCACGGCGATCGTCATCGTGATGCCGTTGACCCAGAAGATCCACTCGCCCACGACCGTCCACAGCGGGAGCAATGCCAGCGACAGCGCCACCCCCTGCGCGAGGGTCTTCAGCTTGCCCATCCAGGCCGCCGCGAGCACGTGATCGCTCACCACGATCAGGCGATAGATCGTGATGCCGATCTCGCGGATCAGCACCACGATGGTCACCCACCACGGGAGCTCCCCGAGGATCGACAGACCGATGAAGGCGAAGCCGGTGAGCACCTTGTCGGCGATCGGGTCGAGGAGCTTGCCGAGGTCGGTGACGATGTCGTTCCTGCGGGCGAGATACCCGTCGACCCCGTCCGTGGCGATCGCGACGATGAACAGCACCGCCGCCCACCACCGCAGCGGTCCGTCCGCTCCCCCGTCCGCGAGGAGCATCCAGAGGAACACGGGGGCGCACAGGATGCGCACGATCGTGATCGCGTTCGGCAGCTGCCGCGGAATCGCCATGGCCTCGAGCCTATCGGCGCCGCCGGGACGGCGCCGACCTGCGCGAGGCCGCGGCGAGCCGCGGGTCAGTCGCGTCCGGTGAGACCCCAGGCGTCTTCGGAGCCCTCGTCACCGTCGACGACCGGGTAGCCGTCGTACTGCGCGTCGACAGCATCCGTCCCGTAGCGGTCGTCCGCAGCCGACGCCGGGCCGCCAGGCGCCGCGGGGGCGGCCGGCGCAGCGGGGACGTCTTCGCCGCGGAGTCGCGCCAGCACGGTCGGCAGCTGCTCCACGGTGACCAGGACGTCGCGGGCCTTCGAGCCTTCGGACGGGCCGACGATCTCGCGCGACTCCAGCAGGTCCATGAGGCGGCCGGCCTTCGCGAAGCCGACGCGGAGCTTGCGCTGCAGCATCGACGTCGAGCCGAACTGACTCGAGACCACCAGCTCGGCGGCGGCCAGGAGCAGCTCGAGGTCGTCCCCGATGTCGGCGTCGATCTCCTTCTTCTCGGCCGCGGCCTGCACGTCGGAGCGATACTCCGGCCGCGCCTGCGCCGTGACGTGCTTCACGACCGATTCGATCTCGCTCTCGCTGACCCACGCGCCCTGCACGCGCAGTGACTTGGAGGCGCCCATGGGCAGGAACAGGCCGTCGCCCTGACCGATCAGGCGGTCGGCGCCCGGCTGGTCGAGGATGACCCGCGAGTCGGTGACGCTCGTCACCGCGAAAGCGAGGCGCGACGGCACGTTGGCCTTGATGAGGCCGGTGACCACGTCGACCGAGGGGCGCTGCGTGGCCAGCACCAGGTGGATCCCGCTCGCGCGGGCGAGCTGGGTGATGCGGACGATCGAGTCCTCGACGTCGCGCGGGGCGACCATCATGAGGTCGGCGAGCTCGTCGACGACCACGAGGAGATACGGGTACGGCTTGAGCACCCGCTCGCTGCCGGGCGGCAGCGTGATCTCGCCCGCGACGACGGCCTTGTTGAAGTCGTCGATGTGACGGAAGCCGAAGGACGCGAGATCGTCGTACCTCATGTCCATCTCCTTCACGACCCACTGCAGCGCCTCTGCCGCCTTCTTCGGGTTCGTGATGATCGGCGTGATGAGGTGCGGCACGCCCGCGTACGACGTGAGCTCGACGCGCTTGGGGTCGATCAGCACCATCCGCACGTCCGCGGGCTTCGCCCGCATCAGCAGGCTGGTGATCATCGAGTTGACGAAGCTCGACTTTCCGGAGCCGGTCGAACCGGCCACGAGCAGGTGGGGCATCTTGGCGAGGTTCGCCACGACGTAGCCGCCGCCGACGTCCTTGCCGACGCCGATCGTCATGGGATGGGTCTGGTTCGTCGCGGCGGTCGAGCGGAGCACGTCGCCGAGGGTCACGATCTCGCGGTCGGTGTTGGGGATCTCGACGCCGATGGCGCTCTTCCCGGGGATGGGAGCGAGGATGCGCACCTCGTTGGAGGCGACCGCGTAGGCGATGTTGTTGGTCAGCGCCGTGATGCGCTCGACCTTGACGCCCGGGCCGACTTCGATCTCGTACTGCGTCACTGTCGGTCCGCGCGAGAAGCCGGTGACGCGGGCGTCGACCTTGAACTGCTCGAGCACGCTCGTGATCGCGCGAACGGTCTCGTCGTTCGCCTGCGAGCGCGCGACATGCGGCGTGCCGGCCGCGAGCGCGTTCACCGACGGGAGGCGGTACGGCGCGGACGGAGAGTCCAGCGCGGTGGTGGAGCCGATGCCGTCGAGGCCGGGCAGCGTGCCGTCATCCTCGATCATCTCCGCGTCGTCGCGCAGCGACGTGTGCGACGAGGTCGCCGCCTTCGCCGCGGACAGCACCGAGGGATCGATGATCTCGGTGAGGGCGTCCGTCGCGGCGGCCGGCGCGGGAGGCGGCGGCGTCGTCGGCACGACGGCCTGATCGAAGCCGCCCTGCGACGACCCCACCGGCAGCAGCTCTGTGAGGTCCTCGGAGCCGAGACCGTCGTCCGGGTCCTTCTCGCGCCCCGTCTTGTTGCGCCGCCACCAGGGCAGCGAGGGGTCGCCGTCGTCGTCGGAGGCCTCGGCTGCGGCATCCGTCACAGGCTTGTCTTCACGAGGCTCGGCGCCGAACATCCACGCGTACAGCTCGCCGAGTCGGCGCCCGATCCGGTTCGGGGGCGTCTTGGTGATGATCAGGATGCTGAGCACGGCTAGGAGCGACAGCACGACGTACGCGCCGACGTCGGTGAGCACGAGTGCGAGCGGCTCGCCGATCATCCAGCCGAACAGGCCGCCGGCCTGACTGAGCGCGGGCAGCAGTTCGTTCGGCTGCGGGCGGCCGCCCGCGACGTGGCAGAAGCCCGCGATCGTGATCAGCAGCAGTCCGAACCCGATCCCGACGCGGCCGTTGTCGTGCACCGATGACGGATGCCGGAACATCCAGCCCGCCAGGATCAGGAGCAGCACCGGCAGGACGAACGCCTCCCGGCCGATCAGGGCGCCCACAGTATAGGCGCTGATGTTCGCCGACACCTCGCTGCCGATGAAGAACCACTCGTTCACCGCGCCGGCGATCGCGAGCAGCACCAGGAGGAACGGGAAGCCGTCGCGGCGCTGCTCCTTCTCGAGCGTCTCGGGACCGAACGCGCGGAACAGCGCGCCGGTCGCGTGCGCCAGCCCCATCCACGCGCGCACCACGACGGGCGGCCGGTCGGGCTCGTTCACATAGCGCTTGGGAGCCGGGGCCGGCTTCGCGGCCGCAGGCTTGCGCGCCGTCGCCGACGCACCGGAACGCGCGCTCGACGACGCGCTCGACCCCTTGGTCGGGCTTGAGCTCCTGGCCATCCCTCCACGGTAGGCGTCGTCACCGACAATCCCCGGCAACCACGCCGCCCGTCGGCGACCCGCCGAGGCGTGGTCGCGCATTCCTCAGCGGAGCCGCTTGACCATCGTGTCGCGGCCCAGGCCGCTCCGCACGACCGCGAACCCCTCGGTGCGGTACAGCGTCGACGCGAAGTTGCCGCGCTCCACACTCAGGCTGATGCGGGCGAAGCCCTGGCTCCGGGCGTGCTCGCAGAGCCGCTGCAGCAGCGTCCTGCCCACGCCGTGGGCGCGCCAGATGGGCCGCACGCCGATGATCAGCTCCGGCACGCCCGTGCCGACATACCCGAAGCCGGGATCGCTGCGCGGCAGCATGCGGTACCACGCCGCGCCGACCGGCTCGCCATGGAGATCCTCCGCCACGAATCCGGCGTCGCCCGGGCGCATCCACCCCGCGACATAGCGCCGGTGGTCGTCGCCGCCGATGACCTCGTGGCGCGGCCTCACACCGCCCTGCGCCCAGTTCGCGGCCTCGACCACCATGTCGCCGAGGAACGCGCCGTCGGAGGCGACGGCCGCGCGCACACGGAAGCTGGAGGCCACGAGGCGATGCTACGGCGTGCGTGTTACGCCGCGATGACGAGACGGAGGGAGAGCGTGATGCCGGTGCGCGTACGCTTCGATACTCCGCCGGACGGTGATCTCGCTACGCTTCGCTACTCCGCCGGACGGTGATCTCGCTACGTTTCGATACTCCGCCCGACGGTGATCTCGCTACGTTTCGATACTCCGCCCGACGGTGATCTCGCTACGTTTCGATACTCCGCCCGACGGTGATCTCGCTACGCTTCGCTACTCCGCCGGACGGTGATCTCGCTACGCTTCGATACTCCGCCCGACGGTGATCTCGCTACGCTTCGATCACCAGCGGGACGATCATCGGGCGGCGGCGCAGCGACTGGTTCACCCAGCGGCCGATCGTGCGACGCACGACCTGCGAGAGGGCGTGCGAGTCGCGAACGCCCGAGGTCGCCGCCTCGGCGAGCGCCGCGGCGATCTTCGGCTTGACGCTCTCGAACACCGCGTCATCCTCCGCGAAGCCGCGCGCGTGGATCTCGGGGCCGGAGATGACCTTGCCCGTCGAGGCGTCGACGACCACGATCACCGAGATGAAGCCCTCTTCGCCGAGGATCCGGCGGTCCTTGAGGTCGGCATCCGTGATCTCGCCGACCGTCGACCCGTCGACGTACACGAACCCGAGGTCGAGCTGGCCGACGACCTGCGCGTCACCGTCCTTGAGGTCGATGACCGTGCCGTTCTCGGCCAGCAGCGTGCGCTCGGGCGCGATCCCGGTGTCCTGCGCGAGGCGGGCGTTGGCCATGAGGTGCCGGTACTCGCCGTGCACGGGCAGCACGTTGCGGGGCTTCAGGATGTTGTAGCAGTAGAGCAGCTCGCCCGCCGCCGCATGCCCCGACACGTGCACCTTGGCGTTGCCCTTGTGGACGACGTTCGCGCCGAGCTTGGTAAGCCCGTCAATCACCCGGTACACCGCGTTCTCGTTGCCGGGGATGAGGCTCGAGGCGAGGATGACGGTGTCGCCCGGTCCGGGCTCGATCGCGTGGTCGAGGTTCGCCATGCGGCTGAGCACCGCCATCGGCTCGCCCTGCGAGCCCGTCGACATGTAGACGATCTGGTCGTCGGGCAGGTCGCGCGCCTTCTTGTAGTCGATCAGCACGTTCTCGGGCACGTGCAGATAGCCGAGCTCCTCGGCGATCGTCATGTTGCGCAGCATGCTGCGGCCGAGGAGCGCCACGCGGCGGCCGTGGGCGGCTGCGGCATCCAGCACCTGCTGCACGCGGTGCACGTGGCTCGAGAAGCTCGCCACGATGACGCGACGCGGGGCCTTGCCGATGACCTGGTCGAGCACGGGTCCGATCGAGCGCTCGAGCGGCGTGAAGCCGGGAACGTCGGCGTTCGTCGAGTCGACGAGGAAGAGGTCCACACCCTCTTCCCCCAGCCGCGAGAACGCGCGGAGGTCGGTCAGCCGGCCGTCGAGCGGCAGCTGGTCCATCTTGAAGTCGCCCGTCGCCAGCACGAGACCGGCGGGCGTGCGGATCGCCACCGCCAGCGCGTCGGGGATGGAGTGGTTCACCGCGACGAACTCGAGCTCGAACGGCCCGAGGTTCTCGCGCTGCCCCTCCGCGACCGTCAGGCTGTACGGCTTGATGCGATGCTCCTTGAGCTTCGCCTCGGTGAGCGCGAGCGTCAGGCCGGAGCCGATGATCGGGATGTCGCTCTTGAGCTTCAGCAGGTACGGCACCGCGCCGATGTGGTCCTCGTGGCCATGGGTGAGCACGACGCCGACGATGTCGTCGAGCCGCTTCTTGATCGGCTCGAAGTCGGGGAGGATCAGGTCGACGCCAGGCTGGTGCTCCTCGGGGAACAGCACGCCGCAGTCGACGATCAGGAGCTTGCCGCCGTACTCGAAGACGGTCATGTTGCGGCCGACCTCGCCCAGGCCGCCGAGCGGGACGACCCGCAGCGTGCCGGCAGCGAGCTCGGGCGGGTCGTACGGGGTGGTGGGCATCGTGGAGCCTCCTCAGGACGCCCTGGGCATCCGTTGCGAATGTTGTCGTGCCGCCGCGGCGGCACGCGTTGTCATCTCGTCGTGCCCGAGACCTTCGGCAGCGCACCGCCGGCGGCGGCGTTGCGGTCGGGACGGAAGTTCGAGAAGTCGGCACCCGGGACGTCGGAGACGAGGGCGAGCTCGTCCTCGATCTTGGCGGCCTCCCACTCCTCCGGCCCGACGAGCGGCAGTCGCACGCGCGGGCTGCCGATGCGGCCGAGGCCGTGCAGGATGTACTTCGCCGACACCGTGCCGGGCACGTGGGTCATCACGGCGCGCACGAGCGGCTCGAGCTGCATGTGCGCGGCCGTCGCCGCCTTCAGGTCGCCGCTGTTCACGGCGTCGACGATCACCCGGTACGGCTGCGCCGCGATGTTCGCGGTCACGCCGATCAGGCCGGTGGCTCCGATCGCGAGGTGCGGCAGCACGTTGGCGTCGTCGCCCGAGAAGTACATCAGGTCGGTCTGATTGAGCACGCGGCTCACCTCGCTGAAGTCGCCCTTGGCATCCTTGATCGCGAGGATGTTGGGGTGCTTGGCGAGGCGCAGGATCGTCTCGTAGCGGATGGGCACGCCGGTGCGGCCCGGGATGTCGTAGAGGATCACCGGCAGGTCGGTGGCGTCGGCGACGAGGCGGAAGTGCGTGAGGATGCCGGCCTGGGTCGGCTTGTTGTAGTACGGCGTGACGATCATGATGCCGTCGGCGCCGGCCTTCTCGCTGGCCTTGTAGAGCTCGATGGCGTGCGCGGTCTCGTTCGATCCGCCGCCCGTGATGATGCTCGCCCGCCCGGCTGCGACATCCTTTCCCACCTCGACCAGGCGGATCTTCTCCGCATCGGTGAGGGTCGACGTCTCGCCGGTGGTGCCGGTCACGACGATGCCGTCGGCCCCCGCGGTGATGACGTCGTCGATGTGCTTCTCGACAGCGGGCCAGTCGACCTCGCCGTCGGCCGTCATGGGGGTGACGAGCGCGACGAGCACCTGTCCGAAGGGGTTGCCCGTATGCGTCATGTCTTCAGGTTATCGGGATGCCGCGCCGGCTGCGCACGGGCGGTGGTGGTGTGACGGATGCCGCGGCCCCGGCAGGCGGGCGCGCTACCGTCCGCGCTCGCCCAGCCGGGACGCCAGAGCCGGCGGTGCGAAGCGCGCGAGGGCGACGAGCGCCTTGTACCGCAGCGACGGGATCGAGACCGGGCGGCCCCGCGAGACATCCCGCAGCGACTCGGAGACGACGTCGCGCGCGTTCAGCCAGAGCGCGTCGGGCACCCCTTCCTGGCCGGGCGGCAGGCCGATGCGCTCATGGAAGCTGGTGTGCGTGTAGCCGGGGCAGACCGCCGTCACGGTCACGCCCGAGGGCGCGTAGCGCCCGTTGGCCCAGCGGCTGAAGCCCACGAGCCACCCCTTGCACGCCCCGTACGTGGAGCGCGGGATGAACGCCGCGACCGACGCGATGTTCACGATCCGGCCGTGGCCACGACCGAGCATGGCGCCCAGCGCGGCGTGGGTCAGCCGCATCGGCACCTCGACGTGCAGGCGCAGGTGCTCCACCTCGTCCTCGATGTCGTTGCGCTCGAACGCCAGCGGCAGCCCGAATCCCGCGTTGTTCACCAGCATCTCGACGGGTCGCTCGGGGTCGGCCACCCGCGCGACCACCTTCGCGAGCTGGCGCGGCTTCAGCAGATCGGCGACCAGCACCTCGACCTCGATGCCGTAGGTGCGTCGCAGCCGCGCGGCATGGTCGTCGAGCGCCGCCCGGTCGCGTGCGACGAGCACCAGGTGGGCGCCGCGCGCCGCCAGCTGGCGGGCGTACTCCGCGCCGAGTCCCGAGCTCGCTCCGGTGATGAGTGCCGTCTTCGCCATGCGGGCCAGCCTATGCCGCTCAGGCGAGGGGACCCTCCGGACGTTCCAGTGTCAGGAAGCGGTAGCGGATGCCGGAGCTGGACGTGTGCCAGCCCTCGGCCGGGTCGACCGCCGCCGTGCGCCAGCCGCTCCGGTCCGGCGCGTAGGTGTCGCCGTCCACGCCGAGGTCGAGTTCGGTCACCTCCAGGATGCCGGCCCCGCCGATGGCCTCGCGGAACAGCCCTCCGCCGCCGATGACCCAGGCGCGCTCGGGCCCGTCGGCGCCGGCCAGGGCGAGGGCGGCCTCGAGCGAGGACGCACGCTCGGCTCCGGCATCCGTCCAAGCCTCCTGCCGCGTCACCACGATGTTCCGGCGACCCGGCAGCGGGCGGAACCGCGGCGGGAACGACTCCCACGTGCGCCGCCCCATGACGACGGGCGCGCCCATCGTCACGGCCTTGAAGTGGGCGAGGTCCTCGGGCACGTGCCAGGGCATGCCGCCGTCGGCGCCGATCACGCCGCCGCGCGCCTCGGCCCAGACGAGGCCGACGGGAACCGTCACACCGCCACCGCGGCGCGGATCGCGGGGTGATGCCGGTAGTCCTCGACCACGAAGTCCTCGTAGCGGTAGTCGAAGATCGACTCGGGCTTCCGCGCGAGGCGCAGCGTCGGGTACGGGTACGGGTCGCGGCTCAGCTGCTCGCGCACCTGCTCGACGTGGTTGTCGTAGATGTGGCAGTCACCGCCCGTCCACACGAAATCGCCCGGCTCGAGGCCCGCCTGCTGGGCGACCATGAGGGTCAGCAGCGCGTACGACGCGATGTTGAAGGGCACGCCAAGGAAGAGGTCGGCGCTGCGCTGGTACAGCTGGCACGAGAGCCGGCCGTCGGCCACGTAGAACTGGAACATCGCGTGACACGGCGCAAGGGCCATATCGGGGATGTCGGCCGGGTTCCAGGCCGACACGATCAGCCGGCGCGAGTCCGGATTCGCCCGGATCTGATCCAGCACGAGCGCGATCTGGTCGATGTGGTCGCCGGACGGCGTCGGCCAGGAGCGCCACTGGACGCCGTAGACCGGACCGAGCTCGCCCGCGGCATCCGCCCACTCGTCCCAGATGGTGACGCCGTTCTCCTGCAGCCACGCCACGTTCGACTCGCCGCGGAGGAACCACAGCAGCTCGTACGCGATCGACTTGAAATGCACGCGCTTGGTGGTGATGAGGGGGAAGCCCTGCGAGAGGTCGAAGCGGATCTGCCGGCCGAAGGCACTGGTGGTGCCGGTGCCGGTGCGGTCGTCCTTGTGCGTGCCGTTGTCGAGCACGTCGCGCAGCAGGTCCTCGTACGGGGTCGGGATCGGCGTGGTCACGCCAGCCACGATACCGGGGAGCAGCCGACGGGGGCCGTCCCGCGCCGGCCTCCGCCGAGGGAGGAGCCGAGCCCGTGTTACGTCGATTCCCGTCATCTTCGCCGATCCGGCCTCTATTCAGGTGAAAGGGGTTACCCTGATCTGCTGTGACCCTCGTCGGCGCCCTCATCGCACTCGCCGTGCTCCTCGCGGCGACCGTGGCGCTCGGCGCGTTCCTCAACTGGCGACAGTCTCGTGCCCGCCGCCGGGTGGTGCACGAGGTGGTCGAGCCGCATCGACTCGGCGCCGACGGCCTGGGCGAGGCGGCCACCCTGCTGCAGTTCAGCACCGAGATGTGCGCCCGCTGCCCGGGCGTCCATCGCACGCTCGCGGCGATCGCCGACGACCACCCGGGCGTGCGCCATCTCGATGTGGACCTCACCCACCGCCCCGACATCGCCAAGCACTTCCGCGTGCTGCAGACGCCGACGACGCTCGTGCTGGACCGCCACGGCATGGTGCAGACCCGCTTCGGGGGCGCGCCGAGCCGGGAGGTCCTCGAGCTCGAGCTCAACCGCCTGACCGCGGAGGACGCCAATGTCTGAGCGGACCGTCCGCGCCGCACGTGGCATCGACCCTCGGGGCCCGCGCTTCGCGGCCGGGATCACGTCGGCGCTGCTGCTGGGCGTCGTGTTCCTCGGGCTGACGGGGCTGTCGACCGCGCGGCTGCCGGAGGACAGCACGGCGTCGTTCGGCTGGTTCGCGTATCAGCCGCTCGCCGGCGCGGTCTTCGCGCCCGGCGGCGGGTCCTTAGCGTTCCTCGCGGGCGGCAGCCCGTGGCTCATCACCTACGCCACGCCGCTGCAGCGCATCCTCGATCCCGCGTTCCTGCTGCTGCTGGTGACGGCTCTGCTGTTCCTGTGGGGCGTGGTGTCGCCGCGCACCGCCCCCTGGGGCGTGCTGTTCCGCAAGGTCGTGGCACCTCGCCTCTCCGCGCCGACCGAGCTCGAGGACCCGCGCCCACCGCGCTTCGCGCAGGGCGTCGGCCTCTTCGTCGCCGCCACCGGGCTGGTCCTGCAGTTGTGCGGGGTGCCGTGGGCCCTGGTCCTCGCCGCCGCCGCGGCGTTCGTCGCAGCATTCCTCAACGCCGTCTTCGGCCTGTGCCTCGGCTGCCAGCTCTACCTGCTGCTGCAGCGGGCGGGGGTCGTGGGCCGGGCGCGGCCGGCGTCGGCCTGACGCGCACTGGACCGGCCGGGACCGTCGCGGTGCGGCATCCGTCCCGATTAGGCTGACGCCTGACGCCCGGACCGCGGGCGTCCCGCGAGCGAGGAGGCCCCACATGACCGTCACCAGCGAAGCCACCACCGCCTGGAAGGGCGGCCTCTTCGACGGCTCCGGCGAGACGACGTTCGTGTCGTCGGGCCTGGGCACGTTCCCCGTCAACTGGAAGGCCCGCAGCGAAGGCTCGACGTCCGTCACGACGCCGGAAGAGCTGATCGCCGCGGCCCACGCGTCGTGCTTCAGCATGGCGTTCTCGCTCGCGCTCGCCGAGAACGGCACTCCCCCGGAGTCCATCGACACCACCGCCTCGGTGACGTTCAAACCCGGCACCGGCATCACCGGCAGCCACCTCAACGTCAACGCGGTGGTCCCCGGGCTCGACCCCGAGGAGTTCGAACGCCTCGCGCAGGGCGCGAAGGCGGGCTGCCCGGTCTCGCAGGCCCTCGCGGGCGTCGAGATCACCCTCGAGGCGACGCTTGCCTGATCCCGGCGCGTCCGGCACCGGCGGGGGTGTCTCCGCCGGTCGCCGCGTCGTCGTCGCGGGCGCCTCGGGCCTGATCGGCGAGGCGCTCGTGGCGAGCCTCCGGGCCGACGGCTTCACCGTCACGACCCTGGTGCGCAGACCTCCGCAGGCCGCGCACGAGGTGGAGTGGCTCACCGACGAGCAGCCGCTCGACCCGGAGGTGCTGGCCGGGGCGGCCGCCGTCGTGGGTCTCAACGGGGCGAGCATCGGCCGCTTCCCGTGGACGGCGGCGTACAAGGACACGCTGCTGTGGTCGCGCATCGTGCCCACACGCGCACTCGCGCGCGCCGTCCGGGAGCTCGGACCGGACGCCCCGCACCTCGTCTCGGCCTCCGCCGTGGGGTACTACGGCTCGGCGCCCGGCGCGCGGCTCACCGAGTCCGCCCCGCGCGGCGACTCGTTCCTGGCGGATCTGTGCGGGGAATGGGAGGCCGCCGCGACGGGTGCGGGACCGGATGCCGCGGTGACGCTGCTGCGGACCGCGCCGGTCGTGCATCCGCACGGCGTGCTGAAGCCGCTCCTCCTGCTCACCCGCCTCGGCGTCTCGGGCCCGATCGGGCGAGGCACCCAGGCGTGGCCGTGGATCTCGCTCCACGACGAGGTGGCGGCGATCCGGCACGTCATCGACACCGGGCTCACCGGCCCGGTGAACCTCTCCGGCCCCACCCGCGCCACCGCGAACGACCTGGGGTTCGCGCTCGCCGTGCGCATGAACCGGCCGTTCCTCCTGCGCGCTCCGGTGTGGGGCATGAAGCTCGTGCTCGGCGCGGACGCCACCGAGGCGATCCTCACCGCCGACGCCCACGTGGTGCCGGAGGCGCTGGAGGGCTCGGGCTTCGCTTTCACGCACCGCACGGTGGAGGACGCCGTCGCGGCGGCAGTGCCCGCGGCCGGCTGACGCCGTCGACACGCCGTCGCGGCGGCAGTGCCGGCGGACGGCTGACGCCGTCGACACGCGATCAGCCGCGGCGTTCCGCCGTCTCGAGGCGGATCGCGGTGCGCACCGCCTCGCGGGCGCGGCGGCGGTCGCCGGCGGCGTCGTACGCCAGGCCGAGCCGGTACCACGCCCGCCAGTCGTCGGGGTGCGCCTCGGCGTCGGCGCGGTAGCGGGGGAAGACGGCATCCCCGTCCTCGCGCATGACGCGGCCGCTGGGGCGCACCGCGACGTCGTCCTGCGGCAGCCCGCCCTCGGTCTCCAGACGGCGGCCGAGCTGCTGAGCGCGCACCCCGAACCACAGCTCCCGCCCGAGCGCCCACGCCGCGATGAGGGGCAGCACGACGAGGGCGATCCCCATCCCCACGGCGATGGCGTCGCCGCTCGTCAGCAGCAGCCACGCACGCTGCCCGACGAGCACGATGTACAGCGCCAGCAGCGCCGCCATGACGGCGACGCCGATGCGGGCGCTCATGCGCCCGTCGTGCGCGCGACCTGACCGGGGACGCCGCCCTCGTCGACCGGACGCGCGTCGGCGGGCGCAGTGCGGCGGCCGATGCCGATGTCGATGAGGCTGTCGAGTCCGACGGTGACGCCCCGCGCGTCGCGCGCCGCCGCGAGGGCGAGACGGATGCCGGGGGCATAGGCCTGCGCCGGCTCGACGGTGTCGTGGACGATGGTGAGCGACTCGCCGGCTCCGGAGAGGATCGTCTCCTGCCGCGCGATCACGCCCGGCCGGCGGAGGGAGTGGATGGGCACGCTCGCGACCTGCTGACCGCGGGCCCGCTGGTCGACGTGCGGCGATTCGACGGGGCCGACCCCGGCGCGCGCGGCGGCGATGAGCTCGGCGGTGCGCACCGCGGTCCCGCTCGGGGAGTCGATCTTGGTCTCTCGGTGCGCCTCGACGATCTCGATCGAGGGGAAGAACGGCGCCGCGGCGGCGGAGAGCGCAGAACCCAGCACCGAGCCGAGCGAGAAGTTGGGGACGAAGAGCGCCCCGGTGCCCGCCGCCTCGACGAGGGGCCGCACGAGGGCGATGCGCTCGGCAGACCAGCCGGACGTGCCGATCAGCACGTTGACGCCACGCTCGATGGCGGCGCGGACGACGTCGATCGACACCGCCGGCGTCGACGCGTCGACGACGAGATCGGCGCCGTCGAGCTCCGAGAGCTCCGAGCGCGACGAGAGCACCGCGGCCAGTTCGAACCCCGGTTCGGCCTCGACCACGTCGGCGATGATGCCGCCGAGCTTGCCGGTGCCGCCGACGATGGCCACGCGTGTCGTCATGCCTCCATCCTAGGCGGGGGCCCGCGCCGCCCCGGCGGCCGAGGCGCCTACGCTGGAGGGGTGGTGACACTGCGCTCCTCCCCCGCCGACGCCCCCGACGCACACGAGCTGCTGGCCGAGTACTTCCAGGCCCGCACCGAGGGATTCACCCTCCAGGGCGTCGCGTACCGGACGACATTCCCCGACCCGGCGGCGTTCGAGCCGCCGGCCGGTGTCTTCGTGGTCCTCGACGACGACGAGGGCGTCGCGCAGGGATGCGCCGGCATCCGTCGCATCCCGCCCGGTCCGCTCGGTTCCCGGTACGAGCTGAAGCACCTGTATCTGCGTCCGGTCACCCGCGGGCGCGGCTGGGGGCGCCTCCTCGTCGACGACCTGGAGCGGCGCGCGCGGGAGTTCGGCGCCGCCGAGCTGGTGCTCGACACGCACCACTCGCTCGAAGCCGCCGGCGCTCTGTACGCCCGTACCGGCTTCGTCGAGATCGAGCCCTACAACGACAACCCCAACGCGTCGCGCTGGTACGGCAAGGCCCTCTGACAGCGGCGTCGGCCCGGTGCCGCACCGGGCGCGGGCGGCTCGGTCAGACCGGGTAGATCTCGGGCAGCCCGGTGCGCAGCTCGACGGGGAGGTGCGCCATGTCGTTGTGCGAGAGCAGCGTCCAGGGGCGCCCCTGCTTCTGCGCGATGACGGTCAGGCCGCAGTGGGCCTGATTGAGCGTCATCCAGCGCCAGTCGGGCGCCTGCAGCACCTCGCGGACGAACCACGCGATGACGAAGTTGTGCGTGATGAGGAGCTCGTGCACCTCGCCGCGCTTGCGCGCGAGGAACTCGGCCACCGCATCAGACATCTGCGCGCTGCCGGCCTCGATCTCGGCATCCGTCACCGCGCCGAAGAACGGCTCGAACGCGGCGGGGGTCTCCTCGGTCATCCCCGTCGGCACGCAGTCGAACAGCAGGGCGGACGGCTCGGGCGAGAGCGAAGGCATGCGCTCGGCGACGGCGCGCGCCGTTTGGCTCGCGCGCTCGAGGGGCGAGTGCCACACGGCGTCGAACGGCACGCCCGAGAGGCGGTCCGCCAGCAGCGACGCCTGTCGACGACCGCGCGGCGAGAGCGGCCCGTCGACCAGACCGTGCTCGGCGTCCTGATGTTCGCCGTGCCGCACGAGGTAGATGTAGTGCGTCACGCCGCTCACTTCGCCATCGAGGTTGGTCAGGTCCGGATCGAGTGCCCGGAGAGGCACTTCATCCACCCTACGACACGGATCGGATGCCTCCGCCGACGCTGTGGACGGCGCGTCCCATCTGCGCGCACGGGGATCGCTGAGGGTCCGCGCACCGGACCGCGCGGGCGGTCGGGCGAACGGCTGCTACACCGACGCGCGGCCGATGTCGGACAGCTGCGCGCGGCTCAGGCGCACGCCGACGCCCTGCACGAGCTCCTCGACGTGCTGCGGCGCGTAGGCGTTGACGATCGGCGCCGTGACGAGCTTCTGCGCCAGGAGCCACGCCACCGCCACGGCGGCATCGGGCACGCCGAGGTCGGCGCCGACCGCGTCGAGGGCACGCAGCGTGCGGCTGCCGCGGCGGTTGAGGTTCGCGGCGAGCTGCGCGCCCCGCACCGAGAGCGCGCCGCGCAGCTTGGAGCGCTGCCGACCTGCGAGGAACCCGTGCTCGAGCGCGTGCGACGGCGTCACCGCCATGCCCTGGGCACCCGCGACGAGCCGGAGGTCGGCGTCGAACTCGTGGCGGCGCAGGACGTTGAAGGGCACGTCCAGCACGGTGATGCGCGGGTAGCCCGCCGAGGAGAAGATCCGCGCCTCCACGAGCTGGGCGGCGCTGTAGCCGATGGCGCCGAGCGCGCGCACCTTGCCCGTCTCGACCAGCCACTCGGCCGTGGCGAGCGTGTCTTCGAGCGACGTCTCACGGTCGGTCGTGGCATCGAGGTACAGCACGTCGATGCGGTCGGTGCGCAGCCGCGTGAGCGACGCCTCGACCGCGCGGATCAGGTGGACCGGACCCAGGCCCGGATTGTCGGCGTGTCCGCCCACGCGCACCGTCAGCACGACGTCGTCACGCAGACCTCGCGAGTGCAGCCACTGGCCGATGATGTGCTCGCTGCGGCCGCTGGAGTAGCTGTCGGCCGTGTGCACGGCGTTGCCGCCGAGCTCCGCGTAGGTGTCGAGGATCGCGTGGCTCGACTCGAGGTCGACGTTCCATCCGAACTCGGCCGCGCCGAGGATGAGCGGGAACACGTCCGCACCGCTCTCCCCCAGCGGGACGCGCACGTTGCTCCCCACCGACGGCCCTTGCACCGGGATGGGTGCGGAGGGGTGCGGGGCACGAGCGTGCGGGGCCTGCGGCGCACCGGCGGAGGCCGCGGCATCCGGACTCGCCGAAGGAAGCGTCGAGTCAACGCCGAAGTAAGCCATGTGCCACCCCCTCACGACCGCCCGCAGGAGCTTCCGTGATCACTGTGCGCGCGCCCCCCGGCGCGTACTTAGAGGGTAGGCCAGTCCGGACAGCGGACCGGCCGATGAGGCGAACTGTCGATAAACATTACATAACGCTTTGATCACGGCGCGTCAAAACTGCGGATTCACGGCAGTTTCGGCCCGTGCACGACGTCATCCGCGCCGGATACGCCACGCCGAGGCGACCGGACGACGGATGCCCGCCCCTCCGGGAGGGGCGGGCATCCGTGTGAGAGGCGGTCACCCGCCGCGGGCTCAGCCTTCGGCCGGCGCCTCGGGGCCGGGGTTGGCCGCATCGCGACCCTCCTGGTCGGCCGCCTCTTCGAGCACGGGCTCGAGCGACAGCTTGCCGCGGTCGTCGATCTTTGTGATCTTCACGAGGAGCTTCTGGCCGACCGACAGGACGTCCTCGACGTTCTCCACGCGCTTGCCGCCGGCGAGCTTGCGGACCTCGCTGACGTGCAGCAGGCCGTCCTTGCCGGGCAGGAGCGAGATGAACGCGCCGAACGTCGCGATCTTCACGACGGTGCCGAGGAACTGCTCGCCGACCTCCGGGTTGGTGGGGTTGGCGATCGCGTTGACCTGGGCGCGGGCGGCCTCGGCCGAGGGGCCGTCGACCGCGCCGATGTAGACGGTGCCGTCCTCCTCGATGGAGATGTCGGCGCCGGTCTCGTCCTGGATCGCGTTGATCGTCTTGCCCTTCGGGCCGATGAGCTCGCCGATCTTGTCGACCGGGATCTGCACGCTGATCACACGCGGGGCGGTCGGCGCCATCTCGTCCGGGCCGTCGATCGCGGCGTTGAGCACGTTGAGGATCGTCAGACGCGCGTCCTTGGCCTGCGTGAGCGCGGCCGACAGCACCGACGACGGGATGCCGTCGAGCTTCGTGTCGAGCTGGATCGCGGTGACGAACTCGCTGGTGCCGGCGACCTTGAAGTCCATGTCACCCAGGGCGTCCTCGGCACCGAGGATGTCGGTCAGCGCGGCGTAGCGCGTCTGGCCGTCGACCTCGTCCGAGACGAGACCCATCGCGATGCCGGCGACGGGGGCGCGCAGCGGCACGCCCGCGTTCAGCAGCGAGAGGGTCGAGGCGCACACCGAGCCCATCGACGTCGACCCGTTCGAGCCGAGCGCCTCGGACACCTGGCGGATCGCGTAGGGGAACTCCTCGCGGGCCGGGAGCACCGGCACGAGCGCGCGCTCGGCAAGGAACCCGTGGCCGATCTCGCGGCGCTTCGGGCTGCCCACACGACCCGTCTCACCCGTCGAGTAGGGCGGGAAGTTGTAGTGGTGCATGTAGCGCTTGTGCGTGACGGGCGACAGCGAGTCGATCTGCTGCTCCATCTTGAGCATGTTCAGCGTGGTGACGCCCAGGATCTGGGTCTCGCCGCGCTGGAAGATCGCCGAGCCGTGGACGCGCGGGATGACCTGCACCTCGGCGTCGAGCGGGCGGATGTCGGCGAGGCCGCGGCCGTCGATGCGGACGCCCTCGGTGAGGATGCGGCCGCGCACGATCTTCTTCGTCACCGACTTGTAGGCGGCGGAGAACTCGAGCGTGGAGACGGCGGGCAGCTCGCTCGCCTCGACGGCGGCGATGAGCTCGGCCTTGACGCGGTCCTTGACCGCGTCGTCGGCGTTCTGGCGCTCCTGCTTGTCGGCGATCTGGTAGATGCCCACCAGCTCGTCGTACGCGCGGCCGGCGACGAAGTCGTAGGTCTCCTGGCTGTACGCCGGGAACACCGGGTACTCCTGGATCTCCTTGGCGGCGGTGTTCGCCACGACGTTCTGCGCGGCGACGAGCTCCTTGATGAACGGCTTCGAGGCCTCCAGGCCCTGTGCGACGACCTCTTCGCTGGGCTTGGTCGCGCCGCCCTTGATGAGGTTCCACGAACCCTCGGTGGCCTCGGCCTCGACCATCATGATCGCGACGTCGCCGTCGTCGAGCACACGACCGGCGACGATGAGGTCGAACACGGCCTCCTCGAGCTGCTTGACGGTCGGGAACGCGACCCACTGGTCGGAGTGCTCGCCGTGGCCGGGGATGAGCGCCAGGCGCACGCCGGCGATCGGGCCGGAGAACGGCAGGCCCGAGATCTGCGTGGACAGCGAGGCGGCGTTGATCGCGAGCGCGTCGTAGAACTCGCCCGGCGCGATCGAGAGCACCGTCACGACGATCTGCACCTCGTTGCGCAGGCCGTCGACGAACGACGGGCGCAGCGGGCGGTCGATGAGACGGCAGACGAGGATCGCCTCGGTCGAGGGACGACCCTCGCGGCGGAAGAACGAGCCGGGGATCTTGCCGGCGGCGTACGAGCGCTCCTCGACGTCGACGGTCAGCGGGAAGAAGTCGAAGCCCTCACGAGGGTGCTTGCCGGCGCTGGTCGCCGACAGGAGCATCGTCTCCTCGTCGAGGTACGCGGCGACGGCACCCTGTGCCTGCTGCGCGAGTCGGCCGGTCTCGAACCGGACGGTGCGGGTGCCGAAGCGGCCGTTGTCGAGGACGGCTTCGGCGGCGGTGATTTCAGGACCTTCCAAGAGGTCTCTCCTTCTTTGTTTAGCCTCGCACCGGCCGTGCGCCGAGCGAGGGTCGATCGAAGGAGCAGGAACAGGCAGATCTCAGCGCGCGGCGATGCCGCGGGACTCGCCAGCGCTGGTCACCAGTAGAAGACCACCCGGCGTCTGCCGACGGGGAACCCACCACAGGGGACCAGCTTCCTGCCGGCCTGCTCCACAGTGCCTGTCTCGGCACCGTGCTCATGTGGAATTGAGCGGATGCCCAGAGGACAACCCGCACAAGCCTATCAGCGGGCGCCGCGATGGCCGCATCCTCTGGCGCCCCGGCCTGCCCGCCGCCTAGGGTGGGCACATGAGCACCGACGGCAAGCCGAGCGCGGCATCCGATGAGATGAAGCGCAAGTTCAAGGAAGCGCTCGACAAGAAGAACGCGCAGCACCGCGACGGCGAGGCGCACATGGACGCCGACTCCGCGATCCACGGCACCCACGGCGCCGTGACCAAGCGCGAGTTCCGCCGCAAGAGCGGGTAGCGGCCCAGCGAAGGTGATCGCGAGTCCGACATGAGCGATTTCCGCGAGCGGATCCCGGACGACGACCGGGACGTGCCGATCGACGACGAGGCGGAGCTCGAGACGCCGCCGCCCACGCTCGACCCCCGCGAGGCGGTCGAGCGCGAGGACGACGAGCTCGAGCTCGAGGAGCGCGAGTCCGCCATCGAGGCCGGCGAGATCGAACCGGGCGCGTAGGCCCCCGGGTTCCCTCGCGGGGCGACGGATGCCTCAGCCCGCTGCCGTGCGGGCGCGCACCTCTCCCCCGCCCCCCAACAGCACGTAGCCCGTGTGCTTGGGCGCCCGGCCGTCGCCGGCCGTGCGTCCCCGCAGCCGACGCCAGATCCACGGCAGCGCGTCGCGCCGCAGCCACGTGCCATCGACGACCGTGTCGTCGTCGGCGTGCAGCGCCGCGTCGAGGCCGGACAGCGCCTCGGCGTGCGGCACGCCGAGCGCCTCCGCCGCCCGGTACGCGAGGTACCGATGCCCGCGCGAGCGCAGGTGCACCTTGTCGTCGGCCCACAGCGCCAGGTCGCCGATCGCCGGCCGCGACGCGTCGTCGACGAACGCGTCGGTGTCGAGCAGCACCGCCCCGGTGCGCGCGGCGATGCGCCGCAGCTCGGACGAGAACACGGCGAACCGCCGGGCGAACAGCGTCGCCGCGCGACGGCGCGGCAGGAAGGGGGTCACGAGCAGCACGTCGGCGCCTGCCGCCCGCAGCGTGCGGACGGCGGCCTCCAGCTGCGCGGCGACCGCGAGCGGATCGACGCGCCGGCCGACCAGGTCGTTGGCGCCGATCAGGATCGAGACCAGCTCGGGACGCAGCGCGATAGCGCGCGGCAGCTGATCGTCGAGGAGGTCCCTCACCCGCTTGCTGCGCACCGCCAGGTTCGCGTAGCGGAACGGGTCGTCGGTGTCGCGCGCGTGTGCGAGCAGCTGCGCCAGCCGGTCCGCCCAGCCGCGGAGCTCCCCCGCGGGCATGCGCGACGTGTCGCAGAGACCCTCCGTGATCGAGTCGCCGAGCGCCACGAACCTCGACCACGGCCGCGTGTCGGCCGGCGTGGGCACGGCCGGCCGCGTCGCCCCCCGCTGCACCTGTGCGTCGTCGATGCGGCGGAGCGCCTGCGCCTCGTCATAGTGGTCGACGAGCCGGTGGCAGACGGCATCCCACGTCCGCTCCCGGACGGATTCGCGAGCCGCCGCGGCGAACGCGCGCCGCTTGCCCTCGTCGCCCACGAGGTCGGCCACCCGCGACCGCAGGTCGCGCAGGTCGCCGGGGCGATAGAGCCAGCCGTCGACGCTCGAGCGCACGAGGTCGACCGGGCCGCCGACCCCGGTCGCCACGACCGGCACGCCGCTGGCGAGCGCCTCCTGGATGGTCTGCCCGAACGTCTCGCTCTCGCCCGGGTGCACGAAGACGTCGAAGCTCGCGAGTGCCTCGGCGAGCGCGGTGCCGGTGAGGTGCCCGGTGAACACGGCATCGGGGAGCGCCTGCTGCAGGCCCGCCCGCGACGGGCCGTCGCCCACGACGACGACGCGCGCGCCGGGGAGGGCGGCGAGCGCGGCGAGGTCCTCCACCTGCTTCTCGGGGGCGAGGCGGCCGACGTAGCCCACGACGCTCTCACCGGCCGCGACGCGTGCGACGGCGGTGCGCCACGCGTCGCTGCGCCGCTCGGGACCGAACCGCGCGGTGTCCACGCCACGGCCCCAGTGACGCAGGCGGTCCACGCCGAGGTCCTCGAGCTGCCGGATCGACGCCGTCGAGGGCGCCAGCGTCAGGGTCGCGCGGCGGTGCAGACGCGCGATGTGGCGGCCGACGAGCGCGGAGGCCTGCGGCATCCCGTACTTCTCCGCGTACGCCACGACGTCGGTCTGGTAGACGGCGACCGTCGGGATGCGCAGGGCGTCCGCCGCGGCGACGCCCTGCCAGCCGAGCACGAAGGGGGAGGCGAGGTGCACGACGTCGGGGTGCCAGGCGCGCAGGATCGCCGCGAGGCGCGCCGCACGGGCGAACACGACGCGCACCTCGGGGTAGGACGGCAGGGGCACCGAGCGCAGCAGCTCGGTGCGGGCGCCGTGGAGGTCGGCGGTGACCTCGCCGGACCTCGGCGCGATGACGAGCGTCTCGTGGCCCTCTGCGGCGAGGTGCCGCAGAACCTGGAGGACCGACCCGGTGACGCCGTTCATGTGGGGCAGGAACGATTCGGCGAGCAGTGCGACTCTCACGCCTCCAGCGTGACGGCGCGCCGCCTCGACGGATGCCGCGGACACCGCCCTCGCGCAAGTGTTCACCGGATGCACCACGACGGGTCACCGGACGTGCCTCGTTCGGTCGCCGTTCACCGGCGGCCGCTACCAAGAAGACGTGGAGGAGCTGCTGAGCCAGGTCGCGCAGAGCCCGTGGGCGCTGTCGGTGCTGTTCGCACTGGTGCTCGGCGACGCGTTCCTCGTGGTCGTGCCCGGCGAGGCCGCCGTCACCGCCTTCGCCGCACTGTCGGTGTCGACCGGCGAGCCGGGGCTCGGTGCCGTCATCGTGGTCGCGACGGTCGCCGCGGTGCTCGGCGATGCCGCCTGCTACCTCGTCGGCCGCACGATCGGGCTCGAGCGGTGGCGCTGGATGCGGACGCGCCGGGTGCGCGCCGCCCTCGCGTGGGCGCGGGCCCGGCTCGAGCAGCGCGCGGCGCTGGTGCTGTTCACCGCCCGCTTCGTGCCCTTCGCGCGGCTCGCGGTGAACCTGACGGCGGGCGCCACGAAGGTCGGGGCGCCGCGCTACCTGGCGATCGCGACGGCGGCCGCGCTGGCGTGGGCGCTGTACCAGGCACTCATCGGGGCGGCGGTGGCGGCGTTGCTGCCCGGCGGCCCGGTGGTCGCCGTGGTCGTCTCGGTCGTCCTCGCGGTCGGGATCGGCCTGGGGATCGACGCCGTCCTCGCGCGGCGCTTCGGGGGCACCCGCGCGGAGTGATGAGCACGGCCGGCCGCCGTGCCGCCGGCCGGCTCCTCCTCACTCCTTGGTCATCGCGTCCTGGATGCCGCCCGCCGCCTTCTCCACAATGTTCGGCACGTCGGTCGTGCCGTAGAAGCGCGCGTCGGGGTGCGTCGGCGGCGGCATCGGCACGCCGGGCTCGGGCTCGGGGACGTACGAGAACTCGCCGTGCCCGTCCGGGGTCGGGCCGCTCGCCCAGCGTCCTTCCGCCGCGGCGGCGCCGTCCGAGAAGTTGATGTACTGGTACGCCACGTCGCGCTCCTCCTTGGTGAGCGGGAAGTTGCTCGGCACGGGCAGCGCCTCGACGCCCTCCTCCATCAGCTCCGCGCTCGCAGCGAGCCACTGGTTCTGGTGCATCGTGTCGCGGGCGAGCAGGAAGGCCAGGAGGTCGCGCACGCCGTGGTCCTGGGTCATGTGGTACAGCCGGGCGACCTGCAGCCGACCCTGCATCTCGGCGTTGGCGTTCGCCTGGAAATCGGCGAGGAGATTGCCGCTCGAGGTGAGGTACGAGCCCATCCACGGGTTGCCGTTGCTGTCCACCGCGCGGGCACCGGCGCCGGCGACGATGGCGTGCTGGACATCGGTGCCGCCCACGATGGCGGCGACCGTCGGATCGTCCTGCACGGCGTCCTCGGTCACGCCCAGCGGCGACTTCTCGAGCAGCTGCGCGATCATCACCGCGAGCATCTCGACGTGGCCCATCTCCTCGGCGCCGATGCCGAACACGAGGTCGCGGTACTTGCCGGGGATGTGCATGTTCCACGCCTGGAACTGGTACTGCAGCGCGACGGTGATCTCGCCGTACTGACCGCCGAGCACCTCCTGCAGCTTGCGGGCGTAGACCGCGTCCGGGGCATCCGGAGTGGCCTTGTGCTGGAGCTCTTGACGGTGGAAATACATGCTCGTCCTCTTCTCGCTCGGGTCTCCCCCGGTGTCCGGCCACCCCACTCCCCCAGACCCCGAATCGGCACGGGGGTTGCCAAGCCCTGGCCGGCACGTGACAATGCGGCTTCGCCGGGACGCGGCGGCTCGAGCCGGGCGGGCGGCACGCCAGGATGGAGACGTGGCTGACGACGAGACCGGATACGACCCCCGCTTCCTCCCCGTGCCGGTGCCGCTGCCGCGGCCGCTGGGAGACAGCGAGATCCGCGAGCTCCCGTACCCGCGGTTCACCGTGCTGCTCGACCCCGTCCGCCGCCTGGCCGCCGTGACGGGAGTCAACGTCGACGGCGCGTCGCTGCGCGACCTCCCGCGCAGCGGCACGTGGCGGCTCGACCCGCGCGTTCCCGACGCGGAGCAGGCGGGCGCGGACGTGTACGCCGCCAACGACCTGGACCGCGGCCACCTGGTGCGCCGCCGCGATCCGGGGTGGGGCACGCCGGCCGAGGCGCGACGCGCGATGGAGGCCACGTTCTTCTACCCCAACGCCGCCCCGCAGGCGAGCGCGTTCAATCAGTCGAAAGAGCTGTGGCTGGGCCTCGAGGACCACGTCCTCGAGTACGCCGGCGCCCTGCGGCGGCGCCTCAGCGTGTTCACGGCTCCCGTGCTCGCCCCCGACGACCCCGCGTATCGCGGCATCCAGGTGCCGAGACGCTTCTACAAGGTCGTCGCCTGGACGGCGGCGGACGAGCGGATGCCGCAACCGGCGCCCGACGGCGACGCACTGCCGGCCGTGCTCGAGGCCGCGGGATTCGTGCTCGACCAGTCCGATCTCATCGACCTGAGCCAAGGGGCCCTCGCGATCCCGCGGCTCGCGGCCTTCCGCACCTTCCAGGTGCCGGTCGCCGACATCGAGCACCTCGCGGGCGTGGACTTCGGTGCGCTGGTGGAGGCCGACGTGCTGCCGGCCGTCGCGGGCCTCGGCGACGCGCAGGAGCGCGGAGAGGACGGGTGGCGTCCCCTCCGCGCTCCGGAGGACGTGTTCCTCGGCTGAGGGCTACTCCCCCGCGAGGCCGCCGAGCAGGTGGCCGAACGAGCGTCCCTCGCCGAGATAGTTGGCGGGGTCGAACGGATCGGCGTCGGTCGCCGGCTCGCGGCGGGCGATCGCCTCGGCGAGCTCACGCGCACCCCGGTCGATCCGCTCGCCGAGCGGCGCGACGTTGTCGGCCGAGGCGCCCCAGTCGCTCGACGCGGCGAAGACCCCGGTCGAGACCGGCTCCGCGTGGAGGTAGGTGAAGAGCGGGCGGATGGCGTAGTCGATCGCGAGCGAGTGGCGGGCGGTCCCCGCGTTCGCGCCGATCAGCACCGGCTTGCCGGTGAGCGCATCGGGGTCGAGCACGTCGATGAAGGACTTGAACAGCCCGGAGTAGCTCGTCGAGAAGATCGGGGTCACCGCGATGACGGCGTCGGCCGAGACGACGGCGTTGATCACCGACTCGAGGGCGGCCGGAGCGAAGCCCGTGAGCAGATTGTTCGTGATGTCGTGGGCGTAGTCGCGCAGCTCGAACACGTCGACCTCCGCTTCGATGCCCCGTTCAGCCAGCTGCTTCGTCGTGGCGACCGCGAGCCGGTCGGCGAGCATGCGCGTCGACGACGGGTTCGACAGGCCGGCCGAGACGACCGCGATGCGGCGTGCCGTGGTCATCTCACGCCTCCTTCCGGCCGAGGCCGAACGCCGCGCCCGCGGGCGCCGGGCTGTCCTGGTAGGGGCTCGCACCGACGAGGTTGTCGCCGCGGTTCGCACCGGGGACGGCCTGGCGCGGCGCCTGGTCGCCGTAGGCAGCGGCCACGCGGTTCGCGTGGGTCGGGGCATCCGGAACCTCCGCCGGGCGGCCCTTCTGCAGCTCCTTGCGCAGCACCGGAACCACCTCGCCGCCGAGGATGTCGAGCTGATCGAGCACCGTCTTGAGCGGCAGTCCGGCGTGGTCCATCAGGAACAGCTGACGCTGGTAGTCGCCGTAGGTCTCGCGCATGGCGGCGTAGCGGTCGATGACCTGCTGCGGCGAGCCGACCGTCAGCGGCGTCATCTCGCTGAAGTCCTCGAGCGAGGGGCCGTGGCCGTAGACGGGGGCGTTGTCGAAGTAGGGGCGGAACTGCTTCACGGCGTCCTGCGAGTTCGCCGCCATGAAGACCTGTCCGCCGAGGCCGACGATCGCCTGCTCGGGCGTGCCGTGGCCGTAGTGGGCGTAGCGCTGGCGGTACAGCGTGATGAGGCGCTGGTAGTGCTCCTTCGGCCAGAAGATGTTGTTCGCGAAGAAGCCGTCGCCGTAGTAGGCCGCCTGCTCGGCGATCTCGGGTGTGCGGATCGACCCGTGCCACACGAACGGCGCGACGCCGTCGAGCGGGCGAGGCGTCGACGTGAAGCCCTGCAGGGGCGTGCGGAACTTCCCCTCCCAGTCCACGACGTCCTCGCGCCACAGGCGGTGCAGGAGGTTGTAGTTCTCGATCGCGAGGGGCAGCCCCTGGCGGATGTCCTTGCCGAACCAGGGGTAGACCGGACCGGTGTTGCCGCGACCGATCATGAGGTCGGTGCGACCGCCCGAGACGTGCTGCAGCATCGCGTAGTCCTCGGCGATCTTCACCGGGTCGTTCGTGGTGATGAGCGTCGTGGCGGTCGACAGGACGAGCCGCTCGGTCTGCGCCGCGATGTAGGCGAGGGTCGTCGTGGGCGACGACGACCAGAACGGCGGGTTGTGGTGCTCGCCGAGGGCGAAGACGTCGAGGCCGACCTCCTCGGCGTGCTTCGCGATCCGCAGGGTCGCCTGGATCCTCTCGGCCTCACTGGGCGTGGTGCCGTCGGTCGGGTCCTGGGTGATGTCGCTCACCGTGAAGATGCCGAACTGCATTCCCGACCACGTGGTGCTCTCGCTCACGATCGCTTCTCCGCTCCTTCGCCGTGCGGGATCTCCGTCGGACGAATCTATGCAAATGAATGTATCCGGTGCAACGCGTCCGCACCAAGGTTATTCCCGAGCGGATGCCGCGGCCTCCGGCATCCGCCGACACCCGCAGGGAAGAACCGCTCGGAGCGTCTCTCAGTCGAGGCGTAGGCGGTCGACGGCGGACTGGATCGCCACCGCCGCCGCGCCGCGGGCCCACGCGGCGAAGCCGGAGTCGTCGACGTAGAGCCGCACAGGCTCGGCGCGAGGGTCGCGTCCGGCCCAGATCGCCGCGCGGATGCGCTCCTCCGCGATCGCGAAGAGTCCGATGCCCTCGCCGGCCAGCACGGCCGCATCCTGGAACGTGAGGTTGGCGGCGAGGGAGATGAACCGACCCAGAGCGTCGGCCGCGGCGTCGATGACGGCCACCGCGGCCGGCTCGCCCGCCGCGGCGAGCGCGAGCGCCTCCTCGTAGGACACGGGGCGCTGGAGCGCGGCCGAGACCTGCGCGGAGATCGACCCCGACGTGAGCATCGCCTGCGAGCACCCTCGGTGGCCCGCCTGGCAGAGCGGCCCGCTGTCGCTCAAGGGGATGTGCCCGCCGAGACCCAGTCCGGCTTCCGACGAGCGGACCACCTCGCCGCCCACGACGAGGCCGTAGCCGACGCCGGCGCCGATCGTGAGGACGACGAAGCCGGGCATTCCGCGCCCGAGCCCGAACCACCGCTCCGCCTCGGCAAGGGCGACGAGGTCGTTCTCGAGGGTGACGGGCACCCCGAGCTCGCGCTCGACGAGTGCCGCGAACTCCACGTCCTCCCATTCCAGGAAGGGCGCGAACCGGACGATGCCGTCGTCGACCGCGCCGCCGAGTGCGACCCCCACGCCGACCAGCGCCTCGGACTCGAGCGCGCGCAGCGCGCCGGCGATCCGGCCTGCGACCGCGCGCGGCTCGTGGGTCTCAAGCGGCTTGGCGCTCTGGGCGACCGGCTCGGCGCGCACATCGGTGACGACCACCTCGAGGGCGTCGCCGGTGACCTTCACGCCGCCGAACCTGCCCAGCCCCGGGGCAACGTCGAGCGGCCGGACGGGCCGCCCCACCGAGCCGTCCGCGAGATCGTCGAGCTCGACGAGGTATCCGCGATCGAGAAAAGGCTTGGCCAGGCGCGTGAGACTCGCCGGCGAGAGCCCCAGCCGGTTGGTCAAGGCGCTGCGCGCGATCGGCCCGTGGATGAGCACGGCCCGCGCGAGCGCGCGTTCACTCTCCGTCAGCATCGTCGGCGGCCTCCCCTGGGCGTCGAATGTTTCCATTTTGACACGAAAACACCACCGAACACCGGTCCGATCGTCACAGAAGACCGTCTTGCCCGCATCATTAGTTCCGTGGTAGAACTAAGTCCATGCACAGCACCGAACGGCTGCTCGAGGCCGAGCACCGAGCGCCTTCCCCCGACCCACGGGTGCTCCACTTGAGCCGTGGCGGCACGAGCGTCGTCGTCGACCTCGACGCCGCGCCCGCTCCGGCGATCGTCCACTGGGGCGCCGCGCTCGAGGGCTCCACCGCCCAGACGCTCCGAGGGCTCGCGGTGGCCGCTCGCGCGCAGCGCGTGTCGGGAGGGCTCGACGCGACGCCCGCACTCACCCTCCTCCCTGCCGCCGCGGACGGCTGGTTCGGCACCCCCGGGGTGGAAGGCCATCGCGAGGGCACCGGCGTGAGCATCCGGCTCTCGGTCGCCGACGTGCAGGCGACGGGCCACCGCGCGAGCATCGCCCTCGTCGACGCCGAAGCCGGGATCGCGGTGCGGGCGGAGCTCCGCATCGGGCCGAGCGGACTCTTCCACCAGCGGGCCACCGTACGCAACACCGGTGCGACCCCGTACACGGTGCACACGCTGCAGTCGACGTTCCCGCTGCCCTGGGATGCGACGGAGGTGCTCGACACCACCGGACATCACCTCCGCGAGCGCGCCCCGCAGCGCCGCGCGCTCACCTTCGGCACGCACGTGCGCGAGAGCCGCCGCGGGCGCACCGGCGCCGACTCGGCGATCCTCCTCGCCGCGGGTCGTCCCGGCTTCGGCTTCGAGCAGGGCCGGGTGCACGGCATCCACGTCGCATGGAGCGGCAACCAGCGGCTGCTGGCGGAGCGGGTCGTCACCGGCGACGCCCTCCTCGCCGGCGGCGAGCTGCTGCTCCCCGGCGAGGTCGTGCTGCCTGCGGGCGCCGCCTACAGCTCGCCCTGGGTCATCGGCTCGTGGGGCGACGGCCTCACCGAGCTGTCGCAGCGCTTCCACGACGAGTGGCGGGCGCGCCCGCAGCACCCCCGCCGTCCCCGTCCGGTGACGCTCAACACGTGGGAGGCGGTGTACTTCGACCACACCCTCGACCGCCTGATGGCGCTCGCCGACGCGGCGGCCGCCGTGGGAGTCGAGCGCTTCGTCCTCGACGACGGGTGGTTCCACGGCCGACGCGACGATACGGCCGGTCTCGGCGACTGGACGGTCGACGCCGACGTCTGGCCGCAGGGCCTGCATCCGCTCGTCGACCACGTGCGCGCGCGCGGCATGGAGTTCGGCCTGTGGGTCGAGCCCGAGATGGTGAATCCCGACAGCGACCTCGCGCGCCGGCATCCGGAATGGATCCTGCGAGGACGCATGTCGCTCCCGCCGTCGGCGCGGCAGCAGCAGGTGCTCGACCTCTCCCAGCCGGAGGCGTACGCGCACATCGCGGAGCGACTCCACGCCCTCCTGGACGAGTACCCCATCGCGTATCTCAAGTGGGACCACAACCGCGATCTCGTCGATGCGGCGGGCGGGCCGGCCGGCGGCGCCCGCGTGCATGCCCACACCCTCGCGGTGTACCGCCTGTTCGACGAGCTCAAGGCGGCGCACCCCGGCCTTGAGATCGAGAGCTGCGCCTCCGGCGGAGCCCGCGTCGACCTCGGCATCCTCGACCGCGCCGACCGCATCTGGACCAGCGACAGCCTCGACCCCCTCGAGCGCCTCGACAACCAGCGGTACACGGGCCTCGTCGTGCCGCCCGAGATGATGGGCATGCACCTGACCAGTCCCATCGTGCACTCGTCCGGCCGGACGGTCTCGCTCGGGCTGAGCGGGGCGGTCGCCCTCCTGGGGCACTTCGGGATCGAGTGGGACCTCACCACCGTCGACGAGGCGCGCCGGGCCGAGATCGCCGAGTGGGTCGCGCTCGCCAAGCGCCTGCGCCCCCTCATCGCATCGGGACGCGTCGTGCACGTCGACGGCACCGAACCCGGTATCGACGTGCGCGGCGTCGTCGCGACGGACGCGGCATCCGCCGTCTTCACCATCGTGCAGACGGCGACGAGCGCCGCCTACCCGGCGGGGCGGATCCGGGTGCCGGGGCTCGATCCCTCGCGCGTGTACCGGCTGCGCGTCGTGACGCGCGACGGCGACGACGCCGGCCAGTCGCCGCTGGAGTGGGCCGAGAACCCGCCGGCGCTGACGGGCCTCGAGCTCTCCGAGATCGGCGTGCGCCCTCCGGTGCAGCGCCCCCAGCAGGCGATGGTCGTCGAGCTGACGGCCGAGGACTGAAGACTCCACCCACCCCACGCGCAAGGAGGCGCAACGATGAGAACTCTTCACCGACGATGGACCCGACCCCTCGCGGTCGCGGCCGTCGCCGCGACAGCCGCCGTGGCGGGAGGCTGCGCGCAGCAGCCGGCCGACGGCGTGACGACGCTGAACTTCTTCCAGTTCAAAGGCGAGGCGCTCGAGGACTTCAACGAGATCATCGCCGACTTCGAGGCCGAGAACCCCGACATCGATGTCGTGCAGAATCAGGTCGCCGACGCCGACACGGTGATCCGCACGCTGCTGGTCAAGGATCGCGTGCCGGACGTCATCACCCTCAACGCGAACGGCAACTTCGGCCGGCTCGCGCAGGCGGGGGTCTTCCACGACTTCACCGGCGACCCGATCCTCGACACCATCAACCCGGCGGTGCAGGAGATCCTCGCCGACCTGGGGACGTACGGCGACGAGGTGAACGGTCTCGGATACGTCAACAACGCCAACGGGATCATCTACAACCAGGACATCTTCGAGGAGCAGGGACTCGAGGTGCCCGAGACGTGGGACGAGCTCATCGCCGTGTGCGACGCGCTCGTCGAAGCGGGCATCCAGCCGTTCTACGGCACGCTCGCCGACTCATGGACCGCCATCCCCTCCTGGAACGCGCTGGGCGCGTACCCGGCGCAGGGCGACTTCTTCGAGAAGATGCGCGAGGAGGGCGAGAACGTCGGGCCGGATTCGGAGGTGTCGTTCGAGAAGGACTTCCCGCAGGCCATGGAGCGCCAGTACGAGCTGTTCTCGTACATGCAGGAGGGCTACCGCGGGCGCACGTACGACGACGGCAACGCCGCGTTCGCCAACGGCGAGGCCGCCATGCTGCTGCAGGGCATCTGGGCGACCAACCCGATCAAGCAGGTGAACCCCGACATCCGCATGGGTATCTTCCCCTACCCGACCGACGAGCCCGGCGAGAGCCTGCTGGTCTCGGGAGTCGACGTCGTCTTCACGATGGGCAGGAACGGCGCGAAGGAGGAGGCGGCGCAGCGCTTCCTCGACTACGTCTTCCAGCCCGAGGTGATCGAGAGGTTCGCCGCGTCGCAGAACATGGTCCCCTCGGTCGAGGGCGCAGAGCTCAGCGACGATCCCGCCCTGCAGTCGGTCGCGCCCTACTTCCAGGACGGGCGGATCACCGGCTTCATCGACCACCAGGTCCCGCCGGCGATCCCGCTGATCCCGATCGACCAGCAGTACCTCTTCGAGGGCGACACCGAAGCCGCCCTGAAGGCCCTCGACAGCGAGTGGGCGAAGGTCGCCGCTCGAACGATCCCCGTGACGACAGGAGAGTGACATGACCACCGTCACGCAGGCCGTGAGGTCCAGCACGTCCCCCGACGCGCCGAAGCGGGCTGGGAGGGTGCGCTCGGAGACGAGCAGAGCCCCCTCCGCGTACTACTGGATGGTGTGGCCCGCCGTCATCGCGTTCGCCGCCTTCCACACCCTCCCCGTCATCGTGAGCATCTTCTTCAGCTTCACGAACTACCCGGGCTACGGCGCCTGGAACTTCGTGGGCCTGTCGAACTACATCAATCTGTTCAAAGACGAGCGCATCCTGCAGGCGTACGGGTTCTCGTTCCTGTTCGCCGTCTTCGCGACCATCCTCACCAACGTCATCTCGCTGGCGGTGGCGCTGGGCCTGAACGCGAAGATTAGGGCGCGCGAGTTCTGGCGGGGCGTCTACTTCGTCCCGTACGTGCTGGCGATCCTGGTCATCGGCTACGTGTTCCAATTCTTCTTCTCGAACTCGCTGCCCAAGATCCTCTCGGGCATCCCGCTGTTCGCCGACAACATCCTCACCAACGAGACCTGGGCGTGGACGGCCATCGTCGCCCTCGCGGTCTGGCAGGCGTGCGCGTTCTCGATCATCATCTACCTCGCCGGGCTCCAGACGATCCCGGCCGAGCTCTACGAGGCGGCCGCGCTGGACGGCGCCAAGCCGTGGCGGCAGTTCCGGTCGATCACCTTCCCGCTCATCAGCGCCTTCTTCACCATCAACGTGGTGTTGAGCCTCAAGGGCTTCCTGCAGGTGTTCGACCCGATCGTGGCGCTCACCAACGGCGGCCCGGGCACCTCGACCGAGTCCGTGACGCTGCTCATCTTCCGCGGCGGCTTCAGCGGCGGGGAGTTCGCCTACCAGGCGGCCAACGCCGTGATCTTCTTCATCGTGATCACGGTGGTGTCGCTGTTCCAGTTCCGGGTCCTTCAGCGCAGAGAGGCCGATTTCTGATGACCACCACGACCAACACCTCCGTGCAGATCGAAGACGCCACCGCTGCGGTCCGGCCGCGGGTCCGGCGCCGCGTGCGGGACGACGACGACACCCGCCGCACCAACTGGTGGGCGACCGCACTGATCGCGGTGTGCTCGCTGACGATCCTCGTCCCGCTGTACCTCGCGGTCGTCGTCGCACTCAAGACCCCCGACCAGCTGACCTCCGGCACCGGCTTCGAGTGGCCGAATCCGGTGCGGTGGGAGAACTTCGCCGATGCGTGGCAGCGCACCAGCTTTCCGCAGGCGCTGGCCAACACCGCGTTCATCACCGTCGGGTCGGTCGTGTTCACGCTGCTGACGAGCTCGATCGTCGCCTACGCCATCGCGCGGAACATCCACCGTCCCTTCTTCAAGGGCGTGTTCTTCTATCTGCTGGCCGCGCTCTTCATCCCGTTCCCCATCATCATGCTTCCGCTGGTGAAGCAGACCTCGCTGCTCGGGATGGACAACCAGGTCGGGATGATCGTGCTCTACACGATCTACGGGCTGTCGCTGAACATCTTCATCTACACCGCGTACATCCGCTCGATCCCCATCGAGCTGGAAGAGGCGGCGCGGGTGGACGGGGCCTCCACCTGGCGCGTGTTCTGGCAGGTCATCTTCCCGCTGCTCATGCCGATGAACGCCACGGTCGGCATCCTCACCTGCGTGTGGGCGTGGAACGACTTCATCATGCCGCTCGTCGTGCTGACCGAACCCTCGGCTCGGACGCTGCCCCTCGCGCAGTACGTGTTCCAGGGTCAGTTCAACACCGACTACACGGTGGCGTTCGCGTCCTACCTGATGGCGATGGCGCCCCTGCTGATCGTCTACATCTTCAGCCAGCGCTGGGTGATCTCCGGGGTCACGCGGGGCTCGATCAAGTGAGGGCGGGAGGGATGCCGCGGCCGCGGCATCCCCCCCTCACCGCGCGTCGGCGAAGAGTCGCAGCATGTCGCGCGCGAGCTGGTGCGGCGCGGTCTCGCAGGGCGCGTGCCCGGTGGGATACGTGGCGACACGAGCGCCGATGCGCCGGGCGTAGGCGTCGTGCTGCGACTGCGGCCAGAGGTCCTGCTGCCCCACCGCGATCAGCTTGGGGACGTCGGTCGCGGCCACGTCGGCGGCGATGTCGGGCATCGCCATCATGAGCCCGACCACGTCGTCGATGCAGGCGCGGCCGGTGACACCCAGCCGCTCGCGCACGAACGCGATGCGACCGGGCGGCGTGCGGTTGAGGTTGTACCGGATGCCCCACAGGATGAGCCCGGCCGCCCGATGCGGCGGCATGTCGGAGATCGGGCCGATGTGCTTCACGCCCCGGAACACCTGCCCTGTCGCCGGGGGCGCCGACATGAGCGTCAGGCTGAGGAAGAGGTCCGGCCGCGCGACGAGGGCGAGCTCGGTGACGAGGCCGGCGAAGCTGTAGCCCAGCACGTGCGCGGGGCCGCCGTCCTCGAGGATCGCGACGAGGTCGTCGACGAAGAGGGCGTAGTCGTAGGAGGTGCGCGGCGGGTCGAGGTTCGCCGGCCCGGCGCCGGCGGACTCGTAGTGGCCGGCCAGATCGTACGACTCGACCCGGTAGCCGGCCGCCGCGAGCACGGGGAAGAGCAGGACGAAGTCCTCCTTCGACCCGGCGACTCCCGGCACGAGCACGACGCGCGGCGCCGACGCCTCGCCCAGGCGCACCCGCGCCAGCCCACCGCTCGGGGCGCCGAACACATCGCGCTCGGTGCCGTCCGGGAAGACGCGCCAGTCGAGGTCGCGGATGGTGAGGTCGCGCTCGAGCGCGTCGTCGATCGTCGTCATCGCGGTGCGAGACTACCGCTCGGGAAGGCCGTCGAGCTCGTCCTGCCGCGGCGCGTAGTCGATGTGGCCGCCGTCCGCGTCGAACGCCTGCACCGGTCGCCGCTCCGACCATCGCTCCCACCCGGGATCCCCGTCGGTCACGAAGGCGACCCACGCCCGGTGCATCGCGTCGGCGAGCGGCTGCGGTCCATCCGGGCCGCCGATGCCGATCGCGTCGGGCTGCGCCAGACGGTCGAACACGAAGCCGAGCTCCATCACGTGGGCGGCGCCCAGGTCGTCGACGGGACTGCGCCAGCGGAACTCGTAGACCCACGTCGGCGAGTCCGCGGCGCCGACACGGCTGTCGGCCAGCCGCGTGATCGGCCCCCGCAGCAGCATGTCGGTGATGACCTCGCCGAGGATCTCGCCCGGTTTGGCACCCGGCCGACGCGCCCGATGGGCGCGCACGATGCGGGCGGGCACCCGCGTCGCGAGCCGCGCGAGGGTCACCGTGAGACGGCTCGCCCGGTCGACAGCTCCGGTGGGCACGAGCCAGAGACGGTATTCCTCGCTCGTCGAGCCGATGAGGACGGGGATGCCGCGGCCCGCACCCGAGAGGAGTGCCTCCAGCGGGTTGCGCGGGATCGCCTCGCCGCCGATCGCCAGGGCCACCGTCGGGCCACGGCCGGCCGGCGAGCCGCCGGCGGCGATCGCGGTCTGGTGGGCGACGAGGTCGTCGGCGGGCACCGCGGCGAAGCCCGCTCGGGTGGCCGGCACCCGGAGGCGCTTCGCGATCGCCTGCGTCATGCGGCCGGCCTTGCCCGCGGGCTGCGCCACGAGGGGGCCGGACTGCAGGATCGCCCGGTCGAAGAGCTCCTTCGCGTGCGGCAGCGCTAGGAGCGCGGCCAGCGTGTTGGCGCCGGCGGAGTGCCCCATCACCGTCACGCGGCCGGGATCGCCGCCGAACGCCGCGATCTCGCGTCGCACCCAGCGCAGCGCGGCCTGTTGGTCGAGCACGCCCAGGTTCTGCGGCGCGTCGTCGAGCACCGCGAACCCCTCCTGGCCGAGGCGGTACTGCACCGACACGAACACGATGCCGTGGCGCGCGAAACGCTCGCCGTCGTAGGTCGGCAGCGCCGCGCCGCCGCGCGTCAGGGCACCGCCGTGCACGAGCACGAGCACCGGCAGCGCGGCATCGGGCGCGCGGTCGACGGGCGTCCAGACGTTGACGGTCAGGATGTCGTCGCCGGGCACCTCGACGGTGGCGAGGTACTTCGCGATCGCCGCGCCGTACGGGCGCTGCGGGGCGGTCGGGCCGAAGGCCGAGGCATCCCGCTCCCCCTCCCACGCCGCCGCCGGCTCCGGCGCCCGGAATCGGCGCTCGCCGACGGGCGGGGCGGCGTACGGGATGCCCAGGAAGCGGTCCAGTCCGTCCACGCGGGTGCCGCGGACCGCACCCGCGCTCACCCTCACCACGGGGCGGTCGGTCGCGGAGCCCGGCGATGCGGCTCCGGTCGCGGCATCCGTCATCATCGTCCTCTCCGGCGCGGCTCGCCGGCACGCTCGCACTCAGATTCCGGCACCCTGGGACGCGGTGTCAAGCAGCGGCCCGGCGCCGCGGACGCGGCTAAGGTGGTCAGCGCCCCGGCGAGAGGTGACGATGACCGGCAGCAGCGCTCCACCCACCGCGAGCACCCCTACGGGATCGGTCGCTCGACCGCGCCGGCGCGTGCCGTTCTGGGACAACGCGCGCTTCGCGTGCATCGTGCTCGTGGTGCTCGGCCACGCGGTGCAGCGGCTCACCTACGACTCCGACATCGCCCTGAGCCTGTACCTGGTGATCTACGCGTTCCACATGCCCGCCTTCGCGATCATCTCGGGCTACTTCTCGAAGTCGGATGCCCCCACCCGGACGCAGATGGCGCGTGTGATCACCGACATCCTCGTGCCCTACGTCGTCTTCGAGGGACTGTGGACGCTGACGAAGTGGCTGGTCGAGGGACAGGCCAGCCCCAACCTCACCCAGCCGTCGTGGACGCTGTGGTTCCTGCTGGCGCTGGGCATCTTCCGGGTCGTCCTGCCGTACCTCGCGCTGCTGCGGTGGCCGCTGCTGTGGACGGTGGCGATCTCGATCGGCGCCGGGTACCTGCCGAACATCGACTCGACCTTCTCGCTGTCGCGCACGCTGGGACTGCTGCCCTTCTTCACGCTCGGCTGGTGGCTGCGCGAGCACGACATCGTGGCGAGATGGCGCCTCCTCGACCACCGCTCGTGGTGGGTCTGGGCAGGAAGCGTCGGCCTCTTCGCCGTCGCGGGCTGGGCGGCGTGGTTCTTCGTCGACGACTGGCGCGCCATGAACCTGCGCGAGTGGCTGTTCTACGACGAGAACTATGCGGCGATCGGCGGCACGCAGTGGTGGGCGGGCGGCGTGCGCCTCGCCCTGATGCTCGTGGCGATCGCGCTGTCGTTCGCGTTCTTCGCCCTGCTGCCGCGCGGCGGGCACTGGTGGACGCACTTCGGGCAGTACACGATGTACGTCTACCTGCTGCACTCGTTCGTGCTGTACCCGTTCCGCGAGAACGGGCTGCTCCGCCACGCCGAGCCGACGTGGCTCTGGCTGCCGCTGGTGATCGTGGCCTCCGTCCTCATCGCACTGGGCCTTGCGACGAAGCCGGTCCGCCGGATCTTCCGGCCGCTCGTCGAGCCCCGCCCGAACTGGCTGTTCGCCGACCCGACCCTGGCCAGGCGCGAGGGACGCCGCAGCGACCCGACCGGGTCGCGGCGCCCGCGGGAGGAGCCTCGGACTCCGCGCCCCGATCCGCGTCAGAACGGCTGACCTCCGGCTTTCCCGCGCGCCCCGACCCCTTCCCACGGGAGGGGTTGCGCGCTGCCGCGTTCTGCCCATATGTTAACGGCGAATCACATCAGTCCAGGATGGACTGCGGGTAACAGAGCGCGTCGAGGGTGACGTGGCGGCCGGGGTCGGTCCATCCCTTTTTCCGGGAAGAAGGTGGCAAATGACCGACGTGAACAGACGCTCCGTGCTGACGCTGGGAGCAGCGCTCGGCCTGGCCGGCGCCGTCGTGCCCAAGGCCGCATCGGCGACGACCGGTGCCGTGTCGGAGAGGTCGTGGACCTGGGCGCCGAGCCAGTCCGTCGTCGGCAGCGGCAGCGGCGTCGACCCGCAGTGGGTCTGGGACGACGAGATCGACCAGATCATCGCGACCATCACCGACAGCGGGCAGACCGCCCAGGTCAACGCGGCGATGGACGGCTGGGTCAACAACTGGCAGCCCGTTCCCGCCGGCCTCCCGCCCGAGATCTCGGGCTGGCTGAACGGGCACATGCAGCTGCCCGCGTGGGCCGACCGCACCAAGCTGCGCCGCGCGGCCGACTTCAACCGCCGCAAGGACACGTACCTCTTCATGATCTACGGCGTCGGCGGCGGCATCATGTCGACGGTGATCCCCCGCGAGGCGCGGTCGGTGTATCACTCGAAGGGCGGCGCCGACATGCAGGACCGCGCCGCGAAGACGTTCTCGTTCGGCTACGACCTGAGCGACCTCAACGCCTTCGAGAACACCGGCGAGTTCATCGTCACCGCCAACCGCACCCGCATGGTGCACGCCGCGGTGCGTCACCTGCTGCCGCAATCGCCGCATTGGCAGGCCAGCGGCCACGACGAAGAGATCCCGATCTCGAACCACGACATCCTCGTCACGTTCCACAGCACGGGCACGTTCGCGCACAAGAAGCTCAAGGAGTGGAAGGTGCCGATGTCGCGGGCCGACGAGGACGCGTTCCTGCACTCCTGGCAGGTGGCGCTGCACTTCCTCGGCGTGCGGGACGAGTACATCCCCGCGACGTGGGATGCCGCCCACGCCCAGGCCGCGCAGATCCTGACCCCGATCCTCGCTCCGACGACCGAGGGCAAGTACCTGGCCGAGGTGCTGCTCGGGCTCGTCGCCCAGGTCGACCTCGGGGTCACGCGCGGCTTCCTCAACGAGTTCGTGCGCTATCAGCTCGGCAACGACGTCGGTGACTGGCTCGGGCTCAAGCGGGACTACGTGGCGGCCGCGACGATCCGTGTCGGCTGGCCGTCGTACATCCTGTTCCGCGAGGGGCTGATCCGCATCATGCCGGCGAACTTCTACCTGTTCGACCAGCTGCTGCGGGCGATCGCGATGGCGTTCCTGAACAAGGGCCAGTCGGGGACGACGACACCCATCACGATCCCCGACATGAACCGCCCGACCTCCTGACCGGACGGTGGGGCCCGGTCGGCGTGCCGGGCTCCACCGCCGGTAACCCACGGCAACAAACGGGACGGATGCCGCGACCCGCGCCTACTCTCGGCTCATGACCGAGCTGAACCTGCCGATCCTCGATCTCTCCCGGCTGGACGAGGGCCCGGAGGCCGCCGCGCGATTCCGCGACGACCTGCGGGCGGCGACCCACGACGTCGGCTTCTTCTACCTCACCGGGACGGGGGTCACCCCCGAGCTGGAGTCACGCCTGCACCGGGCCGCGCGCGACTTCTTCGCCCTTCCGGAGGCCGACAAGCTCGCCATCGAGAACGTCAAGAGCCCGCACTTCCGCGGGTACACCCGCGTGGGCGGCGAGCGCACCCAGGGCGAGGTCGACTGGCGCGAGCAGATCGACATCGGCCCCGAGCGCGAGGCGGTCGCCGATCCCGGCGCGCCCGACTTCGCGCGCCTGGTCGGCCCGAACCTGTGGCCCGACGCGCAACCCGAGCTGCGCGAGGTCGTGTCGGAGTGGCACGACCACCTGTCGGGCGTCGCCCGCAAGCTCCTGCGGGCGTGGGCGCTGTCGCTCGGTGCGCGCGAGGACTACTTCGACGAGCACTTCGGCGAGCCCTCGACGCTCATCAAGATCGTCCGCTACCCCGGCAAGGAGGACCCGACGCCCCAGCAGGGCGTCGGGGCCCACAAGGACTCGGGCGTGCTGACGCTGCTGTGGGTCGAGCCGGGCAAGGGCGGGCTCCAGGTCGAGCGCGACGGCGTCTGGGTCGACGCTCCCCCGGTGCCCGGGGCCTTCGTCGTGAACATCGGCGAACTGCTCGAGTACGCCACGCAGGGCTACCTCATCGCCACCAAGCACCGCGTCATCTCCCCGAGGTACCCCGACGACCGCATCTCGGTGCCGTTCTTCTTCAACCCGGCGCTCGACAAGCGCCTGCCGCTCATCGAGCTGCCCGCTGAGCTGGCGGCGCAGGCGCGCGGCGTCACCCAGGATCCGTCGAACCCCATCCATGCGCTGTACGGCGAGAACGCGCTGAAGTCACGGCTGCGCGCCCACCCCGACGTGGCGGAGATCCACCACGCCGACCTCGTCGCCGCGCGGGCCTCCGCCGCGCGTTAGCCGCGGCATCCGCCAGACTTCTTCGCCCAGGGCTCTCGAACCAAGGCAATCGCGTCGAAACCTGGGGCCTCGTCCTCGGTTTCGGCGCGAATGCCCTGTTTCGGCGCAGGCGGGCGGAAACGTTGAAGGCCTCCCCACACCGTGGGGAGGCCTTCACAAGAATGTTTTGCGCGATTGAACGCTGGCTGCGATTAGCGGCGGAGTCCGAGACGCTCGATCAGCGACCGGTAACGGTTGATGTCGATGTCCTGGAGGTAGCCGAGCAGACGGCGGCGCTGACCGACGAGCAGGAACAGCCCACGACGCGAGTGGTGGTCGTGCTTGTGCTCCTTGAGGTGCTCGGTGAGGTCCTTGATGCGCTGCGTCAGCATCGCGACCTGCACCTCGGGGGATCCGGTGTCACCGGGGTGCGTCGCGTACTCTTCGATGATCGCCTTCTTGACGTCTGCTTCCAGTGCCATAGGTGATCCCCTCTCTGCTTGTTGCGCGGTGCCCGTCACCCGATGTGCGAGCTCTCTTTCTCCGCGGCCGATCCAACGGCAACCTGAAGAGTCTACCAGTGAACGGATGCCCCGGCGAACCGCCGCCTCCCGCGCCGGTCCGCTCCGCGCCGTAGCCGGACGGCCGCACATCGGCGGATTTCGGACGACGCATCCCCGCAGCGGCGTGGGCCGGCCGCCGCGGTCGTACCGTGGCTGCATGACCTCCACCGCGACGACCCCGACGCTGCGCGCCGCCGCCGGCCCGTCGGCGCGGTGGGTCGCCGTCCAGTTCGTGCTGGCGGGCGTCGTCTGGGGATCGAGCTTCCTGTTCATGAAGGTCTCGCTCACCGGCATCTCGCCCGCCCAGGTGGCCTGGACCCGCATCCTCCTCGGCGCGCTCACGCTGGGGGCGCTCGTACTGCTCCGCCGCGAGCGGCTCTCGCGGAGCCTGCGCGTGTGGGCGCACCTGCTCGTCCTGGGGCTGACGTTCTGCGTCATCCCCTTCCTGCTGTTCTCGTGGGCGCAGCAGCACGTCAGCTCGGGCGTCGCGAGCATCTTCAACGCCACCACGCCGATCATGACCGCGATCATGGCGTGGCTGGTGTTCCGCGTCGAGCGGCTCAAGGCGATGCAGGTCGTCGGCATCGGGGTCGGCATCCTGGGCGTGATCGTCATCATCGCGCCCTGGCAGGGCATCGCCTTCGACGGCAGCCTCGTGGCCGAACTGGCGATCCTGGGGGCGACCGCCAGCTACGGGTTCAGCTTCGCGTACATGCGGCGGTTCGTCTCGAACACCGGCATGTCGGCGCTCGCCTTCACGTTCGGCTACATCGCGATGGCGGGAGTGGTGATGGCGCTGCTCACGCCCGTGCTGGTGCTGTCGCCGGTGCGCCTCGACGCCCCCATCATCCTGAGCCTGGTGCTGCTGGGATGCCTCGGGACGGGCATCGCGTACGTCTGGAACCAGAACACCGTGCGCGCCTGGGGACCGACGCGCGCCTCGACGGTGACCTACATCACGCCCGTGGTGGGCGTGATCCTCGGCATCGCGATCCTCGGCGAGACGATCTCCTGGAACGAGCCGGTGGGCGCGCTCGTGGTCTTCCTGGGCATCCTGCTCGCACAGGACCGGCTCCGTCGGCGGCGCGCGACACCGTCGCCCTGACGACGGTCAGGCGGCGCTGCGCCGCACGCGCCCGGGCGTCTCCCCCGTCACGCGGGCGAAGGCGCGGCTGAATGCGGCCTCCGAGCCGTAGCCGTGGGCGGCGGCGACCGCCGCGACGCTCCGCCCCTCGGCGAGCATCGCACGCGCGGCGCGCATGCGCGCCGCGGCCACGTAGGCCATCGGCGGCGTGCCGACAACGGCGGTGAAGCGCGCGGCGAACGCCGAGCGCGACATCGTCGCGCGCCGGGCGAGCACCTCGAGGGTCCACGGATGCCCGGGCTCGCGGTGCACCGCAGCCAGCGCCGCCCCCAGCTGCGGGTCGCGCAGCGCCGCGAGCCAGCCGCCGGTCTCGGCCTCGCCGTCGGCTAGCCACGCGCGGATCGTCTCGACCACGAGCACATCGGCCAGGCGTGTCGCGACGGCATCGCCGCCCGGCATGGGCTCGCGCAGCTCGCGCGCCAGCAGCGGCAGCAGCGCCGCCATGACGGGGTGGCGCGCGGAGTCCACCGTCACGATCGACGGCAGCACGGCGAGCATGTCGTCCACGGCGGGCGAGTCGAACGCGACGACGCCGCACAGCAGCGCCAGCGGCGGTTCGGGGGTCTCCGGCCCGAGCCGGAGCACCGAGAAGGCGTCGCCGAGCATGGCCTGCGGCAGCAGGTCGGCACGGCCGGCGAGCGGCGCGCCGGGCGCGGTCGAGACCCGGTGGTCGATCCCCCGCGGCACCAAGGCGAGCCGCCCCGCATCCAGCCGGACGGCCTCCGCACCCGCCACCTCCACATACGCGGTGCCGTGCGCCACGATGTGGAAGCTCAGCGTGCCGGGGAACTGCGGCATCGCGACCGCGCACTCCGTCGAGGCCTCGGTCCACGAGTAGAAGGCGCCGCGCATGCGCACCTGGTAGAGGGCCGCAGTCAGGGCGTCCTCGCTGTCCCACGGCATCGCGACAGTCATGCGGCCTCCGGACGATCGATCATGGAATACGTACACCTGACGATAGATCATCCTGCGCGGCGGCGCGAGAGTGGGATCACCACCGAAGGGAGATCCTCATGAACATCCTCGTCATCGGCGCCACGGGCGGATCGGGCCGGGCCGTCTGCGACGCCCTGCTCGAGCGCGGCCACACCGTCACCGCCCTCGCCCGCCACGCCTCGGCGCTTTCCGCCCGCCCCGGGCTGCAGCGCGTCGACGGCGACGCCACCCAGCAGGCGGTCCTCGATGCCGTCATCCCCGGGCACGACGGCATCGTCGTGACGCTCGGCATCTCCGAGCCCGTCGTACGGGTGCGGCTGCGCGGCGCGCAGGGCACGCGCGATGACGTCCGCTCCACCGGCACCGCGGCCATCGTCGCGGCCGCGCGCCGGGCCGGCGTCCGCCGCCTGGTCGTGCAGTCGTCCTATGGCGTGGGCGACACCCGCTCGCTCCTGCGGCTCACCGACCGGATCCTCTTCGCCCTGCTGATCCGCCCGCAGATCATCGACTCCGAGATCCAGGAGGGAGTGCTCCGCGGCTCCGACCTCGACTGGACCATCGTTCAGCCGGTCTATCTCACCGACGACGACTCCCCCGAGCACTTCACATCGACCGACGGCACCATCCGGCGCAACAAGGTCACCCGGCGGGGCGTCGCCCACGTGCACGTCGCGCTGGTCGAGGGCGTCGTGCACGTGCGCGAGACGGTGTCGGTCTCGGGCTGACTCCTGTCGAGCGCCCCGCCCACGCGAAGATGAGCGGATGCCTCGGGCCGAGGCATCCGCTCATCTCGTGCGCTGCGGTCAGTCCTGCTGGAGCGCGCCCTGCAGGTCGAGCGTGATCGTGACGTCCTTGCCCACGAGCACGCCGCCGGTCTCGAGCGCGGCGTTCCAGGTGAGGCCGAAGTCCTCGCGGTTCACCACGGTCTTGGCGGTGGCGCCGGCCTTGTAGTTGCCCCACGGGTCGGTGCCGAAGCCGCCGAACTCGAACTCGAAGGTCACCGGCTTGGTGATGCCGCGGATGGTCAGGTCGCCGTCGACGAGGAAGTCGTCGCCCTCGATGCGGGCGCCGGTCGAGCGGAACTCCATCGTCGGGTGGTTCTCGACGTCGAAGAAGTCGGCGGAGCGGAGGTGGTTGTCACGGCCGTCGTCCTTCGTGTCGACCGACGTGACGTCGACGGATGCCTCGACCTGGGCCTCGAGCGGGTTCTCGGGAGCGACGAGGGTCGCGCTCTTCATGCCGAAGGTGCCGCGGACCTTCGAGATCATCATGTGGCGGACGCTGAACGTGACCTCGCTGTGCGCGGGGTCGAGCACCCAGGTGCCTGCCTTGTAGCCGGGAACGTCGATCGTGGTGGAGTCGGTCATGGTCGTCCTTCGTGTCGTGTGGGGCGCCCGCGGGGACCGGGCATACGTGGTCCAACACGACCATCGTCCAGTTCTATTCCCATGAATGCAAACTGATATCGTCCGGGGCGGCGGGACTCATGCGAGAGGGGGACGGATGCCGCGGCATCCGTCCCCCTCTGCGTGCACGAGAAGCGGTCAGCCGACCTTGATGAGGTCGATGACGAAGATCAGCGTCTTGCCGCCGAGGAAGTGGCCGCCGGCGGGACCGTAGGCGAGGTTCGGCGGGATCACCAGCTCGCGGCGACCCCCCTCCTTCATGCCCGGGATGCCGTCCTGCCACCCCTGGATGAGGCCGCGCAGCGGGAACTGGATGCTCTCGCCGCGGTTCCACGACGAGTCGAACTCCTCACCGGATTCGTACTCGACGCCCACGTAGTGGACGGTGACGGTGTCGCCGGGCTTGGCCTCGGCGCCGTCGCCCACGACGAGGTCGCGGATGACGAGGTCGGCCGGCGCCGGGCCGGCGGGCGGGTCGATCTCGGGCTTGGTGCGGTCGTCAGTCATGACACCCATCCAAGCACGGCGAGGGCTGTGCGCGCACCGTCGCGGGGATCTCGATACGCTCGCTGGCGCTCGCTCCCCGATCTTGAGTCGGGCCGCATCAACGCGGGCTTCGCTCGCATCGATCCGGCCCGACTCAAAACTCAGCGCTCGGTGCCGCGGCGATGCCTGCGTGTCTACCGAGCGCTGAGTTGGCTGGTCTCAGGATGCCGGGGAGGCCGCCGCGGTGTCAAGGTCTACGGGGCGAACATCGCCGCGCGGGTGGCCGTGGTCTTGGCGAGGAGGTCGCGCTCGTCGCCGGCGGCCTGCGGATCCCGCCCCGTGATCGCGCGCTGGCGCGTCGCCGCCAGCGCCGTCGCATCGGCGATGAACGTCTTCATGAGGGCACTGCGGTCGCCCCGCAGCGAGCGCGCCCACGCCAGTGCCGCCTTGCGCCCCGCGGAGGTGGCGAGCATGTCGACCTCCTGCGGGGTGAACCAGCCGGCCGCCGCGTAGTCGCCCAGCCGCCGCCGGGTGAGCCGCGACTCCTCGCGGCGCAGGGCGACGACGCCGAGGATGAAGCCGACGAACAGCGGCACCTGGAGGGTGATGTAGAGCAGGAAGAAGTCGCCGAAGACCGCGGAGCCGTTCCAGAAGGCGTGCAGCGCGACCGCGCCCGCGAGCCCGAGCAGCCAGGGACCGATCGCCTGCCCGGTGGAGAAGCCGCGGCGCGCGGCGAGCCCGACGGCGAAGCCCGTGACGCTCGTGAACATCACGTGCGCGAATGGCGAGAGGATGCCTCGCATGAAGAATGTCGCCGTCGTCTCGACGGCGCCACCCTGGATGTAGCTGAGCGCGAAGTACTGGATGTTCTCGGTGAAGGCGAACCCGGCACCGATGAGGGCGCCGTAGACGATGCCGTCGACCGGGCCGTCGAACGCCCGGCGCGCGGTCGCGAAGATGAGCAGCACACCCAGGCCCTTGGCGAACTCCTCCACGACCGGCGCCTGCACCACCGCCCGCAGCACCTCGCGCACCTCTGAGGTGCCGTCGCCGAACGCGAGCGAGAGCACCCAGTCCACCCCCAGGGCGATGCCGACCGATGCGATCGCGCCCCACGCGACGGCCAGCGCCAGCAGACCGCGCGGCTCGGGCTCCCAGCGGTCGACGATGCGCACCGCGAACAGGACCCCGACGAGCGGCACCAGCGCGAGCAGCATGCCGACCAGCGACGCCCCCGGGCCCATCGCGCTGAGGAAGTAGCCGATGAGAGCGACCAGCACGAGGATCAGGATCCCGACCAGCCAGACCGATGCCGTACGTCCGCGGCGCGGTGCCGTCCCGGTCGGGAAGGGCACGGGCGCGGGCGACGTCGCCGGCGGGGTGATCTGCGCGGGCGCCGCATGCCGGGGCTGGGCGAGCGCGGAGGCGAACTCGGGCGGCGTCAACGAGGGCCGCGGTCGCGCGGCGCCGGGATCCAACGTCATGCGCTCAGCCTAGGGCCGCGCCGGCGCACCGCCGGCCGCTGGACGGGATCGGGCACGTCGCAGATGACCCGGCCGCAGAGGACTCCCGGCTAGGTTGGGGGCATGCGCTTCGCCCATGTGCTGTTCCCGGGGTCGGACGAGCCGCGACTGGCCGTGATCGAGGGCGACGAGGCGATCGTCGTGGCCGGGCTCTTCGACGGCGCGCCCGGCGTGCTCGAGGAGCTCATCGCCGGCGGCGACGAGCTGCTCGCGCGTGTGCGGGATGCCGCCGACGCCGGGGCGCGGCATCCGCTCGACACCCTGCGGTTCGCGTCCGCCGTGCTCGCGCCACCCGTGATCCTGGCCATCGGACTGAACTACGCGGCGCACTCCAGCGAGCTGGGGTTGAAGACGGACTCCACGCCGACCGTGTTCGTGCTGTGGCCGAACTCCCTCGCCGCCCACGAGGGCACGACGACATGGCCGAGGGCGCTCAGCGAGTCGGTCGACTACGAGGCGGAGCTCGGCGTCATCATCGGCACGCCCGCGAAGGACGTCGCGCCGGAGCGGGCGCTCGATCACGTGTGGGGCTACACGGTGGTCAACGACATCACCGCGCGCGACATCCAGTACTCGGAAGCGCAGTGGTCGCGCTGCAAGTCGTTCGACGGGTTCACCCCGACCGGGCCGTTCGTGGTGACCGCCGACGAGATCCCCGACCCGCAGGCGCTGCACATCTGGACCGTCCTCGACGGGACGACGCTGCAGGACGCGTCGACCGCGCAGATGGTGCGGCCCGTGTCGACCCTCATCTCGCATCTCTCCCGGTCGGCCACGCTGCTGCCCGGAACGCTCATCTCGACCGGCAGCCCCGGCGGCGCCGGGTATTCGCGCGACCCGCAGGTGTTCCTGCGCGACCGCTCGTCGGTCACGGTGGGCATCGACGGCATCGGCGCGCTCACCACGCACTGCCGCATCGTCGGCTGACGGCACGAACGAGGAAGCCCCTCCTCCGAAGGAGAAGGGGCTTCCTGTGGTCAGCGCGTCACGGGCAGGTGACGGTGCCGCCGGTGGTGAGGTCGTACGTTCCCGGAGGCATGCCCTCGCACAGCTCCTGCAGAGCCGACGACCCCAGGTTCACCAGGACGACGACGAAGATGATCGTGCCGATGATGGTGAGCACGAGGAAGATCCAGCCCAGGATGATCGCGATCTTCGCGGGAGTGTTCTTCACGCCCGCCTTCTTGCTCTGCGAGCGCGCGACGTAGCCGAGGATCAGGCCGATCAGCGACGCGAAGAAGACGACGACGAGCGCGACGATGCCGAGCGTCTTTCCCGGAACCGGGCCCTCGGCCGGGCCGCCGTACGCCGCGGGCGGGGCAGCGGCGTAGGTCGGAGCCGCGCCGTAGGCGGGGGCCGCGGGCGGGGCGGTGTCGTAGGCCGGGGCCGCCGGCGGGGCGCTGTCGTACGACGGGACGGCAGGCGCCGGGTCGGCGGCGGGCGCCGCGTCGTAGGCCGGAGCGGCCGGTGCTGCCGAAGGCGCGTCGGCGGCGGGCGCCGGCGGGACGTCCGGGGTGGTGTCGGGCTGCTTCGCCGGGTCGGCAGGCGTCTGGGGGTCGGTCATGTGGGTTCCTCTCGCATGGACTCTGCATGACGGTAGCGGTCCCGGCGCCCCCGGGGCAATCGGCCGCGCCGGGGGCGCCCGGGTTCGCCGATGGGCACGCGGCTTTCGCGGGCGGACCGGTGATTTCGCCGCCCCGCGGGCCGGCGGTCAGACGCGGTGCGCGTCGGCAGCGGACTCCCCCACCACCACGTCCTCCGGAGCCTGCACCACCGGGATGGCGGCGGTCACCGTCTCCAGGCCCGACAGTCGGGCGGGCGAGAGCTGCTTGGCGACCTCGTCGGCCGACATCAAGCCGGCCTCCACGACGAGGTCCGCGACGCTCCGGCCGGTGAGCAGGGCCGTCTTGGCGAGCGCGGCGGCCGCGGCGTAGCCGATGAACGGCGTGAGCGCGGTGATGACCCCGACCGACGAGCCGACCATGGCGCCCAGCCGCTCGCGGTTCGCGGTGATGCCGTCGACGCAGTTGACCCGGAGGGTGAACATCGCCTGACGGAGCCACGTGATGGATTGGAAGATCGAGTGCGCGATGACCGGCTCGAACGCGTTGAGCTGCAGCTGCCCGCCCTCGACGGCCATCGTGACCGTGAGATCGGCGCCGGCGACGGCGAAGGCGACCTGGTTCACGACCTCGGGGATGACCGGGTTGACCTTGCCCGGCATGATGCTCGACCCTGCCTGCCGTGCCGGGAGGTTGATCTCGCCGAAGCCCGCCTGCGGGCCCGACGAGAGCAGGCGCAGGTCGTTGCAGATCTTCGACAGCTTGATGGCGTTGCGCTTGAGCGAGGCCGAGAACGACATGAACGAGCCGGTGTCGCTCGTGGATTCGACCAGGTCGGCCGCGGTCGCGAGGTCGAGCCCCGTGATCTCCCGGAGGTGCCGCAGCACCGCCGACGAGTACGCCGGATGGGTCGTGATGCCGGTGCCGATCGCCGTCGCGCCCATGTTGACCTCGTACAGCAGGTACGCGTTCTCGGTGAGGCGCTGGTGGTCGTAGCCGAGCGTCGTGGCGAACCCGTGGAACTCCTGTCCGAGCGTCATCGGCACGGCGTCCTGCAGCTGGGTGCGGCCGACCTTGAGCACGTCGTGGAACTCGACGGCCTTCGCCAGGAAGGCACGCCGCAGCAGGTCGAGCTCTTCCAGCAGCGTCTGCAGGTCGAGCCCGAGGCCCACCTTGATCGCCGTCGGGTAGACGTCGTTGGTCGACTGGCTGCGGTTGGTGTCGTCGATCGGCGACAGGAACGCGTAGTCGCCCTTCTCGCGCCCCGCCAGCTCGAGCGCGATGTTGGTGATCACCTCGTTGGCGTTCATGTTGGTCGACGTGCCCGCGCCACCCTGGATCACGCCCACCACGAACTGGTCGTGGTACTGGCCGTCGATCACCAGCTGCGCGGCGCGGTCGATGAGGTCGGCCTTGGCCGCGTCGATCGCCCCGATCTCCTTGTTCGCCCGCGCGGACGCCTGCTTCACCATCGCGAGCCCGCGAACGAGGTCGGGGTACACCGAGATCGGCCGCTTCGAGATCGGGAAGTTCTCCAGCGCGCGGGCGGTGTGGATGCCCCAGTACGCGTCGGCGGGGATCTCCAGGGATCCCAGGGAGTCGGTCTCGGTGCGGGTTCGCGTCATTGCGTCCAGAGCCATGTGTGCAGTCCTCGTGGGTCGTTCACAGCGGTGTGCGGGATGCGTTCGAGCCTACTCGCGGGACACCCGCGGCCGCCTGTACGCCGCGTACAGCGCGACCACGCGCGACGTACACGGCGGAGGACTCACGGTGTCGAAGAGGTCAGAGTCGGCGCTTGCGCGAGAACTCCTCGAGGCGCTGCTCGGGCGTGAGCCGCGACATCCGCTCCACCCACTCGGCCGAGAAGTAGTCGCTCGTAGGCGCGTCGACGACCGGGACGACGGCGTGGGTGATCGTTTCGTCGTGCACGTGCACGAGATGGAAGGACTGCCCGGCGTCCATGCCGTTCACCTCGACCGCCGCGCGGGCGAGGTTCATGGTGTAGCAGGTGGCCGCCGCGACGCTCACCGGCACACCCGCGAACGTGCCGCTCGTGGAGTAGTGCAGGTGGCCCGCGAGGATGGCGCGCACGTCGGTTCCGGCGATCACTTGTGCCAGGCGTCGCTGGTCGCGCAGCTCGAGGATGTCGAACAGCGGCACGTGCGAGGGCAGGGGCGGGTGGTGCATCGCGAGGATGGTTCCGAGCGGCGCCGGGGTCGCCAGCTCCGCGCGCAGCCACTCGAGCTGCGCGGCATCGAGATCGCCGTGATGCCAGCCCGGCACCGTCGAGTCCAGCGCGATCAGGCGGAGGCCCCCCAGATCCCACACTCCGGTCACCGGCTGCTCGGTCGGGTCGAGGCCGAGCAGGTCACGGCGCAGGGCCGGCCGCTCGTCGTGGTTGCCGGCCACCCACACCACGGGGGCGCCGAGTCGCTCGGCGACCGGCTCGACAGCCGCGCGCAGGGCTGTGTAGGCCTCGGGCTCGCCGAGATCGGTCAGGTCGCCGGTGAAGACGATGGCGTCGGGACGGATGCCGGTGGCCTCGGCGGCGTCGAGCGTCCGGGCGAGGTTGGCGCCCGTGTCGAACCGGCCGCCGAGCGGGGCGTTGCCGGCGAGGAGATGCGTGTCGCTGAGGTGCAGCAGCGTGCGTCGCGCGGGAGGGTACTGACCGAACTGCACCGGGGCCGCGTCCATGCCCCGAGTCTATTCGGCGAGCACCGACCGGGCGCCGCACCGATCCGGCATCGCGCCGGCCGGTGTCGGAGTGCTCAGTGGTTGAAGACGATGAGCAGCAGCCCGCCCAGGACGGCCGCCGCGCACACGGCGAAGCTGGCGTACGCGGCCACCAGCGCCAGGCGCTTCTGACCGGTCGTCAGGGGGCTGCGCTTCGCGGCCTTGGCCGCGGCCTTCTCGGCGCGGCGCGCCTCCTTCTCGGAGATGACCGTGATCGCGTCGGTGAACTCGGCCGGCGCGACGACCGGCGCACGGCCGGCGCGCACCAGCATGCGCAGGCCCAGCGCGTAGAAGCCGACGACGAGCACCGCAGCGATCAGCGCCGCGATGAAGACCTGGACGAAGGCCAGCCAGTTGATCTCGATCATGACTCGGCCCCGTTCTTCGTCGACGACGGCGTTCGGTCGTCTCCGGCGTCGGGGGATGCACCGCTGCCCGAGCCATCGCCCGAGGTGCGGGGCGCCACGGGGGCCGGCGCCGCGGGCGCGGTCTTGGCCGGCTTGCCGGACTTGGCAGCCTTCGCGGCCTTCTTCGCCGCGGCCTCCTCGGCCGCACGGCGTCGCGCCTCCTCGCGCGCGATCGCGCGCTGCCGCCGCGTGGGCGGCGGGTTCTTCTTGACCTTGACCGCGCGGCCGGACTCGGCCACCTCGCTCATCGCGTTCGACGCGTTGACCTCGTCGCGACGTGACCGCATGAAGAGGCCCAGGATGATGGCGACCGCGAGGATGGCGTCGATGATGACGCCCCAGACCGGCAGCCACACCACCAGCAGCGCGGCGAGCGCACCGACCGCGCCGGCCGCGGGGAGGGTGAGGACCCAGCCGATCATGATGCGGCCCGCGGTGCGCCAGCGCACCTGCGACCCGCGGCGGCCGAGGCCCGAGCCGATGACCGATCCCGACGCGACCTGCGTGGTCGACAGCGCGAAGCCGAGGGCGCTCGAGGCCAGGATCGTCGAGGCCGTCGAGCTCTCCGCCGCGAAGCCCTGCGCGGGCTTGACCTCGGTGAGCCCCTTGCCGAGCGTGCGGATGATGCGCCAGCCGCCCATGTAGGTGCCGAGGGCGATGGTGATCGCACAGGCGAAGATGACCCACGTCTGGGGCTCGGGATCGGCCGACGACTGCAGTCCGGCCGTGATCAGCAGCAGCGTGATGATGCCCATCGTCTTCTGCGCGTCGTTGGTGCCGTGGGCGAGCGCCACGAGCGACGACGTGAAGATCTGGCCGAAGCGGAAGCCGTCGCGCCCGTCGGGCTTGCTGTCGTAGCGCCGTGTGAGCGCGTACGCGAGCTTGGTCGCGAGGAAGGCGATCAGCCCGGCGGTCACCGGCGCGATCAGCGCCGGCAGGATCACCTTCGACATCACGACGCCGAAGTTGATGGCGGCGACGCCCACGCCCACGAGCGTCGCGCCGATCAGCCCGCCGAAGAGGGCGTGCGACGACGACGACGGAAGCCCCAGCAGCCACGTGAGCATGTTCCACGTGATGGCGCCGATGAGGCCGGCGAAGATGATCTCGGGGAAGATGTCGTGGGATATCTGCGCCTCGTTGATGATGCCGCCCGAGATCGTCTGGGCGACCTCGGTCGACAGGAACGCGCCGATGAGATTCAGGACGGCGGCGAGCAGCACCGCGGTCTTGGGCTTGAGGGCCCCGGTGGCGATGGGCGTGGCCATCGCGTTCGCGGTGTCGTGGAAGCCGTTCGTGAAGTCGAAGAACAGCGCCAGCGCGATCACCAGAACGATGATGAGGGTTGCGGTTTCCACCGTTCGCTTTCGGTGAGGAGTGAAGAAGGAGTGGTGCCGACGGGATCGGCGCGACGAACGAACAGTTCACCAAGAATTCAGGAACCGGCAACCGGCCAGAAGAATCCTACATCGGCGACCCGACCGGTCAACTCGGAGGCGACTAGCGTGGAACGGTGACCCTCAGCGACCCTGCCTCCGCCGCATCCGCCTCTGCCTCCGGCATCCGTCCCCCCGTCGCCGACAGCCGGATCACCGTGCGCTCCCACCACGGCGATGACGTCGAGGATCGGTACGAGTGGTTCCGCGCGAAGGAGGATGCGGCCGTCATCGCGCACCTCGAGGCCGAGAACGCGTACACGCAGCAGCGCACCGCGCATCTCGACGGGCTGCGCGAGCGCATCTTCGACGAGATCAAGGGCCGCACGCTCGAGACCGACCTCTCGGTGCCCACGCGGCGCGGCGACTGGTGGTATTACGGCCGCACCGTGGAGGGCAAGCAGTACGGCATCCAGTGCCGGGCGCCGCTGGCGTCCCCCGACGACTGGACCCCGCCGGAGCTCTCGCCCGACGTGGAGGTGCCGGGCGAGCAGGTCCTGCTCGACGGCAACGTCGAGGCCGAGGGCCACGAGTTCTTCTCGCTCGGCAGCTTCGAGGTCTCGAACGACGGCCGGCTCATGCTGTTCGGCGTCGACGTCGCGGGAGACGAGCGCTACACCGTGCGCGTGCGCGACCTGGTCACGGGCGAGCAGCAGCCCGACGAGATCCCCGGCACCTTCGCCGGTGCCACCTTCTCGCCCGATGGCCGCTTCATCGTCTACACGACGGTCGACGACGCGTGGCGCCCCGACACCGTGTGGCTGCACGAGCTCGGCACGCCCGTCGCCGAGGACGCGAAGCTCTTCCACGAGCCCGACGAGAAGTACTGGGTGGGCGCCGGCTTCACCCGCAGCGACCGCTTCCTCGTGATCGGCCTCGGCTCGTCCATCACCAGCGAGGAATGGCTGCTGGATGCGGACGACCTCCGTGGCGAGCCGCGCGTCGTGTGGCCGCGCACCGAGGGTGTCGAGTACGACTCCGAGCACGCCGTCGTCGAGGGCGAGGACGTCCTCTTCATCCTCCACAACGACGGAGCCCTGGACTTCGAGCTGGTGCGGGTGGCGGCATCCGATCCCTCCGGCGCGAGGTCGGTCGTCATCCCCCACCGCCCGGGCGAGCGTCTGCTCGGCGTCTCGACCTTCCGCGACTGGGGTGTCGTCGGCTATCGCCGCGGCGGCCTCGCTCGACTCGGCATGCTCGACTACGCGACCGGCGCCGTCGACGAGATCGCGTTCGACGAGCCGCTGTACTCGGTGGGCACCGGCGGCAACCCGGAGTGGGCGCCGCCGCTGCTGCGGCTGGGCTACGGCTCGTTCGTCACGCCGGGGACGGTGTACGACCTCGACGTCGCGAGCCGCGAGCTGCACCTGCGCAAGCGGCAGCCGGTGCTCGGCGGCTACGAGCCGTCGGACTACGCGCAGGAGCGCGTGTGGGCGACCGCGCAGGACGGCACGCAAGTGCCGGTCTCGCTCGTCTACAAGCGCTCGTTTGGCGACGCGGGCGTCGCGCCGCGCCCGGTGCACCTGTACGGCTACGGATCGTACGAGCACTCGATCGAGCCCGGCTTCTCGGTGGCGCGGCTGTCGGAGCTCGACCGCGGCGTCGTGTTCGCCGTGGCGCACGTCCGCGGCGGCGGCGAGATGGGCCGCCAGTGGTACGAGGACGGCAAGCTGCTCAACAAGCGCAACACCTTCACCGACTTCGTCGACGCGGCGCTGCACCTCATCGACAACGGCTACACGACGGCCTCGCAGCTCGTGGCCGAGGGCGGCTCGGCGGGCGGGCTGCTGATGGGAGCGGTGGCGAACATCGCTCCGGAGCTCTTCGCCGGCGTGCTCGCCGACGTGCCGTTCGTCGACGCGCTGACGACCATCCTCGACCCGTCGCTGCCGCTCACGGTCATCGAGTGGGACGAGTGGGGCGACCCCCTGCACAACCCCGACGTGTACGCCTACATGAAGTCGTACTCCCCGTACGAGAACGTGCGGACGGATGCCTCGTACCCGCGCATACTCGCCGTCACGTCGCTCAACGACACCCGGGTGCTGTACGTCGAGCCGGCGAAGTGGGTCGCGCGCCTACGCGAGGTCGGCGCCGACGCGCTGCTCAAGTGCGAGATGGTCGCCGGCCACGGCGGGGTCAGCGGCCGCTACAACGCCTGGCGCGAGCGGGCGTTCGAGCTCGCCTGGATCCTGGACGTGCTGGGCGTGGCCGACGCCTGACCCTCACGCGCTCGCGGAGAGCGGATGCCGCGGCCCGCGGCATCCGCTCTCCTCTTCGAGGTGCGGACCGCGGCACCCGACCGCCCTCCGGCTGCATGTCCCACTTTCTGCGGCGCATGTCCCACTTTCTGCGGCGCATGTCCCACTTTCGACTCCACCGGCCCCGTTATGGGAACGAAAGTGGGACACGGCTGACTGTCGCGGCGCCGGCGCGCCGCAGACCGCCGGACGCGGCATACCCCCACCGGCAGGTCGCACTCCCTGCAGGGATGTCCCACTTTCTGCGGTGCATGTGCCACTTTCCGCGGCACATGTCCCACTTTCGGCCGCATGAGAGCCTCTATTCGAACGAAAGTGGGACACGGCTCGATTGTCCGGGACGCCAGCCCGCCCGGATCAGCGCGTCGCGCACCTTCGCGACCGCCGCCCCACCGTCGCCGCGCATGTGGTGGTTGAGGATCCGCACATGCTCCCAGCCGACAGCGCGGATGCGGTCCCACCGGTCGGCGTCCTTCTCGAACTGCGCGGCGTTCTCGGCGTGCACGCGTCCGTCATACTCCGGCGCGACTCGCCATCGCGGGTAGGCGAGGTCGAGCTCGGCGACGAAGGATCCGCGGTGGTCGCGCAGCGTCCAGTTGATCTCGGGCTCGGGCAGGCCGGCCGCGAGGAGGCGGAGTCGGAGGTCGGTCTCGCGCGAGGAGCGCACACCCTCACGCGAGTGGAGCAGCGCTGTGCGCAGGATGCCTCCGCGGACGTCGCCCATCGCGTTCACTTCGGCGACGAGTTCATCGAGCGAAGCGAGTGGCCTGCGACCTCGGTCGCTGATCAGGAAGTCTGCCGCCGCGACGAGCGCGTCCAGCGGCCAGAGCGTGCCGGCCTGCCGCCAGGCCCGCACAGGATCTTCCACCCGCAGGCCATTCGCCAGCACCCGCGTCGCCGGCTCGCGCACCTGCAGCCGGTGGCCGACGATTCCGGCAGTGCGCGGCTCTCGCGCCGGCCGGTGCGCCGAGACATGGACCAGCGGACGGTAAGGCCACCCCGGCGTGGGCGCTCCGATGAGCCCGAACACCGTCTCGTGGCTGAAGAACTGGCATGGCGCCAGCCGCGGCGCGTAATCGAGACACGCGTCCAGCAGGGTCGCGCCGGACGGAACCACGGTCGAGCGCACGCCGTTGAAAGGACGCCTGAGCTCGCGGCTGTTCAGTCTCGACGGCGAGACGCCGAGCGCGAGGGCGTCGGCGACGCTGAATCGAGCGAGCAGTTCTGGCGGCAAGGGCGAGCGGCGCGGCATCCGCTCACTCTTGTCCACCACGGTCGGCAGCCAGCGCTCGAGCGCGCGAATGGGGTACAGCCTCCGTCGAACGCTCGTTGTGGAGGAGCCGTCACAGCGTCGGCCCGCTCCTCTCCATGTCCCCTTTTCTTTCACAAGCTCGCCGTCTTAGCGCGGAAATTGGGACACGCGTCGCCGAAATGGGGACATGCGCGCGGTGGAACCGCCGCGATGACAGAAAGAGCGATGAGCGGATGCCGACGGCTCGGCGCCTGCGGCTGCAGGAGCTCGGACGGGCTCAGGCGCCCGCGACCGCGGGATCAGCCGAAGAGGGCGGCGGCCTCTTCGTACCGGTACAGGGGCACCGTGTTGAGCTCGCCGAGGGCGTCGGCGAAAGGCACGCGCACGATGTCGGTGCCGCGCATCGCGACCATCTGGCCCCACGCGCCGTCCACGACGGCATCGGCGGCGTGGAGGCCCAGGCGGGTGGCGAGCACGCGGTCGAAGCCGGACGGCGAGCCGCCGCGCTGGATGTGGCCGAGCACCGTGGAGCGCGTCTCGATGCCGGTGATGCGCTCGATCTCGGGCGCGAGCACCTCGCTGATGCCGCCGAGCCGCGGACGGTTGAACGCGTCGAGGCCCTTGTCGCTGTACGCCTCGTCCATGCCGGTGAGCGTGAAGCCCTCCGACACGACGATGAGCGGTGCACGCCCGCGGTCGTGCGCCTTGGTCACGAGGTCGGCGATCTCGTCGATCGACATCGGCACCTCGGGGATGCAGATCGCGTGGGCGCCCGCGGCGATGCCGGCGTGCAGGGCGATCCAGCCGACGTGGCGGCCCATGACCTCGGCGACCATGCAGCGCTGGTGCGAGTCGCCCGTGGTGCGCAGGCGGTCCATGGCGTCGGTCGCGATGTTGACGGCGGTGTCGAAGCCGAACGAGTAGTCGGTCGCCCGCAGGTCGTTGTCGATCGTCTTCGGCACACCCAGCACGTTGATGCCGTCGTTCGAGAGGCGGTTGGCCGCCGCGAGAGTGCCCTCGCCGCCGATCGCGATGATGCCGTCGAGGCGGTGTCCGTACATCGTCTTCGCGATGTTCTCGGCGCCGCCGCGCGGGCCTTCGTAGGGGTTGGTGCGGCTGGTGCCGAGGATCGTGCCGCCGACCTTCGACAGGCCCTTCACCTCGTGACGGGTCAGCGGGAAGAAGTCGCCGTCGACGACGCCGCGCCACCCGTCGCGGATGCCGACGAACTCGAGGTCGTAGTTCGTGGTGCCCTTCAGCACGACACCGCGGATGACCGCGTTGAGTCCGGGGCAATCGCCGCCGCTCGTCAGGATGCCGATCTTCATTGCTGTGTTCCTCGCTGTCGGGTGAAGAGGGTCGGCGACGCTGCCTCCCCCGACATTAGTGCCGGATGCCGCTCCCTGTCACACGCCCCCGGCTGACGTCGCGCCGGTCAGTCCGGCTCCCGCCGCCAGACGCCGTCGTCGCGGCGCCATCGCTGTTGATCTGCGGGGCGCGGCGACACGCCGCGGAACCAGAACGTCTCGTCGGGGTTCCAGCCCGCGAGCACCGACGCACGCCCATCGCCGAGCTCGATGAGCCGCGTCGCGGCCGCCAGGTACCCGGCCACAGTGAGGTGCACGGCATCGGCGACCGTTGCGACCGCCACCCAGTCGGGGATCACCCACGGCCCGTCGCGGCCGGTGACGCGGTACCAGTCCTGCCGGCGCGACGCCGTGACATCGAGCGGATGCCGCCGGCACAGCTCTGCCCAGTCCTCGGCGCCGTCGATCTCGATCACCCGCGCGGGGTAGGCGTCGACCGGGGTGGCGACGGCCTCGTCACCCCCGAGCGAGTCCTCCTCGAACCAGAGCCGTGCGGGCCCGTCCGCGCCGAGCGACCGGGTGGTGCGCACCATGCCGTGCGGCGGGATCGACCACCAGTATCCGCCCCAAGGGGCGGCCGGGTCGTCGGGGCGCTCGGCCGCCGCTCGGGCGTCATCGGCGAGTGTCTCGTCGCGCCACGCATGCAGCTGCGCGTCGAGGTCGGTCGGTGCGCGGCCGGCACCCTCCCACGGGATGGTCCACTGGTCGTCCTCGGCGAGCCCGGTCGACCACCAGCCTGCGGCGGGGGCGGCGGAGATGAGCTCGGCGATGCGGCGGAGCGGCTCGGTCAGCTCGGGGGTCGCGCACAGCCCGTCGACGCCGTCGGGCTCCTGCCAGTACATCGCCGTGCTCACCGACATCTCGAGCGCATCGCGCAGCGCGGCCGCGGTGGGCTCGACGAAGGCGAGCGTGTCGAGCGCCGCGGCGGCGTCGCTCGCCGACGGCGTCGGCGGCTCGGAGGGAGACCCCTCGTCCGGGCTGCGCATAGTCAGGACGACGCCGGGGTAGGGATCGTAAGCGCGAGCCGCCCACCAGAGCACCGTGAGCGACTCCTGCTGGGAAGGCCGCTCGGCGCGCTCCGCGCTCCGGCGCGCGAGCTCCAGGCAGAGACGGCGACCGCGCGGGCCGGCGAGCAGCGCGTCGGCGTCGAGGGGCATTCCGCCACCCTAGCGGGGCCCGGGGCGAGCCGACGCGCGCCCCATGACGCACCAGTGCACACGAAGAAGGGCGGCCCGTCGCCGGACCGCCCCTCCTCGTGCTCGCGCCTACGCGGCGCCGAGCGCCTGGCGCAGCAGGTGCATGAGCGCCGACAGCTGCACCGAGTCGCTCGACTGCGGGTCGACGGCCTCGCCGTCGAGCGCGCGGGCCGCAAGGCCCTGCTTCGAGTCGATGAGCTCGGCGATCTTGGTGTCGATCGTGTGCGCGGCGATGATGCGCCACGCCGTCACGGGCTCGTCCTGGCCGATGCGGTGCACGCGGTCGATCGCCTGCGTCTGCTCGGCGGCAGTCCACGACAGCTCGGCGAGCACGACGTTCGACGAGGCCTGCATGTTGACGCCGACGCCCGCGGCCGTCAGCGAACAGACCGCGATGCCGACCTCGGGATCGTTGTTGAAGGCGTCGATCGCCTGCTGACGCGCCGTCGTCGCCTGGTCGCCGCGCAGCGACACCGTCTTCAGGCCCGCGGCGGCGAAGTGCGCCTCGGCGGCGTCCATGACGTCGATGTGCTTGGCGAAGAAGACGACCTTGCCGACCGAGCGCTGCAGCTGCACCGCGTAGTCGGCGGCGAGCACGGCCTTGGCCTGGCCGATCTTGCGGACCATCGTGAAGACGTTCTCCGAGCCGGTGCCGGCGGCCTTGGACTCTTCGAGCTCGTTGTGGGCGACGAGGCGCACGATGTCGTCGTCCACCTCGCCGGGGGCGAGCCCGCGGTCGCCGCGCGCCTCGATGATCCGGCGGTACTTCGCCGCGAGGCGCTCGCCGAGCTCGCGCTCGGCCTGGCGGATCGAGCGCCCGAACTCGTCGTCGAGCTCCACGGGGAGGTCGGCGATGAGCTTGTCGGGGAGGTCGGCCGCGACATCCTTCTTCTTGCGTCGCACGATGCCCATCGAGATGACGGCGTCGCGGGCCTCGGGGTAGAAGGACTTGTCGGCGGGCGTCAGCCCGGTCTCGTCGAGCTTCTCCATGAGCTCCGAGCCGGGCTTCTCACCGTTGGTCCAGCCGAGGAAACGCCAGATCGCGTCGAAGTCCTCGACGTCGTTGATGAGCGGCGTGCCCGTCAGCGCGAGGAGGAGCGGGTTGCGCACCTGCTCGCGGATGCGGGTGGCCAGCGCCAGCACGTTCTGCGAGCGCTGCGACGTCAGGTTCTTGATGAAGTGGGCCTCATCGACGACCATGCCCTTCAGGCCGATGGAGCTCAGCCACGAGAGGTGACGGTCGAGGATCTCGTAGTTGACGATGAAGACGTCGGCGAACGCGTCGATCCCCTCGCCATCTCCGTGGATGACCGTGGCTCGGCGCTGCGGCGTCCACCGCTCGACCTCGCGCGCCCAGTTCATCTTCACGACGTTGGGGACGACGGCCAGCAGCGGGTAGGCATCCGCGACGGATGCCGCGAGCACCGACTCGGCGGTCTTGCCCAGGCCCGGCTCGTCGGCGAGGAGGAACGTGCGATGTCCCGCACGCACCGACTCGAGGAACCGCGACTGGTGCGGCATGACCTCGAGACCCTTGGGCGAGAGGCGGTCGAACTCCGGGACGGGAGGCAGCTCCATGGTGGCGCTGCCGCCGCCGGCGCCCGTCTCGAACGCCTTGTACAGCGGGCCCATGAGCTCCCAGCTGTCCAGGCGACGACGGGGCGTCTCTTTCGGAGCACGGGCGGTGAGGTCGGGCGCCAGGAACGGGTTCGACTCGCGTCGCGCCTCGACCTGCTGCGGCACGACCTGCCGCTGCGCGAGCGCGGCGGGAACCACCGGGGCGGCGACCGGCGCGACGTCGGTGATGATGAGCTCGTCGGGCGCGAGCTCCGCGCCCGACTCCAGCAGCCAGTCCCGCCGCATGCGGCGGGCCACCGGCGACGTGGCCTGGTCGACCTCGAGCAGCTGGATGAGCGAGGTGTCGCGCGCGGCGGTCTTGGCGAGGATGGTCGCGACGCCGTCGAGCCGCTTCAGCAGCTCGGCGCGCGCGGCATCCGTCAGCTCTCCGTCGGCCTTCACGCGGGCGCGCTCCTCGCGCACCAGGAACGCGATGACCTGGAACTTGACGCGGTTGGTCGGGCCCAGCTTTCCGCGCTGCGCCTTGGCCTCGACCTCGCGCACCTTGCGCGCGAGGATCGGGATGATGGGGGCCTCGTCGTCGCGGCGCGCGGACGACGACTTGCGGCGACGCTGCGCCGTCTGGGCGGGTGCCGTGGTCGGCATGCTCCTCCTGAGCGTGAGTGCCGGATCGGGACCGGCGAGGATCGGATGACTCCGATGGTTCTGCGTGCTCCCGCGGGCGGCGCGGACGCCGTCGCGAACGCGGGATCGGGGCGGCGCCGCCGGCGGTCGCGGGCACTCGCTTCTGCGAGCTGCGACATCGTCAGCGGATTCCCCTCGGCCCATTCTATGGGACGGGGCGGTCATCCGGGGAAGTCATGTCGCGGGGCGTGTCCGGGAGGACGATCTCGGGGCGCGTCCGCGGCCACCCGGCCGCGAGCACCCGGCCGCGATCCCCGCTGCGGTCACCCCCAGAGCGTCGCGACGACGTCCTCGGTGTAGCCGGTCGGCGCGAAGTTGATCCAGGCCGTCGTCACCAGCCCGCCGTCGCCGACGTAGTGCGTCTCGCCGCGCGTGTACTCCTCGTCGTCGAGCGTGACGCCGCGCTGCTCGATGCGGCAGACGGTGCCGTCGCCGAGCTCCTCGCAGCCGAAGCCGGCGGCCGGCAGCGCCGCCAGCACGGCGGTCGCCTGGTCGGCGTCGATCGCCGTGACGTTGGTGGCCAGGCCGTACTCGCCCGGCCCGCCCCACGAGCAGCGCAGCGTCGGCGCGCCGCCGTGGATGATCTCGAGCACATCGGCGTTCTCGGCCGAGAGCATCGTCACGCCGGGGTCGTTGAGCGGCGGGTTGGCCGCCTGCAGCTCGGCCAGCATCGCCGGCGAGTAGATCTCCTCGCACGTCGCCGGCACCTCGAACCCTGTCTGGGGCTTCTGCGTCTCGACCGGGGTGCCCGACGGCACGGGACGGGGCTCCTTCGCCGTGGTGGACGGGCTGCTCGACGGCGTCGCCCCCGGCTCGGGCCGGCAGCCCGTGACCAGGCCCACGAGCGTCGCGAGCGCCACGCAGCCGATCGCGATCCGCGTCGCCGTCTTCCGCTCGGTCATCTGCCGCACACCTCCGTCGAGCGCACGTCCCGGGTGGAGCATGCGCGCCTCCGACCCTAACGAGGAGGACGATCGGATGCCGGGGGCCACGCCGCGTCCGCACCGCTCGAGTCGCTACGGGCCGGCGTAGGCGCTCTGCCACTCCGAGAGGGTGTGCGGGTCGTCGGTCACGATGCCGTCCACTCCGAGCGCGGTCACCGCGTCCCACTGGTCGTCGTCGTTGAGCGTGTAGACCACGACGCGCGCGCCGGCGTCATGGAGCTCGTCGACGATCTCGGGCCGCGCGAGCACCGCCTTGCGGTTCACCACCACGCCCCGCGCGCCCGCCTCGGCGACCGCGCTCACGACATCCGACGGCACCTGCTTGAGGATGAGCAGCCGCGACAGCACCTTCGACCCCGCCGCCGCGAGGGCGAGCGTCCGGGCGTCGAAGCTCGCGAAGACGATGCGGCGCTCGAGGCCGCGCGCGGCGACGGCGGCGACCGCCGCGTCGACGGCCGCGGCATCCCATTCCCCCTTCAACTCCACGATCGCCCGCCCGTCGGCGGTGACGAGCAGATCGAGGAACTCGTCGAGCGTCGGCACGGGAGTGCCGGCGTACGCCTCGTCGAACCAGGCGCCGGCGTCGAGGGCGCGCACCTCGGCGAGCGTCAGGGCGGCGAGGCGCCCGTGGCCGTCGGTGGTGCGGTCGACGCTATTGTCGTGCATCAGCACCGGATGGCGGTCGGCGGTGAGTGCGACATCGACCTCGACGTACTCGAACCCGCCCGCCAGTGCCGCCGTCACGGCGGGGAGGGTGTTCTCCGGCGCGGTGGCCGCTCCCCCGCGATGGCTCGCGATGAAGGCCGCCTCGCCGGGCGTCCGCGTGTCTCCGAGGAGCTCGCGAGAGGTGACGCGCGACGGTGCGGCGCCGAGGAAGGCGATGACGAGGCTCGCGACGGCGAGCACGCAGACGACGAACAGGGCGTGGATCCGGTCGCGCGGGCGATCGGATGCCGCGGCATGGGGCATCGGGCATGTCCTCCGGGTCGTACACCACGTCCCCTTCGACGTGGTGCCGACCACTCTACATGCGCCGTTACGCTTTCGTTATCTTTTTCCCCGGACCTCGAGGACGGCGTCCCACAGGGCGTGTGCGACCTCCTGCTTGCTGCCCCGGCGGGCCGCGAGCACGTCGCCGGCGGCGTCGATGATCGTCACGGCGTTGTCGGCCGTCTCGAATCCCCGGGCCCACCCCACCTCGTTCACCGCCAGCAGGTCGGTGCCCTTGCGCGCGGCCTTGCGGCGTCCGCGGTCGAGGAGCGTCTCACCCTCACCGGGCGTCTCGGCGGCGAATCCCACGACGGTCTGCCCGTCCCGCCGCGCGCGGACGAGGCCCGCCAGGATGTCGTCGTTCTCGATCAGGTCGAGCGTGATGCCGCCGCCCGGCGCGGCGTCCTTCGAGCGCTTCCGTGGCGACACCTCGGCCACGCGGTAGTCGGCGACGGCCGCCGCCATCACGACCACGTCCGCGGCCTCGGCCTCGGCCTCGGCCGCCGCACCGAGCTCGGCGGCGGTGCCCGCCCGCACCACCCGCACGCCGGGGAGAGCGGATGCCGCGGCCAGCACGCCGTCGTCGACATGCGCCGCGACGAGCACAACCTCGGCGCCCCGCTCGGCGGCGGCGAGCGCGACGGCCACGCCCTGACGCCCGCTGGAGCGGTTGCCGATGTAGCGCACCGGGTCGATCGGCTCGCGCGTGCCGCCGGCGCTGACGACGACCCGGAGGCCGTCGAGGTCGCCCCGGCCCGCCGCGACGGCGGCCAGCGCCGCCTCGAGGATCGCCTCGGGCTCCGACATCCGTCCCGGCCCGGTGTCTCCGCCGGTGAGCTCGCCGTCCTCGGGCCCGACCATGATCACGCCGCGCTCGCGCAGCGTCGCGATGTTGTGCGCCGTCGCGGGGTGCCGCCACATCTCGGTGTGCATGGCGGGCGCCACGACGACCGGCGCCGTGGTGGCGAGTAGGGTCGTTCCGAGGAGGTCGTCCGCGAGTCCCGCGGTCATCTTCGCCAGGGTGTTCGCCGTCGCGGGCGCCACGATCACGAGGTCGGCCGCCTGGCCGAGCGCGACGTGACGCACCCGCGCGACGTCGTCGTGGACGGAGGTCGTCACGGGATGCCGGCTGATCGACTCCCACGTCGGCAGCCCCACGAACCGCAGCGCGTCGTCGGTGGGCACGACATGGACCTCGTGCCCGGCTTTGACCAGCAGGCGCACGAGCTGCACCGTCTTGTAGGCGGCGATGCCACCCGTGACCCCGACCACGACGAACACCCTCCGATCTTGGCACGACTGCCCGATGCCCGGCTCACGCCGGCCCTCACCTCGAAAGGCCCCGCATGTGCACCGTCGTCATCCGCGTCCCGGAATCGGCGGACGAGCCCACGCGATTGCTGGCGATCCGCGACGAGGATCCGCAGCGCCCCTGGAACCCGCTCGGCCGCTGGTGGCCCGAACCGCACGACGGCGTCGTCGGCGTCAGGGATGTGCGGGCGGCGGCGCGTGGCTCGCGGCGGACCCCGCCGCCGGGCGGCTGGCGGTGCTGCTCAACCGGGCCGACGAGTCCACGCGTCCCGAGTCCGAGCTGGTGTCGCGCGGCGGCATCGTGCTGGACACGGTCGCCGGCCGCCCGCCCGCGGGCGCCCCGGCGACGCACGGGTTCAACCTCGTCGAGGTGGACGGGCCGCGCGCCCGGGTGCTCACGTGGGACGGCGTCGCGCTGCGCACGACCGAGCTCGAGCCGGGCACGCACATGATCGCGCACGACGACGTCGATGACCCCGCCACGCCGCGCATCGCCCGGTGGCTCGGCGACTTCCGGTCGACGGTGCCCGCGACCGAAGGACGATGGTGGATGCCGTGGGTCGAGGTGCTCGAGCGCTCGGCGGCGCTTCCGCCCACCGACGACGGCGCGATCATCCGCGACAACCGCCCGTACGGGTACCCGACGCTGTCGCTGCTGGCCTGCGTCGCCTCGGTGTCGGCCGACGACGTCGACGTGCACTACGGCGAGCTGACGCGGCCCGGCGAGTGGGGCGGCCTCGACCTCACCTGAGCGGGAGCGTCAGACGCCGAGGATCTGCGCCGGCGCCGAGGCGTTTCGTCTCGGTCGATGGCGCTCCCTCGCTCAACGACCGGAACCTCTGCTGAGACCCGGTCGTTGAGCAAGCGGAGCGAGACGAAACGCTCGAACACCGACCACCGAGGCGGTTCCCCCGGTCGTTGAGCGAGCGAAGCGAGACGAAACGCTCGAACACCGACCACCGACCACCGAGGCGGTTCCCCCGGTCGTTGAGCGAGCGAAGCGAGACGAAACGCTCGAGCGCGGCGACGGACCGCTAGACCAGGCTCTTGGTGTGCCAGACGGTCTTCGTCTCGGTGAACGCGGTGATGCGCGCGAGGCTCGGGGCCGCGGCATCCGTCCCGTTCTCCGGCGGGAGCACCCGCGTGAGCGTGTCGGCCGCGGCGATCTGCAGGTCGACCCAGTCGAGGTCGCCGGCGCCGACGAGGTCGAGGGCGTGCACGTCGGGGTGCGAGGCGAGCCACGGTGCGAGCTCGGCCGACGAACCGGTGAGGACGTTCACCACTCCCCCGGGCACGTCGCTGGTCGCCAGCACCTCGGCCAGCGAGATCGCCGACAGCGGGTAGCGCTGCGAGGCGACGACGACCACCGAGTTGCCCGTCACGAGCGCCGGTGCGATCGCCGACACCAGGCCGACGAGCGCCGTGTCCTGCGGGGCGATGACGCCCACGACGCCGGTCGGCTCGGGCACCGAGATGTTGAAGTACGGCCCGGCGACCGGGTTGCCGTTGCCGGCGACCTGGCCGAATTTGTCGCACCAGCCGGCGTACCAGACCCAGCGGTCGATCGACTCGTCGACCTCGGCGGCGGCGACGGACGCCGACGCTCCTGTCTGCTGCACGATCTCGTCCACGAACTGCGCACGGCGACCCTCGAGGATCTCCGCGACGCGGTACAGGACCTGACCACGGTTGTAGGCGGTCGCCCCCGACCACCCCTTGACCGCGCCGCGCGCCGCGACGACGGCATCCCGCGTGTCCTTCCGGGAGGCCAGCGCCGCGTTGGCGAGGAAGTCGCCCTTCGGCGTCGCGACCTCGTAGGTGCGGCCGGACTCGCTGCGCGGGAAGGCGCCGCCGATGTAGAGCTTGTAGGTCTTGGGGATCGTCAGACGGCTCACGCCGACACCTCCTTCTTCGAGCGGCCGCGTTTCGTCGCTGCGCTACTCGCGCGCTCGCTCAACGACCGGGAGCTCTCCAGCGCCGAGCCGCCCTTCAGATACGCGGCCAGGCCGTGGCGACCGCCCTCGCGGCCGTAGCCGGACTCCTTGTAGCCGCCGAACGGCGACGACGGATCGAACCGGTTGAACGTATTCGCCCACACGACGCCGGCTCGCAGGCGGTCGGCGACCGCGAGGATGCGCGAGCCCTTGTCGCTCCAGATGCCGGCCGACAGGCCGTACGGCGTGTTGTTGGCCTTCTCGATGGCCTCCGCCGGGGTGCGGAAGGTGAGCACCGACAGCACCGGGCCGAAGATCTCGTCGCGCGCGATGCGGTGCGACGCCTGCACGTTCGTGAAGATCGTCGGCGCGAACCAGAAGCCGTTGTCGGGGATGACGCAGTCGGCGCTCCAGCGCTCGGCGCCCTCCTCCTCGCCGATGCGGCTGAGCTCGCGGATGCGGTCGAGCTGCTCACGGGAGTTGATCGCGCCGATGTCGGTGTTCTTGTCGAGCGGGTCGCCCAGGCGCAGGGTCGAGAGGCGGTCCTTCAGCCGGTCGACGACCTCATCATGGATCGACTCCTGCACGAGCAGCCGGCTGCCGGCGCAGCAGACGTGGCCCTGGTTGAAGAAGATCCCGTTGACGATGCCCTCGATGGCCTGATCGATGGGTGCGTCCTCGAAGACGATGTTCGCGGCCTTGCCACCGAGCTCGAGCGTGAGCTTCTTGTCGGTGCCGGCGACGGCCTTCGCGATCTCGCGGCCGACGGCGGTCGACCCGGTGAAGGCGACCTTGTTGACATCGGGATGCCGCACCAGGGCCGCCCCGGTCGCGCCGGCGCCCGTGACGATGTTGACGACGCCCGGCGGCAGGTCGGCCTGCTGGAGGATCTCGGCGAAGATGAGCGCCGACAACGGCGTGGTCTCGGCGGGCTTCAGCACGACGGTGTTGCCCGCGGCGAGCGCCGGGGCGATCTTCCACGCGAGCATGAGCAGCGGGAAGTTCCAGGGGATCACCTGGGCCGCGACGCCGAGGGGCTTCGGGGCCGAGCCGAGGCCCGCGTAGTCGAGCTTGTCTGCCCATCCGGCGTAGTAGAAGAACCAGGCCGCGACGAGCGGCACGTCGACGTCGCGGCTCTCCTTGATGGGCTTGCCGTTGTCGAGGCTCTCGGCCACCGCGAGCTCGCGCGCGCGCTCCTGGACGAGCCGGGCGATGCGGAAGAGGTACTTGCCGCGGTCGCGGCCGCTCATGGTCGACCACGTGCGATCGAAGGCGCGGCGGGCGGCGGCGACGGCGGTGTCGACATCCGCCTCCGTCGCGGAGGCGATCGTCGCGATGTGCTTCTCGTCGGCGGGCGAGATCGTGGCGAACGACTCGCCCGAGGCGGCGCGGAACTCGCCGTCGATGAACAGCCCGTACTCGTCGCGCAGGTTCAGGATCGCGCGGGACTCGGGGGCGGGGGCGTACTCGAGGAAACTCATGTTCTGTCGTCCCTGATCTCAGTCGATGGTCACGTAGTCGGCGCCGGAGTAGTGCCCCGACGAGAGCTTCTGGCGCTGCAGCAGCACGTCGTTCAAGAGGCTCGACGCGCCGTAGCGGAAGAGGTGCGGCTGCAGCCACTCCTCGCCCACGGTCTCGGCGACGGTCACGAGGTACTTGATCGCGTCCTTCGAGGTGCGGATGCCGCCGGCCGGCTTCACGCCGACCTTCTCGCCGGTGGCGCGGTGCCAGTCGCGCACCACCTCGAGCATGAGCAGCGTCGTCGGCAGCGTGGCCGCAGGCTGCACCTTTCCGGTGGAGGTCTTGATGAAGTCGCCGCCGGCGAGGATCGACAGCCACGATGCGCGCTTGATGTTGTCGTAGGTGTTGAGCTCGCCCGTCTCGAGGATCACCTTGAGCGAGGCGTAGGTGCCGTCCTCGCGGCGGCACGCCTGCTTGACGCGGGCGATCTGGTCGAAGACGAGCCCGTAGCGTCCGGCGAGGAACGCGCCCCGGTCGATCACCATGTCGATCTCGTCGGCGCCGTGGGCGACGGCGTCGGCGGTGTCGGCGAGCTTGATCTCGAGCGACGCGCGGCCGCTCGGGAAGGCGGTGGCCACCGCAGCGACGCTCACTCCGCCGTCGTCCGGATCGCCGTGGGCCGACCCGAGCGCCTCGACGGCGTAGGGCACCATGTCGCCGTACACGCAGACCGCCGCCACGCGCGGCGTCGTCGGGTCGGAGGCATCCGGATTCAGCGCCTTGGCGACCAGCGAGCGCACCTTGCCGGGCGTGTCGGCCCCCTCGAGAGTGGTCAGGTCGATGAGCTGGATGATCTTGTCGAGCGCCCACGCCTTCGAGGTGGTCTTGATCGACCGCGTGCCGAGGCCGGCGGCGCGCTGCTCGAGGCCGACGGCGTCGACGCCGGGCAGGCCGTGCAGGTAGCGCCGGAGGGTCGTGTCGTCGGGCTGCCCGCCGAGCAGCTCGACGGCGCGCTCCGGGAGCGTGACGATGGAGGAGCCTGACATGTCATGACCGCTTTCTGTGAGGGTTCGTGAGGGGACGGATGCCGCGGCCCGCGGCTCAGCCGTCGAGCAGGTGGTGGGCGGTGGACTCGTCGGTGACGAGGACGGTGCACAGGCCCGATCCGACGACCGCTGCGGCGACGGCGCGCTTGGCCTCGCCCGCGATCGCGGCGATCGCGACGTCGGCACGGCGCAGCTCGTCGAGCGACAGGCCGACGGTGCGGGCGTCGAGCTCGCGGTCGACGATGCGGCCGTCGGCGTCGATGTAGCGGCCGAGCACGTCGCCCACGGCGCCGGAGGCGACGAGGCGGTCGATGTCGGCCGGCGACAGGTAGCCGCTGTCGACGTGGACCGAGCGGTGATCGGCGGCGCCGGCGCTGAAGAGGTACGCGTCGGCCGAACGCGCGGCGCCCAGCACGCGCGCGACGACCCGGTCGGCCTCGATCGCCTCCTTGGTGGCGCGCTGCTCGAGGATCGCGGGGCTCGGCAGCAGCGCCGCGGCGCCACCGCCCTTCTGCGCGATGCTCACCGCGGTGGCGGCGGCGGTGCCCGGGCGCTGGCTCATGCTGACGCCGCCGTTGATCTGCACGACGTCGGTGGCTGTCGACCAGCCGTCGCGCAGATGGTGCGCGACGTCGGCGAGCGTGCGCCCCCAGCTGAGCCCGAGCACGCGGGGCCGGGGATGGAGCGTCGCGAGGTAGTCCGCCGCGGCCTGGGCGACGCGCTGCTGCAGCTCGTCCTCGTTGCGCACACCGGCACGGGAGACGACGACCGCGTCCGTCAGCTCACGCTCGTCGCGGAGGCGCCGCTCGAGCTGCGGGCGACGTGCGCGGGAGTGGAGGATCTCGATGCGGACGAAGCCCTCCTCCTTCGCCTGCGTGAGCAGGCGACCCACCTTCCAGCGGGTGATCTGGAGGCTGCGGCCGATCTCCTCCTGCGTGAGGTTCTCCTCGTAGTAGAGCTCGGCGGCCCGGATCGAGAGAAGTTCGTCGACGGCGTCCACGTTCCTCCCTTCGACGCTTCCAGGCTGACACACCCCCGGCGCCGGCGCCAACATCTGCACGAAGATTGCTCACATGAGCACGCGGCCTGGGCGCACGCATCCGCGGCCGGCCCTCAGGCCCGCAGCGGCAGCAGTGGCCGACGCCTATCGGCGGCTCAGGACAGCTCGCCCCGCACGCGCACGATGTCGTCGGTCATCTGCGCGATGAGCGGATCGATGCCGTCGAACGCCACCATGCCGCGGATCCGCGCCACGAACTCGATCTCGACGACGTGGTGATACAGGTCGAGATCGGTCTCGTCGAGCACGTACGCCTCGACCTGGCGCACCTCGACGTCGTCGAACGTGGGGTTCGTTCCCACGCTGATGGCCGCCGGGTAGCGCACGCTGCTGCGCGGTTCGGATGCCGCTTCCCCGGGCGCGCCCTCATCCACGAGCCAGCCGGCGTAGACGCCCTCGGCGGGCACGAAGCCCTCGAGGTCGGCGCCGAGGTTCGCCGTCGGGAATCCGAGCTCACGCCCGCGCTGGAGTCCGTGCACGACCTCCCCGCGCACCGCGTGGTGCCGGCCGAGCAGTCGCGTCGCCGCCGCCACGTCGCCCTGCTCGAGGACCTCCCGCACCCAGGTCGACGACACCCGCCGCCCGGCGTCGATCGCGCGCACATCGTCGACGACGTCGACCTCGAAGCCGAACTCGGGGCCGAGCTCACGGAGCAGGTCGGGGTTGCCCGCTCCCCCGCGGCCGAACCGGAAGTCCGAGCCCACCATCACGATCCGCACGCCCAGCGCTCCGACCAGCACGTGCTCGACGAACTCCCGCGCGCCGAGGTCGGCGAGCGCGCGGTCGAACGTGAGCATGAGCGTGGCATCCACGCCGGCGTCCGCGAGCAGGCGCAGCTTCTGGTCGACGCCGACGAGGCTGTCAGGGCAGATCTCCGGGCGCAGCAGCGCCAGCGGGTTGCGGTCGAACGTGACCGCCACGACCCGCGCGCCCGAGGCTGCGGCATCCACCCTCGCCCGATCGATGACCGCGCGATGACCGGAGTGCACGCCGTCGAACTTGCCGATCGCCACCACCGAGGGGCCGAAGCCGGCGGGCACCTCGCTCGGGTCGCGGAAGACGATCACGACGCCACCGCCGTGGGCGCGGGCGCCGGGGTGTCGGCGGTGGGCCGGTGGGTCGCGAGCCACCAGAGGCCGAGGAAGGGCAGCACGAGCGGCACGAACAGATAGCCCATGCCGAACCACGACCACACCGTCGGGTGGGCGAACAGCTCGGGCAGCACGAGACTCAGGGTGCCGATCACCAGGACGCCGACCAGCTCGAAGACGATGGCGACCCACGCCACGACGTACCAGCCGCGGCGTCCGGCGAACACCAGCGCGAGCGTGGCGACGATGTAGACCACGGCCGACAGCGCCGACAGCGTGTACGCGAGGGGTGCCTCGTCGAACCGCTCGACGATCTGCACGAAGGAGCGACCGGTGGCGCCGAGCGCCATGATCGCGTACACGATCACGAGCACGCGGCCGATGCCGGTCATGCGGGGGCGGGCGGAGGTCGACATAACCAGACGAGTTTAGTTCCGCTACGCGACCTGGATCGTCCAGATCACCTGCATGCGCCACACCATGACGGCGATCGACAGGGCGGCGATCCCCATGATGACGGTGCTCCAGCGGCTGCGCTCCAGCAGCGCCCAGGCGACGGCGGCGAACGGCAGCAGCACCGCCGACACCAGGTACACCCAGAACTCCAGCAGGCTCCCCGAGGGCGGGTTGCCGGCGAACGGCGCCACGATCGCGATCACGACCTGCACCAGCAGGAGCAGTTCGACCAGAGCCAGCGAGCCGACGGTCCAGTCGCTCGGGCGCCGGCCGGCGAGTCCGGCGATGACGCAGAACAGACCGGCGGCGACGGCGACGACGACCTGCGCGATCGTGAACCACAGGATCATCGGGACGCCTCCTCGGGCATGTTCATGGCGCTCTTGACGTCGTCGCCGCGGCGCTCGACGATGCCCACCAGCCGTCCGTCGGGATCGACGGCGGCGGTCGGGCTCTGGGCGAGGCGCGTCGCCGCGCCCCGCAGCCGCTTGCCGTGGCGCAGGTCGCGCGCCTCGTCGGCGGTCACGTCGAAGCGACCCAGGACGGCGGTTGCCGCAGCCGCCGGCTCGAGCAGCGGCGCGTCGGCGAGCGCGTCGACCGCGGCGGCCTCGGCGACGGCGAACGGCCCGATGCGCGTGCGGCGGAGCGCGGTCAGATGGCCGCCGACGCCCAGCGCCATCCCCAGATCGCGGGCGAGCGAGCGGATGTACGTCCCGCTCGAGCAGTCGACGACGACGTCGAGCTCGACGACTCCCCCGGTCGCCGCCGCGTCGGGTGCGGGCGCCGCGGCGGCCGGCAGCCGCCGCTCGGCGACGATGTCGAACCTCGAGACGGTGACCTCCCGCGCCTTCAGCTGCACGTCCTCCCCCGCCCGTGCGAGGTCGTAGGCCCGGCGCCCGTCGACCTTGATGGCCGAGTACGTGCTAGGCACCTGCGAGATGCGGCCGGTCAGCGCCCCGATGGCCTCGGCGATGGCGGACGAGGCGAGGGACGAGGCATCCGTCACCGCCACGACCGCGCCCTCGGCGTCGTCGGTGTCGGTCGCCACCCCGAGCCGGATGGTGGCCTCGTAGGTCTTGTCGAGTCCGACGACGAACGTCAGCAGGCGCGTGGCGCCCTCGACGCCGAGCACCAGCAGGCCGGTCGCCATCGGGTCGAGGGTGCCCGCGTGGCCGATCTTGCGCGTGCCGAGCGCGCGCCGCGCACGGGCGACGACGTCGTGCGAGGTGATGCCGCCCGGCTTGTCGACGAGCAGGAGTCCCGGTGCCGCCATCAGCTGCGCCCCACGATCCGCGGGTGGCCGAGATCGGTGTTGTCGACGATGAGGGATGCCTCTTCCCGCGGCCGCGCGTCGCTCAGGTAGAGCTCCTGTCCCTGCCGGTAGCGGGCGTTGGCGGGAGCGTCGGGATCGGGGTCGGAGCCGTCCCGCATGGCCATGCGCCCGAACGTGATGTCGAAGGGGACGTCGAGCCAGACCGACCAGTCCCAGAGATCGCGCAGCTCGCGGCGGTGGAGGAAGATGCCGTCGACGACGAGCACGGCGTCGATCGGCGCGGTGACCCACTGCGACTCCACGGGCGCGTCGCGCGCGACGTCGAACGCGGCGAGCTGGAATCCCGTCGTGCCGGCGGTCTGGGCGCCGTCGCGGAACGGGTCGAGCAGCACCCGCCGGAACGTGGCGTAGTCGTACGAGTCGCGGTAGAAACCCACGGCGTCGTGGCGGCCGCGCGCGTAGCGCTCGGCGCGGGGCCGGTGGAAGCCGTCGATGCTCGCCCGGAACACGGCGTCGCCGGTCTCTGCGAACACCTCGGCGAGCCCGTCGGCGAACACCGACTTGCCCGCTCCGTCGAGGCCGTCCACGGCCACGACGACCCGCCCCGCCGCGTAGCGCCGCCGGACGCGGTCCCGCAGCTCCCGCCACAGCGTCGTGGTCGGCGTGACGGGAAGGCGCATGCTCCCAGCCTACGGCGCGCGCAGCGCCCGGCCCGTCGCGGCGACCGGCGTCGTCTGGCCAGCAGATTCGAGGTCATCTGCACACGAGAGGAGTCTTGGGCACGAAGCGTCCTCGCGTGCGCAGATGGCCGCTGGTATGAAGAGCGGTGCTGGGCGGCCGCCGCGGCGCAGTCTTCACCGCGCCCGGTGGAGCCCCTGCGCCACCGCGCGGGTGATGAGATCCTGGACCTCCGGCCAGCGGTGCACGACCTGGCTGTAGCCCACACGGATCACGTGGTAGCCCATGAGCATGAGTCGCGCGTCGTGAGCGATGTCCTTCTCGCGTTGCGCGCCGACGTGCGTGCCGCCGTCGATCTGGAGCACCAACCGTTCTCCGATGAGAAAGTCCACCGGTCGGCCCGCGATCCAGATCTGGGAGCGTACCGGCAACCGCATCCATCTCAGCCGCGGCGGCACGAAGGACTCGAGCCCGGAATCGCGCCATGGCACGGCTTCGTCGATGAGCCGACGCGCAGCGGGCCCGAGTCGGAGACCCCGGAGGGTGTCGCGGTCGACCAGCGATCGGTTCAGTGCGGACTCCCACATGGCCAGCGCACGCTCATAGGGCTGGCAGCCGGCTGCGATCACCAGCACGTTCTCGATCGGGTCCTCCAGCGAATCGGGATGCCGCGGCACCGGCGGTCTCGCCCAGTGCACATGCGCGCTCCTCGCTCGCACCGCCCCGGAGTTGTGCGGCGCGGCCACGTGCGGGCCGCCCTCGTGGAGCACCCATAGGCCGAGCCGGTGCGCCTGCGTGACGCAGGTGAGGACGACGCCGTCCCTGGCAGCCGACACGAGGACGGGATCGGCATCGGGCGTCGCCACCCAGCCTTTCTTCACCCGCACGAGCTGGCCGTTCGTGACGGCGACCGCGATCGCATGCCGGGTCCATCCTTGGTCCAGCAGCGTCGCGGTGCGCGCCACAAGCCGCCGCAGGACCGGGCTTCCGGCATCCGCTGTCCATGTCATCGGGAAAGTCTTCCGCCGGTCGTTACCCGAAACCGCGGCGCGCACGCGATCCGAGGACAACCCGGACTCTGAGGCCCCTGGGGAGGAGGGGCGACCGCCTTCGCACCAGCGGACATCTGCGGAGCCGAGGATGGCCGCAGCCCTATCGTCCTCGCGTGCGCAGATGGCCGCTGATCCGCAGCGGGGAACACCGGCCGCGGGCCGCATAGGCTGGAGCGCGTGCCAGAACTCGCCGCGCCGCTCGTCGAGTGGTACCGGGAGAACGCGCGCGACCTGCCGTGGCGGCGGCCCGGGTTCGGCGCGTGGGGCGTGCTGGTCAGCGAGTTCATGCTGCAGCAGACGCCGGTGAACCGGGTCATCCCCCACCTGGAGGCGTGGCTGGAACGGTGGCCCACACCCGCCGACCTCGCGGCGGCGCCGCCGGCCGACGCGGTGCGGCAGTGGGCGAACCTGGGGTATCCGCGCCGGGCGCTGTGGCTGCACCGCGCCGCCGTCGAGATCCGCGATCGGCACGACGGCGTCGTCCCGCGCGACGTCGACGCGCTCCTCGCGCTGACGGGCATCGGCGACTACACGGCGCGCGCCGTGGCCGTCTTCGCGTACGGCGACCGCCACCCGGTGGTCGACACGAACACCCGGCGCGTGCTGGCGCGCGCGATCGACGGCCGATCGCAGCCCGGACCGCCGTCGCGGCGCGACCTCGAGGCGATGACGGCGATCCTCCCCGACGACGTCGAGACCGCGGCCGTCGTGAACGCCGCCGCGATGGAGCTCGGCGCCACGGTGTGCATCGCCCGCATCCCCCGCTGCGACGCCTGCCCCCTCCGAGACCGGTGCGCGTGGCGCGCGGCCGGGTATCCCGACACCGGCGACGAGCGCCGCAAGCAGGCGAAGTACGAGGGCAGCGATCGTCAAGTGCGCGGCGCAGTGCTCAAGACGCTGCGGGATGCCGCCTCCCACGCCGTGCCGCTGCTCGAGGTCGTCCCCGACTGGCCTGATCCGCAGCAGCGCGACCGCGCGATCGACTCGCTGATCGCAGACGGGCTGGCCGAGGCATCCGACGGTCTTCTGCGTCTGCCGGCATGACGGACGCACCGACGACGAACGCCGCGACCGGCGGACCGGTCGCGGCGTCGGGATCCTCGCGGATCAGTCTTCGTCGTCGAGCTCGCGCGGCTTGACGTACGGGTCGGCGTCGCCGGCGTAGGTCGCCGACGAGGCGAGCCCCGCCACTGCCTGGTCGCGCTCGCGGGCCTCGCGCAGCAGGTCCTCGATGTGACCGGCGTTCTCGGGGATCGCGTCGAGGATGAACTCCAGCGACGGCGTGAGCCGCACGTTGAGCTGCTTGCCCACCTCCGAGCGCAGCATGCCGGTGGCCGCCTTCAGCGCCTGGGCCGACCCCTCACGTTCCTCGGCGGAGCCGAGCACCGTGTAGAACACGGAGGCGTGCTGCAGGTCACCGGTCACGCGGACGTCGGTGATCGTCACGAATCCGAGCCGCGGGTCGCGCAGCCCCTTCTCGAGCCGTTCCGCGAGGATCACGCGGATGCGGTCACCGAGGCGTGCCTGACGTTCGGATGCCATGATGTTGCTCCTTTCGAAGCGTGAGGGACGCCCTGGCTGGCAGGACGCCCCTCACGTGCGCGACCTTACGCGCGGGGCTTCTCGACCATCTCGGTGGTCTCGATCTCGTCGCCCACCTGGATGTCGTTGTACTTGCCGAGGCCGATACCGCACTCGAAGTCCGTGCGGACCTCGGTGACGTCGTCCTTGAAGCGACGCAGCGACTCGATGGCCAGGCCGTCGGCGATGACCACGCCGTCGCGGATGACGCGCGCCTTGGCGTTGCGCGTGATCGTGCCCGACCGGACGATGACACCGGCGATGTTGCCGAACTTCGAGGAGCGGAACACCTCGCGGATCTCGGCGACACCCGACTGGACCTCTTCGAACTCCGGCTTGAGCAGGCCCTTGAGCGACTGCTCGACGTCGTCGATCGCGTTGTAGATGACCGAGTAGAACCGGACGTCCACACCCTCGCGGGCGGCGCGCTCGCGCGCCTTCGTGTCGGGACGGACGTTGAAGCCGATGACGATCGCGTTGTCGATCGTCGCCAGGTTGATGTCGGACTCGGTGATCGCGCCGACGCCGCGGTGGATGATCCGCAGCTGGACGGAGTCGTCGACCTCGATCTTGAGGAGCGACTCCTCGAGCGCCTCGACGGCACCCGACACGTCGCCCTTGATGATGAGGTTGAGCGACTCGACCTTGCCCTCTTCGAGAGCGCGGGTGAAGTCCTCGAGCGAGATGCGCTTGCGGGCCTTGGCCAGCTGAGCGTTGCGCTCGACCGCTTCACGCTTCTCAGCGATCTGGCGGGCCATGCGGTCCTCTTCGGTGACGATGAACACGTCGCCGGCACGCGGCACGCTGTTCAGACCCTGCACCTGCACCGGACGCGACGGGTAGGCCTCTTCGACCGCGTCGCCGTTCTCGTCGATCATGGCGCGGACACGGCCGTAGGCGGTGCCGGCCACGATGGCGTCGCCGACCCGGAGCGTTCCGGACTGGATGAGCACCGTGGCGACCGAACCGCGGCCCTTGTCAAGCTTCGCCTCGATCGCGACACCGCGTGCCGCCTTGTTCGGGTTGGCCGTGAGGTCGAGACCGGCGTCCGCGGTCAGCAGGACCGCATCCAGGAGCTCCTGGATGTTGGTGCCCTGGCGCGCCGACACGTCGACGAACATGACGTCGCCGCCGTACTCCTCGGCGACCAGACCGTACTCGGTGAGCTGCTGGCGCACCTTGGCCGGGTTGGCTTCGGGCTTGTCGACCTTGTTCACCGCGACCACGATCGGCACATTCGCCGCCTGGGCGTGGTTCAGCGCCTCCACCGTCTGCGGCATGATGCCGTCGTCGGCGGCGACCACGAGGATCGCGAGGTCGGTCACCTGCGCACCGCGGGCACGCATGGCGGTGAACGCCTCGTGACCCGGGGTGTCGATGAAGGTGATCGCACGCTCGATGCCCTCGTGCTCGGTCCAGACCTGGTACGCACCGATGTGCTGCGTGATGCCGCCGGCCTCGCCCGCGACCACGTTGGTCTGGCGGATGGCGTCGAGCAGTCGCGTCTTACCGTGGTCGACGTGACCCATGACGGTCACGACCGGAGGCCGGATCTCGAGGTCGTCCTCGCTCTCCGCCTCCAGCTCGGCCTCGAGGTCGAGACCGAAGCCCTCGAGGAGCTCCTTGTCCTCGTCCTCGGGCGAGACCATCTGGATCTTGTAACCGAGCTCCTCGCCGAGGATCTCGAAGGTCGCCTCATCGAGCGACTCGGTGGCCGTGGCCATCTCGCCGAGGTTGAAGAGGATCGTCACCAGGGTGCCGGGCTGCACGGTGTACCCGCGCAGGGCCTCGAGCTTGTCGGCGAAGTCGGCGATCGACGCGCCACGGCGCAGCCGGATGACCTCGCCGTTGCCCTTCGAGACGTTGACGCCGCCGACGACCGGCGCCGACCGCATCTCGAACTCCTGCCGCTTCGCGCGACGCGACTTGCGCTGCTTCGACTTGCCGCCGCCCTTGCCGAAGGCACCTGCGGTGCCGCCGCCGGGCCCACGGCCACGGCCGCCGCCACCGCCGGGACGACCGGCGAAGCCGCCGGGCGCGCCCGCACCGGGTGCACCGGGACGCTGGAAGCCGCCACCGCCGCCGCCGGGACGACCGGGGCCGCCGGGACGCTGCTGGAACGGCGCACCGGGACGACCGCCGCCGCCGGGACGACCCGCACCACCCGGGCGCGGGGCGCCGGGACGCGGGGCGCCGGGGCGCGGAGCCTGCGGGCGCGGGATGTTGCCGGGGCTCGGGCGCTGACCCATGCCCTGCGCCGAGGCGAACGGGTTGTTGCCCGGACGCGGTCCGGCGGGACGCTGGCCCATGCCCTGCGAGGACGCGAAGGGGTTGTTGCCGGGGCGCGGCGTGCCGCCCGGACGCGGCGGCTGCGGCGTCGCGGCGGCGGGGCCGGGCTTGGGCGCACCGGGGGCGGCCGGAGCACCGGGCGCAGCCGGAGCGGCCGGCGCCTTGGCCGCGGGTGCCGCCGGAGCGGCGGGGGCCGGAGCCGCCGGAGCCTTGGCAGCCGGAGCGGCAGGTGCCGCGGAAGCGGGCGCCGCCGGAGCCGCCGGAGCGGCAGGACGCGCCGGACCGGGCTTGGCAGCGGGGCCGGGCTTGACGGCCGAGGCACCGGGCTTCGGCGCGGCGGCTGCGGGCTTCGCCGCGGCCGGCGCCGGGGCGCCGGACGCGCTCGCGCCGTCAGCCTCGAGGGCGGCGCGGAGCTTGCGCGCCACCGGGGGTTCGATGGTGGACGAGGGGCTCTTGACGTATTCGCCGAGGGCCTTCAGCTTCTCGAGCGCGACCTTGCTGTCGACGCCGAGCTCCGAGGCGATCTCGTGGACGCGTGGTTTTCCAGCCACAATTCTCCTGTCTGGGGCCTACCCCGGACAGGGCAGACCGTTAGTCGCGGACGGGTCTCATTTCGAGCCGTTCACTTTGTTTCCATAGCCGTTCAGCCTTTTCGCTGGATGTGCTTTTCGATGGTCTGCGTGTCAAGCGGGCCTGACACACGCAATGCCCGCACGAAGGCACGGCGCCGGATGGCGGTATCCATGCACTCGGGGGTCCGATGCACCCACGCACCCCTTCCGGGCATCGACGCGCGCTCGTCAGCGACGAGGACGGAATCGATGGAGACCACCCTGAGGAGGGCGGACCGGGGAGCACGCGTGCGGCATCCGACGCACGTTCGTACAGGTTCCATGTTATCACCGGGGCGATGGGCCCCGGACCCCCTCTCGACACCGACGGGCTGGGAACCGGCCCCGGGGTCAGCCCTCTTCAAGAATGCTGTCGGGCTGGATGTCGATCTTCGCGCCGGTGAGCTTGGCGGCGAGGCGCGCGTTCTGGCCCTCCTTGCCGATGGCCAGCGACAGCTGGTAGTCGGGCACGAGGGCGCGCACGGCCTTGTTCGAGGCATCCAGCACGAAGCTCGACGTCACCTTCGCCGGCGACAGCGCGTTCGCGACGAACTTCGCGAGCTCGGGGTCGTAGTCGACGATGTCGATCTTCTCGCCGCCGAGCTCCTCGGTGACGGCGCGGACCCGCCGGCCGAGCTCGCCGATGCAGGCGCCCTTGGCGTTGATCGACGGGTCGTTGGCCTTCACCGCGATCTTCGTGCGGTGACCCGCCTCGCGGGCGAGCGAGACGATCTCGACGAGGCCAGCCGGGATCTCCGGCACCTCGAGCGCGAACAGCTTGCGCACCAGACCGGGATGGGTGCGCGAGACGGTGATCTGCGGCCCCTTGGTGCCCTTGGCGACCGAGGTCACATACACGCGCAGGCGCGCGCCGTGCGCGTAGTCCTCGCCGGGCACCTGCTCCTCGGGCGGCAGGATCGCCTCGACGGTGCCCAGGTCGACGTGCACCATGCGCGGGTTCGGGCCCTGCTGCACGACACCGGCGACGATGTCGCCCTCCTTGCCGCGGAACTCGCCCAGGACGGCGTCGTCGGCGATGTCGCGCAGGCGCTGGCTGATGACCTGCTTGGCGGCGAAGGCGGCGATGCGGCCGAAGTCCTCGGGCGTCGACTCCTCTTCGCCGACGACGGCGCCCTCGTCATCGAGCAGCGGGATGAACACCGCCACGTGACCGGTCTTGCGGTCGAGCACCGCGCGCGCCCCCTCGGGCAGCTCGCCGGTCGGCGAGGTGTGCTTGGCGTACGCCGTCAGGATCGCCTGTTCGATGATCCGCACGAGCTCGTCGAAGGGGATCTCCTTCTCGCGCTCGACAGTCCGCAGCAGTCCGAGATCGATGTCCACAGTGGCCTCCGTATTCAGCTCTCACCGGCGCGTCGCTGCGCGCCGGAACCCTCCAACATTACCGGATGCCGCGTCCCGCGCTGCTGGGAGTCCGGTGCGCGACCGCCTCGGCCTCAGCCGCCGCAGTCGTCGACGTGGGTGTCGGCCCGGCGCAGCCGTGCGTCCGTCCAGTCGAGGAGCACCGGCACGAAGTGGGAGCCGGGCAGGAGCGTCTGCAGGTGGTCGTAGCCGCGGTACTCGAGGCTGCGAACCTGCTGGCCCTGCGCGCACAGCCGGTCGACGAACTGCTGCTGCAGGTGCGGCGGGATGACCTCGTCCTCGTCGCCCCAGGCGACGAGGAGCGGCTGCTGCCACGGGCCGCGCGGGGTGTTGTCGTCGAGCCGGCGGCCGAGGGGCCCGGCGGTAAGGTCGCCGACGTAGAGCGGGCGGTCCTCCGACACGCCCAGCGCGGTCGCGACCGACACGACCACCCCGGGCTCGGACGGGCAGCGCTGCGTCATCTCGCGCACGATCGCCTGCGAGCCGGGCGCGATGTAGCGCGTGAGGTCGACGTCGTCGTACGTGTCGGCGTACGGCACCAGCACCCACGAGATGAGGATCGACAGCAGCGCGTTGGCCTCGCCGCTCGTGAGCTCCTCGGCGAGTTCGACCGGCTCGGCGGCCGGTGCGAGCACCGCCGTGCCGCGCACGTCGATCTCGGGCGCGTACTGGTCGGCGATCTGCGACGTCCACAGGGCGGCGTGGCCGCCCTGCGAGTGGCCCCAGACCACCGTGCGGCTCGACAGCTTGAGCCCCTCGAGCTCGTGGGCCGCCCGCACTGCGTCGAGCGACGACCGTGCCTCGCCCGGGCCGATCAGATAGGGGAAGACCCCGGGGGCTCCCTGCCCGGTGTAGTCCGACGCCACGACCACCCACCCGCGGGCGACGGCCTCGTCGAGCCCGGGGATCGCCCACTTCGTGGCGGACGCGTCGCGCAGGCTGGGCGCGCAGCCACGCGCGACCCCGGTCGTGCCGTGATTCCACGAGACGACCGGCCGCGGTCCGGGCGGAGGATCCTGCGGCACCACGACGAGCGCACTGGCCACCGCCGGCTGGCCGACGGCGTCACGTGTGGTGTACAGGATCCGGTGGAGGTCGGCGCCGGGCGGCTGCTGACCGGCGAAGTCGTCCACGCGGATCAGGCGCCCGTGCTCGTACGGCACGACGGCGGGGGGATCGTAGAACGCGTCGACGGTCTGCGCGCCGTCCTGGATCCACGCGTTGGCCCACCAGCCTCCGATCGCCAGGGCGATGAGCACGGCCGACAGCGCGTACCGCCCCGCGGCGAGCAGCGCACGCCGCGCCGGGCCCTGGGGCGACCGAGCCGGGCGGGTCGAGGCGGCGGAGGACGCGGCATCCGTCCGCTGCTCGTCGTCCGTGCCGTGCGCGACCGCCGGCACGGATCGCCGCCCCTCGACGAACGCCCGCACGGCGCGCACCAGCAGCGTGGCGCCGAACACCGTCGTGCGCACGCCGAAGACCACCGCGACCACGAGGACGGTCACGTCGGGCCAGGCGAACGACAGGATGCCGAAGACGATCTGCGCGCCCGCCCACACCGCGGCGAGCACCCGTTCGCTCACGCTGCCGCCGGCGATCGCGTCGTAGATCGACGCGAGGCCGCCCAGGAGCAGCAGGACCGCGATGATCTGGGGCAGCAGCTCGAGCGTGCGGCCGAGTCCGAGCAGGACCGCGAGCCCGAGGCCGATCCAGATCGCACCGAAGCCCACGCGCGACCATCTCGGCGACTCCGGCGCGGCGAACATGCGCGCGAGCCCGGAGAGGATCGCGCTGAGGCCGACGTAGACGGTGAGGAGCAGCAGCGAGGTGAGCGGACGCGTGACGATCAGCAAGCCCACGAGCAGCGCGAGGGCGCCCACGACCACGAGCACGGCCGGCGGGGCGCCGCGCACCAGCTGCGGGACGACGCTCCAGCCGGACGCCGGCGGTCGACGTCCCTCGCGGATCATCCGCCCCATGATAGGTGCCGACGCCGTGGCCGCGCCGTGGGCGCGACCCGCCTCGACGACGCCGGGCGCCTGCGGAACGGCGGGTGGCAGCGCGTGCGCTGCGCGTCAACCCCCTGCGCCCCGCCGGCGCGGGGCCTAGCGTGAGGGAGGTGAAGACGAGCGCCAAGCACCTCGCCCGCGAGGCGGAGTCGAGCACCGTCTTCGAGACGGTGGCGCGGGCAGGCTACGTCGCGAACGGCATCGTGCACGCGCTCATCGGCATCATCGTGCTCGTCGTCGCGTCCGGCGGCGACGGCGAGGGCGACCAGGCGGGGGCCATGAAGGCGGTCGCGGGCGCCCCGGCCGGGTTCATCGTGCTGTGGCTCATCGCGATCGGACTCGGCGCGCTCGGCGTGTGGCACGCCGTGGAGAGCATCCTCGCCCGCGATCTCTCCGGCGACGCGAAGGGGGCTGCGCGCAAGTGGGGGCGCCGCCTCGCCGAGTGGGGGCAGGCGCTCGTCTTCCTCGCACTCGGGGCCATCGCGGCCGCCGTCGCGATGGGCGCCCGGCCCGATGCGGAAGAGACCACCGAGGACGCCAGCCACGGCCTGCTGCAGGTCCCCGGCGGACCGATCCTGCTCACCGCCATCGGCCTGGGGATCGCGATCGGCGGCGTCTCTTTCATCGTCATGGGAGCGCGACGCAGCTTCCGCAAGCGCCTGCGCATCCCTGAGGGGCGCCTCGGCCGCGGCGTGACGGTGCTCGGGATCATCGGCTTCGTGGCCAAGGGGGTCGCGCTCGCGATCGTGGGCGTCCTGCTCGTCATCGCGGGGGTGGCCACCGATGCCGAGACCGCCGGCGGGCTGGACGGTGCCGTGGACGCCCTGCTCGACCTCGCCCTGGGTCCCGCCCTCGCCTGGCTCGTGGGCCTCGGGCTGATCGCGTACGGGGCGTTCACCGTCGCCCGCGCGCGCTTCGCCCGCATGTGAGCGCGCCCGTTCCGGGGTAGGACGCGGCATCCGCGGTGTCAAGAGGCTGGCCGTCGGCGACCAGGCGCGGCGAGGCTGTCGGGATGACGCACACAGAGGAAGATCTCGTCACCGGTCCCGAGGCGATCGCCCGCGTGAAGGAGCTCGTGGAAGACATCGACTTCACGATGCTGACGACGCGCGATCCTGCGGGCAATCTCGTGAGCCGTCCCATGAGCACGCGGCAGATGGATGACGCCGGCGACATCTGGTTCTTCACGCTCGCCGGCACCGCCAAGGTCGCCGAGTCGCAGGCCGATCCGCAGCACGACGTGGGCCTGTCGTACCTCGACGCCAAGGGCCACCGGTACGTCTCGGTGGCCGGGCGTGCCGAGGTCGTCCGCGACGACGCGAAGATGAAGGAGCTCTACTCCCCCGACCTCGACATCTGGTTCGAGGACGGGCTCGACACCCCCGGCATCGTGCTGCTGCGCGTCACTCCCGTCGAGTGCGAGTTCTGGGAGCCCAAGCACGGCAAGATCGTCGCCGCCGCGGGCATGCTGAAGGCGCTCGTCACCAAGGACACGCCCGACGACATGATGTCGCACGGCCGGGTGAGCTGCTGACGAACGGATGCCGCGCCGCCGGGTCGGCGGCGCGGCATCGGTCGGGTCGGATCAGGCGCGGTAGACCTGCACCACCGACGGACGCGGCGTGCGCGGCGCGTCGCCGGGCTGGGAGCGGCCGTAGTCGGGGAAGAGCGACGTCGGCGCGGCGAACGAGCCCCCCTCGCCGGGGTGCTGCACCGCCACGAACACCATCCCCTCGCGGTCGTGGATCACCGGGCCGCACGTCTCGGCCTCGCGCGGCACGGCGAGGAACTGCTGCACGTGCCCGCGCTCGGCGCCCTCCAGCGGCACGAGGAACAGGCCGTCGTTGTAGCCGATCGTGCTGGGCGCACCGTCGGTCGAGACCCACAGGTTGCCGGCCGAGTCGAACGCGACGTTGTCGGGGCAGGAGATCGGCGACACCAGTTCCCTCGGGAAGCCGGCGAAGTAGGAGTTCGCGAAGACGGCGGGGTCGCCGCACAGGAGCAGGATGCTCCACCCGAACGTCGTGCCGGCCTGCCCGGCGGTCTCGGTCATCTCGATGACGTGGCCGTAGCGGTTGCCGGTGACGGGGTTCGCCTCGTCGAGCGCGGAGCGCGCGGAGTTGTTGGTGAGCGCCAGGTACACCTTGCCGGTCTTCGGACTCGGCTCGACGTCCTCGGGGCGGTCCATCTTCGTCGCGCCCACGGCATCCGCTGCCAGGCGCGTGTAGACGAGCACCTGCTCGGTCGTGAAGCCGGGGACGACGCTCTGCCCGTTCTGCGTCAGCGGGATCCAGGTGCCCGAGCCGTCGAAGAGCCCGTCGCTGGGCAGCACCCCGGTGCCGGTGATCTCGCCGGCGGGCGAGTTGCCCGCGAACTTCGCGACGTAGAGGTCGCCCTCGCTGAGCAGGTCGAGGTTCTTCTTGCGCGAGCCGGAGATCTTGTTCTTCGACACGAACTTGTAGAGATAGTCGTTGCGCTCGTCGTCGCCCATGTACGCCACGACGCGGCCGTCCTCGGCGACGATGACGTTCGCGCCCTCGTGCTTGAACCGGCCCATCGCGGTGTGCTTGCGCGGCATGGAGTTCGGGTCCTGCGGGTCGATCTCGACGATGTAGCCGAACCGGTTGGGCTCGTTGACGTAGGCCGGGTCGTGCGCGTTGAAGCGCGGGTCGTAGGTGTCCCAGCCGGTCTCCGTCGAGCGCGATGCGCTGGACTGGTAGCGCTTCTGCTCCGGGGTGTCGGCCGCCCACGCGAAGTAGCCGTTGAAGTTCTCCTCGCCCGAGAGGATCGTCCCCCAGGGCGTCGTGCCGCCGGCGCAGTTGCCGAGCGTGCCATGGACCCAGCGGCCCTCGGGGTCGGCGGCGGTCTTCACGAGGTCGCTGCCGGCTGCCGGGCCGGTGAGCTCGAAGACGGTCTCCACCGTGATGCGGCGGTTGCGCGTGCCGTCGACGACGTACGACCACGGCTGGCCGGTGCGGCGTCGGGTGATCTCCACGATCGAGAGACCCTGTGCCGCCTTGAAGATGTCGCCGCGACGCTGCCGCTCGGCCGCGTCGGCCGGGTCGGCCTGGGGCGGGAACATGATGCCCGGGTTGCAGTACTCGTGGTTGTTCACCAGCACGCCGGTCTTGCCGCTGGGGTCGGGGAGGATGTCGAGGTAGTCGCTGTTGTAGCCGAACTGCAGCGCCTGCGCGGCGGGCGTCTGCGCGTTCACGTCGAAGACCGGCGCGTTCGAGAACAGCGGGTCGCCCCACCGGATGATCGGCTGCCAGGTGTAGCCCGAGGGGACGACGAAGTCGTCGACGAACCGGTTCACGGGCGCGATCGGGTCGAACGGCAGGCTGCCGTTCACCGGGCGGGCGAACGCCGCCCCCGCTCCCCCGACGCCCGCCGAGCCGGGGCCCGACAGCGGCGTCTGGCCGCGCAGCCCGCCGACGGCGATGGCGACGGCGCCGGCCGCACCGAGGCCGAGCAGCGCGCGACGCGAGAGCGCCGCCGAGGCCACCTCCTGGAACGTCTCGTTCTGCGACGAGTTGCACTCGGGTGACATGCAGGCGTTCGCGCACTTGTACTGGCACGTCACGGCCAGGCGCTTGCCGCGGGCGTGGTCTGCCAGCGGAAGCGAACGGCGGAATCCTTCGACGATGCTCACGATCGTCCTCTCTGCCTGACGGCGTCGGTCGGGGGGCGGCGTCAGCCTCGCCCCGACCGGCGACGCCCGCGGGAACCGTGAGTGAACGGCGGGCGACGAGAGCATGAGAACGGCCTCATCGAAGGTGAACGGATGCCGCGGCCCGCCTGCGACGCCGCGCCCCTGCTGTGCGAAGTCCGGCGCCGGGCTCCTGCGCGGTGCCGGGATCTTGCCGTCCGACGTCAGGCGGTGGGCGGGTTCGCCTCGCGCGGGGCGGAGTCCAGCGCGTTCACCGCGCGGATGAGTCGGTGCAGCTCCCCCACTCGGAACTGGTTCAGCCGGAGGACGAGGCGCGGCAGCTCGAGCTGGTCGTCGTCCTCGCGCTCGGCCGTCAGCGGACCGCGCCGCTCGATCTCGCCTTCGGCCAGCAGGGCGCCGAAGTCGGCGTTCAGCGCCGTGACCTCGGCATCCGTCGGCTCATGCTTGAGACGCAGGACCAGACGCTTGCCGACCCACCGGAGCGAGTCGTAGTTGCGGTAGAACCCGGTGAGCTCGGCGACGGCGGCGTCGACCGAATCGGTGATGAGGACACGGTCGAAGTCGCCCTCGGAGATGACCCCGGACGGCAGCAGGTGGTCGTCGACGAAGCGCTGCAGGCCCGACCAGAAGGTGCCCCCGGGCGCGTCGAGCAGCACGATGGGGGTGGGATCGGCCTTGCCGGTCTGCTGCAGCGTGAGCAGCTCGAACATCTCGTCGAGCGTGCCGAAGCCGCCCGGCACGCAGACGAACCCGCGGGATTCCTTCACCAGCATGAGCTTCCGGGTGAAGAAGTACTTCATCGCGACGTTGCGCGCGTTCTCCCCCACGACGGCGTTCGGCTTCTCTTCGAACGGCAGGCGGATCGACACGCCCAGCGAGCTCTGCGGGCCCGCCCCTTCGGCGGCGGCCTGCATGATGCCGGGACCGGCGCCCGTCACGACGAGCCATCCCTGCGCGGCGAGCGCCGCCGCCGTCTCGGCGGCCTGCCGGTACAGGGCATCGTCCGGCAGCGTGCGCGCCGAGCCGAAGATCGTCGCCTTCGGCACGTCCTCGTACGGCGCGAAGAACTGGAAGGCGGCACGCATCTCGGTGAGTGCGGCACTGGCGATCTTGAGGTCGAGCCGGTCGGCGCGGTCGATCCCCAGCCCGACGCCCGTCGCCAGGATGCGCGCGACGAGATCGGCGTTCTCCGTCACGCCCGCGTCGGCGAGGATGCGTCGAACGTCCTGGGTGACTTCCGGGGGCACTGCGGCGCTGGGACTCATGCCTCCACGTTCCCATGCCCGCCGGGTCCGCGGGTCGCCCCCGGCGAAATCGCGCTCCGGCTCAGCGCGCGGCGAGCCGCGCGCGCACCTCGGCGACGGGCAGCACCTCGCGGTCGCCGGTGCGCCGGTCCCACAGCTCGACCTGGCCCTCGGCGGCGCCGCGGCCGACGATGACGATCTTCGGCACCCCGACCAGCTCGGCGTCGCCGAACTTCACCCCGGGCGACACCTTGGGACGGTCGTCGTAGAGCACGTCGAGACCGGACGCCTCGAGCTCGGCCGACAGCGCCTCGGCAACCTCGAAGACCGCGGGCTCGCGGCCGGTGGCGACCACCTGCACGTCGAACGGCGCGACCGACGCCGGCCAGATCAGGCCCTTCTCGTCGTTGTTCAGCTCGGCGATGATCGCGAGGATGCGCGTGACGCCGATGCCGTACGAGCCCATCGTGACGGTCACGAGCTTGCCGTTCTCGTCGAGGACCTTGAGGCCCAGCGCTTCGGCGTACTTGCGGCCGAGCTGGAAGACGTGGCCGATCTCCATGCCGCGGGCGAGCTCCACAGGCCCCGAGCCGTCGGGAGCGGGGTCGCCGGCGCGCACCGTGGCCACCTCGACGAAGCCGTCGCCGGCGAAGTCGCGACCGGCGACCAGGGTGTGGACGTGCTTCTCGTCGATGTTCGCACCCGTGATCCACGCCGTGCCGTCGACGACCCGCGGGTCGAGGAGGTAGCGGATGCCGGTGGCCGACTGCTCACCGAGCACCGCGCCGGTCTCGGACCACGGACCGATGTAGCCCTTCACCAGCAGCGGGTTCTTCTCGAAGTCCTCGGGGGTGGCCGGTTCGACCTCGGCCGGCGCGAACGCCACTTCGGCGCGCTTGTCGTCGACGTCGCGGTCGCCCGGCATGCCGACGATCACGAGTTCACGGGTGCCGTCCAGATGAGTGAGCGCGAGCACCACGTTCTTGAGCGTGTGCGCGGCCGTCCACTGCGTCGCACCATCGGTCGCCGGACCGGCGATCCCTGACGCGGGGGCGTCGAGGTGCGCATTCGAGTGGTCGACGAGCGTCTGGATCGTCGGGGTGTTCGGCGAGTCGAAGACGACGGGCGCGCCGACGCCGTCGAAGGAGATCGTCGCGGGCGCGACCGTCGTGAACGCCTCGACGTTGGCGGCGTAGCCGCCGGCCGACCGGACGAAGGTGTCTTCGCCGACCGCCGTCGGGTGCAGGAACTCCTCGGAGCGCGAGCCGCCCATGGCACCGGCATCCGCCTGAACGATCACGTACTCGAGTCCCAGCCGCTGGAAGATGCGCTCGTAGGCATCCCGCTGCGCGGTGTACGAGGCATCCAGTCCCGCATCCGACGAGTCGAACGAGTACGCGTCCTTCATCGTGAACTCGCGACCGCGCAGCAGACCCGCGCGAGGACGTGCTTCGTCGCGGTACTTGTCCTGGATCTGGTAGATCGTGAGCGGAAGGTCCTTGTACGAGGAGTACAGGTCCTTCACGAGCAGCGTGAACGCCTCTTCGTGCGTGGGCGCGAGCAGGTAGTCGCCGCCCTTGCGGTCCTGCAGGCGGAAGAGCAGGTCTCCGTACTCCTCCCACCGACCGGTGGCCTCGTACGCCTCGCGCGGCATCAGCGCCGGGAAGTGCACCTCCTGGGCGCCTGCCGCCGTCATCTCCTCGCGGACGACCTTCTCTATCCGCGCCTTGACCCGAAGTCCGAGCGGCAGCCAGGCGAAGATGCCCGCGGCCTGCGGGCGGATGTAGCCAGCGCGCACGAGCAGCTTGTGGCTCGCGACGGCAGCGTCGGCGGGGTCTTCACGGAGCGTGCGGAGGAAGAAGTGCGACAGACGGGTGACCACGAGGGTCAAGTCTAGGGCGAGCGGATGCCGCGGCCCGGCGTGGGATGTCGGCGCGAGCCGCGCGCGGCCCTCCCGAACCCCGTCGTGCCTACACTGGGCCCGTGCCCGCACCGCGTCCCCGAGTCGTCCCCGCACGCGCACACGACGAGCTGGTCGAGGCCCTGGCGCGATTGCGCGCCGACCTCGAGCTGCCGGGGGCGTTCCCGGCCGACGTGGAGGCGGAGGCGCTCGCGGCGGCCCAGACGGTGCCGACCGATCCCGTGATCGCGGCGGTCGACGACCTGCGCGACATCGAGTTCGTCACCATCGACCCCGAGGGCTCCACCGATCTCGACCAGGCGCTGCACCTGGAGCGCACCGACGACGGCGCCGTCCTGCACTACGCCATCGCCGACCTGCCCGCCTTCGTCACTCCGGGCGGCGCCATGGACGTCGAGGCCCGGCGCCGGGGTCAGACGATCTACGCCGCCGACGGCCGGATCCCGCTGCATCCCGCGGTCCTGAGCGAAGACGCGGCATCCCTCCTTCCCGGGCGCGAGCGTCGGGCGTTCGTATGGCGGTTCGTCCTCGACGACGGGGCGCGGCCGCTCGAGAAGACCCTGCGGCGCGCCGTGGTCCGCTCGCGCGCGCAATGGACGTACGCCGGCGCCCAGGAGGCGGTCGACGCGGGCACCGCCCCGGCGACCCTGCGCGACCTCGCGTGGTTCGGAGAACAGCGTCTCGAGCGCGAGGCGGAGCGCGGCGGCGCGAGTCTCAATGTGCCCGAGACGCGGATCGTCGCGGACGAGACCGGGTACCGGTTGGAGCGAGAGGCGCCGCTCGCGGTCGAGGACTGGAACGCGCAGGTCTCGCTCCTGACCGGCATGGCGGCGGCCGAGATCATGCTCGCCGGCGGAGTCGGGATCCTCCGGACGATGCCCGCAGCGGAGCCGGAGGACGTCGCCGACTTCCGAGCGAAGGCAGCCGCGCTCGGCATCCCGTGGGACGACGGCGTCCCGTACGGCGAGTTCCTTCGCGGCCTCGACCGCGCATCCCCCGCCGCCCTCGCGATCCTCGACGCGGCCGGGGGGCTCTTCCGCGGCGCGGGCTACGAGGCCTTCGACGGTGCGCCGCCCGAGGATCCCGGGCAGGCGGCGATCGCCGCGCCCTATGCCCACGCGACGGCTCCGTTGCGCCGGCTCGTGGACCGCTGGTCGCTCGTCGTGTGCGAGTCGCTGGCGAACGGGCGCGAGGTACCGCGCTGGGCCCGCGAGAGCCTTCCCACCCTGCCGGGCATCATGGCCCGCAGCGACGGGGTCGCGGGCCGCCTGGCGAACGCCACGATCGACCGCATCGAGGCGGCCGTGCTGTCGGGCCGGGTCGGCGAGGAGTTCGAGGCGGTCGTGCTGGGCCGTCGCAACGACGGCGTGCGCGTGCAGCTGACCGACCCGCCGGTGGCCGCGAAGATCGCCGAGCTGGACGCGACCCCGGGCACCCGGGTGCACCTGCGCCTGAGGTCGGCCGACATCGCGACCGGGGCGGTCGATCTCGTCGCGACGGTTTAGCCTGTCGGCGTGCCCACCATCCTCCTGACCGGGTTCGAGCCGTTCGGCGGCGACGCCGTCAACCCCTCCGGCGAAGCCGTGCAGATCGTCGCGTCCCGCTGGCGCGGATCCGAACGCCTCGTGACCGCTGTGCTGCCGGTGACCTTCAGCGGCGCCGCGGCGCGACTCTGCGAGCTGCTCGCCGAGCATCGCCCCGACGTGGTGATCGCGACCGGTCTCGCCGGCGGACGCGCGGCGATCGGCGTGGAGCGCGTCGCGGTGAACCTCGTCGACGCCCGCATCCCCGACAACGACGGCGCCCAGCCCGTCGATGAGCCCAGCGTGCCGGGCGCCGCGACGGCCCACCTCTCGACGCTCCCCGTCAAGGAGATCGCCCGCCGCATCGCGTCGGCCGGCATCCCCGCCGAGGTGTCGTACTCGGCGGGCACGTTCGTCTGCAACCACGTGTTCTTCACGGCGCTCGAGGCCGCGGCATCCGGAACCCGCGCCGGATTCATCCACGTCCCATGGTCCACCGAGCACGCTCCGGCCGGCTCGGCGAGCCTGCCGCTGGACCAGATCGCCGACGCCCTCGACATCGCGGTGCGCACGAGCTTCGAGGTCACCATCGATGCGACCGTGCCGGCGGGCACCCTGCACTGAGCACCGTCGTTCCGCGGAGATCTGCGGATGCGAGGAGATCCGCCCGTCGCACGGTCCGCCGTCGCGCAGATCTCCTCTGGTCGGCGCGCGTCAGCGAGAGCGACGCCCCAGGTGAAGCACTTCGCGCACCACGAGCCCCGCGATCAGCGCCCAGAAGGCCGCACTGACACCGGCGATCGCGACGCCCGACGCCGCGACCAGGAACGTGACCACGGCCGGCAGCCGCTCCCCCGGGTCGTCGATCGCCTGCTGCACCGCTGAGCCGAAGGCGCCGAACAGCGCGATGCCGGCGACGGCGGGGATGACGGCCTCCGGCGCGACGACGACGAGGGCGACGAGCGCGGCCGACAGCCCGCCGAGCACGATGCCGCTCGCCCCTGTCGACACACCGGCCACCCAGCGGCGCTTCGGGTCGGGGTCCGCGTCGGGGGCCGCGGCGAGCGCCGCGCTGATCGCCGCGAGGTTGATCGCGTGACCGCCCGCCGTCGCGCCCAAGGCGGTGCCGACGCCCGTCACGAGCATCGCGGGGCGCCACGGCACCTCGTAGCCGAAGCTGCGCATGATGGCGATGCCGGGCACGTTCTGCGAGGCCATCGTCACGAGGAAGAGCGGCAGCGCGAGCCCCACGACGGCGCCGAGCGTGAAGGTCGGCGCGGTGAACTCGAGCCGGGGCACGAGCAGGGCCGGATCGATCGCCGCGCCCGCGACGGCGACATGGACTCCCACGACGACGGATGCCGCGACGAACGCGAACGGCACGGCCCACCGCGGTGCGAGCCGGACGAAGACGAGCCACGTGAGCACCACCGGCACGACGCCCCACGGGTTCGCCACGACGCCGGTGACCGGCGCAAGACACAGCGGCAGGAGCACACCGGCGAGCATCGCCTGCGCGATCGACGGCGGGATCCGGGCGATGAGCCGGCCGAGCTGCGGCCACAGCGCCGTGAGGAGGATCAGACCGGCGGTCACCAGGAACGCGCCCACCGCGGCGGGCCAGCCACCTTCGACCGCTCCCGTGGCGGCGAGCACCGCGGCGCCCGGGGTCGACCAGGCGACCGTGATCGGCATCCGGTATCGCCAGGCGAGCACGATCGCCGAGACGCCCATCGTGAGGCACAGCACCAGCAGGCCGCTGGCGGCCTGCGCACGCGAGGCGCCCACCGCGTCGAGGCCGGTGAGCACGACGGCGAACGAGCTCGTCACCCCCACCAGCGACGTGACGACACCGGCGATGATCGGCCGCGACAGCGGCGAGGTGCCCTCCGGAGGTGCGGGCGTGGCGGGCGGGGGCACCATCGGATCATGCCATGAGCGGGCGCCGGTCGCGTCGGGCCACCGCGCCGAGACCGGGGATTCCGGCCGAAACAGGTGACGACGTCCCCGGTCTCGTGGAGAATGCCATGGCTCGACGACCTGAGCGCATCCCGACGTCGGCGATCATGCGCGCCCACGACCCGCGCGGGCGGCGTTGCGGCCGGCGCTCAGCAAGGAGCCGGGAACGGATGCCGCGGCCAAGCGTGTCGCGCAAGAGTCCCCCCGTTGTGCGCGGCGATCGCCGGCGGCCGGCCGGCCGGCAGCGTCAGGACGTGACGACCTGCGCCGTCCCGACGGGGGCGCCGGGACCCATCTCGTCGGCGATGCGGTTCGCCTCTTCGATGAGCGTGGCGACGATGTCAGCCTCGGGCACCGTCTTGATGACCTGGCCCTTCACGAAGATCTGTCCCTTGCCGTTGCCCGAGGCCACGCCGAGGTCGGCCTCGCGCGCCTCGCCCGGGCCGTTCACGACGCAGCCCATGACGGCGACGCGCAGCGGCACGGTCATGTCTTTGAGGCCCTCGGTGACGTTGTCGGCGAGCGAGTAGACGTCGACCTGGGCGCGACCGCACGACGGGCACGAGACGATCTCGAGCTTGCGCTCGCGCAGGTTGAGCGACTGCAGGATCTGGTGGCCGACCTTGACCTCTTCGGCGGGCGGCGCCGAGAGCGAGACGCGGATGGTGTCGCCGATGCCCTCGGCGAGCAGGATGCCGAATGCGGTCGCGGACTTGATTGTGCCCTGGAACGCCGGGCCCGCCTCGGTGACGCCGAGGTGCAGCGGCCAGTCGCCCCGCTCGGCGAGCAGCCGATAGGCCTTCACCATGACGATCGGGTCGTTGTGCTTGACCGAGATCTTGAAGTCGTGGAAGTCGTGCTCCTCGAAGAGCGAGGCCTCCCAGACGGCGCTCTCGACGAGGGCCTCGGGGGTCGCCTTGCCGTACTTCTCGAGCAGGCGCCGGTCGAGCGAGCCGGCGTTGACGCCGATGCGCAGCGAGACGCCCGCGGCCTTCGCGGCCGCCGCGATCGCACCCACCTGGTCGTCGAACTTGCGGATGTTGCCCGGGTTCACGCGCACCGCGCCGCAGCCGGCGTCGATCGCCTGGAAGACGTACTTGGGCTGGAAGTGGATGTCGGCGATCACCGGGATCTGGCTCTTCGCGGCGATGATGTGCAGCACGTCGGCGTCGTCCTGCGACGGCACCGCGACACGGACGATCTCGCAGCCGGACGCCGTGAGCTCGGCGATCTGCTGCAGCGTCGCGTTGATGTTGGTCGTCGGCGTGGTCGTCATCGACTGGACGCTCACGGGGGCGTCGCCGCCCACCAGTACCTTGCCCACCTTGATCTGACGGGTCTTGCGACGGGGGGCGAGCGTTTCGGGGACCTTGGGCATCCCGAGATTCACGGCTGGCACGGCACCAGCCTACGCGGCCGATCTGACCGTCGGCTCCGAGCGGTGGCGGCTCGCGCGGTGGCGATGACGGATGCCGCGGCCCCCGGCATCCGTCGTCGTCTCAGCGCGTGCGGTGGACGGTGTACCTTCCCGCCATGAGCCTGAGCCACCATCTCGGACGCATGACCGGCAGGGACCCGAATGAGGCCCACCGCGCCGCCACCCCGCTGGAGCTGCTGTTCGACCTGACGTTCGTGGTCGCCTTCAGCCAGATCTCGTCCCAGACGGCGCATCTGCTCGAGCTCGGTCACGTGTCGTCCGCCCTGATCGGCTTCGCATTCGCGACGTTCGCCGTCACATGGGCGTGGATCAACTACTCATGGCTGGCGTCGGCGTACGACAACGACGACGTCTTCTTCCGCCTGTCGACGCTGGTCGTCATGATCGGCGTCCTCATCGTCGCCCTCGGCGTGCCCGATGTGTTCCACTCGATCGAGGAGGGCCACTACCTCGACAACACCGTCATGGTCGCGGGGTACGTCGTGATGCGCATCGCGACGATCGCGCTGTGGGTGCGAGCCGCGCTGCACGACGAGGCCCGGCGCAAGACGTGCATCGCGTACATCGTGAACGTCTCGATCGCCCAGGTGGGCTGGATCGCGCTGATCTTCCTCAACATGCCGGTGGGGATCACGATGGCGTGTGCGGTCACCCTCATCCTCTTCGAGCTGGCCGGTCCGCTGTTCGCCGAGAAGCGGTTCGGCCCCACCCCCTGGCACCCGCATCACATCGCCGAGCGCTACGGGCTGCTCGTCATCATCACGCTGGGCGAGGTGATCCTCGGCACCATCCTCGCCATCTCGGCGGTCGTGCAGGCCGCAGGGTGGTCGCTCGAAGCCGGACTCGTCGCGTTCGGAGGGACGGCGCTGGCGTTCGGGATGTGGTGGAACTACTTCGTCCTGCCGTTCGGCGAAGTGCTCGAACGGCACCGGTGGCGCGGCTTCCCGTGGGGCTACCTCCACCTGTTCGTCTTCGGCGCGCTGATCGCGGTGGGCGCGGGGCTGCACGTCGCGGCGAACGTCATCGCCCACGTGGCGCACGTCGACGCGACCTTCGCGGTGCTCAGCATCGCGATCCCGGTGCTCGTGTACGAGACGTTCCTCTTCGGCATCTACGCGCTCACGGTGATGCAGTTCGACCCGTTCCACCTGTGGCTCTACCTCGGCTCGGTCGCCGCGCTGGTCGCGAGCGTCATCGCGGTGTCACTCGGCGCCTCGCTCGGTGTGGCGCTGCTGTTCATCGCGTGCGCACCGGCGATCGTGGTCGTCGGCTACGAGACGGTGGGGTGGCGTCACGGCGCCGCGATGCTCGAGCGCGCTCGCGAGACGTGACACCCCGTGTGGTAGGTTCGGCGCATGTCCGCGCACCTCAGCTGGTGGCTCACCGCATAGGCGGTGGGTTTCGTGCGACTCAGACCGCCCCCGGGGCGGTCTTCTTTTTCGTAAGGGATGCCTCCCCCACGACGAAAGACCCACAGCCATGACCGGGCACACCCACCCCTCGCTGCGCGAGATCGCCGAGCGCGGCATCCCGTTCGCCCTCATCGCTCGCGACGGCGCCACCGTCGAGCTGCTCACCGGCGACGTCGTCGACGTCGAGCTGCTCGCCGACATCCCCCTCACCGACGCGGCCGGCACGCCGCGCGAGGTGCTCGCGCTGGTGCCCTTCCGGCAGGTGCGCGAACGCGGCTTCGAGTGCCACGACGACGGTGCGCCGCTGCGCTGCCTCGTCGTGGCCGACCGCGTGTCGCTTCCCCGTGACGAGGCGCTCGCGCAGCTGCCGAGCGCGCCCATCGCACTCGACGACGCCGGGTTCGACATCGCCGACGAGGACTACGCCGACATCGTGCGGCGCGTCATCGCCGACGAGATCGGCCGGGGCGAAGGCGCCAACTTCGTGATCCGGCGCGACTTCACCGCGGGGGTGTCGACGGATGCCGCGACCGCCGCACTGACGTGGTTCCGTGCCCTGCTGGAGCATGAGCGCGGCGCCTACTGGACGTTCGCGGTGGTCACGCCCGGCCACGTCGCGGTGGGCGCGAGCCCCGAGGCGCACGTGAGCGCCCAGGACGGCATCGTCACCATGAACCCGATCTCGGGCACCTTCCGCCACCCGGCGGGCGGCGCCACCCCCGAGACGCTCACCGAGTTCCTGCGGTCGACCAAAGAGACCGAGGAGCTCTTCATGGTCGTCGACGAGGAGCTCAAGATGATGAGCGCCGTCTGCTCCGACGGCGGACGCATCACCGGCCCTCACCTCAAGGAGATGTCGCGGCTCACCCACACCGAGTACGTGCTGCGCGGCCGCAGCAGGCTCGACCCTCGCGACATCCTGCGCGAGACGATGTTCGCACCGACCGTGACCGGGTCGCCCATGCAGAACGCGTGCACCGTCATCACGCGCCACGAGACGACGCCGCGCGGGTACTACTCCGGCGTCGCGGCACTGTTCACGCCGCGCCTCACCCTGGCGGCCGACGAGCCGACGCACGACCTCGACGCGCCCATCCTCATCCGCACCGCCTACCTGCAGGACGGCCGGCTGCGGGTGCCCGTCGGCGCGACGCTCGTGCGTCACTCCGACCCGTACGGCGAGGTCGGCGAGACGCACGGCAAGGCCGCGGGCGTGCTGGGCGCGATCGGCGCCGTCCCCCGCGACTCCGCGGCCGAGACCGCGGCCGCGCCGTCGGCCGACGCCGCGATCGACGAGGACGCGCCGGCACCCGCGCCCCGCCGGCTCGCCGACGACCCGTCCATCGCGGCGCTCCTCGCCTCGCGCAACGGACGGCTGGCAGAGTTCTGGCTGAATCCGCAGGGCTCGGGCGAACCGGGGCCGTTCGCCGGCCGGTCCGCCCTCGTGGTCGACGCTGAGGACCGTTTCACGACCATGCTCGCCCACCAGCTGCGCCACCTCGGCCTGGAGGTCGAGATCGCGCCGTGGGACGAGGCCACCGACGCCCAGATCGATGCCGCCGAGCTGCTCGTCTCGGGCCCTGGTCCTGGCGACCCGCGCGACACCGCGAACCCGCGCATCCGGCGCATGCGCGAGATCGTGGCGCGCCGCCGCGCCTCGGGGCGACCGCTCCTGGCGGTGTGCCTCAGCCACCAGATCCTCGCGGACTCGTTCGGCATCGGGCTCGCACCGCTCGACGCCCCGCACCAGGGCCTGCAGAAGACGGTCGACGTGTTCGACGCGCCCGCCTCGATCGGCTTCTACAACACGTTCACCGCCCGTGTCGCGCCCGGCACGACCCGCGCGGGCGAGGCCGAGGTGGCTGCCGATGCGGCCGGAGACGTCTACGCGCTGCGCGGACCGGGCTTCGCGTCGGTGCAGGGCCACCTCGAGTCGATCCTCTCGCGTGACGGCATGACGACCCTCGAGCGCCTCGTCGACCAGGCCCTCGCCCCTATCACGGTCTGAGCCCGAACCCGGTCGTCAGCGCGTTGCGCGGGCGGCGAGCAGGCGGCGCTCCGACTCGTTCGCGGTGAGCTCGAGCGCGCGAAGGTCGGCGGCGAGCGCCTCGTCGTCACGACCGAGCTCTCGCAGCACGGAGGCGCGCACGGCGTGCCAGAGGTGCGAACGGACGAGCGGCTCCTCGAGCGCGTCGACCTCGGCGAGCGCCGCCGCCGCACCGTCCACGCGGGCCAGGGCGACGGCGCGGTTGAGCCGCACCACCGGCGACCGGTCGTAGGCGAGCAGCATGTCATAGAGCGTCAGCACCTGCAGCCAGTCGGTCGACGCCGCGCCGGCGGCATCCGCGTGGCACGCCGCGATCGCCGCGTGCAGCTGCCAGCGTCCGGGCGCGCGCAACCGCGCTGCGCGTTCCAGCGCGACGCGCGCGTCTGCGAGCAGCGCGGCGTCCCAGAGCGACCGGTCCTGGTCGGCCAGCAGCACCAGCTCGCCGTCCACCGCGCGCGCCGATTCCCGGGCCCGGTGGAACCGCAGCAGCGACAGCAGGCCCCAGGCCTCCGCCGCGCGCGGCAGCGCCTCGGCGACCACCCGCGCGAGCCAGAGAGCGTCGTCGGCGAGGTCGCGATCGGCGGCCGCATCGGCGCCCGCCACGAAGTGCGCTTCGCTGTACATGACCGAGACGATCGTGAGCACGAGGTCGAGCCGCGCCGCGGCGTCGGGCCCCTCCGGGATCCGCAGCGGGATGCCGCTGTCGGCGATCTTGCGCTTGGCCCGCGAGATCCGCTGCCCGGTCGCGGCGTCGGTCGAGAACGTCGCGCGGGCGATCTGCCCCGTCGTCAGTCCGCACACCGCGCGCAGCGTCAGGGCCAGCTGCGCGTCGGGAGCCAGCGCCGGGTGGCAGCAGCCGAAGAGCAACGGCAGCCGCTCGTCCGCCGGCGGGCGAGAGGATGCCGGGTCGCCCCCGCGCTCCTCCCCCGCACCGAGCAGCGCCACCTTGTCGCGCAGCACGCGCTCCCGGCGTACCCGGTCGAGCGCGTTGTGCCGCGCCGCCTGCATGAGCCAGGCGCCGGGCTTCGGCGGGATGCCGCGCCGCCGCCACGCGCCGAGCGCCTCTTCGACGGCCTCGGCGACGGCCTCCTCCGCCACGTCGAAGCTGCCGAAGGCGACCGTGAGCGCCGCGGTGATGCGCGCGGACTCCTCGCGCACCACGGCGGCCAGCAGGCGATCGGATGCCGCGGCGCCGGCCGCGGCAGGGCGCGGGTCGTCCGCACCCGGCCGGGCCGCGGCATCCGATTCCGTCACTGCTCGAACTGGCTGTAGTCGGTGACCATCGGACGGATCTCGATGGCCACGCCCGGCAGCTCCATCGACGGCCAGGTCTTCACGAGCGCGATGGCGGCGTCGAGGTCGGGCACGTCGATGACGCTGAATCCGCCGACGACCTCCTTCGCCTCGGAGAAGGGGCCGTCGACCACCACCGGTCCGTCCGGCCCGTGCTTGACGGTCGTGGCGGTCGAGACGGGCAGCAGCTCGGCGCCGCCGTCGGCGATCCGATCCGAGTAGGTCTGGAACCACTCGAAGATCCGCCCGTAGACCTCTTGCGCGCGCTCCTCGGGTACCGCGGCGTCGAGCTCCGGGGTGGAGGTGAACATGATGACGTACTTCACGGTCGTCGTCCTTTCGTCAGTGGAACCGTTTCACCCCCACAGCGAACGGACAAGACGCTTTTCGACAGCCGCACCGGAAATCGTCGGATCGACGTCCCGCGTCAGAGCAGCTGGACCGGGTTGAACAGGTCGGCCAGGATCAGGATGCCGCCCATCACGAGCAGGGCGATGAACACGGCGAACGTGATCGGCACGAGCTTCGTGGCATCGACGGGCTTCGGCGGGGGCCGGCGGAAGAGTTTGGCCCAGGCGCGCTTGAGACCGTCCCACAGCGCGACGGCGATGTGGCCGCCGTCGAGGGGAAGCAGCGGGATCAGGTTGAAGACGAAGAGCGCGATGTTGAGCGACGCGAGCAGCCCGAGGAAGCCGCTGACGCGGTTGAGGATCGGCGAGTCCGCCGCCGCCACCTCGCCCGACAGCCGGCCGGCGCCGACGATGCTGAGCGGGCTGTTGGGGTCTCGCTCCCCGCCCGTCACGAGCGTCACGCCGGTCTCCCAGACCTTCACCGGCAGCTGCCAGATGATGCCCGCCACCGCGCCGACGTTCTCGGCGGCCATCCTCGGCCCTGCCCAGATCGGCTGCCGGACGTACTCCACGGCCGGGCTGATGCCCGCGAAGCCGATCTCGCCGGTGGTCGTGGTGCCGTCGTCGGCCGAGATCTGGCCCTGCGTCGTCGCGGGCGTCAGCATGATCGACTGCTCGGCGCCGTCGCGGTCCACGACGATCGTCAGCGCCTCCCCGGGCGACGAGCGGATGATGGCGCTGGCCTCGGCGAAGTCGGCCACCGGCTGCCCGTCGATCGACACGATGGTGTCGCCGGGCTCGATCCCCGCTGCCACCGACGGCGCCTCGGGATCCGACGCCGTGCACGCCGCCGAGCTGGTGGCGGGCACGCACTCCGACAGGCTCGACACCGTCGTCGTCGCCGTCTGCACGCCGATCCCCGAGAGGAGGATCGCGAACAGCACGATGGCGAACAACAGGTTCATCACGGGACCGCCGAGCATCACGACGATCCGCTTCCACACCGGGAGCCGGTAGAACACCCGCGGGTCGTCGTCACCGTGGAGGGTCTCGTCGTTCGCGTCGCGGGCGTCCTGCACCATGGTGGCGAAGAAGCCGCCGCCGGCGCGTCCGTCGCGGCGCGCCGCCTGCGGTGACGGCGGGTACATGCCCGCCATCGAGATGTAGCCGCCCACCGGGATCGCCTTGAAGCCGTACTCGGTCTCGCCGATGCGGCGCGACCAGATCGTCGGCCCGAAGCCGATCATGTACTGGCCGACCCGTACACCGAACTTCTTCGCGGGCCACAGGTGCCCGAGCTCGTGCAGCGCGATCGACACGGCGAGGCCCACGGCCATGAGGAGCACACCGATGACGAACGCGAGGACTTCCACACGCTCACGGTACCCGCGCGAGCCTTTGAGTTGGGTGTGACGACGGCGCTGCGGCTGCAAGCGCCCGCACCGCGTCGGCGAAGGCCTCGCGTAGGCTCGACGGCAGGAGGAGCCCGTGACCCCACGCCACGTCCGCGCGCTGCGCGGCACCGCTGCCGCGTGGGTCGCGACGATCGTGGCCGCGACGGCGCACACGCTCGCCGGAGGCGGTGCGCCCGCGCCCGGACTCGTCGTCGCGGTGGGTGTCCTCGCGTCGCCGTTCGCGGTGGCTCTCGCCGGGCGGGGCCTCGCCGCGTGGCGCGTCGGCGCGACCGTGCTCACGAGCCAGGCCCTCTTCCACACCGCATTCGCCCTGACCGCCGGCGCCGACCCGACCGCGCTGCACGGACACCACGTGGCGCATCTCGGGCACGATCTCGGCAGCCTGGTCCTTCCCGACGCCCCCATGCTCGCCGCCCACGTGCTCGCCGCGATCGCCACCGTCCTCGCGCTGCACGGCGGAGAGCGGCTGCTGCGCGCCCTGGGCCGGGGCATCCGCTCGGTCTTCACGCGCGCCCGCGCCGTGACGCCCCGCGCGGCCGTGCCCGGTCTCGTCGTCACGGCGACGGCGCCCCGCCCCGCCGGCCCGCTGCGGGTCCTGCTCTCGGATCTGTTGCGGCGCGGGCCTCCCGCGCTCGTCTGAGCGACGCCAGAGCGTCGCGCGTCACCGGCCGCGTCCGATACGCGAGCCGGATCCCTTCGCGTGCGCGCGCTCCGCGCCACGCCTCGTTCGGCGCATCCGCCGGCGAAAGACGAAAGACGAAAGCACCCTCATGACCACCGTTTCCCGCACCCACCGCAGCCGTCGCGCCGTCGTCGGCGCCACCGCCGGCCTCGTACTCGCGCTCGGCGCCCCGCTGGCTGCCTCGGCTCACGTCCACGTGTCGCCCGAGGCCGCCTCGGCCGGCGCCACCGAGACGCTGACCTTCTCGTTCTCGCACGGCTGCGACGGGTCGCCCACGACGTCGCTCGCCGTCGACATCCCGGAGGGCGTCGGCAACGCCACACCGGTCGCGCAGGGCGGCTGGACCATCACGCGCGACCTCGGCGCCGACGGCGTGCCGACGCGGGTCGTCTACACAGCGGACGCCCCGATCGACGACGCACTGAAGGCCGCCGTGTCGATGGACGTGCTCTTCACGGAGGACACCGCCGACACGTCGATCGCCTTCCCCGTCACGCAGACCTGTGTCACGGGCGAGACGGCGTGGACGCAGATCGCCGAGGACGGCCAGGACCCGCACGACCTCGACGCGCCCGCGCCCGTCGTGACCGTCGGCGCGGTCGCCGACGACGCCGGGCACGATCACGCGGCGGGCGACGGCCACTCCGGCTCCGCCGACGCGGAAGCGACCGCAGAGACCGAGGCCGTGGCATCCGGAACCGGCGCCGACCCGGTCGCCCGCTGGCTCGCCGCCGGCGGCCTCGCGGCCGGGATCGCCGCGCTCGCGATCGTGCTCGTGCGCGGGCGACGCAGGGCCTGACCCTCTTCGAATCGCGCACTTCGCGGTCATTCCCGACCGGGAGTCGCGAAGTGCGCGATTCGAACCCGGCGGCGCGGCGACGCGGAAAGCTCGCGGGGGGCGCCGTGCGAAGATGGATGCGCCATGCCGACCGACGCGCCTTCGAACCTGCCCCCGGTACTCCGCCCCGACGCGCCGCCGACCCACTCGCTCGCCGACCTCGCGGCGCGATTCGCCGACGACACCCGCGGCGACCTCGCCGGCGTCTCGCTCACCGGGCTCACCCTCGCGACCGCCGATCTGCGCCCCGGCGACGTGTTCGTCGCCGTGCAGGGCGTGAACCGCCACGGCGCCGAGTTCGCCGCCGCAGCGGCCGAGAAGGGCGCCGTCGCCGTCGTCACGGACGCCGCGGGCGCCGACGCGGCAGCCGCCAGCGGACTGCCCGTGATCGTGGTCGCCGACCCGCGTGCCGTGCTCGGCGATCTGTCGGCGTGGGTCTACGGCACCGGGCGCGACGACGACCTGCCGATCCTGTTCGGCACCACCGGCACCAACGGCAAGACCAGCGTCTCGCACCTGCTCGAGGGCATCCTCGGGCAGCTCGGCGCGGTCACCGGGCTCTCCTCGACCGCCGAACGGCACATCGCCGGGCAGGTCATCGTCTCGCGTCTGACGACGCCCGAGGCGTACGAGATGCATGCGCTCCTCGCCCTCATGCGCGAGCGCGGGGTCGAGGCGGTGGCCGTGGAGGTCAGCGCACAGGCGCTCAGCCGCCGGCGCGTCGACGGCATCGTCTTCGACGTCGCCGGGTTCACCAATCTCACGCACGACCACCTCGACGACTACGCCGACATGCGCGAGTACTTCGAGGCGAAGCTGCCGCTGTTCCGCCCCGACCGGGCGCGACGCGCGGTGGTCTGCGTCGACACGGCCTCGGGTGCCGAGGTCGTCGCGCGCAGCGAGGTGCCGACCGTCACCGTGGGCACGCCCGCCCTGGCCTCGGATCCGGATGCCGCAGCCGCCGCCGACTGGACCGTCGAGATCCTCGACGAGCGCCCGGCCGGCACGCAGTTCCGGCTGTCAGCCCGCGACGGCCGGACGCTCACGACCGTCGTGCCGGTGATCGGCCGCCACATGGCGGCCAACGCCGGGCTCGCGATCGTCATGATCCTCGAGGGCGGCTACGCGTGGGAGCGGCTCGTGGCGGCGCTCGACGGTGCACGCATCGACGCCTACCTCCCGGGGCGCACCGAGCTCGTCTCGGGCGAGACGGGTCCCGCCGTGTACGTGGACTTCGGCCACTCCCCCGACGCGTTCGAGAAGACGCTCGCCGCCGTGCGACGCGTGACGCCGGGCAAGGTCGTCATGCTGTTCGGCGCCGACGGCGACCGCGATGCGACCAAGCGCCACGACATGGGACGCACCGGCGTCGAGGGCAGCGACATCCTCGTCATCACCGACCACCACCCGCGCCACGAAGACCCGGACTCCATCCGCGCCACCCTCATCGAGGGCGCCCGGCGGGCGCAGCCCGATGCCGAGATCCACGAATTCTCGCCGCCCGAGCGCGCGATCATCGAAGCGGTCGCGCTCGTCGGTGACGGGGACGCGATCCTGTGGGCGGGGCCGGGGCACCAGGACTACCGCGACATCCGCGGCGTCCGCACCCCCTACTCGGCGCGCGAACTCGCCCGACGCGCCCTGCGCGCCGCGGGGTGGCCGGTGCCCAAGCCCCACTGGCCGGTGCCGTACCCCGAGCACGAGACCCCGGCATCCGACCCCCTCCGCCCGGTCTATCCCGACGCCTGAGCCGTCAGCCCGCCCTGCCCGGGCGTCCGCCCGTCCCCGGCGCGTCCCCCCCGCCGCTCCCCGGCGCGTCCGCCCCGCCGCTCTCCCTCTTGAGTTGTCGTATGTGCACGCGACGCGCCAGCGTGTCGCGTGCATATACGACGACTCATCTGGTGGGGAAGGCACCCTCGGGTCGCGCAGGAGCCGAGGAACGGTGGATCAGGATGCCGCAGCGATGAGCTTGTCGGCGGTGCGACGAGCCCACGCCTCGGCGTCGGCCAGCGCCTCACGCGTGAGCGCGTCGGGCGCCTCGTGGGCGTCGACGACCCGGGCCACCGTTTCGACGATGCCGAGGAACCCGAGGCGGCCCTCGTGGAAGGCGTCGACGGCCTGCTCGTTCGCGGCGTTGAACACCGCCGGGTAGGTGCCGCCCGCACGCCCGACGTGCTTCGCCAGCCGCACCGCGGGGAACGCCGTGTCGTCGAGCGGCTCGAAGGTCCAGGACGACGCCGTGGACCAGTCCAACGGGCGTCCCACGCCCGCCACACGGTGGGGCCAGTCGAGTCCCAGCGAGATCGGCAGCCGCATGTCGGGGGGCGAGGCCTGGGCGATCGTAGAACCGTCGACGAACTCCACCATGGAGTGCACGATCGACTGCGGGTGCACGACCACCTCGATGTCGGCGTAGGGGACACCGAACAGCAGGTGTGCCTCGACCACCTCGAGGCCCTTGTTCACGAGCGTCGCGGAGTTGGTCGTGACCACCCGCCCCATGTCCCACGTGGGGTGCGCGAGGGCCTCGGCGGGAGTGACCGCAGCGAGCGACTCGCGGCTGCGTCCTCGGAAGGGGCCCCCGGATGCCGTCAGCACGAGGCGACGCACTTCTTCGCGCGCGCCCGAGCGGAGCGCCTGCGCGATGGCCGAGTGCTCGGAGTCCACCGGCACGATCTGCCCCGGCCGCGCGAGGGCGGTCACGAGATCGCCGCCGACGATCAGCGACTCCTTGTTCGCCAGGGCGAGGGTGCGACCCGTCTCGAGCGCGGCGAGCGTCGGACCCAGCCCGACGGAGCCCGTGATGCCGTTGAGCACCACGTCGGCCTCCACGTCGCGCACCAGCTGCTCCGCCTCGGCGGCGCCGAGCGCGGTGCTCTCGACACCGAACTCGGCGGCCTGCGCGTCCAGCGTCTGCCGGTCGGAGCCCGCCGCGAGACCCACGACCTCGAACCGGCGCGGATTGGCCCGCACCACGTCGAGCGCCTGCGTGCCGATGGAGCCGGTCGAGCCGAGGATGAGGACGCGCCGCATCCGGCCAGCCTATCGCCGGGCCGGATGCGGCCGCGGCCTACTGCTGGGTGGCAGCGCGCTGCACGCCCAGGATGTCGATGACGAAGACGAGGGTCTCGCCGGTGAGGTCGGCGTCGTTGATCTCGCCCTCGCCGTAGCCGAACGCAGGCGGGATCACCACGAGCACCTGCGACCCGACGGTCTGGCCCTCGAGCGCCTGCTGGAAGCCCTCGACAACGCCGGTGGTCTCGAACTGGGTGGGCTCGCCGCGGCTCCAGCTGGAGTCGAACTCGGAGCCGTCCGACCACTTGATGCCGCTGTACTGCACGAAGACGGTGTCGCCCGACTCGACGGTGGCTCCGTCGCCCTTCTTGAGCTCGGCGATCTGCACCTCGGCCGGCGGCTCTGCGTCGGGGATGGTCACGGTGGGCTCGCCGTTGTCAGCGAGTTCGACCTCGGGCATGCCGTCGACAGGCGCCTGGTCTTCGCCGGTCGCGACGGTGGGGAGCTGCTCGACCGACTGCGCGACGACGACAGCGTTGGAGGCGCCTTCGCCGAGCAGCGAGCCCGGGATGGTGAACGCCGTCGTCGATCCGAGCGGTGCGCACAGCACGGCGCTTCCGAAAATGCTGCTGCCGTTGACGGTGATCGGCACGAGGCCCGAGTCGTCGGCCGAGAGCGTGGCCGAGTCGAGGATGACCTCGCCCGTCGCCGGGTCGATGATCACGTACTGACCCGAGACGAGATCGCCGCCGGCGAGGTCGTCCCCGTCGCCCTCGGTGACGACGGTGCGCTGCAGGTCGGTGAACTCCAGGTCGGTCGGCACCTCTGCCGTCAGCGCCGGCGCGCTGCCCGACACCGTGACCGCATCGGAGTCCGCGCCGGGCTGGGGGTCGAGGCCGCAGTCCGAGGCGGCGGAACTGGCCGACGGAGTCGGCGTCGCGTCCGGCTCACCCGATCCGGCGCAGCCGGCGAGGATGACGGCCGACAGCGCGGCGAGGGACAGGGCGGCGAGCGGGCGAATGCGCACGGAACAACCTCGAGTCGATGGAAGGTGAGCCTCCATCCTCCCGCATCTTCTTCTGTGCCAGCTGTGGGAAGGCCATGCCGATACCGGAATGCAATGCAGAGTACCCTCTACGGGTGACTTCCGACCTCGTGCCCGGCGCCGACCAGACCGCCGACGAGACGGCAGAGCCGGAAGGGGCGCCGGCCCCGGCGCCCCGCCGCATGGGCATCACGTACGCGCTGGGTCGCGGCATCCTGACTCCCCTGGCACGTGTCCTCTACCGTCCGCGCATCGAGGGCAAGGGGAACGTCCCGAAGACCGGCCCGGTGATCTTCGCGAGCAACCACCTGTCGTTCATCGACTCCATCGCGATCCCGGTAGCCGCCCCGCGCCCGGTGCACTTCCTCGCGAAGTCCAGCTACTTCGAGAAGCCCGCCTCGCGCTGGTTCTTCACGTCGATCGGTGCGATCCCGGTGCAGCGCGGGGCTGGACAGGCCGCGCTGGATGCGCTGGACCAGCAGCGGGCGCTCCTGGACGAGGGCAAGGCCGTCGCCCTCTACCCCGAAGGCACGAGGTCGCTCGACGGCCGCCTGTACAAGGGCCGCACCGGCGTCGCGTTCCTCGCCCTGCAGGCGGGCGCCCGAGTGGTGCCCGTGGGGCTCATCGGAACCGACAAGGTGATGCCCGTCGGGGCGAAGAAGCCGTCGTTCCGGCACCGCATCACGGTGAGATTCGGAGAGCCGCTGGATCTCGCGCACCACGGTCCGGCCACATCGGGCAAGGCCCGCCGCCTGGCGACCGACGAGATCATGGCCGCCATCCACGCGCTGTCCGGCCAGGAGCTCGCGAACGCCTACAACGAGGTGCCGGCCCAGAACCCCATCGACCGCATCAAGCAGGTCCTCCCCCACGAGCGCCGCTGACCCTCCGGGCGGCGTCCCTCCGGGCGCCGTTCCTCCGGGCTCCGTTCCTCCGGGCTCAGTCCCTCCGGGCTCCGTCCCTCCGGGCTCCGTCCCTCCGGGCTCGGTTGAGCCTGACGGGCGCCTCGTGCAGCCGTCCTTCACGAGACCGCACGAACGCACCGTACGGAGCCTCCCGTCGGTGCTGTCGTGACGTCTCGTCGCGATCGCACGCGGGAACGGATGCCGGGAGCCGAGGCATCCACCATCCCCCGACGCACTCCCGCCCGGTTGGTGCCGGCACCGCGAGACCGCACGAACGCACCGTCCGGACCCTCCCGACGGTGCTGTCGTGACGTCTCGTCGCGATCGCACGCGGGAACGGATGCCGGGAGCCGAGGCATCCACCATCCCCCGACGCACTCCCGCCCGGTTGGTGCCGGCACCGCGAGACCGCACGAACGCACTGTCCGGACCCTCCCGACGGTGCTGTCGTGACGTCTCGTCACAATCGGCACGCGGGAACGGAGGCCGGAGGCCGAGGCATCCACCATTCCGGACGCACTCCCCGCCCGGCCTGCGCCGTCTCTCGCGAGACCGCACGAACGCATCATATGGAGCCTGCCGTCGGTGCTGTCGGGACGTCTCGTCGCAATCGGCACGCGGGAACGGAGGCCGGAGGCCGAGGCATCCACCATTCCGGACGCACTCCCCGCCCGGCCTGCGCCGTCTCTCGCGAGACCGCACGAACGCATCATATGGAGCCTGCCGTCGGTGCTGTCGGGACGTCTCGTCGCAATCGGCACGCGGGAACGGATGCCGAAGGCCCAGGCATCCACCATTCCCCGAGGCCGGCTCGCCCGACCGCTGCCGGCACCGCGAGACCGCACGAACGCACCGTCCGCAGCCTCCCGTCGGTGCTGTCGCGAGGTCTCGTCGCAATCGGCACGCGGGAACGGATGCCGGAGGCCCCGGCATCCACCATTCACCGAGGCCGGCTCGCCCGGCCGGCGCCGGCACCGCGAGACAGCACGAACGCACCGTCCGGACCCTCCCGACGGTGCTGTCGTGACGCCTCGGCGCGATCGCACGCGGGAACGGATGCCGGAGACCCAGGCATCCACCATTCCCCGAGGCCGGCTCGCCCGGCCGGCGCCGGCACCGCGAGACCGCACGAACGCACCGTCCGGATCCTCCCGGCGGTGCTGTCGTGACGCCTCGTCGCAATAGGCACGCGGGAACGGATGCCGGAGGCCGAGGACCGGCGGGATCAGGCGCCGGCGACCAGGATGGTGGGCTCGTGGCGGACGGGGAAGTTCACCGAGTTCGCGATGAAGCACCACGCGTTGGCCTGCGCATGGGCGGCGGTGGCGGCATCCGTCATCGATGCGTCCGCGACGGTCACCCGCGGGCGCAGCACGACCTCCCGGAACGCGCCGCCGCCGCGACCGTCCTCGACCATGAGACCGGATGCCTCGTCGTCGTAGCCGACGACGACCACGCCCGCCTGCACGCACGCGTGCAGATACGACAGCAGGTGGCACTCGCTGAGGGAGGCCAGCAGCAGGTCTTCGGGGTTCCAGCGCGACGGGTCGCCGCGGAAGGGCTTGTCTGACGAGGCGAGGAGCGCCGGCTTGCCCGCGATCTCGAGCGTGACGGAGCGGTCGTAGTCGCGGTACCCCGACGTGCCGGTGCCGCGGTCGCCGGTCCATGTGGTCCGGACGGAGTATCGATGCTCGCCAAACATGGAGCACAGTCTGTCATGACGGGCCATGGCCGCCGCGGCGGTAGGCTGGCGGGGTGCCGCAGACCTTCGCCGCAGCCGACGCCGTCGAACTCGCCGTCGTCGAACGCAGCGGATTCGTGGAGTCGCGGCACGCCGGCATCGCGGTGGTGCTCGCGGCCGACGGCACCATCGCGGAGAAGCTCGGCGACCCATCGGCGCTGATCCTCCCCCGATCCAGCCTCAAGCCGCTGCAGGCGCTCGCCTGCCTCTCGGCCGGCGTCGGCCTCGAGGGCGAGCGGCTGGGACTGGCCACGGCGAGCCACTCCGGCACCGACCGCCACGTCGCCGTCGTCCGCGACATCCTCGCCGCAGCCCAGCTCGGCGAGGACGACCTCGGGTGCCCCGCCGCGTGGCCGACCGACACGGCGACCCGCGACGAGATGGTGCGCGAGCTCGGTCAGCCCGCCCGCATCCGCATGAACTGCTCCGGCAAGCACGCCACCATGCTGCTGACCAGCGTCGTGAACGGCTGGGATCCGGCGGGCTACCTCTCCCCCGAACACCCCGTGCAGCTGCTGATCCGCGACGTCGTCGAGCGGCTCATCGGCGAGAAGGTGTCGGCCACCGCCATCGACGGCTGCGGCGCACCGGTCTACGCCATGACGCTCTTCGGCCTCGCGAAGGCGATCCACCGCATCGGCAACTCGTCGACGACGTCGCCGTTCGCCCTGCACCGCAGCGCCGGCGCTCTCGTCGAGGCTGTGCGCGCGAACCCGTGGACGATCGATGGCCCCGGCCGCGCCGACACGGTCGCCATCGAACGGCTCGGCGTCTTCGCCAAAGGCGGAGCCGAGGGCGTGATGGTGATGGTGGCGCCGGACGGCACCACCGTGGCGCTGAAGATGCTCGACGGCAGCGGACGCGCCGCGACGGCCGTCGCGCTGAAGCTGCTCGAGCGGCATGGCGCACTCGCGCCCTCCGACGTCGCCGACACGATGTCGAGGCTTCCGCTGGCCGTCACCGGCGGCGGACAGGATGTCGGGGCCATCCGCCCCGCCTTCTAGAGGCGCTCCCACGAGGAGCCCGAGCGCTCCAACGGCGGAGCGGAAAGGATCACACGATGAGGATCAGCGTCCCCACCGAGGTGAAGAACAACGAGTACCGGGTCGCTCTCACCCCCGCGGGCGTACACGATCTCGTGGCGGCCGGCCATGAGGTGTTCGTGCAGCGCGGCGCCGGCGAGGGATCGTCGATGCCCGACGGCGAGTACGAGGCGGCCGGCGCGATGCTGCTCGACGACGCGACGGAGGTCTGGGACCGGGCCGAGCTCCTGCTCAAGGTCAAGGAGCCGATCGCGAGCGAGTACGGCCACTTCCGCGACGACCTCGTGCTCTTCACCTATCTGCACCTGGCCGCGGATCGTCCGCTCACCGAGCGGCTCGTCGCCGACCGCGTCACCGCGATCGCGTACGAGACGGTCCAGCTGGCGGGCGGCGGGCTGCCGCTCCTCGCGCCGATGAGCGAGGTGGCGGGCCGCCTGGCACCGATGGTGGGCGCCAACACCCTCATGCGCTCGGCCGGCGGCCTCGGCCTGCTGATGTCGGGGGTCCCCGGCACCCGCCCGGCGACCGTCACCGTGATCGGCGGCGGCGTCGCCGGCGCGAACGCGGCCGTCATCGCCGTCGGCATGGGAGCCGACGTGACGGTGTTCGACACGAACGTGCAGCGGCTGCGGTACCTCGACGACCACTTCCAGGGGCGTGTCAAGACCGCGGCCTCCAACCCGCTCGACCTCGACCGCGCCGTGACGGCGTCGGATCTCGTGATCGGGTCGGTCCTGATCCCCGGAGCGAAGGCCCCCAAGCTCGTGACCAACGACATGGTGTCGCGCATGCGGCCGGGGTCGGTCCTCGTCGACATCGCCGTCGACCAGGGCGGCTGCTTCGAAGACACGCACCCCACGACGCACGCCGACCCGACCTTCGCCGTCCACGGCAGCATCTTCTACTGCGTGGCGAACATGCCGGGGGCCGTGCCGAACACGTCGACCTCGGCGCTCACCAACGCCACCCTGCCCTACATCCGGCAGATCGCGCGCCGCGGCTGGGCGGAGGCGCTGCGCGCCGACGCCGCTCTCGCGGGCGGGCTGAACACCGTCGGCGGACGCGTCGCGAACGCCGGCGTGGCGACCGCGCACGGTCTCGAGCACGTCGCGTGGGACGGCGCAGCGGCCTAACCGGCCGAACGCGTCGCCGCGGCCCTGCGCTCCTCGCGGAGTGCGGGGCCGCGGCGTCGGTGCCTGCGGCACGTGTCGGCGGTCTGCACGACACTGGGCGGATGACGGATTCGCACGTGTGGACCGTGGACGACCACCTGAGAGACGCCGATCCTGCCGCTGTCCGGCTGTGGCAGCGCATCGACGACCTGATCGGCTCGTTCGGTCCGGTCACCCGATCCGTGTCCAAGACGACGATCACCTTCAAGGGCACGCGTCGCGGGTTCGCCGGAGCGCGGCCGTGGCGCACCGGCGTGCGCGGCTACTTCGACCTCATGCGCGAGCTGCCGGCCGATCCGAGGATCAGCGGCGCGGCGCCCTACGGCCGCAAGCTGTTCGTCCATCAGTTCCGGCTCGCCGATGAGAGCGAACTCGACGAGGCCTTCGCGGCGTGGCTGCGCGAGGCCTACGAGGTCGGCTGCGGCGCGCATCTCGGCCCGTGAGGCCGGCCGAGCTCGGGAAGCCGATCCCTATCGCCGCGAGGCCGAGCCCAATCGCCGGGAGGCCGAGCCCAATCGCCGGGGCGGCCGAGCCCAATCGCCGGAGGCCGGGCCCTATCGCCGGGAGGCCGGGCCCTATCGCCGGGAGGCCGGGCCCTATCGCCGCGAGGCCGGGCCCTATCGCCGGGAAGCCGATCCCTATCGCCGGAGACCGGGCCCTATCGCCGGAGCCGGGCACTATCGCCGGGAGGCCGGGCCCGCTCGCCGGGGCCCGGCCCCGCGCGCCGGGGGCCCTGTCGCCGGGGACCCGGGCCGTTCTCCGCGACACGGGGTGACCGGCCGCGGAACGACGCAGCCCCGGACCGAGCGCGGTCCGGGGCTGCGGCATCCGCTTCCCTCCGGTCAGGCGAGCCCGCCGTCGATCGAGCGGGCGAAGTCGGCCGGGTCCTCGGGGACCAGCACGGGGGTGTCGCGGTTGAGGCTCTCGCCGCGGAAGAACGCCTTGGCGCGCGGGAACATGAACCACAGCAGCATGAGCAGCACGCCGAACGCGAGCGAGCCGATGCCCAGCACGAACGTGCCGCCGATGCCGAGCAGGACGGTGTAGCCGTAGTCGACGTCGTACATGTCGATCGCCGACTGCACGAAGGCGTAGGTGAGCATGAGCGCGCCCAGCAGCGGGAACAGGAACCGGTAGAAGAAGTTCCGCGCGCTGGTGAACAGCTCCCGCCGGAAGTACCACACGCACGCGTAGCCGGTGATCGCGTAGTAGAACGCGATCGCGAGTCCGAGCGACAGGATCGAGTCCTGCAGGATGTTGTCGCTGATGAGCGTCATGCCGATGTAGTAGACGATCGCGACGACCCCCATGACGAGCGTCGAGAACGACGGGGTCTTGTAGCGCGGGTGCACGGTCGCGAATCGCCGCGGCAGCGCCTTGTAAGCGGCCATCGACAGGGTGCCCCGCGCGGTCGGGAGGATCGTGGTCTGCGTGGACGAGATCGCCGAGATCATGACGGCGACCACGAGCACCCACCCGAGCGGCCCCAGCAGGCCGTCCTTGATCGCGAGGAAGAAGTCGTCGGCGTTGGCCTCGTTCCCGAGGCCCGTGCCCGTGTCGCCGAGGCCGGCGTACATCATCGCCGCGACCGTCACACCCACGTAGGTGACGAGGAGGATCACGGTCGTCAGGAGCGCTGCACGGCCGGGGATGCGCTTGGGGTCCTTCGTCTCCTCGTTCAGGGCGAGGCAGGTGTCCCAGCCCCAGTAGATGAAGAGCGCGAGCAGGATCGCTTCGATGAATCCGCCCCACTCGGTGAAGGCGAAGGGGTTGAACCACGACCAGTCGAAGGGGGTCGGGTCGGGGGCGCTCCCGGCGAAGAACTGCCACAGCGCGGCGACGACGAAGATCGCCAGCGCCACGTACTGGATCGCGAGCAACACGTTCTGGATGCGCTCGCCGATCTCGACGCCGCGCCAACTCACCCAGGTCATCGCCGCGATGAACACGACACCGGTGGCGGTCACGAGCGGCACGTTCTCGGAGAGCAGTGCCTCTTCGGGCGAGCCGATGATCCCGTCGACGAGCGCCCAGAAGTAGATGCCGGCGATCTGAGCGAGGTTCGCGAGCACCACCATGCCGGCCACGGCGACGCCCCAGCCGCCCATCCAGCCCACCCAGGGACCGAACGCCTTGGTGCCCCACGTGAACGTCGTTCCGCAGTCGGGCACGTCGTTGTTGAGCTCACGGTACGCGAACGCGATGAACAGCATCGGGATGAATGCGATGACGAACGCGATGGGAGCTTGAGCGCCTACGGCCAGGACGACGAAGCCGAGGGTCGCGACGAGGGAGTAGACCGGTGCGGTGGAGGCGAGGCCGATGACGGTCGAGCCCCAGAGCCCGAGCGTCCCTGCTGCGAGCCCCTTTCCGTCCGGTCGTTGAAGATCGATAGGGGAAGTAGCCACAGAGCGACGTTAGGTGGATCGGTCGGGGCTGGTCAACGCGTCGTCCCGACGGTTCGGCCGGACATCCGCGTCCGGAAGGACAATGCGGACGGGGTCCGCCCCTGCCGACATCAGCCAGGCCCGTGCCCGGCCCGGATCGCAGTACGGCGGCACGCCGCGGTATCCGGCGAGCACCCGCAGCTCGGACGCGCACGACGTGTCGACGACGAGGTCGTGGTCGCCGCGCACGTCGGCGAGGAGGCGCCACTGCCGCTGCCAGTCGTCGGGCTCCCCGACCACCGCGACACGACCCGCCGCGACCGACGCCGGATCGGCGAGGTACTCGTCGACGGCGAGCACGCGGACGCCGTGCTCCTCCCACGCGGCGAGCGCGCGACGGAACCGGGGTGAGCGGCGCGCGACCACACCGGTCAGCGACGACATCGGCGTCCACGACGGATCCTCGGCCGCGGCGGTGCGTCCGACCGGCGGCGCCAGCGCGATCTGCACGGTGCTGCCGTCGAGTCGACCGCGCCCCGGCGGGGCGGATGCCTGGAAGGCGGAAGCCTCGCCGCCGGCCGACGCGTGGTCCAGGCGTGTGGCGAACGGGAGCAGGAGCCGTCGCGGGAAGAGGTCGGCGATCCGCGAGACCGCGCCGGTCAGCCGGTGCGCCCCGGCGACCACCAGCACGCCGTCGTCGCCGGCGCGCCGGACGAGACCCTCGACCCGCTCGAGGACCGACTGCGCGTACTCGGGAGGCATCCGCTGCGCGAGCGCGTCGAGATCGTCCAGCAGCACGACGGCGCCCGCGCGCGGCGGACGGTCGTGGAGGGCGGCGAGCGCGTCCCACGCGCCCTCGGGGTGCGCCGGCACGCGCACGACGGCGCCGCTTCCCTGCGCCTCGATCACGTCGAGCGTGTTGGAGACGCCCGAGCGGGGTCCGCCCAGCACGAGCAGTGCGCGGTCGCCGGGAGCGAGCGAGAGCACGGGCTGCCGCTGCCGCTCGGGCTCGTCGGCCAGGCCGATCAGGGCGGCTCCGGACCGGGGTGGTCCGTCCCGGTCGTCGCTGTCGGCGCGCGCGGCCAGCTCGGCGATCGTCACCTCGGCCGGCAGCGCCGGCAGCCACGGCCGTTCGGGGACGGCCGAACCCCCGCGCCCGACCGCACGGGCCACGTCGTCGGGCCCCGACAGCGCGATGCGCACCTGCTGGGGCGCGGCATCTCCGGCGCGCCGCACGAAGGCGGTGCCACGACCGGCCACCCCTCCGGGCAGCAGCGCCGCGTCGTCCGAGCCGAGGAGCGCCCGGCTGTCCGCCCGGTCGGTCACGCGCAGACTCACCCGCAGGGGGCAGTTGGCCAGGAGGTTGTCGCGGATGACGCCCGCCGCACGCTGGGTGCCGAGGATGAGATGGATGCCGAGGGCCCGGCCCCGTGCGGCCACATCGGCGAACAGGCCGTGCAGCTCCGGATGGTCGGCCAGCAGCGCGGCGAACTCGTCGACCACGACCACGAGCCGCGACAGCGGCACGCGCGGGTCGACGATGTCGCGCGCGCCGGCCGCGGCGATGGTCGCCTCGCGCCGTCGCAGCTCGGCCCGGAGGCTCTCGATCGCCCGCCGGGCGCCTGCGCCGTCGAGATCGGTGATCACGCCGGTGACGTGCGGCACGCCCGCGAGCGGGTCGAACGCCGTTCCTCCCTTGAAGTCCGCGAGCAGGAACGTGACCTCCTCGGTCGAGTACGTCCCGCACAGCGCCAGGATCCACGTGATCAGCAGCTCGCTCTTGCCGGCGCCGGTGACACCCGCGACGACGGCGTGCGGCCCGTCGGCGACCAGATCCACCACGACCGGGTCGGCGCCGGCCACCCCGATCACCACCGCGAGTCCCCCGGCGGCGGGGAGCGACTGGGCGAGGAGCGGCCCGAGCGCGACCGGGTCGCCGCCGCCGCGGACCAGGCCGAGGCTGCGCTCGGCCCGGGCGGCGAGCGCAGCGGCGATGCCGTCGGCCTGCGGGTGCGCGACGGCCTCCACGCGCACCGAGGCGACCGTGCCGGCGTGCTCCAGGCGCGCCCGCCCGGGCGACGAGACGGTGAGCACCGCACCGCAGCGCGGCGGCACCGGGTCGCCCGGGCGGCACCGGGCAATGACGACGTCCGCGTCGGCCGGGACGAGATCGCCCGGCCCGAGCACCGCAAGCCCGGTGCCCGAGCGCGCCTCGCGATGCGGCAGCACCTGCGCCCAGTCCGATCCCGGGGCGAGCGGGCCGACGATGCGCAGCTCCCCCGGCGGGATCGCCAGGCACGCCTGCAGGACGAGGGCGCGCTGGACCGCCACGGCGAGCGTCTCCGGCCCGACGACGGCCACCCCGGCGGAAATCGGAACCGTCACGGGAACCCCGTCGACCCGGGCCGCGCGCCGGCGCAGGTCGACGGCATCCGAATCCCCCTCTCCCCCGCTCACGCGAACGGCGCTGGCACTTTCGCCCTCACCGACCACCAGCGACATCACGCGGCCGGCACGCCAGATGTCGCCGTCCCGTGAGACGAGGCGGGCGACGTCGGGATGCCGCGCCCACAGCTGCGCCCGCTCCGCGTCGTGGCGGTCGGCGACAGCGGCGGCGACGACCGCGCGAGTACGGTCCGCCTCGGCTCTCGCCCGGCGGCCGTCGCGCCGGGCCGCGCGCGCGGCGTCGAGCATCGTCGCCCCGGCGATCAGCGGCCCGAGGAGGGCGAACCACAGCGAGTAGATCGATCCGGTGACGAGCCAGAGCCCGACGGCCCCGACGACGGGGACGACGGCCGCCACGATCGGCAGCGGCGGCCGGGCGGGCGGCGTCCAGGCACCGGGCAGCACGAGGGGGTCGTCGTCCAACGGCATCCCGACAGCCGTCACCCGCTCGGAGCCTCCGCGGGCGGGGGCGGACGTCGGGAAGGTCGGAGCGAGGCTCGAGCGCATGCTCCCAGTGCACCCCGCGAACGACGACCGCGCGTGCGCACGGCCGGAGACTGGGGATATCCCGCGTCAGTCCCCCGCTGGGGAGGAGTGGGCGTCCGCGTCCGACGCGGCAGCGTCCGCGGCGCCGGACTCGTCGCCCTCCTCGGACGGCGACGCGACGGCGGGGCGACCGACGTCGAGGACGATGATGGTGATGTTGTCGCGGCCGCCGTTCTCGAGTGCGGCGTCGAGCATCGCCGTGACCGCGTCGGCGGGGTCGGCGTTCTCGTCGAGGAAGTGACGGATGCCGTAGTCCGTGAGCTCCTTCGTCAGGCCGTCCGAGCAGATCACGAACCGGTCGCCCTCGAGGACGTCCAGCCGGACGTAGTCGGGCGTGACGCCTTCGCTCGGCCCGACAGCGCGCGTGATGACGTTGCCGTACGGGTGGTTCTCGGCCTCCTCGGGGCTGAGCCGCCCCGCGGCGACGAGCTCCTGCACGACGGAGTGGTCGGTGGTGATCTGCACGATCGCGCCGTCGCGCACGAGGTACACGCGCGAGTCGCCGATGTTGAGCGTCACCCAGTGCGCGGTGTGACCCGTGGTGTCGAGGAAGACGCCGGTGACGGTCGTCCCGGTGCCGTCGTCGGTGGCGTCAGGATGCGAGGCGATGTCTTTGACGGCCCGCGCCAGGGCCTTCTCGATCGTCTTGGGGTTCACCGGGCCGCCCTCGGCCACCGCGCGCAGGCGCTCGATGGCACTGGCGCTGGCGATCTCGCCTCCGACATGGCCGCCCATGCCGTCGGCGACGACGAACAGCGGATACGCGGCGAACATCGCGTCCTGGTTCACTTCGCGCCGGCGCCCGGTGTCGGTCACGGCAGCCCAGGAGAGGTCGAGCACGCCGCCGGGAATCGGGACGGCGACCGACTCGGTGGAAACCTCGGGCACGCCCTGTCCTCCTGTCGGCCCCTCGTGGGACCGGTCAGCCCCGCGTCCTCACATACTAGTGGGTTACTCCAGTGCCTCCTCCGACTCGGCGAGGGCGTCGACGACGATCTGCGCCGTGGTCGGGGGCGGCGCGAGCGGCACCGACGGCACGACTTCCGCGTCCTCGTCGTCGAGCGGCGCCTCGAATTGGGCGTTGTAGAGGCGCCAGTAGGCGCCCTTGGCTGCCAGCAGCTCCTCGTGCGAGCCCTGCTCGACGATCGCCCCGTCCTCCATCACGAGGATGAGGTCGGCATCGCGGATCGTCGAGAGCCGGTGGGCGATCACGAACGCGGTGCGGTCCTCCCGCAGCCGCGACATCGCGCGCTGGATGAGCAGCTCGGTGCGCGTATCGACCGACGACGTCGCCTCGTCCAGGATGAGGATGCGCGGGTCGGCGAGGAACGCCCGGGCGATCGTCACCAGCTGGCGCTCGCCGACGCTGAGATTGGTCGCCTCGTCGTCGAGCATCGTGTCGTAGCCGTCGGGCAGCGCGTGCACGAACCTGTCGACGTAGGCCGCGGTGGCGGCCGCGACGATCTCCTCCTCGGTCGCCTCGGGCCGCCCGTACGCGATGTTCTCGCGGATCGTGCCGGCGAAGAGCCACGTGTCCTGCAGCACCATGCCGGTGCGCGCCCGCAGGTCAGCGCGCGTCATGCGTCGCGTGTCGACGCCGTCGAGCGTGATGCGGCCGGAGTCGACGTCGTAGAACCGCATGATGAGGTTGACGAGCGTCGTCTTGCCGGCCCCCGTCGGCCCGACGATGGCCACGGTGCCGCCCGGTCGCGCGGCCAGTGTCAGCCCGTCGATCAGCGGCTTGTCGGCGACGTAGCGGAACGAGACATCCTCGAACTCCAGCCGGCTGGCGGATCCGGGCGGCGTCTCGGCCGGGTCGTCGTCGGGCGTCTGCTCCTCCTCGTCGAGCAGCTCGAAGACGCGCTCGGCACTGGCGACGCCGGACTGCAGCAGGTTGGCCATCGAGCCCAGCTGGCTGAGGGGCTGCGTGAACTGCCGCGAGTACTGGATGAACGCCTGCACGTCCCCGATCGACAGCAGGCCGGCCGCCACCTGCAGGCCCCCGATCACCGCGATCGCCACGTACACGAGATTGCCGACGAACATCATGGCCGGCATGATGACGCCGGAGAGGAACTGCGCGCCGAAACCGGCACGGTAGAGCTCGTCGTTCTCGGCGCGGAAGTCGGCCTCGACCTCGCGCTGGTGCCCGAACACCTTGACGATCGCGTGACCTGAGAAGGTCTCCTCGACGCGCGCGTTGAGGACGCCGGTGGCCTTCCACTGCTGCACGAACAGCTCCTGCGATCGCCGTGCCACGAGAACGGTGATGAGGATGGTCAGCGGGATCGTCACCAGGGCGATCACGGCGAGGAGCGGCGAGATGAGGAACATCATCGTCAGCACCCCGATCACCGTCAGCAGCGACACGACCACCTGCGAGAGCGTCTGCTGCATGGTCTGGCCGATGTTGTCGACGTCATTGGTCACCCGGCTGAGCAGCTCGCCGCGCTGCACGCCGTCGAAATACGACAGCGGCAGCCGGTGCACCTTCTCCTCCACCTGCAGCCGGAGCCGGTGCATCGCCCGCTGCACCACGCCGTTGAGGATGCGCGCCTGCAGCCAGCCGAACACGCTGGACAGCACGTACACGAGGAGCACGAGGGCGAGGATCCGCGCGAGCTGAGCGAAGTCCACCCCGGCGCCGGGCACGAAGTCCATGGCGGCGACCATGTTCGCCTGGTCCTGATCGCCCGACGCCACGAGCTGGTCGACCACCTGCTGCTGGGTGACCCCGGCCGGCACCTGCAGCGAGATGAAGCCGGCGAACACCACGTTCGTGCCTTCGCCCAGCAGCTTCGGCCCGATCACCGACAATGTCACCGACACCACGGCGAAGACGAGCACCAGGATGAGCCGGGGCGTGTCGGTGCGGAGGGTGCCGAGCAGCCGCCGGGCGCTCGGCCCGAAGTTCTGAGCCTTCGCCGCGGGCGCCCCGCCGCCCGCGAACGCACCGCCTCGTGGCCCGAAGGGAGCCGGACGCGTCGTCTGCTGGCCGCTCATGCCGCCGCCTCCGCCGCGAGCTGCGAATCCACGATCTCGCGGTACGTCTTGCACGTCTCGACCAGCTCGTCGTGCGTGCCGATGCCGACGACGCGTCCGTGATCGAGCACCACGATCTGGTCGGCGTGCTGGATCGTCGAGACGCGCTGGGCGACGACCAGGCGTGTGGCGTCGGGCAGGTGCGTGTCGAGAGCGCGCCGGAGCGCGGCATCCGTTCTCAGATCGAGGGCCGAGAACGAGTCGTCGAAGATGTAGACCTCGGGGCGCTTCACGAGCGCCCGCGCGATCGCGAGACGCTGCCGCTGCCCGCCCGAGACGTTCGTGCCACCCTGCGCGATCGGCGCCTGGAGCCCCTCGGGCATCGCGCGCACGAAGTCGGCCGCCTGTGCCAGCTCCAGCGCCTCCCACAGCTGCCGGTCCGTGGCGTCGTGGTCGCCGTAGCGCAGATTCGAGGCGATCGTCCCCGAGAACAGGAACGCCCGCTGCGGCACCAGCCCCACCCGCGTCCACAGTTCGTCCGGGTCGTACTCGCGCACGTCGAGTCCGTCGACCCGCACGCTGCCCGCGGTCACGTCGAACAGCCGCGGCACGAGGCTCACCAGCGTCGTCTTGCCGGCACCGGTCGACCCGATGATCGCCGTCGTCGTTCCCGGCTCCACGGTGAAGGTCAGGTCGTGCAGCACCGCGTCGTCAGCTCCGGGGTACGCGAAGTCGACGTGGTCGAACTCGACCCGGCCCGCGGGAGCGGGAGCGGATGCCGCGACCTCCGGCGCCGCGACCGACGGCGCCGTCTCGAGGACCTCGCCGATCCGATTCGCGCACACCGCCGCCCGCGGGATCATCACGAACATGAAGGTCGCCATCATGACGCCCATCAGGATCTGCATCAGATAGGTCAGGAAGGCGAAGAGCGTGCCGATCTGCACGTCCTGCTCCTGCACCTGGAACGCGCCGAACCAGATGACGGCGACGCTCGAGACGTTCATCACGAGCATCACCGCGGGGAACATGAGTGCCATGAGATTGCCCGCGCGCAGGCCGGTCGCCTTCACGTCGTCGCTGGCGGCGGCGAACCGCGCATGCTCCTCGCGCTCTCGCACGAAGGCGCGGACGACGCGGATTCCGCTGAGCTGCTCGCGCATGATCTGGTTGACCCGGTCGATGCGCTTCTGCATGAGCGTGAACGCCGGCACCATCCGCCAGACGATGAGACCCACGATGATGAGGAGCACCGGGATGGCGACCGCCATGAGCCACGACAGTCCGACGTCCTGGCTGATCGCCAGGATCACGCCGCCGATCGCGAGCATGGGCGCCGAGACCATCAGCGTCGCCGACACCTGCACGAGCATCTGCACCTGCTGGACGTCGTTGGTGTTGCGGGTGATGAGCGACGGCGGGCCGAACTGACCGACCTCCCGCTGCGAGAACGCGACGACGCGATGGAACAGGTCGCCGCGCAGGTCGCGTCCCATGCCCATGGCCAGCCGCGAGCCGAAGTACACCGCGATCACGGCACAGACGACCTGCACCAGGCTCACGAGCAGCATCACGCCGCCCGTCGACCAGATGTAGGGGATGTCGCCCGTCACCACGCCGTTGTCGATGATGTCGGCGTTGAGGGTCGGCAGCCACAGCGACGCGATCGACTGCGCCAGCTGGAAGACCACGACCGCGACGATGAGGGGCCAGGCGGGGCGGAGGTAGCGCACCAGGAGCTTTCCGAGCACGACGGTCCTTTCCGGGGCGCGGCGACCTCCGCACCCGCGGACCGCGCACGGAATGCGACGCTACGCCTGCGCGCGCGCCGCCGACAGCCCGGGCCGTACGCCGTCGGCGAACCGTCGGCACCCGGGTCGGGCCCGGCGGGTCAGGCGGCCGACTCGGGTGCCGGGAACATCTCGTCCAGGACCCGTCGATCATCCGCCGTCGGCGTCCAGGCCGACGCGGCCGCGGCGTTCGCCCGCACCTGCTCGGGCGTCGTCGCGCCCGCGATGACGCTCGACAGCGCGGGGTGCGACAGCAGCCAGCCGAACGCGGCGTCGAGCATCGTGATGCCGCGTTCGTCGCAGAACGCGCGGAAGGCGTCGAGGGCATCCCAGGGAGCGTCGTCGTAGATGTGGCGGCGCTGGCGGATGATCCGGCTGTCGGCCGGCGCGGCATCCCGCGTGAACTTGCCGGTGAGCAGCCCGTTGTGCAGGGGGAAGTAGGGGAAGAAGCCGAGGTGGAAGCGCAGCGCGGCGGGCAGCACCTCGCGCTCGGCGCCACGTGCCAGCAGGCTGTACTCGTTCTGCGCCGAGACGAACGGCACGCCCCGCCGCATGAGCGCGGTGAAATGCGCCTCGGCGAGCTGCCAGCCGGCGAAGTTCGAGTGCCCGATGTAGCGCACCTTGCCCTCGTGCACGAGGTCGCCGAGCACGTCGAGCGTCTCTTCGATCGGCGTCTCGTCGTCGGGGACGTGCAGCTGGTACAGATCGATCCACTCCGTCTGCAGACGGGTGAGGGATGCCTCGACCGCACGCCGGACGTACGACCGCGACGCCTTCGCCCCCGAGGGCGGGTAGCCCATGTCGCGGCCCGGGTGCCCGAACTTCGTCGCGAGCACCACCGCGTCGCGTCGCCCCTTGAGCGCCTCGCCCATGAGGGTCTCGGACAGCCCCGGCTCGCCGCCGTACATGTCGGCGGTGTCGAGGAACGTCACGCCCGACTCGAGTGCCGCATCGAGCACCGCGCGCGTGCCGTCGAGCGTCTCGGTGCGCGTGCCGGGGCGGCCGAAGTTGTTGCAGCCGAGTCCGACGGCCGAGACGAGCAAACCGGACGCGCCGACGCGGCGCTGCGGAACGATCGAGGTCATGCCTCCACGTTAGCCGCGATGCCGGACGAGGGGCCTCGGCCGGAAAGGCCGTCCACGGCGTCCGGGATCCCGGGGGCGAGAGGCGATGTCGCCCGGGAACGGGACAGCCCCTCGCCGGGCGGCGAGGGGCTGTCGACGGGTGTCACGGCTTCGGGGCCTCCGGCGCCGGCGGCGCGGCGGGCGGCTCGGCGGCCGGCGACTGCGGTGCCGCGGGCGGCGGCACCGGCGGCTGAGCCGCGGCGGGCGGCGGCACGGGAGCTGCCGGCGACGCGGGCGCGGCGGGCGGGGCCGTGTAGCCGGCAGGCGGCGCGGGCGGAGCCGTGTAGCCCGTCGGCGGCTGGTAGCCGGCCGGGGCGCCGAACGCCGGCGAAGTCGCCGGGTTGGCGGGGTAGCCGGCCGCGGGCACCTGGCTCGGCACACCGCTCCACACGGTCTTGTCGGCGAGGAAGCTGTTCGCCCACGGCGCGGCCGGGATGGCGGTGTTCCAGCGCGAGCGGTCGAACGCGTTGATGCCGAGCCAGACGATCGCGAGGAAGAAGTAGAGGATGAGCCAGACGGCCTCCTTCTGCAGCTTCAGCCCGACGCGCCAGGCGGCGGCGAGCGTGTAGAGGAAGGCAGCGAGGCCGATGAGCGAGCCGAGCACCGGCACCCACCCGAGCACGAACGCGCCACCCCACAGCGCGAGCAGCCACCACGGGCTGAGGTCGCCGAGCTTGACGAAGATCAGGGTGTTGTACACCGGCACCCACGCGCGCCAGCGTCCCTGCACGCCGGCCTTGTCGAAGACCTTCATGAGGAACCACGAGCCGATGACATAGCCGGCGACGAGGAGGAGGAGAAGAACGGGAAGGAATGCGAGCCACGCGAGCGCGAGTCCGACGCTGTAATCGTCGTCGTACATGATGGAGCGACCTCCGAGAGAGTCGATTCTGATCGCGCCCAGACGCGACCGCGGAGCCCCTGCTCCGCGCCTCACATGCTAGCGACGCTCTCAGCGAACTGTCAGCATTGTTCCGCCGTTCGACATCCTCGCGTCGTCCGCGCCACGCGGGGCGGGAGCATGGCCCGCTCGCCCGACGGTGGATAGCCTGAGCACAACTCCCGACCGAAGGGCCGCTCATGTCCGATCCGCACGCGTCCGCTCCCACTCCCCCGCCGCTGCCCCCGCAGTCCGCCGCCGACGCGGCGCGCGCGGCCGACCCGCGCACCGCGGATCCCGACGACACCGGCGTCCCGACGATCCCGGGCGATGCGTCCGACGTGGGCCGCGGCTTCTTCTCGGCCCTGTTCGATCTGTCGTTCCGCACCTTCATCACGCGGCGCCTCGCGAGCGTCTTCTACCTCGTCGGCCTGATCGCCATCGGCATCGGCTTCATCGTGTACTTCGTCGGCGGCATCCTGAGTGCGATCTCGGTGATGTGGCTCAACGTCGGCGCCGGCATCAGCGGCCTGATCGCGACCATCGTGATCGTCCCGGTGCTGACGTTCCTCTCGATCATCCTGCTGCGGTTCATCATCGAGGCCGTCGTCGCCCTCATCGCCATCGCCGAGAACACCGAGCGCACCGCACAGCACACGCGGCGCTGACCGGCTGCACACGCGGCGCTGACCGGCTGCACACGCGGCGCTGACCAGCTGCGCTGAGAACGGGGGCGGATGCCGCGGCCCGCGTCAGGCGAAGAGCTCGAGCTCGCCGGCCCCGGACTCCCGCACACGGAGGCCCGCGGCATCCGCCCACCGCACGAATCCCGCGGCGGAGCCGGTGCGCGGCCGCTCTTCGGCGAGACGGCGCACGAGCGCGCCCTTCGCGTGCTTGTTGAAGTGGTTGAGCGCCCGCACCGCGCCGTCCTCCCCCTCGCTCACGACCCGGACGTACCGCGACGAGAGGTCCGCGGGCACGGCACCCAGCGCGACGTAGGCCTCGGAGCGCAGGTCGAGCACGAACGCCGGCGCGCGCGTCGCGAACGCCGCGGTGACGGCGTCCGCCCACACGCGCCGCAGCGGCGGCATGCCGGGAAGCGACGCCGACGCGCCCAAGCGGTAGGCGGGGATGCGGTCGAGGGCCCCCACAGGTCCGAACGGCGCGGAGTGGATGAGGACGTGGGCTCCCAGCCAGCGCCGGGCGGTGGCCGGGAGGGATGCCGCGTCCAGCGCGTCGTAGAGCACGCCGGTGTAGCGGTCGATCGCCGGCATCGCCGGCGCCTCGCGCAGCGCGGCGTTCACGGCGACCTCGCCGCGCTGCGTCGGTCCGAGCTTGAGGACGCGCGCGGCCGCGTCCTCATCGCCGGAGAGAGCCACGAGCGCGGTGATCACGGTCTCGCGCGACGGCGTCAGCTCGGGAAGCGACAGCGCGTCGAGGCTCAGCGGCGGACGCGTGCCGCCCGGTCGCTTGGTCTCGGACGGCGGCAGAAGGACCAGCATGATTCTCCGGGCGGGTCGGTGGGGCGTTCACGCAAGCGACTCGGCCGGCCCCCGAGGGGACCGGCCGAGTGCGAATGGTGTGCGATCAGGAGATCAGCGCGGCATTGCCTGCCACGATCGTGAGGTCGTCGCCCTCCATCGACAGGAAGCCGTCCTGCGCGTTGGCGACGATCTTCGTGCCGGAGGTCTCGGTGATGCGCACCTGACCTTCGGCGAGGATCGCGAGCACCGGCTCGTGACCGGTCATGAAGCCGATCTCGCCCTCGACGGTCTTGGCGACGACGAGCGACGCCTCCCCCGACCAGACCTCCGCGTCCGCGGAGACGAGACTCACCTTGAGCGGCATGTCAGCCGTTCTCCTTCTGGATGCGCGCCCACTGCTCTTCGACGTCGGAGATGCCGCCGACGTTGAAGAACGCCTGCTCGGCCACGTGGTCGAAGTCGCCCTTCACGATCGCGTCGAACGACTCGATGGTCTCCTTGATCGGGACCGTGGAGCCCTCGACACCGGTGAACTTCTTCGCCATGTAGGTGTTCTGCGACAGGAACTGCTGGATGCGGCGCGCGCGGGCGACGACGATCTTGTCCTCTTCCGAGAGCTCGTCGACACCGAGGATCGCGATGATCTCCTGCAGCTCCTTGTTCTTCTGCAGGATCTGCTTCACGGCGGTCGCCACGCGGTAGTGGTCGTCGCCGATGTAGCGCGGGTCGAGGATGCGGCTCGTCGACGTCAGCGGGTCGATGGCCGGGTAGAGACCCTTCGACGCGATCTCACGCGAGAGCTCGGTGGTCGCGTCGAGGTGCGCGAACGTGGTGGCCGGCGCGGGGTCGGTGTAGTCGTCGGCGGGCACGTAGATCGCCTGGAGCGACGTGATCGAGTGACCACGGGTCGACGTGATGCGCTCCTGCAGGACGCCCATCTCGTCGGCCAGGTTCGGCTGGTAGCCCACGGCGGAGGGCATGCGGCCGAGCAGCGTCGAGACCTCGGAACCGGCCTGCGTGAAGCGGAAGATGTTGTCGATGAAGAGCAGCACGTCCTGCTTCTGGACGTCGCGGAAGTACTCCGCCATCGTCAGCGCCGAGAGGGCGACGCGCAGACGCGTCCCCGGCGGCTCGTCCATCTGGCCGAAGACGAGGGCGGTCTTGTCGAAGACGCCCGCCTCCTCCATCTCGCCGATGAGGTCGTTGCCCTCACGGGTGCGCTCGCCGACTCCGGCGAACACCGACACACCGCCGTGATCCTGCGCGACGCGCTGGATCATCTCCTGGATGAGGACCGTCTTGCCGACGCCCGCACCGCCGAAGAGGCCGATCTTGCCACCCTGCACGTACGGGGTGAGCAGGTCGATGCTCTTGATGCCGGTCTCGAACATCTCGGTCTTGGACTCGAGCTGGTCGAACGACGGCGCCTGGCGGTGGATGCCCCAGCGCTCGGTGACCTCGATCGTCTCGCCCGGCTCGCCGTTCAGGACGTCACCCGTGACGTTGAACACCTTGCCCTTGGTGACGTCGCCGACCGGGACCGTGATGGGGCCGCCGGTGTCGCGCACCTCCTGGCCGCGGACCATGCCGTCGGTCGGCTTGAGCGAGATCGCGCGGACGAGGTCGTCGCCGAGGTGCTGAGCGACCTCGAGGGTGATCTCGGTCGACTCGTCGCCCATCGTGATGGTGGTCTTGAGCGCGTTGTAGATGTCGGGGATCGCGTCGTGCGGGAACTCGATGTCGACGACGGGGCCGGTGACGCGGGCGACGCGCCCGACGGCGGCCGTCCCGGTCCCCGCTGCCGTGGTTTCAGCGGTGAGGCTCATGGCTTCTTCTCTTTCGTGTGGTCTACTTGCCCGACGCCAGCGCGTCGGCACCGCCGACGATCTCGGCGATCTGCTGCGTGATCTCGGCCTGGCGCGCGTTGTTGCGCAGGCGGGTGTAGTCGGTGATGAGCTTGTCGGCGTTGTCGCTGGCCGACTTCATCGCCTTCTGCGTCGCGGCGTGCTTCGCGGCCGACGACTGCAGGAGCGCGTTGAAGACGCGGCTCTGGATGTACACCGGCAGCAGCGCATCGAGGACGGTCGCGGCATCCGGCTCGAACTCGTACAGCGGGTACACCTGCGCCGAGGAGGTCTCCTCGGCCTCGACGACCTCCAGCGGAAGCAGGCGCACCGTCTCGGGCGTCTGCGTCATCATGCTGACGAAGCGGTTGTACACGAGGTGGATCTCGTCCACACCGCCGTTGTCGCCGCCGCGGTCGTACGCGTCGAGGAGCGTGGCGGCGATCTCCTCCGCCGTCGTGAAGTGCGGGGTGTCGGTGTCGCCCGTCCACTCCGCCGCGCTGTCCATGCGACGGAACTGGAAGTAGCCGACCGCCTTGCGCCCCACGAGGTAGAACACCGGCTCCCGGTCCTGCGAGCGCACCAGCTGCGCGAGCTCGAGACCCTCGCGGAGGATCTGCGAGTTGAACGCGCCGGCGAGACCGCGGTCGGACGTGAAGATCACGACGGCGGAACGCCGGATCGTCTCACGCTCGACCGTCAGCGGGTGGTCGATGTTCGAGTGGGTGGCCACGGCGGAGACGGCCCGCGTCACGGCTCGCGCGAAGGGCGACGACGCGCGCACACGCGCCATCGCCTTCTGGATGCGCGAAGCCGCGATGAGTTCCATCGCCTTCGTGATCTTCTTGGTCGTCTGAGCAGAACTGATCTTCTGCTTGTAGACCCGGAGTTGTGCGCCCATGGTCTTTGCCCCGGCCCGCCTTAGCGGCGGCCCTTGACGATCTTCTCCTGGTTCACGTCGTCGGCCTCGGCTGCTGCGACCTCTTCGTGCCCGGGCTTGCCGATGGCCTGGCCCTTGCCCGCCTGGAACTCCAGGATGAACTCGTCGGTCTTCTTGCCCAGCTCGGCCACCGTGTCGTCGTCGAGGACGTTCGTCTCACGCAGCGTGTCGAGGATCGTCGTGTTGCGACGCAGGTAATCCAGCAGCTCGCGCTCGAACGACAGCACGTCCTCGACCTCGATCGAGTCGAGCTTGCCGTTCGTGCCGGCCCAGATCGAGACGACCTGCTCCTCGACCGGGTACGGCGAGTACTGCGGCTGCTTGAGCAGCTCGGTCAGGCGCGCGCCGCGGGCGAGCTGACGGCGCGAGGCCGCGTCGAGGTCGGAGGCGAACATCGCGAAGGCCTCGAGCGAGCGGTACTGCGACAGCTCGAGCTTGAGCGTTCCGGAGACCTTCTTGATCGACTTCACCTGGGCGTCGCCGCCGACTCGCGAGACCGAGATGCCGACGTCGACCGCGGGACGCTGGTTGGCGTTGAACAGGTCGGACTGGAGGAAGATCTGGCCGTCGGTGATCGAGATCACGTTGGTCGGGATGTACGCCGAGACGTCGTTGGCCTTCGTCTCGATGATGGGCAGGCCCGTCATCGAGCCGGCGCCCAGCTCGTCCGAGAGCTTCGCGCAGCGTTCGAGCAGACGCGAGTGCAGGTAGAAGACGTCGCCCGGGTAGGCCTCGCGGCCCGGCGGACGGCGGAGCAGCAGCGACACGGCGCGGTAGGCCTCGGCCTGCTTCGACAGGTCGTCGAAGATGATGAGGACGTGCTTGCCCTCGTACATCCAGTGCTGGCCGATGGCCGAGCCGGTGTACGGCGCGAGGTACTTGAAGCCGGCGGGGTCGGAGGCGGGAGCGGCGACGATGGTGGTGTACTCCATCGCGCCGGCGTCTTCGAGGGCACCCTTCACGGCCGCGATCGTCGAGCCCTTCTGGCCGATGGCGACGTAGATGCAGCGCACCTGCTTGGTGACGTCGCCCGACTCCCAGTTGGCCTTCTGGTTGATGATCGTGTCGAGCGCGATCGCCGTCTTGCCGGTCTGACGGTCGCCGATGATGAGCTGACGCTGGCCGCGGCCGACGGGGATCATGGCGTCGATGGCCTTGATGCCGGTCTGCAGCGGCTCGTGGACGCTCTTGCGCTGCATGACGCCGGGCGCCTGCAGCTCGAGCGCGCGGGTGCCGGTGGTCGCGATCTCGCCGAGACCGTCGATCGGGTTGCCGAGCGGGTCGACGACGCGGCCGAGGTAGCCCTCGCCGACGCCGACCGAGAGCACCTCGCCGGTACGGGTGACCGTCTGGCCGGCCTCGATACCGGAGAACTCGCCGAGGACGACGACACCGATCTCGTGCTCGTCCAGGTTCTGCGCGAGGCCCGCCGTGCCGTCCTCGAAGCGCACGAGCTCGTTCGCCATGACGCCGGGAAGGCCCTCGACGTGAGCGATGCCGTCCGCGGCGTCGACAACGGTGCCGACCTCCGTGGCCGCGGCGCCCGTGGGCTCGTAGGCGGCGACGAAGTCCTTCAGCGCGTCACGGATGACGTCGGGGCTGATAGAGAGATCTGCCATTGTTTTCCTTCGTTCATGGGGCCTCGGCCCCGAAATCTCCGCCCTGTGCCGGTTCGGCCCGGTGCGGGAAGTCTGTGTCAGCCGGCGAGCCGCTGACGGAGGTCGGCCAGACGCGACGAGACGCTCGCGTCGATGACGTCGTCGGCGATCTGCACGCGCAGCCCGCCCACCACGGTGGGGTCGACGATCGTGTTGAGCGACACCGGCGTACCGTAGCGCTTGCTCAGCGCGGCGGTCAGGCGCTCGCTCTGACCGGCGCTCAGCGGAGCCGCGACCACCACCGTCGCGACCGCGCGGTTGCGCTGGTCGGCCACGATCCGGGTGGCGCGCGACAGCAGCTGGCGCACGCGGCGCTCGCGAGGCTGACGGACGAGGGATGCCGCGATGAGGGTCGTCGCAGCGCTCGCGCGGCCGTTCAGCAGCGACTCGACGAGCGCGCCCTTCGCGGCGGCATCGCCGAGGCGGCTGCCGAGCGCGAGCTCGAGCTCGGCGTTGCCCGCGACCGTCCGCGAGAAGGAGAAGAGCTCCGCCTCGACATCCGACGCAGGATCGGCCACGGCCGCCGCGCGCACCGCGAGCTCCTCGATGCCGTCGACCAGATCGTCGGCAGAGGACCAGCGCTGCGCGACGGCGGTCGTCAGCAGCGACGCCGTCGTGGGCTTCACGGCCGTGCCGAAGACACCGGCGACGACCTGACGACGGGCCTCGGCCGGCGCGGCCGAGTCGGCGAGCGCGCCGCTCAGCTGCGACGAGTCGCCCACGGCGCGCGCCACGGCGAAGAGCTCGCGAGCGACGTCGAGGTCGACGCCCGACGCGGCGCCGAGCGCCGTCGTCGTCGCCGCCAGGGCCTGAGTGGTCGCGCTGCCCATTACGCCTTGGCCCCTTCGGACTCCTCAAGCTCGGCGAGGAAGCGGTCGACGACGGCCTGAGCCTTCTTGTCGTCCGACAGCGTCTCGCCGATCACGCCACCGGCGAGGTCGAGGGCGAGCGTGCCGACCTCGCTGCGCAGCGACACGAGTGCGGTCTGGCGCTCGGCCTCGATCTGGGCGTGAGCGGTGGAGGTGAGGCGGGCGGCCTCGGCCGTCGCCGTCTCTTTCGCCTCGGCGACGATCTTCTTGCCGTCCTCGCGGGCGGCGTCGCGGATCTCACCGGCTTCCTTGCGGGCGTCGGCGAGCTGGGCGGTGTACTCCTCGAGCGCCGCCTCGGCCTTGCGCTGGGCCTCGTCGGCCTTGGCGATGTTGCCCTCGATCGCCGCGGAACGCTCGTCGAGCAGCTTCTTCATACGGGGAAGGGCGACCTTCCAGAAGATGAAGAGGATGACGATGAAGCAGACCGACGACCAGATGATGTCGTACCAGGCGGGGATGAGGGGGTTGTGAGTCTCCCCCTCTTCCGCCGCGTACGCGACAAGAGCGTGCAGCATCCTGTCTCCTTAGGACTGTGTATCGGCGATCAGACGAAGATGAAGTAGGTCGCGATGCCGATGAAGGCGAGCGCCTCGGTGAAGGCGATACCGATCCACATGAGCACCTGCAGGCGGCCGGCGAGCTCGGGCTGGCGGGCGACGCCCTCGATCGTCTTGCCGACGACGATGCCCACGCCGATGGCCGGGCCGATCGCGGCGAGGCCGTAGCCCATCGTCGCGACGTTGCCGCTGAGCTCTGCGAGAACCGTAGTTGCGTCCACGGGGGTGTTTCCTTTCGGTTGTGGGCGGCTTCTCAGCCGACCCGCTTAGTGCTCTTCCGCGACCGCGAGCTGGATGTAGACCGCGGTGAGGAGAGCGAAGACGTACGCCTGGAGGACTGCCACCAGGATTTCGAACAGGGTGAAGACGAAGCCGAACGCGAGGCTGCCCGCGCCGAGCAGCGACCACCAGCCGCCGAGGTCGACGATGAAGAAGTTCGTCGCGGCGAAGAAGAGCACCAGCAGCAGGTGGCCGACCATCATGTTCATGAGGAGTCGGAGCGTGAGCGTCACCGGACGGATGATGAACGTCGAGATGAGCTCGATCGGCGTGACGATGATGTAGATCGGCCACGGCACGCCCGAGGGGAAGAGCGAGTTCTTGAAGAAGTTCTTCGGGCTCTTCTTGATGCCGGCGTAGATGAACGTCACGTAGCTCACGACCGCGAGCGTCAGCGGCACCGCGATGATGCTCGTTCCGGCGATGTTCAGGAACGGGATGATGCCCGTGATGTTCATGAACAGCACCATGAAGAAGATCGTGGTGAGGAGCGGAAGGAACCGCTGGGCGTCCTTCTTGCCGAGCAGGTCTTCGCCGATGTTGACGCGGACGAAGTCCAGGCCCATCTCGACGATGCTCTGGAAGCGTCCGGGCACGACGCGCATGCGGCGGGTGCCGAGCCAGAAGATCACCACGACGGCGATCGTCGCGAGGAACTGGATCAGGTTGATCCGCGTCACCGGGATGAGGCCGAAGGCGTCGAAGACGATCGGGGGGAAGAACTCCTCGATCGACGGCCCGTGGAACTCCGGGGGCGCGTCAGCGGCAAGGGGGGCGATCAGGGTCGCAGCTTGAGTAAACAGCGCTGGCTCCAGCTTCGGGGCATCGGTGAAGGACCGTTGCGACGATGGTCGGTGAGCGTCACTCCGCAAGATCTCGCTGGGCGAGCGGGCGGGCGCTCGGCCAGCCTATCAAACTTGAGTGGTCCCTGAATCCGCCGCGAGCGACTCAGCGGGTCGCGCCCGGCTCGTCCGTGCGGTCGCCGGCATCCGGGTCGGTGGGAAGCTCGACATCGCTCACGTGCGGCACGCGCATGCGCATCAGCACGACGACGTCGATGACCAGCGAGGCGAGCACGCTCGCGACCAGGGCGAGGAAGAACACCGGCCCGACGACCCACGGCTGATCCCGCAGCACGAAGAGGGCGATCAGGAACACGACGAACTTCAGGATCCAGCCGCCGAGCACGATGCCGAAGAAGATCGGGACGTACAGGGCATCGCCGTACCAGCGGTTCGCGATGAGGATGCTGGCGGCCGTGATCGCGAGGAACAGCGCCGCGATGAGGACGCCGGCGAGGGCACTCCACAGTCCGTCCGTCCCGGCGACGAGGTAGCCGACGAGTCCACCCACGACGAGGAGGGCGGCGGTGACGGAGCCTGACCACACCAGGACGGTGCGGAGGATCGGCGTGCTGGAGATCGGGCTGGCGGTCATCGGGCGTCCTCCTGTGCGGGCGCGGGATCGGTCTGCGGCGCGCCGTCCGGCGCGGGAGCGGGTGCGGGGTCGGGGGCCGCCGCGGCGCTGAGGCGACGCGAGGGAAGGAACGTGACGACGAGGCACGCGGCGATGCCGAGCACGCCGTACAGCACGCCGAAGAGGTAGTCCCCCGGCCACTCGAGCGTCGTGCCGATGTACATGAGCAGCACCGAGAGGCTGACCAGCGCCGTCCACGCGTAGAAGATGAGGACGGCGTCGCGGTCGGAGTGCCCCATGTCGAGCATGCGGTGGTGCAGGTGCTTGCGGTCGGGCGAGAAGGGCGACTTGCCCTTGCTCATGCGGCGCACGACGGCGAGCCCGAAGTCGAGCAGTGGCAGCAGCACCACCACGACCGGCAGCAGGATGGGGATGAAGGCACCGAGCAGCTGCGAGCGGCCGAACGAGTCGTTGTCGCCGACGATGGCGGGGTCGAACGAGCCCGTGATCGCGATCGCGGAGCACGCCATCAGCAGCCCCAGCATGAGGGCGCCCGCGTCGCCCATGAACAGGCGCGCCGGGCTCCAGTTGAGCGGCAGGAAGCCGATGCACGCGCCGATGAGCACGGCCGCGATGAACGACGCCAGGTTGAAGAAGGTGCTGGCGCCGGTGTCGCGCACCACCATGTAGGAGTAGGCGAAGAACACGCCGTTGGCGATGAGGCAGACGCCGGCGACGAGGCCGTCGAGGCCGTCGATGAAGTTCACGGCGTTCATGACGACCACGATCGAGAACACCGTGAGGGTGAAGCTCGCCCAGCTGGAGAAGATCGTCATGCCGCCGAGCGGGAGCGCGTAGATCTGCAGCTGCCCGAACCAGGCGATGACGCCGGCGGCGAGGAACTGGGCCCCGAGCTTGATCATCCAGTCGAGGTCCCAGAGGTCGTCGAGCACGCCGACGACCACGATGAGCGCGGTCGCGCCGAGCAGCGCGTAGATCTGCTGGGGCTGCGTCCAGATGATGGCGAAGAACGGATGCTGCGACGACACCGCGAACGCGGCCACCACGCCGATGAACATCGCGATGCCGCCGAGACGCGGCGTCGGCGTCTTGTGCACGTCGCGCTCGCGGATGCCCGGATACAGCTTGTACTTCAGGCTGAGCCGCCACACCGCCCACGACAGGACGAAGGCGACCGCCGCCGTGAGGAGGATCGTGAAGACGTACTGCTTCACGAGCGGCCGGGCTCCGGCGCCGCCGGCTCGACGGCGTCCTGAGCCCCGGGCTCGGCGGTCGCCGGCCCGGCGGCGTCCTCAGCCTCCGGCCCGGCGGCGCCCTGAGCCTCAGGCCCGGCGGCGTCCTCAGCCTCCGGCGCGGCGCCGGCGGGCGCGGCCGACGGCGCGTCCGTGTCGGCACCCGGCTCGGGCTCGAGCAGGTCGCCGACGATCCCGAGCAGCTGCGCCCGGCTGACCGCGCCTTCGCGCAGCACGCGCACGCGCGGCTCGTCGCCGCCGACGAGGCTGGTCGCGTCGATGATCGTCGACGGGACACCGGTCTTGGACGGACCGTCTCCGAGGTAGACCGCCACCGAGTCCTTCAGCATCCCCTGCGCGTCCTCGGCGGTGATGCCGGCGGCCATGCCGGTGAGATTGGCGCTCGACACCGCGAGCGGGCCGGTCTCTTCGAGCAGCTCCAGGGCGATGCGGTGGGCGGGCATTCGCACCGCGACGGTGCCGCGGGTCTCGCCGAGGTCCCACGAGAGCGACGGCTGGGCCGGCAGGACGATCGTGAGCCCACCCGGCCAGAACGCCTCGATGAGGCGCTCCACCGGCTCGGGCACCTCCGCGACCAGCGCGCGCAGCGTCGTGATGCCGGCGACGAGCACCGGAGGCGGCGACTGGCGGCCGCGGCCCTTGGCGGCGAGCAGGCGTGCGACCGCCTGATGGTCGAAGGCGTCGGCGGCGACGCCATACACGGTGTCGGTGGGGAGGACGACGAGCTCGCCACGGCCGATGGCCTGGCGCGCCTGGCGCATGCCGGCGAGCAGCTGCGCCTCATCACGGCAGTCGAAGATGGGGGACATGTCGCCCGACAGTCTAGTTGCGGCATCCCGCGCGAACACTGCGCGTGCGCGGCGCCGGCCCGCTCAGGGCCGGATCGCGGTCGTCGCCCGGTCGCGCATCGTCAGATCGGGATGCGTCGCGGCGGCCAGCCACCCGTCCGCAGCGAGGATCGCGCGGATCGCCTCGCCCTGCCACTCGCCGTGCTCGATCACGATGGTGCCGCCCGGGTGCGCGAGGCGCAGCCCCACGCCGCTGAGCACCCGCACGACGTCCAGGCCGTCCTCTCCCCCGTAGAGCGCGGCCGGAGGATCGAAGAACCGCACCTCCGGATCGCGCGGGATCGCGGCATCCGGAACATAGGGAGGGTTGGATGCCACGACCGAGACGGTCCCGTCGAGCTCGGGGAAGGCGGCAGCCAGGTCGATGAATGCGAGGGTCGCGTTGGCGGCGCCGACGAGCGCGAAGTTCTCCTTCGTCCACACGAACGCGTCGACGGAGTTCTCGGCGGCGTATACCTGGGCATGCGGCACCTCGGTCGCCATCGCCAGCGCGATCGCGCCGCTGCCGGTGCCGAGATCCACCGCGATCGGGGAGGGGGATGCCGCGGCTCGCAGCGCGTCGATCGCCAGCTGCGCGACCCCCTCGGTCTCGGGTCGCGGCACGAACACCCCGGGCCCGACTCGCAGCTCGAGGTGGCGGAACGGCGCCGTGCCGGTGATGTGCTGCAGCGGCTCGCGCGTGGCGCGGCGGGCGACGAGCTCGTCCAGGCGGCCGGCGTCGTCCGCGGTCAGCCGCTCGCCGCGGACGGCGGCCGCCTGCACTCCCCCGCGCCCGGTGCCCAGCACGAACCCGGCGAGCAGCTCGGCATCGACGGCCGGATCGCCGATGCCGGCGGCGGCGAGGCGGGCTGCGGCGCGATTCAGCGCGGCGGACAGCGGAACGGGTTCGTCGGAGGAAGCCATGACCATACCGACTCTAGGCCCGGTGCTCCGGCTTCCCCCTCCTGCTTTCGAATCGCGCACTTTGCTGGGATCGGCAGCCGGGAGGTGCAAAGTGCGCGATTCGAAAGGGCGGGTACCACGTCGGCACGAGTGCGCCGTCACAGAAGGACTCATAGAGAAGCCCTCCCCTAGGCTGGTGCTCGATCAGCCGTGAACCCGCGAAAGGCCCCGACATGACCGGCATCCACCCCGACATCACGACCGCATTCGGCAACACCCCGCTCGTGCGCCTGAACCGCGTGGCGGAGGGCGTCGAAGGCAACGTGCTGGCCAAGCTCGAGTTCTACAACCCGGCCTCCAGCGTCAAGGACCGCCTCGGCATCGCGATCGTCGACGCCGCCGAGGCCTCGGGGCAGCTGCAGCCCGGCGGCACCATCGTCGAGGCGACCAGCGGCAACACCGGCATCGCGCTCGCGATGGTCGGGGCCGCCCGCGGGTACCGCGTGGTGCTCGCGATGCCCTCGTCGATGTCGGTCGAGCGTCGCCTGCTGCTCAAGGCCTACGGCGCGGAGCTCGTGCTGACCGACCCCTCGGGCGGTATGAAGGGCGCGGTCGCCAAGGCCGAGGAGCTCGTCGCCGAGATCCCGGGAGCGGTGCTCGCGCGCCAGTTCGAGAACGAGGCGAACCCCGCGATCCACCGCAAGACCACCGCCGAGGAGATCATCCGCGACACCGACGGCCAGGTCGACTACTTCGTCGCCGGCATCGGCACCGGCGGCACCATCACCGGCGTCGGCCAGGTGCTCAAGGAGCGCGTGCCCGGCGCGAAGGTCGTGGCCGTCGAGCCGGCCGACTCGCCGCTGCTCACGAAGGGCACGCCCGGCCCGCACAAGATCCAGGGCATCGGCCCGAACTTCATCCCGGCGATCCTCGACCAGGGCGTCATCGACGAGGTCATCGACGTCGAGTTCCCCGACGCCATCTCGACGGCCCGCGCGGTCGGCGAGAAGGACGGCATCCTCGTCGGCATCTCGTCGGGCGCCGCGATCTGGGCGGCGCTGCAGGTCGCCGCGCGCCCCGAGGCGGCCGGCAAGAACATCGTCGTGATCATCCCCTCCTTCGGCGAGCGGTACCTCTCGACGGCGCTCTACGAGGATCTGCGCGAGGATTGATCCATCACGACGGCGCGCCGGCTCTGCCTGACTCGTTCGGGAGCCGGCGCGCCGTCGTCTCGTCCTCCACATCGCCCGAGTCCAGGGAGCACCGCGTGCCCGGCATCCATTCCGACATCACCACCGCCTTCGGCGAGACACCGCTGGTGCGCCTGAACGCGCTCACCGAGGGCCTCGGAGCGGAGGTGCTGGCGAAGCTGGAGTTCTACAACCCAGGCTCGTCGGTGAAGGACCGGCTCGGCTACGCGCTGGTCGAGGCCGCCGAGCAGTCGGGCGAGCTGGCGCCCGGCGGCACGATCGTGGAGTCCACGAGCGGCAACACCGGGATCGCGCTCGCACTGATCGGCGCCGCGCGCGGCTACAAGGTGATCCTCACCATGCCGGCGTCGATGTCGAAGGAGCGCCGGACGCTGCTCAAGGCCTACGGCGCCGAGCTCGTGCTCACCGATCCCTACAAGGGCATGACCGAGGCCGTCGAGACGGCCAAGCGCATCGTCGCCGAGACCCCGGGCGCCGTCCTCGCCCGCCAGTTCGAGCACGAGGCCAACGCCGCCGTGCACCGGCGCACCACCGCCGAGGAGATCTGGCGCGACACCGACGGTCGCGTGGACGTCTTCGTCGCGGGGTCCGGCACCGGTGGCACGGTGACCGGCGTGGGGCAGGTGCTCAAGGAGCGCAACCCCGACGTCAGGATCGTGCTCGTGGAGCCGAAGGACTCCCCGGTGCTCACCGAGGGACGCGCGGGCGGTCACCGCATCCAGGGCATCGGCCCCAACTTCGTCCCCGACGTGCTCGACCGCTCGGTCGTGGACGAGATCGTCGACGTCGAGTTCGACGACGCGATCCGCGTCGCCCGCGACCTCGCGACGCGCGAGGGCATCCTCGCGGGCATGTCGGCGGGCGCCGCCGTCTGGGCGGCCCTCGAGATCGCCGCGCGGCCCGAGTCGGCCGGCCGGCGGATCGTCGTCGTGATCCCCGACTCCGGCGAGCGGTACCTGTCGACGGCTCTGTACGAGCACCTGCGCGAACCGGAGGCTGAGCAGAAGTGACCGAACGCATCGGATTCCTCGCGCGGCTGCGCGAAGACGTCGCCGCGGCCAAGCTGCGCGACCCGGCTGCCCGCAGCGGTCTCGAGATCGCCGTGCTCTACCCCGGCCTCCACGCCATCTGGGCCCACCGGCTGTGGCACGCGCTGTGGACGCGCGACCTGCGCTTCGTCGCCCGCGCCGGCTCGCAGCTCACGCGGTGGCTCACCGGCATCGAGATCCACCCGGGCGCGACCATCGGCCGCCGCTTCTTCATCGACCACGGCATGGGCGTGGTCATCGGCGAGACCGCCGAGGTCGGCGACGACGTGATGCTGTACCACGGCGTCACGCTGGGCGGGCGTCAGCGCGAGGGCGGCAAGCGCCACCCCACGGTCGAGGACGGCGTCGCGGTGGGCGCCGGGGCGAAGATCCTCGGTCCGATCACCATCGGCGCCGGCTCCGTCGTCGGCGCCAACGCGGTGGTCACCAAGGACGCGCCCGCCGACAGCGTGCTCGTGGGCGTTCCGGCCAAGCCGCGCGCCCGGCGCGCCGGCGAAGACACCCGCTCCCTGCTCACGGCGCCCGAGTACGTCATCTGACGACGCCGGACGGATGCCGCGGCATCCGTCCCGCGTCAGCCTCGGCGCTCGTCCACCTTCTTCTTGAGGAAGAGCGGCGGCAGCAGCCACGACGCCAGCGCCGTGATCAGCCACACGACGAGCGTGCCGATGATCCAGGCGACCGGGCCGTCGATCCCGATGCCGGCCGCGGGGATCAGCACCGCGATGAGCAGCGCCACGAAGGTGGAGAGCAGGCCGATGCCGCCGATGAGGGCGTTCGCGTGCCGTCGCGTGATCTTCAGCAGCCACGGCGCCAGGATGCTCTGCAGCACCGCGAAGATGACGACCGCCAGCACGATGCCCCACCAGTCGTTCCAGTGGAGCGTGAACCCCGGCACCAGGAGGTCGGAGGCGACGAGTCCGAGGAACGCCGACACCAGGAAGATCAGCGCGCGGATCAGGAGCGTGAGCACGGTCGAAGCCTAGCGCCGCGGCATCCGTCTCCGTCCGCCGCATCGAGACGCAGGGTCTTCGCCGAGACCGATGTCATCGCCCTGCGTCTCGGCGGAGATCCCCTGTCTCAGCAGCGAAGATCAGTCGTCGGAGCCGAGGGCGGCCAGCCGCGCCTCTTCGTCGGCCTGGATCGCCGACTCGATGATCGGCTCGAGCGCGCCGTCCATGACCTGGTCGAGGTTGTACGCCTTGTATCCGGTGCGGTGGTCGGCGATGCGGTTCTCGGGGAAGTTGTACGTGCGGATGCGCTCGGACCGGTCCATGCCGCGGATCTGCGACCTGCGGGCGTCGGATGCCGCGGCCTCGAGCTCTTCCTGCTGCTTGGCGAGGAGGCGCGCACGCAGCACGCGCATGCCCGCCTCACGGTTCTGCAGCTGCGACTTCTCGTTCTGCATCGACACCACGATCCCCGTCGGAACGTGGGTGATGCGCACCGCGGAGTCCGTGGTGTTGACCGACTGCCCACCCGGGCCCGACGAGCGGAACACGTCGATCTTCAGGTCGCTCTGTTCGATGTGGATCTCTTCGGGCTCATCGACCTCGGGGAACACCAGCACACCGGTGGTCGACGTGTGGATGCGCCCCTGCGACTCGGTCGCCGGCACGCGCTGCACGCGGTGCACGCCGCCCTCGTACTTGAGGTGCGCCCACACGCCCTGCGCGGGGTCGGACGACGAGCCCTTGATCGCGACCTGGACGTCCTTGTACCCGCCGAGGTCGGACTCGTTGCGCTCGAGCAGGTCGGTCTTCCAGCCCTTGGACGCCGCGTACTGCAGGTACATGCGCAGCAGGTCGGCGGCGAACAGCGCCGACTCGGCGCCGCCCTCGCCCTGCTTGATCTCCATGATCACGTCGCGCGCGTCGTCGGGGTCGCGCGGGATCAGCAGTCGCCGCAGCCGCTCCTGCGCCTCGGCGAGCTTCGCCTCGAGCGCCGGGACCTCCTCGGCGAACGCCTCGTCCTCGCGGGCGAGCTCGCGGGCGGCATCCAGATCATCGGATGCCGCCACCCAGTCCTCGTGGGCCTTCACGATGCGCGACAGCTCGGCGTAGCGCCGGTTCACCCGCTTGGCGCGCGCCGCATCGGCGTGCACCGCGGGGTCGGAGAGCTCCTCCTGGACCGCGCGGTGCTCGTCGATCAGCCCTCTGACTGACTCGAACATCGAGCGTCAGCGGATGCTGTTGTCGTGGTCGTGGCTGCGGCCACCGCCGTGCCCGTTCGCGGGCGCCGGGATCGACTTCTGCATCTGCACCAGGAACTCGACGTTCGACTGCGTCTCCTTGAGCTTGCCGAGCACGACCTCGAGGGCCTGCTGGGGCTCGAGGCCGGCCAGCGCGCGGCGAAGCTTCCAGGTGATCTTGACCTCGTCGGCCGAGAGCAGCATCTCTTCGCGGCGAGTGGACGACGCGTTGACGTCGACCGCCGGGAAGATGCGCTTGTCGGCGAGCTGGCGGTTCAGGCGCAGCTCGCTGTTGCCGGTGCCCTTGAACTCCTCGAAGATGACGTCATCCATCTTGGAGCCGGTCTCGACGAGAGCGGTCGCGAGGATCGTGAGCGACCCGCCGTTCTCGATGTTGCGCGCGGCGCCGAAGAAGCGCTTGGGCGGGTAGAGCGCCGACGCGTCGACGCCGCCGGTGAGCACGCGGCCCGACGTCGGTGCCGAGATGTTGTAGGCACGGCCCAGGCGCGTGATCGAGTCGAGCAGGACGACCACGTCGCGGCCGAGCTCCACGAGGCGCTTCGCGCGCTCGATGGCGAGCTCGGCGACCGTGGTGTGGTCTTCGGCGGGACGGTCGAAGGTCGAGGCGATGACCTCGCCCTTCACCGTGCGCTGCATGTCGGTGACCTCTTCGGGGCGCTCGTCGACGAGCACGACCATGAGGTGCACCTCGGGGTTGTTGATCGCGATGGCGTTGGCGATCTGCTGCAGCACGATCGTCTTGCCCGCCTTCGGGGGCGCGACGATGAGGCCGCGCTGGCCCTTGCCGATGGGCGCGACGAGGTCGATGATGCGCTGCGTCAGCTTCTCGGGGGCCGTCTCGAGGCGCATGCGCTCCTGCGGGTAGAGCGGCGTGAGCTTGCCGAACTCGACGCGCGTCGCGGCGTCGTCGACCGAGAGGCCGTTGACCGCGTCGACCTTGACCAGCGCGTTGTACTTCTGGCGGCTGGACTGCTCGCCCTCGCGCGGCTGCTTGATGGCACCGACGACCGCGTCGCCCTTGCGCAGGTTGTACTTCTTGACCTGGCCGAGCGAGACGTACACGTCGCTCGGGCCGGGCAGGTAACCGGTGGTGCGGACGAACGCGTAGTTGTCGAGCACGTCGAGGATGCCCGCGATCGGGATGAGGACGTCGTCCTCGCCGATCTCGGTCTCGAACTCGTCGCCGGTGGCGGCCTGGCCGCCACGGCGCTTGTTGCGCTGACGGCCACGGCCGTTGCCCTGTCCCTGCTGGTCGTCGTCGGACGAGTCGGCCTTCGCCGGCTCGGCCGCGGGCTCGGCCTTCTGGCCCTGCGCGTTCTGACCGGCCTGGGCCTGGGAGTTCTGGGCCTGGCCGTTCTGGTTGCGGTTGCGGCTGCGGCTGCGGCTGCGGCTGCGGCCGCGCGACGGGGTCTCGGCGCCCTCGCCCTCGGCGGCCTGCTCGGCGTCGGGGGTCTCGGCCGGCTCAGCGGTCGCCTCGGCGCCTGCGGCCGGAGCCTCGGCGGGAGCGGATGCCGCGTCCTCGGCCGGTGCGGATGCCGCGGCGTCGGCGGGCGCGTCGCCGGCAGGCTCGGCGCCCCCGGCCGATGCGGCGGCGGGCGTCTCGGCGGCGGCGTCCGCGGCCGGCTCGGCGGGCGCGGCGTCGGTGCTCTTGGCGCGGCGGGGCGCGCGCTTGCGCGGGGCCTTGGCCGGCGTCTTCGGGGCGGCTGCCGCCTCTTCGGCGGCGGCGTCGGCGACGACCGCCACAGCCACGGCCTCGTCGGCGACGGCATCGGCCGCGGCGGCCTCGACGAGCGCCTCCTCGGCGACGGCCTCGGCGACCAGCGCCTCGGCGACGGCCTCCTCGGCCACGGCTTCGGCGGCCTCCGCGGCGGGCTGGTCGCCCGCGTCTTCGGCAGCCTGCGCCTCGGCGACCGCCTCGACGGCGAGCTCCTCGGCGACGACGGCGGCCACGACCGCCTCGGCGGCGACCTCGTCGGCCTCCTCGGCCTCGGCGACGGCTTCTTCGGCGACCGCGTCGGCCACGGCGGCTTCGACGACGGCGTCGCCGGCGACGGCCTCGGACGGGGCGTCGGTGGTGCCGGCGTTCTCGACAGCCTCGGGCGCTTCCGCGCGCTCGTCGGCCGGAACGTCGGCGTGGATCTCGGAGATGGACTCCACGAGTTCTCCCTTGTGAGTACGAATGGTTGTGCACGAACGCGCGGCGCTGCCAGAAGCAGCTGCCCGGCCTTGCGGCAGGGTTCGTATCCCGCCGACGGGGTGAGGGACCGCGAGGGTGCTCAGCGGACGTCGGCAGGTCAGAATGCCGTGCGGTGGTTTCGCAGATTTGCGACGGAGGCCAGATTCACGTCTTACGTGGAACCCTCCGCGTACTCCCTCACTGTACCACCCTTGAAGTCGACGGCGAGCATGAGGGCGTCCCACGGGGTGTCGGCCACCTCCGCGGCCAGAGCGGCGGCTTCGAGCCGTCGTCCCGGCCCGTCGGCGAGGACGAGCACGCTCGGCCCTGCGCCCGACACGACGGCCGCGAACCCCTGCGCGCGCAGTGCGCGCACGAGTCCGTCGGTCTCGGGCATCGCGCTCGCCCGGTAGTTCTGATGCAGCTTGTCTTCGGTGGCCGCCTGGAGCAGCTCCGGACTCTGCGTGAGCGCTGCGATCAGCAGAGCGGAGCGCGACACGTTGAACACGGCGTCCTCGCGGGGCACCTGCGTGGGCTGGAGGCTGCGGGCGAGCTTGGTCGACATCGTGAACTCGGGCACGAACACCAGCGGCGAGACACCGCGGTGCACCATCAGCTTCTTGTGCTGCGGCCCGTCCTCGTCGACCCAGGCGATCGTGAGGCCGCCGAACAGGGCGGGCGCCACGTTGTCGGGGTGTCCCTCGAGCTCGGTCGCCAGGCGCAGCAGCGCATCCGGACCGAGCTCGACATCGCCCTCAAGAAGGCCCTTGGCCGCGAGCAGCCCCGACACCACCGCGGCGCCGGACGAACCGAGGCCGCGGCCGTGCGGGATGACGTTCCTGGCGAGGAGCCGGAGTCCCGGCATCCGTCGCCCCACCGATTCGTACGCGTACGCGATCGCACGCACCACCAGGTGCGAGGCGTCGCGCGGCACGTCGTCTGCGCCGGCGCCCTCGACCTCGATCTCGAGCTCGCCCTCGGGCAGCGCCGTCACGTCGAGCTCGTCGTACACGCTCAGCGCGAGGCCGAGCGTGTCGAACCCCGGGCCGAGGTTCGCGCTGGTCGCCGGCACCCGCACGAGCACCCGGCGGCCGGGAGCGGGCGCGACGGCTGCGTTCACGCGGTCGCCGCCGCGGGGGCGAGGTCGAGGACGGATGCCACCTCCGACGTCGTGGCGTCGACGACCGTGGGCTCGACCTCCGAGCCGTCCGCGTTACGGAGGGCCCAGTGCGGGTCCTTGAGGCCGTGGCCGGTGACGGTCAGGACGACGCGCGAGCCCTGGGGCACGACGCCGGCCTCGACGCGGTCGAGCAGGCCCGCGACGCTGATCGCGGAGGCGGGCTCGACGAAGATGCCGACCTCGCCCGAGAGCAGCTTCTGGGCGGCGAGGATGCGGGTGTCGTCGATCGCGCCGAAGTAGCCGTCGGTCGCGTCGCGCGCCTCGAGGGCGAGGTGCCACGATGCCGGGTTGCCGATGCGGATGGCGCTGGCCACGGTGTCGGGGTTCTTCACGACCTCGCCGCGCACGAGCGGCGCCGACCCCTCGGCCTGGAAGCCGAACATGCGCGGGACGCGCGTGGAGACGCCCGCTTCGGCCTCTTCGCGGTAGCCGCGTGTGTAGGCGGTGTAGTTGCCCGCGTTGCCGACCGGGATGAAGTGGAAGTCGGGGGCGTCGCCCAGCTGCTCGACGACCTCGTAGGCGGCCGTCTTCTGGCCGTCGATGCGATCGGGATTGACCGAGTTGACGAGGTGCACCGGGTAGTTGTCGGCCAGCTCGCGCGCGATCTCGAGACAGTCGTCGAAGTTGCCCCGGATCTGGATGAGACGGCCGTTGTGGGCGACGGCCTGGCTCAGCTTGCCCATCGCGATCTTGCCCTCGGGCACGAGCACCGCTGCGGTGATGCCCGCGTGCGCGGCGTAGGCAGCCGCCGACGCCGACGTGTTGCCCGTCGACGCGCAGATGACGGCCTTGGCGCCGTGCTCGATGGCGCGCGACACCGCCACGGTCATGCCGCGGTCCTTGAACGAGCCGGTGGGGTTCATGCCCTCGAACTTCACCCACACGTCGGTGCCGGTGCGGCGGGACAGCGCCGGTGCCGGCAGCAGCGGCGTGCCGCCCTCGCCCAGCGTGACGACGGTCGAGGCGTCGGTGACGCCCAGTCGGTCTGCGTACTCGCGGAGCACTCCGCGCCAAACATGTGCCATGTCAGTCTCCTTCGAAAACCCTCAGTCGCCTTCTACCCGCAGCACCGAGACGACGCGCTCGACGACGCCGCTGGCGGCCAGGCGGTCCACCGTCTCGCTGAGATCCTGCTCCAGCGCCTTGTGCGTGCCGATGACGAGCCGCGCGACCGCCGGCTCGCCGGCGCCCGCGTCGATCACGGTCTGCTCGACCGTCGCGATCGAGACGCGCCCCTCGCTCAGGATGCCGGCGACCGTCGCGAGCACGCCCGCCTGGTCGTCGACCTCGAGCGTGATCTGGTAGCGGGTCGTGACGCGGCCGACGGGCACGACCGGCAGGTTCGCCAGCGTGGACTCGCCGACGCCGACGCCGCCGGCGATGTGGCGGCGCGCGGCCGACACCACGTCGCCGAGCACGGCCGAAGCGGTCTGCACGCCCCCGGCGCCGGCGCCGTAGAACATCAGGTTGCCGGCGGCCTCGGCCTGCACGAAGACGGCGTTGTTCGCGCCGTGCACGCTCGCGAGCGGGTGCGCGCGGTCGATGAGAGCCGGATACACGCGCACCGAGATCGACTCCGATCCCGACGCCTCGGTCAGGCGCTCGCACACCGCCAGCAGCTTGATGACATAGCCGGCGTGGCGCGCGGCATCCATCATCGACTTGTCGATCGCGGTGATCCCCTCGCGGTGCACCGCGTCCAGCGGCACCGTCGTGTGGAAGGCGAGGCTCGCGAGGATCGCGGCCTTCTGCGCGGCGTCGAAGCCCTCGACGTCGGCGGTGGGGTCGGCCTCGGCGTAGCCCAGGCGCTGCGCGTCGGCGAGCACGTCGGCGAACTCGGCGCCCTCGGTGTCCATGCGGTCGAGGATGTAGTTGGTCGTGCCGTTGACGATGCCCATGATCCGCTGCACACGGTCGCCGGCGAGCGAGTCACGCAGCGGACGGATGATCGGGATGGCGCCGGCGGCAGCCGCCTCGTAGTAGACCTCGGCGCCCACCTGGTCGGCGGCGTCGAAGATCTCGGGGCCGTGCGTGGCGAGGAGCGCCTTGTTCGCGGTGACCACGTCGGCGCCCGAGTTGATCGCCTGCAGGATGTACGCGCGCGCCGGCTCGATGCCGCCCATGAGCTCGATGACGATGTCGGACCCGACGATCAACGACTCGGCGTCGGTGGTGAAGAGGTCACGCGGCAGATCGGTCTCGCGCGGCGCATCGACGTCGCGCACGGCGATCCCCACCAGCTCCAGCCGCGCGCCCGCCCGGTCGGCGAGCTCGTCGGCGTGCTGTCGCAGCAGCGCGGCGACCTGCGAGCCCACGGCTCCGGCTCCCAGCAGTGCGACACGGAGGCGGCGGTAGTCGGTCATACGTTCCCTTCCGTCGGTGCGCCGGCGGGCTCCCGCCCGTCGGGCACGGTGGTGAGGCCGGCGTCGCGGGCGAGCAGATCGTCGATCGTCTCGCCGCGCACGATGACGCGCGCCTCTCCCCCGCGCAGCGCCACCACGGGCGGGCGGGGGACGTAGTTGTAGTTGCTCGCGAGGGAGAAGCAGTACGCACCGGTCGCCGGCACGGCGAGCAGGTCGCCGGGGGCGACGTCGGCCGGCAGGTACTCGGCGTCGACGACGATGTCGCCCGACTCGCAGTGCTTGCCCACGACGCGGGTGAGCACCGGCTCCGCGTCGCTCGCCCGCGAGGCGATGCGCGCCGAGAACTCGGCACCGTACAGCGCAGGTCGCGCGTTGTCGCTCATGCCGCCGTCGACGCTCACGTACAGTCGTGCGCCGCCGCCCTCGAGCGCGACGGGCTTGGTGGTGCCCACCTCGTAGAGGGTGACGCCGGCGCGCCCGACGATCGCGCGCCCCGGCTCGAACGCCAGGTTCGGCATCGGGATGCCGCGCACCTCGCACTGCCGCGCGACGGCGTCGGCGATGCCCAGCGCAAGCTCTTCGATCGGCGTGGGATCGTCGGCCGAGGTGTAGGCGATGCCGAAACCGCCACCGAGGTTGAGGACCGGCAGCTCGCCGCCGGCGCGCAGCTGGGCGTGCAGCTCCACGATGCGCGCGGCGGACTCCTCGAACCCGGCGGTGCCGAAGATCTGCGAGCCGATGTGGCAGTGCAGGCCGACGAACTCGAGTCCCGGCAGCTCGCGGATGCGGGCGACGGCGGCCGGGGCATCCGTCAGCGTGAAGCCGAATTTCTGGTCTTCGTGAGCCGTCGCGAGGAAGTCGTGGGTCTCGGCGTGCACGCCGCTGTTGACCCGCAGCAGCACCGCCTGCGTGGCGCCGCGGCGCTCGACGATCGCCGCGAGGCGCTCTATCTCGATGAGGCTGTCGATGACGATCGACCCGACGCCGGCGGCGACGGCCTGCTCGAGCTCGGCCACGGACTTGTTGTTGCCGTGGAATCCGAGACGGGCCGGCTCGGCGCCCGCGGCGAGGGCGATGGCCAGCTCGCCACCGGTGCACACGTCGACCGCGAGCCCCTCGTCGGTGACCCAGCGCACCACCTCGGTGCTGAGGAACGCCTTGCCGGCGTAGTAGACGCGCGCCTGTGCACCGTGCAGCGCCGCGGCCGCGCGGAAGGCATCGAGCGTCCGGCGCGCGGTGGCGCGCACCTCGTCCTCGTCGAGCACGTACAGCGGCGTGCCGAAGCGCTCCCGCAGCGCGGTGGCCGCGATCCCGCCGAGCGAGAGCACCCCGGCGTCGTCGCGCGCGGCCGCGGTGGGCCAGACGGCAGGCGCGAGCCCGTTCGCCTCGGCGGGCCGCTCGAGCCAGGCCGGAGCGACGGAACGGGTGTGCGGGTCGGCGGACACGGGGGACCAATCGGTGGGAGCTTCGACGCTTGCAGCCTCGGCTGCGGAGCAGATCCGGCTGCGGCCGACCGCGAGAGCGGATACGGCGGCGCCACGGCCGGAAGGGTCACGAGCCGGGCGGTGCTAGAAGTCTAGGGCACACGGCATCCGCTCCCCGCGCTCTGTGACGCCGGAGGGCGGGTCAGGCGCAGGTGCCGTTCTCTCGCAGCGCCGGATCCGTCGCGATCGCACCGTCGACGTCGAAGTCGGCCACCAGCTGGTCGCCCTCCACCGCAACGGCGGTGAGAGTGACCCCCGCCGGGAGGTACTGGGCGACGCAGACGTCCCAGTCGCGCAGCACGGTGTCGGCGACGCCGCCGAACTGGTCGCGGAGGGCGTCGGCGCTGACCGCCGACTGGCCGAGCTGCAGCGAGGCCGGCGTCAGCACGATGCTGCCGCCCTCGGCCACCGACGGCGTGAGCGCGACGCCCACCGGGATGCCCATGCCGAACAGCTGCAGGTCGAGCGTCATCGTGACATCGGGCGCGTCGAGCGCGAGCGTGTCGACGGGGAACCCCTCGAGCGATCCCAGCAGCGTCCGCAGCTGCTGCTCGTCGAGCGCGACGGTGGCGGTCGCACCGCTCATCTCACCGGTGCCGCGCACCGCCACATCGTTCGCCGTCACGGTGACATCGCCGGTCACGCCGCCGAACTCGACGTCGTCGGAGGCGATGGTCAGCTCGTCGATGCTGCCGCCGATCAGCTGCGGGATCAGGACGCCCGGGATGTCGACGTCGATCGGCTGGTCGGCCGGCAGCGCGAGCTGCGTGCGCACCTGGTCGCGCACGACGCCGGTCACCACCTGGCGGGCGATGGCCTCGGCCGCGAACCAGGCCGCGACGGCGAGCACCGCGACGATCGCGAACGCGAGGATCCACGGCCAGGCCCGCCGGCGCGGGCGCTCCGGCTCGCCCGCCGGCTCGAGGTCGGGCAGCGGCAGCGTCGGCTGTGCGTCGGCGGTGCTCATGGGGTGCTCACATCCGTTCCGGCGCGCCGACGCCCAGGAGGTCCAGTCCGTTGCGCAGCACCTGGCCCGTCGCGTCGTTCAGCCACAGCCGCGTGCGGTGCACCGCCTCGACGGGTTCGTCGCCGAGCGGGATGACGCGGCAGTTGTCGTACCAGCGGTGATAGAGCCCGGCGAGCTCCTCGAGGTACCGCGCGACGCGGTGCGGCTCGCGCATCTCGGCCGCGAACGCCACGATGCGCGGGAACTCCTGCAGCGCGCCGAGGAGCGCCGACTCGGTCCCGTGGGTCAGCAGCTCGGGAGCGAACTGCGAGCGGTCGACGCCCGAGCCGTGCGCGTTGCGCGCCACGTTGTGCGTGCGGGCGTGCGCGTACTGCACGTAGAAGACGGGGTTGTCGTTGGTGCGCTTGCGCAGGATCTCGGGGTCGAGCGTCAGCGGCGAGTCGGCGGGATAGCGCGCCAGCGAATACCGCAGCGCATCGGTGCCGAGCCACTCGCGCAGGTCGTCGAGCTCGATGATGTTACCGGCGCGCTTGGAGAGCCGGGCCCCGTTCACCGAGACGAGCTGCCCGATGAGCACCTCGATGTCTTTCTGCGGGTCGTCGCCGGCGGCGCCGGCGAGCGCCTTCAGACGATGGACGTAGCCGTGGTGGTCGGCGCCGAGGAGGTAGATCTTGTGCGCGAAGCCGCGGTCGCCCTTGTTGAGGTAGTACGCGGCATCGGCGGCGAAGTACGTGTACTCGCCGTTCGAGCGGCGGATCACCCGGTCTTTGTCGTCGCCGAAGTCGGTGGTGCGCACCCAGACGGCGCCCTCGTCGTCGAACACGTGCCCCTGCTCGCGCAGGCGGTCGACCGCCTCGTCGACGAGGCTCGGCCCCCCGTCCGGCCCCTTCGCGTGCAGCGTGCGCTCGCTGAAGAACACGTCGAAGTGCACGTTGAACTTCGCCAGCGACGCCTGCAGGTCGCCGAGCTGGAACTCGTAGGCGCGGTCGCGCGCGACGAGGAGCTGCTCGTCGGCCGGGAGCGAGAGCAGGTCGGGGACGACGGCGACGACCCGCCGCGCGAGATCGTCGATGTACGAGCCGGGGTAGCCGTCCTCGGGCGTGGGCTCGCCCTTCGCTGCGGCCAGCACCGAACGCCCGAACCGCTCCATCTGAGCGCCGGCGTCGTTGACGTAGAACTCGCGCACGAGCGTGGCGCCGCTCGCGAGCAGCAGGCGCGCCATCGAGTCGCCCAGCGCCGCCCACCGCGTGTGGCCGATGTGCATCGGGCCGGTGGGGTTGGCGCTCACGAACTCGAGGTTGATCGTGTTGCCGCGCTGCGACTCATTGGTGCCGAAGGCGGCGCCGGCCTCGACGATGGTCTGGGCGAGCGAACCGGCAGCCGCGGCATCCAATCGGATGTTGATGAACCCGGGACCGGCGACCTCGACGTCGGCGACGCCGTCGACCTCGCGCAGGCCCGCGGCGATCTCGCCGGCGAACTCGCGCGGGTTGGCGCCGACGGCCTTGGCGAGCTTGAGCGCGGCGTTGGAGGCCCAGTCGCCGTGGTCGCGGTTCTTCGGGCGCTCCAGCGGGAGATCGGCGGAGGTGAGCCCTTCAGCCGCACCGGGGCGTCGCGCCTCGGCGAGCGGGGCGACGACGGCGAGCAGGGCGGCGGAGAGGGCGTCGGGGTTCATAACCGCACCATTCTAAGTGGAGCGGTCGCGGTGCCCCCTGCGCGGGCTGCTCAGGAGATCTGCACCAGCGCGCCGAAGTCGTCGAGCGCGGGATCGGCGGCCTCGGGCAGCGCCTCGGGGAGCGTCTCAAGGGAGCTCAGACCGTCGAGGGTGGCCGTCTCGGGCACCACCCACGCGTCCACGCGCAGGTGCTTGAGCCCGACGTAGCCGCCGTGGTAGCTGAGGAACGCGCAGTCGGCGGCATCCCGGCCCGTGGCGATGCGCACGAGCGAGCGGCGGTTGGCCAGCCGTGTCGCGTCGATCACGTACCAGGCGCCGTCGAGGTAGGCCTCGGCGACGGCGTGGAAGTCCATGGGCCGAAGGCCCGGCGCGTAGCAGGCGGCATAGCGGGCCGGCATGTCCATCGCACGCAGCAGCGCGATGACGACGTGCGCGTAGTCGCGGCAGACGCCCTGCCCCGTCATCAGCGTCGTCACGGCGCTGTCGGTGCCCTGGCTGAGGCCGGGCGTGTACGTGGTGCTCGTCGAGACGAACTCCGACACCGCGGCGATCAGGTCGTGCCCCGACAGCCCCTTGAACTGACGACGGGCCTGCTGGAACACCTCGTCGGACTGCGCGTACCGGCTCGGGCGGAGGTAGGTGATGGCCTCGAGGTCGCTCGTGCGGCCGGTCGCGGCCTGGCCGTCGACCGTTGCCTCGTAGCGGATCTCGAGGCGACCGGGCTCGCCGGTCAGGCGGTGCAGGCGGCTGCCGGACTGGTCGACGATCTCGGTCGGGGTGTAGACGCGATCTCCCTGCGTGAACGTCAGCTGCTCGTCCGAGACCGGCGCGGCCTGGGAGGCGGCGATCTGGAAGATGAGGTCGACGGATGCCCCCAGTTCGAGGTCCATCTCAGCGGTCACGACGCGTTGCACCGAAGTATCCTCGCATGCCGCGGCGGGCACTTCGCCCGGTCTTGACAGATGGTCCGCCACGGGGTCGTCCGGCGCGGGCGCGCCTCAGGATCGGCCGGGTCTTTCCCCAGTTCGACCACCCCCGCGCCGCCCCCCGGCGGGGATGACTTACCCTCGTTCACATGCACGCGCCCGGCCACTCCCGCGCACGGCGGTGGGGGCTCCCGCTGCTGGGCGCCGCCCTCGCCGTCGCCGCGGTGCTCACCGTCGCGGTGCTGCGGCCCTGGGGCGCACCCGACGCCGCTCCCGTCGTGGCCGTGGCCGAGGGCGAAGCGCCGGCTGCGGCATCCGCTCCCCCCGCTCCGCTCGTCGTCGAAGAGGGTGCGCGCGTCCTCGTCTTCGGCGACTCGTGGGTGTACGGCTCGGCCGCGAACGTGCCGACGCTCGGCTTCGCCTACGTGCTGGCCGATCGGCTGGGCGTCGAGACGGTCGTCGACGGCGTGCGCGGCAGCGGGTATCTGAAGCCGGGCATCGACGGCCCGTCCTACGGCGAGCGCATCGCCGCCCTCGACCCGGCACTCGACCCCGACCTCATCATCGTCGAGGGGTCGATCAACGATCGTCGCCTCTATCCGGACGGGTATCGGGATGCCGTGACCGCCGCCTGGGATGCCCTCAACGCGCGCTACCCCGACGCCGACATCGTGATCCTCGGCCCGGCGCCGCAGGTGCTGCCCGTCGAGGATGCGACCCGGCGCATCGACGCCGACCTGAGCGCGTTCGCCGCCGCGCGCGGCTGGTGGTACATCTCCCCCATCGCCGAGGACTGGATCACCGAGGCGAACTACCTCGACGTGATCGACACCGGTCCGATCGGGCGCGACCACCCCTCGACCGGCGGGCACGCGTACCTCGCCGACCGCGTCGCCGCCGCCATCGAGCGCATCGAGCAGCAGCCAGCGGTCGTCGCCGACGCCCCGCGCGAGGGCGACGGCGCCGACCGCTGAGCTGGCGGGCGCACCCCGCCCGGGATGGTAATCTCGATCGGCACGCCTCCGTAGCTCAGGGGATAGAGCGTTGGTTTCCGGTACCAAAGGTCGCAGGTTCGATTCCTGTCGGGGGCACCAGTCGGGACAAGGGATCGGGAGTCATCTCGATCCCTTTCTCGTGACAACACTTTGACAACATCCGTGGCGCGCTTGGCGCGATCGAGAGCAGCCGCAACGGCGTCCAGATCGTCGTCGAAAAGGTCCGCATAGACGTCGAGCGTCATCGCAGCCGACGCGTGTCCGAGCATCCGCTGCACCGCTTTGACGTGCGCACCGCTGCTGACGGCAAGCGACGCAGCGGTATGACGGAGGTCGTGGGGCGTGATCCGCGGGAAGGTCGGGTCCTCGGCCTGCGCTGCGCGCACCGCTTGCGTGAACCAGCCATTCCGGGACGCCGGCAGCTTGATGTGCCGATGCCCATCGCCGAACAGAAGCTCCTCAGACACTTTGCCGGTCGCTTGCGCGGCAAGCGGCGTCGCCAGAAACTCGGGATACGGGACCGACCGCGACCGGTGCGTCTTCGGCGTACCCACGTGCACCTCGAAGGAGACGAGCACAGCGTTCTCCTCGACCTTCACCCGGCGCCGAGCCGGATCGACATGGCGGACCCGCAGAGCGGTCGCCTCACCCCATCGCAGACCCGTATACGCGAGGAAGAGCACCAGGGTGGAGTGTCGGGCCTTGTCAGCGAGGAGTTGCACCTGCGCGTGAGTGAGGTAGTGCCGAGCGGCTGCTCGCGACTTCGACGGCAGCTTGACGTCGCGGGCGACGTTGCGGCCGATCCGCCGGTCGCTGACGGCCGCATCGAGGATGCCGGCCAGGATCCCGTGCGCGCGCCGGACGGTGGTGGAACCCCCGGCGATACTCGACACCCAGACCTGCACTTCCGAGTGCCGAATGCTGCCGAGCGTCCTACTCCCCCGCTGCGGCTCGACGTGCTTCTTCCACGCCGACTGCAACGGTCTCACCGACGACGGCTTCAGCACGCCTTCCCTCTGCTGCAGCCACTCACGACCGAGATCGCGGACCGTCACGCGAGCGTGCGTCGGGTTGACGTATTCACCGCGAGACTTGGAGAGCTCCAACTCGGCGAGCCGCAATTCGGCGTCTCGCTTGGTCTTGAAGCCTCGCTCCGAGGTCTGCGAGTGGTCCGGACGCCGGTATGAGATGCGGTAGCGCTTAGCGCCGCTCGCGGTCTCGTACGGGTGGACGCTGCCCATCGCGCACCATCAGCTCTCGGCCTGCCGGCCGACCGCGTAGTTCAGGCCCTCGAGCCAGCCGCCCTTTCGCGCCTTCATGATCCAGTCCGACGCGGTGCGGTGCGGCACCTGAAGTTCGTGCTGCACCGCCTTGACCGGCGGGAGACCGGCGAGGGCCGCGGCACCGTAGATGATCTGGATCACTTCCATCCGCGCATCGCTGGCTCCGCGCTTGATGACTTCCCGCGCCATGAAGTCCGGGATGACGCGCCCTTCACCCTCGGTCAGGTCACCGACGGTGACCCACTGCTCGAGGTCTATCGCCATGCACCAGGGGACGGCGGTCTGCAGGATCGGGGAGACTGCGGTGCGCCGCAGCGCCTCGGGATCGAAGTCGCCCCGCACCGCCTTGTTGACGACGGTCGTCACGACATAGCGACCCTCATCACGTCGGTAATGGGCCTCGAGCGCCGTCTCGATGCCAGTCGCGTCATTGACCGCTGAGGCGACGAAAGCAGGAGCGATCCGCAACGAGTCACCAATCCGCTCCGTCATCGCGGCTTCGGTCATTTTGGAGCCGTCGAGCGTCGTCACCTTCGTCACCACCCCACCATCTTGCATGTTTGATGCGCTATTTCACAGTTCCTCTTGACGAGTAGTCTCGCGGAGGCGTGTACTGATGTCAAATACATCCGGTGTTACGCAAGTGAGGTGAATCATGACGACTCTTGCCAGCGATGACTCGGCCAAGCTCAGTCACGAGCTGCTGAGCCCGGACCAGGTCGCGGCGCTGCTGCCGGGCGTGACCAAGGGCACGCTCGCGATGTGGCGCTACGAGCACAAAGGGCCCAAGTACTTACTACAAGCTCGGCCGCAAGGTCGTCTGCGCGCTCGACGAGCTCGAGGAATGGCTCGCCGCCTCCGCGGCGGGTGCCGAACAGGAGTGAGGCGAACGTCGCCTGCTATGGGCACTGTGACGTGTCAGGCGCAGTTGTGGGTCGCGGTGACAGGCCACGTCCCCGTGACCGCAAGAGTTTAGCGGAGCGGGGACGACTCCGTTCCCAGCGTCGCATTGCACGCTCCGGTCTCCGCTGCGCTGCGAACTCCGTCCTGCGATCGCTCGCAGGCGCTACGTCATTCCCTGCCCGCTAGATCGGCCGATCGTTGGAGGAGGCTGAGGTTGGGCCGGGCGGATTTGCATGGCCGCCTCGTGCGCACGCAGGAGGCGGTCACACTCGATCCCCATGCGGGCAGTGAAGGAGGACGGACCGGTGATCGTCCGTTCGGCCGGATCAGCTTGAGCCGCCGCACGTCCTGTCGTGAGCAGGACCACCTCCTGGCCGAGAGGTCGAGTCGCGCGGCTGGTGCGGTTAGGAAGCGTCTGGCGTTCCAGGGCGCAGGGTCGACTGAGCGGCATCCCGGGGCTCGGACAGGCGGCAAGGCGCACGGATCGGCGCTGCGGTGTGCCGAGTTGGCTGCGGTCGACGGATCGTGCGTGAGTAACTCGCGCCGCTCCTGAGTTCGCTGGCGTGATGTCAAGGGGTGGCGCAGCGGCCGGCGTGGGCGCATCGTTGATATGGAGGTTCAGATGATCACTGCCGATCAGGGAAGGCTGGTGTTCGAGCCGCTCGGGGATGTCGGATGGAGGCTGTGCGATACCAGCGTCGACGCGGGTGACGCCGCGCGTTTGGTGGCCTATGTGGAACGCACAGGCGGCGGCTACGAAGCGATTTGGGTGGGACTCGGAATCCACCCCAGCTTCCATACTTCGCGTGACGACGTTCTGCGGACCGCTGAGCAGCTCCGGCACGCACAGGCGACATCCACTCGATCCAAGCCGATCCCCATTCCCCACTTCACCCCGGTGCCATCGGGAAGGACTGGGTGGGGTTGAGGGGCCGCAGTGGAGCAGTCGACGCCTCGGTCGCGGGTCGCGTGTCGCGTGTCGCGTGTCGCGGCCACATTTGAGCCCGGGAGCCGACACTTTGACGACGGATCCCCATCCGGGCATCGCACGGAACCGAGGGATCGAAGCAACGCGCGCTGGCGATCGAGGATGGGATCTCCCGGGCACATCTGATACGTCACGAGCGGGCGCATTGTTCACTTTCGAACTCTGGTCGGGCAGCGGGACGCCGGAATAGGATCTGAGCACCTTGATGACCCAGAGCTCGGAAGCGGCAAGATCAGTCGCCTCCCTGATCGACCGAAGGAGATAGATCGATGGGCACGAAGAACCTTGCGCTGGTGGTGGGCTCGTACGACGACACCGCGTCTGCCTCAGACGACTACCAGGCCCTGCGAAGCGGCCAGGACGCCGGTGGATACGAGATCATCGGCGCGGTCGTTCTCGTCCGCGACGACGACGGGAAGGTCCAAGTCAAGGAGCACGGCGACAAGTCCGTCGGCAGGGGCACCGCGTGGGGAGCCGGCGCCGGCGCGGTCGTCGGCCTGTTCGCCCCCCCGCTGCTGGCGGCCACCGCGGTCGGCGCTGGCATCGGCGCGATCCTCGGAAAGATAAAGAAGAACCGCGAGGAAAAGCAGTTCGGCGTGGACGTCGACGAGTATCTCGCGCCGGGAACTTCGGCGGTCGTAGCCGTCGTCGATGATCGCTGGGCAGACAATGTCGAGAAGGCGCTGGGCCGTGCGGACAAGCGCATCAGCAAGGCGATCGACTCCGACGACTACGAGAAGCTGCGCGAGGCGATCGAGAAGTCAGCGGACGACGTCGTGGAGCAGATCAACGCGTAGCCTCGGTCCTCCCACGACGAGGGCGGCACCCCGATCGGGGTGCCGCCCTCTGTTCTTGCGGGCTGGTAGAGCAGTTACGCGAGAGCTTTGGCCTTGAGGGCGTCGTACTCTGCCTGCGAGATCGCGCCGGAGTCGAGCAGCGTCTTGGCCTTGGCGATGTCGTCTGCCGCGCTGGAGCTCGAGCCGGCGGTTTGGCGGATGTAGGCATCCTGCGCGGCGCGGAGCTCTTGCGCTTGCGCGATCGAGCGCTTCTGCATGCCATTGCCGCGCGCGATGAGGTAGATCAGTGCGGTCAGGAACGGCACGAAGATCAGGAAGATGATCCAGATCGCCTTGACCCAGCCGTTGACGGAGTCGTCACGGAACAGGTCGCCGATGATCGAGAAGATCACCATCAGGTAGGCGACGAACACGAAGATCCAGAAGAACCAGAGAATCAGGTCCCAGAAACCGCCATCCATTGCATTCACCAATCGTTCGGGCAGACTCTGCTGCCTGCCAAGCTGCTGCCCACCGGGATGGTGGCCGTGATCGTGACACTAGGCCCCAATCCGCGCTCGGCTCCGCATCTGACTCCCGCCACGCGGCGTGTCGGGTCGTCGTGCGTCCAACGCAGAAGGAGGTGCCCGCGAGCACGCCTCCTTCTACCCCGTGTGGTTCAGCTGCGTCGCGCGTCGATCTCGCGGCCGTGCACGGTGAGCGCGTAGATCACGACGACATCGATGGCCAGCAGCGCCAGCGACAGCCACGGCTGCACGGCGATGAGCGAGAGCTGCCCGATGGCGTTGAGCGCGACCAGCACGATCGCGGTGACCCGCGCCCATGTGGCACCCAGGAGAAGGAAGATCCCGACGAGGATCAGTAGGGCGCCGATGATCAGGTGCCACCACCCCCATCCCTGCACGTCGATCGAGAATAGCCCGATCTGGCCCAGGAAGTAGGCGGTGTCGGGGCCGATGATCGCCTGCAGCCCGTGAAAGGCATCGATCGCTCCACCGACGATCAGGACGACAGCGGCGAACACCCCCCATCCCGCCCAGCCGGTGATGTTGACGTCGGTGTTGGCCATAACGAGAGCCCCTTCCTTGCGGCAGACGCGGTGCGATCGAAGCAAGTGTGCTCGCCGCGTTCCGCGAGGTACCGGGCGGCACCTGCGGCACACACTACCGACGGATGCCCGCAGCGCCGCGATGGCGTGGCGGAGGTCCTCGAGTCCTGCCTCTTCGTGCCAGCAGTCTTCTTCTGGCGCGAGGCCGGCGGGCCCGCAGTGTGCGCGTGGGATGGGTGATTCCCGTGATGGCGGTACTCGCCATCCTGCACCTCGGCCATTGTCGTCACTATGCTCGTCATCGCCCGCTGGCCAGACACGGGCATTGCGGATGAACGCCCACGCGCCAGCGCTGATGGATAGCGACCACTGTAGGGAACCCGACGTTCGACCGGATCGTGCACGAGATCGAGATGGGTGGCTGAAACCTGTGTCTGATGGGGATCCCCAGTCGCGCCGAGCTCGAATCACCGACGTCAGGGGGCCTCACGGGATTCTTCTCCGCCTCCGTCTGTCGGCCCGGGGGCGGTGAGGTGCCGTCGCGCGCCCGAAATCGTGGTCGGCGCGGCTTCTGCCGCGGCGGCATTCTCGGCAGCGTGTGATTCGTACCAGCGTTGGTAGAGGGTGACAAGCGGAACCGACGTGAGACCGTGGAGGATGACACTGAGGGCGACGGTGACGATCACCGTCGTGAACACGACCTCGCCGTCGGGCACACCGTGCTCGAACGCGAGTAGCGCGAAAACGAGGGAGGCGAGCCCGCGCGGACCGAACCATCCTATGAACGCCACCGTCGGAACGCGCACGCCCTGGCCGACGAAGGCGATCGCAACAGGGCCATGCGCACCACTGTCAAGCTCAGCACCGCGTAGAGGATCACCTGCCAGGGATGTGAGGAGCGACGAGCGTCAGTGCCAGCGCCCCGAAACCGATCCACGTCACCGCGGCGAGGACGCCGCCCGCCTCCTCCGTAAACAGAGTGAGGACGGTGCCGCGGGCGCGGGAGACTCGTCCGAACGCGAGCCCGCCGACGAACGCCGCGATGAAGCCACTGCCCCCAGCATCAGGGCGACGGTGTAATCCACCAGCGCCACCGCGAGCGGGATGATCTGCCGCCATTCACGGCCGATCCACTCGCGGTGATCTGCGATGCGGAACAGCAGCCCGCCCAGGATGCCGGCCGCGAGCCCGCCGTCAGTCCCCCGCCGATCTGGACGACAGTGTTTTGGACCACTGCCCAACCCGGAAGCGTTTCCAGTTCGGCGCTGGCGATGTCGAGTGCGACAAGAAAGAACGGTACGACCAGTCCATCGTTCAGCCCGCCCTCCACATCCAGCGCCTGCCGCGTTCGGGCAGGAACAGCGGTGTCTGTGACGACCTTCTGACCGGCATCCGTTGAAGCCAGCATCGTAGCTAGCAGTCTCGTGGAGGCAAACGCCGTGCCAGGAAAGACGAGCACGCCCGCTCCGACCCCGGCGATCATTGTCCGCGGCAGCCCAATGAGCAGAAGGCGGGTCGGCCACGAAAGCTCACGACGCAACGCTTGCAGGTCCAGCCGCGCCGCGTCGCTGAACAGCAGCAGGACCAGCGCAATCTCAGCCACCCGTTCGGCCAGCGCCGACCCCATGGCGATGTCCAGCTATCCAAGTGCAGACGTTCCGACCACGAAACCGGCAGCAGTAAGGAACCGAGCGGAGGTGATCCCACGCCGGCAAGCGGTCTCGAGAACACGCTCCACAGGATGATGATCACCAGGACCGCCGTCGCCGCCACCATGCGGTCGCCGCTCTTGATCACCCGACACGGCCATCAACCCAGGGCCATCGTACGGACTCGGCGAAGCGGCGCGAAACCTCAGCGCGCTAGCAGGTCCGGCGAGTTAACGGGGGCGCCGGCCGCCGCGAAGCAGTGACAGTGGTGCAACGGTGCGTGGCCGGCGGGCGACCATCAACAGCGCGATCGCCAACAGCCCGCCGGCTGTGCCCGCGACGATGTCCAACATCGTATCCTCAAGGCCGCTTTGGGAAGTTGTGCCGAGGATGACATCGCTGACGAACTCGCAGATCTCCCATGCTCCCGCGAACGCCATCGGGGTCGCCATCACGACGCTCAGCCCGAACCAGGTCGGCAGCGGGACTCGCGCACGTTCTTCGGCACGCCGCACTGCGAGCATGCCGAGCCACGCGAGCATAACTCCCGAGTCGAAATGCACATACGCGTCCCATCGAGGGATGGCGTCGTACACGTGCAGCACGCTCCCGGCCAGCGGACCCGCAACGATGAAGATCAGGTAGTGCAACTGCAGTGCGCGGGGGATGGGTGTGCGCAGCACGAACTCCACGAGGGCGGGCACAAACACCGTGCCGGCGAGGACGATCCCCAGAAGCGTCTCGACATTGAAGCCGAGGCCAGCCAGCACGAATACGACGAGGAGGCTGGCGATCGCGAACGGAAGAGCGAACAACGCCGAGGCGCGAGCGGAGCGTTGGGTAGATCGGCTGTCGCCGACCGTCAGCAGCGGATGCCCTGTGCCAGCGTCGCCCATACACGCTCCTGTTCCGGGTGGTAAGTCGAAGCCAGGGTATCCCCCAGGATGTGACCTGCACGATCTGGCGGGCCCCCAACGATGATCCGCGTGTGTAGCCGGGCCATCGACGAGATGCTCTGGCGGGTTCTGGCCCGTCTGGTCTTCGAATGCTGTCCGACGCCAAGACACCGCGCGGTTCCATGGTCGGACGGTCACCGTGCGCGCCTGCTTCCTGGCCGAGCGTCGAGGCGTTCGTAGGGCGCGTGCACAGCACTTCCCGTGCCGTCTGGATCCTTCTGGGTCCTGACAGCACGCTTGCGCGATGCGCAGGCCGTTCTCCGACGAGGGGTGCCCAGATCATGTCGCCGCCAGGAGCGCCGCTTCACTCGCGATGACCCGCCGGCCGCCGGCATGATCGCCGCGCCCAGCGGTTTCCGGGCGGATGTTGCTCACCGCGCGCAAGCTCGACTCAAGCCCGTCTTGAGCTGGTCTTGTGTCGACGATCTCTCCGCGGTCAAATGGTGTCGCCTCGCGCACGACGCTACGCCTGGAGGAGGAGGCGCCATGGATGCCGTTCCGGCTCCGTTCACATCCGATGACTACGGCGCACGTATGCAGGCGGCGGCTGCCGCCGCGGCGGAAGAGGGTCTGGATGGCCTTCTCGTGACGCCCGGCCCGGACCTGCTCTGGCTCACCGGGTATCAGCCCACGGCGACCACCGAGCGGCTCACTCTGCTTGTGCTCCGCCACGGCGTTGAGCCGCATCTCCTTGTGCCCATCCTGGAACGTCCGGACGCCGAGTCGACGGTTGGTGCCGAGGCTCTGATCATGAGGGACTGGCGCGACGGCACGGACCCTTACGCGGCCGCCGCACAGTTGCTCCCAGCGGACGGGACCTTCGCGATATCGGACACCGCGTGGGCGCTGCACCTGCTCGGCCTGCAGGCGGAGCTCACCGAAAGCCGGTACTCATCAGTGACGGAACGGCTGCCCATGCTGCGCGCGGTGAAAGACGGCAGAGAGCTCGCGCGGATGGAAGCGGCGGGCGCTGCAGCCGATGCGACCTTTCGTGAGATCGTGAAGGTGCCGTTCGCCGGGCGGAAGGAGACTGACGTTGCCGCCGATCTCGCCCGGTTCCTCCGCGAATTCGGACACGAGCAGGTCGACTTCACGGTCGTCGGGTCGGGCCCGAACGGCGCCAACCCGCATCATGAGGCCGGTGACCGCACCATCCTTTCCGGAGACATGGTCGTCCTGGACTTCGGGGGACTGATGTACGGGTATGGGTCCGATACCTCGCGCACAGTCTGCGTAGGGGAGCCGACATCGCAGATGCGCGAGGTGCACGAGATCGTTCGCGTTGCTCAGCAGACAGCGTTCGAGGCGGTGCGCCCAGGCATCGCCTGCCAGGAAATCGACCGCGTCGCACGCCGCGTGATCACGGAGGCCGGCTATGGAGACGAGTTCATCCACCGCACCGGACATGGCATCGGGATGACCACGCATGAACCGCCCTACATCGTGGAAGGCGAAGAGCGCCCGGTCGTTCCCGGGATGTGCTTCTCGATCGAGCCGGGCATCTACCTCGCAGGCCGTTTCGGTGTCCGCATCGAAGACATCGTGACGGTGACCGAAGACGGTGGACGCCGGTTCAACGACACGGATCGCGGGCTCACCATCGTCGAGTGACGGGTGTGCCGCGACTGCGTCTTCACACGTGGCGTCGTCGGGAGTCGAGCGTCTGCTCGCCTCGCCGACTCGCCCGGCGCGCACCCCCAGGACCAGTCGCATCTCCACCGGGTGTTTTGAGCATCGTGAACCCGTGTGTCTTGAACGTGCCATTGTGCGGGTCACTCGGCCGGGAGTCCCGCAAGTGCGGTAACCCTCTGCGTAGGACTCCAGCCCTGTAAGGAAGCGAGTTCGGAGCAACCGGCTGGTCGCTTCGGATGTATACCTTCGCGCTCCTCGCACCGCCGCTGTTGGCGGTGACGGTGGTCGGCGCGGTATGGGCGCGGTCCTCGGGAAGATCAGGAAGGGTCACGACGGGAAGAAGTTCGGCGACGACGTGACGAGTTCGTCGCGCCTGGCACGTCGGCAGTGGTAGCGGTAGCAAGGGGAGCCAGCGGCTTCTCAGTTTCTTGCAGGAGGCGATGCGCGGTGCACTCGCGCGCCGGCGCAACCGCGGGTACGATCGCCGCAAAAAGTCTGGCGAAGAGCTGCGGCTCGCCCCGCGGGCTGCCGCTGGAGTCGAAGGAGAGAGCCATGGCCACATCGTCTGCAGCCGACATCGTCCAGGCCGTCGGTGGCGCCGGCAACATCGAGAGCCTCACGCACTGCGCGACCCGGCTCAGGTTCCAGCTCCGCGACGCGTCGGGCGTCGACCCGGCCACCGTCGAGGCGATTCCGGGGGTGATGGGCGCGGTCCCGCAGGCGGGTGAGCGATTCCAGGTGGTCATCGGCGGTGGTGTGCAGAACGTCTACAACGACATCATGGCGCTGCCCGAGATGAAGGACGGCGGCGGCGCCGCGGCAGCCGACGACGACATCGATGCCATCAAGGCGCGTGAGCGGGCGAAGGGCGTGCGCGGCAAGGTGGCGTGGATCGACTCGCTGTTCGAGTTCCTGTCGGACTCGTTCCGGCCGATCCTCGGAGCGCTGTTGGGCGCCTCGTTCTTCATCACCTTCATGGCGCTCATGGCGACCCTCGACGTGATCCCGGACTGGAACGCGCCCGGGGTCACGCTCGATCCGTCGTGGGCCTTCATCAACCTGATGTGGCAGAGTGTCTTCGTCTTCCTGCCGCTCATGGTCGCCTACAACGCAACCAAGAAGGTCGGCGCAGACCCGTGGGTGGGCTTCGCGATCATGGCAGTGCTCATGCTCCCGGGGTTCACGTCACTCGCGCAGGGCGTCGAGCCGACGGCTCTGTTCGGCATCGAGGCCGCGCAGGTGGCGATCGTGCCGATCTTCGGCATCCCGATGCCGATCGCGAACTACAGCTCGCAGGTGTTCCCGCCGCTGCTCATGGCGGCGGCGCTGGGCCCGCTGTACAAGCTGCTGCGGAAGATCATCGCGGCGAACCTGCAGCTCATCTTCGTGCCGTTCTTCGCGATGCTCATCATGATGCCGCTGACCGCGTTCGTGATCGGGCCGATCGGCGTCTACGTCGGGGCGGTGCTGGCTCAGGCTCTCGCGGCGATCAACAGTTTCTCGCCGTTCATCTTCGCGATCGTCATTCCGCTGGCCTACCCGTTCATGGTGCCGCTCGGCCTGCACTGGCCGATCAACGCGATCATGCTCCTGAACATCCAGACGCTCGGGTACGACTTCATCCAGGGTCCGATGGGCGCGTGGAACTTCGCCTGCTTCGGCGCCACCGCGGGCGTGCTCGTGCTGTCGATGCGTCACCGCGACACGCAGATGCGGCAGACGGCGACCGGTGCGCTCGCGGCGGGCCTGCTCGGCGGAATCTCCGAGCCGTCTCTGTACGGCATCCATCTGCGATTCAAGCGAATCTACCCGCGCATGCTCGTCGGCTGCTTCGTCGGAGGGCTCACGATCGGCATCGGCAGTCTCCTGATGGGACTGGAGAACGGCGTCACCACCCAGGCGTTCGTCTTCACGTCGCTGCTGACGATCCCGGCGTTCCAGCCGACGGGGCTGTACGCGATCGCGATCGGGCTGGCGTTCTTCACCTCGATGTTCCTGGTCATCTGGTCGAACTTCCGCACGCCCGAGCAGCAGGCCGAGTTCGAGGCGGCGCGTGACGCCGCCGAGGCCGCAGCAGCTGCCGAGCACGTCGCGCCCGCCGCGGTCGAGGCCGCGGAGCCCCGCACGATCGACGCATCGGATGCCGCACCCGCCGTAGCCGCGGTCCCCGTGGCGACGGCCCTGCTGGAGCGGGCGTCGATCGAGGTACTGTCGCCTCTGGCGGGCACGGTCGTGCCGCTGTCGGAGGTTCCCGACCCGGTCTTCGCCGGCGGAGTCATGGGGCCCGGTGCCGCCATCGAACCGACGGGCGACACCGTCTTCTCGCCCGGTGCGGGCGTGATCGCCGCCGCACAGCCGACCGGCCACGCCTTCGGGATCGTCCTGGACGGCGGGGTGGAGCTCCTGATCCATGTCGGCATCGACACCGTCAACCTCAAGGGCGAGGGCTTCGATGTCAAGGTGAAGAACGGCGATCGCGTCGAGCTCGGCACACCGCTCGTCACCTTCGACAGGGCCGTCATAGAGAAAGCCGGCTACCCGCTCATCACGCCGGTCATCGTGCTGAATGCCGACGACTTCGGCGAGGTGACCCCCGTGCTCGAGGGCCAGGTGGCGGTGGGCGCCTCGCTTATCACCGTGCACCCAAGGGCTGAAATGAAATGACGTTGGAAGGACGGTGTCCGCGGGAGCCCCGGTCGCCACGCGGAGGACTATGGTGTGCAGGGGAGCCGCGCCGGGCCGAGTGTCGATGGAGATGGCGTCATGCGTGACACGAACAATGCGGTCGTGACTTTAAGCGAGGAGCAGTGCTGGAATCTGCTGGCTCGAGGTGAGCTCGGGAGGCTCGCCCTGGATGCGGACGGCGAGCCCGACATCTTCCCCGTGAATTACGTGGTCGATGGGCCCCGCGTGCTCTTTCGCACGGCACCCGGCTCGAAGCTCGCGGAGCTCTCCGCGAACCCTCTCGTGGCGTTCGAAGTCGACGAGTACGACGACACGTTCGCAGCGAGTGTGATTGTGAAGGGCGTCGCTGAGCGTCTCCAGCTGCAGCGCGAGATCGACGCGGCGGACGCGCTGCCGCTCGCCCCGTGGATTCCGACTCTCAAGTATCGTTGGGTGCGCATCACGCCGAGGCAGATAAGCGGTCGATGGTTCCAGCGAACTCCAGAGCCCGAGCGCTACCGGGCCTCGTCGCCTGACTCCGACACATAGAGTCCCAGTGGTCTGCGAGGAGTGGAACTCCGCGGATACAGGGCGTCAGCGCGTTCACCCGCCGCCACCTTGCCACCCGTAACTCCTCCGCTCCACCCTGGCGGCCGGGGTATGCCTCTCCGGATCGCATCGCCGGTGCGGGATTCGGTGCCCCCGCGCGGGCGTCTCAGCCGTCGCGGCGTCAGCCGATCTGTCCTGAGCCGGAGGCAGTGGTGGGCAGGGTGTGAGTAAGCGCTGCGGCGGAGGCCGCGGCATCCTGCAGAGTCCCACGTGCCATCCGATGCCGCTTCATGAGCACGGCCATGACCACGCCGGCGAAGCTGAGTGCCGCCATGACCCAGGAAGCGGTTGCCAGGCCGGACGCCAGTGCATCGGGCATCGACCCACCCGCGGCGCCGTCCGACTCGATCACGGAGGCGTTGATCGTTGCTACGAGCGCCGTGGCGACGGCTGCGCCGATGTACCGGGCCATGTTGGAGACGCCGGATGCCGAGCCGACCTGGTCCTGCGGCACGCACGCTGTCGCCGCCGAAGAAGCCGGCCCGTTCGATAGACCCATTCCGACGGCGATCGCGATCAATGGCAGAACGAAGGCTCCGTAGTCCCACGAGGCTTGGACGAAACCCACCACGCCGAACCCGATCGCCGTGACGAGGAATCCTATTCCGACGACCTGCCGCCCGCCGATCCGTGCGGCGAGCTTCGGTACCAGCGGCGCGATGAGAACCAGGCCCACCGTCGCGGGCAGCATGGCCAGTCCTGCCTGGAAGGGTGTGAGCCCGAGCGCATCGGGGTTCTGGAAGTAGAGACTGAGGAGGTACATCAGCCCGTTGATCGTTCCGGATCCGATCAGGATGGCAACGGTCGATGCGACCAGGACCACGTTCCGGAGCAGCGCCAGATCCAGGAGCGGGACCGCGACCCGGCGCTCGACCACGACGAATGCAACCGCGCTCATCACCGCCACGACGACGCATGCGAACGTTTCCCATGACACCCATCCCCACGTGCCGCCGAGGCTCGTGGCGAGCACGACTGGACTCAGTGTCAGCGCCACGAGCAGGGCGCCCAGGTAGTCGATCGATCGTGGGCGGTTCTCGTCGCGTGACTCGCTGACGCCCCGTGCGGTGATGAGGACGCACGCGAGAGCGAGGATCGCGTCGATCCAGAACAGGCCTTGCCATCCGGTGATGTCCACGAGCACGCCGCCCAGGAGCGGCCCGACGGCCGCACCGACGGCGGCCGCGGCGCCCCACAGCGACACCGCGCGCAGCTGAGCTTGTCCCCGGTTCGCAACGGTCAGGAGACTGAGCCCACACGCCAGGATCGTCGCGCCCGCCGCCCCTTGGATGATCCGCCCGGCAACCACCGCGATCCCCGAGGTGGACAGCGCGATGAACACACAGGATGCGATGAAGAGAAGCAGACCGAGTTGGAAGACCCGCTTACGCCCGAACACATCCCCCATCGCCCCGGCGGTGACGATGACGGCGGCACCCATCAACGAGTATCCGGTGACGGCCCACTGCAACGTGTCGACCGAGGTCCCAGTGTCCTCACTGATCGCGGGAAGAAGGATGCTGACAGCGGAGGTATTCGCGTTGACAACGAGAGTCGACAGGCACGTCGCAATCAGCACCGCGGTGGATCTCCGGGCGGTTGCAGGCTCGGCCGCCGTCGGATCAGGGGCCATCATTGCCTTGCAAGTGCATCGATGTTCCTTCGCTGGATCCGCAGGGACGTGGCTTTCGCTAGCCGTGGTTGCCGGTCACCATCGCGCGACATTCTTGCGCGCATATCGACACAAATCCACCCTTGTGGGCCTACCCCACGGGCACGGACAGCGCTATCTTCAGCATTGATCCGGTTTCTGTGTTTGGTACAGCCCACCAACGGCGGAAGGGGACGTGCGATGGTGCATTCGGTCAACTATGAGGGTGGCCCGCGATGAGCGCCGCGGAGTCCTCGAACCGAGGACGCGATGCCGTGCGGGCTCGTGCAGCCGCAGTGCCCCCGCCGGTCTGGATCTCGTGGATAGCGCTGGCGCTGATGACGACCAGTTCGGTTGCGAGCCTTCGCCCCGCGCCGACGATGGCGGTGTACGGACTGGCCGCGGTGTTCCTCTATCTGGTTCCGGCGATCGTGTTCTTGCTGCCCACGTCGCTCGTGGCGGCTGAGCTCGCGTCGGGCTGGAAGGGCGGCGTCTACAAGTGGGTGTCGGAGGGCATCTCCAAGCCCATGGGATTTCTGGCGATCTGGTGCCAGTTCGCGATGACTATCTTCTATTACCCGACTCTTCTCGGCTTTGTGGCGTCGACGCTCGCGTACGTCATCAATCCGGAGCTGGCGTCGAATGGAGTCTGGACGGCGCTCGTGATCATGGTCTGCTACTGGGCGGGGGTGTTCGTCTCGTCACGGGGCACGAAAGGTGTTGCGGGGCTCGCGAGCTGGGGGCTGATCATCGGCACGCTCATCCCGGGCGCCGTACTCGTTCTCCTGGGGGCGGTCTTCCTCGGGCAGGGCAATCCGTCAGCGGCGCCGATGACCGTGGACAACCTGCTTCCGCAATGGGCGGGCCTTGCCAGCCTGGTCCTCATCGTGAACAACTTCCTCTCTTACAGCGGCATGGAGATGAACGCAGTCCACGTTTCGTCGCTGAAGGATCCGGCGAGGGCGTACCCGAAGGCGATCTTCCTCGCCATGGGCTTGGTGCTGCTGATCTTCATCCTTCCTGCGCTTGCGATCAGCTGGGTCGTCCCGGCCGAGCAGATCTCGCTCACCGCGGGGATCATGCAGGCGTTCGAGGCTGTGTTCGCCACGTTCGACATCTCGTGGCTGACGCCGATCGTCGGGATCATGCTCGTGGCGGCCTCGTTGGGCGGCATGCTCACGTGGCTCGCGGGTCCGTCGAAGGGTCTGCTGCTGATCTCCCGCGAGGAGGGCTACCTGCCGCCGTTCCTGCAGAAGCTCAACAAGAATGGCGTGCAGCAGAACCTGCTCGTGACGCAGGGTGTGATCACGTCGATCATCGCTCTGGGTTACGCGCTGATCCCGAACGTGTCCAGCGCATATTGGATCTTCTCGGTCATCACGACGCAGGTGTACCTGATCATGTACCTGCTCATGTTCGTCGCCGCGGTCCGACTGCGCCGGCGGCAGCCCGACCACCCGCGCGGATATCGGGCGCCGATGTTGGTCGCCCTCTGCGGTGTCGGCTTCGCCGCCTCGCTTGCCGCGCTCCTGGTCGGGTTCATCCCGCCCTCCCAGTTCGGAGACCAGAGCCCGTGGATCTACCTGGTCATCGTCGGAGGTGGCGCGCTGGGGCTCGGCCTGTTGGTGCCGTTCCTCTTCTACCGATTCCGCAAGCCCTCGTGGAAGCAGCCCGCTCAGGCAGCGGCAGGTGAATCATGAGCACCGACCGTGAAACCCAGCCGCCACGCGAACGATCGATCATCGCCATCGTGGCCATCACGGTGCTGGTCGCCCTGGCCGTCATCGCGACGGTCCTCTTCATCGGGGCACGGCAGGAGGCTCGTGACGTGGACAAAGCACAGGAGCTGCTGGACTCGTTCGCTGACGCCGGCATCTCGGTCAGCTTCACCGCCGAGCAGGTCGCCCAGGTGCTAGGAGACGACGGCGGCGCGACGTGCGCCGACCCCAACTCTGCGTTGGCACGGTCGACTCTGCTCGCGGGCCTCTCCAACGGCGCCGCGGGCCCAGGTTTGCGGCCGACGCTCGTCGAGTCGCGGCTGCTGCAGGGCCAGCTGCTGATCATCCAGACCTACTGCCCGGAGGAAGCCGAGGACTTCCAGCAGTTCGTCGACAGCCTCAATACCGTCGACACCGGCAACGACACCGACGACAGCGACGACGGCGACGGATCGTGAGCGACGAGATCCGGGCGCGGATCCGCGCCATGATGCCCGCTGCCCGCGACGAGCTCGCCGAACTCGTCGCGATCCGTTCCGTCGCCGACCCCCGTCAGTTTCCGCCCGAGGAGTGCGCCAAGGCAGCGGAATGGGTGCGTGGGCGATTCGCCGAGCTCGGCTTCGCCGACGCACGACTGCAGCGCACGCCCGATGGCAGCGACGCCGTCGTCGGCAGCCGCCCAGCGACTAACGCCGACGCCGACACGCCCACGGTGCTGCTGTACGCCCACTACGACGTCCAGCCCCCGCTGGATGAATCAGCGTGGCGGAGCCCGCCGTTCGTGCTCACCGACGTCGAGGGGCGGTGGGCAGGCCGCGGAGCGGCGGACTGCAAAGGCAACATCCTGATGCACCTGCTCGCCTTGCGGGCATTGCAAGATCAGATTCCCGTCCATCTGAAGCTCGTCGTCGAGGGCAGCGAAGAGCAGGGCACCGGGGGCTTGGAGCGTTTCGTCGAGGAGAACCCCGATGTGCTGGCCGCCGACGTGATCCTCGTCTGCGACACCGGCAACGCCGCTGTCGGGCGCCCGGCCGCTACCGTGTCACTCCGCGGCTTCGCGAACGTCGTCATCCGGGTCGAAGCGCTCGCCTCAGAGATCCACTCCGGCATGTTCGGCGGTCCCGCACCAGACGGTCTAGCCGCTCTCGTGGCAGCGCTGGCCTCGCTGCGCGACGACGCCGGGAGCACAACGATCGACGACCTGAACCATGACGCAACGTGGGGCGGGGAACCCTACGACCCCGGGCAGTTCCGCGCCGACGCCGGCGTCCTCGACGGCGTCCACCTGCTGGGAAACGGAACGGTGGCAGACGAGCTCTGGTCCCGACCGGCGCTCACGGTTCTGGGCATCGACTGCCCGCCGGTGGTCGGGTCGTCGGCGTCCATCGTCCCGCGGGCAGCCGCCCGACTGAACCTGCGCGTCCCGCCGGGAGTGATCGCCCAGGACGCGCACGACGCACTCGTCTCTCACATACGCGACCACGTTCCGTGGGGAGTTCGGGTGAGTGTCGAGACCGAAGCTGTGGGCGAGCCCTTCCTCGCGACCACCGATGGCCTCGCATACCGTGCATTCGCAGACGCGATGCGGTCGGCGTACGGCGTCGAGATGACGATGCTGGGCCAAGGAGGATCTATCCCCCTCTGCAACGTGTTCGCCGACACATACCCGAACGCCGAGATCATCCTCATGGGCGTCGAAGAACCACTCGCGCTCATCCACGCGCCCAACGAAAGCGTCGACCCGAGCGAGATCGAGAACCTCGCCGTAGCCGAGGCGATCTTCCTCCACTCTTTCGCGAAGGGTGCCTGACGAGAGCCGAGATCAGCGGGACCCTCCCTCGGCGGTCTCCTCCATCCAATCCGCGGTCGGCGCGGCGCGGAATCCCCGCGCCGAGCCCGACACGACCAGCCCCAGCAGTACGCCCAGCGCGATCGACACCATGGTGGCGATCGTGGTGATGATCGTGTCCGACCCGGAGGACGCGCCATCCAGCACGCTGGCGACTCCGATCAGCCCAAGCGCTCCCGGCACGAGCAGCCAGAACGCCGGCAGGAAACTCACGAGCGCCGGCGGTCCGGTGCGCTGACGAGCTACGACGACAGCGACAGGGGTCATTGCGGCGGCGCCCACCATCGCCGACAGGACGCCGTCAAAGAACACGTCGCCCAGCACCTGAGCGCCGTATGCGACGTACAGGACGAGCAGGATCCAGCCGATGGAGGACGGACGCGCGCACTGATGGATGCTGATACCCACCCCGAAGACGGCGACAGCCACCCACGGGGCGATGGGGCCCAGCGGCCACTGTGTTGCGGTGATCGCGGGAACCCCGATCAGCGCTGCGGCGGCGACGATCCCGGTCGCCAGAAGGAGCAGCCGGATCGCCCCGGCGGCCAGGCGGGCAGCACCGGACACGATGTGCCCGGTCGCCAGTTCGATCACCCCGATCGTCAGCAGGCCGCCGGGCAGCAGCATGATCAGCGGTGCAACGATCGCCGGGAGCACGGCGGGATCGATCAGGTGCGCGACGGTGAGCATGATCACCCCGACACCGAAGGACGCGGCCACAACGACCAGCGCCTGGTAGGCCGCCTCGAGGCGCTCCGTGCCCAGCAGCAGCGCCCCCACCCCGATGCCCAGCACCCCCGCCGCGATCACGCCGGGCCACGACGAGCCGAGCAGCACGCTGAGCGCGGCCGACAGCAGACCATACGCCGCCACCCGTTGTGGCCCCGTGAACGGTGCAGGCAGATCCTTCGCGCGCGTGAGCTGCCGGCGAACCCAGTCCGCACTTCCGGGCCGGGTGCGGGCCACGCCCGCGATGCGATCGACGGCATAGACCTGGTAGAGCATCGCCGCCCTGTTCCCGGCCGTCACGGCCCGCGTCTGAGCAGAGCCCGCGTCGCCCGATGACACGAGGATGGATGTGGGGAACACGACGGCTTCGGCAGAGGTCAGCCCGTTCACCTTCGCCATGTCGTCCAGCGCACCGCGGACCAACCCCACCGGGTAGCCGCTGTCGATCATCGCGGTGCCCAGGGCGGCCATGGCATCCAGCACCGCCGGTGCCATGTCGTCGCCGATGGCCGCGGCACCGGGGGCGGAGGCAGCCTGCGGGGGCTCGCGTCGAATCAGCAGCCAGAGCAGAATGCCGGCGGCGATGAGCACGCCGACCGCGAGCGCGAGCGTCGGCAGCGTGATCGTCGAGTTCGCCACCGCCGGCGGGATGGCCGGAACCGGTGTCACCGTCGGCGTCGGGGTAGGTGTTGGGGTGGGCTCTGGTGACGCCGTACGAGTGGAAGTGGGCGTCGCCTCAGGAGAGGCGGTCGGCTCGGGCGTGGCGGTCGGGGTGTTAGTCACCGTCGGTGTCGGTGTTGAAGTCGGCGTCGGCGTCGGGTCGACAGCTGGGGTTGGGGACGGCGAGTCCGTCGGCGAGCCGGGGGCCGGAACGGCGAGGTGCGCCGCCGGACTCGCGGTCGTCTGAGCCGCCGACGCGAGGTGGCCGACACCGATCATCGCCAAGAGCATGGTGGTTGCGGCGGCGCGCAGGAGCACGCCGCGCCACCCGCGCCTTGATCCCGCTTGCAACCCCGCCATCAACCACTCATGTTGCACCGTCGAACGGAGAGCCGATAGGGCGGCGCTGATCAGTGGCGTTGGACGCGGATGTGCCGCACCTCCGCGGTGCGGCGAGTAGCGTGCGAGTCGTGGGCTCGCTGATCTACTTCAACACCTCTTCGCTCGACGGGTACATCGCCGGACCCTTCGGCCGCTGGGAATGGGCGACGCCCGATCCGGAAGTGCACGCCTTCGTCGACGAACTGCTGGCACCTGTCACCACGCACCTCTACAGCCTCAAGGTCTACGAGGCGCTGAAGGTGTGGGACGACGTCCCGCTCGAAGACCTCCCCACGCCTGATCGGGAGTTTGCGGTGCGATGGCGTGAGGTCGACAAGATCGTCTACACACGGAAGCTGACATCCGTCTCCACCTCCCGCACGGAACGACGCGACACGTTCGACGGCGACGAAGCGCAGCGTCTGAAGGACGCCACCGCCGCGCCACTCGCCATCGGGGGCGGGCAGCTCGCCTCCATCGCCGCCCGGGCCGGGATGCTCGACGAAGTCCACGTCGTCGTCGCGCCCGCGGTCGTCGGCGGCGGCATCCGGCTCTTCGACAATACGCTCCGGCTCGACCTCGAGCTCTTCGACGAGCACCGCTTCAGTTCAGGCTTCGTCCACCTCGGCTACCGCGTCCGGCACGCCTAGACACGGTCCCTGTGTGCCCTGCGCCTCAATTCCCGAGCGGTCACCGGGCCGATTACGGTCCTTCAGCGAGTAGTGGCTAGACGGGCAAGCTCCGCACACCCGGGGCGCAATGGCTGCGTCCTACCGAACGCGGGCAAACACCCAATGGGAATCGAGCATCCACAAAACCTCGGCCGCGCAATCCCGCCGCCCATCGCAACTACTGCGAGATCAGAGGACCGGGCCAGAATCCCCACCACAAACCGCAATGCACGCAGGCACCAATGTGTAAATCAGTAGCGATTAGGCAAAAAGCGGCGTACCGTTGGCGCCATGCGAGGAGGACTCGAGCGGTGGAAGCGGGGCGTCGAATCGCGCGGGGTTCGACAAGCGATCGCCTACGCGCTCGAAGGAGTCTGCGACGCCCACGTCGTCCACTCCCCCGGCATTGACGAGCTCGAGGAGTACAGCGGCACCGCTGACGCTTCGGTCACGCGCTTCGTCGTCGAGCATGGGGCGATCCGCTCAGACGAGCTGTCGAGCGGAGCGCTGCGGGTCTGGCTGAGTGGACATGATCCGGTCACCGGCGAAGAGCGCGGCAAGACGTTGTTGCGCTCCGACTCGGACCTGCTGCTGGACGGGACGCTGAACCACCCGAAGTCGTACAGCATCGCCGCGATGCTGCATCCGGAGGTGGCAGCCGAGTTCGAGGCGTTGCAGGGCCGTATCCGGGACCGGGTCATCACTCTATGGCAGCGCGAGTTGAACGCTCGGCGCGGCCATGGCGGCAGCATCCGTGAGTCGATCGCTCAACTCGAGGTGGTCGAGCTGCAGCACCGCCGCTCGCGCGCACTCGATCCACACATCCACCGACACCTCTGGCTGAACATCAAAGTCCGGGGCGAGGACGGAAAGTGGTCGAACGTCGACTCACGCGTCGCGATGAAATTCCACACGGTCGTCAACGCGGAAGGCGAGCTGGCGGCGCGCACCGACCCACAGTGGATCGCTGCGCTCGCCCGGCACGGATACACGATCGGCGAGGACGGCGAGATTGCCGAACTCTCCCGCGCCGTCGCCCCGTTCTCCCGCCGGTCGGCGCAGATCGAAGCCAACCGCGTTCAGCTGATCGCAGAGTGGACGCGCGCACACGGTGGCGTACGGCCGAGCGTCGAGGTGCTGCAGCAGATCGATCGACGAGCGTGGGCGATGTCACGCCCCAACAAGCCGGCGCTGGTGGATGAACTGGCGTGGGAGGCGGCGGTTCGCGACGAGCTCGCCGCCATCGACCCCGTCCTCACCGAGGAGCGTGCGCAATGCCAGCCACCGCACGTGCCCGCCGAGGATCTCGATCTCGACCTGCTTGCACATGCTGCGGTGGTGGAGGCCGATGACCGGTCGCGCGCGTCAAGCGGTCGATTCAGCCAATTCGATCTGCGCGCCGGCGCGATCCGCGCACTCGCCGGCACCGGAGTCATCGCGGAGCGTGAGGCGCTCGAAAGCATCGTCGAGACCATCGCCGCGCGCGCACGCTCGCTCTACGTCAGGCTGTCGTCCGAGCCCGACATACCGGGCCACGTCAAGGCGTTCATGGCGACCGACACCATGCGACTGAAGATGCGCGTCGGCCGCCGTCTCGAGGCCATGGCTGTGCCCGGCCGGTCACTCCTCCCCGATGAGCTGCGGCGCGGGGCGTCATCCGTTGACGACCTGAAGAGACTAGACGGGGCGCAGTCAGCGGCGGCGTGCGCGATCGCCGGGACGCATGGACTGGTCGCCGTGACCGGACCGGCCGGTGCCGGCAAGACCGCGATGTTGCGCGCGGCACACGCTGCGCTCATGGGGCAGCGACGCCGCATGCTGGTGGTCGCTCCTACCCGCAAGGCGGCCTCCGTAGCTGGGCGGGAGACGGGCGCGGACGCGTCCAGTCTCCACGCGCTGCTGCACGACCACGGCTATCGGTGGTCGCGCGATGAGACCGGCGCTCAGGTCTGGCAACGACTCGCGCCCGGCGACGTCGACCCCGTGACCGGGCAGACCTACCGTGGCCCGCAACGCTTCCCTCTCGACGCACGCGACCGCATCGTGGTAGACGAAGCCGGGATGGTGGACCTACAGGCCGCGGATGCTCTCACCGAGGTCGCGCTGGAGACCGGCGCCGGGATGGCCATGGTCGGCGACACGCATCAGGCCCTCCCCGTCGGGCACGCGGGAGCCATGGCGTCCGCGATCCGCCATGCTTCGGCAGCCATCGAGATGGACACGGTGCACCGCTTTCACGACGCCGAGTACGCGGCACTGACACTGCAACTGCGCGACCCGCGCGACCACGATCACGCGCGCCAGATCGCAGCCGATCTCTCGGCCCGCGGTCATGTTCGGCGCGTGGACAGCACCGAGGACGCGCGAGCCGCAATGGTGAGTGCCTACTTCGACGCGACCGGGCACGGCCGTCGGGTTGCACTGGTGTGCGGCTCCAACAGCGAAGCCGATGCGATCAACGCGCAGATCCAGCAGCATCGCGTCGACGCCGGCGAGCTGGACTCCACTCGCCTCGCTTGGGGCCGAGACGAACAACGGCTTCTCGTCGGCGATGCGGTGCAGACGCGACGCAACGATCCGCGGACCGGCGTCGAGAACCGCGCGCACTGGATCATCGCGCGGATCGATCCCGACACCATCGACTTGGTCTCCCCCACCGACAGCGGCGAACGCCGCCGCATCACCCGCGACTACGCGCTCGACCACGTCATGCTCGCCTACGCCTCCACCGTGCACGGAATCCAAGGCGAGACCACCGACGCCGCCATCGTCGGTCCCGACGTCGACGCGGCCGGTCTGTACGTCGGGCTGACGCGAGGACGCCACCACAACGAGGCGATCGCAATCGGTCGGTCGGATGCGGCGGTACGCGAGCACCTCGCCGACACCATGCTCCGCGGGACCACAGAGGTCACCATCAACGACTCTGCGCGAGCCGTGGCGGCCGAACTGCGGCGGGCTGCACGCAGCCAAGCGGCGCAGCCAGGCGCCCCATTCGCATACGGTTCCGATACTCGCGGGATCTCGCTATAGATCGCGATCCCAAGGATCTCGGTGGTCCCGGCGGCTGACCGAGTTCAGAGCGCGGCGAGAGCCTCACGGACGACACGAGCGGCCTCTTTCGGGCCCACCTCAGTCATGCACTGGTGGCCGAGCGCTTCCTCCCATTCCCCCTCAGATGGGACGTGAGCGAAGGGCACTTTCGAAACGCTCGTGAGGGGACCGAACTTTCCGAACACCATCGCCGCCTCAGCGTCGATCTTCCCTGCCTCGGCCAGCGCCCACAGGTCGTACAAGTCGCGGGGTGCCTCCCTATCCGTCCATGCCGAGAGCTTTGAAGCGACGAAGGCGGCAGGTGTGAGCACACGCAGCCGCGCAGGCGGGGCGTCGCTGTATCGCTGCTCGATGTCGACGATCTCGGTCGGCCAGAGCGGGTATCCCTCGGAGGAGAGCAGCTGGATCTGGATGCGGGTATCGCCAACCTGCATCACCGAAGGGTCCGGGTGGTTCGTCTCCCGGATGTGTGGCGTGAAGGTGACGGTCCCGAGCGTGCGGTTGAACTGGCGCGTGATCGCTCCCTCGATGCGGTCGCCGATCTCACCTCGATGGCCATAGGCGATGAGATCGATGTCCTCAGACAGCCGCACCTCCGTGAGATGCGTGCGAGACAGCGCGGTGCCGCCGAAGAACACGACCTCGTCGGTACCGATGCTGGCGATCGCAGCGAGAGCATGGGAGATGGCGTGGTCTCGGATCACCTGCTCCTCGTCCACCCCGAACTGCATCTCGACTGCGATCCGTTCGTCGTCGTCGAGCACGCCGGGAACGGGGGCGCGCAACGAGGCCTCCAGCTCGATGTTCATCTTCTCGTCGAACCTGCCAGCACCATCTCGCCGATGCTTGCTCTCACCCCGGGCCATCTCGCTCCTTCAGCTCATTCAGCATGAGCCGCGCTGCGGTCGTGGTCTTGCGCGCCGCGACCACAATCTTCTCGAACTCCGGTGCGCTCACACGCGCAGCCAGGTTCGGCACGGCCGCGCCTGCTTCCATCGGCACGTCCTTCGTTTGCGGTCTGCTCAGGAGATCGAACAGAGTCTGGGATGGGGTCGTGACGAAGCCTTCGCCGAGCGCTGTGCGCTCCACGACCAGGTCCAGTTGATCGAGGTCTCGAGGCACGAATCTGATGCGTCCACCCGTGTCGAGCGCCGTCGGGGCGTAGCCGGCTCTCGGCACCGCCACGGTGGCGACTCCGATGGCGCGCGGGATCGCAGCCCAGTGGCGAGCCGCGCTCACACCCATGAGGGCAGCTTGTCGCTGACCGAACCTGGCTGTCGCGACGGCGAGGGCCGCCGCTTCCAGCGGCGGCCGCCAAGTGCGGCCGTCGCGTCCATCCGGAGGCGCGGCATAGATCCCGTGCACGAGCCTGGTGAGAGCTCCCTCGTCGACGAGTCGGTCGACGACACGCCACAGGTTGGCTTCGTCCGTGCGGATGTCCTTCAACCGCGCGGTTCGCATCGGGGCGCGCGCGACCTGGCGCACGATCTCTGTGTCGGTGGCCACCCGCCTCACCCTTTCGCTTATCGCAAATATACTCTAGCAGTAGATTTCCGATCAGTAACAGCATGCACAGCGCGATTTTCTCAAGGAGGAGCTCTACGCCGGCCGATTCGGGCAACGCGCCGCCACAGCAATCCTCCACGCGGCAAGTTGCGCCCTTCCACCACGGCGCCTGCGACTGTGGCGATCCCAATCACCATGCTGAAGGCGACGCCAGCGCCGCCGACCAAAACGGCGAGGAAGACGTCGCACCGCTTTGCCCAGTAAGCCGTGAACGGACGGTGGCCGATCGGGACGTTGGTCGCGCCGGCGATCGCGGCGAAATCGAGCCGATCGCGAGACCGCACCGTGACAACATTTTGACAACATCTGGCGAAGAACGGGGCGGATTCGGCTGATCGAACCAGGTCCGACTTGCCCGGGATTCCGCGGTTCTTAGTGCCTGGGATGCCGCTCGCGCGGCCCGAATGAGGTTTCCGGTACCAAAGGTCGCAGGTTCGATTCCTGTCGGGGGCACCACCACAACAGACGCGAATGGCCGGCCCGAGGGCCGGCCATTCGCCGTCCCGGCCCTCACGCCGGGCGATCGCGCGACGATGGGCTCGTGGCCGGTTCGCGCGGGTGCCGCGCCGGGTGGGAGCGGGTGCTTACTCGGCGGGGAGCGCGGCGAGGGTCAGCGCGACGCCGCGGGTGATCAGAAGCCGGTGAGGTGCGCGCGGGTTGCCGTCCACGGCCTCCAGCCAGCCGGCCTCACCCGACGCGAGGATGTCGCGGACCTGCTGCTGCACGTCGTCGAGCGTGCGTCCGACGACCGTGTACGACTGACCGCCGTAGTACACCTGGACCGAACCCACCGTGGTTCCTCTCGTCGCTGTGACTCTAGACCCCCGCGGGCGGGCCACGGGCCGTCAGCCGAGGGAGGAGCGCAGTACGTGCGCATCGGGGATCGGGGCGTGCGTGATGTGGACATGCGCGGACCGTGGCAGACGGACCCGCGCCCCGACGGGACCGGTTCGACGCCCGCCTCGCCTTGTCAACCCCTTTCCCCTCCGCGACCGGCGTCGCGCACCATCGGCTCCAGGCGGCTCTCTCGCACAGCCGCCAGAAGGAGATCATCGTGGTGGACTTCACCCCCGAGGAGGAAGGGCCTCGCCGCGGCGAGGCCGTGGTGTTCTGGTCGTGGATCATCGTGCTCGCCGTCGGTCTGGCGTACATGATCGCGATCCCGCTGATGGGACGCTGACATGCGCCCGCTCCGTGACAACGCGCTCAGCCTCGCCTTCGGCGTCATCTTCGTGCTCGCCCTCGCCGGACAGTCGATCGCCGGGTGGTTCGAGAACAACGAGCGGCTGACCGAGCACGGCCAGCCGGAGATCGCGTTCCTGGCCTTCGTGACCTCGTCGGACTTCGTGGTCGACGTGGCCGAGAACTGGCAGTCCGAGTTCCTGCAGTTCTTCCTGTTCATCGCGGCGACGATCTGGCTGATCCAGCGCGGGTCACCGGAGTCGAAGAAGCCCGGCGACGAGGGACCGGGCACCGACGAGGAGCAGCTCGTGGGCGCGCACGCACAGCCCGACTCCCCCGCGTGGGCCAAGGCGCGCGGCATCCGTCAGACGATCTTCTCCAACTCGCTGCTGATCGTGATGGGGACCGTCTTCCTGCTGTCGTGGCTGGCCCAGTCGCTCGCCGGCACGGTCGTCATGAACACCGAGAACGCCGAGCACGGCCAGCCGCCGATCACATGGGTGGAGTACCTCGCCACCCCCGACTTCTGGAACCGCACGCTGCAGAACTGGCAGTCCGAGTTCCTGGCCGTCGGCTGCATGATCGCACTGTCGATCTTCCTGCGACAGCGCGGCTCGAGCGAGTCCAAGCCGGTCGGGGCGCCGCACCACGAGTCGGCGGTGTCGGGCGAATGACGGATGCCGGGGGCCGCGGCATCCGCTCGCTGACGCGTCGAGACGACTCAGCACGGAAGGGGGATACCGGACGGGCTCGCGATGGAGGACCATCGAAGACGGAGCTGGCCGGCGTCGCACCCGAGAACCCCCCTCGCACGTCGGGCGCCGGCAGACTCTCCGGAGGCCCGGCATGGGCAAGCTGATCTACGAAGGAACGGTCAAGGTCGACTTCGACGACCGCACGCTCGCGCACCTGCAGCTCGTGATCGGAACCAAACTGCGTCGCAATGAGCCCTTCCACTTCACCTGGCGGGACGATGCCAGCATCGGCGACGGCCGCACCACGATCTGGGTGCATCCGCGCTGCTCGCTGGTGTACAAGTTCTACGGCAGTCGCCGACCGCAGCTGAACCCGGCATGGATCGACGCCCTCGCGTACACCGCCAACTCTCCTGCCGGCCTGTACCTGGTGCCCGAGCCGGCCGTCCCGGTGAACATCGGACCCGAGGAGCACGACCTCGGGGGCTGAGCGACCCGAGCGGCGACGGAGGCACCCACCGCCGCGCCGCGTTGTCAAGACGCTTCGCGGTCGCCGCACGGAGGCGATGGGATCGGTCATCGATCTGGATCGGAGCGGCACATGAAGCGCATCGACATCTTCTACGGCGGCGAGCACTACAGCGTCGGCGGACGCCGGCTGGACGACCTCCGTCAGGAGATCGAGACCGGCCTGACGTCGGGGCTCCACTGGCTCGAGGTCAACGACGGCGAGGGCATGATGCGGGCGGCGTACCTGCTCCTGACACCGGGCGTGCCGTGCGCGATCGTCCCGGTTCCGGGCGATGACTCCGCGGAGACGTCCGAGGCGGTGTGGCTGCCGGACGGGCCGCCGGCCGAACGGTGACCCGCGCACCGGCTCGGCTGTCGACGGGCGCAGGCGTCGGGGCAGGCGTCGGGCGGGCGTCAGGCGTCGCGGCGGTCGGCGCGCGCCCTGGCGGGCTCGGCCTCGTCGGGAAGCGCGCGCGTCGGGATGACGACGACGTCCTGCACCTTCCAGTCCAGCGCCGCCACGGCCTCCCGTGCCTCCTCGATGTCGTCGAGGCCGATCTCGTCGCCCGTCGGGACGACGAACACCTCGACGTGGAAGACCTGCCCCATGTCGCGCATGCGCACCGCGCTCTCGCGCACCCAGCCGAACTCGTCGACGCGATTGGCGACACGGGCGATCAGCGGGTGCGGCCGGGCGTCGTCCTCCGTGCGCGCCCGCTGGTCGATCAGGTCGCGCACGGCGGCGCGGGAGTTGCGCCAGCCGTCCCAGATGATTCCGATCGAGATGAACAGCGCCGCCGCACCGTCCAGCCACCACAGCCCGATGCCGACGCCCAGGACCCCGACGATCGACGCGACGGTGGAGGTCCAGTCGGCCTTGGCCATGTCGGCATCCGCGTACAGCACCTTGTTGTGCAGCCGGGGCGCGAGTTTCGCCTTGGCGTGCCCGTAGAAGAACGGCCCGATGACAACCAGGCTCATCACGCCCACCATGAACCAGCCCAGCCAGATCGTCTGCCCTAAGAGGTTCACGGTGCCGATCGACGGGTGCTCCGCGCGCACGAGTCCGCTGATGGCCTCGTAGGCGAGGTTGCCGCCGACGGCGAACAGCGCCACCCCGGCGACGAGGTGGCCCACTCCCATCACGCGGTGGAGGCCGAAGGGGAAGGCCCGGGTGGGCGGGCGCCGGATGAAGAGCAGCGCGACGAGGAACGAGATCTGCGGGATCAGTGACAGCATGTCTTCGATCCACGCGGTCTTCATCGCCTGCGAGCCGCCGACGACGAGCGCGATCAGCCCGATCGTGACGATCGTGTAGCCGATGGTGAACCACTCCCAGCGGATCGCGCTGCGCAGCGCCTGCTGCTGGGCAGCCGGCAGATCGGTGCGTCCCAGCGTCTTCACGGCGCGACCTCGCGATCGAGGTATGTCTCGAGGTCGGCCTGCCAGGCGTTCTCCCCCAGCGGCACGAGCAGGACCACGGGGCCGTGAGCGCCGGGAACGCCTTCGTACGCCCGCGTCACCGAGACCCGCTGCGACCACGGCGTGGCATCCGTCATGCCGCCGATCGCGAGGTCGAGGTCTCCCGATTCCAGCGCGTCGACGAGGTCCTCCTCGCTGCCGACCGTCCACGTGACGCGCGCGTCGACCGAGTCGGCGAACCCCTCGACGAGGTCGGCGAGGGAGCCTCCGACGTCCGACCCGTCGACGGTCACGAGTTCACCCGACGGAGACGCGCCGGCACGCAGCTCGCCGCCGCGCACGCGATCGAGCGTGCCCTGCGGGTCGCTGGGAATGGTGATGCCGCATCCGGTCACCGACAGCGCGATCACCAGCAGGGCCACGCTGCTCGCGCGTCGCCACCGCCTCATGCCTCGAGTCTGCCCCGCTGCCGTGCCGCGGGCGAACGCCTTGACCCTCTCGTGCGGCCCTGCTAGCCCCGCGGGGCGTGCCGCGGGGTCAGGCGTTCCCGCGAGCCGGTGCCGCGAGCGCGGCGACGGCGGCGCGGTTCGTCTCGAACACCTGCTGATCCGTCAGCAGTCCGAGCTGCACGAGCCGATCGCGCGTCTCGGGGCGCATGCGACTGAACGCGAGGTCGATGCCCTCGCCGTCGAGCCAGGCCTCGAGGGTCTCGAACGCCTCGGCCCCGGTGACATCGACGTCGGTGACCGCTTCCATGTCGAGGACCACGTGGTGCACCTGCTCGTCGGCGGAGGTGACGGCGCGCTTGACGGCGGCGGTGAACACCGTGCCGTTGGCGAAGAAGAGCGGCGCCGCCAGACGGACGACGACCATGCCGGGCGCCGTGGTGCTGCCGGCGGGCGCGTCGGCCAGCAGCGACCGCTTCGGATCGCCGTCCGCCGCGAGCACGTCGATGGCGGGGTTGGCCGCGCGCTGGGCGAGATTGATGAGCGCCAGGACGAAGGCGACCAGGATGCCCGGGATCGCCCCCACGAAGAGGGTGACGAGGAAGCAGACCGCGCCTACGGCGAACTCGAACCGGTCCTGCCGCCACAGCTCACGGAACTCGCGGATGCCGAGCAGCGGCAGGATCGCGACCCCGACGACCGCGCCGATGGCGGGCGACGGGATGTCGGCGAGGAGCGCGGTGCCGAACAGCAGGAGCAGCAGCGTGCCGGCGGCGAGGACCAGCGAGGGCAGCTGCGTGCGCGAGCCCGACTGGTCCATGGCGGCGGTGCGCGAGGTCGAGGAGCCCATCGCGAACGATCCCTGCGCTCCGGCGGCGATGTTGCCCAGCCCGAACGCGAGGAGGTCGCGGTTCGCGCGGAACGGGTAGCCGTGCTTCTCGGCGTACGACCGCGAGACCAGAAGTCCCTCGGCGGTGGTGACGAGGGTGAGGGCGATCGCCGACGGCACGAGAGCGAGCCACAGCGACCAGTCGATGACGGGCCACGTGAACGAGGGCGCTCCGGCGGGCACCTCGCCGAGGACGTCGACGCCCTTGTCGTCGAGGCCGGCGACGACCACCGCGACCGTCGACACGATGAGCACCACGAGGGCCCACGGGATCCGCGGCAGGAAGGCGCGCCCGAGCAGCAGCACGGCCACCGATGCGGCCGCGACGGCGAGCGACCACGCGTTGAACGTGTCCATGCCCAGGACGAGATCGGAGACCTTCTCCACGAACTCGCCGCCCGAGTCGATCTTCACCCCGAGCATCTTGGCGATCTGGCTCACCATGATGTCGAGCGCGAGCCCGCCGACGAAGCCGACGAGGATGGGCTTCGACAGGAAGTTCGCGAGGAAGCCGAGCTTGAACACCGCCATCAGCACGAACAGGATGCCGCTGATGATGGCCTGCGCGAGCGCCAGCGTGGCATAGTCCGCACTGCCCGCCGCCGCGAGCCCGCCGATCGAGGAGGCCACGAGAGCGGCGGCCGCGGCATCCGGCGACGCCACGAGCTGACGCGACGACACCACGAGCGCGTAGACGATCGTCGGCACGATCAGCGCGTAGAGGCCGGCGGTGGGCGGCAGCCCGGCGATCTGGGCGTAGCCGATGTTGAGCGGGATCGCGATCGCGAGGAGCGTGACGCCGGCGGTGAGCTCGGTGACGAGGTTGCGCGGGGTCAGCCCGGCGAGAGGTCGCTGCATTCCGGCTCCTGGATCGATGGCGCGGTCACGTCCACCTTGGCACGCGAGTGCCCGCGAGGCAGGGGCGAGCCTCATGCGATCCGCACGAAAACCGCCGCCCGGCATACTCCGCGACCGTCGGCGTGGCGGAGGACGGATGCCGCGGCATCCGTCCTCCAGGATCACTCGTGGCCGACGAGCTTCAGCCCGACGACGCAGCCGACGAGGCCGAGGATCAGCAGCAGCTTCACGATCGAGAAGGCCTCCGCGCCCGTGATCATGGCGTACGCGACGGTCAGCGAGGCGCCGATCCCGACCCACACGGCGTACGCGGTGCCGGTCGAGATGTCGCGCATCGCCCACGCCAGCCCGCCCATGCTCGCGACGAGCGCGACGCCGAACACGACCGTCGGCCAGAGCTTCGTGAAGCCCTCGGACTTGCCGAGCGCGGTCGCCCAGACGGCTTCGAGGACGCCCGAGACGATGAGGATGACCCACGACATGACTGTTCTCCTGGCCAGTCTTGTCGCGTACCGGGTACTGATCCGTCGTCCGGGGATCCGGGTGGGATCCGTGTGCCACCTTACCCGCTCCGCCTGTTCACCGCCCGTGCGGCGCAGCGCCCGTTCAGACGAAGAAGAGCCCGTCGAGCACGCCCGGGTTGTGCGCGTGGACCAGCACCAGGAAGACCACGGCGTCGAAGAGCAGATGCACCGTGACGACGTACGCGAGCGAGCGCGTCCGCATGAAGATGTACCCCATGAGCAGCGCGAACGGGATCGTGAGCAGCGGCCCCCACGCCTGGTAGCCCAGCTCCCACAGGAACGACACGAACACGACCGCCTGCAGCACGTTCGCCTGCCAGAACGGGAAGTGGCGGCGCAGCAGCGCGAAGCACGTGCAGATGAAGAACAGCTCGTCCCAGATGCCGACGGCGCCCACCCCCACGAACAGCCGCGCGATGAGGTCCGGCGTGTCGACGACGGGCCAGTTGAGGTAGACCCCCGAGGTGATGAAGTAGAACGGCAGGATCAGCCAGCCGAGCACCAGCACCGCGATGAGCCAGGCCCACTGGAAACGGGTCCACCGTCCACCGCCGCGCCAGGGGAAGCGGATCGCCCGGTCGCGGTACACCCAGCGCGACAGCACGTACGGCACGGCCACCGCACCGCCGAGCGCGAGCCCGAAGCGGAGGATCGCGACGTTGTCGAGCTCGGCCTTCAACGGGATCGCGCTCACGATGAGCAGCCCCACGGCGATGAGCGAGAGATCGCGCAGCAGCGAGGGTCGACGGATGCCGGAGCCGCCGTCCGCCGGCAGCCCGCTGCGAGCGGGGGTCGCGGCATCCGTCCTCTCCGTCAGCAGCGCGGTCGCGAGCCCCGCCGCGAGCAGCACCCACCCGAGCCACGGGACGCGGACGACGAAGAACGCCGGCGCCGCCAGGCACACCAGGAGCGCCGGCGCCAGCCGCCACGACCAGGCGGGCAGAGCGGGAGCGGCCGCGGCGTCGGCGTCGGTCTGTGCGGGCATGCGGGGGCGGCTCCTCGGGTCGGGTGCGGGTGGCGTCGCTGCTACGTCCGCGCGATGCGCCGGTACGAGAGGTCGCGGATGTCGCGGCCGACCCGCGCGCCCTTGCGCTCGAACGCGGTGAGCACGCGGCCGTCGAAGCGCGGCGCCCACTCCCCCTCGAACGTCGCCTCGAAGTCGGGCGCCGACGACATGACCTCGCGCATCTGCAGCGCGTAGTCCTCCCAGTCGGTGGCCAGGCGCAGCATCCCGCCGTCCTTCAGGGCCGTCGCGGCGAGGGCGGCGAAGCCGGGAACGACGAGGCGCCGCTTCGTGTGCTTCTTCTTGTGCCACGGGTCGGGGAAGAACACCCACAGCTCGTCGACGGATGCCGGGGGCACCAGGTGCTGCAGCACCTCGGGCGCGTTCGCCTCGACCAGGCGCAGGTTGCGCGCCCCGGCGCGGTCGGCGTCGAGCATCGTACGGGCCAGGCCCGCGCGGAACACCTCGATGGCGAGGAAGTCGGTGTCGGGATGCGACGTCGCGGCGTGCACGATGGCGTGACCCTGGCCCGAGCCGATCTCGACGACGAGGGGCGCGTCGCGCCCCCACACCGCCGCCGGGTCGATCGCCGATCCCGGCAGGACGCTCGTCGCGGCGACGTCGCGGGGCGCGGCGATCACGTACTGCGGGGCGAGCTCGGTCCAGGCGCGCTCCTGCGCCTCCGACATCCGCCCACTCCGGCGCACGAACGACACCGGGGTCTCACGGAAGGTGCGGGCGTCGGGCGCGGCGGGATTCGTCACCCCTCCAGGCTACCCAGGGCCGCGGGACCTCCCGTCGCCGGTCGGCCCGTGCCGTCCGTGCCGTCCGTGCCGTCCGTGCCGTCCGTGCCGTCGTCTCCGCGAGAGTACAGCTGGTCGCCGAGGTGCGGGGTGCTTCCCTACCTCTCGTCCACCAGCTGTACTCTCGCGGTCCGAGCAGGGGCAGGAGTCGCCGGTGCGGTGGGATGCGGGGCTACTGCGGGACCGTGACGAAGTCGATGAGCTCCTCGACGCGGCCGAGGAAGGCGGGCTCGAGGTCGCGGTAGCTCTTCACCGATGCCAGGATGCGCTGCCACGCCCGGGCGAGGTCGGCCTGGTCGCGCGCGGGCCAGCCGAGCGCGCGGCACACGCCCACCTTGAACTCGATTCCGCGCGGCACCTCGGGCCACCGCTCGATGCCGACGGCGCGCGGCGTGACGCACTGCCACACGTCGATCCAGGGGTGCCCGACGATGAGCACGTGTGCACCGTGGCGCCCGCGGGCGACGGCGTCGGCGATGCGCGACTCCTTCGATCCGGGCACGAGGTGGTCCACCAGCACGCCGTAGCGGCGGCCGGCCGAGGGCGGCTCCTCGTCGAGCACGGCGTCGAGCAGGTCGATGCCCTGGAGGTACTCCACGACGACGCCCTCGGCGCGGAGGTCGTCGCCCCACACCCGCTCGACGAGCTCGGCGTCGTGCCGGCCTTCGACGAGGATGCGGCTGGCGCGCGCGACGCGGGCGCGGGTGTCGGCCGCGGCGAACGAGCCCGATGCCGTGCGCTTCGGGCCCGTCGTCGCCGGCGCCGCAGACGGCGGCCCCAGCACGACGTCGCGCCCGTCGATGAGGAAGCCCGGTCCGAGGGGGAACATGCGCCGGCGGCCGAGGCGGTCCTCGAGCTCGACCAGGCCGCCCGACACCCCGACGACGGCGCCGCAGAAGCCGTCGTCGGCTACTTCCACCACCAGATCGCGGGATGCCGCGACCCGGGGCAGCTCGCGCACCCCGTGACCCTTCCAGCCCGTGGCCAGCACATCGGCGCCGTAGCGATCGTCCATGGTCCTCCTCCGGATCGGCCAGGCTACCCGCCGGCCCGCGCCTCGGCCGGCAGCGACCCGCGCCCGCGCCCGACCAGCCGCGCACAGCGGCGGGTCGCGGCATCCGTCCTCCACGTCATTCCCGTTGAGTTGGCGGCGGGGTCGGCGCGGCCGTACGTTCTCGGCGAACACACATGCGGCGCGGGGGCCGTGGGCTATCGTCGTATCCCCGCGGCTGAATAGACTCGCCGCAGGGGAACCCGAGTCCCGGAGGGGGATCGATGCGACTGCGATGGGCTGCAGCGCTGGCGGCCGCGGCGGTGATCGCGGCCACGTCGCTGGGCGGGTCCGCGGCGCTGGCCACACCTCCGGTCGCCCTCGATTCGGACTACGTCCTCGACGACGCCGACGTCCTGTCGAACGCGCAGGAGGCCCAGGCGCAGCAGCGCCTCGAGCAGCTCAAGTCCGACACCGGCCTCGACCTGTGGGTCGCGTACGTCGATACCTTCACCGATCCGTCCGATGCCACCGAATGGACGTACCAGACCGCCGACGACAACGGTCTCGGCCCGACCCAGTACCTGCTCGCCGTCGCCGTCGACGGCCGCCAGTTCTACCTGTGGGGCGACGCCACCGGTCCGCTGAGCGACGAGCAGCTCGCGGCCATCGAGCAGCAGCAGATCCAGCCCGCGCTCTCGCAGGACGACTGGCTGGGAGCGGTGGATGCCGCAGCCACCGGCATCACCGACGCCGAGGGTGGCGGGTCGGGCGCCGGCGACGCGGGTTCGTCCGGAGGGGCGTCGTGGTTCACCTGGGTGCTCGTGGTCGTCGCCGTCGGCGTGGCCGTGCTGCTCCTCGTGGTGTTCCTGCGTCGCCGCAAGCGCGGCGCGGTGCCGAGCGGGCCCGCCGGCCCCCCGCAGCCGAGCATCGAAGAGCTCGAGCGTCGTGCGGCGTCGCTGCTGGTCGAGACCGACGACGCGCTGAAGACCAGCGCGCAGGAGCTCGGCTTCGCCAAGGCGCAGTTCGGGGATGCCGCGACCGCCGAGTTCGAGGCGGCGCTCGCGACCGCGCGGCAGAGCCTCGACGAGGCCTTCGGGCTCAAGCAGCGGCTCGACGACGCCGAGCCCGACAGCGAGCAGGACACCCGCGCGTGGAACGAGCGCATCATCGCGCTGTGCGAGACCTCCAACGCGCTGCTCGACGAGAAGGCGGCGGCCTTCGACGAGCTGCGCAAGCTCGAGCAGAACGCCCCCGAGGCGCTCGCACGCGTGCAGGACGAGCGGGCCAAGGCCGCGGCCGCCCTCGACCAGGCGACGGCGCGGCTGCAGAGCCTGCGCGCGGCGTACGCGCCGGAGGCCCTGGCCACCGTCGCCGACAACCCCGAGCAGGCGCGCGAGCGCCTCGCGTTCGCCGACGAGCAGCTGACCGCCGCGCAGGCCGCGATCGGCGCAGGAGAGGGCGGCGAGGCGGCCGTCGGCATCCGGGCGGCCGAGGAGGCCGTCGGGCAGGCCGCGCTCCTCGAGAACGCCATCGACAAGCTCGCCGCCGATCTCGCCGAGGGCGAGCGCAGCGCGGCCGCCCTCGTGACCGAGCTCGAGAGCGACCTCGCGATCGCGGCGACGCTGCCCGATGCCGACGGGCGCGTGGCCGGCGTCATCGCCGCGACCCGGCAGCAGCTCGACGCGGCCCGCACGCAGCTCACCGGCACCGCCAAGCGTCCGCTCGCGGCGCTCCAGAGCCTCGAGGCGGCGAACTCGCAGATCGACACCCTCGTGCAGGGCGTGCGGGATGCCGAGGCCCAGGCGCAGCGGGCACGGCAGATGGTCGGCCAGGTCATCATGCAGGCGCAGGCCCAGGTCTCGGCGGCCGAGGACTACATCACCGCCCGCCGCGGCGCCGTCGGCGCCGAGGCGCGCACGCGGCTCGCCGAGGCGGGCGCCTCGCTCGCCCGGGCGCAGGCGCTGCAGTCGGGCGACCCGCAGCAGGCGATGCAGCACGCGCAGCGCGCGGATCAGCTCGCGGGCCTGTCGATCCAGCTGGCGCAGAACGACGTGGGCGCCTTCGGCGGCGGCATGGGCGGGATGGGCGGCATGTTCGGCGGCGGCGGCCAGGGCGGGCAGTCGGGCGGCGGCATGCTCGGCGCCGTGCTCGGCGGCATCGTCCTCAACTCGGTGCTGGGCGGCGGTCGCTCGTCCGGCGGCCTCGGCGGGGGCATGGGCGGCGGCCTCGGCGGCATGCTCGGCGGCGGCGGGCGCTCCTCGGGCGGCGGATTCCGGCCGGGCAGCTTCGGCGGCGGCGGCACCCGCATGCGCCGAGGGGGTGGCCGCTTCTGACCCCGCACCGGCCGGGCCGTCCGCACGCGGCGGACGCGGCATCCGGAATCACTCGATCTCGTCAGCACTGAAGTCCAACCGGAAGGAAATCCCATGGCGAAGCAGTCCATCTTCGGTCGCATCTCGACCCTCATGAAGGCGAACATCAACGCGCTCCTCGACTCGGCCGAGGACCCGCAGAAGATGCTCGACCAGCTCGTGCGCGACTACACCAACTCGATCGCCGACGCCGAGTCGGCCATCGCCGAGACCATCGGCAACCTGCGTCTGCTCGAGCGCGACCACCAGGAAGACATCCAGGCCGCCTCGGAGTGGGGCAACAAGGCCCTCGCCGCGAGCCGCAAGGCCGACGAGCTGCGCCAGGTCGGCAACACCACCGACGCCGACAAGTTCGACAACCTCGCCAAGATCGCGCTGCAGCGCCAGATCAGCGAGGAGAACGAGGCCAAGGCGATCGCGCCGACCATCGCCGCGCAGAACGAGGTCGTCGCCAAGCTCAAGGACGGCCTCAACGGCATGAAGCAGAAGCTGGAGCAGCTGAAGGCCAAGCGCGCCGAGCTGCTCTCGCGCGCCAAGGTCGCCGAGGCCCAGAACAAGGTGCACGACGCCGTCAAGTCGATCGACGTGCTCGACCCGACCAGCGAGCTCGGCCGCTTCGAAGACAAGGTGCGTCGCCAGGAGGCGCTCGCGGCCGGCAAGCAGGAGCTCGCCGCGTCGTCGCTGGACGCGCAGTTCAACGCCCTCGAGGACGTCGGCGAGCTCACCGAGGTCGAGGCGCGTCTGGCCGCGCTGAAGTCCGGTGCGACGCCGCAGCAGGCCGCGATCGAGCACTGAGCCAGACGCTCACGACGAAGGCGCCGGGTCCGCGAGGATCCGGCGCCTTCGTCTCGTTCTCGGCCTCCGCGCCCGCGCCCGCCCCCGAGCCCCCGCCCATCGACATCGCACCGTCTCGGCGAGACTCCACGTCGTCGGCGCCAGGGACGTGGCGTCTCGCCGGGATTGTGGCGTCTCGACGGCGTAGGAGGGACGGATGCCGCGGCAGCCGCGGGTGCGGGAAGATGAGGGGATGACGCGCTATCTCGTGGTCCCGCAGTGGCAGGGGAGCCCGTCCTCCCGCGCGATGCAGCTCATCGACGGCGCCCAGGCGATCGCTGGAGACCTGCCGCGGGCGGCCACCACGATGCTGGACGTCCCGATGGAGGCCGGCGAGTCGCTCGGCAGCGGCATCCATCGCCTCAGCTCGCTGGTGCGGGTGCGCGGCATGATCGCCGAGGCCCTCGACGCCCACGCGGCGGTCGCACCCGACGAGGCGGTGCTCACCATCGGCGGCGACTGCGGCATCGCTCTCGCGCCGATCGCGCACGCCGCCCGTCGCTCGCCCGGGCTGGCGGTGGTGTGGATCGACGCGCACCCCGACCTCAACTCGCCCGAGTCATCGCCCTCGGGCGCGTTCGCGGGCATGGCGCTGCGCGCGGTGATCGGCGACGGCTGGCACGGGCTGTCACTCGACGGCGCGGTGGCCGCCGACCGCGTGATCGTGGGCGGCGCCCGGTCGTTCGACGATCCGGAGCTCGACATCATCTCGGCGCACGGCATCACCGCGCTCACCGTCGACGCTCTGCGCGACCCCGATGCCCTCGCCGACGCCGTGGCCGCGACCGGAGCCGACGCCGTCTACGTCCACGTCGACATCGACGCGCTCGATCCGGCCGAGATCGCCGGCAACGCGCATCCCGAGCCGTTCGGCGTCACGGTGGCCGAGCTCACGGCCGCCCTCGGGCGGCTGCGCCAGCGCGTGCCGCTGGTCGGGGCATCCCTCGCCGGCTACTCCCCCGCGTCGCTCGCCGCCGCCACCGACGATCTCGGCGCGATCCTGCGTGTCATCGGGGCGCTCGCGTGAGCCCCATCCCGAGGCCGCCCGCCGGGTGGCGCGCCGCGGCCGAACGAGCGGTGGTCCGCGGCCGCCGCGTCGACGCGCGCATCCCGGGGTTCCTGCTCGACTCCCCCGTCAGCCGCGTCGGGTACTGGTACGGGTGCGCGGTCGGGTGGGTGTGGGGCTCGCTGTGGAGCACCGGGCGCGTCGAGCGGCGCGAGGGCCTGTGGGTGTTCCGCGGCATGCCGGGGTGGACGTTCCCGCGCGGCGGCTCGTGCGTGGGCGGCTGCTTCCTCACCGGCGACGGCCGCCTCACCGACGCGCTGCTGCGCCACGAGGCGGTGCACAAGCGGCAGTGGCAGCGGTACGGGCTGCTGATGCCCGTGCTGTACCTCTTCGCCGGTCGCGACCCGCTGCGCAACCGGTTCGAGATCGAGGCCGGTCTCGAAGACGGCAACTACGTGCCGCGCGGCGCGGCGTGACGCCCTGCGTCGCCTGGGCTTCGCCCGTCCGGGCTCAGCGCGCGGTCGTGAGTCCGTACTGCGCAGGGGTGTGGATCGCGTCCGCGCGGATGCCGAGCGCCACCAGGTGGTCGACGATGTCGGCCGTGCCGAGGTAGCCGCCGAGGAGGTGGATGCGCGTCTGGTCGTCCTCGGCGCACAGCATCTCGTCGGCCCAGGCGGTGACGGCGCGCGTGAGCGCTTCGCCCGATCCGCATCCACGGCCGGTGCCGGGGGCGCCCGAGCGCTGCGAGCGGTCGAGCCACGTCACCACCATGCGGCTCGGGGCGGCGATCTCGGCCAGCCACGAGGCATCCGGGATCTCGATGAACACGCGACCGGTCGAGCAGATCGGCAGCGTCGCGAGCATCGCCTCGAGCTCGGCCAGCGACGACTCGTCGGCCGTGATGAGGTGCTGCACGCGCGTGTGACGCGACGAACGGCACGCCGACGCGTTGTGCGCGACGGCCGGGGACTCGGTGGTGTGCGACATGACGCCTCCACTATACCGCCGTGGGAAGGGTTGCCTAACCTCAGCGCAACGGACGGCAACAGTGGAGGCGGTCGACCACCGGACGATGACGGATGCCGGGACCTCAGCTCTCGCGCTGCACCAGCACCCGACGCAGCTCGGCGATCTCGTCGTCGGCGAGGCCGTGCGCGCGAAGGTACCCGTCTGCCGACCCGTAGCGCCGCGCGACGTCGTCCAGGAGCGCGCGCATGACCGGCGCCGGCGAGCGGGTGGCGAGGTCCTCGAGATGGACGGCGTCAGGATGCATCGAGCGCAGCACCTCGACGATGCGGCGGTTGCGGCGCGGCGGGAGCAGACCCTCGGTGCGCGCGTAGTCGCCGATCACCGCGTCGGCATCGACGCCGGCCGCCGCGAGGGTGAGCGCGATCGTCACGCCGGTGCGGTCCTTGCCGACGGTGCAGTGCACGAGGACGGGCTGATCGGCGAGGATGCCGCGGACCACCGCGACGACCCCTTCGGCCGAGTCGTCCACCAGCTGCCGGTACATCTCGTCGAGACTGAGGTCGTCGCGGAAGAACGACTCCACCGACCCGAGGAACAGCGGCACGCGCTGGGTGACGACATCGAGCCCGGCGATGCGGCTCGGCTCGCGCTGCACCTCGTCGTCGGCGCGCAGGTCGATGATGCGGCGCAGTCGCAGGTCGGCCAGCGCGCGCGTGCCCTGCTCGTCGAGCCGCGCGAGATTGCCCGACCGGAACAGCACGCGGTAGCGCGTCGCGGCCGAGCCGGCGCGCAAGCCGCCCACGTCGCGGAGATTCATCGCCCCCGGCACGACGGGATCGGCCGGCCGCTCGGGATCGGAGGATGCCCAGGCCGGCGCGCCGGGGCGCTCGGTCACCACGCGGCGCCCGCGGCGGCGTCCTTGTCTTCGCCGTCGAGGTCGTCGCGCGGCGGCACGCTGTAGCGGCCCGCGATGGCGATGCGGTTGAAGGCGCTGATCGAGACGAGGATCCAGCTGAGCGCCACGTACTCCTTCTCGCTGAGCACGCTCCCCACCCGGTCGTACACGTCGTCGGGCACGCCGTCGTCGTGGATGAAGACATGCGCCTCGGCGAGCTCGAGGCCCGCGCGCTCCCGCTCGGAGAACACCCCGGAGTCGCGCCACACCGGAACCTGTGCGATCACGTCAGCCGTCACCCCGGCGGCGACCGCGCGCTCGACGTGCACGCGCACGCAGTAGGCGCAGCCGTTCAGCTGCGAGGCGTGGATCTGCACCAGCTCCTTGAGCCGGTCGTCGACGCCGCTCTGGGCCGCGATGTCGCCGACGGTCTTCGAGAAGGCCGAGAGGGCCTGGTAGGCGGGACGCGCCGCCCGCGACAGGTGGACGCGGTGTTCTGCCATGACGCCAGACTATCGACGGCGGACGGGCGCCGGGCCGGCCTCCCCGGTCTGCGGCACAATGAGCGGGTGAGCGACCCCATCGACGAGTTCTCGTTCCTTCCCGAGCAGGCCGCCGAGGCCGGCATCGAGGCCACCCCGCCCCGCGGCGAGCGCCTGGTGCTTCCCCTGCCGGGCGGCCGCACGCTGAGCGCGCTGCGCTACTCCCCCGCCGACGCGCCGGCGGCCCCGCCCCTCGTGACGTTCCTGCACGGCGCCGGCCTCAACGCCCACACGTGGGACACCACGATCCTCGCGCTCGGGCTGCCGGCGCTCGCGATCGATCTTCCCGGGCACGGCGACTCGTCGTGGCGCGACGATCTCGCCTACGTCGGGCGCGTGCTGGCACCCGACGTCGCCGCCGGCATGGACGCGTGGACCGACGCCCCGCAGCTGCTGGTCGGGCAGTCGCTGGGCGGCCTGACCGCAGCCGCTGTCGCGGCGTCGCGGCCGGACCTGGTGCGCGAGCTCGTCGTCATCGACATCACGCCCGGCGTCGACGCGAGCGCCGGTCCGAGCCAGATTCGCGACTTCTTCGCGGGGCCCGTGGACTGGGCCTCGCGCGACGAGCTGGTCGACCGGGCGATCGCGTTCAGACTCGGCGGCGGCACGCGGCGCAAGGTCGAGCGCGGCGTGTACTTCAACTCCCGGGTCCGGCCCGACGGCCGGGTCGAGTGGAAGCACCACTTCGCGCACCTCGCGAACGCGGCCTCCGCGGCGGCCGCCGCGGAGGCTGAGCCCGAGTCCGCGAACGGGCCCGCGCCGGCGGCACCTCACCCGCCGGCGTCGCCGCCCGTCGACGGGCCCGACGCCGTGGCCGCGGTCCTCGGAGAATCGGGCTGGGAGGATCTCGCGGCCGTCGCCGCGCCGACGACGCTCATCCGCGGCGACCGCGGCTACGTCACGGAGGCGGATGCCGAGGAGTTCCTGCGGCGCGTGCCCGCGGCATCCGTCGTCACCGTGTCTTCCGGCCACAACGTGCAGGAGGAGATCCCGCTCGAGCTCGGCGGCCGACTGCGCACGCAGGCTGAGAACGCCTGATCCGGCGAGGCGGCGGGAAGGCTTAACGCTTCTGTTGCGTTCCGGGTACCGGATCGCCGCGCCCCATCGCGATTTCCCTAGGCTGGGAGGCGCACCGGCGTCGCCTGATCACGCCGCCGCTGCCGCACAGCACACGGGACCCTCCCGAAAGGACCTTCATGCTCCGCCGCTCCGCCCTCGCCGCCGCGCTCGTCGCGGGACTGCTCACTCTCACCGCCTGCGGCGGCGGGGGTGGCGACGCCGCGCCCACGCCCACCGGTGAGCCCGACCCGGACGCCTCGGTGGCGATCCGGCTGGTGCTGGAGCCCGGCAATCTCGACATCCGCGAGACGGCGGGCTCGGCGCTCGACCAGATCCTGGTCGACAACATCTACCAGGGACTCGTCGCGCGCACCCCGGAGCAGGACATCGTGCCGGCCCTTGCGAGCGACTGGACGGTCTCCCCGGACGGCCTGACGTACACGTTCACGCTGCGCGAGGACGTCACCTTCCACGACGGGCAGCCGCTCACCCCGCAGGACGTCGTCTGGTCGCTGACGACGCGGCGCGACTCGCCCGAGTGGCGCGACTCCGCGCGCCTGGCGAACGTCACGTCGATCACCGCCGACGGCCAGGACGTCGTGCTCGCCCTCAGCGAGCCGGACTCGAGCCTGCTGTGGAACCTCACCGGCCGCGCCGGCATCGTGCTCAAGGAAGGCGACACCGTCGACTATCAGACCGCCGCGAACGGCACGGGACCGTTCGTGCTGGACGACTGGCGCCAGGGCGACAGCATCACCTTCCTGCGCAACGACGCGTACTGGGGCGACCCGGCCGGGGTCGCCGAGGTGGTGTTCGACTACATCCCCGACAACCAGGCCGCGATGAACGCGGCGCTCGCCGGTGAGATCGACGTGCTGACGGGGTTCGATGCGAACCTCAAGGAGCAGATCGAGGCCGACGGCGACTTCGCGCTCGTGCTCGGCCAGTCCACCGACAAGGGCACGCTCGCGTTCAACCAGGCGCCGGGCAGCCCGCTCGAAGACAAGCGCGTGCGCCAGGCCATCCGGCAGGCGATCGACCACGACGCGATCATCGAGGCCCTCGCCTCCGGCCAGACCCAGTACGGTCCGATCCCCGAGCTCGACCCGGGCTATGAGGACCTCTCCGACGTCGCGCCGTACGACCCCGAGGCGGCCAGGGAGCTGCTGAAGGAGGCCGACGCGGAAGACCTCGAGCTGACGCTCACGATCCCCAACTTCTACTCGACGACGATCCCGCAGATCCTCGTGTCGGACCTCGACGAGGTGGGCATCACGCTGGAGGTCGACTCGGTCGATTTCTCGACGTGGCTCACCGACGTCTACACCAACCGGGACTACGACCTCAGCTTCGTGCTGCACACGGAGGCGCGCGACTTCGAGAACTGGGCGAACCCCGACTACTACTTCACCTACGACAACCCCGAGGTGCAGGAGCTCTACGCGCAGTCGCTCGCGGCGACCGACGAGTCCGAGGCCGCCGACCTGCTCGCGCAGGCCGCGCGCATCGTCGCCGAGGACCACGCCGCAGACTGGCTCTACAACGGCGCCTCGGTCGTCGCGGTCGGGTCTCACATCACGGGTATGCCCTCGATCAACGTGAACGAGCGCCTCGATCTCGCCGAGATCGGCAAACTGGACGGGTGATCCGGTACGCGCTGACCCGATTCGCCCTGCTGCTGCTCGGGCTTCTCGTCGCCAGCGTGCTCATCTTCCTCACCCTCCGGGTCCTCCCCGGCGACATCGCGGGGCTCATCGCGGGCGTCGGGTCGACCCCCGAGCAGCAGGACGCGATCCGTGAGCGGCTGGGCCTGGACCAGCCGCTCACGGCGCAGTACCTCGCGTGGATCGGCGGGCTCTTCCGGGGCGACCTCGGCACCTCACTGCTGACGGGCACGAGCGTCGTGGAGGAGCTCGCCCAGAAGGCCGAGGTGACCGTGCCGCTCGGCATCCTCGCGCTGCTGATCGCCGTCGTCATCAGCGTGCCCCTCGGCGTGCTGTCGGCGATGCGCCGCGGCCGGGCTTCGGGCACCGGCCTCAGCGTCGGCGCGCAGGCGCTCGCGGCCGTGCCGGTCGTCTGGGCGGGGATGATGCTCGTGGTCATCTTCGCCGTGTGGCTCGGCTGGCTGCCGGCGCAGGGGTTCCCGCGCTCGGGGTGGGACGATCCCTGGGCGGCCCTGCGCTCGCTGATCCTCCCCGCGCTCACCATCGGGATCGTCGAGGGCGCGATGCTGCTGCGGTTCGTGCGCAGCGCGACGCTGCAGGCGGTCGGTCAGGACTTCGTGCGCACGGCCGCCGCGAAGGGTCTCACCCGCGACCAGGCGCTCATCCGCCATGGCCTCCCCGTCGTCGGGCTCTCGGTCATCACGGTGCTCGGGCTGCAGGTGGCGGGCATCATCGTCGGCGCCGTCGTGATCGAGCAGCTGTTCTCGCTCCCGGGCATCGGGCGCATGCTCGTGGCCGACGTCGCCGCGCGGGATCTGCCCAAGGTGCAGGGCGAACTGCTCGCCCTCACCGGGTTCGTGCTCATCGTCGGCTTCGTCGTCGACCTGGTGCACCGCGCGATCGACCCTCGGCAGCGGGAGGCGTCATGAGCCGTTCCACAGGCCGGGCCACGGGCGCGCAGACGGATGCCGCGACCGCGGCGCCGTCCGCGTCACGGCGTCGCTCGCGCTGGGGGTGGCTGCGCCGACTGTGGGCGCTGTCGACCGGGCGCTTCGGGCTCATCGTGGTCGCGGTCGTCTGCCTCACCGCGCTCGTCTCCCGCTTCTGGACGCCGTTCGACCCCCGCAAGGTCGACATCGCGAACCGCTGGGCGCTGCCGGGCTGGCCCCACCTGCTGGGAACCGACGGCTCGGGTCGCGACATCCTGAGCCTGCTCATGGCCGGGGCGCGCACCACCGTCTTCGTCGCCGTCGGCGCCGGGGTCATCGCAACCGTGATCGGCATCGCCCTGGCAGCGCTCGGGGCGCTCACCGCACGGTGGGTGCGCGAGTCGGTCGCCGTGTTCGTCGACATCCTGATCGCGTTCCCGGTGCTGATCATCGCGATGATGATCTCGGCGGTCTGGGGCGGCTCGCTCTGGGTCGTGATCTGGGCCGTCGGGATCGGCTTCGGCGTCAACATCGCGCGCGTCACCCGCCCCGAGCTGCGGCGCGTGCTGCACAGCGACTTCGTGCTCGCGGGGAGGGCGTCGGGGCTCACGCCGGCGCAGAACCTCTGGCGCCACCTGCTCCCGAACGTCGCGCCGGTGTTCATCGTGCAGCTCTCGTGGGGCATGGCCGTCGCCGTGCTCGCCGAGGCGGGCCTGTCGTACCTCGGCTTCGGGGCGCCCGTCACGGAGCCCTCGTGGGGGCTGCTGCTCGCGCAGCTGCAGCAGTTCATCGGCGTGCACCCGCTGTCGGTGGTGTGGCCGGGCCTCGCCATCACGCTGACGGTGCTCGGTCTCAACCTCCTCGGCGACGCGCTGCGCGAGGTCACCGATCCGACGCTGTCGCGCAGCCCGTTCGCGACGCGCAGAGCGCGCCTTCACATCCCCGAGGTCGTCTCGTGAGCGGCCGCGCCGCGCTGCGGGATTCAGCCTGCGCGTCCCGGCGGCCGCCCGGCTGCTCCGGCATTCCGCGGAACACCGACGTGCCGCCGCCGGCGCAGACTGAATCCGGCAGGCCGGGCACGGCGGAGGGAGCGCGATGAGCCTCGAGGTGGAGGACCTCACGGTCGAGATCGCCGGTCGCCGCGTCGTCGACGGCGTCTCGTTCGCCGTGCCCGACGGCGCGCGCCTCGGGCTGATCGGGGAGTCGGGCTCGGGCAAGTCCCTGACGGCGCTCGCCGTTCTCGGCCTGCTGCCCGACGGAGCCACGGCGACGGGCAGCGTCCACTGGAACGGGCGGGAGATCCTCGGACTGCCGGATCGTGAGCTCGCCGCCCTCCGTGGCGACGAGATCGGCATCGTGTTCCAGGAGCCGCGGACAGCCCTCAACCCCATCCGCACGGTCGGCCGCCAGATCGCGGAGTCCATCCGCATCCACGAAGGGCTGTCGAAACGGGATGCCGCGACCCGCGCCGTCGCGGAGGCTCGGCGCGTCGCCCTGCCCGATCCCGAGCGCATCGTGGCGCGCTACCCCCACCAGCTCTCGGGCGGCCAGCGGCAGCGCGTGGCGATCGCGATGGCGCTCGCCTGCCGGCCCCGGCTGCTCATCGCCGACGAGCCCACCACGGCGCTGGACGTGACGATCCAGGCCGAGATCCTCGACCTGCTGCTCTCGCTCGCGCGGGACGACGGCATGTCGCTGGTCTTCATCACGCACGACCTCGCGGTGCTGTCGCGGATCGCGACGGACGGTGTGGTGCTCGAGCACGGCCGCGTGGTGGAGGCGGCGCCGGTCGCGCAGCTGCTCTCGGCTCCGGCATCCGTCGTCACACGCGAGCTGCTTCGCGACGCCACCGCGACGCTCTGGCGGCCGGAGGGGCGGACGGAGCAGCCCGACGCCTGGGGCGGGACGGCGGGAGGCACGGCATGACCACGCTGATCCGCGCGCGCGGGCTGACGCGCCGCTACCCGGTGCCGAAGACGGGGCTGTTCGAGCGGCGCAGCTTCACGACCGGACTCGAGGACGCCGACCTCGATGTGCGCGAGGGCTCGGCCGTCGGGATCATCGGCGAGTCGGGCTCGGGCAAGTCCACGCTCGTCCGGCTGCTGCTCGCGCTCGACACGCCCTCCTCCGGAACGGTCGAGTTCGACGGGCGCCCCGTCGACGCGACGGCGTCCGCGCGATCGCTGCACTGGCTGCGCCGGCAGACGGGGATCGTCTTCCAGGACCCCTACGCCTCGCTCGACCCGCGCATGAGCGTCGGGCGCATCGTGGGCGAGCCGCTGTGGGCGCTGGGGGTCGAGGGCGACCGCCGGGCCCGCGTGCGCGAGGTGCTCGAGGACGTCGGGCTCGAGGCCGGCATGGCCGACCGCTTCCCGCATGAGTTCTCGGGCGGGCAGCGGCAGCGCATCGCACTCGCGCGGGCGCTCGTGCACCGGCCGCGCCTGCTCGTCGGCGACGAACCGCTCTCGGCGCTGGACGTGACGGTGCGCGCGCAGATCCTCGAGCTGCTCGGCGAGGTGCGGGCACGCGACGGGCTCACGCTCGTGCTGGTCTCGCACGACATCGGCGTGGTGCAGAACCTCTGCGACGAGGTCGTCGTCATGAAGGACGGACGCATCGTCGAGGAAGGTCCGACCGAGAAGGTGCTGCTGCAGCCCCAGGTGGCCTACACGCGCCGGCTGCTGGCATCCATCCCCGTCATCGACGCCGGCTCGTCCTGACGGCCGCCGCCCATGGCCGCTGGTCGGCCGCGTCCTCCTCTCCCGCGCGGACCCGCCGTTCGCTCGCCAGATGTCGGCGCTCCCGGCCGCGATCCGCGTACACCGGTGCGAACGAACGCGGGTGTGGCGCGGCGAAGGGCGGCGTCGGCGGTCGCCGCTAGGTTCGGAGCATGGCCGCCGCCCCCGGAATCGTCCCCCCGTACCTCCTCGCCCGCATCGCCGCCGTGCAGGAGGAGGGCTGGGCGCGCGCGGCGGAGGCCGCCCGCTCGACGCTCGCCGCCCCGCGCGAGTACCGGCCGGCGCGGTCCCGCCTGCGACTGTCGATCCAGGAGCCCGGGACGCTGGTCGCGGAGGCCACGCCCGCGCCCGACCGCGAGATCTCCGACGCGCAGCAGCGCGAAGTGCTGCCGGGTGTGCGTGTGCGCGGCGAGGACGACCCGGCGTCGGGCGACGCCTCGGTCGACGAGGCCTACGACGGGCTCGGCGCGACCTACGACTTCTGGTGGGATGCCTACGCGCGCGACAGCGTCGACGGTTCAGGCGGCTCGCTGCTGGCGACGGTGCACTACGGCCGTGACTACGACAACGCCTTCTGGAACGGCGAGCGCATGGTCTTCGGCGACGGCGACGGCGAGGTCTTCCGCGGTTTCACCCGTTCGCTGAGCGTCATCGCGCACGAGCTCGCCCACGGCGTGATCGAAGACGAGGGCGGGCTGCTGTACCGCGGACAGTCCGGTGCGCTCAACGAGTCGGTCGCCGACGTCTTCGGCGCCCTCGCCGAGCAGCACCGCGAGGGGCAGACCGTCGATGAGGCGAGCTGGCTCATCGGGGAGGGCATCTTCACCGATGCCGTCGAGGGCACGGCCCTGCGTTCGCTCGCGGCGCCGGGCACGGCGTACGACGACGATGTGCTCGGCAATGACCCGCAGCCCGCGCACATGCGCGACTACGTCGAGACCCGTGACGACAACGGCGGGGTGCACATCAACTCGGGCATCCCCAATCACGCCTTCTACCTCACGGCCAAGGCGCTGGGCGGTCACGCGTGGGAGCGTGCCGGGCTCATCTGGTACCGGGCGCTCACCTCGGGCGCGCTGCCGTCGACGGCCGACTTCACGACCTTCGCCCGCGCCACCCTGGCCGCGGCCGCCGCGGAGTACGGTGAGGAGTCGGAGGAGGTCGACGCCGTCCGCGCGGGGTGGACGGGCGTCGGCGTGATCACCGATGACGGAGAAGCCGAGTCCTGACCCGACGGACGCGCCGCCCGCGGTCGAGGTGGACGTCGCGCGCACTGGCGGCATCGCCGGCATGACGCGGCGATGGTCGGCGCAGCCGCCCGAGGCCGAGGCATCGGAGTGGATCTCGCTCATCGACCGCTGCCCCTGGGACGACGGCGGCACGGCGCGCTCGGCAGACGACGCCCTCGAGCGCGAGCGGTCACCGGTGCCCGACGGATTCGTGTGGTGGATCCGGGCGACCTGGTCGGGTACCGACGTCCGTGAGGCGGAGCTCCCCGACCAGGAGGTGGTCGGGGCATGGCGCGACCTCGTCGACGCCGTGCGGGAGTGGAGCAGCCACCCCACGGAAGCGAAGCGCGCAGGCACCTGACTCATAGCCGCGCAGCCGGCGACTCAGCGGCCGAAGAGGCTCTTCTTCGCCGCGCCGGCCTTCTTGCCGCGGCCGGCGCCCTTCACCGGGTTGAGCGACTTCTGGAGGTAGATCGTCCCCAGCCACCGGCCGAACTTGAACCCCACCCGGCCCATGCGGCCGACCTCGACGAAGCCCAGCCGCTCGTGCAGGGCGATCGAGCCCTCGGCGCCCTTGTCGCTGATCACCGCGACCATCTGCCGGATGCCGGCCTGCTCGGAGGCCTCGATCAGCGCCTCCAGGAGCGCCCGGCCGAGGCCCTTCCCGGTGGCCGCCTGCCCGAGGTAGATGGAGTTCTCGACCGAGAAGCGGTACGCCGACTTGCTCGACATCGGCTGGACGAGGGCGTAGCCGAGGATCTGCCCCGACGGCGACTCGGCGACCAGGAAGGGCAGCCCCTGCTTCGCGAGACCGTCTCTCTTCTTGCGCCACTGCGCGACCGACCAGGTGTCTTCGTCGAAGGTCACGACCGAGTTCGTCACGTAGTAGTTGTAGATCTCGCGGATGTCGGGGATGTCGCGATCCTCGATGGGTCGGATCGTGTACGAGAACGGTCGCTCCGGCTCGGGCTGACGCTGCAGGTGCCGAGGCAGCCGGCGGCGGTCCTTGTCGTATTCCTCCTCGAGCATGCAGTCCTCCTCAGACAGCCGTGCTGCGCGCCGCCGCGTCGGCGGGCAGCCGCCAGTCGACGGGTTCGGCGCCTTGACGGGCGAGCAGATCGTTGGCGCCCGAGAACGGCCGCGAGCCGAAGAAGCCGCGACTGGCCGACAGGGGCGACGGATGCGGCGACTCCACGATCGGCGTGTCGCCGAGGAGCGGGCGCAGGTTCGCGGCATCCCTCCCCCACAGGATCGCCACGAGCGGCCGGTCGCGGGCGACGAGCGTGCGGATGGCGTGCTCGGTGACCTTCTCCCACCCCCAGCCGCGATGGGATGCCGGCGCCCCCGGCGCGACCGTGAGCACGCGGTTGAGCAGCATGACGCCCTGGTCGCTCCACGCGGACAGGTCGCCGTGCGCGGCGCGGGGGATGCCGAGATCGGCCTCGAGCTCCTGGTAGATGTTCGCGAGGCTCCGCGGGAGCGGACGCACGTGCGCGTCCACCGCGAACGACAGGCCGATGGGATGCCCGGGCGTCGGGTACGGGTCCTGACCGACGATGAGCACCCTCACGTCGGCGAGCGGGCGCTGGAACGCGCGCAGGACGCGGTCGCCGGCCGGGAGGTACCCGCGCCCCGCGGCGACCTCGGCGCGGAGGCGATCACCGAGGGCGGCGATGTCGGGGGCGACGGGCGCGAGGGCGTCCGACCAGGCGGGGTCGATGAGCCCTGCCTCGGCGAGCTCAGGCAGCGTCATGGGCATGTCAGGCACGTTCCGCCGTCGTGGTCATGACGAGCTCGAGGCCGCCCTCCACCGGGGTCACCGCGAACGACACCGACGCCGCCGCCAGTTCGCCGAGCGAGGTCAGATGCGTGCCGCCGCAGGGGATGCGCACCTCCGCCCCGGCGAGCTCGCACACCCAGGCGCGGCGGTCGGCGAGCGCGTCGCCGTCGCGGTCGATGCGCACGGCGCCGCCGGCGGCGATCCACTCGGCGAGCTGGGCGTCCACCCGGGCGGCGACGCCCTCGACGTCGTCGAGCGCGGCGGGGTCGAAGCCCTTGCGGCGCAGCGACTTGCCGATGCGGTACACGTCGCGCGAGCCGTCGGGCAGGATCCTCGACTCCTCGATGGCGAGCGCGTCGAAGGCCGGCGCACCGAGCGCGTCGACGGGCGTCTCCTTGCGCCAGGCGCCCGCGAGCGCGGCGTCGAGGGCGAGCGAGGCGAGATGGCACGCGGTATGCCCGGCCGACAGCGCGGTGCGGTACGCGGCATCCACCGTCACCTCCGCGGCGTCGCCCTCGCTGACCGGCGCAGCGGCGTCGACGACGTGGGCCACCACGAACGTCCACCCCTCGGTGCCGGTGCGCACCGGGACATCGGGACCGAGCAGCAGCGGGCCGCCGTCGGTGGCTCCGACGACCGCGTCGAGCACGTCGTGCTCCGCGCCGTTCACCCGCAGCGTGCCGCGGTCCGCGGGCTGATCGGGCCACGCGGTGTCGACCGGGTGGAACGCCGTGCGATCGAGCACCACGGCGAGGCGTCCGTCGCCCACATCCGCGACGTGCACCACCGTGCCGCGCGACGCCGTCGCGCCGCCCGGGTAGTCGACGACGGTGCCGCTCGCGGGGATCACTCGAGCTCCGAGCCGCGCGGACGCAGCGGTCCGCGCGTGAGCAGGTACTGGGCCGACTGGGCGACCGGGCGCATCGTGACGAGGTCGAGGTTGACGTGGCCGGGCGCGTTGAGCGCGTAGGCGATGACGTCGGCGACGTCGTCGGCCGACAGCGGGTCGACGACGCCCTCGTACACCCGCTCCGCCGCGACGCTGTCGCCCCCGAGGCGGTTGAGCGTGAACTCGGGCGTCTGCACCATGCCCGGCGCGATCTCGACCACGCGGATGGGCTCGCCGTTGAGCTCGAGGCGCAGCGCATGCGCCAGCATCGCCTCGCCGGCCTTCGCGGCGTTGTAGCCGGCGCCCCCGGCGTACGCGCTCTGCGCGGCGGTCGAGGTGACGAAGAGGGTGTCGGCGTGACCGTCGGATGCCGCGGCCCGGCGCAGCTGCGGCAGCAGCGCCGCCACGAGACGCTGGGCCGAGAGCACATTGACCTCGAACATCCACTGCCAGTCGTCGACCCGGCCGTCCTCGACGCGATCGGTGCCGCGCGCGCCGCCGGCGACGTGCACCAGCGCGTGCACCGGGCCGGAATCGGCGAGGAAGTCCGCCAGGGCCCGGACGTCGGCATCCGTCGTCAGATCGGCGGCGAAGGCGACCGCCCCCGTCTCGGCCTCGAGCGCGGCCAGCCGATCGGCGCGCCGCGCGACCCCTACGACATCCCAGCCGGTCGCGCGGAGCGCGCGGACCGCGGCCTCCCCGATCCCCGAGCTCGCACCCGTCACCACTGCACGTCTGTTCGCCATGCCTCCACGCTACCCATCACCGCGTTACGTCACATTTCCGCCGCGTTGTTGACAAGAAGCCGATGTCCGTACTGTCGATTCCGGCTGGGGGGCACGCTCCCGGCATCCCGATCCCGCAGGAGCAGGCCATGTCCGCACCCGAGAACTGGCGTTTCGAGACCAAGCAGATCCACTCGGGGGCCCAGCCCGACCCGGTGACGAAGGCTCGCGCGACACCGATCTACCAGACCACGTCGTACGTCTTCGACAACGCCGACCACGCGGCGAACCTCTTCGCGCTGGCCGAGTTCGGCAACATCTACACGCGCATCCAGAACCCCACGCAGGCGGTCGTCGAAGAGCGTCTCGCGGCGCTCGAGGGCGGCACCGGCGCTCTCCTCCTCGCGAGCGGCCAGGCCGCGGCGACCTTCGCCGTGCTGAACATCGCGGAGGCCGGCGACCACATCGTGTCGTCCAGCTCGATCTACGGCGGCACCTACAACCTGTTCAAGTACACGCTCGCCAAGCTCGGCATCGAGGTCACGTTCGTCGAGAACCAGGACGACCTCGAGGAGTGGCGCCGGGCGGTGCGGCCGAACTCCAAGCTGTTCTTCGCCGAGACGATCGGCAACCCGAAGATCAACGTGCTCGACATCCGCGGCGTCGCCGACGTCGCACACGAGAACGGCCTGCCGCTCATCGTCGACAACACGATCGCGACGCCGTACCTCATCAAGCCGTTCGAGCACGGGGCCGACATCGTCGTGCACTCCGCGACGAAGTTCCTCGGCGGGCACGGCACCACCATCGGCGGCGTCATCGTCGACGGCGGAAAGTTCGAGTGGTCGAAGAACGTCGACAAGTTCCCCGGCCTCACCGTCCCCGACCCGTCGTACCACGGCGCGTCGTACACGGCCGCCGTGGGCGACGGTCTCGCGTACATCATCAAGGCGCGCGTGCAGCTGCTCCGCGACCTCGGCTCGGCCATCGCCCCCAACAGCGCCTGGCTGCTCATCCAGGGCATCGAGACGCTGTCGTTGCGCGTCGAGCGCCACGTGCAGAACGCGCAGGAGATCGCCGAGTGGCTCGAGGACCACTCCGACGTCGCGTCGGTGAACTACTCGGGACTCCCCACCTCGCCCTGGTACGCCGCGGCCAACAACTACGCGCCGAAGGGCGTCGGCGCGGTTCTGTCGTTCGAGCTCAAGGGCGGCGTCGAGGCGGGCCGCGCGTTCGTCAACTCGCTGACCCTCTTCAGCCACCTCGCCAACATCGGCGACGTGCGCTCGCTCGTCATCCACCCGGCGTCGACGACCCACTCGCAGCTCACTCCCGAGCAGCAGCTCACCGCCGGCGTGACGCCGGGCCTGGTGCGCCTCTCGGTGGGTCTCGAGAACATCGAAGACCTCAAGGCCGACCTCGAGCAGGCGCTCGCGGCGGCCCGGCGCGTGTCGGAGGCCGCCCGCGCCTGATCGTCCTCCTCCTCGGGCGTGGGGATGCCGCCGCCGGGCGCACGGCGCCGGGTGGCGGCATCCGTCATTCGGCGCCGTCTCCGGTACCGTCGTCCGCGCTGTCGTCCGCGCTGTCGAAGTCGGCCGAGAGCTGCTCGGCCGTCAGGTGCGCGCCCGGCTCCGGGCGGCGGACGGCCGGCTCGGCGCCGGTGTGCCACGGCGCCTCGTCGCCCCCAGCGGGATCGGAGGCCTCGTCGAGGAACACGTCGACGTCGTGGTCGAGGTCGTGCTCCTGCGGCGGCCGCGCGGGGCGCGGCTCGTGGGCTGGCATGAAGGGTTCAGAGGTCGACATGGGGCGTATCCTGCCATGCCCGTGTGACGCCTCGGCGGTGCGCCCGGGCGCACGACGGCACGCGCCGTAACAGACGGTGACGTGCAGGGCGCGCACGCGAGAATGGACCGATGGACTGGCAGACCTCCGAAGACACGGTGCCGAGCGCGCCCGTGACGGAGGCCGACGCCCGCCTGCTGGGCGGCCGTCCGCCCGCCACCGGCGCGTGGCGCGACGGCGACCCGGCGGGCGACCGGCATTTCGCCGCCTTCGGCGCGTTCCGCACCGAGGGAGGGCGGGAGCTGCCCGCTTACCGCCTCGCCTACGAGACCTGGGGCGAGCTCAACGCCGCGCGTGACAACGCCGTGCTCGTGCTGCACGCCCTCACCGGAGACAGCCACGTCCGCGGACCGGCCGGCGCGGGGCATCCGACGTCGGGCTGGTGGGACGACATCGTCGGCCCCGGCGCCCCCATCGACACCGACCGCTGGTTCGTCATCGCGCCGAACATGCTCGGCGGCTGCCAGGGATCGACCGGTCCGTCCTCCATCGGGCCGGACGGGTACGAGTGGGCCTCGCGCTTCCCCTACCTCACGATCCGCGACCAGGTCGCGGCGCAGGTGCGCCTCGCCGACGCGCTGGGGATCGACGTGTGGGCCGCGGTCGTCGGCGGGTCGATGGGCGGCATGCACGCCCTGGAGTGGTCGATCATGCACCCCGACCGGGTGCAGCGCCTCGGCGTCCTGTCGTCGCCGCCCGTCAACACCGCCGACCAGATCGCGCTGAACTCCGTGCAGCTCGAGGCGATCCAGATCGACCCGCGCTTCCAGGGCGGCGAGTACTACGACTCCGCCGACGGCGACGGACCCACGCGCGGCCTCGCCCTCGCCCGCCGCATGGCGCTGCTCAACTACCGCTCCCCCACCGAGCTCAATCAGCGCTTCCAGCGCACCTGGCAGTCCGGAGTCAGCCCGCTCGGGCACGGCGGGCGCTTCGCCGTCGAGTCGTACCTCGACTTCCACGGCAACAAGTTCACGCGCCGCTTCGACGCCAACTCGTACATCACGCTCGTCGAGGCGATGAACTCGCACGACGTCGGCCGTGACCGGGGCGGCATCGAGGACGCCCTCGCACGTGTCACCGCCACGGCGCTCGTCCTCGGCATCGACAGCGACCGGCTGTTCCCGATCGACGGGCAGCACCGCATCGCACGGGGCATCCGCCGCACCCTCGACGGTGACCGCGCCGTCGTGCTCTCGAGCGACTTCGGCCACGACGGGTTCCTCATCGAGACCGCCGCCGTGGGCGCGCACGTGCGGCGGCTGCTGGACGCCTGATCAGACGGTGCGCTGGTACCGCCAGGGCAGTGCGCCGATCTCGAGGCGATGCCGCGCCGGCGGGTGATCGACGGATGCCGGGGCCCCGGCATCCGCTTCGTACTCCTCGTCGCCGTGCCACAGCAGCACGGGCCCCTCGCCGCCGCGGCGCGCGACGGTCTCGAAGCGCGCCACCCCGCCCACACGCGCGGCCTCCTGAGCCGACGCCGCGTCGGCGTGGGCGCGCAGGCCGTCGAGCGTGACCCACGTGGGCGGGTAGAGCGTCGCCTCGCCGCGGCCGTGGCGCGCCAGCAGCTCGGCCGGCGACACCCACTCCGCGGCGACGGCCTCGTCGGGCGAGAGCGCCAGCTCGCCGGCGGGCGCGGGGGCGAGGAAGAACCAGGTGCGGATCCGCAGGGCGAGCCCGGGCGGCGGGTCCCAGCACGACAGCGTCGTCAGCCCGGCGGGGTCGAGACGCAGCCCGGTCTCTTCGAACGTCTCGCGCACACCGGCCCGGCGCGCGACCTGCTCCTCGCCGTCATCGGCGGTGAGGCGGTCGGCCTCCTCGAGCTTGCCGCCCGGGAACACCCAGGCCCCGGCGAACGAGCCGCGGTCCGGCCGTTCGATGAGCAGCACCTCGAGGCCGGCCGCGGCGTCCCGCAGCAGCACGACGGTCGCGGCGACCGGGATCGCCGGGTCGGTCGCGTCCTCCGGGCGACGGGTGCGCGCCCCGCCGATCGAGTCGCTGAGCGCCTGCAGCGCGCGGTCGGGCGTCGGTTGCGGCATCCGTTCACGCTAGCCCCTCCACCGGTCGCGTGCGCACCGGATGCCCGCCGGCGCGGGCGGCACCCGACGGGCAGCGGATGCCGCGGGCCTATGCCGGCACGAGCGCGCGGCGGCGTTCGGCGACGAGGCTCGCGATGGCGAGCAGCAGGCCGCCCCCGGCGAGCGCCACCCCGACCCATGCCGGCGCGGCGAAGCCCCACCCGGCGGCGATGACGACGCCGCCGAGGAGGGCGCCCAGGCTGTTGCCGATGTTGAGCGCGGAGTGGTTGAGCGCGGCGGCGATGGACTGATTGTCCTGCGCGACGTCCATCAGGCGCGTCTGGATCGTGGGGCTGAGCGCCGACGCCACGAGCCCCACCGCGAACACGAAGACGCCGAGCGCCCAGATCCACGGCGCGGTCACGGCGACGAGGGCGAGCGCGACGGCCAGGGCGACCAGACCGCCCACGAGCGTGCGCCGCAGTTCGACGTCGGCGAGGTGGCCGCCGACGAGGTTGCCGACCGTCATGCCGATGCCCATCACCACCAGCACGATCGGCACGACCCACTCGGCCGATCCCGCGACCTCGGTGACGAGCGGCGCGACGTAGCTGTAGACGGCGAAGAAGCCGCCGAAGCCGATCGCGCCCACCCCGAGCGCGAGCCAGACCTGCCCGATGCGGAAGACCTTGAGCTCGGCCCGCAGCGTGCGACTCGGATCGCCGGGATGCTCCGGCACGAAGAAGGCGATGAGCACCGTCGCGGCGGCGAAGATCGCGGCGACGACCATGAACGCGGCGCGCCAGCCGAGCTGCTGGCCGAGGTAGGTGCCCAGCGGGACGCCGACGACGTTCGCGACCGTGAGGCCGGTGAGCACGAACGCGACGCCTTTGGCCCGCATGCCCGGCCCGAGCACCTCGGCCGCGACGAGGGCGCCGATGCCGAAGTACGCGCCGTGCGGCAGGCCGGCGAGGAAGCGCGACACCGCCACCCATTCGAACGTGGGCGCGAGGAAGGTCAGCGCGTTGAAGACGGTGAGCGCCAGCGCGAGGCCGATCATCACGCGGTGGCGGGGGTACTTCGCCACCGCGCCGGCGATCGTCGGCGCGCCGACCACGACGCCGAGGGCGTACAGCGAGATGAGCCAGCCGCTCTGGGCGATGGCGTCCTCGCGGCTTGCGAGCCAGAGCTTCGGCAGCAGATCGGTCGCGACGTTCGGCAGTAGGCCCATCACGACGAACTCCGTCATGCCGATGCCGAAGCTGCCCACCGCGAGCGAGAGGAGCGCCCACGTCGCGGCCGAGGTGCGGGGCGCGGGCATCGGATTCGAGGAGGACACCACGTCACGTTAGCCGGGCCGTCGCACCGTGTCGAATCGATTCGGTCATCGCCCGACCCGCACGACGCTCACGGGCCGAACCGCCGTCAGCCGGCCTCGCCGCCGTCGCTCCCCTGGCGGTCGATCGCCGCCTCGAGCCGCTCGATCTTGCCGTCGAGCTCGCCCGAGTAGCCCGGGCGGATGTCGGCCTTCAGCACCAGCGACACGCGCGAGCCGTAGGCGGCGACGGCCTCGGTCGCTCGCTTGACGACGTCGAAGACCTCGTCCCACTCCCCCTCGAGCTCCGTGAACATCGACGTGGTGCGGTGCGGAAGGCCGCTGTCGCGGACCACGCGCACGGCGGCGGCGACGGCGTCGTGCACCGAGCCGTCGGCGTTGCCGGTTCCGCTGGGGGCGACGGAGAAGGCGACGAGCATGCGAACCTCCGGTTCTCGAGGGGATGAGCGGGCGACGGATGCCGCGGGCACCTCTACTCTCGCACCCGCTGGGTCACCGGTCGCGCGACGCCGACGCGTGCGAGGCGCACCACGACCCACCCGAAGAGCGCGACGAGCAGCGTGTTCCGCAGCACGAGCACCCAGACCTCCGCCGGGCGGAGCAGGAGGATCGCGTCGTACCAGAACGGGAAGATCAGCTGGGTCAGCCCCAGGATCCCGATCGCCAGGACGGCCGGCCGCCACCAGCGGCGACGATCCACGGCGAGGCCGACGACGATCGGCGCGACGAGCCAGGCCATGTACTGCGGCGAGCCGACCTTGTTGAGCACGATGAAGCCCAGGACGAGCGCCGTGGCCAGCGGCGGGAAGAGCCCGACGAACGTCGCACCCCGCCATGCCTTGAGGGCGCCGAGCGCCGCGATCGCGAGCATGCCGATGATCAGCACGGGGGTCATCACGGCGACCACCGCGTCGACGGCGGGGCCCTCGACCTGGAAGGTGATGAGGGCCTCGTCGTGGACGATCGCCACACCCGGTACGCCGGCGATGCCCATCAGCAGGTAGACAGCGCTCACCGGCGCCTCGATCTGGAGCCCGCGCGATGTCTGATCGCCGACGAAGCCGAACAGGTGCGCCCCGCCGCCCGCCAGCACGACGAGGGCGACCACAGCCGCCGAGACGACGGCCGCTCCCCCGACCACGGCGGAGCGCCGGCGCACGGCGATGACCGCCGCGGCGAGGAGAGCTGCGGGCCACACCTTGATCCAGGTCGCCACCGCGAGAAGCGCCGAGCCCACCCAGGGGCGCCCCACCAGCCACAGGGAGCCGGCCACGGCGAGCGGAACCGTCACGGCGTCCAGCCGGAACATGCCGACGCCGCCCAGTGCGAGCAGCGCCGCCAGCCAGAACCAGGCCGCCGTCAGGCGTCCGCGCGATCGCCCGCGACCGACGAGGAGCGCGAAGGCCGCGGCGTCCAGCGCGGTGACCAGCAGGCCCCACACCAGCGTGTAGTCGACCAGCGGCCAGAACAGCCCGGTGACGACGATCGGCAGGTGCGCCAGCGCGGGATAGATCCAGTCCTCGGTGATCCCGGGGAACGCCTGGCCGTTGAGCGTCTGCCACGCCCACCACCGGTACAGCTGGCCGACGTCCCACGAGGCGGCCCGGTCATCTGCGAAGCCGAGCCAGATGACGACGGCGTGCACGAGGACGAACGCGATCCACACCGCCGCCCGTCGCCCCACCCGACCATCCTACGGACGCCCGTCGCCACGGCCTCGACTGCCACGGCCGGTGCGACCTGTCAGCGTCGCAGGACCTCGGCGACCGCGCGCGGAAGCGCCTCGGCCACATCCAGCGCCGTGATGGGCCCGTCGCCGGAGACGGCCGCCGCGAGCACGCCGGCGCGGCCGTGGAGCCACGCGGCGGAGGCGGCGAGCGCGGCGAGGGACGCGGCATCCGTCGGCTCTTCGCGGGCCATCGCGCCCGCGACCACCGCGCCGATCGCACCGGCGAGCACGTCGCCGGTGCCCGCGGTCGCGAGCCACGGGGTTCCCGCCTCGACCGTCGCGGCCCAGCCGTCCGGGGCGGCGACGACCGTCGTCGACCCCTTCAGCAGGATCACCGCGCCCGTCGCCTCGGCCGTGCCGCGCGCGGCCTCCACGCGATCGGCGGGTGGATGCCCGAGGCCGAGCGCGGTGCGCAGGCGCGCATGCTCGCGGTCGTGCGGGGTCAGGATGCGCGGCGCCGTCGCCTCGGCGGCCAGGTCGAGCGCACCCGCGTCGACGACGACCGGGTTGGTGTCGGACAGCACGCCCCGCAGCGCCGCCGTCTCGGACGCGGCGCGGGTCGAGGCATCCGTTCCCGACCCGATGACCCACGCCTGGACGCGTCCCTCCGCCGTGACGGTCTCGGGCCGGCGCGCCAGCACCAGTCCGGCCGGCCGCTCGGGACCCAGGTAGCGCACCATGCCGAGGCCCGTGCGCCACGCCGCCTCGACCCCCAGTACGGCGGCACCCGGGTAGGCCTCCGAGCCGGTGCGCATGCCGAGCACCCCTCGGGAATACTTGTCGTCGGCGGCGGTTGGCCTTCGCAGAGCGTGAACACAATCGTCGCGCGTCCATGTCGGCACTGCCCGGGACGACTCCATACGGTCCAGTATCGGGGCCGCTGTCGTCCCGCGCACGGCCCCTTCCCCCGGAGAAACGATGAGCCGCCTCTTCACCCCCCTCACGCTCCGCGACGTCACGGTGCGCAACCGCCTGTGGGTGTCGCCGATGTGCCAGTACAGCGCCGTGGACGGCGTGCCGCAGGAGTGGCACCACACGCACCTCGCCCAGTTCGCGTCGGGCGGCGCCGGGCTCATCGTCGCCGAGGCCACCGCCGTCTCGCCCGAGGGACGCATCTCGCCCGACGACACCGGCCTCTGGAACGACGAGCAGCGCGACGCGTGGGCGCCGATCGTCGCAGCGATCCGCCGCCGCGGCGCTGTCGCCGGCGTGCAGCTCGCGCACGCCGGGCGCAAGGCCTCGACCTGGTCGCCGTTCTCGGGCCGCCGGGGCTCCGTCGCCGCCGACGAGGGCGGCTGGACCACCGTGGCGCCGTCGGCCGTCGCGTTCGACGGCTACGCCGAGCCGATCGCGCTCGACGCCGCGGGCATCGACGCCGTCGTGGCCGACTTCGCGGCGGCCGCGCGCCGCGCCGTCGAGGCCGGCTTCGAGGTGCTCGAAGTTCACGCCGCGCACGGCTACCTGCTGCACCAGTTCCTCTCCCCGCTGTCGAACCTCCGCGACGACGAGTACGGCGGCTCGCTCGAGAACCGCGCGCGCCTGCTGCTGCGGGTGCTGGACGCGGTGACGGATGCCGCGCCCGGCGTTCCCGTGATCGTCCGGTTCTCGGCCACCGACTGGGCGGACGGCGGGTGGGACGCGGCCGAGACCGTGACCGTCGCGCGCTGGGCCGCCGAGCGCGGCGCGGACTTCTTCGACATCTCCAGCGGCGGCCTGGTCGCGCACCAGCGGATCACCACCGGCCCCGGGTACCAGGTCGACCTCGCCGCCCGCGTGCGGCGCGAGGCCGGCGTGCCCGTCAACGCGGTCGGCATGATCGACGACGCCGCCCACGCCGAGCGCGTGCTCGCCGAGGACGCGGCCGACGCCGTCATGGCCGGCCGCGAGTGGCTGCGCGACCCGCACTACGGCCTGCGCGCCGCCGCCGAGCTCGGGGCCGACATCGACTACTGGCCCGCGCAGTACCTCCGCGCCCGCCCGGCGGTCTCTGCTCGCTGAGCGAGCGCGACGAGACGAGACGTCGCGGACGGATCCGGCGACGTTTCGTCTCGTCGCTGCGCTCCTCGCTCAACGACGGCGGTGAGGCTCAGAAGAGGCGGCGACGCGTGGCGTCCTGCACCTCGCCGATGAGCTCCTCGATGATGTCCTCGAGGAAGAGCACCGCCGTGATCTCGCCGGTGTCGTTGCGCACCTGAGCCAGGTGCCGCCCGGCGCGCCGCATGAGCGCGAGGGCGTCCTCGAGGTCGGTCGACTCGAGCACCGGCACCATGTGGTGGATGCGCTTGGGCGGGATGGTGCGCGCGACGTCGGTCGCGGCATCCGGCCCCTCCGCCGCGCGCAGGATGTCCTTCAGATGCACGTAGCCGAGCGGGGTGGCCGCCTCGTCGACGATCACGTACCGCGAGAAGCCGTGCTTGGCGACGGCGCGCTCGATCTCGTCGGGGGTGGTCGTCGCGGGCAGCGTCACGAGCGCCGACAGCGGCACGGCGATGTCGGCCGCCTTCTTGTCGGTGAACTCGACCGCCGCGGCCACCGTGCCCGCGGCGTCGTCGAGGACGCCCTCGATGCGCGACTGGTTCACGATCGTCGCGACCTCCTCGAGGGTGAAGGTCGAGGCGGCCTCGTCCTTCGGCTCGACCCGGAAGAGGCGCACCACGTGGTTGGCGATCCAGTTGAGGGTGACGATGACGGGGTGGAACAGCTTCGACACCCACACCAGCGGCGTCGCGAGCATCAGCACCGCGCGATCGGGCACCGAGAACGCCAGGTTCTTCGGCACCATCTCGCCGAAGACGACGTGCAGGTACGACACCAGGATCAGGGCGACCGCGAAGGCGATGGCGTCCACGACCCCCTCCGACCAGCCGGTGAGCCCGAGCGGCTCGGCCAGCAGGTGGTGGATCGCCGGCTCCGACACGTTCAGGATCAGCAGCGAGCAGATCGTGATGCCCAGCTGACTGGTCGCGAGCATGAGCGTCGCGTGCTCCATGGCGTACAGCGCGGTCTTGGCCGAGCGCGAGCCCTTCTCGGCGAGCGGCTCGATCTGCGAACGGCGCGCCGAGATCACGGCGAACTCGGCGCCGACGAAGAAGGCGTTGGCGATGAGCAGCACCACCAGCCAGGCGATTCCGGCCCAGTCGTTCATCGGCGCTCACCCCCCTCGGTCGGCTCGGCATGGGGCATCGGGGTCGGCACGAACCTCACCCGGTCGACGCGGCGGGAATCCATGCGCTGAACCTCGAGGCTGCCGTCCTCGATCTCGACCGTGTCGCCGACGGCGGGGATGCGCTCGAGGACGCTCATGATGTACCCGCCGACGGTGTCGTACACGTCCCCTTCGGGGATGCGGATGCCGGTGCGATCGCGCACCTCGTCCGGCCGGAGCTCGCCGGGGAAGATGACGGTGTCGTCGACGCGCACGATGCCGGCGCGGCGGCGGTCGTGCTCGTCGAGCACCTCGCCGACGATCTCCTCGACGAGGTCCTCCAGCGTGACGACGCCCGCCGTGCCGCCGTACTCGTCGACGACGATCGCCATCTGGTAGCCGCGAGCGCGGAGCTCGGCGACGAGGGCGTCGAGGTGGACGGTCTCGGGGAAGCGCAGGGGCTCGGTCGCCAGCGCGGCCGCGGGCACGTCGGCGCGGCGCTCGCGCGGCACGCCCACGGCGGCCTTGAGGTGGACGACGCCGGTGATGTCGTCCATGTCCTCGCCGTACACCGGGAACCGGCTGTGGCCGGTGCGACGGGCGAGCTGGATGACGTCCTCGGCGGAGTCGTCTGCGGCGAGCGCGTGGATGCTGGGGCGCGGCGTCATGACGTCGGCCGCGGTGAGGCGGGCGAAGGTGAGGCTGCGGTCGAGGAGCGACGCGGTGTCCTCCTCGAGCACGCCGGCGCTCGCCGACCGCCGCACGAGGCTCGAGAGCTCCTCGGCGGTGCGGGCGCCCGAGAGCTCCTCCTTGGGCTCGATGCCCACCGAGCGCAGCACGCCGTTGGCGCTGCCGTTGAGCACCACGATGGCGGGGCGGAACACGGTCGTGAACGCCACCTGGAACGGCATCACGAGCTTGGCCGTCTGCCGCGGGATCGCCAGGGCGAAGTTCTTGGGCACGAGCTCGCCGATGATCATCGAGAACACCGTGGCGATCGAGACGCCGATGACGGCGGCGAGCGGCCGCGAGACGCCGCTCGGGACGCCCCACGCGTCGAAGACCGGCGCGAGCAGGTTCGAGATCGCCGGCTCCATCGTGTAACCGGTGAGCAGGGTGGTCAGGGTGATGCCGAGCTGCGCGCTCGACAGGTGCGTCGAGGTGATGCGCAGTGCGCTGATCGTGAGCGACAGCCGCGTCTCGCCCGCGGCCTGGCGGGCTTCGAGGTCGGCCCGGTCGAGGTTCACCAGCGCGAACTCGCTGGCGACGAAGAGTCCGGTGCCGATGGTGAGCAGGAGCCCCACGCCCAACATGACGTAATCCATCACACGTCACCCCCGTCGATCGGGGTGGAGGGTCGGTGGGGCGAGGGTCTACAAGGAGGAGGGTCGTCCATCGTGCCGACAAGTCTACGCGCCGAGCCGGCCCGGGCGCGTGTCAACCCCCTTCGCCCGTCGGCCGCTCTCCGCCGAGGATGGTCGGCCCGGCGCCCCACCGCCGGACGGCACGACGAAGCGGAGACGCCATGACCACGACGGACCACCAGCGCGACGGACGAGGGGCCCCGGACCCCGAGCACGGCGACAAGCCCGACACCCCCGCGCAGATCGAGAAGCGCTCGTGGAAGTACGTCTTCGTCAAGACCATCCGCGAGTTCTCGGCCGACGAGTGCACCGACATCGCGGCGGCCCTCACCTACTACTCGGTGCTCGCGATCTTCCCGGGGCTCGTCGCCGTCTTCTCGATCTTCGGCCTCATCGCCGGCAACGGGCAGGCCACCGACGCGATCCTGGGCGTGGTGGAGTCCGCGTCGCCCGAGACCGCCGAGACGCTGAGCGGGCCGCTCGAGCAGCTCGCGGACTCCCCCGCCGCCGGCTGGGGGCTCGTCCTCGGCCTCGTGCTGGCGATCTGGTCGGCGTCGGGCTACGTCGCCGCCTTCAGCCGCGCGATGAACCGCATCTACGAGATCGAGGAGGGGCGGCCGTTCTGGAAGCTGAAGCCCGCCCAGCTGCTCGTGACGGTGATCGGCGTCGCCCTGATCGTGGTGGCGCTCGTGCTGCTCGTCGTGTCGGGCCCGGTCGCCGATGCCGTGGGCTCCGCGCTCGGACTCGGCGAAGCCGCCACCACGATCTGGTCGATCGTGAAGTGGCCGGTGCTGGCATTCATCGTCGTGCTGATGGTCGCGATCCTCTACTACGCGACGCCCAACGCCAAGCAGCCGAAGTTCCGCTGGATCAGCCTGGGCTCGCTGCTGGCCATCCTCACCCTGGTCGTGGCGTCGGTGCTCTTCGGCCTGTACGTCGCGAACTTCTCCAACTACGACCGCACGTACGGCTCGCTGGCGGGCGTGATCATCTTCCTGCTGTGGCTGTGGATCGCGAACATCGCGCTGCTGTTCGGCGCGGAGTTCGACGCCGAGCTCGAGCGCGGTCGCCAGCTGCAGGCGGGGATCGCCGCGGAGGAGGACATCCAGCTCCCCCCGCGCGACACCCGCAAGAGCGACAAGGCCGCCGAGAAGGCGAAGAAGGACGTCGAGGAGGGCCGCCGCATCCGCGAGGAGCACGACGGCGACGATGAGCCGGCCGACGCGCGCGATCGGCGCTCCGGACGGTGACGAGGAGGACGGATGCCGCGGGCCGCGGCATCCGTCATCCTCACCAGCTGACGGGCAGCGCCTTGCCCTCTTCGTAACCCGCCGCCGACTGCAGGCCGACGCGGGCGCGGTCGTGGAACTCGGCCACCGTCGAGGCGCCGGCGTAGGTGAACGACGAGCGCACTCCGGACGTGATCATGTCGAGCAGGTCCTCGAGCCCCGGGCGCAGCGGGTCGAGGTAGATCCTCGACGACGAGATGCCCTCGGCGAACAGCTCCTTGCGCGCCAGCTCGTAGGGGTCGAGGCGGCCGAACCGCTCGTGCACGGCCTTGGTCGAGGCCATGCCCCACGACTCCTTGTAGGCGCGCCCGGCGTCGTCCAGCTGCAGCTCGCCGGGCGCCTCGATGGTGCCGGCGAACCACGAGCCGATCATGACGGATGCCGCACCCGCCGCCAGCGCCAGCGCGACGTCGCGCGGATAACGGACTCCCCCGTCGGCCCACACGTGTGCGCCCATGACACGCGCCGCCTCGGCGGTCTCGAGCACGGCGGAGAACTGAGGGCGGCCGACCGCGGTCATCATGCGCGTCGTGCACATGGCGCCGGGCCCGACGCCGACCTTGAGGATCGTCGCGCCGGCGGTGACGAGGTCGTGGACGCCGTCGGCGGTGACGATGTTGCCCGCGGCGATCGGGATGCCGAGGTCGAGATCGGCGACGGCGCGGAGGGCCCGCAGCATGCCCTCCTGGTGCCCGTGCGCCGTGTCGACCACGAGCACGTCGACGCCGGCGGCCGCCAGCGCCTGCGCCTTGGCGGCGACGTCGCCGTTGATGCCGACGGCCGCTGCGACGATGAGGCGCCCGGACGCATCGACGGCAGGGCGGTACAGCGTCGAGCGCAGCGCGCTCCGCCGCGAGAGGGTGCCCACGAGGTGGCCGTGGTGCAGCACGCACACCGTCTCGGCCTCGGCGGCGACGATCACGTCGAACGCGTGGCGCGCGCTCTCGATGTCGTCGGCGTCGACGGATGCCGCGCGCCCGCGCGCCAGGTCGCCCAGGCGCGCGTCGGCCAGGGCGGTACCCAGGCGCGCGGCGGGGACGACGCCGAGGATGTCGTCCGCGTCGATCCGGCCGGACGTGCCGGCGGTGGCCACCACGATGCCGTGGCCGTCGGTGGGCGGGAGCAGCCGCGCGGCGTCGGCGACGGTGGCGTCCGGCGGCAGCACCAGCGGGGTGTCCCACGCCACCGGCTGCGCCTTGACCCAGCGGATCGCGGCATCCAGCTCCTGCAGCGGCATGTCCTGCGGGAGGACTCCCAGCCCGCCGCGGCGCGCGAGGGTCGCCGCCAGGCGCGCGCCCGTCACCGAGTTCATGTTGGCCGAGACGAGCGGCAGCGTCGCCGTCGTGCCGTCGCCGGGGGCGAGGTCGACGTCGAGGCGGCTGGTGATCGCCGATCGCCGGGGGACGAGGAACACGTCCGAGTAGGTCAGGTCGACGTCGGGTGCTTCGCCGTAGAACTCCATGACCGCCAAGGGTAGTGACAGTTCCTGTGCGGATAATCCTGCGCGTTCTTTCAGTCTGCGAGAAGTCAAGGGCCGGAACCGCCCGCCGAGACTGGGCTAGGCTTAACCGTCGTGTGTGAGGGCGATCCGCGCCCCCCGCGCTACCCAGAACTTCACCGATGAAAGCAGGCGATTCAGCGTGTCGAGCCAGGTGACGGGCGTCGGGGTTTCGAACGAGGGAGAGTTCGGAGCCAACGAGTGGCTCGTCGAGGAGCTGTACGAACAGTTCAAGATCGACCGGAACTCCGTCGACAAGGCATGGTGGCCCGTTCTCGAGGCCTACCACCCTGCCGACGGGGCGACACCGAAGGCCGACGCCGCTGCGGCGCCCGCGGCACCGGCGGCGGCGGCTTCGAAGCCGCCCGCAGCGCCGGCCGCGGCATCCGAGCCCCGACCGGTGACCGCGCCGATCCCCGTCATCGGCGCGCAGCCGGTCGCGCGCACCACCGCACGGCCCGCGGCTCCGCAGCCCATCCCGGCGCAGGCGCCCAAGGCGCAGCCGTCGGCGGCCGACGGCGAGTCCGACGACGACGTCGTCACGACGCTGCGCGGCATGCCGAAGACCCTCGCCGCCAACATGGACGAGTCGCTGACGGTTCCGACGGCCACGAGCGTGCGCACGGTGCCGGCGAAGCTGATGATCGACAACCGCATCGTCATCAACAACCACATGTCGCGCACGCGCGGCGGCAAGGTGAGCTTCACCCACCTCATCGGGTGGGCGATCATCCAGGCGCTCAAGGAGTTCCCGAGCCAGAACGTGTTCTACGCCGAGATCGACGGCAAGCCGTCGCTCGTGGCGCCCGCGCACATCAACCTCGGCATCGCGATCGACCTGCCCAAGCCCGACGGCACGCGCGCCCTCCTGGTGCCGAGCATCAAGCGCGCCGAGCAGCTCACGTTCAACGAGTACCTCACCACCTACGAAGACCTCGTCACCCGCGCGCGCGGCAACAAGCTGACCGCGGCCGACTTCCAGGGCACCACGATCTCGCTCACCAACCCCGGCGGCATCGGCACCGTCCACTCGGTGCCGCGGCTCATGAAGGGCCAGGGCTGCATCGTCGGCGCCGGCGCCCTCGAGTACCCCGCCGAGTTCCAGGGCGCGAGCGACAAGACCCTCAACGAGCTCGCGATCGGCAAGACGATCACGCTCACCAGCACCTACGACCACCGCGTCATCCAGGGCGCCGGCTCCGGCGAGTTCCTCAAGAAGGTGCACGAGCTGCTCATCGGGCAGCGCAGCTTCTATGAGGACATCTTCGCCGCGCTGCGCATCCCCTACGCTCCCATCCACTGGGGCGCCGACATCAACGTCGACCTCGCCGAGCGCGTCGACAAGCAGGCGCGGGTGCAGGAGCTCATCAACTCCTTCCGCGTGCGCGGCCACCTCATGGCCGACATCGACCCGCTCGAGTACGTGCAGCGCACGCACCCCGACCTCGAGATCGAGAGCCACGGGCTCACCTTCTGGGACCTCGACCGCGAGTTCGTCACCGGCGGGTTCGGCGGCAAGCGCCAGATGAAGCTCCGCGACATCCTCGGCGTGCTCCGCGACTCGTACTGCCGCACCATCGGCATCGAGTACATGCACATCCAGGACCCGGTTCAGCGCGCGTGGTTCCAGGAGAACGTCGAGGTCAAGTACCAGAAGCCCGGCCACGACGAGCAGCTGCGGATCCTCGACAAGCTCAACCAGGCCGAGGCCTTCGAGACGTTCCTGCAGACCAAGTACGTCGGTCAGAAGCGCTTCAGCCTCGAGGGGGGCGAGTCGCTCATCCCGCTCCTCGACGAGATCCTGCAGGGTGCCGCCGAGGCGGGTCTCGACGGCGCCGCGATCGGCATGGCGCACCGCGGCCGCCTCAACGTGCTCACCAACATCGCCGGCAAGACGTACGGCCAGGTGTTCCGCGAGTTCGAGGGCTCCGTCGCCATCGGCTCCAAGAGCGGCTCGGGCGACGTGAAGTACCACCTCGGCACCGAGGGCACGTTCGTCGCCGACAACCAGGCCGAGCTGCCGGTCTACCTCGCCGCCAACCCGTCGCACCTCGAGACGGTCGACGGCGTGCTCGAGGGCATCGTCCGCGCCAAGCAGGACCGCAAGCCCATCGGGACCTTCACGTGGCTGCCGATCCTGGTGCACGGCGACGCGGCGTTCGCCGGTCAGGGCGTGGTCGTCGAGACGCTGCAGATGTCGCAGCTGCGCGGCTACCGCACCGGCGGCACCGTGCACGTCGTGGTCAACAACCAGGTCGGCTTCACCACGACCCCGACCGACGCTCGCACGTCGGTGTACGCCACCGACGTCGCCAAGACGATCCAGGCGCCGATCTTCCACGTGAACGGCGACGACCCCGAGGCCGTCACCCGGGTCGCCCAGCTGGCGTTCGCGTACCGCGAGCGCTTCCATCGCGACGTCGTGGTGGACCTCGTCTGCTACCGCCGGCGCGGTCACAACGAGGGCGACGACCCGTCGATGACGCAGCCGCTCATGACGAACCTCATCGAGGCGAAGCGCTCGGTCCGCCGGCTGTACACCGAGGCCCTCGTCGGCCGCGGCGACATCACCGAGGAGGAGTACGAGAAGGCCAAGCAGGACTTCCAGAACCGCCTCGAGATCGCCTTCGCCGAGACCCACGCCGCCGAGACCGGCTCATCGCCCATCGTGGTGCCCGACGCCGCTGCCGAGCCCGCCGCCGGCGAGCCCGAGACCACCGGCGTCTCGCGCGAGATGGTCAACCTCATCGGCGACACGTTCGTCAACAAGCCCGGGGGCTTCACGGTCCACAACAAGCTGCAGCAGCTGCTCGACAAGCGTCTCGACATGAGCCGCAACGGCTCGATCGACTGGGGCTTCGGCGAGCTGCTGGCGTTCGGTTCGCTCCTCCTCGAGAAGACGAACGTGCGCCTGGCGGGCCAGGACTCGCGCCGCGGCACCTTCGTGCAGCGCCACGCGGTGCTCCACGACCGCGCGAACGGCCAGGAGTGGATCCCGCTGACGAACCTCAGCGAGGACCAGGGCCGCTTCTACGTCTACGACTCGCTGCTCAGCGAGTACGCGGCGATGGCGTTCGAGTACGGCTACTCCGTCGAGCGCGCCGACTCGCTCGTGCTGTGGGAGGCGCAGTTCGGCGACTTCGGCAACGGCGCACAGTCCGTCGTCGACGAGTTCATCTCGTCGGCCGACCAGAAGTGGGGCCAGCAGTCGAGCGTCGTGCTGCTGCTCCCCCACGGCTACGAGGGCCAGGGCCCCGACCACTCGTCGGCCCGCATCGAGCGCTACCTCCAGATGTGCGCCCAGGACAACATGACGGTGGCGCGGCCGTCCACGCCCGCGTCGTACTTCCACCTGCTGCGCCGGCAGGCCTACGCACGCCCGCGTCGGCCGCTGATCGTCTTCACCCCCAAGGCGATGCTGCGTCTGCGCGGCGCGACCAGCAAGGTCGAGGACTTCCTGAGCGGCAAGTTCCAGCCCGTGCTCGACGACGACCGGTCGGTCGACAAGTCGGCCGTCAAGCGCGTGCTGCTGCACGCGGGCAAGATCCACTGGGATCTGCGCGCGGAGCTCGACAAGAACCCGAACCCCGAGATCGCGCTGGTGCGCCTGGAGCAGTACTACCCGGCACCGATCGACGAGCTGAACGCCGTCATCGACTCCTACCCGAACGCCGAGCTGGTGTGGGTGCAGGACGAGCCCGAGAACCAGGGCGCATGGCCGTTCATCGCGCTCGAGGTCGTCAAGCACCTGCGCGGACGCACCATCAGCCGTGTCTCGCGCGCGGCCGCGGCATCCACCGCGACCGGGTCGCCCAAGGTGCACGCCGCGGAGCAGGCGTCGATCATGAAGCAGGCGCTGACGCTGGGCTGACCACCGCGTTCCGCCGACTCGGCCCTGGACCGCTCCCCGCTCAGCGGGGAACGTCCAGGGCCGAATCGCGTGCCGCCGAGCGTGCCGCCGTCTTCACCTCGGCGGACCGCTCGGAGTCGGCAGCGGTGCTCGCCGGGGCGCCGGCGCGGGAGCCCCGCGCGGATGGCGAACGGCGGACCCGCTGCCACAGGGTGACGATGACGGCGGCGAGGGCGAGCAGCGCGGCCGGGATCAGGCTGCCCCCGGCGAGCACCAGCAGCCCGGCCGACAGCACGGCGGCGACCACCGCCATGAACCAGCCCGTTGTCAGCCGCGGCAGGATCAGAGTGGCCGCGATCATCCCGGCCGTATAGATCGACACCATGTTGCTGGTGTGGATGAGGATGAACGTCCGCAGGTCGCCACCGGTCACGAGGGCGATGGAGCAGTACGTCACCGCGATGGCGAATGTCAGCAGCAGCGCGCGCCGCGGAACGCCTCCGGTCTCGGCGCCGGGTGCGAGCACGCGCGGCAGATCGCCGGCCGCCGCGAGGGAGGCGCCCAGCTTGCCGAACGCGGCCACGTACGCGTTCATGACCCCCAGCACCACGATCGCGGCGACCGCGCCCACCGCGGTGGGCCCGAATCCCGGCGCCACGGCGTCCGCCAGCGAGAGCAGGGGAACGGCCCCGTCCCCGGCCGCATCGCCGAGCACGCCCACCGTCACGATCTGCAGCAGCAGGTACGCGAGTCCCGTCACCACGAGCGCGATGGCCGTCGCGATGGGGATGCTGCGGCGGGCGTCGCGGAACTCCCCCGAGATGTGCGTGCCGACCTCCCAGCCGGCGAACGCCCAGACGAAGAGGCTGATGGCGGTGCCGACGCCCGTCCAGCCGTGCGGCAGGAAAGGCGTGAAGCGGGATGCCTCGACTGCGGGGAAGGCGGCGGCCACCACGAAGACGACGATGCCGACGAGAAGGCCGGTGAGCACGAACTGCACGGCGCCCGCGGTGCGCACGCCCAGCATGTTGACCACGAACGGCGGGAGCAGGAGGCCGAACATCAGGATCGGAACGGCCATCCGATCCAGGTGCAGCACGGCGGTGAGGTACTCGGCGCCGAGCGCGGCGAGCACCGGCACGCCGGCGGCCACCCCGAAGAAGAACCAGTAGCCGGTGGCCCGCGCCGCCGTGCGTCCCAGTGCCCGGCGCACATAGCTGGCCACGCCTCCGGGATCGGGGTAGCGCGCCGCGAGGGCCGCGAACGTGCCCGCGAGCGGAACCGACAGCGCGATGACGGCGAGCACCGCCACGATCGAGGCCGGACCGGCCACCTCGGCGGCCAGCCCCGGGAGCAGCAGCAGCCCCGTCCCGAGCACGGACGCGATGTACAGCGCCGTGCCCTGGGGGATGCCGAGGCCGGCCCGCCGATCGCTGCGCATCACCGCTCCAGTGTGGCCTCGGCATCCGGTGCCGTCTGCGCTCTCCGCAGACGCGCACGCGCGGAATCCTGCCAAGTGGGCGGATGTCGGCAGAACCGTCCGGATGCCACCGCGCGGCGCCTGCGCGGGTCGGGCCTCACCCGTCGATCGGCACCACGCCCGCGCGGGCGAAGGCGGCGGCCGCGGCATCCGTCGACTCCTCCCGATCGGAGTCGACGAGGCCGAGGCGCGTGCGCCGGTCGAGGAGGTCGGCCACGCCGAGGGCGCCCTCGACGCGCACCCCCCACTCGAGCTCTTGCGCCGTGACCCCGCGGGCGGCGCCGGCGCCGTCGGGCAGCGCCGCGGCATACGGCGCCTCGGCACCGTAGCGGCGGACGAGGCGCGGGGCGGCCGTGATCTCGCCGAGACGGTGGCGCGGCCACGCTCCGACGAGCGGGATGGTGCGCGTCGGCGACGGCCGCGACGGGAAGCCGGGGTCGCGCCGGATGACCTCGTCGACGGCGTCCTCGGCCATGCGGCGGTAGGTGGTGAGCTTGCCGCCGACGACGCTCAGCACGCCGTCGCGCGATTCGAGGATCGCGTGACGGCGCGAGAGATCGCTGGTCTCGTCGTCGTCGGCACCGGCGAGCAGCGGCCGGAGCCCCGCGAACGTGGTAAGCACGTCGTCGCGACCGAGCGGGTGCGCGAGCACGGTGTTGACCGTGCCCAGCAGCTGGTCGATCTCGGACCCGGTCGCCTGCGCCACGTCGGGCACCGGGCCCTCGGCGGGCACGTCGGTGAGCCCGATGTAAGTGCGGCCGTGCAACGACGGCAGGGTGAAGACGAAGCGGCTCGACGATCCGGGGATCGGCACGGTGAGCGAGACGTCCGAGCCGCCGAGCCGCGCCGTCGCGACGACCAGGTGCGTGCCGCGGCTCGGTCGCAGCCGCACGTCGGGGTCGAGCTCGCCCGCCCAGACGCCGGTGGCGCTCACGACCGCGCGGGCGCGCACGCGCAGCACGGAGCCGGTGACGAGGTCACGGAGAGTCGCCTCGCCGCCGCTCACGGCGGTGGCCTCGACGCGGGTGAGGACGGATGCCCCGTACCCGGCGGCCGTGCGGGCCACGGCGACGACGAGGCGCGCGTCGTCGATGAGCTGGCCGTCCCAGCCGCGCACCCCGCCGCGGAGGCCATCGGCGCGCACCGCGGGAGCCAGCCGCAGGGTCGCCTCGCGGCCGATCGCGCCGGGGCCCGGGAGCAGCGCGCCGGGCGTGCCGACCGTGCGGCGCAGGCCGTTCCCGAGCTCGTACCCGAGGCCGACGTAGGCGCCGCGCGCGACGTGCCCGGGCTCGTGCAGCGGCACCACCTGCGCGAGGGCGCGCGTGAGGTGCGGCGCCGTGCGGGTGAGGAGGATGTGCCGTTCGACGGCGCTCTCCCGGGCGATGCCCACCTGTCCCGAGGCGAGGTAGCGCAGCCCGCCGTGGACGAGCTTGGAGCTGAACCGGCTCGTGCCGTGCGCGAGGTCGTGCCGCTCCACCAGCACGGTGCGCAGGCCGCGGCTCGCGGCATCCAGCGCGATCCCCACCCCGGTGATGCCCCCGCCGATCACCAGCAGATCGAGCTCGCCGCCGTCGGCGAGCGCCTCGAGCTCGCGCACCCGGCGGGCGGCCGACAGCGCGGTCGGGAACGGCGTCCGCCCGACCGTCCGCGCGCTCATGCGCCGCCCTCCGCGTCCGGGGCGAGATAGCCGCGGAGGGCGCGGCCGAGCTCGGTGCGCCAGGCGCCGGCCGGCAGCCACTCGCCCACGAGGGGAGCGGACTGCACGGCCGACTGGGCGATGAGGAGCACCATGGCGGCCAGCTGCTGCGGGTCGCCGTCGCGGACGAAGCCGGCGCGGATGCCGAGGCCGATGCGCCGTGCCGTCTCGGCGTGGATGGCGCGCTGGCTCGTGCCGAGACGGTCGAGGATGTAGCGCGCGAAGAGCTCGGGGTCGGTGTCGCGGAGCCGGTCCACCAGCGGCAGCCGGCGCACGCGCTCGGCCGTCTCGACCAGAAGCTCCACGAGCTCGTCGAGGCTCGCGCTCTCGCCCTTCCGCGCGGGCAGCGCCGCGACCAGCTCGCGCGTGACGAGCGCGGCGAACACCGCCTGCGCGTCGGGCCAGTAGCGGTAGAGCGTCTGCCGGGCGATGCCGCAGCGGCGGGCGATGTCGGACGCCGTCGTGCGGCGGATGCCGTGCGCCAGCACTTCGGCGAGCGCGGCATCGAGGATCGCTGTCTCGGTGTCGGTGACTCCGTCGACCATGTGACAACCATACAGAATGTGTCATACTGTCGCCATGGCTGCGAGGGCGCACACCGATCATCCGAGCGAGCCGGTCTCGGCGACACCGCCGCTCGCGACGCCCGCGCCACGGCCTCGCGGAGCCTGGGACGCGTGGGGCTCGACCCCCGCGCGCCTGCCCGCTGCCGCCAAGGCGATCGTCGCCACGCTCCTGCCCGGCAAGACGCACCCGGTGCCGCGCCGCGAGCGGCCCGTGCTCATGCCGTCGGTCCTCGCCGCCGACGACCTCGCAGCCCTCGCCGGCACGGTGGGCGCCGACGGGGTGTCACGGGATGACGACGCGCGCGCCCTGCACCTGGGCGGCAAGAGCACACCCGATCTGCTGCGTCGCCGCCTGGACGAGCCGCAGTCCGCGCCGGATGCCGTGGTGAGCGCAAGCTCGCACGCCGAGGTGGCCGCGGTGCTGCGCGTGTGCGACGAGCGCAGCATCGCCGTCGTGCCGTTCGGCGGCGGCACCTCCGTCGTCGGCGGCGTCGACCCGGCGCGCGGCGGCCACCGCGCCGTCATCGCGCTCGACCTCGCCCGGACCGCCGCCCTGCTGCACCTCGACGCCGAGTCGATGCTCGCGACCTTCGGGGCCGGCACGACCGGACCGCAGGCCGAGGAGCTCCTGGGGGCGCGCGGGCTGACGCTCGGGCACTTCCCGCAGAGCTTCGAGTACGCCTCACTCGGCGGCTACGCTGCCACGCGCTCGAGCGGGCAGGCCTCGCGCGGCTACGGCCGGTTCGACGACCTCGTGCACGCGCTGCGGGTCGCCACCCCCGCGGGTGATCTGCAGCTCGGCCGCTCCCCGGCGAGCGCCGCCGGCCCCGACCTGCGTCAGCTGCTCCTCGGCTCGGAGGGCGCCTTCGGCGTCATCACCGAGGTCACCGTGCGCGTGCGTGCCCTCCCCGCCGCCACGGCGTACCGCGCGTGGAGCTTCCCGGACTTCGCGACCGCGACGGCGGCGTTCCGCGAGGCCACGCAGCGCGGCATCCGTCCCACCGTGCTGCGGCTGAGCGACGAGACCGAGACGCGCGTCAACGCCGCGATGGGCGGACACCTCACCCGGATGCGCGGATGCCTCGCCATCGCGACCTTCGAGGGCGCCTCGTCCGTCGAGGCCGAGGCGACGCGCGACGCGCTCGACGCGGTCTTCCTGGCGCACGGCGCCACGTCGCGCGGCGAGGATCCCGCCCGTTCCTGGGAGCGCGGGCGCTTCGCCTCCCCCGCCCTCCGCGACACCCTGATGGACGCCGGCGTGCTCGCCGAGACCCTGGAGACCGCCACGACCTGGGCGAACCTGCCCGGCCTCAAGCGCGCCGTCACCGCCGCGCTCACCGAGGCGCTCACGGCCGCGGGCACCAAGCCGATCGTGCTGTGCCACATCTCGCACGTCTACCCGGCGGGGGCGTCCCTGTACTTCACGGTCGTCGCCGCGCTCACCGCCGATCCGCAGGGCCAGTGGGCGAGCGCGAAGGATGCCGCCTCCCGCGCGATCGGCGACGCCGGCGGGACGATCACCCACCACCACGCCGTCGGGCGCGACCACCTGCCCTACCTCGAGGCCGAGATCGGCGCGCTGGGGATGGACGTCCTGCGTGCGGTCAAGTCGGTGCTCGACCCCCGCGGGATCATGAACCCCGGCGCCCTGGTGGCCTCGGCGTCGGGGCCTGCGGCCGACGCATGAACGTCGCACTGCTCGTCAACCCGGCCGCGCGTGCCGGCGCCGACACCGGGGCCGCAACGCACGCGGCCGAGCGCCTGCGCGCGCACGGTGTGAAGACCGCCGTGATCAGCGGCGGCAGCGCCGCCGAGTCGACCGAGCTGCTGCGGGCGGCGATCGCCCTCGGCTCCGACGCGGTGGCGGTCGTCGGCGGCGACGGCACGGTCAACCTCGCGATCCAGGAGGTCGCGGGCACCGGCATCCCGCTCGGCATCATCCCCGCGGGGACCGGCAACGACTTCGCCGCCACCCTGGGGCTGCGCGAGCTGGACGTCACGGCTGCCGCCGACGCCATCGCCGGGGGCCGCACGCGCGCGGTCGACCTCGCCCGGGTGACGCGCACCGACGGATCCCACAGTTACTTCGGCTCGGTGCTCGCCAGCGGCTTCGACTCGAAGGTCAACGATCGCGCGAACGCCATGCGCTGGCCTCGCGGCGGGTCGCGCTACAACATCGCGATCCTGGTCGAGTTCCTCACCCTGGCGGGGATCCCCTACGCCGTCGAGCTCGAGCTGCCCGACGGCGCGACGGAGCGGATCACCGGCGACCTCGTGATGGCGACGGTGGGCAACGGACGCACGTACGGCGGCGGCATCCCGATCTGCCCCGACGCCGATCCGGCCGACGGGCTGCTCGACGTCGTCCTGGTGCGACCCGCGGGACGCCTCCGGCTGCTGCGGCTCCTGCCGCGCGTCTACGCCGGCACGCACACCAGCGTCTCCGAGGTGTCGGTGCGGCGCGTGCGGTCGGTGCGGCTGAACGCCCCCGGCGTGACGGCCTATGCCGACGGCGACCCGATCGGGGTGCTCCCGATCACCGTCGACGTCGCGCGCGAGGCGCTCACCGTCTTCACTCCCCCGCCGCGCTGATACCGCGCGGTCGGGAGGTCAGTGAGCGGCCTGGACCTCGCGGAGCCGGGCCAGAACCTGGTCGCGCAGCTCTTCGGGGGCGGATTCCTTGCACGCGCGGGCGACGACCTCGGTCAGGGTGCGCGCGACGAGCGCCTCGTCACGGCATCCGGGGCAGTGCTCGAGGTGCTCGGCGATGTCGGAGTGCTCGGTCTTGCACACCTCGTTGCGGAGGTACTCCTCGAGGTCGCGCCGCGCCTTCTCGCAGCCGCAGTCGGTCATTTCGTGCTCCTTGTGGCGGCAGTGGCGATGCCGCGCTCTTTTGCGTAGTCGGCCAGCAGCTCACGCAGCATTCGCCTGCCACGGTGCAGGCGGCTCATGACCGTGCCGATGGGGGTCTTCATGATGTCGGCGATCTCCTGGTAGGCGAAGCCCTCGACGTCGGCGAGGTACACCGCCAGCCGGAAGTCCTCCGGGATGGACTGCAGCGCGTCCTTGACCACCGAGGCAGGCATGTGGTCGATCGCCTCCGCCTCGGCCGAGCGGGTGCTCGTCGCGGTGGTCGACTCGGCGCCGCCGAGCTGCCAGTCCTCGAGGTCGTCGATCGTGCCCTGATACGGCTCGCGCTGCTTCTTGCGATAGGTGTTGATGTAGGTGTTCGTGAGGATGCGGTACAGCCACGCCTTGAGGTTGGTTCCCTGCGTGAAGGTCTTCCACGACGCGAACGCCTTGACGAACGTCTCCTGCACGAGGTCGGCCGCATCCGCGGGATTGCGCGTCATGCGCATCGCCGCCGCGTACAGCTGGTCCATGAAGGGCAGGGCCTGCTCTTCGAACTGCGCGCGCGCATCCTGCGGCTGGTCGGTCGGATCAGCCTGGTCGGTCGAGTCGCTCATCACGCGCCAGTCTACGGCGGCCGTCTCCGGCACGCCGATGGCGTGTGCCGCAGGGATCTCCTGCGCGGGTGCCCCGACATCGAGGCGATCGAGGGTCGCGAACATCCGGCTCCGCTCCGTGGGTCTCTCCCGGCCGCTGTCCTCCGGGTTCAGTAGGGTAGAACCCGATGACAGGCGACGGCTATTCCCAGACTTCGAAGCCGAGCGGGCGCGCCTCGTGGCAGGCTCCCGTGGCGGCCGGTCCGCTGCACGCCACGGTGACGGTGCCGGGGTCCAAGTCGCTGACCAATCGAGAGCTCATCCTCGCCGCACTCGCCGATGCGCCGAGCCGCCTGCTGTCGCCGCTGCACTCCGACGACTCGGCGCGCATGATCGAGGCGCTGCGCGCGCTCGGCGTCGGCATCGAGTTCGTCGAGGGCGCGGGGCCGTACGGCGACGACATCGAGGTGACGCCGGTGTGGCCGCTGCGCGGCGACACCGAGGTGGACTGCGGTCAGGCGGGCACCGTCATGCGCTTCGTCGCCGGCCTCGGCGGGTTCGCCCGCGGAGACGTCACCCTCACAGCGCACGAGAGCGCGCTGCACCGCCCGATGGGCGCCATGATCACCGCGCTGCGCGATGTGGGCGTCGACATCGACGACGGCGGCCACTGGGCCCTTCCCTTCATCGTGCGCGGGCACGGGCACGTGCGCGGCGGCGAGGTCACGATCGACGCCAGCGCGTCGAGCCAGTTCGTCTCGGGGCTGCTGCTGTCGGCGCCGCGATTCGACGTCGGTCTGCACCTCGTCCACGCCGGCGCGCGGCTGCCGAGCATCCCGCACATCGACATGACCGTCGAGGCCCTCGCCCACCGCGGCGTCCACGTCGAGCGCCCCGGAGTGGGCGAATGGATCGTCCCGGCCGGCCCCATCCGCGGCAAGGACGTCTCGATCGAACCCGACCTGTCCAACGCCGCACCGTTCCTGGCCGCGGCCATGATCGTCGGCGGATCGGTGTCGGTCACGGGATGGCCGGCGCACTCCACGCAGCCCGGCGCGATGCTCACCGACATCCTGTCGCTCATGGGCGCCCGCGTCGTGCGACGGGGCGGGGCGCTCACCGTGACCGCGGGCGCCGGCATCCAGGGCGTCGATCTCGACCTCTCCGCCGCCGGCGAGCTGACCCCGACGATCTTCGCGCTGGCCGCGTTCGCCGATTCGCCGTCGACGCTCCACGGCATCGGCCACATCCGCGGGCACGAGACCGACCGCATCGCCGCGCTCGTCGCCGAGCTGCGGGGCCTGGGCGGCGACGCCGAAGAGCTGCCCGACGGCATCCGCATCACGCCGCGGCCGCTGCAGGGCGGCATGTGGCACGCCTACCACGACCACCGCATGGCCACCACGGGCGCGCTCATCGGGCTCGCCGTTGCGGGGGTCGAGGTCGACGACATCGGCACGACGGCCAAGACGATGCCGGAGTTCCCGCAGATCTGGCAGCGCATGCTCGAGGGCGGCGTCGCCGAGGGCGGCGTCTCCGAGGAGACGATGCGCGCCTCGTGAGGCGGCGCGTGGGCTCTCGCGAGCGGTCGGTGATGGACGTGACGCACTCCGCGGACGACGACGTGAACCTGACGAGGGCGACCGTATGAGCTGGCTCGACGACCTCGACGACGACGACGAGCCCGACTTCGACGAGACCGACGTGCGGGTGCGGCCCAACCCCAAGGCCAATCGACCGCGCACCAAGCGCCGACCGGCGCACGCCGATGCCGAGATCGCCCGCGTGCTGGGCGTCGACCGCGGCCGGTACACCGTCCTCGTCGACGAGGACCAGCCGCAGGAGCGGACGGTGCTCGCCGCCCGGGCACGCGAGCTGCGCAAGACGCCGATCGTGACGGGCGACCGGGCGCGCGTGGTGGGCGACGCCTCCGGCGACGACGGCACGCTCGGCCGCATCGTCGGCATCGAGGAGCGCACGTCCCTGCTGCGGCGCAGCGCCGACGACACCGACCAGGTCGAGCGGGTGATCGTCGCCAACGCCGACCAGATGCTGGTCGTGGTCGCCGCCGCGGATCCCGAACCCCGCCCCCGGCTCGTCGACCGGTACCTGGTCGCGGCACTGGACGCCGGCATCCGTCCCCTCCTCGTCGTCACCAAGACCGATCTCGCCGACCCGGCCGTCTTCCTCGCGCACTTCGAAGGACTCGACCTCGAGGTGTTCACGAGCGGCCGCGAGGAGATGCCGCTCGAGCGGATCGGCGCTGCGCTCGTCGGGCACTCGACGGTCTTCGTGGGTCACTCCGGCGTCGGCAAGTCCACGCTCGTGAACGCCCTCGTCCCCGACGCGCGCCGCGCGACCGGCCACGTCAACGTGGTGACCGGCCGCGGGCGCCACACCTCGAGCTCGACGGTGTCGCTCCGCTACCGCAGCGACGGCGGCAACGGCTGGGTGATCGACACCCCCGGAGTCCGCTCGTTCGGGCTCGGCCACGTTGATCCCGCCAATGTCCTGCGGGCGTTCACGGACCTCGCGGAGGTCGCCGAGGAATGCCCCCGCGGCTGCACGCACCTGCCGGACGCCCCGGACTGCGCGATCGCCGAAGCCGTCGAGGAGGGGCGCCTCGGCCCCGGCGGCCCGGCGCGACTGGATTCGCTGCAGCGACTGCTCGAGACGTTCGCCAAGCGGGCCCAGGAGCCGGGCGCATAGGGCGGTGGCGGCATCCGTCACGACGGATCCGCCGCCCGTGCACGCGCCGGCGACGACGGACGGCCCGCCTAGAGTGGAGCGGTGACCACGACGCGCCTCGAATCCGGTTCCCTCGCCCCCGCCTTCACCCTCGTCGACCAGGATGAGCGGACGGTCTCGCTGGGCGACCTGCGCGGCGGGCGCGTCATCCTCTTCTTCTATCCCGAGGCCATGACGCCCGGCTGCACCAAGGAGGCGTGCGACTTCCGCGACAGCCTGGCTCCGCTGCAGGCCGCCGGCTACACGATCCTCGGCATCTCGCGCGACGCGCCCGAGAAGCTGCGCCGGTTCCGCGAGCGCGACGGCCTGACGTACGACCTGCTCAGCGACCCCGACCACGCCGTCCACGAGGAGTACGCCGTGTGGGGCGAGAAGGTCAACTACGGCAAGACGTTCATGGGCGTCGTCCGCTCCACCTTCGTGATCGACGAGGAGGGCCGCATCGCGCACGCGCTCTACAACGTGCGGGCCACCGGTCACGTTGCGCGGGTGCGCACGCTCCTCGGCGTCTGAGCATCGCCGGCGGGCGCTCGCCCCGGGGCCGGCGTCTGCAGCGTTGCCGCGCGGGCGGATCAGCGGGATGCCGAGCCCTGGCCGTCGGATCCGCGCCCGTCCGCCTCGTGCGCGGCGCGGCCGGCATCGCGGACGGCGAGCACGAGCAGCACGAGCGTCAGGATCGCCGGAGCGGCCAGCGCCAGCGCGACAGCCGGATCCGCGAAGGCGCCGGTGGCGGCTCCGAGCGCGACGGCGAGGATCAGCAGCTGCGTCACGATGCCGCCCGAGCGCCCCCACGACTGACCGCGCCAGATCGCGACGGCGAACGCGATGACCGCCGCCGCCCCGACGAGCGTCAGCACGAGCAGCGCGAGCGCACTCGCGACGGAGTCGGTGTCGCCGCCGGCGATCGCGACGGCCTCGCGCACGGTCAGGCCGGCCAACGCCAGCCCCTCGAGCCCCACCAGCACCGCGGCGATCTTTCCGGACAGGTTTGTCCGCATACGACGTCGACTCCTTCTCGCTCCGGCGGTCGTTTGTGCGAACCCTCCATGCCCCACCGGGAACACTCAGCAAGTCCTACACAAACCCGCCGATGAACCCTTGATTCAGGTAAACCGCTATGGGACGATTGGTGAAGCCGTGTGCTCCCACAGCGACGTGGGGCGAGTCATCTCGCACTTCCCACAGGGTATCGGACCCGAACCGACCCTTTCGTCCCACACCATCCGTCATCAAGGAGCACCCCCATGGACTGGCGCGACAAGGCCGCCTGCCTGACCGTCGACCCCGAGCTGTTCTTCCCCGTCGGGAACACCGGGCCTGCCGTCGATCAGATCGAGAAGGCCAAGTCGGTGTGCGCACGCTGCACCGTCACCGAGATCTGCCTGCAGTACGCCCTCGAGACCGGTCAGGACTCGGGCGTGTGGGGCGGCCTCTCCGAGGACGAGCGCCGCGCACTCAAGCGCCGCGCCGCCCGCGCCCGCCGCGCGTCCTGACGCGCGCCGCGCACCGCCTGCTCGCTGACGCCCCCGTCGGCCGCCTTCCCCCGGTTCCTTCGTCGGCGGGGTCGGCTGCCGCATGCGACCGCAACTCGCGAGCGCAGACGCGGACGAGGACGGATGCCGCGGCCCGCGGCATCCGTCTCCCTCGCGGAAGGCGACCCGCCCGTCAGCCCTTGCTGCGCTCGATGTACCGCAGCGGGATGTCGATCGTGACCTCCGTGCCGCTGCCCATGATCGTGTGCCAGTCGATCGTGCCGCCGAGCTCGCCCTGGATGAGCGTGCGCACGATCTGCGTGCCGAGGCCGCGGCCGACCTGTCCTTCGGGCAGGCCCGACCCGGTGTCGCGCACGCGCACCTCGAGGCGGTCGTCGGTGCGCTCGGCGATGATCTCGACGTCGCCCTCCTGACCCGCCAGCCCGTGCTCGACCGCGTTCGTGACGAGCTCGGTGAGCGCGAGCGCGAGCGGCGTGGCGTATTCGCTCGGCAGGGTGCCGAAGCGCCCTGTCGAATGCGTCTTGGCGCGCGTGTTGGGCGCCGCGGCGACCTCGGCGACGAGCTTGAGCACGCGCGCGAAGACCTCGTCGAAGTCCACGTTCTGCGCGAGCCCCTCCGACAGGGTGTCGTGGACGACGGCGATCGCCGAGACGCGGCGCATGGCCTGCGTGAGCGCCTCGCGGGCCTCTTCGGTGTGCGAGCGCCGCGCCTGGATGCGCAGCAGCGAGGCGACCGTCTGGAGGTTGTTCTTGACGCGGTGGTGGATCTCGCGGATCGTCGCGTCCTTGGTGATCAGCTCCTGCTCCTGGTGACGGATCTCGGTGACGTCGCGGCACAGCACGACCGCGCCGATGCGCGTGCCGTGGTCGCGCAGCGGAATCGTACGCAGTGAAACGGTCACGCCGCGCGCCTCGAGATCGGCCCGCCAGGGTGCGCGACCGGTGACGACGACGGGCAGGGACTCGTCGAACTGGCGCTTGGCCGGCAGGATCTGCGTCACCACCTCGACCAGGGACTCGCCCTCGAGCTCGTCGTCGAAGCCCAGTCGGTTGAACGCCGACAGCGCGTTCGGGCTCGCGAACGTCGTCACGCCGTCGACGTCGAGCCGGATGAGTCCGTCCGACGCGCGCGGGGCGCCGCGCCGCGGCGAGGTGGGCGCGGCCAGGTCGGGGAAGTCGCCCGAGGCGATCATGCCGAACAGGTCGTCGGCGCAGTCGTTGAAAGTGATCTGCTGCCGTGACGGCGTGCGTGCCTCGCCGAGGTTCGTGTGCCGCGTGACCACGCCGATGACGGTGGCCTCCGCGCCGTTCTTGCGCGCCACCGGGACGGCGCGGACGCGAGTCGGCGTCTCTTCGAACCAGTCCGGCGAGGCCGAGTCGACGATGCGTCCGGTCTGGAACGCCTCGCGCACCTGCGTGCGCCACTGCGGGCGCACCCGGTCGCCGACGATGTCGCGGTAGAAGAGCGTGGCCGCCCCGCTCGGCCGCGTATGGGCGACCGCGACGAAGGAGTCATCGGAGGTCGGGACCCACAGCACGATGTCGGCGAACGCCAGATCGGCGAGGAGCTGGCCGTCTCCGGCGAGACGGTGGAGCCACTCCACATCGTCCTCGCTGGAGCGGCCCTGGGCGTACACGAGATCGCTGAGGGTCGACACGCACCTAAGCCTAGAGCGCGCGCGTCAGCGCGCCGCTGCGCCGACACGACCGTGTGCGTCGGCACGCACACGCCGGGGTCGGCGCTCCCGGGCACCGGCGGGAACCTGCGGGGTCGGTGCGGGGACGATCGCCTCGCCGACGAACCGGCGGATGGCGAGGGTGACAGGTGATTTCGGCGCCACCTCGGCGATGGGACGCGCGGCGAGGATCGCGGCATCCGCCGATCGCGGGTCCTGCGGGACGAACCACACGTGCTCGACGCCGCCGAAGCGGTCGAGGGTGCGCCGCACCTGACCGCGGGCGTCGATGCCCAGCGTGCCCGGGCGCAGCCTGTTGGCGACGACGACGACCGGCGTGGCGCCGATCGTCGCGCGCAGCTCGGCGTGGCCGCGCAGGAAGCGGGCGACCCCCACCGGGTCGGCGGCGACGACCGCGACCACGAGGTCGGCCGCGCGCAGGCTCGCCAGTGTCGCGGCGTTGCGGCGCGGTCCGTCGAGGTCGCTCATGATCTCCTCGTCGCGCTCGAGCGACGAGGAGACGTCGACCACGGTGTAGTCGACCCACTCTCGGCAGGCGCCCAGCGCCGCCGCGACGCGGCGATCGCTCAGCTCCGGCCACCGCGAGGGCCGGTTGATGCCGGTGAGGACATCGACCCCCGTCGCGCCGAGCGGGACGGCGATGCGTGTGAGCTCGCGAGCGTCCAGTCCGCCCAGCTCGGCCTGACGGCAGGCGGCGGCGAAGCCCGGGCCCTCGTCGGCGAGCCCCAGCGTCAGCGCGAGCGACGGTGCCTGCGTGTCGGCGTCGATGAGCGCGACGTGGCGGCCGCCGCGCGCGAGCTCGACGGCGAGCTCGGCGGCGACGGTGGACCGGCCGGGTGCCCCGGCCGGTCCCCAGACGGCGATCACACGCGGCTGCGGACGGGGCGCCGCGTGCGGCGCGGGCGCGGGGCCGGTGCTCAGCACCTCGGCCACGCGCCAGGGCTCGGCGTGCCGTTCGAGCGGCGCCTCGAGCCCGCACGCCGCGACCAGCCGGCGGCCGGCCTCGTCGTCGACGAGGGGGACGACGCGCGTGCCCGCCCGGTCGCAGAGCGCGACGACGGTGGGCGACATCGTGGCGCGCGAGACCGCGACGACGAGTGCGTCGGCGTCCGACAGAGCGCGCAGCAGCGCCTCGGCGTCCGCCCCGAGCATCCCGTCGGCCGCTGCCAGCGCCGGCGTCGACGCGGCGACGTGGGCGATCACGTCGATGCCCTCGCGCTGCAGACCTTCGACCAGTGCCGCGGCGTCGTCGACGGCGACGACGACCCTCATGACCCGGCGCCCGCCGTGGGCACGATCGAGAGCGCGGACTCGTCGGCCATCGCCGCCAGGGTCGCGGAGACGTCCGCGCGCGGGATCACGAGCTCCAGCGCGGCCGCTCCCCCGCCGATCATGGAATCGTCGCGCGTGACCGACACCACGGTCGCATCGGCCACGAGCACCCGCGGCTCGTCGTAGCCGCCGTCCTCTCCGAGCGGCGCCGTCCACACCTCGACGACCGTGCCGGCCTCGACCGACGCGGGCACGTCGACCGCGCTGCGGACGACCACGCTCGTCGTGCGCGCCTCGTCGGCCTGACCGACGGATGCCGCGGGCACCAGCTCGCCGGCCTCGATGGTCCGCGTCGCCACCGCCTCGTCACCGAGGCCACCCGCGGCGAGGTAGGTGCCCGAGAGCTCCCCCAGCGCCACGTCGACGACTTCGAGGTCGCCCGGGCCGATCGCCTCTCCGGGCACGATCGTGTGCGCCGCCGCGTACACCGGCACCGTCTGACGGGCGGCCGTCACGACGAGCCAGACGCCGATCACGGACGCGGCGACGAGCAGCACGCCGAGGAAGAACCGCGCGTCGCCCCAGAAGGCACGGCGCGGGCTGCGGTGGGGGTCGCTGGCCACGGTCATGCGTCCATCGTCGCCGACCTGCCGCGATCGCGTCGGTCGTTATCCACAGGGGTCCCGGCCCCGGAGCCACCCCTCTGAGGCGGGTCCATAATGGGGTCATGCCCGATGACCCGACGTCCGAGGTGCGTCTGCTTGCGCCCGCGCAGGTGGGCGAGGTGCTCGGCGTCGGCGTCGACGAGGTGATGGCGCTGGTGCTCGAGGGGCGGCTCCGTGGAGTCCGGGTCGGCGCCCCGGCCCGGTGGCGAGTGGATGCCGCGAGCGTCGGGGAGTATCTCGACGATCAGGCCGAAGAGGCCCGGCGCATGGCACTGTGGCGTCAGTCCCAGACCGCGAGCTTCCCGGAGCTCTGGGGCAGCGGCATCGTCCGCAACCCCGACTGACGACGCCCCTCTCGGGCAGCGTCGGCGACGCGGCGGTCCGCGGCGGATGAGAATCCGCTACGGCAGCGCCGGCGCTTCGTCCGCGCGGATCCAGGCGACGGCGGCGAACGGCACGATGCGGTGCCCGGCCACGGCATCGGCCCGACGCGGCGCCCCGGGATCGTGCAGAGCGAGGTCGAGGTGATCCGCTCCCGCGCGGTCGATGGTCCCGGTGAGCACACGGCCGGCCGTGAGATGCACCGCGACGCCCGCGCGGCGGCGAACCAGGTCGCGCAGGACGAACCCGAAGGTGAGGCGGTCGGCGAGCGGCGACCGGGGCGCTGTCGGCCGTGCCGTGCGCAGCAGGTCGGCGTGCGGCATCCCGATCGCGACGATCGAGGCGAACGGGACGATCACCGCCCCCGCCGGGCCGTCGGCGGGCGCCAGCGCCGCCCAGTCCGCCCCCACCCCCGTGACGGTCGCGCGGAGTGTGGCGCCGTCGCTCAGATCCATCGAGACCACGACGCCGGGCTGCGCGTCGCGGCCGGCGAGCAGCGACAGACGCTCGGCGAGGCGGACGCGCGAGAGCCGCAGCCGCTCGGCCTCGGTGTCGAGCGCGGCGCGCTCGGCCTCCCATTCGGAGGCGAGCTGATCCTCGAGGTCGTCGAAGAAGCGGTCCCAGCGCACTCAGCGAGAGTAGGGCACACCACCCGCACGGACCGGCAAGTTATCCACAGTGCGCGCCCGCAGGATTTTCCTGAGAGTTCGCCGTGTGCTGTACTGTGCGGAAGACATCCCTGATGTCGCCGACAATCCCCCATGTCGAGATAGGCACCCATGGCAACGACGCCCGCGGGAACCGCCCGCGTACCCTCCCCGTCCCGCGCTGCGGACCTCGCGGATTTCTTCGCGCCGCAGCGTACGCCGTCCACCGCGCTGCCGTCGCCGGAGCCCTTCCTGCGAAACCTCACGCTCGGTGTGCTCGAGGTCTTCGCGGGAGTCCGCGAAGTCGACCAGCTCGCGCGATGGCTGACCGAAGACGCCTACCGCAAGCTGGTGACGCGGGCCAACCTCGCCGCCCGCGCCCGCAGTGCGCGCGGCGTTCCGGCGCGGCGACCCGTCCACGCCATCCTCTCGGTGCACGAGTCCTCGCCCGCCGACGGCATCATCGAGGCGGTCGTGGTCGTGCGCGGCCCCGCACGCACCCGTGCGCTCGCGGTGCGGCTCGAGGGCATGGACGGGCGCTGGCGCTCGACGTCCCTCGCACTCCTCTGAGGGCGCCGCCCCGCACCAGCGCGCCGCTCCGCCGGAACGACCCGCGTCTCCGAGGCGGTCGCACCGCGCCGTCACACCGGCTCAGTCCTCGGCATGCTCGTCGATCAGTTCGAGGAGAGCCCGCAGGGCGTCGCGGATCTCGTCGTGGTCGTACTGGCCGGCGCGGCTCTCGGCCGAGATCACGCCCGACCGGTGGATCCGGGTGAAGTCACCCACCGGGAACGAGTACGCCTTCTTGGTCTCGCGGTTCTCGCGATGGTCGATCCCCAGGTGCCAGTGGGAGTACTGCGTCCACCCCTCGCGCTCGATGAAGGTGTTCTCCTCGTCCGCCGTCGGGGCGGCCTCGGACCAGTCGTCGCGCTCGTCGCGCACGACCTTGCCGTCCCGGATGAGTGCGCGCGCGTGACGCAGCGCCGGCTGGTTCAGTTCGATGGCCATTCCGCGACGCTACGAGCCGTTCGGGCGACCGGCGAGGGTCTTGACGGATGCCGCATCCCGCGGCACCCTTCGGTCCCCTGCGGTGCGGGGCGGACGCCGCCCCGCACCGCGTCAGGCGGGCGTCACTGCCGATACGACGACAGGAAGTTGCCGAGCCGCTCGACCGCCTCCGAGAGCACGCGCGCCTCGGGCAGCGTGACGATGCGGAGATGATCCGGCGTCGGCCAGTTGAACCCGGTCCCCTGGACGAGCAGCACGTGCTCGGCGACGAGGAAGTCGTAGACGAGCTTCGCGTCGTCGTGGATCTCGTAGACCTCGGGGTCGAGCCGCGGGAAGGCGTAGAGGGCGCCCTGCGGCTTCACGCAGGTCACGCCGGGGATGCGCTCGAGACCTTCCCACGCGGCATCCCGCTGCTCGTGCAGTCGCCCGTCCGGAGCGATCAGCGCGTCGATCGACTGGACGCCCGAGAGCGCCGCCTGCACGGCGTGCTGCGCCGGGACGTTCGGGCAGAGCCGCGTCGAGGCGAGGAGCTGGATGCCTTCGAGGAAGCCCGCCGCATGCTTCTTCGGGCCCGTGATGACGAGCCAGCCGGAGCGATAGCCGGCGACGCGGTACGTCTTGGAGAGGCCGTTGAAGGTGAGGCACAGCAGATCCGGCGCGAGCGTCGCCAGCGGGATGTGCTGCGCCTCGTCGTAGAGGATGCGGTCGTAGATCTCGTCGGAGAGCAGCAGGAGCGAGTTCTCGCGGGCGATCTCGACGATGCCCTGCAGCACCTCGCGCGTGTAGACCGCGCCGGTGGGGTTGTTCGGGTTGATGACGACGATGGCCTTCGTGCGCGGCGTCACCTTCGCGCGGATGTCGTCGAGGTCGGGCTGCCAGCCGTCGTCGGGGTCGCAGCGGTAGTGCACCGGTGTGCCTCCCGCAAGGCTCGTCATGGCCGTCCAGAGCGGGTAGTCGGGCGCCGGGATCAGCACCTCGTCGCCCTCGTCGAGGAGCGCCTGCATCGTCATCGTGATGAGCTCGGACACCCCGTTGCCCAGGTACACGTCATCGGGGTCGAACTGCGGGAAGCCCGCGACCTGCTCGTAGCGCGACACCACGGCACGACGGGCCGACATGATGCCCTTGCTGTCGCTGTAGCCGTGCGCGTGCGGCACCGCCTCGATCATGTCGCGGACGATCTGGAACGGCGCCTCGAAGCCGAACACCGCCGGGTTGCCGGTGTTGAGCTTGAGGATCGTGTGCCCCTCGTCCTGCAGCCGGTCGGCCTCGGCCAGTGCCTGCCCGCGGATCTCGTAGAGAACGTTCTGGAGCTTGCTCGACTGATCGAGTGGACGGAGGGGACTCATCGCCCCAGGATATCCGCGCCCCGCGAGAGCCAATCGACGCACCGTGGCCCGGCTCGGGCGCGGCTGCATCTCCGCGAGACAGCACCGGGCGGACGAGACGGCGGGTGTTTCCCGCAGTCTCGTCCGCCGCGTGCAGTGTCGCGGTCAGCTACGGCGACGGGCGACGGATGCCGCGGCCCGCGTCCGCCGCTGCGTGCTACTTCTTGCGCTGCTCGGCGGCGCGGCGCTGCGCGCGGTTCATCGGCGCTGCCGGCGCGGCCTGGCCCTCGGCATCCGTCCGCTGTCCGAAGGCTCCGCGCTGCGCCTCGGCCGCGGGAGCCTGCTGCTGCCCCGGAGTCGCGGAGGCGGCGGCAGCAGCCTGACGCAGTCGCGACGTCGCCGCCTGCTGCACCTGACCGCGGTCGTTGCGCACCTCGACCTCGCCGGCGTCGTTGGACGCCGAGTACTGCAGGCGCTGCGTCTCGACCGGCTGAGCGCCGAGGCCCTTGGCCTCGACCTGGGTGACCTGCTCGGCTCCGGCCTCACCCTGGCGGCGCACCTCGACCTCGAGGTTGTAGAGGTAGCCGACCGACTCCTCCTTGATCTGCCCCATCATCGCCTGGAACATCTGGTAGCCCTCGCGCTGGTACTCGATGAGCGGGTCGCGCTGGGCCATCGCGCGCAGGCCGATGCCGTCCTTCAGGTAGTCCATCTCGTAGAGGTGGTCGCGCCAGCGGCGGTCGAGCACCTGCAGCACCACCCGGCGCTCGAGCTCGCGGGTGGCCGCCTCGCCGAGGGTCTCCTGGCGCTTGTCGTAGGCGATCCGCGCGTCGGAGAGGATCTCGCGCTTGAGGCCGTCGGCGGTGATGCCGCCCTTGCGGCCAGCGGCCTCCGCCACGACCTCGTCGATCGTGACGCCGACCGGGTAGAGGGTCTTCAGCTCCGTCCAGAGCGCGTCGAAGTCCCAGTTCTCGCTGTGGCCGGCGCCGGTGTGGTCGTCGATCACGGCGTTGATGGCGTCTTCGATGAAGTGCTGCACGCGGTCGGCGATGTCGTCGCCCTGCAGGATGTGTCGGCGGTCGGAGTAGATCGCCTCACGCTGACGGTTGAGGACGTCGTCGTACTTGAGGACGTTCTTGCGGATCTCGGCGTTGCGCGACTCGACCTGCGACTGCGCCGACTTGATCGCGCGCGTGACCATCCCGGACTCGATCGCGACGTCGTCGGGGAAGTTCGTGCGGGCGATGATCGCCTCGGCGGCGCCGGACTGGAAGAGGCGCATCAGGTCGTCGGTGAGCGACAGGTAGAAGCGGCTCTCGCCGGGGTCGCCCTGACGGCCCGAGCGGCCGCGCAGCTGGTTGTCGATGCGGCGAGACTCGTGGCGCTCGGTGCCGAGCACGTAGAGCCCGCCCGCCTCGACGACCTTCGTGCTCTCGGTGGCGACGCGGTCGCGCGTGGACTCGTACACGGCGTCCCACTCGGCCTCGTACTCGTCGGGCGTCTCGACCGGGTCGAGGCCCTTGGCCTTCATCTCCTGGACGGCCAGGAACTCGGCGTTGCCGCCGAGCATGATGTCGGTGCCGCGACCGGCCATGTTGGTGGCGACCGTGACGGCACCCAGCCGTCCGGCGCGTGCGACGATCTCGGCCTCACGCGCGTGGTTCTTGGCGTTGAGGACCTCGTGCTTGATGCCCTTCTTCGCCAGCAGACGCGACAGGTACTCGCTCTTCTCGACGCTCACCGTGCCGACGAGCACCGGCTGACCGGACTCGTGGCGCTGGGCGATGTCTTCGACGACCTGCGCGAACTTCGCGGTCTCGTTCTTGTAGACGAGGTCGGGCTGGTCCTTGCGGATCATCGGCTTGTTCGTCGGGATCGGCACCACGCCGAGCTCATAGGTCGACATGAACTCGGCCGCCTCGGTCTCGGCGGTACCGGTCATGCCGGCGAGCTTGTCGTACAGGCGGAAGTAGTTCTGCAGCGTCACCGTGGCGAGCGTCTGGTTCTCGGCCTTGACCGGCACGGCCTCCTTGGCCTCGATGGCCTGGTGGATGCCCTCGTTGTAGCGGCGGCCGACCAGGATGCGGCCGGTGTGCTCGTCGACGATCATGACCTCGTCGTTCATCACTACGTAGTCGGTGTCGCGCTTGAACAGCGCGAGCGCCTTGATCGAGTTGTTGAGGAACGAGATGAGCGGCGTGTTCGCCGACTCGTACAGGTTGTCGATGCCGAGGTAGTCCTCGACCTTCTCGATGCCGGGCTCGAGCACGCCGATGGTGCGCTTCTTCTCGTCGACCTCGTAGTCGACGCCCGCCTCGAGGGTCTTGGCGATCTTGGCGAACTCGACGAACCAGCGGTTCGCCTCTCCCGACGACGGCCCCGAGATGATGAGCGGCGTGCGGGCCTCGTCGATGAGGATCGAGTCGACCTCGTCGACGATCGCGTAGAAGTGCCCGCGCTGCACGAGGTCTTCCTTGCGCCACGCCATGTTGTCGCGCAGGTAGTCGAAGCCGAACTCGTTGTTCGTGCCGTAGGTGATGTCGGCGTTGTATTGCTCGCGGCGCACCTCGGGCGTCTGGCCCGCGACGATCGTGCCGGTCGTCATGCCCAGCGCGCGGTAGATGCGCCCCATGAGCTCGGACTGGTACGACGCGAGGAAGTCGTTGACGGTGACGACGTGCACGCCCTTGCCGGCGATCGCGTTGAGATACACGGGGAAGGCGCCGGTGAGCGTCTTGCCCTCACCGGTCTTCATCTCGGCGATGTTGCCCAGGTGAAGCGCCGCACCGCCCATCAGCTGGACGTCGTAGGCGCGCTGACCCAGCGTGCGCTTTGCCGCCTCTCGCACGGCGGCGAACGCCTCGGGCATGAGCTGATCGAGCGTCTCGCCCGCCTCGTGACGCGCCCGCAGCTCCGCGGTCTCACCCCGGAGCTCTTCGTCGGTCAGGTGCTCGTAATCCTCTTCGAGGGCGCCGACGGCCTTGACGACCTGCTGGAGCCGCCGGAGGATGCGACCCTCACCGGCGCGAAGCAGTTTCTCGAGGGGGTTGGCCACGGAGTGTCTCCATCTTCTGGCTTTCGGGGCGGCGCAACGGCGCCGGTGCCGCCCGGGTGCATGGCCCCAGGCATACCTGCCTATGTTATCCACCCGTGACCTTGGTGTGCGCTGGGTGTGGGCGGATCCCGGCAGCCGGCGATCGCACGCGCGCGGGGCGCGGCATCCGTCGGCTTTTCCGGGTATGCATATACTCGGTGACTACATACTCGGTATGCCCCGACGGAGAGGTGCGACATGGTGGTCTGGCGTCGATGGATCTTCCCGATCCTGCTGGTGGTGATTCTGGGCGCCGCCGCGGTGGCCCTGGTGAAGATCGCCTTCTTCCCCGACGCCGCACCGGCTGCCGCCCTGCAGCCCTCCGCGCAGATCGCCGATCCCGTCGTCGCCGTCGAGCGCGGCGAGGTCGCCAACGCGCTGAGCCTCGACGGCACGATCGCGAGGGATGCCGCCTACACGGTGCGCTCCGAGATCGACGGCACCGTGACCGCCGTGCACGTCGGTACAGGGCAGTCGGTCGCCGCAGGCCAGAAGCTCTTCACCATCAAGCAGGCCGATCCGGTACGCAACGTCGACGTCGTGGCCCCGGAGGCCGGAGACGTCGCCGAGCTCATGGTCGTGAAGGGGCAGCCCGCCTCGATCGGCGGCGAGCTCGCCGAGCTGACCCCGGCGCGCTATCACGTGCAGGCGACCGTCGAGCCGGTGCAGCTCTACCGCCTCCTGGGCGCTCCCACCGAGGCGGCGGTGACGATCCAGGGCGGGCCCGCGCCGTTCACGTGCACCGGGCTGCACGTCGAGGTCGCCGAGGACGGCACCACGACGGTCACGTGCGCGGTGCCGGCGGACCAGGTCGTGTTCGCCGGCCTGCAGGCGCAGCTCGACATCGACCTCGGCACCGTGTCGGATGTGCTCGTCGTGCCGACGACCGCGGTCAAGGGCGGCTCGGGGACCGGCGTCGTCTGGATCGACGCCGCCGGCGAGCTCGAGGAGCGATCGGTCGAGCTGGGCGTGAGCGACGGCACGATCGTCGAGGTGACGACCGGGCTCGAGGAGGGCGAGCAGGTGCGGCAGTACGTTCCCGGCATCGCCGCCGCGACGGAGCCGGTCTGCTACGACGACGGCATGGGCGGCGAGTACTGCGAGCCGGCGGGGTGGAGCTGGTGAGTCTCGTCCGCCTGGAGGGCGTCGCGAAGCACGTGCTGCTTCCCGACGACACGCGCCTGGAGATCCTGCGCGGGATCGACCTCGCGGTGGCCGCGGGCGATCACGTCGCGATCGTCGGCCGCAGCGGCTCCGGCAAGTCGACGCTGCTCAACCTGCTCGGCATGCTCGACACCCCATCCGAGGGCGCGGTGTGGTTCCGCGGCGAGCCGGTGCGGCGCATGCGGCGCGGCCGCCTCGACCGGTTGCGGGGCCGCAACGTCGGCTTCGTCTTCCAGCAGTTCAACCTGCTCGCCGGACGCACGGCCCTCGAGAACGTCGAGATGCCCCTCGGCTACGCCGGCGGCCGGGCGTTCTGGACGCGCCGGCGCGCGGCCACCGAGATGCTCGAGCGCGTCGGCCTCGGCCACCGCATCGACTCGACGCCCGAGCAGATGTCGGGCGGCGAGCAGCAGCGCGTGGCGATCGCCCGCGCGCTCGTGCGGCGTCCGGCGCTGATCCTGGCCGACGAGCCCACCGGAGCACTGGACGTCGAGACCGGCGGCACCGTGATGGAGCTGCTCGACGACATCGCCTCCGAGGCCGACGCCGCGCTCGTCACCATCACGCACGACCTGCACGTGGCCGCCCGCGCGCGGCGCCACTTCCGGCTGGAGGCCGGTGTGCTCACCCCGTTCGACCTGACGGGAGCCGGCGCGCCGGGCGGCGATCCGAGCGGCGTCGTGGTCGCCCCCGAGCTCGCGGCGAGCGTCGACGAACCGGGCCCGGCCGCAGCCGACCCGGGCCCGCCCGCAGCCGACCCGGACCAGCCCGCAGTCGACCCGGACCAGCCCACAGCCGGCCGGGACCGACACCCCGCGCCCGCTCCGCGGCCCGACGCGGCCGACGAGCGGGAAGCGGCGGAGGTCGCGTCGTGACGGGCCTCGTCGGCGCGCTGGGCGAGGCGTGGTCGGAGCTGCGCCACCACAAGCTGCGCGTGCTGCTGAGCCTCATCGGCATCGCCGTGTCGGTCGGCGCGCTCACCGCGGTCGTCGCGCTCAGCGAGTACCAGCAGCAGCAGATGGCGGAGCAGTCCGACCAGAGCGGCGGGCGCCCCGCGACGCTGTCGATCACGGCCTCGCGCACCGACGGCGCCCCGATGGACTGGAAGGCGTTCGACGACCACGTCGGCCAGGTCTCCGAGCGCTACTCGTTCTCCTATCTGACACGCATCGTCGATCCCGTCGAACTGCAGCTGCAGACGCCCGAGCAGGTGCGACCGGTGATGGCGCGGCTCGTCGACCCGGCGTACCCGATCATCCACCGCACTCCCCTGCTCGAGGGCCGCTGGTTCCACGAGGCCGATGCCGAGCTCCTGGCTCCCCCGGTCGTCATCACGGAGGCGCTGTGGGACGTCTACGGCCGGCCCGATCTCGCCACGGGCTTCTCGTTGCGCATGGTCGGCGACAACGCCGGCTCGTACCCCGTGATCGGCGTGACCCCGCGTCAGTACGCCGGCGACGAGGAGAAGCGCCTCACGATGATGTTCGACTCCTACGCCGAGCGACGCGACGCGCTGCCGGCCGACGCGATGATCGCGTGGGAGGTGTGGATCCCCGAGGAGGGCGCGGCCGACCTCGGCCCCGTGCTGGCCGCCGACCTGCGCGCGGGCACGGACGACGGCATCCAGGTCGGCGTCTCGCGCACCGACTGGGCCTCGCGGCCCGAGATGCAGAACTCCAGCGCCATGTTCGAGCTCGTGACGGGCGCCATCGCGGGCCTCGTGCTGCTGCTCGGCGGGCTGGGCCTGGTCAACATCCAGCTCGTGGCGATGCGCCAGCGCATCCGCGAGATCGGCGTGCGGCGCAGCTTCGGCGCGACGCAGGGCCGCATCTTCACCTCGGTGCTGCTCGAGAGCGTCGTCGCGACGGCGGTGGCCGGAGTGATCGGCATCGCGATCGCGGTCGCCGTGCTGCGCGCCCCGTTCGTGATGGAAATGTTCCAGGGCCTGCAGGACATCCCGCCGTTCCCGGTGCGAGCCGCCGTCACCGGGCTCGTCGCCGCCGTCGCCATCGGGGCGCTGGCCGGGTTCATCCCCGCCCTCACCGCCGTCCGCTCCAACGTCATCGACGCCCTGCGCTTCTGAACCCGCTCGACACTCCCCCGAAGGAGATCCCATGTCCGTCCGCCAGAGCCTTCTCGCCATCCTCGATCAGGGTCCCTGCTACGGCTACCAGCTGCGGGCCGAGTTCGACCGCCGCACCGGCTCGACGTGGCCGCTCAACGTCGGCCAGATCTACAACACGCTCGACCGCCTCGAGCGCGACGGACTGGTCGAGAAGGGCGACGTCGACGAGCACGGTCACGTCTACTGGCAGATCACGGATGCCGGAGCCGCCGAGGTGCGCGACTGGCTGGACTCTGCGGTGCAGCGGGGGCAGGGCACGCGCGACGAGCTGGCCATCAAGCTCGCCGTCGCCGCGACGCTGCCCGGCGTGGACGTCTCGGCGATCATCCAGACGCAGCGCCGCGCGTCGCTCGCCCAGCTGCAGGAGCTCAATCGCGCCAAGTACGCCGGCGCGAACCCCGACGGACCCGAGGAGCTCGCCTGGGCGCTCGTCGTCGACTCGATGATCTTCGCCGCCGAGGCGGAGGTCCGCTGGCTCGACCACTCCGAGCAGCGCCTCGCGCTGCATCCCGACCACGCCATGGCGCTCGAGCTGTCGACCGACAAGCCCAAGCGCGGGCGACCTGCGAAAGATGCGGCATCCGTCGCCGGCGGGTCGGCGCGATGACCGACACCGTGCTGCGCCTCGTCGGCGTGACTCAGCAGTACGGCACCGGTGCCACGGCGGTGTCCGCGCTCTCGGGCGTGGACTTCGAGGTGCGGCAGGGCGAGCTCGTCGCCGTGATGGGCCCCTCGGGGTCGGGCAAGTCGACGCTGCTGTCGATCGCGGGAGGCCTTGCCATCCCGACGACCGGCGAGGTGATCATCGAGGGCGCGTACCTCAGCGAGCAGTCGCCGAAGCAGCTCGCGCAGTTGCGGCGCCGGTCGCTCGGCTTCGTCTTCCAGCACTTCAACCTCATCCCGACCCTGACCGCGCTCGAGAACGTCACCCTGCCGCTCGAGCTCGACGGCTTCCGCGCGCGGGTCGCACGACGGGCCGGTCGCGACGCCCTCGCCTCGGTCGGGCTCGCCGACAAGTCCGACGCCTATCCCGACGACCTCTCCGGCGGGCAGCAGCAGCGCGTCGCGATCGCCCGCGCCGTGGTGGGCGGACGCCGCCTGATCCTCGCGGACGAGCCCACCGGGGCCCTGGACTCCGTCACCGGCGAACTGGTGCTGAAGATGCTCCGTGCGCGGGTGGATGCCGGGGCCGCCGGCATCCTCGTCACCCACGAAGCCCGTCATGCCGCCTTCGCGGACCGCATCGTCTTCCTCCGCGACGGGCGCATGGTCGACGAGACGCGTCGCGACGGCGCCGAGACGCTGCTCGCCGGGTCGCGATGACGAGCACGCTCGCCCGCCCGGCCGACACGGCTGCTCCCCCGGCGCGCCCCGCTCCCGGCCGGGCCGCCCGGTCGGCCCGGTGGCGTGTCGCCGGGCGGATGGCGCGACGGCAGCTGCGGCGCGCCTGGGTGTCGAGCCTGCTCGTGACGACGCTGGTCGCCCTCCCCATCGCCGGGATGACCGGATTCCTGATCTTCTCGGCGAGCGCCGTCGCGACGCCGGCGGAACGCGTCGGCGCCGAACTCGGTGGCACGCAGGCGTGGATCGCACCCGCCGGCGTGCCGGGCGCGGGGTTCTGGCAGGTGCCCTCCGAACCGGAGTGGACCGGCTACCCGATCGACGCGGACGGCTCGATGACGATGCCCGACGGCCTGCCCCTCGACGAGCCGACCGGGCTGCTGCCCGCCGGTGCCGAGGTCATCCCGGTGGCGCGCGGCATGGTCTCGGTCGCGACCGACGACGGGTCCGCGGTGGTGCCCGCCTGGGCCGGTGCGACGTGGGACCCACGGTTCGCCGGCGCGTTCGACCTCGTCGCGGGCGAGCGCCCCACGTCGGCGCGCGACGCGATGGTCACCCCGGCCGCGCTGGAGCGGCTCGGCATCCGCATCGGCGACGGGCTCCGCCTCTCAGGCGGCGACTCGTACACCGTGACGGGCACCCTCGACGCCGCGAGCCTCGGCGATGGGCACGCGGCCGTGTTCCTGCCCGAAGTCGCGCGCGAGGTGGTGGGCGGCACCCAGCGGTGGTACCTGCCCGAGCTCGAGCTGCCGTGGGAGGAGGTGCAGCGCCTCAACGACGAGGGCGGCGTGGTCGCCTTCTCGCGCGTCGTGGCCCTGGATCCGCCGGACTTCTCGAACCGCTACTACAGCACGGCGTCGACCGACCGGTGGGCGAAGATGTGGCCGCTCGTCCTGATGCTGAGCGCCGCGGGCCTGTTCGCCGGCTACGTCGTGGTGATGCTCGCCGGCGCCGCCTTCGCCGTGGCGGCCCGCCGCCAGCAGCGCGCCCTCGCGATCGCGGCGGGCGTCGGGGCGGACCGCCGCGACCTGTCGAGGATCGTGCTCCTGCAGGGAACGGCCCTCGGCCTCGTCGGCGGCGTCCTCGGCATCGGCGCCGGCATCGGGCTCGCGGCGCTCGTGATGTCGCTGGTCGCGGACTGCAGCGCGACGCAGTTCTGGGGCTTCCACGTGTGGTGGGAGCTGCTCGCCGCCATCCTCGTGTTCGCCGTGGTCGTCGGGACGCTGTCGGCGTGGATGCCCGCACGCCGCGCGGGCCGCGCCGACGCGATCCAGGCGCTGCGCGGAGCGCGGCGGCCGCAGAAACCACTCGCGACGCGCCCGCTGTGGGGCTCCGCACTCATCGTCGGCGGCGTCGCGATCACCCTGCTGTGCGCGTTCGCCGTCGCGGCGATCAACGCCACGAACGTCTTCGGCTACGACTCGCCGCTGCGCTACCTGCCCGCCTACGGGATCGTGGTCGGGCCGATCCTCGCGCAGTTCGGCATCCTCCTCTCGGGGCGGTGGCTGCTGTGGACGTCGTCGCGCGGCCTCTCCCACGTCGGCATCTCGGCCAAGCTGGCGTCGAGGGATGCCGCGGCCAACGCCTCGCGCACGGTGCCGGCGTTCGCCGCCATCGCCGCCACGGTGTTCATCGGGGTTTTCGCGCTCGCGCAGTCGTCGATGCAGACGGCGCAGACCGCGCGGTCCTGGTACTACCAGGCCCCGCCCGGGAGCATCGCCATCGCGATCTGGGCCGGCACCGGCTCGAACACGGGCGTCCTCGAGCAGGCTGACGCCGAGGCCGGTGCCGAAGCCGCCGAGCAGATCGCGCGCGACGCCGGGGCGCAGCAGCCTGTGCTCCTCTCCCGCCAGCTGCACAGCGTCTGGTCCTACCCCTCGGCCGCAGCGGTGCCGGACGAGGTCACGCTCACCATCGCGATCCTTCCCCCGCAGCACCTGATGGATCCCGACGTGCAGGACTCCTACGCCTCGTTCGGGCAGGATCCGAGCAACCCGATCTCGGTCGTGCCTGCCGAAGGCCTCGAGGCGGCGCTCGGCGTCGAGCTGTCGGCATCCGATCTCGCCGCGTACCGTGACGGCGCCGCGGTGGTCGCGGACAGCCGTTTCGTCACGGGGTCGACCATCGATGTCGCGACCTTCGCCGGCGCGGACGTCTACGAGGGTCTTCTCCCCGACAACATCTGGGAGCGCCGCGCCGACGTGCCCGAGATCGCCGAGCCGCGGCACGCCGAGCGCATGGACGCGGTCGTCGTGGCGGCGCCGCGCCAGCCGATCGCGATCGCGGTGGCGCCGGAGACGGCCGAGCGGCTCGGGATGGTGACGCAGCCCGAGCGCGTGGTCGCCCCGCTGAGCGCGGCGCTGGACTGGGCCGCCCGCGACCGCATGCAGGCACAGGCCGAGATGCTGAACGGCCCCGACTTCACCCTCTCAGCGGGCATCGAGCAGGGGCCGCCGAGCGACGCCGCCTGGATGGTTCCGCTGCTCGGGGCCGTCGCGGTGCTCGTGCTGGGTGCCAGCGCCGTGGCGCTCGGCCTCGCCCGGTTCGAGCGCCGGCCCGACGACGCCACGCTCGCCGCCGTGGGCGGCACCCGATCGCTGCGGCGTCGCATCGGCTTCTGGCAGGGCCTCATCATCGCCGGGTTCGGCACCCTCGCGGGGGCTCTCGCGGGCGTACTGCCGCCGATCGGGTTCTCGATCCAGTCCGGCGGCACCCAGCTGCTCTCCGACGTGCCGTGGTGGCTGATCGGTGCGCTGGTCGTCGTGCTGCCCCTGGCGATCGCCGTGGCGAACGGGATCGTCCCGCCGCGGCATCCGGATCTCACCCGCCGCACGGTGATCGCCTGACGTATCGCCCGAGACGATCGCTGCCTCCCCCACACCGACAGATGAACGCCCTTTCCCCGGCCCCACCGAGAGGAACTCCCATGAGCCCCACCGCCCCCGGCGTCGATCCGGCATCGATCGCCCTGCCGCCGACCGAGCCGATCGACCTCACCGAGCTGATCGCGCAGGGCCTCGACGCGCACTGACGGCGGCCCGGCGTCACGCCGTCGCGCCAGGCGCGCACGCGAGGCCGCGGCATCCTGTCGCCTCACAGGCGCGTCGCGCTACGGTTGACTGTGCACACGAACGCCGACCAGATCGAGACCGAGGCTCAGACCGAGCCCGCAGCGATGACCTTCTCCGACCTCGGGCTCAGCCAGCCCGTCCTCAAGGCGCTGAAGGGCATCGGCTACGAGACCCCCTCGGCGATCCAGGCGGCGACGATCCCGACGCTCCTCGCGGGGCGCGACGTCGTCGGCATGGCGCAGACCGGAACCGGCAAGACCGCCGCCTTCGCGCTGCCGATCGTCGACCGGCTCGACCTGTCGCAGAAGACCCCGCAGGCACTCGTCCTCGCCCCGACGCGCGAGCTCGCGCTGCAGGTGTGCGAGGCGTTCGAGAAGTATGCGGGCCACCTGAAGGACGTGCACATCCTTCCGGTCTACGGCGGTCAGGGCTACGGTGTGCAGCTGTCGGCGCTGCGACGCGGGGTGCACATCGTCGTGGGCACCCCCGGCCGTATCATCGACCACCTCGAGAAGGGCACGCTCGACCTCTCCGAGCTGCAGTACCTCGTGCTCGACGAGGCCGACGAGATGCTCAAGATGGGCTTCGCCGAGGACGTCGAGACGATCCTCGCCGAGACCCCCGAGACCAAGCAGGTCGCGCTCTTCTCGGCGACCATGCCCGCCACGATCCGCCGCATGTCGAAGCAGTATCTGCACGACCCGGAGGAGATCACGGTCAAGGCCAAGACGCAGACGTCGGCCAACATCTCGCAGCGCTACCTCGTCACGGCCTGGCAGCAGAAGATGGACGCCCTCACGCGCATCCTCGAGGTCGAGAACTTCGACGGCATGATCGTCTTCGGCCGCACGCGCAGCGTGACCGAGGAGATCGCCGAGAAGCTGCGCGCCCGGGGCTATTCGGCTGCCGCCATCAACGGCGACATCGCGCAGCCGCAGCGCGAGAAGACGGTCAACCAGCTGAAGTCGGGCAAGCTCGACATCCTGGTCGCGACCGACGTCGCCGCGCGCGGCCTCGACGTCGAGCGCGTCTCGCACGTCGTCAATTACGACATCCCGACGGATGCCGAGTCCTACGTCCACCGGATCGGCCGCACCGGCCGGGCCGGCCGCACGGGCGACGCGATCAGCTTCGTCACCCCCCGCGAGCGGGGCCTCGTCAAGATGATCGAGCGCGCGACGCGCCAGGAGCTCACCGAGATCCCGCTGCCGAGCGTCGACGAGGTCAACGTCACGCGCCTGGCGCGCTTCGACGACCGCATCACCGCGGCGCTCGGCGAGGCCGACCGGATCGACGGGTTCCGCGACATCGTGGCCCACTACGTGCGCAACCACGACGTGCCCGAGGTCGACGTGGCCGCGGCCCTCGCCATCGTGGCGCAGGGCGAGACGCCGCTGCTGCTCGAGCCCGACCCCGAGCCCGCGCCCACGCGCGAGCGCCGGGACCGGCCCGAGCGGGGCGACCGCCCGGAGCGCGGCGACCGGCCCGAGCGCCGTACCCCGCGCGAGGGCTTCGCGACGTACCGCATCGCCGTCGGCAAGCGCCAGCGGGTCGAGCCGCGTCAGATCGTCGGCGCCCTCGCGAACGAGGGCGGCCTGCGTCGCGACGACTTCGGCGCGATCAAGATCATGCCCGACTTCTCGCTCGTCGAGCTGCCCGCGAACCTGTCGCGCGAAGCCCTCGACCGCCTCGCCGACACGCGCATCTCGGGCCAGCTCATCGAGCTCCGCCCCGACACGGGCCGCCCGCAGCGGCGCTCCGACGCGCGCTCGGGCGGCTACGGCGACCGCGGCCGGGGCTCCTCTGGCGACTCCGGCTCGTACCGCGACTCGGGTTCGAAGGGCTCGTACCGCGACTCCGGTTCGAAGGGCTCCTACCGCGACTCCGGTTCGAAGGGCTCGTACCGCGACTCGGGTGAGCGCAAACCGCGGCACAAGCGCCACGACGGCTGAGGCATCCGTTCCCGGAACGCGACGGCGGGTGAGGCGACGACATCGCCCCACCCGCCGTTCCGCTATCGCGTCAGGCGCCGCCGCCCTGCACCGTGAAGAAGATGCCGATCAGCTGGTCCTCGTACGCGTGGAAGTAGTGGTCGATGCCCTTCCCGTCGGTCGAGTGCGATTCGGGCGCGTTGCCCTTCGGCAGCGTGTCGCGCGCGAAGGTCGTGAGCGTGCGGGGGATCCCCGCCTCCGCCGCCATCGCGAGCGCCTGCTGCACCTGCTCTTCGGTGAGCGCCGGCCCCCCGAGGAACTCGTGCCCCGTCTGGAAGAGCTCGATGATGTCGAGCGTCACCCAGTTCTTCGAGTGCGACGCCCCGGCATTCCCCTGGTCGGCCCGGTTCGGGATGTAGCACTCGTGCGCCGACGCGACGCCCGCACCCGCGAAGACGAGCGCGGCGCTCAGGGCCGCAGCCCCGACGATCTTTCGGATCATGGTGTTCCGTTTCTTCCCCGGGGCGCACGGACGCGCCCCACCCGAGTGCGAGAGTAGGGTCGGCCGGCACCTGATACCTCAGATCGGACCGGATTCCGCACTCGCGGCCCGCCGGACGCAACAGCGGTCCGGTACGCGCACATCACCGCTCGGCCGGTCGTCACGGGTGAGACGCTGTGCGCGAACATCCACAGCTCCTCGCCGCTCGCCTCAGCCCGCTCCCAGCGGCGCCCGTAGGATCGAGGCATGGCCGGATTCTGGGGTAGACGCAAGCGCGAACAGGAAGAGCTGACCGCACAGGACGCCGACCTCGCACGCCGCGCGCAGCAGGCGCTGGTGGCCGCCGACGAGCGCATCCGCCTCACCTCCGACGAGCTCGTGTTCGCCGACGCCGAGCTGGGCGCCGGCCCGACCGCCGACCTCCGCGACGCCCTCGAGGCGGTGCGCACCCACATGCAGGAGGCGTTCCACCTCCACCAGCTGAACCACGACGAGATCCCCGACACCCCCGAAGAGCTGCGCACGCGCAACGCCCGCATCGTCCAGCTGTGCGAATGGGCCGAAGACCTCCTCGACGACCGCACCGAGTCGCTCGCGGCCGCGATCGAGCGCGCGCGTCGCGCACCCGAGATCATCGCGAAGGTGAGAGCGGATGCCGCGCGCCTGCGCCTGCGCGTGCCCGATGCCCGTGCCACCGTCGATCGGCTCAGCGCGCGGTACTCCGCGCACGCGCTCAGCCAGATCGAGGCGAATCCTGCGGAGGCCGACCAACTGCTCTCGTTCGGCGAGCACGGCGCCGGAGTGGCGGAGCGCCGCCGCGAGGCCGGGCAGCGCGAGCAGGCGAACATGGCGCTGGAGGCGGCCACCGAGTCGGTCCGACGCGCCGAGACGCTGCTGGACGCCGTCGAGACCTTCGAGGTCGAGGCGCTGCGCGCCGAGTCCACCCTCGCCGCCATTGTCGAGGACTCCCGCAACGACATCGCGGTCGCCCTGAAGGAGCCGCATTCCCCCGCCGTGAGCGCCGCCATCGGCGAGCTGCAGGCCGCGCTGGCCGCCCTGCCGGCGGCCGGAGTCAACACCGACCCGTTCGAGCAGCTCTCCCGCCTGCGCGAAGCCAACAGCGGCCTCGACGAGGCGATCGCCAAGGCGCGCGAGCGCGCGGCGCGGCCGATCCCGCCGGTCGAGCACGTGCGGCACGCGATCGACGACGCCGACCGCCAGCTGGCGGTGTCGCGCGATGTCATCGCCGGTCACCGCGGCTGGATCGGCGCCGACGCGCGCACGCGCCTCGCCGAGGCCGAGCGGGTGCGCGGCGATCTCGATCGTCACCTCGGCGGATCCGCCGCAGCGGCCACCGCGATCGACGAAGACCTCCGCGAGCAGGCCTTCGCGATGGCCCGGCGTGCCGCATTCCTCGCCAGCGAGGCCCTCCAGCTTGCCCAGCGCGACATCGACGCGGCCCGGCCGCAGCCCGAGCAGTGGGGCGGCCCCGGTTACGGTCAGGGCTACGGCCCGGGCTGGGGAGGCGGTCGTCGCGGCGGTGGCGGCGGCGACATCATGGGCGGCATCCTGGGTGGGCTCGTCATCGGCAGTCTGCTCGACGGCATGTTCGACTGATCTCGACCCCGACCGGGCTCTTCGCCCCCTCATCGTTGCGGAAAGCCTGGCCGGTAAAGCGACACGCCGGGTTGCGGCATCCGTCACCGGCGCGTCGCCGTCACCCACCAGGTTTTTCGCACCCCGCGACCACGAGCGCGACGAAGGCTCAGCGGCCGGTCACACGGAGCCCGTCGGCCACGACCCGGCCGTCGTGGATCACCGTGCGGTCCACGCCGCGGTCCATGACGGCGCTGGTGGGCGTCTCGCCGTCGACGAGCACGAGATCCGCGCGGTCGCCCGCGGCGACGCCGGGCCGGTCGCCGACGCCGGCCACGCGCGGCGACGCGTGGCTCATGATCGACGCGCCGCCCATCGTGGCGACGGCGAGCGCGAGCTCGATGTGGTCGTCGCGGCGGAAGCCGTTGACGAACGCGAGCTGCCACGTGCGGTCGAGCATGTCGCAGTTGCCGTACGGGCTCCAGTAGTCCCGCTGCCCGTCCTCGCCGAGGCCGACACGCACCCCGGCCTCGGCCAGCTGCACGAGCGAGAGATGCCCGGTCGTGGACGGGGCGACCGTGGCCATGGCGATGTCGAGCTCGGCGAACTCGTCGATGAGGCGGCGGCTGACGGCCTCCGACACCGAGCCGAGATCGTACGCGTGGGAGAGCGTGACCTTTCCCTGCATGCCGAGCGCGCGGGTGCGCTCGAGCACCAGCTCGGTGCTGAACACCCCGAGCGCTCCCGGCTCATGGAGGTGGATGTCGACCTCGACCTGGTACTTCTCCGCGAGCCCGAACACGATGTCGAGGTGCGCGACCGGATCGCGATCGAGCTGACACGGGTCGATGCCGCCCATCACGTCGGCGCCCTGCTTGAGCGACTCCTCGAGCAGGTCGACGGTGCCCGGTTCGCGGAGGATGCCGGCCTGCGGGAACGTCATGATCTGCACGTCCGCGTGATCGCGGAACGCCTCCCTCGCCGCGAGCACCGAGTCGAACTTCTCGAGCCGGCAGTCCACGTCGACCTGCGCGTAGCTGCGGACCCGCGTCGTGCCGCGCGCGATCATGCGCTCCAGGGTGCCTGTGACGATCTCGGCGTGCGGCACATCGGTGTCGCGCCAGTGGCGGCGGTCGTTGAGCATCATCCCCCACACGCCGGGTCCGCCGGTGTGAGGGCGGAACGGCAGCCCGATGCGGGACGAGTCGAGGTGCACGTGCACGTCGCTGAATGACGGGAGTGCCAGCCGGCCGCGCCCGTCGACGTCGGCTGCACCGAGGACGGCGGCGTCGTGCGGGCGGACCTCGGCGATGCGGTCGCCCTCGACCACGATGTCGGCGGCGGCCGCGCCCCACGGACGCACGTTGCGGATGATCACGGCGGACCTCTTCCCGAGTCGGTGGCGCCGCCCGGCCGGGCGGCGCGGG
>NZ_JAWTZT010000003.1:304167-609952 GCF_033548675.1 Microbacterium sp. M3
GCGGCCGCGACCTCGACGGGCAGTCGCGCGAAGAGGGCGGTGGCCGCGGCCACCGCCCTCTTCGGTCGTGTCTCAGGACGCCAGTTCGTCCGGCTGGGCCTGCGTGGTCAGCGAGATCACGCCGTAGTCCCAGCCCTTGCGGCGGTAGACCACGCTCGGGTGGTCGGTGCGGGCGTCGATGAAGAGGAAGAAGTCGTGTCCGACCAGCTCCATGCGGTCGACGGCCTCCTCGACCGACATCCACTCGGGGTGGAACTCCTTCGTGCGGATGACGACCGGGCTGTAGCCCTCTTCCTCCTCGTTGCCCGTGATGATCGGGATCTCACCGGTCGCGACGGCGCGGAGCACGTCGACGGATGCCGGCTGCACATCGATCCCCTGGAGGGCGCCGCTCCCCTTCTCGAACTTGGCGCCACGGGGGTGGTTGCGTGCGTCGACGCGCTTGTCCTTCGCGCGGCGCAGCTGTTCGCACAGCTTGTCGACCGCGAGGTCGAGTGCGGTGAACTTGTCGCCGTCGGTGGCCTCGGCCCGGATCACGGGCCCCCGTCCGTCGACCGTCAGCTCGACGGTCTCGTCCTCCATGCGACCGTTGTGGTACGCGCGGTGCGTGACCTTGACGTCCACGCGCTGCGCGCGCGGTGCGAGGTGCTCGATTCGGGCGGCCTTCTCCTCGACGACACTGCGGAAGCGATCCGTGATCCCGACTCCCACGCCGACGATGCTGGTTTCCATCCCTGACCTCCTTGTTCCGGTCCTCCCGGTCAAGGGCGGACCATGAGTCGCCTTGTCCTCCCCACGCTAGCCGCGCGTCCGGACTCTGTCACCTGTGAGTTTCGAATGCGGCAGATCGCGTTCACCGAGGTGTGCGCGCGCGCCGCGGCGTGGCGGCGAACGTGACCGCCGCGACCACGTCGACCCCCGCCTCCCGCAGGGCGCGCACGGCCTCGGCGAGACTCGCCCCGGTGGTGACGACGTCGTCGATCACGACCACCCGAAGGCCGCGGGCATCCCGCGCGACGAGGCTCCGCGCGACGTTGCGGCGCCGCGCGTCGCGGTCGAGCCCGCGCTGGTCGGCCGTGCGGCGCGCCTGGCGCAGCAGCGGGCGCACGCGCAGCCCGGCCCGCCGGGCGAGCAGGTCGGGCACCCGGAATCCGCGGCGGCGGTACGACGCGGCGGACGTCGGCATGGGCACCAGCACCGCCCCGGCCGCACCGGCCCTCGCGAGCGCCGCGGCGAACGCGGGCGCGCACGCCGACAGGAGGGTCGTCCGCCCCTCCTCCTTCACCGCGCGCAGCACGCGCGCGGCGACGCCGTCGAACTCGAGCCCGCTCCAGACCGCGATGTCGCCGCCGGGCGCCGCGACGCGACGCCGTCGCGGCGCCGGTGCGAGCGCGAGGTGGCAGCGCTCGCACAGCACGACGTCGGGCTCGTCGCATCCGGCGCAGCAGACGGGCAGGAGCAGCGCGAGCGCGTCGGCGCAGGCGGCACGCACGGCGACGGCGAATTCCCTCATCACGGCGACAGCCTCGCGGCCTGCGGCCCGTCCGCGACGCCGCTGCGCGGCATCCGTGGACAGCCGCGCCCGCGCCTCGACTGGGGAGGAGCCGCTACTGCGGAGCGCCCTGCTGCGTGGCGAGCAGCAGGATCCCGGTCGCCGTCGGCTGCCACACCGTGCCGCGCTTCACGAAGAGCGTGCCGTCCTCGGCCCGCAGCCGCAGGCTCGAGATGCCCGTGCCGCCGGCGATGGAGGCCATGTCGGGCGCGGCGACCGAGCTCGCCGTCGGCCCGCCGACGAGCTGCTCGACCACCACGGACTGCGACTCGCCTCTGCCCAGCACCCCCACGCTCATGTCGTCGATCCAGGTGATGCCGATGCCGGTCCCGGCGACCACCGCCAGCTGCTGCACGGGGGCGGAGAGCCGGATGGGGACGTTGTCGCCGTCGCGCACGACGCCGGCGACCCACACCATCGTGCGGCCGCCCGCCATGACCGCCGCGGCGACGCGGGTGCCGTCGCGCGAGAGCGCCATCGCCGAGATGGAGGTCGCCCCGCTCCAGGCGTCGGCGACGTCGACCGGGTCGCCCGACGGGAGGTACGCGCGCACCGCCCCGGGGTCTTCGCGGGGCACGCTCCACACGATTCCGAAAGGATCGATGGTGGGGTCGACCAGGCCGCTGCGGGTGTCGGCGAACTCCGGATCCACGCCGCCGGCATTCAGCCGCACCACGCGCCCATCGCCCAGTCGCGCGGCGGCGAACTCCCGCTCCGGGCCCACCTGCACGCTGACGGGAGCGGCGGACTCGACGGCGTCCGACAGACCCGGGATCGGGTCGACCTCGTCGCCGGTGAGGAAGCCGAAGCCGTCGGCCGTCAGCACGAGCGGCGCGACGGGCACGCGGGTCGACCGTACCGCGACGGGCTGCGCGTCGATGGGAGCGGAGTCCACACTCATCACGACGTCGATCACACCCGCGGCCCGCAGGCTCTCTTCGAGCTGCGTCAGCATGCGGTCGCGGAACAGGGGGTCGGCCGCGAGCAGCGTCTCGGAGAGGTCGACCTCGGCGACACCGTCGGCATCGATGGGAACGGATGCCGTGGCGACCACGTCGTCGGGGAAGGCCGTCTTGACCGAGGCCGCGAGCCACTCGCTCATCGGCTTGTTCACGAGGGCGGTCGTGATGCTGACCCGGGCCTTCGTGATGGGGAACCACCGCACGTCGGGCACGAGGAACTGCCACGTGGGGTCGAAGTACATCAGCGGGTACCGATGGAACACCGTCGGGAACTGCCCCTCGTCGAGCCAGATGCCGTCGGGTGCCTCGGTGATGCGCCATTCGCCGTCGCTCTGCTGCGCGAGCCGGAAAGTCTGCGACCCGGGGGCGAGCTCGGCGCGCTGGTAGGCGCCCTTGTCGTCGACCGTGCCGACCACGTCGAAGGCGAAGTCGACCTCCCCGTCGCCGGTCTCCACGTAGTCGCGCTCGGCGCGCTCGTCGACGGTCACGCTCGTCTCGGGCCGCCAGGTCTCGGCGAGCGACGGCGCCAGGAACTCCCGCGCGACGTCCCAGTTCTCGGCCACCCCGGGACCGGAGCCGGCGTCGATGAAGCCCTCGACGATCTCCTGCGGCGTCGCCCCGGGCTGCGGCCGGTTGGGGATGAAGTTGACGTTCGGCGACCCGTTGCCGGTTCCGCCGGATTCGAGGCCGTACTCCGGGGGTCCGCTCGTGGGGAAGCCCGCGCAGCCGCTCACGGCGAGTGCGCACACGGCGAGCAGGAGGGCCAGGATGCCGCGCGCCCGGGTCATGCGGAACCTCCTCGGGATGCGGCATCCGACCCGGTCCGGTCGGCGCCGGGCACGTCTCTCGGAAGCGTGATCGGCTCGGTGAGCCCGAGGTCCTCCAGCGCGGGGGCGTCGTCGCCGGGGTCCACCGCGATCGGTGAGGCGCCCCCGAGGCCGGCGCTCTGGCGAGGGAGGGTCAGCACGAAGTTGGTGCCCCGCCCGGGCGCCGACCAGACGGCCAGCTCGCCGCCGTGCAGCTTCGCGTCGCCGAGCGCGATCGACAGTCCGAGCCCGGTGCCGCCGATCGTGCGCTTGCGCGACGGATCGGCACGCCAGAACCGGTCGAACACGTGCTCGACCTCGTCGGCGCTCATGCCGAGTCCGTAGTCGCGCACCCCGATCGCCACCGCCTGCTGATCACTGTCGACGGTGACCACGATCGGACGCCCCTCGCCGTGCTCGATCGCATTGCCGAGCAGGTTGCGCACCACGCGCCGCACGCGCCGGGGGTCCATGTCGACCGGGGAGTATCCACCCGGCGCCACCAGGCGCACATCGGTGCCGTGCTGCTCGGCGAGCTGCTCCATCGACCCGATCACGTCCTCGGCGAGGTGCGCGAGGCTCGTGGGCTCGAGCTCCAGCTGCACCGACCCGGCGTCGTAGCGGCTGATCTCGAGCAGGTCGGTGAGGAGCGTCTCGAACCGCTGCACCTGCGCGTTGAGCAGCTCCGCCGCCCGCGCGGTCGCGGGATCGAACTCGTCGCGCTGGTCGTTGATCATGTCGGCCGCGAGGCGGATCGTGGTGAGCGGCGTGCGCAGCTCGTGCGAGACGTCGGAGACGAAGCGCTGCTGGACGAGCGACAGATCGGCGAGCTCCTTGATCTGCGACTCGATGCTGTCGGCCATCGCGTTGAAGGAGCGTCCGAGGGTCGCCAGCTCGTCCTCGCCGTGGACCTCGAGCCGCACGTCCAGCCGGCCGGCGGCGAGCTGCGCGCTGGTGTCGGCCGCCTCGCTGATCGGCGTGGTCACCGATCGGAGCACGAACCAGGCGATGCCGCTGATGAGGAGCACCAGTCCGATGCCGACGACCCACAGCGTCTGCTGCACGAAGGTGAGCGTCTGCGGGGCGTTGGCGAGGTCGTACGCGAGGTAGAGCTCGTACGACGCGATGCCCACATCGAGCTGCTGGCCCACCAGGATGCCGGGAACGGTGGACTCGGCCCCGTCGGGCAGGGCGACGGACTGCCAGATCTGCTGATCGGGGTTCTCCCGGACGAGCACGCGCATCGCGGGCGTCAGCAGCTCCTCCATCGTCCCTTCCGCGGTGCTGAAGTCCTGCGGGGCGTTGGGAACCGGCGGCCCGATCCGGTAGGCCGCGAACATGTTCGCGGTCGACTGGTCGCGCAGCGAGGTGTAGGCCAGGGTCATCACGCTCTGCATCTGGACGGCGTCGCTCTGCACCGCGTTGTCGAGCGTGCGCTGCGCAGCCGCGCGGGCCTGCTCGGCGTCGATGAGCACCTGATCCTTGCGCGACGCGAACAGGTCGTTCTGGATCGCCAGCGCCATCCACACGCACGCGATCACCACCGCGAACGCGGTGAGGCCGATCGTCACCAGGATCGTGCGGAAACGCAGCGACCGGCGCCACAGCGCCGCGATGCTGCCCGGCCACGATCGCCACAGACGCCACCACGGCACGACCGTCGGCGTGGAGGTGACGGCCGTGATCGGCGCGGTCACGGGGACCTCAGACGACGGCGCCGGCGCGGTAGCCGACGCCGCGCACCGTCGTCACGATCTTGGGGTTGTCGGGGTCCTTCTCGACCTTCGCCCGCAGCCGCTGGACGTGCACGTTCACCAGGCGCGTGTCGGCCTTGTAGTGGTAGCCCCACACCTGCTCGAGCAGCATCTCGCGCGAGAACACCTGCTGCGGCTTCGACGCCAGCGCGACGAGCAGCTCGAACTCCAGCGGGGTGAGCGCGATGGGCGCGTCGCCGCGACGCACCTCGTGCGCGGCGACGTCGACGGTGAGGTCGCCGATCCGGAGGGTGTCGCTCGCGGGCTCTGCGCTCGGGCGCAGGCGCGTGCGGATGCGGGCGACCAGCTCCTTCGGGTTGAAGGGCTTGACGATGTAGTCGTCGGCGCCCGACTCGAGGCCCTTCACGACGTCGGCCGTGTCGGTGCGCGCGGTGAGCATGATGATCGGGATGCCGGACTCGGCGCGGATGCGCGTGCAGATCTCGATGCCGTCCATGCCCGGCAGCATCAGGTCGAGGAGGATGAGGTCGGGCTTCTCGGTGCGCCAGGCGTCGACCGCCTGCGCGCCGTCGGCGCAGAACACCGTCTCGAACCCCTCCGTGCGCAGCACGATCCCGATCATCTCGGCGAGGGCGGTGTCATCGTCGACCACCAGGATGCGTGAAGTCATCGCGCGTGTTCGTTCCTTCTGTCCCGGCACGGTCGACGGCACGCGCCGTCCCCATGCGCTCCCCCAGAGTAGTCGACACCGCCTGTGGACCGGCCGAACCTCGCCCGAACGCGCGCCGAGAGGCCTCGGTCGGCGCTGGACGCGATGCGGCTGTGGACGGCGGCTGCGGCATCCGGCCGATGTGGAACGATAGGGAACACGCCGACCGGACGACCGCGCGGACTTCGCCCCGCGCGCCGCGAGCCGGCGCCGACGGAAGGGGAGACCGTGACCGCGTACCCGGCTTGGACGCCGGCGTCCCGCCCCGGGATCATCCCGCTGCACCCGTTGTCGTTCGGGACCATCCTCGGCCGCTCGTTCGCCGCGCTGCGCCAGAACCCCCGCGTGCTGCTCGGGTTCGCGCTCGTGGTCCAGACGCTCGCGTACGTCGTCATGCTCGGCGGCGTGCTGGCCGTCACCTGGGCGACCTTCTCGCGACTCGACACGTTGCAGCCGGGCACAGAGGAGTACGACACGGTGATGGCCGGGTCGATCGCCATCACGGCGATCGCCGGCATCGTGCTGTCGCTCGCGGCCGGCGCGCTGAGCGTCATCGTGCAGGGCATCGTGGTCGTGGAGGTGACGCGGGCCGCGGTCTCGGAGAAGCTGACGCTCGGCGCGCTGTGGCGCCAGGTCAAGCCGATCGCGTGGCGGCTCATCGGGTACTCGCTGCTGCTCGTGCTGTCGGTCGTCGCGCTCATCGCGGTCGTGGTGCTGGCGATCATCGGCATCGCCCTGGTCGCCGCGCCGGCCGCCATCGCGCTGACGATCCTGGTGATCCTGGCGGCGATCCCGCTGACGTGGTGGCTGATGATCAAGCTGCTGCTCGTGCCCGCCGCGATCATCGTCGAGCGGGCGACGATCCTGCAGGCGGTGTCGCGGTCGTGGACGCTGACCCGCGGACGGTTCTGGCCGGCGCTCGGGATCATCCTCGTGATCAGCGTCATCTTCGCGGCGGTCGCGCAGGTGGTGAGCCTGCCCATGAGCTTCCTGTCGCTGGGGCTCACCACCATCGTCACGCCGACGGGCGAGCCCGAGGCCGGCGCGATCATCGGGCTCGTCGCCGGCGCCCTGCTCACGCAGGTGTTCACGCTGCTGCTGCAGTCGGTCGCGGTCGTCGTGCAGGCCACCGCGACCTCGCTCATCTACATCGACTGCCGCATGCGCCGCGAAGGCCTCGACCTCGACCTGCTGGCGTACGTCGAGCAGCGCGACGCGGCCCGGTCCCCCGGCACGGGGCTCGACGCGGCGGGCCTTCCCGATCCCTACCGCCAGCACGTCGGGCGGGCGATCGCGCCGCGCGGCGTGCCGGGCGCGTACCCGGCCCCCGGCTACGCGGGCTCCCCGGCGGCGTACGCGCCGGCCGGGTACGGACCGACGTTCTCGACGCAGCAGGGCCACCCCCCGCAGGCATATCCGCAGTACCCGGCGCAGCAGGGCTACCCGCAGTACCCGGCGCCGCAGCCGTATCCCGCACAGCAGGGCTACCCGGCGCAGCGCGGCTACCCGGCGCAGCCCGGCGTCCCGGCGCAGCAGGGTTACCCCGCGCAGCAGGGCTACCCGCAGTACTCGGCGCAGCAGGCACACCCGGCGCAGCCGGGCTACCCGCAGTACCCGGCGCAGCAGGCGCACCCGGCGCAGCAGGCCCACCCACCGGCGCCGCAGGCGTCTCACGCCCCGCCCGCGCCGCCGGCTCCGGCCCCCGCCGAACCGTCGCCGACGAGCTGGACCGCCCCCGGCGCCGCCACCGACGGAACCGACCGCGAGTCGCCGTGGGCCTGACCTCCACAGCGTCGCGCGTGCTGCTGGGCGCCGTCGAGGCCGTCCCGCCCCTCACGCCGGACGGCGACGAGGCGCGACGGTGGGCGGAGGAGGAGCTCTCCGACCCGGCGTACGACGTCGCCGAACCGACGCCCGTGGATCGCATCGCACGGGCGATCGGCGACTTCATCGCGTCGCTGCTGAACCCCGACATCTCGGGTGCGTGGGGCTCGACATTCGCGCTCGTCGCGACCATCGTGGTGATCGCCGTCATCGTCACCGCCTTCCTGGTGTGGGGCATGCCGCGCGCGACGCGTCGCGCGGCCGCGCGTACGCCGCTGCTCTTCGGCGAGGGCGAGCAGCGCTCGGCGGCGGAGCTGCGGGCCGCGGCCGCCGAACGTGCCCGTGCGGGGGACTGGGACCAGGCCATCGTGCTGCGCTTCCGGGCACTCGCTCGCGGCTGCCTCGAGCGCGGTGTCGTCGACCCGCCACCGGGCGCGACCGTGCACGCCTTCGCCCGCGCCGCCGCAGGGGTCTTCCCCGCGCTGGCGCCGCGCCTGGAGCAGGCGGCGACGGTGTTCGACGACGTGCGGTACCTGCGCCGCCCCGGCACCGCCGAGCTCTACCGTCTGGTGACGTCGCTCGACGACGCGCTCGTCGCCGCGCGCCCCGCCGTGCGGGAGATGGCGACCGCATGACCGCCACCCTCCCGCCCTCCCCCGCCACGACACGTGAGGCAACGGGGACGACGGATGCCGCGCCCCCGCGTCGCAGGGCGGTGACAGCGTGGGTGGCGATCGCGCTCGGGCTGCTGGTCATCGGCGGCATCGGCGGCGCCGTGTCGGCGGCGAATCAGTGGGCGCAGCGTGGTGCGCTCGACCCGGATTCGACCGGCCCGGCCGGTGCCCGCGCGCTGGCCGAGGTGCTGCGCGATCACGGGGTCGAAGTGGAGGTCGCGCGCGACCGCGCGGCGGCGTCCGCGGCGCTCGGTCGCGGCCCGGCCACCCTCGTGCTCCCGGATGCCCCGGCCCTGTCGGACGACGCCGTCGCGGCGTTGGCGGATGCCGCCTCCGACGTCGTGCTCATCGAGCCGCGCGCCCGCACGCTCGACCTGCTCCTCCCCGGCGCCTCCCCCGCCGGCGTCGCCGCGGACGACGCCGTCCCGCCGGACTGCGACGTCGCGGACGCCGATCGCGCAGGAGCGATCGCTCCCGGCGGCCTCTACGAGCCCGGCGACGCGACCGGGTGCTATCCCGCTGGCGAGGGCTTCGGGCTGCTGGTCGCCGACACCCCGGGCGGCCGCGTCGCCGCCGTCGACGCACGCGCACTCTTCACGAACGACGTACTGGCCGAGAACGGCAACGCGGCGCTGGCGGCGAACCTGATGGGGCGGCATCCGCTCGTCGTCTGGTACGTGCCGAGTGTCGGCGACACCGACCTCGCCGACAGCGACCCCTCGCTCGGGGAACTCACCCCGCCGTGGGTCAGCCCCGTCATCGTGCTGCTGCTCGTCACCGGCGTCGCGGCCGGCGTCTGGCGAGGCCGGAGGTTCGGCCCGCTCGTGGCCGAACGCCTGCCGGTGACCGTCCGTGCGTCCGAGACGACCGAGGGCCGCGCGCGCCTCTACGCCCGGGCCCGCGACCCGCTGCACGCCGCCGACCGCCTGCGCATCGGAACGCTCCGCCGCCTCGCCGCGCTTCTCGGCCTCGGCGGGAATGCCGCCGCCCCCGACATCGCCGACGCCGCCGCCGGGCGCGCCGGGCTGGATCGCAGGCTGGTCCGCGGCATCCTGATCGACGACATCCCCCGTACCGACGCCGACCTCGTCGCCCTGAGCGCACGCCTGACAGACCTCGAGGCCGCCGTCCACGCGGCCGTCCGCCCCGAAGGGAGCCCCCGATGACGGATACGCCCGCCACGTCCGCCGTTTCCACGCCCGCCGCGTCCGAGCCACGGCCCGCACCCCTGGACGAAGCCGCGCTGCGCGAGGCGATGAACCGCGTGCGCCTCGAGGTCGGCAAAGCCGTCATCGGGCAGGACGGCACCGTCACCGGCCTCCTGATCGCGCTGCTCGCGGGTGGGCACGTGCTGCTCGAGGGCGTCCCCGGCGTCGCCAAGACGCTGCTGGTCCGGGCGTTCTCGGCCGCCCTCGGACTCGACACCAAGCGCATCCAGTTCACGCCCGACCTCATGCCGGGCGACGTCTCGGGCTCGCTGGTGTACGACGCGAAGGCCGGCGAGTTCGAGTTCCGCGAGGGCCCGGTCTTCACGAACGTCGTGCTCGCCGACGAGATCAACCGCACCCCGCCCAAGACCCAGGCGGCGCTCCTCGAGGCCATGGAGGAGCACCAGGTCTCGACCGACGGCGTGACGCGCGCCCTCCCCGACCCGTTCCTGGTCGCCGCCACGCAGAACCCGATCGAGCACGAGGGCACCTACACGCTGCCCGAGGCGCAGCTCGACCGGTTCCTGCTGAAGCTGATCGTCGAGGTGCCCGCGCGGGATGCCGAGCTCGCCGTGCTGCGCCGACACGCCGGCGGCTTCGACCCGCGCGACCTGGCGGCGGCCGGGCTCCGCCGCGCCGCCACGGCCGACGAGATCCGCGCGGCACGGCGGGCTGCGGCATCCGTCACCGTGTCGGACGACGTGCTCGGCTACGTCGTCGACCTGGCGCAGGCCACACGGCGCAGCCCGTCGGTGCAGCTCGGCGTGTCGCCGCGCGCGGCCACGGCGCTGCTGGCGGCGTCGAAGGCATGGGCCTGGCTGGGCGGCTACCCGGCGATCACCCCCGACCACGTGCAGACGATGCTCGTTCCGACGTGGCGCCACCGCATCCGGTTGCGGACCGACGCGGAGCTCGAAGGCGTCTCGGTCGACGCGGTGCTCGGGTCGGTGCTGCAGCAGACCCGCGTGCCCATTTGACGCCGACGGACCGAGCGCCGGCGAGCGTCTCGAAATACCCGCCCATCCAGCCCCACCACCCAGGAGAGCATGTACGTCACCGGTCGCCTTCCCCTGCTCCTCGCCGTCGGCGCGGTGCCGGTGGTGCTGCTCTCGATCGCCGGCGTCGACGCGTGGCTCGCGATGGTCGGGTGGGTGCTGCTGTGCCTGATCGCGGCCCTCGCCGACGCGGCGGCCGCCCCGGACCCGCGTCGCCTCACCGTGATGCGACGGATGCCGCGGCGCGTGCTGCTCGGTCAGCCCGTGGTCGTCGAGCTCGTGCTCCGGAACACCGGTGACCGAGCGGTTCACGGGCGGGTCCGCGACGCGTGGCAGCCGACGGCGGGCGCCCCGGCTGAGCGTCCGGCCATCGACATCCCGCCCGGTGAGGCGCGCGCGGTGCCGGTGCCGCTCCTCCCCCGGCGCCGCGGCGAGCTGCGCTCGCGCTTCGTGGTGGTGCGCGCGGACGGCCCGCTGCGCCTGGCGGGGCGCCAGGCACGACTCGACGAGCCGGGCGCCGTCCGCGTCCTGCCGCCGTTCACCGCGCGGCGGCACCTGCCCTCGCGGCTCGCGCGGCTGCGCGAGCTCGACGGCAACACCAGCGTGCAGGTGCGCGGGCAGGGCACCGAGTTCGACAGCCTCCGCGAGTACGTGCGCGGCGACGACGTGCGCTCGATCGACTGGCGCGCGACCGCCCGGGCGCACACCACGATGCTGCGCACGTGGCGTCCCGAGCGCGACCGGCACGTGGTCATCGTGATCGACACCGGCCGCACCGCCGCCGCACGCGTGGGCGACGGAGTGCGGATGGATGCCGCGATGGAGGCCGCGCTGCTGCTCGCCGCCCTCGCCACCCGCGCGGGCGACCACGTGCACCTGCTCATGTTCGACCGCGCGATCCGCGCCCGGGTCACCCGCGTCGAGGGCCCGGCCCTCCTCCCGGCGCTGGTCGACGCGATGGCGCCGGTCGAGCCCCAGCTGATCGACACCGACTGGGATGCCGCCTTCGGCCAGGTGCGCGCCCTCACGTCGCGCCCGTCTCTGGTGGTGCTGCTGACGGCACAGGACGCGCCCGAGTCGGCGCGGGGATTCCTGGGGTCGCTGCCGGCCGTGGCGCGCGGGGCGCACGTGGTCGTCGGAACCGTGACCGACGAGGCGGACCGCGCGCCCGAACGGCCCGACGCCGCCGACGTGTACCGGGCCGCGGCGATCGAGCGGAGCGCCCACGACGCCGCGGTGGTCGCGGCAGCGATCGGCCGGGCCGGGGGCGACGCCATCGCCGCGACCCCCGACGACCTCCCCCCGCGGATCGCCGACCGCTACCTCGCGCTCAAGGCCGCCGGACGGCTCTGACCGCTCGGACGGCGCCGGGCTCGCGAGCGGGCCCGGGCGTGCGCGAGCAGGCCCCGGCGTGCGCGAGCGCCGGGGCACGGTCGTTGCCCGGGCGAAGATCGACGCCGCCGACGGCGTGCGGTCGCGGCATCCGTCATCGGAACCACCGGGAACGAACGCCTGAACACGCGGCGAAACCTGGCGTGATCGGCCGTCATCCGCAGACACTCCGCCCGCACTTCCTGAGAAAACCCTGGACGGAGCGCTAGCCTCACCACGAGGAAAGGAGTCCGCCCATGTCGGATACCACCAGAAACACCCCCTCGACGGCGACCAAGCTCGTCGCCGAGGCGATCGGCACGTTCGTGCTCGTGTTCGGCGGCGTCGGCACGGCGCTGTTCGCCGCGAACTTCCCCGCCGGGTCGGAGGGCAACCCGCTCGGCGTGGGCTTCGTCGGCGTCGCGCTCGCCTTCGGTCTGACCGTGCTCGCGGGGGCCTACGCGTTCGGTCCCATCTCGGGCGGCCACTTCAACCCGGCGATCACGCTGGGCCTGGCGGTCGCGGGCCGCTTCGAATGGCGCAACACGATCGGCTACATCATCGCGCAGCTCATCGGCGGGGCGCTCGGCACGACGCTGATCGTGCTTATCGGCCTGTTCGGACCCACCGACTGGCTCGCGAACGCCCAAGACGGCGGCTTCGCGTCGAACGGCTACGGCGAGCTCTCGCCGGGCGGCTTCGGGCTCGGCGCCGCGATCATCGCCGAGATCCTGCTCACCGGCCTGTTCGTGCTCATCATCCTCGGCGTGACGCATACGGTGCGCGGCACCGCGGCGCTGGCGCCGCTCGCCATCGGCCTCACGCTGACGCTCATCCACCTCATCTCGATCCCGATCGACAACACGTCGGTGAACCCGGCGCGCTCGATCGCCGCCGCGATCTACGGCGGTGCAGGCCCGCTCTCGCAGGTGTGGGTGTTCATCGTGTTCCCGATCGTCGGCGGCCTCCTCGCGGGGCTGCTTCACCGGGCGCTCTTCGAGCCCAAGCCGCTCCCGGCCGACCGCGCCGAGGCGCGCGTGCGCTGACGCCGCCGCAAACGCGAAGCGGCCCGCCCCCGAGAGGGGACGGGCCGCTTCTGCGTGCCGGATCAGACCAGGTCGAAGCGGTCGAGCTCGGTGACCTTGCCCCACGCCTTGACAAAGTCGCGCACGAACTTCTCGTTCGCGTCGTCCGAGGCGTAGACCTCGGCGACCGCGCGCAGCTCGGAGTTCGAGGAGAACAGCAGGTCGACGCGCGTGCCGATGCCGACCGGCTCGCCCGAGCCGTCCTTGGCGCCCGAGAACGCGTGGGCGCCCGGGTCGAGCGGCTTCCACGTCGTGCCGAGGTCGAGCAGGTTCACGAAGAAGTCGTTCGTGAGCACGCCCTTGCGGTCGGTGAAGACGCCGTAGTCCGAGTCGTCCCAGTTCGCGCCGAGCACGCGGAGGCCGCCGACGAGGACGGTGAGCTCCGGCGCGCTGAGCGTGAGCAGGTTCGCGCGGTCGATGAGGTGGTGCTCCTCGGGCATGAATGCGTTCGGGCCGTAGTAGTTGCGGAACCCGTCGGTGGCCGGCTCCAGGAACGCGAACGACTGCACGTCGGTCTGCTCCTGCGTGGCGTCGGTGCGGCCCGGGTGGAACACGACCTCCGCCTCGACACCGGCGTCCTTGGCCGCCTTCTCGACCGCCGCGTTGCCGGCGAGCACGATGAGGTCGGCCAGCGACACCTTCTTGCCGTCGGTGCGACCGTCGTTGAACGAGGCCTGGACCTCCTCGAGCTTCGCCAGCACCGTCGCGAGCTGGGCGGGCTTGTTGACCTCCCAGTCCTTCTGCGGGGCGAGGCGGATGCGGGCGCCGTTGACGCCGCCGCGCTTGTCACTGCCGCGGAACGAGGATGCCGCCGCCCACGTGGTCTCGACGAGCTGCGAGACCGTGAGGCCCGACTCGAGGATCTGCGCCTTGAGCGCCGCAGCGTCGGCCGCGTCGATGAGCTCGTGGTCGACCGCGGGGACGCGGTCCTGCCAGAGCAGCTCCTCCGCGGGGACCTCGGCGCCGAGGTAGCGCTCGATGGGACCCATGTCGCGGTGGGTCAGCTTGAACCATGCGCGGGCGAACGCGTCGGCGAAGGCCTCGGGGTCGTCCTTGAACTTGCGCGAGATCTTGTCGTACTCCGGGTCCATCCGCAGCGCGAGGTCGCTCGTGAGCATGCGCGGCTCGCGACGGCCGTTCGAGTGCGCCAGCGGCACCATGTCGGCGCCGCCGCCGTTGATCGGGCGCCACTGGTGGCCGCCGCCCGGGCTGCGCATGAGCTCCCACTCATAGGCGTAGAGGATGTGGAAGAACTCGTTGTCCCAGCGGGTGGGGTGGTACGTCCACGTCACCTCGAGGCCCGAGGTGATGGTGTCGTCGCCCTTGCCGGTGCCGTGGCCGTTCTTCCAGCCGAGGCCCTGCTCCTCCAGGCCCGCGGCCTCGGGGTTGTCGCCGACGTTCGTGTCGGGCGCCGCGCCGTGGGTCTTACCGAACGTGTGGCCGCCCGCGATGAGCGCCACGGTCTCCTCGTCGTCCATCGCCATGCGGCCGAAGGTCTCGCGGATGTCGCGCGCCGACGCGAGCGGGTCGGGGTTGCCGTTGGGGCCCTCCGGGTTGACGTAGATGAGGCCCATCTGCACGGCCGCGAGCGGACGCTCGAGGTCGCGGTCGCCGGAGTAGCGCTCGTCGGCGAGCCATGTGGTCTCGGGGCCCCAGTAGACGTCGGCGTCCGGCTCCCACACGTCGGCGCGGCCACCGGCGTACCCGAAGGTCTGGAAGCCCATCGACTCGAGCGCCACGTTGCCGGCGAGGATCATGAGGTCGGCCCACGACAGGGACTGGCCGTACTTCTTCTTGACGGGCCACAGCAGGCGGCGCGCCTTGTCGAGGTTGACGTTGTCGGGCCAGCTGTTCAGCGGCGCGAAGCGCTGCTGCCCGGCGCCGCCGCCGCCGCGGCCGTCGGTGACGCGGTAGGTGCCGGCGCTGTGCCACGCCATGCGGATCATGAGCGGGCCGTAGTTGCCGAAGTCGGCGGGCCACCAGTCCTGCGAGGTGGTGAGCGTCTCGGCGATGTCGGCCTTGACCGCGGCGAGGTCGAGCGACTCGAAGGCCGCCTTGTAGTCGAAGTCCTCACCCAGCGGGTTCGCGACCGCGGGGTTCTTCGCCAGGATCTTGAGGTTCAGCTGGTTCGGCCACCACACGCTGTTAGCGTTGCCCGTGGTCGGGTGCGGCTGGCCGCCGCCGTGGATGACCGGGCACGACTCCGCCTCGTTCGGGCGCGGGCGGGTCTCGCCGTCCTCGCGCTCGTCGACGGGGGTGTCGATCGGGGTGACGGCCTGGTCGGCGCCGGGCAGGTCCTCGCCGATCTCAGGGATCGTGTCGTTGGTGTCGGTCATGGCTTCCTTCCAATCGGGATGGGCTATAGGTCGGACAGGATTCAGGATGCTGCCGGCACCGCGGCGGCGCGGTCGGCGGAGCAGGCGGGGCAGACGCCCCAGAAGGTCACCTCGGCGACCTGCACCGCATAGCCGTGCGCGTCGGACGGGGTGAGGCAGGGCGCGGCGCCGACGACGCAGTCGACGTCTTCGACGGCGCCGCACGACGAGCAGATGAGGTGGTGGTGGTTGTCGTCGACGCGCAGCTCGAAGAGCCCCGGACGACCGGCGGGCTCGATCCGTCGTGCGAGCCCGGCGTCGACGAAGTCCCCCAGCGCGTTGTAGACGGACTGCAGGCTGGTGCCGGGAACGGTCTGGGCGACGACGGCGAACAGCTCCTCGGCGCTGGCGTGCGGGCGCTCCCCGAGCGCCTCGACGACCGCTCGGCGCGAGTCGGTGACCCTGAGGCCCGCAGCCCTGAGCCGCGCCGCCGTGTCGACGGCGTGCGCGTCGGCGTGGGTGTGCGGGGGCATGCCCCCAGCCTACCGTTGTTTTGAGTAACTCAAAACAGTACTGAGGTCGCTTTCGAATCGCTCACTTTGCACCGTTCGTCGCCTCGCGGCTGCAAAGTGAGCGATTCGAAACCACGCAGCCGACCGGGCTCGGCAGGGACGAGGGCCAGCGGGCCCACGAGATCAGCCGGCGACGAGGGTCGGTGTGCCGGCCTCGTACTCGGTGAGATCGCCGGTCTCGCCGAGGCGGTGCGCCCGGCGCCCGACCACGAGCATGTAGGCCAGGAAGAGCCCGAGCGCGACGGCCCCGATACCGATCTTCACCGGCCAGGGCCACGGCTGGGCCGTCACGAAGCCCTCGATGAGACCCGACACGCCGAGCGCGATGACGAGGCCGATCGCGATGGTGGCGAGAGACCGGCCGGCCGCGGCGAGCGCCTCGCCGCGCGAGCGGCGTCCAGGCGCGACCCACGCCCAGAAGATCTGCAGTCCCGCGGCGCCGGCCACGAAGATCGACGTCAGCTCGAGCAGGCCGTGGGGAAGGATGTACAGCACGAACACGTCGGCGCGATCGAACGCCGTCATGACCCCGGCGGCCGTCCCCACGCCGACGGCGTTCTGCACCATCACCATGATCGGCCAGATGCCGGTGATGCCGAAGAGCACGCACTGCGCCGCGATCCAGGCGTTGTTGGTCCACACGGTGCCGGCGAACACCGCGGCGGGGTTCTCGCTGTAGTAGTCCGTGAACTCGTTCTCGGCGTACTGCTCGAGCTGCGCGGCGCTGCCGAGGCTCGCGACCAGCGCCTCGTCGCCCGAGATCCACAGGGCGACGACCGTCGCGACGAGCACGAAGCCGACGGCGATCGCGAGCGTTGTCCACCGCACCCGGTAGAGCGCCGCCGGAAGCTGCAGCGCGAAGAACCGCGGGATCTGTCGCATGACGTTGTCGGGGGCACCGGTGAGGCGCTGCCGCGCGCGCGCGAGCATGGTCGAGATGTGGTCGCTCTGGACGCTCCGCCCGACGGACGTCTTCGCGTCCGCGAGGTCGGCCGAGGCGGCGCGGTACCGCGTGACCAGCTCGTCGACCTCGGCGCCGTTCAGCCGCCGGGTGCGGCTGAGCTCGTCCAGACGCGCCCACTCCTCACGCCGGGCGGCGGTGAGCGCGTCGAGGTCCATGCGCTTTACTGTAGCCATGACCGCCCCGCACCCCGCGATCGTCGACATCCATCAGGACGAGGTGCTCACCGGCGAGGCCGTCGCCCTCGACGTGCAGCCCATCGGGTTCTTCCTGCGCGCGCTCGGGGTGCTCATCGACATGCTGCTGGGCGTCCTGGTGCTGCTGCTCTTCCTCTGGGCCGCGGGGTGGCTCAGCTCGGTCGGCGCGATCGACGACGCGGTCGTCCCGATCATCACGATCGTGATGATCGTCGTGGTGATGGTGGTGATCCCGACGGTGGTCGAGACCACCACGCGCGGACGCAGTCTCGGCAAGCTCGCCGTGGGCGGACGCATCGTCCGCACCGACGGCGGAGCCGCCGGCTTCCGTCACGCGTTCATCCGGGCCCTCGTGGGCGTCTTCGAGCTGTGGTTCACCCTCGGCGCGGTCGCGGCCCTGGTCGGCGCGTTCACGCCGCGGTCGCAGCGGCTCGGCGATCTCCTCGCCGGCACCTACTCCGAGCGCACCCGCACCCCGCGCCTTCCCGACACCTCGTACGGCGTGCCGCCGGCGCTCGCGGACTGGGCCCGCATCGCCGACGTCGCGCGCCTGCCCGAGCGCCTCGCCCGGCGGCTCGCGCAGTTCGCGCAGTCCGCGCGCAGCATGGAGCCGTCCGCACGTGCGCGGGTGGCGGCATCCCTCGCCCGTGAAGCGGCTGCCCACGTCTCACCCGTGCCCGCGGCAGACCCCGAGACCTTCCTCATCGCCGTCGTGGCGGTGCGCCGCGAGCGCGAGCTGCGGGCGCTGCGGCTCGAGACCGCGCGCGCCGACGCGCTCGCAGCGCCGGTGTCGGGCCCGCCGCGCGGCTTCCCCGCCCGCTGACTCCTGAACCGGACGGCGTCAGTAGCGGTAGTGGTCGAGCTTGTAGGGGCCCTCGACAGGGACGCCGATGTAGGCCGCCTGCTCGTCGCTCAGCGTCGTCAGCTGCACGCCCAGCGCGTCGAGGTGCAGACGCGCGACCTTCTCGTCGAGGTGCTTGGGCAGCGTGTACACGGCGGTGGGGTACTCGTCGCGCTTGGTGAAGAGCTCGATCTGCGCGAGCACCTGGTTGGTGAACGACGCGCTCATGACGAACGACGGATGCCCCGTCGCATTGCCGAGATTGAGCAGCCGGCCTTCGCTGAGCACCAGCACGCTGCGCCCGTTCGGCAGGCGCCACTCGTGCACCTGCGGCTTGATCTCGACCTTCTCGACGCCCGGCAGGGACTCGAGGCCCGCCATGTCGATCTCGTTGTCGAAGTGGCCGATGTTGCCGACGATCGCGAGGTGCTTGAGCTGCTGCAGGTCGTCGACCGTCACGACGTCCTTGTTGCCGGTGCCCGTGATGAGGATGTCGACCTGCCCGGCGACGTCGGCGAGGCGCGCGACCTGGTAGCCGTCCATCGCTGCCTGGAGCGCGCAGATCGGGTCGACCTCGCTCACGATGACGCGGGCGCCTTGACCGCGCAACGCCTCTGCGGCGCCCTTGCCCACGTCACCGTATCCGCACACGAAGGCGACCTTGCCGCCCATCAGCACGTCGGTGGCGCGGTTGATCCCGTCGGGCAGCGAGTGGCGGATGCCGTACTTGTTGTCGAACTTCGACTTCGTCACCGAGTCGTTGACGTTGATCGCCGGGAAGAGCAGGTCGCCCGCGGCGGCCAGCTCGTAGAGGCGGTGCACACCGGTGGTGGTCTCCTCCGTGACGCCGAGGAGGTCGCCCGCCATGCGCGTGAACCGCTGCGGGTCGCGTGCGAGGCTGGCGCGGAGCGTGTCGAGGACGATGCGGTACTCGGCGGAGTCGTCGGCTGCGGCATCCGGCACCGCTCCCGCCTCCTCGAACTCGACGCCCTTGTGCACGAGGAGGGTGGCGTCGCCGCCGTCGTCGAGGATCATGTTGGGCCCGTCGAAGCCCTCGGCGCTCCAGTCGAAGATGCGGTCGGCGAGGCGCCAGTACTCCTCGAGCGTCTCGCCCTTCCAGGCGAACACCGGGACGCCCGCGGGCGCCTCGACGGTGCCCGTCGGACCGACGACGACAGCGGCAGCGGCCTCGTCCTGCGTGGAGAAGATGTTGCAGCTCGCCCAGCGCACCTGGGCGCCGAGCGCCACGAGCGTCTCGATGAGCACTGCGGTCTGCACGGTCATGTGCAGCGACCCGGCGATGCGGGCGCCCTTCAGGGGCTGCGAGGGGCCGTACTCCTCGCGCAGCGCCATGAGGCCCGGCATCTCGTTCTCGGCGAGCCGCAGCTGATGACGGCCGGCTTCGGCGAGCGAGAGGTCGGCGACCTCGAAGTCGAGCCCGTCGACGGGCTCACGGGTGGCGGCGGCTTCGGGGGCGACGGACGTGTGGGTCGGCATCCGCCCATTCTCCCACGCGCGATGCGGCGCGACGGCTGCTCCCGACGCGGGCGGGAGCGGACGCGCCGGCGACTCAGGCGCGGAGGGTCTCGTGCCGGACGACCACCCAGCCCTTGGGCACAGACAGGCGGTCGGTGTGGATGGCGCAGAGGTCGTGCGCGTGCGGGTCGCCAGCGGCGCCGAGCGGGCCGAGCGCGGCCATCTGGTCGCCGTAGTCGTAGGTGAGGGTCGACACGGCCTCACGGGCGCACCCGACCTTGGAGCAGACTCTCTCGCGCATCGGCTCGACGCTATCGCGCACTCCGGACAGAGGGACGGATGCCGCGCCGCACGACTCCGCGAACGCGCACGCACGCTGCTCACCTGTCGCAATGCGCTGCTCCCCACGGCGATTCGTGACAGGCGAGCGACCCGCATCGTTCACTCGACTGGCACACCTGTCGCGTTGTGCTGCTCAGCCCAGTACTTCGTGACAGGCGAGCTGAACCGGCCGAGACCTAGGATGGGGGCATGGCGTGGCGTCGGACCCGGACCAGCGAGCGCGCGCCGCGGCGCGCGTCCCGGCATGGACGGCACGGCCGCGAAGGCCGCAGCTCGGTGGTGCGCCCGCCGCTGCCGCCGCTGGACACCCGGGTCGACCGGTTCGACCTGTCGGTGGGCACCGCCGCGGAGTTCCTGCGGTCGGCCTGGCCGGAGCTGCGCGACGTGCGCTTCGAGGTCGCCGACATGCCCGCGGCCACCGATGCCGACGGCATCCCGCGGTGGACGGTGCTGCCCGCCGAGCAGCGCATCATCCTGTACCGCCTGCCGATCGAGCGGCTCAGCCACCTGCACCGCGACGACGAGCTCCACCGGCGCATGCTGGTCGAGGGCGCCGTGTTCCGCGCGGCGGCGGAGTACCTCGACCGCGACCCGTGGGACCTCGGCCCCGAGCGCTTCCGGTATTTCTGACGCTCAGGGGTAGACGACGATCGCGGGGGTGGCGACGTCGGCCGGCCAGATCGGCACGCCCGCGAGCGCACCGTCGCCCGCGAACGACAGCCCGGCGCGCACCGGCGCCGCGGGGTCGAGCAGGTAGACCGTTCGCGCGCCCAGACGCACTTCGAGCGAGCCGTTCGCCGGGATCGTGAGGTCGAGGGGTGAGCCGCCGTCGACCGCCGTCACCGAGACCGCGACCGGCTCTCCTGCGGGGTTGATCACCGTGAGCGAGGGCGTCGGTCCGCCGGGCGTCGCGAACAGCGACGGCACCGACACCTCGGGCGCCGGCGTGTACCACGCGAAGTCGTCGCCCTCCTGCACGCCGGTCGCCTGCCGCACGGCCGCCAGCATCGGCGCGTCGGCCTCCACGGTGACGGTGTACGACCCCGGCGCGAGGCCGTCGAGGGCGAGCTCCAGCGGCAGACCCGCCTCGAGCGCCACGTCCTGCGGCTCGCGGAGCGGCTCGCCACGCCCCACGCCGGCCACCGTGACGCGGGCCGTCGTCGCCGCCGCGGGCGCCAGCATCCGGAGCACGGTCAGTTCTTCCGGAGCGCCGTCCTCGTCGTCGGGGGCCGTGACGGTGACGCCGGCGATCGTCTGCCGGGTCTCGGCGTGCGCGACGGGTCCGACCTGGTCGACGCCGCCGGGCGTCAGTGTGCGGGTGATGCTCGTCTGGAGCGACGCATGGATGGCGGCGCCCACTGCCGAGACGCGCACGACGGGCGTCTCCTCGCCGAGGGCGATGCCCGCCAGGGGCACCACGCGCTGCGTGCCGGGCGGGATGATGAGGTCGGCACCGCCCGGAGGCGTCTGCGGTCCGGTCGCGCCGTAGACGGTGAGCTGCACGGTCGCCGGCACCGAGCCGGGGTTCGCCAGCAGCACCAGATCTGCCGCACCCGTCGCCGCCGATCCCCCGATGAGCCACGAGTCCAGCAGCGGCGGGCGGCACGCGGCGGCGGCGAAGCCGGCGAGGTCTTCGTCCGAGATGGTCGCAGAGCCGGTCGCCGCGACGTCGACCGCCCGGCCGTCGAAGGGCTGCGCGACGAAGGCCAGGGGGCCGGGGCCGATCCCGGTCGTCTCGAGGCGCTGCTCCTCGGGCGCCTCGCCCTCGGCGGCGCCGCCCACGACCGACTGCGGCGCGGCGACCGTCAGCGCGTCGGCGTCGGACGGGTCGCGCCCGATCGAGAGCAACGGGCCGTCGCACGCGATGACGGATGCCGCGGGCGCCGGCGTGGCGGGCACGCTGAGCGGTTCGCGCACCACGGTCGGCCAGGGCACCGAGACGGCGGTGACGACCGCGACCACGGCGATGATCGACACCGCCGTGCCGATCAGCAGCCGGGCGCTCGTCGTGGCCCAGCGGAATACGCGGCGGTCGCTCATCGGCCCTCCTGCCAGTGGGGTCCCACGACGCGCGGGGTCCGGCGCGCCTCGCGGATCGACGCTCCGGTCGGCACGGCCAGCAGCAGGGCGATGCCGAAGACGACGAACTGTGCGATCGCGAGCCATCGGGCCAGCGTGGCGATGGATGCGGGCTCCGCCGGCCGGTCGGCGACCTCGTCGACGACGCGCCACAGCTCGCCCTTGGCGGTGTCGCCCACCACCACCAGCGTGTCGCGCTGGCCGAGCGCGGTCATCGCCGACAGCCGCATCGTGCGCGCGGCATCCGTCTCGGGAGGCGTCGACGGCGCGAGCAGGATGAATCCGATCCCCCGGTCGCCGAGCTCCGCCACGACGTCGTCCGACGACGGCGTCACGAGGTCGGCGGCGAGGTCGGCGAGCTCGTCGTCCTGCGCCGACGGCTGCGTGCGCGTCGAGAGGATCGTGGCCTGGCCGCCGATCGTCTCGCTCGCGCCCCACACCACTTGCGCCGCGACGCCCGAGTCCGCCTGCGGGGTGAGCACGATGGTGCCGACATCGGGGTCGTCGCGCCCCTCGGCGGCGACGAATGCCGGCAGCGTACTGGCCGGGCCGTTGGCGAGAGTGGCGACGCCGCGCGCGAACGCCGTGAGAGACGGCACCGCGAGCACGACGGCTCCGGCGAGCACCAGCGTCGCCGCGAGGCCGCGCACCAGCGCGACGCGCGGCGCCAGCCCGGCGTCCAGCGCGACGAGCGCGCCGCCCAGCGCGCCGAGCCACGCCAGGCTCAGGCCGGTGCCCGGCCACAGCGGCACGGTGACCGACTGGACGAACTCGACCGAGATGCCGACGGCGGCGAACGCCGTGCCGAGGCCGAGCGCCGTCACGACGAGCAGCCCGGTGCCGACGGCCCAGCGCTGCGTGAGCGGGGCGGCGAGGGCCAGCAGCGCGAGCGGAATGCTCAGCAGCGGCACCCACCACGTCGGTGCGCCGTCGGCGAGCGTCGTCCAGCCGGCGAGATCGGGGGTGGGGATGCCGGCGGCCAGGAGCGCGCGACCCGCGGCGTCGGCGGCGACCTGCGGCCCGGCCCAGGGCACGCCGGGGTCGGCGACGAGCCCCCAGAAACTCGCGTCCGCCACGGCGCTCCACACCAGCGGCAGGGCGAGCGCGAGCGAGGGCACGAGCGCCCAGACCAGGCGCGCGACGCCGCGACCGGCGCGGACGACGACGGCGACCACCACGGCGCCGACCCAGATCACCCCGAGCGCCGGCGCGAGTGACGGGGCCGTCGCGACCACCCCGGCGAGGAGGAGCGAAGCCGCTCCGGCGCCGGACCAGGACCGGTGCGCGACCGACCCGGCGTAGAAGAGCCAGGGCAGAAGCAGGTGCACGATCACGCCGGTCGGGCGGCCCTGCGTGAGCGCGATCAGCAGCGTCGGCGCCAGCGCCCACACCGCACCACCCAGCAGCCGCAGGCTCGATCGCTCCGTCACGCGGGTGGCCGCGAACCAGCCGCCGAGCGCGGCGAGCGGCAGGGCGAGCACCCACAGCAGCACCAGCGCCCGCGACGGCGCCCACGGCGCGAGCGACCCGATCACCGCGACGACCGCCGCGAACGGATCCGCCGGCCCGATGGTGTCGAGCCCCAGTGCGCGCTGCCCGAAGGCGGCATCCTCCCAGAGCTGCCCGACCGTGTTCGCGAGGGGCTGCAGCGCTCCCCCACCCAGCACGGGCCACGCCAGCAGCGCCGGGAACGCCGCGATCGACAGCACGAGGGCCGCGAGCACCAGCCACGCGCCGCCGCCCGCGAAGAACCGCAGGTCGGTGCGCCGGGTGCCGCCGAGCGCGAGCTCGGGCTCGTCGTCGAGCCGCTCGCGGAGTTCGCTGTTGGTGGTGCGCAGCGGCGCGACCTGCGCCCACGACACGGTGCGCGCCCGCGCCAGCCGCCGTCGCGCCCGCCACACGGCGGCGACGCTCACGATCGCCACGGCGGCGGCACCCCACTCGGGGGCGATGCGGCCCGGCTGCTTGCGCACCAGGTCGACGATCGTGCGCCAGAGCGCGAGCGGCAGCAGCGACAGCCAGTGCAGGGGCACGAGCGCCGCGTGCGCGTAGGTGAGGCGCCGGTGCAGCTGCGCGATTCGCTCGGCATAGACGGCGCGGCGCTGACGCTGCGGCGTGAGCGGGGCGGGAAGGCCGGCCACGCCGTCGCCCGCGGTGGCGACCAGCGCGCCGGGCACGAGCGACACGCGGCCGCCGGCCAAGCGGGCCCGCACACCGAGATCGAGTCCCTCGTCGGCGCCGGCGAGGCCGCGGTCCAGCCCGCCGAGGCGCCGCCACGCGTCGGTGCGCACGAGGATGCCGCGGACGTCAGACCCGAGCACGTCCTCCCGCGCATCGTGCTGCCCCTGGTCGAGCTCACCGTCGGCGAGGCCCACGGTGCGTCCGAAACGCGTCATCCCCACGCCGAGCGACACGATCTCGGAGCGGTCGTCCCAGCGCACGAGCTTCGGGGCGACGAACGCCGCCGACGGAGATCGCTCGAGCTCCCCGGCCAGCCGGGCGAGCGCGTCGGGCTCGGGTGCGGTGTCCTGCGCCAGCAGCCACAGCGCCCCGCCCTCCAGCTCGGAGGATGCCAGGGCCGTCGCGGCGGCGAAGCCCGTCGAAGCCGGCGCCGTCACGATCTCCGCCGCGGCGGCCGTGCCGGCCACCTCGAAGAGGTGGTCGTCTCCCCCGCACACGACGATCGTCAGCGCGTCGACCGGCCGCACCTGTTCGCCGAGCGCGGCGATCGTGCGTCGCAGATGGAACGCCGCCGGAGTGCGACCGTCGGGACGCACGACCAGCACGGCGTGCACGCGGTTGGACGTGTTCGACGTCACGGGATTCGACGAGGCAGTGGGCATGTCTTCGTCAGCCTAGGCGCGCCCTCGCAGGCGCTCGGGGCGAACGCGCCGGGTCGGCCGGATCCACCGGCCGACCGGCGTGCGTTCAGCCCGCTCGGCGCTTCAGCTTGCGACGCTCGCGCTCGCTCAGACCGCCCCAGATGCCGAACCGCTCATCATTCTGCAACGCGTACTCGAGGCACTCGCCCCGCACGTCGCAGGTCGTGCAGATGCGCTTGGCATCGCGCGTCGAGCCGCCCTTCTCGGGGAAGAACGCCTCCGGATCGGTCTGCGCACAGAGTGCGTCGGTCTGCCATGCGAGCGGATTGTCCTCGTCCGCGTCGATGTTGCGGCGTACCCCCGGAACCCCCAATTGAACCGGATCGACGAACCAGTCGTCGGGAACGCCGGAACGGAATTGCGAAACCGTCATGTCGTTCTCACCCCCGTGATCCTGCTCGGTACTGCGATCCTGCTTCACGCTGGTGCGTGTACCGATAATTACACCCGTGTAGTTCACCGAGGTCAAGTCGCAGATAGTAAAGGCTCAACCGCCTCTTGAACCTTCACGACGCGCCGACGGCGTGTCGCCGTGTGTAACGGTCCGATGAGAAACGGGATCGCGTGCCGTTCACCGTCCCGGCAGCGCGATGAAGAGCTCCCCCTGCCCGGCGACACGGACGCCGTTCTCGTCCGGCGTGACCAGCACCGCGCGCCCCGGCTCGAGGGTCTCGCTCGCCCCCGACGCGAGCGCCGTCACGGTCAGCGCGCCCGCGGTCGCGAGCGCGATGGCGGGGCCGTCCAGCGACACGTCGACGCCGAGCGGCGGCGGCGTGACCGCGAGCAGGGCGAAGTCCGCGACCGGCACGTCGTACTGGTGCACGCCCTCTCCGACCGGGCGCCCGATGACGACGGGCGGCAGCCCGGGCTCCGGGTCGAGCACCCGGACGAGCTCCTCCGCGTCGATGTGCTTCGGTGTCAGTCCACCGCGCAGCACGTTGTCGCTCGCGGCCATCAGCTCCACGCCCAGCCCCTCGAGGTAGGCGTGCAGCACGCCCGCCGGCAGGAAGAGGCCCTCGCCGCGGCGGAGCGTCACGAGGTTCATGAGCAGCGCCACGACGATCCCCGGGTCGCCCGGAAACCCCTCCTCCAGCGTGCGGGCCAGCTCGAGCTCGGCGGCGAACTCGCCGAGCACCGTCTCCTCGGCGGTCCCGACGGCGCCGAGATGGCTGGACGAACGCGCCGCCGCGACGGCCGCCGCGATGACAGCTCGCGCCTCGTCGGCCCCGTCCGACAGGAGCCAGCCGATGATCGCCGCGAGCGAGGCATCCGTCTGCGCCAGCCGCTCGGCGAGGGGCGCGGCTCCCGGTCCGAGCGCGGCGACCAGGCGGCGCGTGTCGTCGATCTCGCGCAGCCCGGCGAGCGCGCGGAAGGTGTCGCTCAGCGCCACGATGAGCTCGGGCTTGTGGTTGGCGTCGCGGTAGGTCCTTTCGGCTGCGTCGCGCGGCGTGCCCACCGCCTCTTCGCGCGCGAAGCCCGCTTCGGCCTGCGACTTCGACGGGTGGGCCTGGATGGAGAGGGGGGATGCCGCGGCCAGCAGCTTCAGCAGATACGGCAGCGGCGCGTCGATCCCGGCGCCGGCGCCGTCCTCGGCGATCCACCGGTCGAGCGTGCGGCCGTCGGGCGTCTCGGCGGGGTCGCCGGGGTGGTCGCCGAACCACACCTCGGCCTCCGGACGACCGGACGGCGCCCGGCCTTCGAGATCTGCGATGAGGGAGGTCGCGCCCCAGGCGTAGTCGCGGGGGGCGTTGGCGAGCGGGATCAGCACCCGCTCAGCCTAACGAGGCGCGACTGGCGCCTTCACGCCGGTCCGGTCGTTGAGCGGGCGAAGCGGGACGAAACGCCTCCGACCGGGCGACGGGCAGAGGATTCACCGGGCCGCCCGGGTAATCTGTGAGGCGATGGCCGTCCACTCGAAGCACCCGGCGTCGGCGCCGCCGGGACCGCCGGTCCGCGAGAAGACCGGCCACCTGATGCTGCGCGGCTGGTGCATCTTCGTGCTCTTCATGGCACTGTCGGGAACCGCCTGGGTCAACGCCTTCGGCGAGCTTCCGGCCGCGGTGATCACCATCGCCGGCGGCGTGCTGTCGGCGGTGCTGTGGATCGTGCTGCGCCCGCCCGTGCAATGGCGGCGCCTGCCGTGGTTCGTCGTCGCCTACGTCGCATGGGCGACGCTCTCGCTCGCGTGGTCGGCGTGGCCGCAGGCGACCGCGCTCACGCTGCTGCTGCTCTACATCACGACGCTGCAGGCCCTGTTCATCGGGAGCGTGCTCACCTGGCGCGAGCTCGTCCGCGCGGTGGCGTCGGCCCTGAAGTGGGTCATGGCACTGTCGCTGCTGTTCGAGCTGTGGGTCGCGGTCGTCATCCAGCAGCCCGTCCTGCCGGGATTCGTGGTCGACAAGGCCGACGACCCGATCGAGTACTGGTCGCGCAACAACCTCTTCGACTTCCCCGGGCGCCTCCAGGGGGTCATGGGCAACGCGAATCTGCTGGCCCCGGTGGCACTCCTGGCGATCATCGTCTTCGCCATCCGGCTGGCATCCGGCGCGCCACGGCGCGTCGCCCTGTGGGTCTGGATCGGGCTGTCGGCCTTCCTCTTCGTCCGGGCGTCCTCCGCCACCGCCTACCTCGCCGCGGCGGCCGTCGCCGTCGTGCTCGTCACCGTCCTGCTCATGCGGCGCGCGACCAAGCCCGGCGAGCGCACCAAGTTCTACGTGGGCTACGTCGTCGTCGGCGTGGGCGGCCTGGTGTCGCTGTGGCTCCTGCGCGACACGATCTTCACCGCGCTCGGACGCAGTGCCGACCTCACCGGACGCGAGCGCATCTGGGAGTCCGTGCTCTCCCGCGCCGCCGAGCGGCCCTGGCTGGGGTGGGGCTTCGCCACGCCGTGGGTGCCGTCCGATCCGGCGTTCGACGAGTGGATCATCGACCACGGCCAGACGGTGATGCAGGCGCACAACATGTGGGTCGACGTGGCGATGCAGCTCGGCATCATCGGCGTCGTGCTGCTCGCGCTCCTCTACTTCGCGTTCGTGTGGCGCTCGTGGTTCTTCGCCGTCGACCGGCCCCGCTGGGATCTCCGGGCCGACCGCCCCTACTCGCCGATCACCCTGCTGCCGACCCTGGTGGGCGCGATCCTGCTGGTGCAGGGGCTGGCGGAGTCCACGCCGCTCCTGCTGTGGGGCTGGCTGTTCGTCGTCATGCTCGGCGCGAAGATCAAGCAGTCGCCGCACGTCGGCGTCGGTCCTGCCGAGCAGAGCGCCGCCATCGAACGCGGCGAGCGCGTCGGCCGTGTCGATCCCGAGGGGCGCGCCGCCGAGCCTGACAGAGCCGATCGGGCGGACAGAGCCGATCGGGCGGACAGCACCGATCGGCCGGCTGGGCGCAGCACGTGACCGACACGCCGCGCTCCGCATCGCCCGGCTGGCTGGGCACACTGCTGGCGTCGGCATCCTTCGCCCGGGCCTTCACGCTCGTCGTCTTCGGCGCCGTCTTCTCGGCCTTCGCCATCGAGCGGGTCGCCGGGCGCGTGACGTACGTCACGATCGTGTCCGGGCTGTGCGTGCTCGGCATCGGGGTGATGGCCGCGCGGAGGCGCGAGCTCTCGCTGCTGCGGCTGGTGCCGACGACTGTCGTGATCTTCGTCGGCTGGGCCTTCGTGAGCATCTTCTGGAGCAGCGACGTCGGCACGTCGTTCTGGAGCTGGGTGTCGATGGCCACCATGGCCTTCCTCGCCGTCGTCATCGGCCACGTGCGCGACACGCTGCAGACCGTGAGGGCTCTCGGCGATGTGCTGCGCGCGCTGCTCGCCGTCTCGCTCGCACTCGAGGTGCTGTCGGGCATCCTGCTCGACGTCCCCTTCGCGTTCCTCGGCATCCAGGGCGACCTGGCGCAGCTCGGACCGATCCAGGGCATCTTCGGCACGCGCAACCTGCTCGGCTTCGTCGCGGTGCTCGCGCTGATCACGTTCCTCATCGAGTACCGCACGCAGTCGGTGCGGCCCGGGCTCTCAGTGGCCTCGGTCGTGCTGGCCGGCGGCCTGGCGGTCCTCAGCGACTCCCCCACCGTCGTCGTGCTCGCTCTCGGCGTCGGCCTCGCCGTCGGCGCGCTCGCCCTCGTGCGCCACGCGCGCCCCGAGCGCCGCGCGGGCCTCCAGCTCGCGCTCGGGGCCCTCGTCGTCATCGGCGTCTTCGTCGGCTATGCGGCGCGGCATCCCATCATCGCCCTGCTCGGTGCCGGCACCGACTTCTCGATGCGCGTCGAGCTGTGGAACTTCATGGTCGACATCCTCCGGCAGCGCCCCGTGCAGGGATTCGGCTGGTTCGGCGTCTGGAACCAGGGCGAGTATCCGTTCAACGCCATCAACTTCTGGCTCGACACCGACCACGCCACCGGCCTGAACGCCTACTTCGACGTCGCACTGCAGCTCGGGTGGGTGGGACTGGTGCTCTTCCTGGCCATCGGGGCGCTCGCTCTGGGGCGATCGTGGCTGGTGGCCGGCGAGCGCCGCTCGGTCGTGTACGCGTGGACGCCGCTCATGCTCGTGGCGCTGCTCGTGAACTCCATGTTCGAGAGCTTCACGCTGACAGGATTGGGGTGGCTCATGCTCGTCCTGTGCGCCGTTCGTGCGGGTCAGTCCCGCTCGTGGCGGGAGAAGATCGACAACGGGACGGATGCCGACGGGCCGGGCTCCGGGAGCGGTTCGGGTCTGCCTCACGCCCAGGGAGAGCAGGGCATGGCAGGGTAAGCTCGCTGCCACCGGCGCCGCAGTCCGGAGTGCGGAAGCGCGATGCCATGATGTCCTCGGCCCCCTCCCGGCGAGGGCGGGGCGCGCGACCATTTCGGAGCGTCGCGCCACACGACGCGCCGGGGCTCTCGCTGAGATCGTGTTGGAGACACCTTGACCGCCACCGACGTCCGGGCCAGCCCCCGCAAGCCGGCCGCAGCCGCCGCCAAGGACTCCTTCCGTCCCGACATCCAGGGGATGCGCGCCCTCGCGGTCACGCTGGTTCTGGCCGCGCACATCTTCCACATCCCCTCGGGCGGCTTCATCGGCGTCGATGTGTTCTTCGTCGTCAGCGGATTCGTCATCGCCCGTCTCCTCTTGCGGGAGCGCGACCGCACTGGCGGCATCTCGCTGCGCGGGTTCTACCGGCGCCGGGCCCGCCGTATCCTCCCGGCCTCCGCGCTCGTCATCACCGCAACGTGCGCGATCGCGTTCGTGCTGTTCCCGGCTGATCGTGCCCGCTCGACCTGGTGGGACGCTGTCGCGGCGGCGCTGGGCGTGTCCAACTGGAGATTCGCCGCGACCGAGACCGACTACTTCGCGCAAGCACTGCCCCCCTCCCCTCTCCAGCACTTCTGGTCGCTGTCGGTGGAGGAGCAGTTCTACATCCTGCTGCCCCTGGCCCTCATCCTGGGCACAATCCTCGTGCGGTCCCGCCGCAGCGCGACCACCGGGGTGGTCGCGCTGATCACCGTCGCGAGCTTCGCGTGGAGCGTGCTCGACTCCGTGGCTTTGCCGGAGTCGGCGTACTTCTCCTCCTTGTCACGATTCTGGGAACTCGGCGTAGGCGTTCTGCTGGCGCTGGCGACCCCGTGGCTCGGGCGCATCCCCGCCTTCATCCGCCCAGTGCTGCTCTACGCCGGGATCGCGATGATCCTCGTCGCAGCCTTCACGCTGACCCCAGAGTCGACCTTCCCAGGCGTCAACGCGCTGCCGCCCGTGATCGGCGCCGCGATTGCGCTCGCGGCAGGGACCGGCGCTCGCTCGGGTTACGGCCGCGTCGCCGCCCCTCTCACCAATCCGGTGGCCGGCTACCTGGGCGACCGCTCCTACTCGATCTACCTGTGGCATTGGCCTCTCGTCGTGTTCGCGCCGTCGATCGTCGCGTCAGGCTGGGCGTCGGGCGTCGGCATCCTTGTGGCGACGCTGATCCTCTCCGAGCTCACCTACCGATGGGTCGAGACTCCGGTCCGTCGGTCGACATGGCTCGAGACGCGCTCCGACCTGCTCCGGGGCCCGGAAGGGCGCGCCAGTGCCATCGTGCTGGCCATGCTGGTCGTGCTGGCGAGCACCGCCGTCATCGCGACACGCGAGCCGGCTACCGCCACGCCGCCTGCATCCCGCGGCGTAGCGCTGCATCCGCCAACACCCCCTGCGGCGGGTCGGATCGACTGCCCGGGCGCCGTCTCCCTCCAGCTGCCCACCGACTCCTGCGAGCGGGCGACAGGCGTCGTCCCTGCCCGTGACACGATCGCCTCCGATGACGGCGGCGCCTTCACCGCCGAATGCTGGCGCAACCGCGACGATGCCCCCGCGAGCTGCACGTTCGGCAGTTCCTCCCCTGATGCGACACGGGTGGCGCTGATCGGCGACAGCCACGCGGCGATGTACATCCCGGTGCTTCGAGAGCTCGCGCCGGAGCTGAACTGGACGATCTCGACGTACGTGGGGTGGGGCTGCCAATGGGCGCCGCACGAGGGCGAGCCCTGCGAGGAGCAGTCCAACCTCGCCCAGGCGCGTCTGATCGGCGACTCGCCCTATGATCTGGTGCTCACCGCGAGCTCGCGGAAGGCGATGAACGATTGGGACGACGCCACTGTCGACCGCGCCGCCGCAATGTGGCAGGCCGCTGTCGACGCGGGCTCTCGCGTCGTGGTGCTCGAGTCGGTGCCCATCCCGGCGGTCGGATCGATCGACTGCGCTCAGCGCATCGACCTCGATCCTGGTACAGACCGCTGCGACACCGGACTCGCGGAGGCCTTCACCATGCCCGACACCCTCTCGCGCATCGCCGACCTGACGCCGAGTGCACACGTCGCGACGGTCGATCTGCTGTGCGACGACGCCGGATGTCCCGCTATCACCGGTGGCACCCGAGTGTATCGGGACGCGGACGGTCACCTGACCGCGACCTACCTGCGGACCATGACCCCCTACCTTGCGGAGCGCCTGAACGCCGCGCTCGTGTCGGAGTGATGTGGCCGGATATGGTCGAGCAGGACACGGATCGGTCGCACGCCCCACGCTGCCTCTCGTGGGGCCGACACCGGCGCCTACCTATCGTCGGTCGCACAGGTGGAGCAGGTAGGCTTGTGCCGGTCGATGCATCTGCGACCCCCACCCCTCGCTCGGAGAATCTCCCCTGTGACTCATGCCCCCAGCGATCGGTTCGATCCCTCCACAGCGACGATCGCCATCGTCACCTTCAACCGCTCGGGTCTGCTCGCGCGCCTGCTGACGAGCATCACGACGATGGATCCGAAGCCGGGCCACATCGTGATCGTCGACAACGCATCCACTGATGACACCACCGACGTGGTCGAGTCGTTCCGTGAGGGCTTGGAGCCCGCGAGGCTCGTCTACCGGCGCATGGAGACGAACACCGGCGGCTCCGGCGGCTTCAGCGAGGGTATGAAGGTCGCCTACGAGCTCGGGTCCGAGTGGATCTGGCTGATGGACGACGACGTCGAGGTGATCCCCGACGGCCTGGCCAAGATGGGCAAGTGGGCGCCGCGCTTCAAGAGCATCCAGGGCCGCCGCTATGACTACGACGGCAGCGCCTTCTATTGGCAGTACCGCGTCGCCGAGCGGATGGGCATCCCCATCCCGTTCGCCCCCGCCGAGTTCGACGAGTCCGGCTTCAAGCCGATGAACTCCGGATGCTTCGAGGGCATGTTCATCCACCGCGACATCGTGCAGCAGATCGGCCTGCCCGACCCCCGCTTCTTCATCTACTGGGACGACCAGATGTACGGCTGGCTCGCGTCGCGCAAGACGCAATCGGTCATCGTCGACGAGTTCGTGCTGCGCCGCACGCGCGAGATCAAGCAGTGGGACATGGGCATACGCCACATGAACGCGTCGAGCAACGCGTACCGGTACTACATCATGCGCAACCGCGCCTACATCAAGAAGTACTACCGCGCGCTCGAGGTGTACAACCCGATCGCGTTCGGCCTCGGGACGACGCTCACGTTCGGCAAGGAGCTCATCCGCCTGCTGTTCGTCGAGCGCACCGTTCGTGGCACGTCGAATCTCGTTCGAGGCCTTCGGGACGGGCGCAGGATCTCCAAGGATGGGTCCTGGCGGCCGATGCCGCCTCTGGAACCGCACATCGTTTGATGTTCGTCACCCAGAAGCGATAATGGACTCGAATCGACGACGATCGGCCCGGGTCCACGCCACTGAAGCAGCGAGGGGCGAAACTGCTCGACGTCATCCGAGAGGAGCCCCGTTGCAACCCGACCCGACCGCAGCCCGCGTTCGCATCGTGATTCGCACCCATGATCGACCGGTGCTGTTCGCCCGCGCTCTGGACGACATCCTGGCCCAGACGTACCGGGAGTGGGACATCGTCATCCTCAACCACCGGGGGGACCGCGCGGTCCTGGATGAGGTGATCCGAAGCCGATCGGATCGGTTCCCGCACCGCTGGGAAGTCATCGACACCGATCATCCCATCGGACGCGACGCCATCCTGGAGATGGCCTTCGCCGACACCGCGGTCGAGTTCACCGCGATTCACGACGATGACGACACCTGGGCGCCCGGATTCCTCGCCCGGACGGTGAGCTGGCTGGACGATCACCCCCATCAGGTGGCCGTCGCCGTTGCCACCGAGATCGTCCAGGAGCGGGTCGGTGACGACGCCATCGTCGATCTGCGTACCGAGGCCATCCGCCCGCCGTTCGCACGGATCTCCCTGTTCGACCTGCTCCACGCCGCGCACATCCCGCCTATCGGCCTGCTGCTGCGCTCGGCCTCGGTGGAGGCCGCCGGAGGCTTCGACCCCTCGCTTTCGGTTCTCGGCGACTGGGACATGATGCTAAAGCTGGCGTGCCTCGGACCCATCGGGTACATCGAAGGCGAGACGCTGGCGTTCTGGCGTCAGCGGCCGCAGAACGAAGGCGCACTCGCGAACAGCGTCATCGGCGACCTAGAGCTGCACCGGCAGACGGATCGGGAGCTCCGCGACCGCGCGATCCGGGAGTACATCGAGCGCAACGGCATCGGCGGGCTGCTCTATCTCGCGCGGTACCTGGACGAGCAGTTCGCGTCGTCACGCCACGACACCTGGGTCCGGATCGGCGAGATCGAGGCGAGCCTCGCCGCGCGGATGGAGGATCAGACTCGTCAGCTGCAGATGGCGATGGCCAACTATTCCCACCACTACTCACTCTTCCCCAGCCTCCGGCGCGCGTTCCACCGGATCCTCCCCACGCGTCGCCGGAAGGATGCGGCTCAGCCCGCCGAGTAGTCCGTGTTATAGCGGTCGAGCACTTCGGCAATAGGGGCGTCCAAGGCCAGACGATGCTTGTCGAGGTAGAGCCCCCGAGTACAGAAGCGGCGCAGGTCGCGCTCGCTGTGGGACACGAAGAACAGCGTGCGACCGTCGGCGAGCAGTTCGTCTATTCGCGTGTAGCACTTCTCACGGAACGCCTTGTCGCCGACGGCAAGCACCTCGTCGACCAAGAGGATCGGTTCCTCGAGCTGCGACACGACTGAGAATGCCAGCCGCACCTTCATGCCGTTGCTGAGGTGCTTGTAGGGGGTGTCGACGAAGTCCCCGAGTTCCGCGAAGTCAATGATGCCGTCGAAGCGACGAGCGACCTCAGCCTTGGACATCCCGTGCAGTCCCGCCGTCAGCCGGACGTTTTCGCGCACGGTGAGGTCGCCGACGAAGCCCCCGGTGATCTCGATGAGCGGCGCCACGCCGCCGTTGACCGAGACCGAACCTTCGTCCGCCAGGAGCACTCCCGCCACGAGCTTGAGGAGGGTTGACTTCCCCTGGCCGTTGCGGCCGACAACTCCGATCGACTCCCCTGGCTTCACATCGAAACTCACGTCGCGAAGCGCCCAGAACTCGCCGGGCTTCGAACGCCGCGACGAGTCGGAGAAAAGGTCCTTGATGCTCCGGCGGCCGCGGCGGTTACGACGGAAGCGCACGCCTATGCTCCGCACCTCGATCGCGAGTCCAGACGAGGTCATCACAGCTCCTTCAGCACGGGACGCTCGAGTCGGCGGAACGCTGAGACCCCCAGCACGAAGAGCAGGACGGTCATCACCGCGCCGACGCTGATGATCCAGGGATCCCACTCCTCGGCGAAGAAGCCGACACGGTAGAGAGCGAAGATGCCCGACAGCGGGTTGAAGGCCGCGATCGTCTCGAAAGCGCCGGGCAGGTCCTCAACGCCGTAGATGACCGGGGAGGCATAGAAGAGAGCCCGCAGGATGAGTTTGGTGGTGCGCTCAAGATCGTTCCAGATCACGCAGAGCGGTGCCACGAGAAGCCCGAGGCCCACCAGCAGCGTCGCCTGGAGCGCGATGGCGACGGGCACCCAGAGCAGACCCCAGTTCAGCTGCGCCGGAGTCGCGGAGAACTGGGCGATCACGACGAAGAGCGCGAGCACCGGCAACGAGCAGAGAAACTCGACCCCCTTGCTGAGGACGATGCGATTCACCCAGATCGAGCGCGGAATCGCCGTCGATCGGACGAGCCGCGCATCCTTGTTGAAGGCTCGGGTGAAGTCCGAGACCGACGAGTTGAACCACACCCAGGGAAGGAGCGCGGTGATGAGGAACACGATGTACGGCTCGTGCCCCACGGTCCGGTGGAAGATCTGAGTGAATACGAACCAGTAGATCCCGCTCATCACCAGCGGATCGAGGATCGACCACAGGTATCCCAACGCGCTCGTCGCATAGCGCACCTTGAGATCGCGCGCCGACAAGAGCCACAGCGAGTGGAGATAGCGCCGGGCGGATCCGGGAGCGCCAACGGCGGCTGTGGTCACAGTGTCGAGTCTAACGTCGCGGGATCGGGCACCGATCGGCGCTACGGCGCCGTCGTGCCTTCCCACACCATCACAAGATCGCCGTCGATGAGCCGGCCGTTCTCGGTGGTCAGGAATCGGTCCTGATCGGGGTTCACCTGGACGTACGCCGGCGCGCCCTCAGAATCGAAACCCGACAGCCGCACTGTGTAGGTCTCACCTGCGTCGAGAGACAGCCCGCCGGCAGGGAATGCGGCCAGGCCGACCCCGATCGAGTTCGCCGGTTTCGCACCCGAGAAGACAGTACTTCCGTCTTCATCGGTGATGGTGAGGGTGATCGCAGCCGAGTCGATCCAGGTCACTGCCGAGGCGTCCAGTCCGACTTTGATGGTGTCGACCGTCACAGCAGTGTCGAACTCGAGCTCCTCTTGCACATCCGAATTCGGCGCGAGGATGTCGGTCTCTGTGAGCTCGGGCGCCGAACTCGTAGAGGAGTAGACCGTCGGCCGCGCGGGGATTAGATACATGCCGAACAGCAGCGACATGAATCCGACGAGCGCGGCCAGGCGGATCCACACGACGCTCCGCTTGATCGTCTGGGCGTTCGGCATCCCCGCCACGAATTCGGGACGCGGATAGTTCACGATGAGGACGGCGAGGACGCACGCGATCATGAAGCCGACGAGGAAGATCACGATGTTGCCGCTGATGCCGAGCGCGTTGAGGATCTGACCCGGAGTGCTGAATCGCTGTGGAGATGCCGGTGGGATGAACTGACCGAACAGGAGGTCGTTGAACATGCCGGCGTTGTACATCGAGTAGCCGACGAGCATGTAGATGAGGAACAGCGAGGTGCTGATGCTCACTTCGAGCAGCGAGTTGAGCGTCAGGAAGCGCGGATTCGCGAAAATGATCAGAATCGAGAACGGGGCCACGAGGGCGATCCAGTACGGGTTCAGCGGAACAACCGCACAGAAGACCAGAAACGCCGCAAGCGACAGGTAGAGCGCGAACGCCTGAAGCTCCCGCTGCGAGGTCGGTCGCTTCGCGTACGCGAAGATCGCGAGTCCGACGATGAACACGACGAAGATCGGGACCAAGATGTCGGACTGCCAGGCGAATCCCGCGATGCGCAGGCGGTCCAGCATGATGTCGGTGAAGCCGCCAGTGGATGCCTGGAACGCCAGGTCGCCGCGATATAGCAGTCGGCACAGCGCGAGTCCGAGCACGCCGAACACAATCTGGAGGAACGCGCGCGGCAGCCGTTTCTCGCGAAGCAGCACGAGCGGGATGAAGATGAACAGCGCGAACAGCTTCAGCGTGTTCGCCGCGAGGAACCACAGCAGGAACGCCCGAGTCTGTCCCTTCAGGTACGCGCTCAGTCCGGCGAGCATGAACGTCACTGAGATGATGTCGTACTGCACGATGACGAACACCGGCACGAACAGGCTCATCGACGACAGAAAATAGAACGCGACCCACTTGGAGCGCTTGGACGTCATGCCGAGCGTCTTCGCGATCCTCACCACGAGCCACGTGGCGACAAGCGCGAAGAGGATCAGCATCAGCTTGAGCCATAGCTGCGCCGGAGTCGAGGTCAGGTAGTCGAAATCGGCATACCGATAAAGCAGGTAGGTCGGCAGGTTCCAGACCGCGAAGATCGCGTAGATCGGAACGTCGTAGACAGCCGGATGCCCGAACGTGGAGTTCTCGATCGCGATCTGGTAGAAGTCGCGCGGGCGCCCGGCCAGAACCGCGTCGAGGAAGTTGAACGAGTGCTCGAACGTCGCCTTCACGTCGCCGTACAGGAACGTGACGGCTGCGAGGGCACAGATCGCGGCGAGGAGAGCCCAGTCCGCTGCGTTCGGCTGCTCGACACGCTTCCACCACTGGCCGGCGGGACTGCCGGCCACGCCGCTGCTCAGAGACGCCCACGCCCCGTCGACACGCGCCCAACCCCGATCGACGAAGCGGCCGATGCGGGTACCGCCGGCTGCGGCAGGCTCCGGTCCGAGTTCTGCATTGGTCATGAGGGACTGCTGCCTGCTTCCGGGGTTCCGATCCCATCGCCAGCGGTCCGCGACGCCGCGGCGCCCGGACGTTCGATGAGGAGCTTGCGGGAGATGAAGTTGTAGACCAGCACCACGGCGGTGGCGATGAGTTTGCCGACCAGCGGGGAGACCCCCAGCGAGTCGACCGTGAGGAAGAGGATGAGCTGGTTCAGTCCGAGGGCGACGATGTTCAGCCCGATGTAGATCGCGAACTCCTTCACGATGTTGCGATCGCGTCGTGCGTCGAAGACGAATCGCAATGTGAGGATGTAGTTCAGCACCAGCGACAGCGAGAACGAGATCGTGCTCGCCACCACGTATTGCACCCCGAAGTAGTGGTACAGGACGAAGAAGAGGCCATAGTCGAAGGCGAACGAGACCAGCCCGACGACCAGGAAGCGAGCGAACTGCCACAGCAGACGACGCATCCGACGTCCTGATACCGTCATGAACGCGTCTCGGAGGGCTCGTCTCTCGAGGCATCGGAGATGACATCATGCGTCTCGGTCGACACATGCGACGGGAGCGACCCTGCGAAGTTCACACGTTCTCCGACGACGACGCGCGGTTTGCTCGTGACCCGGCCGTTGATGCTCAGGATGTACTCCCCGAGCACGCCGATGAAGAACAGCTGCGTGGCACCGAGGAAGAAGATACCGACCGTGGTGGAAGCCTCGCCGACCGGGTAGGTCTCCCAGTTCACGAGCTTGTTGATGAGTACGAAGATCGCGACCCCGAGACAGATCAGACCCACGATCGCCGCGATGAACGTGGCAAGTCGCATCAGCAGCTTCGTCGACGACGTGATGCCCTGCATCGCGAAGTCGTAATTGCGCAGGAAGTTGAAGTTGGACTTGCCGCGGGCGCTCTTCGCCTGGTCATACTGGATGATCTCGACGTTCAGGCCGTACTCGGCGACGACAGCCTTGAAGAACGGCTGGATGTCGTCGATCTCCTCCAGCACTCGCACGAAGTCGCGATCGTACAGCCCGTAGCCGGTGAAACGCGGGATCTGGGTCGTGTCGGAGAACCACCGGATGACCGCGTAGTAGAAGTGCCGCAGCCCGGTCATGATGAAGCCCTCATCGCTGCTGCGTCGCTGCCCGATCACCACCTGCTTGCCCGACTCCCAGGCCCGGACAAACGCCGGAAGGTTCTCTGGCGGATCCTGAAGGTCGCCGAAGAGCATGAATGTGGCATCGCCGCTGCCGTAGGTCAGGGCGGAGAAGACGTTCCGGTGGAATCCGAAGTTACGTGCGTTGAAGACGGCCTTGACCCGCGGGTCCTGCTTCGCGAGGCGGCGGATCTCTCCTCGTGTGCCATCGGTCGAGAAATCATCGACGAAGATGATCTCGTAGTCGTAGTTGGGGAGGTCGTTCCGAAACACCGCGGTGAGTCGATCGAACATCTCCTGCACGCTGCGCTCTTCGTTGAAGCTCGGAATGACGACACTGATCGTCCGTCTTGACAAGGTGCTCCTCGATCGTGCCTGCGGGGTCTAGCGCCCGGCAAGTTTACCCCAACCCTCCCCAGCGCCCGAACCGTGACGGGCTTAGGCCAGGCGGTTGCTCCACATGGAGAGGGCGGCGCCGATCGCCATGTGCATGTCGAGGTATTGGTAGGTCCCCAAACGCCCGCCGAAATAGACGTCGGCCTCCCCCTTGGCGAGTTCGCGATAGGCCAGCAGACCCGCGCGGTCGGCTGGCGTGTTCACCGGGTAGTACGGCTCGTCCGCTCGCGACGCGAAGCGAGAGTATTCGCGAACGATGACCGTCCTGTCGGACGGGTACCGGTCGGCCCGCTCCGGATGGAAGTGACGGAACTCGTGGATGCGGGTGAAGGGCACGTCACGATCCGCGTAGTTCATCACCGACGTCCCCTGGAAGTCCGAGACCGGAACGACCGCGCGCTCGAAGTCCAACGTACGCCACGAGAGTTCTCCGGCGGAGTAGTCGAAGTAGCGGTCGACCGCGCCGGTGTAGACGATCGGCACCTGACCCACCGTCGCCGCCTTGTTGAAGGGCTGGGCCTCGTCGAAGAAGTCGGTGCCGAGCGACACGTCAATGTTCGGGTGATCCGCCATCCTGGTGAGCCAAGCCGTGTACCCGTCGACCGGCAGACCCTCCCACCGGTCGTTGAAGTAGCGGTTGTCGTAGTTGTAGCGCACCGGCAGCCGGCTGATGATCTCCGCGGGAAGGTCGCGAGGATCCGTCTGCCACTGCTTGGCGGTGTAGTCCCTGATGAACGCCTCGTACAGCGGCCGCCCGATCAAGGCGATCGCTTTCTCCTCGAGGTTGGCTGCGCCCGACGGGTCGAACTCCCCTGCCTGCTCACGCACCAGCGCGCGTGCCTCGTCAGGCGAGAGGGCCGCGCGGAAGAACTGATTGATCGTGCCCAGGTTGATCGGCAGAGGATAGACGACCCCGCGATGGGTCGTGTAAACCCGGTGCGTGTAGTTCGTGAACGAGGTGAAGCGGTTGACGTACTCCCACACCGACGGATTGGAGGTGTGGAAGAGGTGCGCTCCGTAGCGATGCACCTCGATCCCGGTATCGGGGTCGTCTTCGCTGAATGCGTTGCCGCCGATGTGATCCCGGCGATCGATGATCGTCACCTTGCGACCGGATGCCGCGGCGCGTTCCGCGATGGTCAATCCGAACAGGCCGGAGCCGACGACGAGCAGATCCATCAGCGCACACCAGGATTCGACACGTCACAACCCTAAGCGGTGAGCGATGCACCGTCGAATGCGCCGCCTCAGCGGCGCCGGTGGATGGTGCGATCGTAAACCTTGACTTCGAGGGCGCGCACCCAGTGCAGCGCCGTGCAGCGGACCCGCTGCCAGAGCGTGAGTCGGGAGCGCAGCGCCGCGACGTAGCGTCGGTCGTCCTCGTAGGTCGCCTGGTCGGCAGGGGTCACGACGCTGCGACGCTCACGCTCGATCGCGTGCAGTCCGAAGTATGCACGCGCGGGGAGAATTCCGTCAGCGAGGGCGAGCTCGAAGCACCGGCCATGAGCCTGGACAATGTCGTGGTAGTAGTCCGTGGTCCTGAGATTATGGGACACGCTGTCCGGTCGCTGCAGCCAGTAGTACAGCCGATCCTCGCACGACGCGACGCGCCCCATCCGCTGGTAGAGGTCCATCGCGACTGCGACGTCCTGCGCGTAGCGGCGCGCCGGGAAGCGGATCCCGTCGAAGAGCGATCGCCGGTACAGCTTGCCCCAGTTCGCCTCGCTGAAGTAGTAGAGGTCGCTCCGTGTGAGCCTCCGCAGGAGCACGCTGAAGACGCCTTGGTAGTGCTTGGCCGGGTCGTCGAAAACGATGAAGCGCCCGGGCGGCTCGCCGGCCATGCTGTCGCGGAGCTCGGACGCGCTGCTCGCGCCCACATTGAACCAGCGACAGCAACTCATGTCGGCGTCCGAGGCGAGGAGGATCTCAACCAGACGGCCGATCATCCGCGCGCTCATCAGGTCGTCGTTGTCGCAGAACGTGACGAGCTCGCCGGTGGCGGCATCCAGACCGCTGTTCTGGGCGGCGGCGATGCCGCCGTTTTCACGATGGATGACGACCACGCGGTCGTCGGCTTCGCGGAACTCGTCGCAGATCCTCCCCGAGCCGTCGGTGGATCCATCGTCGACCAGGACGATCTCGAGATGGCGGTAGTCCTGCTCCAGGATCGACGAGATGCACGCGGACAGGTATGGCTCGGCGTTGTACACCGGCACGATGATCGACACCGTGGGCATTGACGACCGATCGTTCATGGTCGGCGCCGCTCAGGCTGCCGTGATCGAGGCCGCGACCGTGCCGATGCTGCCCTCGTCGGCGACGATCGTGAACCGAGCACCCTGCCACAGCACATGCGTATCGTCGGGGATGTTCGGCCACACGTTGGCGTTGACGAAGTACTGGCCAGCGCCGAAGTTGGCGCTGGCGATCGTGAACTCCATGCTGGAATCGCCGGCGGGAATCGCCGGGAGTTCGACTTCGAGCCGTTCGGTGTTCGAGGCCAGCACCATCTGGCCGGTCGGGGTGTCGACGCTGAAGCCGATGGACCAGTGTGGTACCGGATTCTTAGCGCGCACGTGCATGCGGATGCGGATCGGGGAGCCCACATGGAACTCTCCGCGCCCGACGCCGTCGGCGTCGAGCAGTTCGATACGAGTGATCTCGATGGGCTTCGTCGTCTCGATGGGTCGCGCCTCACCGACGCGGCGTCCTTCGAGCACGTCGCGCAGCGCCGATACGGCGTCGTTCACCTCACCGTCGAAGACCACCCGACCGTCCTGGAGGACGACCCCGCGATCGCACAGCTCCTGCACCTGGGCAGCCGAGTGCGACACCAGCACGATCGTGCGGCCCTCGCTGCGGAATCTCGCGATCCGCTCCATGCACTTGCGCTGGAACGCCTCATCTCCCACCGCGAGCACCTCATCCACGAGCAGGACGTCGGGATCGGTGTGGACTGCCACAGCGAACGCGAGTCGAACGAACATCCCGGAGGAGTAGAACTTCACCTGGGTGTCGATGAAGTCGCCGATGCCGCTGAACTCGAGGATGTCGTCGAATTGCGCGTCGGTCTCGGCACGGGTCATGCCCATGATCGATGCGTTGAGGTAGACGTTCTCGCGGCCGCTCAGGTCCGGGTGGAAACCCGCGCCGAGTTCGAGCAGCGCCGCCATTCGCCCCCTGGTCTCCACGCGTCCGCTCGTCGGCGACACGATGCCGCCGATCAGCTTGAGGAGCGTGCTCTTGCCCGACCCGTTCGGTCCGAGCAGGCCGACGGTGGTGCCCGCCTCGATGTCGATGGTCACAGCATCGACCGCAGTGTAGTCCTGCTTGTGCGCTCGTCCTCGACGTCCGGCGTGGACGATGCGCTCCTTGAGGGTGTTGTCCTTGCGCACGGTGAATCGCTTCGTGACGTCGTCGACGCGCACGACGACGGGACCAGGATTGTGCGGGACGGCCATCACATCTCCTGCGCGAAGTTGCCCTGCAAGCGCGTGAAGACGCGATGCGAGATGACCAGGAGGACCAGGCCGATCACTCCAGCGACCACGATCCTCAGCAAGAGGTTGTCGGGATAGTCGGCATCCGTGCCGGCACCCCAGAAGGCCTTGCGGAAACCGAGGACGGCGAGCGTGATGGGATTGTCTGTGTAGACCTCGATCGCCCATGGCGGAAGGCCCAGTGAGTCGAACGTGTCGACGACCATCGTCCAGGAGTACACGATGGGCGAGCCCCACATCGCGAGCATCATGAAGACGTCCGTGACGTACTGGACGTCACGGAGATACACGTTGAGGGCCGACAGCAGGATGCCGAGGGCGAGCCCGTACACGAGGATCAGGAGCACCGACGGCACGATCCACAGCATCTCGGGTGGCGTCGGCAACGCCTGGAAGATTATGGCGCCGGCCAAGAGGACCAGCGTCTGGACGAAGAACATGAAGCCCGAGGCGCCGACGCTCGAGAGGGGGAAGATCTCACGAGGGAGATAGATCTTCTTGACCAGTCCCGCATTGCCGAGGATCGACATGGTCGAGCCCTGGACCATCTCCGCGAAGAAGCCGTAGATGGTCAGACCGGCGAACAGGAAGATCGCGAATTGGTCGATGCCCTCAGCCGCTCTCAGGAACTGGCCCAGAACGAGGTAGTACATCAGGAACTGGACAATCGGGCGGATCAGGGTCCAGAGGAAGCCGAGGACGCTGTCGCGGTATCTGGCCTGCAGATCGCGCCGGATGAGGAGTCCCAGCAGGTCGCGGCGCGTGACGATCTCCCGGACCTTGCCGCCTCGTCCGGGGAACTTGAGGCCGCGTGCGTCCGAGATCGTGAATGGGGTCCCGGCGATACGAGCGAACCGGTCAGTCGTGTCCAAGTACTCCACCTACGTCAATCAACTGGACAACTATACCCGGCCTCTGTCTGGCAGTTCGGCGCGCGCGCACGCCGGTATCCTCGGATGCGAACCACCCGCGCAGTGTGTTGCCGCATCGATCTCGTCGTCGCGTGGCGCTGCCCGAAAGGATGATCGGAATGTCTAGAGTCGTCGTCACCGGCGCAGCCGGCTACCTCGGCCCGCACGTCGTCACCGCGCTCTTAGAGCGTGGACACGATGTGGTGGCGGCCGTGCGCTCGGGCCGCGGTGTGGAGCTCGATCCCCGTGCCACCGTCGTCGAGGCCGACATCCTCGCACCAGATTTCGAGCCGGAAGTCTGGGGTGCGACGCCGCACGCGGTGGTACACCTCGCCTGGAAGGACGGGTTCCGTCACAACTCGCCCGCCCACATGTCGCAGCTGTCGGCGCACTACGACCTTCTCATGCGGCTCGCTGAGCGCGGTGTGGCGCGAATCGTGGCGCTCGGCACGATGCACGAAGTGGGTTACTGGGAGGGTGCCATCGAGGCGTCCACGCCCACCGCCCCTCTCTCGCAGTACGGGATCGCCAAAGAAGCACTCCGCCGCTCACTGGCCCTCGCGGTGCCGGAGTCCACTTCGCTGGCCTGGGCCCGCGCGTACTACATCTACGGCGATGACCGGCGCAGCGAGTCGATCTTCCGAAAGCTGCTCGATGCCGCCGACGCCGGCCGGACCGAGTTCCCGTTCACGTCCGGAAAGAACCTCTACGACTTCATCCGGGTCGAAGAGCTTGGCCGACAGCTGGCGGCGCTCACGGACGCCGAGGATGTGAAGGGCACGTTGAGCTGCTGCTCGGGAAACCCGGTCTCGCTCGCGCAGCAGGTAGAGCAGTACATCGCCGACAACCACCTCGGACTCACGCTGCAGTACGGCGCCTTCCCGGATCGTCCGTATGACTCCCCGGGCGTCTGGGGCGATGCCACGATCATCCGTGAGGTGATGGAACGCGACCGCTGACAGCCGCAACCGGTCTCAGTATCCCGTGCCGACGCCCGCGGGCGGCGCGTTGACGAGGTGACGTTCGGCGAGCTGAACGATGACGATGTCAGGTTGATACTGATCGACCAGAGCACGATAATTCGGCGGGGTCGACCAGTCGTCGTAGCGGTGCAGCTCCTGGCGCGTCTTGGCGAATTCCTGGCCCCAGTACGGGGTGAGCGCGTTACCCATGGAGTCACGCAGGATGAGCGCTTCCGCGGATGTCTTCGCCGCTTCCGTGGTGGTCGAGGCCGGGAGAAGGGCGTAGTCCATCGGCTTCGATCCATCGATCGTCACCTTGCTGCCGTCCGCGGCCACGACCTCGACATCCGCGAAATCCTCAGCGAAGTCGGGCACCGTCCACGCAGGCTCCGCGTCAGGCACCCCGTAGGCGGCGTACTCGTTGTAGACGCGCGTGCTCTCGACTGCATCGATCGCGGGAACCCAGAAGGGAGTGTCGGCGGCATTCGTGGCGTCGCGACACGCGGCGTAGGTCTCCCACGCGACGTAGCCGCCCCAGTCGGTCCAATGGCTGTTCACGGGTGTGAACACGGCATCCGATGCGGCCGCCGCGCGAAGGTCGTGACGGAAGTCGACGACGGGCAGGTCCGACGACGCGGCCAGGAACTGGTCCAGCGGAGTCGATCCGACGATGCCGGCGGTCCATTCGGGCAGCTGCTCAGGGTAGATGGTGGACGCCGACGGGATGATCTGGATCGAGAACTCTATTCCCTGGGCGTCGAGCGCTTCCGCGAGCGTCGAGAAGTAGTCGTGCCATGCCCCGACCTCTCCGACAGTGAGGTAGCGCCGCCCGACCGCCTGGGAGAAGCTCTCCTCGACCTGGTCGTTGTAGAAGGCCCAGCCATCCTGTCCGAGCACGACAGGCTCGTCCAGGGAATCTGCGTTCGCCGCCCAGACCTGCTCAGACGCCGCGGCATCGTCGATCCAGGGCTGTTCATCCGGCACGGCCGCCTCGGGCCCGCAGGCGGCGAACGTCCCGTCGTCGGCGCCCGGAGCAGGTGCGAATGCTGCCGGCTGCGCCGCGGCCTCGTCGAGCCGGTACTGCGTCACCCAACCCACGAGAGCTGCAATGAGCGACAGGACGGCGAGGATGATGAGTGGGATGTCGCGATATCGCCGCCACCATCGTGGCGACGGCAGACCAGCGCCGTGGACGATGTCGCCGCCGCCGCTCGCGCTCATGCTCCACCCTCCCGCGGGGACACGAGCACGCCGGTGTCCGCCGCAGGCTCGGACAGCTCAGCCGACTTCGCCGGCGCTTCGGCTGCAGCCGAAGCGGTCACTGCGGTGGTCGCTGACATGCCCTTCGGCAATGGCGGCTTCGTCACCGCCCGATGTGGATCCAGCCAGTCCATCGCAACCGCGCGGGGACGCGCGGTGCGCACCAATATCCCCGACAGCCACTTCGGCGTCCAGTCCTTTAGCTGCAGCGCGGGGCGCTCGATGAGGTGCCAGCTGAGGTACGCGTACGCATGGCAGCCCGCGACGATCACGAGGTGATAGACCAGCCACCCCGCCTTCTCGAGACCGAAGTAGGCGCCGAACTGCATGAGCGGCCAGGCAACGATGTAGATCCCGTACGAGAAGTCGCCGTGCTTGTCCCAGTTCTTCAGCACCGTCGCCTTGATGGCGAACCACAGGAGCACGTAGCAGAACGCGTACTGCCCGACGATGAGCCAGCCGCCCTTCACGTACGTGAACCCGGCGATCAGCATGCAGGCGATCGCGAGCCGATTGTCGATCGGTATCTTGTCGCCGTAGGTAGCGAACAGGATGCCGAACGCGAACGGGGCGTAGAGCAGGAGCACGCGGTAGTCGCCGAATGCCGGCGTGAGCGCCGAGAGGTTGCCCACGCCGAACCACTGCATCATCGCAAGAAGGATGATGCCGCCGGAGATGATCGCGCCGACGGCACGGTTGGCGAGGGCGCCCATGATGCCGAGGATGGCGACGAGGATGTAGCAGCCGAACTCGAACGCCAGCGTCCAGGCGGAGCCGTTCCACTCGAACCCGCCATGGATCGTGTAGAACGGGATGCTCGTGCCCATCTCGGCAATGTTGTGCTGCATCAACGGCAGCCACATGTTGTTCGAGAAGTAGGTGAAAGGCGATTCGACGGTGGCGTCCCAAAACCCGTCCATCGACCCGTTCTCCTGCAGCCACGCGATCGGCGCGAAGATGTAGGCGGTCACGATCAGGATCAAGAACCAGCCCGGGAAGATGCGCATGATGCGCCGCCAGAAATAGCGGGGCGTGGATGCCCGACCCATCTTGCTCTTGGTGATCAGGAAGCCCGAGAGAAAGAAGAATCCGGCGACGGCGACGCCGCCCAACGACTGCTCGTCGCTCCACTGCGTGCCGAGATCGTGTCCGCCGTAGAAGCCACCGAGCGGCCCTGCGTGCGAGAAGATGACCATGAAGGCCATCAGCCACCGCAGGAACCCGATGCTGTTATTCCGCGGGTCGAAGCTCTCCTTCAGTGAGGTCACCTTCCACCTCCTCGCGATGCTTCGCGATCTCGGACCGGTGCCTCAGCCGCCACAGCCACGCATGAGCCGCGCGCGCGGGCTTCTCAAGCGGGCTGAGGAAGGAGGCGATCCGCGGGTGATTGAGCTTCAGGTACACCCGGGTGAGTGCGACGATCCCGCCGTGGCCGAGCCAGCCCGCTCGATGCAGGAACTGAATCTGATCGATCGGGTAACCGGGCATCGTCGCGCCCATCTGGTCAAGCTTGAAGTCCAGCGCCGTGTGGCTGACAGACGTGTGCTCCAGCGTCGCGATGGTGCGCGAGTGGTAGCCGAGCTCGGCGGCCGCGTACGCGATCAAACGCTCCTGTACGTGGGCGAGGCTGCCGTCGGTGTGCCGGTTGGGCGCCGCGTACTCGTCGTACCTCCATTCCCGGTCGGTGAGGATCTTCAGCGCCTCCGGCCGGGCGAACCACATGCAGCCGTAGGGCGCAAGCGGGGAGATGTCGTCGAACGGTACGCGGATGCCGAGCTCCGTGCAGAGTTCGGCGGCGGGCTCCTTGTTCGCGTACCACCCGCGACCCATCGTCGGGTAGCCGATATGGATCATCGGGGGGAATGCAAGTCCGAGCCCGCTCTCCTTCTGGAACAGCGCGACGGCGTTGGCCGCGTAGCCGGGTGAGTTGAGCACGTTGTCGAGCTGCTGGAATTTGAAGTAGCGGCCGGCGTTGTAGGAGTCCTGCACGGTCTTCTTCGAATGGATCTTGACCACGAGATCGTAACGGCCCACCTCGAGCACGTCACGGCATGCGATGAAGAAGGCGCTGAGATCGCGGCCGCGATTGGACGGGAGGATGCGGATCTCGTAGCGGGCGACCTTCTCATCCGCGCGCCGGTCGACGACCTCCTGGATCGCGGCCGACTTCTCGGCGTCGGTCGTGGTGATGAACAGGTCGAACTGCTCCGGCAGCATGACGAGGCGGTCGAGGAGCTCGTCCGTCATCTCTTCATAGAAGATGTGGACGACCGCAGCGAGGCGCAACGGTGCGCTGGGGTCGTACGACACGTCGACGTCGGGCAGGATCTCCATCATCGACGCGTCGGTGTAGAGGGCCTTCGGCGGCGAGTTCTTCACCAGGTTCTGGTACATCATGGCGACCGGGTAGCCGTAGCCGGCGGCTTTCTCGATCGTCCATCGACCGATGACGGCATGCTGATCGAGGTACGGCGGATAGTGGAAGAACGCCCGCCGCTTGAGTGCCGGGCAACCGTCGTCCATGAGCAAGTCCGCGTTGAAGAGCGCAGGATGCTTGGACGGATAGTCATCGACGGGAAAGGCGACGCTGGACGCGAACCCGAGCTCCTCGAAGTGGTGGGTGAACTTCGACTCGTGCTGGAGGATCGAATCGGTATAGGTCGTGATCATGGGCATCTGTGCCCAGTACTCGAGCCACTGCGCGCTCGTGAACATCGTGCGACGCACGGCGATCCAGTGCGACTGGATGTGACGATGGAGGATGCCGGTGCGGGTGTACGGGTTCGGGATCTCCTCGCCGTAGTCCGTGAGACCCCAGAAGTGTGCAGGCACCTGATCCATTCGCTCGAACAGCGGAGCGAACGACCGCACCGGCCCGAACCAGGTGTAGTTCATCAGGATCAGCTCGTCGTATTCCGCGAGCCGATCGATGCCGAACCGCTCCATTGCGGTCTTGTAGCCCCAGACATCGAAGCCGACGTTCGCGCGCGTCCAGACGGTGTCGGCGACGGCATCCAGCCGCGCACGGCCCTCGGCGGTGAGTTCGCCGTTGACGACGACGAAGATGTGCTCCGCGAACGGACGAAGCTCGCGGAGCTTGTACACGATGTAGTCGTCGACGTCGCCACGGTTGTCGTGCAGCAGGTAGAAGACGACCCGGCGTCCATCGGCCGGGAACGGGCCAGGCTCAACGACAGCCGCGCGATGCTCGATCTGCAAAACTCACTCCTCGGTACTGCACTCGCGCCTGACGCACAAGCCGGGGCGCAGCGGCACGTGTCCGCCGACCCAGAGATTCTACCCGGCTAGTTCGCGCGTCCCTGCGCGAGGATGTCGAGCAGGTACGCACCGTAGCCGCTCTTGACGAGAGGCTCGGCGCGTTCGCGCAGCTCGTCGTCCGTGAGGAATCCGAGGCGCCATCCGACTTCTTCGGGGCTCCCGATCGACAGGCCCTGACGCTTCTGAACGGTGCGGATGAACTCGGTGGCCTCGCTGAGCGAGTCGAAGGTTCCCGTGTCGAGCCATGCCGTTCCGCGCGGGAGCACCTCGACCTGCAGATCGCCCCGCTCGAGGTAGACGCGATTGAGATCGGTGATCTCGAGCTCTCCGCGCGGAGAAGGGCGCAGCTGCTTTGCAAGCTCGACGACGTCATTGTCATAGAAGTAGAGCCCCGGGATGGCGTAGTGACTGCGCGGCTGCGCCGGCTTCTCCTCCAGCGAGAGCGCGCGGCCAGTCTCGTCGAATTCGACGACGCCGTACGCCGAGGGATCGCTCACCCAATAGCCGAACACAGCGGCCCCTGTCAGCGACTCGTAGCGACGCAGCCGGGTTCCCATCCCCGGTCCGTAGAAGATGTTGTCGCCGAGTACGAGCGCGGCCGGCTCGGAGCCGATGTGCTCCTCGCCGATGATGAACGCCTGGGCGAGTCCGTCTGGCGAGGGCTGCTGGGCGTAGGAGAGCGAGACACCGAAGCGCGAGCCGTCGCCGAGCAGCCGCTCGAACTGCTCGGCGTCGTGAGGCGTGGTGATCACCAGGATGTCGCGGATGCCGGCGAGCATGAGCGTCGACAGTGGGTAGTAGATCATCGGCTTGTCGTACACGGGTACGAGCTGCTTGGAAATGCCGAGGGTGATCGGGTGCAACCGGGAGCCGGTGCCCCCGGCGAGAACAATGCCGCGCATCGTCACATTGTCTTTCATCGACGGGCTTCAGACAAACCGCGCGGGACGTCAGACCGGCGCCGACGGCAGCTGGGGCAGCCGTCTGGCAAGCCCGCCGGCACCCGGTAAACTCGCTCGAATGGACAGACTCCTTGTGACCGGCGGAGCGGGATTCATCGGCTCGGACTTCGTGCACTACGTGCTGGCGAACACCGACAAGACCGTGACGGTCCTCGACAAGCTCACGTACGCGGGTAGCCTCGCCTCGCTGGACGGACTGCCGAGCGACCGCTTCCGCTTCGTCCAGGGCGACATCTGCGACGCCGCACTCGTCACCCAGCTCTTCGGCGAGCATGACGCCGTCGTCCACTACGCAGCCGAATCGCACAACGACAATTCGCTGAGCGGCCCCGGTCCGTTCGTCCAGACGAACCTGGTCGGAACGTACACCCTCCTCGAAGCGGCGCGGGCCACGAACGTGCGATACCACCACATCTCGACGGACGAGGTGTACGGCGACCTCGAACTCGACGACCCCGAACGGTTCACCGAGCAAACGCCATACAACCCCTCCAGCCCATACTCGTCGACGAAGGCGGGGTCCGATCTCCTGGTTCGCGCCTGGGTCCGCTCTTTCGGCGTCGCCGCAACGATCAGCAACTGCTCGAACAACTACGGTCCGCGTCAGCACGTCGAGAAGTTCATCCCCCGGCAGATCACCAATGTCCTGGACGGCGTGCGCCCGCGCCTCTACGGCGACGGCCGCAACGTACGCGACTGGATTCACGCCGACGACCATTCGTCCGCGGTGCTGCGTATTCTCGAGCGCGGCCAGATCGGCGAGACGTATCTCATCGGGGCGGACGGCGAGAAGTCCAACCGCGACGTGGTCGAGATCATCCTCGAGACGATGGGGCAGCCCACAGACGCCTACGACCTCGTCGTCGACCGTCCGGGCCACGACCGCCGCTACGCAATCGACTGGTCGAAGCTGCGGGAGGAGCTCGGCTGGGAGCCCCAATACCGCGACTTCCGCGCTGGCATCGCCGACACGGTCGCGTGGTACCGCGAAAACGAGTCATGGTGGCGGCCGCAGAAGGCCGAGGCCGAGGCCAAGTATGCGATCGCGGGACAGTAGGCGATCGATGGAGTACGGCAAAGCGCTCGCCGCGCGCGAGACGACGATTCCCGGGCTGATCCTCTTTGATCTGCCGGTCCACGGCGACAACCGCGGCTGGTTCAAAGAGAACTGGCAGCGCGAGAAGATGATGGCGCTCGGCCTGCCGGACCTGGGGCCGGTCCAGAACAACATTTCGTTCAATCGCAACGTAGGCACGACCCGCGGCATCCATGCCGAACCGTGGGACAAGTTCATCTCGGTCGCCACAGGACGTGTGTTCGGCGCCTGGGTCGATCTGCGGGAGGGCGACGGCTTCGGTCGGCTGTTCATCGCCGAGATCGACCCGTCAAAGGCGATCTTCGTTCCGAGCGGGGTGGGTAACGCGTTCCAGACGCTCGAAGCCGACACCGCGTACACCTATCTCGTCAATGCTCACTGGACACCCGAGGCGCAGTACACGTTCCTCAACCTGGAAGACGAGGCGACCGCCGTCCCCTGGCCGATCCCCATCGCAACGGCAGAGGTCTCCGACAAGGACCGTCAGCACCCCCGCCTGAGCGACGTCACCCCGATCACGTCCTGACCTGCACCTCGTAAGACTGGGGAAGAAGCACTGCATGCCCGAGAACGTCCTGATCACCGGCGGAGCCGGCTTCATCGGCTCGACCCTGGCCCGCCGGCTCGCGGGGGCTGGGCACCGCGTCACGGTGCTCGACTCGCTCCTCGCGCAGGTGCACGGCGACCACCCGGCGACCACGTCGCCCCTGCTGCGATCCCTGGACGGCGTCGCCGAAGTCCGCGTCGGCTCGGTCACCTCGCCCGATGACCTCCGGGCCGCCCTGTCGGACGCGACCGTCGTGGTGCATCTCGCCGCGGAGACAGGCACCGGGCAATCGATGTACGAGATCGACCGCTACGTCGACACGAACGTCGGAGGCACGGCGAAGCTGCTGAATCTGCTCGCCAACGAGCCGCACACGGTACGCCGGATCGTCATTGCTTCGTCGCGCTCGATCTACGGCGAGGGCGCATACGAGTCTGCGACAGGCGAGACCGTGTTCCCCTCCCACCGATCCGCCGCTGCGATGGCGGCCGGCGACTTCGAGGTGCACGGCGCCGACGGCGGACCGCTCACTCTCATCCCGACCCCAGAGTCAGCGAGACTGCATCCGTCGTCCGTCTACGGGATCACCAAGCACGCCCAGGAGTCGCTCATCATGACGGCCGCGCCGGCGATCGGCGTTGAGGCCGTTTCGCTGCGGTACCAGAACGTGTACGGGCCGGGACAGTCACTCAAGAACCCCTACACCGGCATCCTGTCGATCTTCTCCACGCTGATCCGGCAGGGAAAGCCGATCAACGTCTTCGAAGACGGCCGTGAGAGCCGTGACTTCGTCTACATCGACGACGTCATTGAGGCGACCTACCTCGCGTGCACGCGCCCGGATGCCGCGGGCGGCGTGTTCAACGTCGGCTCCGGGGTGCAGACGAGCGTCGTCGAAGTGGTCGACGCGCTCTTCCAGGCCTTCGGCACGGATGTCCCTGTGACCGTGTCGGGCAACTTTCGCGTGGGGGACATCCGCCATAACATCGCCGACACCACGCTCGCCAAGGAGCTCCTTGGCTTCACGGCCCAGGTGCCGTTCGACGAAGGGATCCGACGTTTCGTCGCGTGGGTGCTGACCGAGCCCCTCGATGGGGATGGCTACGAGCGCTCACTTGCCGAAATGGCGGCGCGCGACCTCCTCAAGTGATCGCGGCAGCCGAGTCGGCTGCGCGGTCAGCCGAGTCGGCTGCGCGGTCAGCCGAGCGTGCCATCCGGGACCACCCAGACCTTCGACGGCACTCCGTACGTAGACGAGATCCAGGCCAGCGCGGCCGGGTCGGTTACCGCACCGAGTCCACCCGACGCGAGGTAGATCTGGGCATCCGGATACTCGCGCACGAAGTGCGGTCGAAGCTCCGATCCGGCTGACGGCAAGCCCTCCGTCGCCCGCGCCCCGATGGTCGCGAAGGAGAGCCCTGAGTACGAGCTCGCACTCACTCCGAGCCACCCCTCTGTCGTGAGGATGTAGGTCTGCGATCCAGTGCTGACGCGCGTGGGCAGGTCACCCTCCGTCTTCAGCAGATCGATGGAGGCCGGTGATATCGGCCAAGCCGCCGCAGTGAGCGACCCGATCCGGCCCGCGGTGGGAAGCGCGAAGGTCCGCCCGTCTCCGGTGATCACGCGGACATCCCCTGCGCGGTCGTCGTACGTTCCGACGCCGACCACCGGCTGGCCGAGGCGCAGCTGAGACATCACGCCGGCCGACACTGGAGTCGAGCCCGTGCCGATCCCGTAGGCCGCGAGGACGCGGGGGTCAGGAACCTCGCGTCGCGCTCCCCCCTGTACGAGCCAGACGTAGCCCTCAGAGGAACGAAGCAGGGGCGCAAGGTTGCCGCCGTCGCTCAGTCCCGACAGCTGTGCCGCCGTGAGGGTGCGGATCGACGCGCAGTCCCTGCCGAAGTCGCCAGCTGCGCCGCAGCCGCTCATTCGATAGCGTGTCGTTCCGTCGATGAGGAACACCGCACCCGAGGCATCCTTCACGACGAGATCGTAGTTGAGTCGAAGGCCCGCGACGACGCCGCCGACGACCGGCCACACCTTCGTAGGCACCCCGTAAGTCGAAGTGATGGCCGCACGCTCGGCGGACCCCGCGACGAACTGGATCGCCCCGCCCGAGACGAGGTACTCAAGAGACGTCGCCTCGTCGCGGATATAGTGCGGCCGCTGCTCATTGCCCGCCACGGTGATGCCGGTCCATGCGCGCGAAGCCAGCGGGGTGAAGACGCCGTCGCCTCCGTACGCCGCTGCCGAGACCTCGAGCCAGCCCTCCCGCGTCAGGACGAACGCCCTTCCATCGCTGCGCATGCGAGACGGAAGCGGCCCGTCGACCGTGATCTTCGCAAAGCTCGCGGCGGTAAGGGACCGCGCGGATGCGGCCACCACGCCGGTGGCCTGAAGATCGGTGAGCGTGTACTCGCCACCCTGGGTGACGACGATGCGTCCTGATCCGCCGTCGGTGTACACGCCCGCCGTGAGCACGGGCTCGCCGACGGGGAGCGTCGCCGCCGTGGCAGCCGAGACCGGGCTGGCGGTCGTCGAGATCCCGTACATCGCGAGGATTCCCGGGTCGAGCACTTGCCTGAACTGTCCGCCCTGCGCCAGCCAGATCGTCCCAGAGGGCGCCTTGACGAGGTCGCGGAGGGTGCCGGCATTCGCGTATGTGCCGATGGAGGTCGCGCTGACAGTCCGCAGCGTGTTGCAGTCGCTTCCCCAGGCCGCGACCTGCCCGCAATCTCGGAAACGGTAGGCGCGCGCACCGTCGAGGAGATACGCAGCGCCCGCCGACGTGCGCACGAGGCCCTCCGCCATCGACGTCCCGTCTGCGATGGTGCCGTCGAGCGCGACCCACACGCGCGGGTTGACGCCATAGGTGCGAGTGATGAACGCCTGGTCGGCGCTCGAGACGGCTTGCATAGTGCCGCCAGAGATGAGGTATACCTGCGCGTCCGATCTCTCACGAAGGAAATGAGGGCTGGCGACGCGACCCGCAGAAGGCAGCCCAGCCGCCGCACCGGGCGGCAGCGACGTGAACGGGAGCCGCGCCGGATAGTCGGCGACCGAGACCTCAAGCCAGCCATCATCGAGGAGCACGTAGGATCGGCCGGCGGAGGTCATGCGCTGCGGCATCGATTGGACCGGATTGAGGAACGCAAACGACTCCGAAGTCACTGTCCGGGAGGCGCCGGCGACCGCGGTGCCGCTGGCGGCCTCTGGCAGGGTGTACACACCCCCATCGGTCACGATGCGAGGCGGGTTCGCGGCGTCGCGGTAGATCCCGACGCCGAGGACCGGAGCTGCCACCGGGTACTCGGCGATCACACCGCGCGACACGTTCGTCGCGAGCGCCGGGATGCCGTAGCGGGGCAGCATTGAGAGATCGAGGATCTCTCGGCGCGTGCCGCTCTGGATGAGCCAGCTTGTCCCATCGGATCTGACCACGCGCTCCAGACTGCCACCGTCTCGGTAGCGCGCTGCCTGGGCGTCGCTCGCGACCGGAAGGCCGCCGTAGTCCCATCCGAAGTCGGCGACTTGGTAGACGTCGCGAGCGGCGAAACGTTCACCACTATCCAGCAGATATACGATGCCGCTCAACGTGCGGATCGCGCGGTCAGCTGGACCACGATCCGGGTATCCGTCGATCTCCGACCTGCTGACGTCGCGAACGGGCGAAATCCACGTGAACTGCGCGGCCATCTCGGCCGTCGCGAGTCGCCAGCGAGCCCCCTGGCTCACGACGTACCGCTCAGACGTTCCCGACACCTGGAGCACCTGCAACGTCTCACCCGACACCGACCCGAACCAGTCTGTGAAGTACTGGAAGAAGTTTCGGTTGCCGTATGCCGAACAGGCATCGCCTTCGCCGTAGCCGGCGCGGATCGCCGCCGCATTCGGCTGATAAGGCGTGTAGTAATAGAGGTTGGCGGTCGCCTGGTTCTGGATGTGCACCGGTGCCGACCCGCAGGCGGCGTTGGGGTGCCAGCGCACGTTCCACGTCTTGCCCGGGGCGTACCACGTGAAGAACTGGCTGGTGCCAGGCGGGTTCGCGTAGCGCTTCAGCTGCCAGGCTGCGCCATACACCTGATTGAAGAATCCGTAGTAGCGGGTGTCACAGGCTGCAGTATCGGGACATCCCTGCCCCATAGCGATCGTGTAGCGCCAGTCCGACGGCCAGGTGTGGTTGACGAGTCCCTGCTCCTTCTGAAGCATGACGAGGATCACCTGAGGGTTGATCCCACACGCCTGCGCAACCTTGTAGATGATCGCGGAGGCCCGCTCGCGGTACCCGCCTGGATAGGCGCCGCACATCGCATCTGCGTTCGTGGCGCGTGAGGTGTCGTACCAGTCCTTGAGACAGACGTAGCCTGCCTGGCAGTTGGGAACCTTGGACTGCAGGAACTGCTGGATCTGCGCCTCGCTCATGGTGCCGCGATCGAAGAACTTGGCGTCGCTGATGATGTGTCCTGGCTGGAACTGGGAGAGGTCGGCCATTTTCGCGATCGTGGCCGGCGCGGCAGTCGACGCCGAGGGGACCGCTGCCGCCGCGGGATCAACCTCCGCGGCCGTCGGCGCAAGTAGCAACGCACCGATCAGACTCAACGCCGCAGCGAAAACACCGATACGACGCCGCGTCGAAACGCGGCGTTCCCCCCTGGAACCTGCAGCCACGTGAACAGTGTGACGCATGAGACGGATGGTAACGTGACGCCTCGCCGGAGGGAATAGGCCGATCTGCGCACCGAACGACCGAGCACTCAGATCTCCGCGTGGAGCATCCACACCTTGTCGGCAGCCTCGCGCCACGAGAACGCACGCCCTCGGTCGCCCGCGAGAACGCCCAGCCGCTCCGCCGCCGACGTCGAGCTGAGACCGGCCGCGATCGCAGCACCCAGTCCCTCACCGAGGCCCGAGGCATCCGGCGCCTCGACGAGCACTCCCCCGTCGTGCATGACCTCCTCGTGCACGGCCGACGCAGCCGCGATCACCGGCACCCCCAACGTCAGCGCATCCACCACGCGCCAGGGGAAGGCCGCACGGCGCGACGGCGCCACGAACGCGACTGCCGCCCCGAACACCGCCGCGCGGTCGTCCGCCGACAGCACGCCGCGCACGTGCAGCGCCCGCTCCGGCACTCCGGCCGCCGAGCCGAGGTCCGCCACAGCGGGTTCATGTCCCTCTTCGACGTCGATCACGACGACGGGAAGATCGATTCCGGATGCCGCCACCGCAGCGAGTCCGGCATCCAACCCCTCCGAGCCCAGCGGCCCACCGGCGAGCAGTACGTACCCCTCGGGCAGATCGAGCGAACGCCGCCGCCCGACCTCATCGGTCGGCACCGAGAAGCCGAGCGGCGACGCACCGGCGATCACTCGCGTGCGCCCACGGAGCGCGGGGGCGATCTCGACCAGTCGCGACGCCAGCGAGTGCGTGGGCACCACGACGGCGTCGGCGTGCTTCGCCGCGCGCTTGAGCATCGCCTTGTGCCAGGCGGCAACGGCCTTAGGCAGCTCGGCGGGCGACTCCCAAGGCCGCAGATCCCACACGGTGACGACGGTCTGGTCGTGGTTGTGCACGCGGTCGTGGCGCACGAGGGGTGCGAACAGCGACGGCGAGTGGATCATCCCGCCCCCGATACCCGTCCCCACCCCGAGCTGCAGCGCGGCCGCGAGTTCGCGACGCGGCAGCGCCGTACGCCGCACCCCGGCGAGCCCGGGGACGGCGTCGAAAGCCTCGTCCGCTCCCCCGGCCGGGGCGACCGCCTCGACCTCGCACCCCGTCGGCGCGCCCATCACCAGCGCGCGCGCGAGCTCGCGCGACGCCTCGGCCACCGGGGCCTCGGTGGGCGCCACGAGCTGATCGAGCACGACACGAAGGGTTGCAACCACGATCACTCCCCCGAAGGTGTGGGGGTCGGCGGATGGAGCGTCGTCTGCATCAGCTCGGCGATGTAGGCATAGTCGGGATCGAACTCGTCGATGCCGCCGGCGGGTGTCAGCTCGATCGTGGTCACCTGCTGCTCGCGCGCCTTCATGCCGAGGTCGACGAGCGTCGGGATGAGCGACTGCGGCAGGTCAGTCTTCACGATGTCGGCGCCGGCCGCGGCGACGTCCTGGAAGCGCGTGAGCACCACCTGCGGCGTGAACTGCGCGAGGATCGCCTCCTGCAGCTCGCGCTGGCGCTCCATACGGTCGAAGTCGCTGGTCGTGTAGCGCGATCGGGCGTACCACTGGGCGGTGTCGCCGTCCATGTGCTGCTGGCCCGGCTCGATCCAGCCGATCGCCCAGCTGTCGACGTCGTGCGGGTCGACGCCCTCCGGCGGCCCGCCCTTCGGAAGGCGCTCGGTGACGTTGATATCGACGCCGCCGAGCGCATCCACCAGCGATGCGAAGCCGTGCATGTCGACGAAGACGTAGTACGGGATCGTGATCCCGAGAATCCCCTCGGCGGCGTCCTTCGTCGCCTCGATGGCGGGTTCCGAGCCGTTGGCCTCCGCGTCCGGGTAGAGCGCCGTGCCGTCCTGACACACCTCGACCTCGGTGCGCAGCTGGTTGATGCCGCTCCCCCAGCCGCAGCTCGGGTCGGCGTGGCCCTCGTGCCCGTTCGGGTACCGGTCCTGCATGGGCCCCTCGGCGAACGGGAAGTTCGGCATGTCACGAGGGATGCCGGTGATCGTGGTCGCCCCCGTCGCGGCGTTCACCGACACCACCGAGATGCTGTCGAACCTCATCGAATCGCGGCCCTCGCCGCTGTCGGCGCCGAGCAGCAGGATGTTGTAGTAGCCGTCGTCCGGCGGAACGGTCGGACCGCTCGCGCCGAAGATCGAGCTGATCGTGCTGCGCACCGTCCCGACGGCGTTCGAGGCGTACGCGGCGGTCCCGCTCGCCACGACCATCAGCGCGATGCCGACGAGCGCGATCGCGAAGCGCGCCCATGTGCCGGTCTTGACGAGCCGCACCAGCCGCAGCGTGTCGATCGTGAGCACGGCCCACAGCACCGCGTAGGCGATCAGCAGCCCCTGGGCGATGAGAAGCGGCAGCGGACGCAGCAGCCCGAGCCAGTCCGGCAGCCAAGCGCTCGTGATGATGCTGAGCCCGGCGGTCGGGGCGAGCAGAGCGAACAGCAGCGCCACGACAGCGAGCACCCACATCAGCAGCGTCGCCGCGATGCCGAACCGACCGAGGCGGCGGTTGCCGGCGAGCACCTGCGCGGACCCCGGGATGAGGAAGTTGAGGGCGATGAGCCACCACCCGCGGCGGGTCATCACGGCGCGGGACGAGGCATCCGGATACCGCATCGGCCGCTCTTCGACCACGCCCGGCCCAGCCGGGCGGGCATGCGTGCGCGGTGCGCTCATGACGCTCACAGCGACTCCTTGAGCCGCCGGTTCTTCTGCTCGACCTGAGCTTCGAGATCGCGCGCATAGGCCTCGACGCGGTCGGCGACGGCAGGGTCGGATGCCCCGAGGATGCGTGCGGCGAGAAGCCCGGCGTTCTTCGCGCCGTTGATCGAGACGGTCGCGACCGGGATGCCGGCGGGCATCTGGACGATGCTGAGGAGCGAGTCCATGCCGTCGAGGGTCGCGAGCTGCACCGGCACGCCCACGACGGGGAGGGCGGTGAGCGACGCCAGCATGCCCGGAAGATGGGCCGCTCCGCCGGCGCCGGCGATGATGACGCGGAGACCCCGGGGGCGAGCCTCACGGCCGTAGCTGACGAGCTTGTCCACGGTCCGATGCGCCGAGACGACCTCGACCTCGTGCGGGATGCCGAAGTCGGTGAGGGCCTGCGACGCGTCGCTCATGACTCGCCAGTCCGAGTCCGAACCCATGACGACGCCGACCAGCGGCGCCTCAGAGGAGTGGAGGGGGTTCGCTTCGGCGGGGGACGCAGTCACTCGTCAAGGGTAGGGGTCGAGGCTGGAAGATCCCCGCAACGGCGCGGTCCCTTCCGGCGTTGCGGGCGCGAAGCGAGACAAGACGCATGGTGGGCGCGCGGCGTCAGGGCGGGCGGATACGCCGGAGCGATTCGTCTCGGTCGCTTCGCTCCCTCGTTCAACGACCGGAGGCCGCCGGCCGGGGCGTCAGGAGTCGAGGAAGACGGATGCCGCGGCCCTGGCCTGGTAGGCGACATCATCGAGGTCGTCGCCGATCACGTTGACGTGGCCGACCTTGCGTCCGGGGCGCGGCGGCTTGCCGTAGGTGTGCACCTTGGCCTGCGGATGCTCGGCCATGGCTGTCGCGAAGCGGGCGTCGAGCGCGTCCTCGTCCGGTCCGCCGAGGATGTTCACCATGACCGCCCAGTCGGCGACGGGATCGGTGTCGCCGAGCGGCAGGTCGAGCACGGCGCGCAGATGCTGCTCGAACTGGCTGGTGACGGCGCCGTCCTGGCTCCAGTGGCCGCTGTTGTGCGGACGCATCGCCAGTTCGTTGACGAGCAGCCGCTCGTCGGTGGTCTCGAAGAGCTCGACGGCCAGCATCCCGGTGACGTCGAGGCCCTCGGCGATCGAGACGCCGATCTCGGCGGCCACCTGCTGGAGGCGTTCCCCGGCGTGCGGGGCCGGCGCGATGACCTCGGCGCAGACGCCCCCGCGCTGCACGGTCTCGACGACCGGGTAGGCCCGCACGGCCCCCGACGGGCGGCGCGCCACCTGTTGCGCGAGCTCGCGCGTGAAGTCGACCAGCTCTTCGACGAGGAGGGCGCCGCCGCGGGCGTCCTCGGCCAGCGTCGCGAACCAGTCCTCCGCCTCGGTGCCCGCCGACACGACGCGCACGCCCTTGCCGTCGTAGCCGCCGCGTGGCGTCTTCACGACAGCCCGGCCGCCGTGGTCGTCGATGAAGGCCTGAAGCTCCGCGACATCGGTGACGGCCGCCCAGTCGGGCTGCGGCATCCCGAGCTCCTGAAGGCGGGCGCGCATGACGAGCTTGTCCTGCGCGAACTTCAACGCGTCGGGGCCGGGGTGCACGGCGACGCCCTCGGCAACGAGCGTCGCGAGGACGTCCTGCGGCACGTGCTCGTGGTCGAACGTGACCACATCGACGTCGCGGGCGAAGGCGAGCACGGTGGCGGCGTCGCGGTAGTCGCCGACAGCGGTCGCGGCGAGGGATGCCGACATCCCCTCGTCTTCAGCGAGCACGCGGATCTCGACTCCGAGCTCGACCGCCGGCGCGATCATCATGCGGGCCAGCTGCCCGCCCCCGACGACTCCTACGATGCGCGTCATACGTTCCTCCTCGCCCATCTTCCCTCGATTCGCGGCGGGGTGGGATGTGAAAGAATTATCGGCGCTGTGATCGCCGCAGCGGACTGGACCTCCTCGCACATGCCCACAGCAGAGCCCATCAGCGCTCGACCCCACGAACGAAATCCATGGCTCGCCGTCGCCGCGCCGGTCGCCGTGTTCATCGTGGCCATGGTCGCGGCGTGGTATCGGATGCCCGCGACGGTCCGCAACACCTGGTGGGCGGAGGACGCACGCATATTCTCGCAGCGGGCGCTGGATCCCAGCAGCCTGCCCTGGTCGGTCTTCACCTCGTACGACGGCTACGTCCACGTTCTTCCGCAGTCGGTCGCATGGGTGCTCTGGTACGCGATCCCCATACCGATCGATCTGATGGCGCAGGCTTTCACCGCCGCGGCCTGTGCCGTCGCGGCGGCGGTGGCCGCACTGATCTTCATCCTTACCGGGCAATGGGGGCTGAACCTCCCCGGCCGGCTGCTCCTCGCGTTCACGACGGTCCTCGTGCCGGGGCTCAGCTACGAACTCATCGGAAACATCGCAAATGCGCACTGGTTCCTCCTCTGGCTTGCTCCCTTCCTCTTCCTCGCGCGCCCGGCCCGATGGTGGTCCTCGGTGCTGCTGGGCATCCTTTCGTTCGTCGTGCTGACCAGCGAAGTGCAGGCGGTGCTGTTCACGCCCCTCCTCCTGTGGAGGGTGACGGACCGACGTCGCTGGCCGCTCATCGTCGGGGCGGGTGCCGGCGCCGCGATACAGGCGATCGCGGTGCTCGGGGGTGGCCGCAAGACCTGGGGTACCGGGCTGCCGAGCGTGCTCAGCATCCTCGACGGATACGCCATGCAGGTCCCGTTGCTCGGACTATCGGGCACAGGCCAGGCTGCGTCGGTGATCGTTGCGTATTCAGGTTGGGCGGCCGCGTATGCTGCGATCATCCCGTTCGTCCTCTGCGCGGCCTGGTGGGCCTGGCGAGCGCGCGGCCGCGCGCTTCTCGCCGGAGGGATTCTCGTCGCGTCCCTCGCGATCTGGACGGCAGGTTATGCCCTGAACCAGTCCTCCGCATTCGACTTCGCGACCGCCGACCGCGGCACTCTCTTGAGCGGGATCCCGCTCCTGCGGTATGCGATCGTCCCGCTCATGCTCCTCTTCGCGTACGTCGGGCTCGCCGTGGGCAGGCAGAAGCTGTCACGCGCCACATTCCATCGGGCTGTCGCGGGCGCGCTCGTCGTGCTGTGCCTCGCGATCTTCGCGGTGAACTACCGGGTAGAAGTGCCATCGCTGCGGACAGTCGGGCCGACGTGGTCGGAGGGACTCAGCGACGCGCGTGAGGAGTGCGAGGAGTCCCCCGGCGACGAGTTCGTCGAGATCCCGATCGCTCCCGTGCAGTACTGGACGTTCGAGATCCAGTGCGAGCGCATCGCCCGATGATCTAAGTCGACGGGCTCCGCCTCACCGCGATGGTCTGCTGGTATGAGGGGCGTTCGGTCGGAGGAGGCAGGGCGCCCCTGACGGCACTGATACCGCGTGTCGCTCTTCGCCTTCCACAGACGTGTCAGCAGCAGAGCGACACACGCCGCTCGTACCTGTGGCATCCGCGCGATGACTTGGACGGGGGCCGCGGGCGATCGCGCCTCGATCGCTTCATCGGTCGGCGTGTCGATCGCCGTTCACGCGGAGCGCTGCGACGCTCTCTCCTCCGGGAGCATCAACACACCATCGGCCGATGCAGTCTTGCTTCGCCGCGGCGCGTAGACGACCAGGGAATGGAAGAAGAACCGGGCGAAGAACGCCGCGACAAGGGTGATGCCCGCGGCGAAGACACTCGACACGTGCCACGTCTCGACGAGGAGCGCCAGGATCGGGATGCGGATGACGGCCTCGGCGTTGTTGAACGTGAACGACTTGAGGAAGCGCAGACGCGTGGTGGAGGCCTGACCGATCATCTCCCGGAATATGAACCGCTCCTGAAGGAGGAAGTTGCCGATGATCGTCACCTCGGCGGCCACGATGGCTGCGGCGATGTAATCGACGCCAGCCTGGGTGAGACCCCACATGATGGCGAGGTTCGCCGCAGCGCCGAGCGCGCCGATGAGCGCGAAGCCGGACATCTTGCCGAAGCGAAGGGCTGTGAGCTGCGTGAGGAAGTGCACGCCCTGGCGCAGAGACGCCTTGGACTCGCCGGCATGACGCTCGGCGAACCGGAACGGGACTTCGCTCACGCGGAGCGACTGCCTGGCGAGGATCTCGAGCAGGATCTTGAATCCGCGAGGCCTGAGTGTCTGGAGTTCGATCCGACGGCGATCGATGAGGAAGAAGCCGGTCATCGGATCGCTGCAGTTCCGCAGGCGGAGCGGAAACATCGATTTCGTCGCCAGCGTCGAAGCCTTCGAGACCATCATCCGCACAGCACCGGCGAGACCGTCGGCCGCGCCGTCCCCGGTGTATCGCGACGCGACGACGACGTCGGCATCCGTCGTCGTGTGGCTGTTGAGAAGGAGCGGTATCACCTCAGGCGGATGCTGGAGATCTCCGTCCATCACCACGCACACGTCACTCCGCGCGCTCTTGATGCCCTCGAGCACAGCGCCCCCGAGCCCGCCGACCGGCTTCTCACGGTGGATCAGACGCACGCTGATTGGACTGAGCGCCGCAACCTCCTCGATGACCCGGGGGGTCTCGTCGGTGGAGTCGTCGACGAACAGCACCTCCGACGGCGTTCCTTCGAGTGCGTCGGCGATGCGCCGCACCAGCTCAGCGACATTCATCGACTCGTTGAACGTCGGTACGACCACGGTCACTTCGGGGAGGTTCGCCATCACTCACTTCGCAGATCGGCTGTCGGACGTGGCAAGGTGGCACGCGCCAGGAGGCGAACCAGCCACGGGGATCCTACACGACCAGGCTCTGCGATCCTGGGAACGCCACCCCCGGGCGGAATGGTGCCGCGCGTCAGCCGGCGGGCACCGGCGGGACGACGAACGCGCCGGATCAGGCGGGAGGTGCGACCGGCTGCGGAGGAACGGGCGGCGGGGGCCCCGGCGGCAAGGGCTGCGCATCGCGATGCGCGAGGATCTGGTTCACCTCGACCTGGTCGACGAGCGCCTCGTGCACGAGCTCGACCGTCGGGATGTCGGCCAGCCGCAGCGGCTCGTCGATCCCGTTGGCGAGGGTGATCGTGCCGGCACCCCACATCCGCTGGAGCGGGCCGCGGTGCACCTTCAGCGTGTAGCCGCGCACGTGCGCGAGCTCACGGCGCTTCGCCGCGAACACTCCCCGGCGCTCCATCACCCGTCGGGTCGTGATCGTGTAGACGTGGCCGAGCCACGACAGGTAAGGGAGGACGACGAGCAGCAGGATCACCGCAGCGGCCGCGGCCAGCAGCATCCAGTTCTCGAACGGCGCCGGAAGGTTGCCGTAGAAGTAGCCGCACGCGCCCGCGATGGCGATGAGCACGAGTGCCGACCAGGTGAGGCGCCGCGCGTGACCGCGGAAACGGGCGACGAGCAGCTCGGGCGTGGGCGCGCCGGGAGCCGGCGTCAGCGGCCTGCCGCCGTAGCTCGTCGGCTGCGTCATGGGTCCATTGTGCGATGACCGGCCGACACTTCGGCGCTCACCCGCCGTTTTCGGTCATGTGCCGGGTCGCACCGGGCGACGCATCCGAACTCAGGCCGTGCGGGTGCGCACGTGGACGACGTCGCCCGCCGAGACCACGCTCTCGTACTCGCCGTCCTGCAGCACGACCAGGCGGCCGTCGGCGTCGATGCGCTCCGCCCGGCCCCACAGCGTGGCCCCGTCGGGCAGCGAGACCGACACGTCGCTCCCGAGCGTCCCGCACAGCGCCTCCATCTCGGCGATCACTCCCGCGGCCGCCGCATCGCCGCCGGCCACCGCGAGCGCTGTCAGCTGCTCGTCGAGCGCGAGGAGGTAGTCGGCGAGGAGGCGGTCCTCGTCGCACGTGAGACCGAGCACCGCGAACGACGTCGCCGTCTCGACCGGCAGGTCGGTGCGCGGCATCCGCGTGTTGACGCCGGCTCCCATCACGACGACATCGGGATGCCCGGGCACGACCTCGGCGAGGATGCCGCACACCTTCGCCCCGTCGATCAGCACGTCGTTGGGCCACTTGAGGGTGACCGAGTGCGTCGATCCCGACAGCTGCGCGGCGATCGCGCGCGTCATGGCGGCTCCGGCCAGGAGGGGGATCCATCCCCGCGCGGACGCCGGGATCCCGCCGACGCGCAGTGCGACCGACACCGCGAGCGCCGAACCGGGCGGTGTGACCCAGTCGCGGTCGAGACGGCCACGGCCGGCGCGCTGGTCGGTCGTCAGCAGCAGCGACAGGTGCGGCCAGTCGTGCGGGGCATCGACCACGTGGCGCACGACATCGGCGTTCGTGGAGTCGGTGGCCGCGACCACCTGCACGCGCGGGCTGACGGCGGCCGTCAGCGGGTATCCCTCGGACTGGTTCGTCATGACCTCACGCTACCCGCGACCTCGCGCCGCGGCATCGACGACGGGCGTGCGAGCGCGGCACAGCGGGCCGCGGCATCCGTTCCGCTCGCCGAACCCCGCGGCGAGCGTCCGCGCGGGCGCCGGCAGGAGACGCAGACCCACAGCGGATGCCGCGGCCCCTTGTGCGAACCCTCCAACGTCAACCGCACGCCCGCCGATAGGGTGGAATCCGTGACTCACCCGTCGAATCAGACCGACCTGTCGACGACCGCCGGCAAGATCGCCGACCTCCGCGCTCGCTTCCAGGAGGCCGTCCTCGATCCCGAAGAGGTCGCCAAGGAGAAGCAGCACGCCAAGGGCAAGGGCACTGCGCGCGAGCGGATCGAGCAGCTCCTCGACACCGGCAGCTTCGTCGAGCTCGACGAGTACGTGCGCCACCGCACCAGCGCGTTCGGCATGGACCGCTCGCGCCCCTACGGCGACTCGGTCGTCACGGGCGTCGGCACCATCCACGGCCGCACCGTCGCGGTCTACTCGCAGGACTTCTCGACCTTCGGCGGATCGCTCGGCGAGGTGGCCGGCGAGAAGATCATCAAGGTCATGGAGTTCGCGCTGCGCTCGGGCATCCCGATCGTCGGCATCCTCGACTCGGGCGGCGCGCGCATCCAGGAGGGCGTGGTCGCGCTCGGCAAGTACGGCGAGATCTTCCGCCTGAACACGCGGGCGTCGGGGGTCATCCCGCAGATCTCGATCATCATGGGCCCGGCCGCGGGCGGCGCGGTCTACTCCCCCGCCCTCACCGACTTCGTCGTCATGGTCGACAAGACGAGCCAGATGTTCGTCACCGGCCCCGACGTCATCAAGACGGTCACCGGCGAGGACGTCGGCATGGAGGAGCTCGGCGGCGCGCACACGCACAACACCCGCTCGGGCGTCGCGCACTACCTCGCCGAGGACGAGGACGACGCGATCGACTACGTCCGCACCATGCTGAGCTTCCTGCCCGACAACAACATGGCCGAGCTGCCGGTGTACGAGACGGGCTTCGAGTTCGAGACGACGGATGCCGACCGCGCGCTCAACGCGATCATCCCCGACTCGCCGAACCAGCCGTACGACATCCACCAGGTGATCCGCGGCATCGTCGACGCCGAGGACTTCCTCGAGGTGCAGCCGCTGTTCGCCCCGAACATCGTCATCGGCTTCGGACGCATCGAGGGGCGCTCGGTCGGCATCATCGCCAACCAGCCCTCGCAGATGGCCGGCACGCTCAACATCGAGGCCGGCGAGAAGGCGAGCCGCTTCGTCCGCTTCTGCGACGCGTTCTCGATCCCGATCGTGACGCTCGTCGACGTGCCCGGCTACCTGCCCGGCACCGACCAGGAGTGGACGGGCGTCATCCGCCGCGGCGCGAAGCTCCTCTACGCCTACGCCGAGGCGACCGTGCCGCTCGTCACCGTCATCCTGCGGAAGGCCTACGGCGGCGCGTACATCGTGATGGGCTCCAAACAGCTCGGCGCCGACATCAACCTCGCGTGGCCGACGGCCGAGATCGCCGTCATGGGCGGCCAGGGCGCGGTCAACATCCTCTACCGCGGCGAGATCAAGCGCGCCGAAGAGGCCGGCGAAGACGTCGCGGCGGTGCGCACGCGCCTCGCCAACGAGTACACCTACAACGTCGCCTCGCCGTTCCTGGCGGCCGAGCGGGGCGAGCTCGACGGCATCATCGAGCCGGCGGCCACCCGCGTGTCGATCGCGAAGGCGCTGCGTGCGCTGCGCGGCAAGCGGGCGAGCCTGCCGCCCAAGAAGCACGGGAACATCCCGCTGTGAGCGACGCCCGCGGGGGGACGGATGCCGCGTCCGGCGACGGCGTCACCATCGACGTGCGGCGGGGCACCCCGACGGAGGAGGAGCTCGCGGCGCTCATCGCGGTCGTGAGCGAGGCGTACGTCGGGGAGGCCGCGGAAGCGGTCGCCGACGATCGCGCGACCCGCAGCGCGTGGGCGCTCTCGCAGCGGACCCTGCGCGAGCCGCTCCGGCGCGATCTCGGCTGGGGCCGATTCGGCTGACCGCCGAAGGCGGACACCCGAATCCGGTTGTCGAGTAGTGAGCGCCAGCGAACGTATCGAGACACGGCTGACCGCCCGCAGGGGCGACATGGGCTCTCGGATTTGTCCCCCGAAATACCTACAGACATGAGACTTGCAATCTCGGGATACTTGTTCCGCTGGAACGCTTCTGCGTTCGGCCGATCCGAATCCGTTCTGCGGGTGTCCCGGATCCGGCCACGCGAACGGTTTTCGGGTAACCGTTCGCCAGGCGAGGGGCGGGCGGCTTCGCCGCCCCTCGCCTTCTTCGTCTCCGCTCCCCGTCCGGTTTCCCCTCCCCCTATCGGACGGGGAGCGAGTATGCCGTCGACCGGATGCCGCCGCAGCGGCGCGGGACGCGGCATCCGCTCTCGGCGCCAGCGGGCGTCGCACATGGCCGCGGCACGCTGAGAGCGGGCCGGGACCGCCGCTGGTCAGCCGGCGCCGGGGTGCGGGATCTCGCGCCAGAGGTCGACGGCGTCCTCGTCGCTGGGGCCGCCGACCGACGGCGATCGCCCGACGACGGTGACCGCGACGCGCTCGTCGGGGGACGTGCGGATGTAGAGGCGGTCGGAGCTCGCGGACCGGAGGGTCTCGGCGAGCTGACCGCGGATGATCGAGAGCGTCTGCTCATCGACGTCGTCGAGGCCGCCCTCGTCGAGGACGGTCACGTTGGCGCCGCGGCGGCGCGCGCGCTCGAGCTCGGCGCGCACGTCATCGTCGAGCAGGCGGGGTCCGCGCATCTCGTCGCGCAGCCGCCCCTCGGCGATGCGCGCCTCGAGCCGGTCGGCGTCGGTCAGCGCCCCGCCCTGCGCGACCGTGCGGGTGAGCACGGGGCCCGCGACCGCGAGCGCCTTCTGCACCTGCACGCGCCGCTCGCGCTGGCGCACCACCTGCGACGTCTGCCACGCCGTCGCGGCGCGCTGCAGGCGGGTCAGGCGGGAGGTGTCGCGCGCCGCCCGGTCCATCGAGAACACCAGCAGCTGGGCGCAGGTCACCCACACGATCGATCCGACGAGGCCGAGCGCGAGCGCGTTCAGCGGCCCCATCCACACCATGGACGCGATCGCGAGCAGCACGATCCCCGTCCAGGCGGTCCACGGGCGCCGGCGGACCATGACGATGGTCATGAGGGCGCCGATCCCGCCGAGGTACCAGGTGGCGAACGACGCCAGCCGGGAGGCCTCGCCGGCGGCGAGAGAGATCGCACTGGGGACGATCACCGCGCACGCCAGCGCCAGGATCTGGGCGACGGGCGGGAGGCGATGCGGACTGCGGACCCGTTCGACGAGGTCGGGGAGCCGCGCGGACGTGGCCCCGGACGCGGAGGCGGACGCCGCATCGGCGTCCACGGCCGCCGACGGCACCGGTGCCTCGTCAGGCCGTCGGGCGGGCTCCCAGAAGATGCAGAGCCACGTCGTCGCCAGATAGAAGGCGAGCGTGACGACGATGATGAGCGGCTGCGGCACCGGGGCCGCGCCCCAGGTCAGCCCGCGCGCCGCGAGGTAGGCCGTGAAGGCGACCGCGAGCACGACGAGGACGTTCTTGACGCTGATCATGTGGCGGGCGCCTGCCAGGTGAGCCGGACGACCGTGCCGTGGGCGCCGGTCTCGAGATCGGTCTGGCCGCCCACGGCGGCGACGCGCGCGAAGATCGACGCGCGGATGCCGAGGCGGTCGTCGGGGATGGCGTCCAGGTCGAACCCCTCGCCGGCGTCGTGAACCTCCACGCGCACGCGCCCCCCGTGGGCGGTGACAGCGATCCCGAGTCCCGCCCCGCCGGCGTGCTGGATCGCGTTGGCCACCGCCTGGGTGGCCGCGAGCACGATCGCCCGGGCGACGCGGCCGGGGATCGGCGAACTCGAGGTGTCGATCTCGCGCTGCACGTCGACGTCCACGCCGAGTTCGAGCGCGGCCTCGGTGATCTCGTGCGCGATGGCTGCGGCATCCCACGGCTCGTCGGTGCCCTCGTGCGCGTCCTGCTCGGTGTTGGCGAGCCGGGTGAGCGCCTCGCGGGCCATCGTCGCGGCCAGGGTGCGCTCCCGCGGCGTCGTGGCCCGCTCGGCCGCGATGAGCGCGGCCAGCACGCTGTCGTGCATCAGGGCGGCGACCGACACGCGCTCCTGCTCCGCCGCATCCGCGGCGGCCGCCTGCGCGTACGAGGCCACCGCCTCGGCGCGCGTCTCGTCGACGTTCACGGCGACCGACCGGAACAGCCAGCCGAGCGTCAGGATGACGCCGCCGAGGATGAGCGCGAACGACACGTCGAGCGCCACTGTCGGCCAGAACTCCGGGGAGAAGTCCGCCTGCATCATCCGCACCAGCCCGAAGAGAACCGGGGCGAGGATGGTCCACGCGATCTGCAGCGGGAACGGGAAGGCGAGCACCGCAGCGAGGGTCGCGAGGTTGACGAGGTACCAGATCCACGGCTCGTCGAGCGATGTCGGGGGGATGCCGGCGGTGGCGACCGGCCACGCGGCGAGCGCCATCACGTAGATGAGCGCGAACGCCCCGGCCGCGACCCGGATCCCCCGGCCGATCAGGCACGCCAGGATCATCACGCCCAGCGAGCCGAACACGATGATCATGAGCGCCGCGTGCCACTCCGGCGCCTCGTCGGTCGACCCCAGCGCGGCGAAGAAGGCCTGCGCGCCGATGATCACCGAGCCGATGCCGCCGGCGAGGGCGATGATGCGCTCCACCCGCGCGCGCGTGAACGAGCCGATCCCCGTGGTCGCCTGCGGCGAGTGCGGGATCTGCGCCCAGGCGGTGTCGAGCACCCCGGTCTGCGCGTCAGCGGCCACGCGCGATGTCTCCCGAGTCCGCCGACGGTTCCACCAGGATGCCGTCCTCGACCGCCCGGTGCAGCAGGTCGATCTTGGTGGGGGCCGGACGCCCCACCTCGACGTACTTGACGCGGATCCGCGTGATGTTCTCCTTGGCGGTGGAATAAGCGACGCCGAGGCGATCGGCCACCACCTTCAGCGGCAGGCCGGCTGCGTACAGCCGCAGCACGTCGCGCTCGCGGGCCGACAGCTGCGCGTCGGCGAAGGCGCGGTCGCCCTCGACGGCGCTGGCCCACTCGACGTTGTTGAGCGGCTCGCCGCGGGCGACCGTGCGGACCGCTGCGATGACGTCGTCGATCGGCGACGACTTGCTCACCACGCCGGCCGCGCCCGCGGCGAACGCCTCGCGCACGGCAGCGGGCCGGTCGGCGACGCTGTGGATGATCACGCTCGAGCCGTCGAGCACGAGGCGCCGCACGTTCTCGGTGACCGTGGTGCCGTCGCCGAGGGTCAGGTCGAGCACCACGACGTCCGCCGGCGCCTGCCGTGTCGATGCACGCCACGAGAGGTACTCGGTGACGGTGCTCCCCGAGAAGACGACCGTCTTCGTCTCGGCGCGGGCGCACGCGGCCGCCAGACCGAGCCGCACCGACTCGTGGTCGTCGATCAGGGCCACGCGCGTCATGCCGTCAGCCTACCGACGTGCGTCATCGCGGGTGAGGACCGCGACGGCCTCGACGTGATGCGAGTTCGGGAACAGGTCCAGCGCCTGCACGGCGGCGAGGTCGTACCCGCCCTGCCGGAAAGTGGCGACGTCGCGCGCGAGGGCGACGGGGTCGCACGCGACGTAGACGACGGTCTCGGGCGAGAGCCCGGTGATCCGCTCGACGACGTCCCGCCCGGCTCCCGAGCGCGGCGGGTCGAGCAGCACGACCCCTCGCGACAGCCGCTCTCGTTCGGTGACGGATGCCTCGTCCCTCAGCTTCGCCAGCCACCGGTCGACGCGCCCGGTCTCGGCGCGGGCACCGACCCAGTCGGCGAGGTTCTCCCCGGCGTGCTCTGTCGCGCGCGCGTCGGACTCGACGCTCGTGACGCGGGTCGCGGGGCCGCCGAGGTCTCCGAGGGTCGCCGCGAAGAGGCCCACGCCGCCGTAGAGGTCGAGATGCCAGGCGTCCGGATCGATCCAGGCACCGCCGGACTGCGGGATCGGACCGTCCGCGCGGAGGCCGCGAAGCGAGCCGGCGACGACCTGGCTGAGCGTGTGTGCCGCGAGGCGGTGCACCTGCCAGAACCCTCCCGCGTCGACCCGGAACTCCCGGCCGCCCACGGTCTCGACGAGCACCTCGGCCTCGGGCGTGCGACGAGCGCGGCGGTCGCCGCCGCGCCGGCGTGCGGCATCCTTCCCCCGTTCCGGCCGCGGCAGCACGCGGACACGGCCGTCCGTCGGCTGCACGAGATCGACGCGGCCGGCCTCGCCGGTCCGCAGCGCGAGAGCGGCGCGCTCGACCTCGGCCGTCGCGAGCGGCAGGTCTTCGAGGGGCACGACACGGTGGCTGCGGGCCGCGTACTGGCCGATGCTCCCATCGGCGTCGACGTGCAGGCTGACGCGGGTGCGCCAGCCGGTGCCGTCGATCGTCTCCTCGTCGAGCGGGTCGCCGGCGTCGGACATGAGGGGCCCCGCCTCGGCGATCGTGGCGCTGGGCACCTCGATGCCGCCGAACCGCTGCAGCGCGTCGAGCAGCACTTCGAGCTTGAGGCTGCGCTGATGTGCCAGCGAGATGTGCCCGAAGTCGGCCCCGCCCGGGCGCTGGTCGGGCGGCACGTCGACGTCGGCCTGCCGCCAGACGTGCAGCTGCCGGTGCGGCGACGCGTCGAGCACCTCGAGCGTCTCGCCGCGCCAGAACGACTTCTTCGAGGTGTCGGTGAGCCGCACGCGCACTCGCTCCCCTGGGATCGCGTCCGGCACGAAGACGACGCGCCCCTCATGCCGGGCGACGAACACGCCGCCGTGGGCGACGCCCGTGATGTCGAGGTCGATGATGTCGCCGGTTCCGCTCACCCGTCGAGCCTACGGCCGCCGCGCTGTTCGCAACTCAGGATGGTCGATCCGTATGCGCGCGCAAGGCGGTGTTCCGCAGCATCCATCCTGAGTTGCGAACGGCGCGATCCGCGTACCGTGGGTGCATGCGCGACGGACGACGCGCGCAGCCGCCCTGCGGGATTCGGCCTCGTTCAACGGTGATCATGCCGAACCCGGGTATTTCGGGGGCCACCGGGTGCTGCCACGCACGTGCGGACTGAATCACGCAGGCGCGATCCGCGTACCGTGGGTGCATGCGCGTCTGCCTCGCCTCCACCTCGCCCGCACGGCTCATGCTGCTGCGGCAGTTCGGCATCCGTCCGCTGACCTTGGCGCCCGACGTCGACGAGGAGGCGGTGATCGCCGCCGTCGAGTCGGCGGAGGGCCGCACGCTCGCGCCGGACGAGCACGTGCTGCTGCTGGCGCGCCGCAAGGCTGCCGACGTGGCGGCGCGGCTGCAGGACGACATCCCGGGCTTCGACGGCATCGTGATCGGCGGGGACTCCATGTTCGAGCTCGACGGCGATATCCTCGGCAAGCCCTACACGCCTGAGAACGCGACCGCGAGGTGGCGGGCGATGCGCGGGCGCACCGGGGTGCTGCACTCGGGCCACGCCGTCGTGCGGCTCTCGCCCGGCGAACCCCCGCGCGAGGTGCACGCGACGGCTGCGGCATCCGTCTCGTTCGCGGCCGATGTGACGGATGCCGAGATCGAGGCCTACGTGGCCTCGGGCGAGCCGCTGCTCGTGGCCGGCGCGTTCACCGTCGACAGCCTCGGCGGCGCGTTCATCGAGCGCGTCGAGGGCGATCCGTCGACGGTCGTCGGGATGTCGGTCTCGACGCTGCGCCGGCTCGTGCGGGAACTGGACGTCGAATGGACGGCGCTGTGGCACTCGACCGACCCGTCTCTCGGCGCCGATATCGACGCACCGCTGTTGTCGTAGGAGTCCCACGTTTCTCGTCGGTTCTTGTACGAACCGCTCAAAAGTCCGGGCAACGGCGTCGGTAGGCTGGCATCCATGCCTCAGATCGCCAAGGTTCTCGTTGCCAACCGCGGCGAGATCGCCGTCCGCGTCATCCGCGCCGCCCGCGACGCCGGGAAGTCGTCGGTGGCGGTCTACGCCGATCAGGACCGCGACGCCATGCACGCCCGGCTGGCCGACGAGGCCTACGCCCTCGAGGGGTCGACCGGCGCAGAGACGTACCTGTCGATCGACAAGATCCTCTCCGTCGCGCGTCGCTCGGGCGCCGACGCCGTGCACCCCGGCTACGGCTTCCTCGCCGAGAACGCCGACTTCGCGCGCGCCGTCATCGACGCGGGCCTGATCTGGATCGGCCCGTCGCCCGAGGCCATCGAGGCGCTCGGCGACAAGGTCACCGCGCGTGCCGTCGCCGAGAAGGTCGGCGCACCGCTCGCCCCGGGAACCCCCGGTCCCGTCGCCGGCGCCGACGAGGTCGTCGCGTTCGCCGAAGAGGTGGGCCTGCCCATCGCGATCAAGGCCGCGTACGGCGGCGGCGGCCGCGGACTCAAGGTCGCGCGCACCATCGAAGAGGTGCCCGAGCTCTTCGAGTCCGCCACCCGCGAGGCGATCACGGCCTTCGGTCGCGGCGAGTGCTTCGTGGAGAAGTACCTCGACAAGCCGCGTCACGTCGAGACGCAGTGCCTCGCGGATGCCGCGGGCAACGTCGTCGTCGTCTCCACGCGCGACTGCTCGCTGCAGCGCCGTCACCAGAAGCTCGTGGAGGAGGCCCCGGCCCCGTTCCTCAGCGACGAGCAGAACCGCGTGCTGTACGAGGCGTCCAAGGCCATCCTCAAGGAGGTCGGCTACGTCGGAGCGGGAACCTGCGAGTTCCTCATCGGCGCCGACGGCACCATCTCGTTCCTCGAGGTCAACACCCGTCTGCAGGTCGAGCACCCGGTGTCGGAGGAGGTCACCGGCATCGACCTCGTGCGCGAGCAGTTCCGGCTCGCCGAGGGCCAGGAGCTGGGCTACGACGACCCGAAGCCCGAGGGCCACTCGATCGAGTTCCGCATCAACGGCGAGGACCCGGGTCGCGGGTTCCTCCCCCAGCCCGGACCGATCCACGTGTTCAAGACGTTCGGCGGCCCCGGGATCCGCCTCGACTCCGGCGTCACCGCGGGCGACAGCGTCTCGGGCGCGTTCGACTCGCTGCTCGCGAAGATCATCGTCACCGGCCGCGACCGCGCCGAGGCGCTCGAGCGCTCGCGCCGCGCGCTCGACGAGTTCGAGGTCGCGGGCATGCCGACGGTGCTGCCGTTCCACCGCAAGGTCGTGCGCGACCCCGCGTTCACCGCGGAGGACGGCCGGTTCGGCGTCTACACCCGCTGGATCGAGACCGAGTTCGTCAACGACATCGCGCCCTGGGACGGCGAGCTCAGCGAGCCGACCCCGGCCGAGGCGCGGCACACCGTCGTCGTCGAGGTCGCCGGCAAGCGCCTCGAGGTCAGCCTTCCCGACCGCGTCGTCGCCCCGGCGGGTGTCGCCGGCCGCCCGGCCGCCGTGCCGCCGTCGCGCCGCTCGCACGCCCCGTCGGTCGTCGCCGGCGCCTCGGGCGACGCGGTGAAGTCGCCCATGCAGGCGACCATCGTCAAGGTCGCCGTCGAAGAGGGCCAGCAGGTCGTCAAGGGCGACCTCGTGGTGGTGCTCGAGGCGATGAAGATGGAGCAGCCCATCCAGGCCCACAAGGACGGCGTCATCGGCGCCATCAACGCCGACCCCGGCACGACCGTCTCGGCCGGTCACCAGCTGCTCACCATCAGCTGACGGATTCCGGATGCCTCGGCCCGAGGCATCCGTCATCCCGATCCCCGCGGCGGCCCGGGCGGCCGTCCGTCGTCCGTCGTTCGTCGTCGTCGTCACACCCTGTGTCGAGATCGTGCAATGTCGGCGAACGAGCATGCCCTCGGCGCCGACGACGTGCTGTCTCGCCGATAACGCGCTATCTCGACGACCCGGGCGGCGCGGCGCCCAGACCCGGGGGCATCCCCGATCGGTCGGGGCTCGGGCATCCGTCCTCCTCGCGCGGTCACCCACTCCCCTGCGCCGAGAACGCAGTGACTCGGCGAACGAGCATGTCCTCGGCGCCGACGACGTGCTGTCTCGCCGATAACGCGCTATCTCGACGACCCGGGCGGCGCGGCGCCCAGACCCGGGGGCATCCCCGATCGGTCGGGGCTCGGGCATCCGTCCTCCTCGCGCGGTCACCCACTCCCCTGCGCCGAGAACGCAGTGACTCGGCGAACGAGCATGTCCTCGGCGCCGACGACGTGCTGTCTCGCCGATAACGCGCTATCTCGACGGCCCGGGCGGCGCGACGCGAGCCGCGGCGGCGCCCCGGGGCCCGGGCGGCGCGGCGCGAGCCGGGGCGCGCGCGAGCCGGGGGCGCGGCGGGTCAGCCGCCGTAGACGTTGTGGTCGACGACGTGCATCGCGCGGGCAGCGTCGGTGATGCTGCCCGACAGCGACGGGTAGACCGCGAACACGCGCGAGACCTGGTCGACCGTGAGGCGCCGCTCGACGGCGATCGCGATCGGGTAGATGAGCTCGGACGCGCGCGGGGCGACGATGACGCCCCCGATGACGGTGCCGCTGCCCTCGCGGGCGATGAGCTTCACGAAGCCGTCCTTGACGCCCATCATCTTCGCACGCGGGTTGGCGGCGAGGGGCAGCTTGTGCACGACGCCGTTGATGTGGCCGTCGGCGATGTCGTTCTCCTGCCAGCCGATCGTCGCGATCTCGGGCGCGGTGAAGATGTTCGACGTGATGCGGCGGCGCTCGAGGGGGATCACCACGTCGCCGAGCGCGTGGAAGACGGCGGTGCGGCCCTGCATCGACGCGACCGACGCGAGCGGCACGAAGGTGGTGCAGTCGCCGGCGGCGTAGATGTTCGGCACCGACGTGCGTGCGACGCGGTTCACCTGGATGTTGCCCGACTCGGTCATCTGCACACCGGCCTCTTCCAGGCCGATGCCCTTGGTGTTCGGCACCGATCCGACGGCCATGAGGCAGTGGCTGCCCTCGACGGTGCGGCCGTCCGACAGCGTCACGACCACGCGGTCGCCGGTGTTCTCGACCTTCTCGGCGCGGGACTTCGACAGCAGGTTCATGCCGCCACGCTTGAAGACGCGCTCGAGGACGGCCGCGGCATCCTTGTCCTCCCCCGGGAGCACCTGGTCGCGGCTCGACACGAGCGTGACCTTCGCGCCCAGGTTCATGTAGGCGCCGGCGAACTCGGCCCCTGTGACGCCGGAGCCGACGACGATGAGGTGCTCGGGCAGGGCGTTCATGTTGTACAGCTGGGTCCAGGTGAGGATCCGCTCGCCGTCGGGCTTGGCGCTCGGGAGCTCCCGCGGCGACGACCCGGTCGACACCACGAGGGTGTCGGCCTCGACGCGGTCGAAGTCGGTCCCGCCGGGACCCGTCGACACCACGACGGCGTGATCGCCTTCGAGGCGGCCGTGGCCGGAGATGATGCGCACCCCCGCCTCGACGAGCGAGGCGCGCATGTCGTCGGATTGCTGCCGCGCGAGGGTGAGCAGACGCTTGTTGACCGCGCTGAGGTTGATCGCGATCTCGGGCTTGAGGGGCTTGCCCTCCTTGCCCTTCGCGAACAGCTGCACGCCGAGGTCTCCCGCCCCGGCGATCGCGACGGCCGCGTCGGCGGTCGCGATGAGCGACTTCGACGGGACCACGTCGGTGATCACCGCGGAACCGCCGATCCCCGCTCGTTCGACCACCGTCACCTCGGCTCCGAGCTGGGCGGCGGCCAGCGCCGCTTCGTAGCCTCCGGGTCCGCCGCCGAGGATGGCGACGCTCTGGGTGGTCTCGAAGCTGATCGACATGGATTCCATTCTTCCTTGCCGGATGCCTCGGCCACGACCATCGCGCCGACACTCCCGGGTGCCGGTCCGCGGGGGCTGCGCTGGCTCTCGCGCCCGCCGGTTCCTAAAGTGGGGGCATGTCAGTCAGCATCGGCAATCCTCTCGACGATCCCGCGGCCGATCCCTTCGAGGTCGCCGCCACCGCCGCGGAGGACATCGCCCGCATCACCGGCGTGGAGCGCCACGACATCGCGCTCACCCTCGGCAGCGGATGGGGCAAGGCCGCGGAGCTCCTCGGCGAGACGACCGCCACGTTCCCCGCGACGCAGGTGACGGGTTTCAGCGCCCCCGCGCTCACCGGCCACGTCGGCACTCTCCGCAGCGTCGTCACGCCCAAGGGCAAGCGCGTGCTCGTCATCGGCGCCCGCACCCACTACTACGAGGGCTACGGCGTGCGCCGCGTGGTGCACAGCGTGCGCACGGCCGCCGCGACCGGGGCCCGGACCATGGTGCTGACCAACGGCGCCGGCGGCATCAAGCACACCTGGAGTCCGGGGCGCCCGGTGCTGATCAGCGACCACATCAACCTCACCGGCGACTCGCCGCTGGAGGGCGCGACGTTCGTCGACCTCACCGACCTCTACTCGCTGCGGCTGCGCGACCTCGCCCGCTCGATCGACCCGACCCTCGACGAGGGCGTCTACTGCCAGTTCCGCGGACCGCAGTACGAGACACCGGCCGAGGTGCAGATGGCCAAGACCATCGGCGGGCACATCGTCGGCATGTCGACCGCCCTCGAGGCGATCGCCGCCCGTCAGGCGGGCATGGAGATCCTCGGCTTCTCGCTCATCACGAACATGGCCGCCGGCATCCAGAAGACGCCGCTCAGCCATCAGGAGGTCATCGACGCCGGCCGCGAGGCCGAGCCGGTCATCTCGTCGCTCCTCGCCCGCGTGATCGGGGCACTGTGAGCGGCGAGGAGGTGCCGGCCGCGCGTCCCGACGTGCAGGAGCCGGCGCCCGCCGAGGTGCCGACGGCGAGCACGACCGCCGGAGACGTCCTGACCCGCGCCCACGCGTGGCTCGCACAGGACCCCGACGGCGAGACCCGCGCCGAGCTGCGCGCGCTCATCGAGTCCGCCGAGGCCGGCGATGCCGACGCCGAAGCCGAGCTCGCCGACCGGTTCTCGGCGCGCCTCGCCTTCGGCACGGCGGGCCTGCGCGGTGCCCTGGGCGCCGGCAGCAACCGCATGAACCGCGTGCTGGTGGCGCAGGCCGCTGCCGGTCTCGCCGCCTACGTGCGCGAGAAAGCGGGGCTCCCTCCCGTCGGCGTGGAGGCCGCGCACGGCCACGCGGACGCGCAGGGACAGCATGCCGCGCATGCGGAGGATGCCGCTGCCGACGCCGCCGTGATGCTCGAGCCGGAGGGCGTCGCAGACGAGGCCGTCTCAGCCGGTGCGCAACCCACCGACGCAGGAGCCGGCCCGGACACCGACGCGGACAGCGACTCAGACTCGGACGCGGGCGCCGCCGCTGACGCGGCGGCGGACTCCGACGCCGCCGTCCCGGCATCGGTCGCCGAACCCGGTGACGCGGAGCCGACCGCGCCCGAGCTCACCGAAGCGCCCTCGGCCGACGCGCTCGAAGCCGAAGGCCCCGAGGTCCCGGGCATCCTCGACGACGCGCCCATCGTGGTGATCGGCTTCGACGGCCGTCGCAACTCCGACGTGTTCGCCCGGGACTCGGCCGAGATCTTCGCCGGCGCAGGGCTGCGGGCCATCCTCATGCCGCGGCTGCTGCCGACGCCCGTGCTGGCGTTCGCCGTGCGCCACCTCGGCGCGGCGGCGGGCGTCATGGTCACCGCGAGCCACAACCCGCCCGACGACAACGGCTACAAGGTGTACCTCGGGGGTGCCGACGACGGCTCGCAGATCGTGGCACCCGCCGACGCCGAGATCGCCGCCCACATCGAGCGGGTGGCGGAAGCCGCCGACATCAGCACCATCCCTCGCTCGCTCGGATTCGAGCTCGCGACCGAGGCCGTCGTCGACGAGTACGTCGCCGCGACGGCGGCGGTCGCGCCGGCGCCGGCGGGCGCCGCGGGGCTCACGTGGGTCTACACCGCGATGCACGGCGTCGGCTGGGAGACCTTCTCGCGCATCCTCGAGACGGCCGGGTACCCGGCTCCCGTCCCCGTGGACGCCCAGCTCCAGCCCGACGGCGCGTTCCCGACGGTCGCGTTCCCCAACCCGGAGGAGCCCGGCGCGATGGACCTCGCGTTCGAGACGGCCCGGAGCGCCGGTGCCGACCTCGTCATCGCCAACGACCCGGACGCCGACCGCCTGGCCGTCGCCCTCCCCGACGAGGGTGCCGAGGGTGGGTGGCGGCGCCTCAGCGGCAACGAGATCGGGCTGCTGCTCGGCTGGCGCGCCGCACGCCGCGCCGCGGCCGACGGCGCCGCTCCCGCCGGTGCCTCGCTCGCGTGCTCGCTGGTGTCGTCGCCCGGACTGCAGACGGTCGCCGAGCACTACGGGCTCGGCTTCCACGCCACGCTCACCGGGTTCAAGTGGATCTCGCGCGCGCCGGGCATGGTGTTCGGCTTCGAAGAGGCGCTCGGCTACCTGGTGAACCCCGAGACGGTGCGCGACAAGGACGGCATCTCGGCGGCCGTGGCGATCCTCGGGATGGTGTCCGAGGCCCGCGAGCGGGGCGAGTCGCTGGCCGACCTGCTGACCGAGTTCGATCGCACCTTCGGCTCGTTCGCCAGCGACCAGGTCTCGATCCGCGTGGAGGACGTGTCGCAGATCGGCGCGATCATGACGGCGCTGCGGGCGCGGCATCCGGAATCCGTCGGCGGCACCGCCGTCGACCGCATCGACGACCTGCTCGACGGCGTCGGCGACCTGCCGCCCGGTGACGTGCTGCGGCTGTGGCTCACCGACGGCTCGCGCGTGATCGTGCGCCCGAGCGGCACCGAGCCGAAGCTCAAGCTGTACCTCGACGTGCGGGGCGAGTCGCACGACGACGCCACGGCGCGCATCCGGGGCCTGGCCGACGGCGCCCGCGCGCTCCTCGCCGAGTACGGCGGCTGAGCGCCCTCACCGACGCCGCCGCACGGGTCCGGACGCGTGGTGTCCGGACCCCGTGCTACAGTCACCTCCGCGATATATCGCGAACCCACGCTCGTCGGGCGTCGGTTCGCGTCGCGTGGGGAAACGCGCGATACGAGGAGCGATGATGAGCGGCGGGCACGACCAGGACGCGGATGCCGCGACCCCGACACCGCCCGTTCCGCCGGCGGAGTCGGCACTCGGTGCCGCCGGAACGACCGCCGCTGCGACCGCGCCGACCGATGAGGCAGCCGGCCCGGCAGCGGAGAGCGCGGACCCGCCGCATTGGCTGCGCCACGTTGTGCTGTTCCTGAGCGGGCAGACGGTGAGCCTGTTCGGCTCGATGCTCGTGCAGTACACGGTGTTCTGGTACCTGACCATCACGTACCAGTCGGGCCTCGTGATGATGCTCGCCGCGCTCTTCGGCTTCCTGCCGCAGGCGGTCGTGTCGATCTTCGGCGGAGTGTGGGCCGACCGCCACAACCGCAAGTTCCTCATCATGGGCGCCGATGCGGCGATCGCCCTCTCGACTCTCGCCCTGGCGCTCATCATGATGACCGGCTACGACGCGGTGTGGCTGATCTTCGCCACGATGGCGGTGCGCTCCGCGGGCGCCGGCATCCAGATGCCCGCCGTGTCGGCGCTCATCCCCCAGATCACTCCGACGCGCAACCTCATCCGCGTCAACGGCATCAACGGATCGATCCAGTCCGCGATGGCGCTCCTCGCTCCTGCGGCCGCGGGTGCGCTCTACGCGTGGGCGTCGGCGGCGTCGGGCGGCACCGCGGCCTCGCTCATCCCGATCTTCTTCATCGACGTGGTGACGGCGATCATCGGCATCGGCATCCTCGCCCTCATCCCGGTGGGCACGGTGCGCCGCGCCGCGGACGCGCACACCGGGTACTTCGCCGACCTGGTCGACGGCGTGCGGTACATCGCCCACCACGCGTTCGTGCGGTGGCTGCTGGTGCTGTTCGCCATCATCTTCCTGCTCACCGTCGCGCCCTCGAACCTCACCCCGCTCATGCTGGTGCGCTCGTTCCCCGCCGGCGAGGCGCAGGACGTCGTCAACCTCGCGGTGCTCGAGATCGCCTTCAGCGTCGGCATGATGCTCGGCGGCATCCTGGTGGCGTCGTTCTTCGCCAAGCGCAGCCGCATCGGCCTCATCGTGGTGTCGTCGCTCGTGTTCGGCGCGCTCTCGATCGGGCTGGGGCTGTCGCCGAACCTCTGGGTGTTCTTCGGCTTCATGTTCCTCGTGGGGCTCGCGGTGCCGTTCTTCTCGACGCCGTCGATGACGCTCCTGCAGGAGACGGTCGAGCCCGAGCGGCAGGGACGCGTCTTCGGTTTCGTCGGCATCGTCATGGCCGTCGCGATGCCGATCGGCATGGTCGCCTTCGGCCCGCTCGCCGACGTCATGTCGATCGAGGTGCTGCTCATCGCCGCGGGCGTGCTCACGTTCGTCGTCGTCGGTCTCGCGGTCTGGCTGCCCGCGGGTCAGCGGGCGATCGCCGCCGCGCGCCGGGCGGCCGAGGTGACGACGCGGGGCCCCGCCGAGGCCGCCGCCGTCGTCGAGGCCGAGATGCACGCCAAGGACACCTGAGCGCCGATGCCGACGCGGGCGGCCGCCCTGGGCGCGGGCTGCCGCCCCTGGACGCGGGCTCCGGCCCTGGCGCCGGCGCCTGGCGCCGCCGGAGACTCCCACCCCGTCCGCGGGCTCCCGCCCCTGGACGCGGGCTCCCGCCCCGGGTGCGAGCGGGTCAGCGGAGCACGAGGTGACCCGGCGAGACCTCGACGAGCGCGGCCTCCCCGGCCGAGTCCGACTCAGCGGCCTCGAAGTCGGGCCGGCTCGAGATGCGCGCGAGCCGGCGGCGCGCGGTGGCCGGATCGGTCGAGAGCGCGGCATCGAGCAGGTGACGCGTGTAGGCGTGCTGCGGCGACGCGAAGACCTCGGCGGTCGGGCCGAGCTCGACGATGCGGCCGCGGTTCATCACGGCCGTCCGGGTCGCGATCTCTCGCACGACCGAGAGGTCGTGCGAGATGAACAGATAGGTGAGGTCGAGCTCTCGCTGCAGGCGCAGCAGCAGATCGGTGACCTGCGCCTGGATCGACATGTCGAGGGCCGACAGCGGTTCGTCGCACACGACGAATCCCGGCCGCACCGCGATCGCGCGGGCGATCACGATGCGCTGACGCTGGCCACCCGAGAAGGCGCGGGGGCGCCGGTGGACGGCGTCGCCGTCGATGCCGACGGCCGCGAGCGCCTCGAGCGCGCGGGCCCGTGCGTCGGCGCCGGGCTCGAGCGCGGTGAGCGGCTCCATCACGTTCTGCAGCGCGCTGCGGTGCGGATTCAGCGACGAGAACGGGTCCTGGAAGATGACCTGCATCGAGCGGTGGAAGGGCGCCCGCTTCGCACGCGGCAGAGACGTGAGCTCGACGCCCCCGTAGGTCACGGCGCCGCTCGTCGGCTCGTCCATCTGAAGGAGGCAGCGTCCGAGCGTGGACTTGCCGCTTCCCGACTCGCCCACGAGCGCGAGCGTCTCGCCCCGCCGGATGGTCAGGTCGACGCCATCGACGGCGCGCACCGTGCCCTGCGTGCGGCCCCAGGCGTTGCGCACCGGGAAGGTCTTCACGAGCCCGCGCACCTCGATCAGGTCGCGGCCTGCTTCGGGCGTGGGAGCGCTCATGCGTCCGCCTCCTTCGGACCGGCGGCATGGTCGACCGGCCCCTCGGGCTCGGCCGGCTCAGCGGGCGCGGCGGCCAGCAGCTCGCGGGTGTACGGATGGCGCGGCTCGCGGAACACGCGATCCACCTCGCCCGACTCGACGATACGGCCGTCCTTCATCACGAGGACGTCGTCGCACACCGCCGCGACGACGGCGAGGTCGTGCGTGACGATCACCACGGTCAGCGCCCGCTCGGACTGCAGCGACCGCAGCAGCGCGAGGATCTGGGCCTGGATGGTCGCGTCGAGGGCGGTGGTGGGCTCGTCGGCGAGCAGCAGCTCGGGGTTCGCGAGCAGGGCCATCGCGATCATGGCGCGCTGGCGCATGCCTCCCGACAGCTCGTGCGGGTAGCGGGTGAGCACTCGATCGGGGTCGGGGATGCGCACCGCCACCAGCGCCTCGCGCGCGAGCTCGGCCGCCCGCCGGCGACCGACGCGCTGGAACCGCTGCACGACCTCGGTGAGGTGGGCGCCGATCCGCACGAGCGGGTCGAACGAGGTCATCGGATCCTGGAAGACCATCGCCGCAGGCAGCCGCCGGCGGGGCAGCTCCGCGGTGATGTCGTGGCCGTCGAGCAGCACGCGCCGCCACGTCGGGGTGGCGCCGTCGGGGAGAATGCCGAGCAGCGCGCGCAGCAGCATCGTCTTGCCGGAGCCCGACTCCCCCACGATGCCGACGACGCGTCCGCGCGGCACGTCAAACGACACGTCGTCGAGCACGCGCACGCGTCCGCCGGTGCGCGCGGGAAGCTCGACGTCGAGCCCGGTGACGCTGAGGAGCACCTCGCGGTGTACGAGATCGCTGCGCGCACCGGACGACGCGCGGGTCGCGGCATCCGTCCCCGCGGCATCTGTCGCGAACTCGTCGGTCATGACGCCCCTCCCTCGCCGACCGACTGCCGCAGCGCGTCGCCCAGCACGTTGAACGACAGCACCGTGAGGAGGATCAGGACGCCGGGGATCAGGGCGAGGTACGGCGCGGTCTGCAGGCTCCCCTGCGCCGTCTCGAGGAGGCTCCCCCACGACGCCATCGGCGGCTGGATGCCGAGGCCCAGGAAGCTGAGCGCCGACTCGGTGAGGATCGCGGTCGAGATGCTCGCGGTGGCGGCCACGATGATCGTCGGGGCGGCGTCCGGCACGACATGCCGCCACAGCACGAGCGGCCGGCCCACCCCGATGTACCCCGCGTAGCGGACGTACGGCCGCTCGCGGAGCGTGAGGGTCTCGGCGCGCACCAGGCGGGCCGTGGCCATCCACGAGAAGACGCTGATGACGAAGATGATGGTCCACAGGCCGGGCTTGAGGAAGACGCTCGCGACGATGACGAGCACCATCCACGGGATGGACGACAGGAAGTCGACGAAGCGCATCAGGAGGTCGTCGACGCGTCCGCCGGCGAATCCCGCCACGAGCCCGACGAGGACTCCGATGGCGGTGGAGGCGGCCATCGCCAGGATGCCGACGGTGAGCGAGATGCGGGCGCCGTAGACGACCCGCGAGAAGTAGTCGCGACCGAGCTCATCGGTCCCGAACCAGTGGGCGGCGCTCGGCGGCTGCCAGCGGATCGCGAGGTCGGTCGTCGTGGGGTCGAGCGGGAGGAGCGGGGCCAGCAGCGCCGCGCCGCCGACGACCACGAGGAAGACGACGGCCGAGACGGCCGAGACGGAGCGGAACGACCGGGTGCGGTGGACGAGAGTGGTGGCGTCGATCGCGGCGGCGACGTTCGGAGTGGTGGAGGCGGTCGGCGTGGTCACGAGGCCGCTCCGATCCGGATGCGGGGATCCACCAGCACGTAGAGGATGTCGGCGATGAGGTTGCCGACGATCACCAGCACCGCAGACAGGAGCAGCACCGCCAGCACCACCGGGTAGTCGAGGCTGCGGGTCGCGGTGAGGAAGTAGGGCCCGATGCCGGGCCAGCCGAAGATCGACTCGGTCACGATCGCGCCGGTGACGAGGATCGGGAGGGCGAGGCCCAGCTGCGTGATGATCGGGAGCATCACGTTGCGGCTCACGTGGCGGGTGAGCACCTGCCGCCTGGAGGCGCCGAATCCGCGCTGCACGAGCACGTAGTCCTGCGACAGCTGGCCGATCGTCGCCGAGCGCACATAGCGGGCGAGCTCGGGGAAGAAGGCGACCACGAGCACGAGGAACGGCATGACGAAGTGCAGGAGGAAGTCGACGGGGTCGCCCTGCTTGCCGACCGAGTGCATGCCGATGATGGGGAACCAGCGCAGCTGGTACCCGAAGACGTAGATCACGAGCAGCGCGAACCAGAACGACGGAGTCGCGATGCCGATGCCGGCGAGCCCGTCGATCGCCTTGTCGACGACGGTGCCGCGGCGCGAGCCCGCGATGAGGCCGAGCACGACGGCGAGCACGAGGGCCGTGAGATACGCGGGCGCGACCAGCAGGATCGTGTTCGGGATGCGCACCGCGAGCTCTTCCGAGATCGGATGCCGGCTCACGAGCGAGTAGCCGAGGTCGCCCTGCAGCACGTTCCCGAGCCACAGGCCGTACTGCACCACGAGCGGCTGGTCGAGGCCGTACCGCTCGCGCATGGCGGCCTTGGTCTCTTCCGACATCTGCGGCGTCGTGATGGAGTCGACGACGTCGTAGGGCGCTGCCTGCAGCAGCGCGAACACCACGAACGTCACCAGCAGCAGCATCGGGACGACCTGCAGCAGGCGGCGCAGGATGTAGCGCGCCATCGTTCCCCTTCCGGACGGACGGGACGGATGCCTCGGCCCGAGGCATCCGTCTCACACGACGACGTCACGGCACCCGTGCGGGTGCCGTGGCGTCTCGTCTCACTGCTCGGTGAGCAGCCCGAAGTTCTCGAGCGTGTAGATCGGCACCGGCTTGGCCTCCTCGACGCCCCCGATGCGCGGGTTCACCGCGAGGATCTTGAGGTTGTCGGCCAGCGGGAAGACGACCGCGTCCTCGGCGATCTGCGCCTGCAGGTCGGCGTAGATCTCGGCGCGTGCCGCCGGGTCGAGCTCGACCACGCCCGCGTCGAACAGCGCGTCGGTGGCGGGGTTCGAGTACGAGAAGTAGTTCGCCGACGCACCCGTGCGGTACAGCAGGCTGTAGGCGTCGGGGTCCTGGCCCATGATGTAGCCGCCGAGGAACGCGTCGTACTGCGAGTCGGCGCCCTTCTGAATCTCTTCGAACACGGCCGGGGGCTCGATGCCCGCGAGCTCCACCGTGATGCCCGCGTCCTGCAGCTGCTGCTGGATGAGGGTCGCCTGCGTCTTCTGCGCCGGGTCGGCGCCTGCGTACGCGAGCGAGATCGACAGGTCGCCGGCGCCGGCCTCCTCGAGGAGGGCGGCCGAGGCATCCGCGTCCTGCTCGTACTTCTCGACGTCCTCGGTCGCGAACGCGTTGCCCGGCGGGAGGATCGTGTACGCGTTCTCGTAGTAGTCCTCGGAGAGGAATGCGGCGGTGTTGATCTCATCGCGGTCCAGCGCGAAGAAGATCGCCTGGCGCACCTTCGGATCGGTGAGCTTCGCGGCGTTGAGGCCGAAGTAGGCGACGCGGCCCTCGGCGTACGGGTACACGTTCAGGCCGGCGCCCTCGAGCTCGGTGATCTGGTCGGGCGTCGCGAACGAGGCATCCACTTCACCGGTCTGCAGCGCCGTCTTCGTCGTGTCGGCCTCGGAGACGATGCGCAGCGTCAGCTCGGGGATCTTCGGCGCCTCGCCGTAGTAGTTCTCGTTCGCCTCGAAGGTGAGGTATTGGCCGCGCTGGTAATCGGTGAGCTTGTACGGGCCCGAGCCCACCGCGATCGGGTCGAGCTCCGACACCGAGAAGTCGGTGACGTCGCCGTACACGTGCTCGGGGATGATGTACGTCTCGGTCGCGATGTTGCTGAGGGCGGCCGCGCTCACGCTCGGCAGGTGGAAGACCACGGTGCGCTCGTCGGTGGCCTCGGCCGTGATCGGCTGGTCGCCGACGTAGAGCAGGTCGGCGTTGCCGTTCTCGCGGACCGCCTTGTTCGTGTATGTGAAGACCACGTCGTCTGCGGTGAGGGGCTCGCCGTCCGACCAGGTCAGGCCGTCCTTGAGGGTGACCGTGACCGAGAGGCCGTCCTCGGCGGGCTCGATCGACTCGGCGAGCTCGTTCACGACGGTGCCGTCGCCTTCGACACGGGCGAGGGGCGAGTACACGAGGTTCGTGACGGTCAGGCCCCAGCGGTCGCCGACGTTGATCGGGTTCAGCGACGTGGGGTCGCTGGCGATCGCGTAGGTGAGCTGGCCGGTGGCCTCGGCGCTGGTGGCCTCGGGCGCGGATCCGCCCTGGGCGCAGGCCGCCAGGCCGAACGTCGCCGCCAGTGTCAGTGCGAGGGGGGCGAGCAGTCGCCTCTTCGTCTTCATCGTGTTCGGGATCCTCTTCGCTGTGCATGCGACCGAATGGACGCACCGTTCGAGCCTAGGCGGGCCCGGAAAGGGCGGGGCCGGCGAAGGCGAACAATTGCGAACTATGACGACGCACGGGCGCGCACTTGGGCGCTCCGGCACGGCGTCGGCTTCGCACCCTGCCCAGGAAGGTCGCGCGGTGCGCACGCGGCTCTACGCTCGGATCATGCTGCTCACCGCGCCGGTCACACTCGAGAACGCCTTCGTGCGATTGGAGCCCCTCTCTCCCGACCACGAGGCCGACCTGGCTGCGGCGGCGGCCGGACTCGAGCACGCCTGGTACACCTCGGTGCCGGGGCCTGACGGCCTCGCGGACGATATCGCCCGGCGGCTGACGTGGCGCGACGAGGGCCACATGAACCCGTGGGCGGTGCGCCGGCTCGACACCGGCCGGGTGGTCGGCCAGACGACGTTCTGCAACATCGACCAGCCGAACCGCCACGTCGAGATCGGCCACACCTGGATCGGCCTGGAGGCCCAGCGCACGGCCGTGAACACGGCGTCGAAGCTGCTGCTGCTCGCGCACGCGTTCGAGGCGTGCGACGCCATCGCCGTGGAGTTCCGCACGCACTGGCACAACCGCCAGTCCCGTGCGGCGATCGCACGCCTGGGCGCGAAGCAGGACGGCGTGCTGCGCAACCACCGCCTCGGCCCCGACGGCACGCTCCGCGACACGGTGGTCTTCTCGATCCTCCCGCAGGAGTGGCCGGCGGTCCGGCTGGGCCTCACCGAGCGCCTCGCGCGGCGCTGACCCGGGGCCGCGGCATCCGTCCCGTTCGTTCCCGCGTTTCGCGCCTCTCGTCCGCCGCCGGTTCCGCCCCGTCCCGGTTCGCAACTCAGGATCAACGCCCGAACGCCGCAGGAACGGCCGCCCGAATCCTCATCCATCCTGAGTTGCGAACGGGCTTCGAGGCTTGTCCAGCCTCGGGAGGCGGAGACGGATGCCGCGGCTCAGCCGTCGATGACGGCGACGAGCTCGTCGAGGAAGGCGTTGAAGTCGGTGGCCCGGCGGACGATGCGCTGCACGCTGTCGCGCTCGCTGAAGACCTCGACGAACTGCTCGAACACCGTCTGGAACGCCTCGCGGTCGGTCTCTGAGAACGCCACGAGCGCCACGACCTGCACGCGGCTGTCGCCCCAGGGGATCGACGGGTCGGCGATCGCGAGGGCGATGGCGGTGCGGGATGCCGTCATCTCGAGCGCGTGCGGCACCGCGAGCGCGTCGGTGAAGGCCGTGGACGAGAGGCGCTCGCGCTCGATCGTGCGCTCGACGTACTCGCCGTCGATGACGCCGCGCTCGAGGAGCATCGCCCCCAGGCGGCGGATCACGGCCTCCTCCCCCGCGGCGTCGTCGAGGCCGCGCACGAACGCGGTGGGCTCGAAGTACCGCTCGAGCTCCGCGCGCAGGCGCGCGAGGCGCCGCGACCGGCGGATGCGGCCGGCGGCGGTCTGCACGCGCTCGACATCGGCGTCGGTGAGGAACGGCTGGATCCGCACGATGCGGTCGCTCGCCGCGGGCGGGTCGATGGTCGTCAGCAGGAGGTCGGTGTCGATGGAGCCCCAGTCCGGGTCGACCCGCGTCTCGACGCCCACCACCTCGATGGCCTGACCGAGCGAGCGGTCGACGCTCGAGCGCAGCAGCTCGTGCAGGTCGTAGTAGCCGGGGCACACGATCGTCGCGGTGAGCAGCTGGTCGGCGCGACGGCTGCGTTCCAGCCGGCCGCCCACGTGCATCGCGATGTAGGCGATCTCGTCGTCGGGCAGGGGGATGCCGAGCCGCTGCTGCAGGCGGCTCGCGATGAACACGGCGACCTCGAAGATCATCGGGTACGTCGACTTCAGCGACCGGGTCAGCGGGTTGCGCGACCACGCCTGCTCGCGGGCACGGTGCAGCAGGTTCTGCACGTGCAGGGCGAGGCGGGCGACGAAGTCGTCGTGCACGATGTCGACGAGGAACTCCTCCGCCGCGGCGGTCACGACCTCGCGCACGACGGTCGCCACCTCGGGATCGAGCGACGACGAGGCGGATCCGGATGCCGCGCCCTCCGGCCCGTCCGGTGCGACGACGCGCGTGAGGACCAGCGTCGCGAGGTGCTGCAGGTCGGCGCTGCCCAGCCGCACGCCGAGGTGACGCTCCGACAGCTCGGCGATGATCTCGGCCACCTGGGTCTGGGTCGGCCGCTCCTGCCGGCCACCCTCGTCCACCGCGTCGAGCGGGCGATCCCGCGCGGTGCGGTCGGCGGCGATCGCGATGTGCATGACCACGTCGGCGATCCCGAACTCGTTCACGAACCAGCCGAGCTCGCCCAGGCGCGCCACGAGGTCGGTCTTGAAGGGGCCGAAGGCCTGGGCGCCCACCGACCCTTCGCCGAGCGTGCGGCGCAGCCCCGCGAGGTCGAACGACCCGGCGTCCATCTCGTCGTGGGCGAGCGTGCTGAGCAGTCTCCGCTGCGCGCCCTCGGTGCCCCGCAGCCGGGCGCGTGACGCCGATCGCTCCAGCGTGAGCTCCGTGCCGCCGAGCAGGCCGCGCACGCGCGCGAGGTCCGCGTCGAGGGTCGCCGGCGAGACATGGAGCGCGTCGGCGGTCTCGAAGACGTCGATCCCGTCCGGGGCGTCGAGCAGCGTGCGCACCAGCGTGTGCAGACGGTCGCGCGGTGTGCCGGCGTCGCCGCCGGTGCGCAGGGCCGCCGACGCGTCCGCTCCGGCGCGGTAGCCCTGTGGACCGGATTCGACGGCGACGCCCGGGTGCACGCGGGCGTTCGCGGCCGTGACGTACGAGCGGATGCTCCGCGGCGTCACGCCGAGCGCGTCGGCGAGCGCCCCAGCCGTCACCCATTCGCCGTCGCGCAGGAGCAGTGCGAGCACGCGATCTTGCCGGGCTCGGGTCACCCGCCCAGTCAACCATGCGCCCGTGCGAGACGGTGCCGCGCCGGCGGCGGCATTTCCGCCCCTGCGGAAGAAGGACTGGTTGTCCCCTCTCAGCGTTCTCACAAGAATGGCCATGAGGAGGCGGGTCGATGAGGATCCTGGTGGTCTGCGGAGCGGGTGCGTCGAGCACCTTCGTCGCACAGCGCGTGCGTCACGCGGCGCACGCTCAGGGCCTGGACTATTCCGCCTTCGCCGGCACCGAGCAGTCACTTCCGATCGATCTCGATGCCGTGGATGTCGTCCTGGTGGGACCGCATCTCGCCCATGCGCTCGAGCGCATCGAACGGGATGCCGCCGCGCGGGGCACGACGGTGGTGCTGCTGCCGTCCGACATCTTCGCCGACAGGGACGGCACGCGGACACTCGCACTCGTCCGCGCCGCGGCCGGAAGCCCCGGGGGGCCGCTTCCGACCGCGGACGCCCCACCCACCTCGGACGCGGAACCCGTGCCCGACAGCCCGCCCACCTCTGCTCCCCTGTCACGAAGCACCGCCGAGAGCGGCGAGTCGTGACAGGTGAGCAGACCTGAACAGCGAATCCCCGCCCACAACGAAGGAGCCCGCGACATGCCACCCCTCTCCCGCACCGTCCGCATCGGATCGGCGCACGGGCTGCACGCACGCCCGGCCAAGCTGTTCGCACAGGCGGCCAAGGATGCCGGCATCCCCATCACGATCGCGAAGGATGCCGGCAGCCCGGTGAACGCCGCGAGCATCCTCGGCGTGATCGCGCTGGGCGTCGAGCAGGGCGACTACGTCACCCTGACCGCGGACGGCGCGGGCGCGGAGTCCACTCTCGACACGCTCGCCGAGCTGCTCACCACCGACCACGACGCGGAGGCCTGACATGACAGAGCTACGAGGAGTCGGCATCGGCCTGGGCGTCGCCCAGGGACCGGTCGCACGCATGGCCGAGCCGCTGCCCGCGCCGTCCGACGCGCCGAGCACGCTGAGCGGGGACGACGAGAAGGCCCGCGTGGCCGAGGCCGTCGCCGCGGTCGCCCGCGAGCTCGAGGCGCGCGGCGCGCAGGCGGGCGGCGCGGCGCAGGAGGTGCTCGAGGCGCAGGCCATGATGGCCGAGGACCCGAGCCTCGCCGACGAGGTGAACGCCCGCATCGCGCAGGGCCGCACCGGCGAGTTCGCCGTCTACGACGCGTTCGCGTCGTTCCGCGATCAGCTCACGGCGCTCGGCGGCTACCTCGGCGAGCGCGCCGCCGACCTCGACGACGTGGCGCAGCGCGTCATCGCCCGGCTGCGCGGCGTCGCGGCGCCGGGAGTGCCCGACCCCGGGCATCCGTTCGTCCTCGTCGCGAAGGATCTCGCGCCGGCCGACACCGCGCTCCTCGACCTCGACAAGGTGCTCGCGCTCGTCACGACCGAGGGCGGCCCCACGTCGCACACCGCGATCCTCGCGCGGGAGAAGTCGATCGTGGCCGTGGTCGGCGCGGTCGACGCGAAGGGCCTGCGCGACGGCGAGACCGTGATCGTGGATGCCGCGGCCGGCGTCGTCACGACGCAGCCGACCGTCGATGAGCTCGAGCGGGCGAACCGACGTGCCGCCGACCGGGCGGCCGCCGCCTCGGCCCCGATCACCGACGGCGCCCTCGCCGACGGGACGGCCGTGCCGCTGCTGGCCAACCTCGGCAATGCCGACGGGGCGGCCGACGCCGTCGCGCTCGGAGCGGAGGGCGTAGGCCTCTTCCGCACCGAGTTCCTGTTCCTGAGCTCGAACCAGGCGCCCACGGTCGAGCAGCAGCGCGAGGCGTACACGAAGCTGCTGGCGGCGTTCCCGGGCAAGAAGGTCGTGGTGCGCGTGCTCGACGCCGGCGCCGACAAGCCGCTCGCGTTCCTCAACGACGCGCACGAGGAGAACCCCGCGCTCGGGCTCCGCGGCATCCGCGCCCTCCGTGCGAGCGAAGACATCCTGCGTGAGCAGCTCACGGCACTGGCCGAGGCGGATGCCGCCACCGATGCCGACCTGTGGGTCATGGCGCCGATGGTCGCCACCGTCGAGGAGACGACGTACTTCACCGAGCTCACGCGCGACTACGGGATCAAGACCGCCGGTGTCATGGTCGAGGTGCCGTCCTCGGCGCTCTTGGCCGACCGCATCCTGGTCGACGCCGACTTCGCGTCGATCGGCACCAACGACCTCACGCAGTACACGCTCGCCGCAGACCGGCTCCTCGGCTCGGTCGCGTCGTTCCAGGATCCGTGGCACCCGGCGGTGCTGCGCCTGATCCGCGAGGTCGGCGACGCCGGCCGCGCGAACGGCAAGCCGGTGGGCATCTGCGGTGAGGCCGCAGCGGATCCGCTGCTGGCCGTCGTGCTCGTGGGCCTCGGCGCCACGAGCCTGTCGATGGCGCCCACGGCGCTCGCCGACGTGAGAGCCACCCTCCTGCAGCACACCCTCGACCAGGCGCGCGAGATCGCGTCGGCCGCCCTCGCCGCGTCGGACGCGGCATCCGCCCGAACCGCCGCGCAGGCGGCGGCCACCCGATAGGCCGCCGCGGCGGCCTGGACACCCACACACAAGGAGACAGTGAAATGACAACGGCGTCAGTGCCCGCATCGGGCACCAGCAGGGCGCGGGTCGGAGTCCAGCGCTTCGGCACGTACCTCTCCGGCATGATCATGCCGAACATCCCCGCGCTGATCGCGTGGGGCATCTTCACCGCGTTCTTCATCGACGTGGGCTGGACGCCCAACGCCGACCTCGCCACGATCGTCGGCCCGTTCATCCACTATCTGCTGCCGATCCTCATCGCGTACACCGGCGGCAACATCGTCTACGGCATCCGGGGCGGTGTCGTGGCGTCGATCGCCACGATGGGTGCGATCGCGGGCTCCGATCTGCTCGTCGCGAAGTTCAACGAGGGGCTCGCCGAAGGCGCGGCTCAGCTGAACCAGGTGCACATGTTCATCGGCGCGATGATCCTGGCACCGCTCGCCGCCTACTCGATGAAGTGGCTCGACAGCCTGTGGGAGGGCAAGATCAAGGCGGGCTTCGAGATGCTCGTCAACATGTTCTCGGCAGGCATCTGGGGCTTCGTCATGGCGATCGTCGGGTTCTACCCGATCGCCTGGCTCGTCAACGGCCTGATGGGAGCCCTGGGTCGCGCGGTCGAGTGGCTGGTCGAGTTCAACCTGCTGCCCCTCACGAGCATCCTGATCGAGCCGGCAAAGGTGTTCTTCCTCAACAACGCGATCAACCACGGCGTGCTGACGCCCCTCGGCATCGCGCAGGCGTCCGAGGACGGCTCGTCGATCCTGTTCCTGCTCGAGGCGAACCCCGGCCCCGGCGTCGGCCTGCTGCTGGCGTTCACGTTCTTCGGCCTGGGGGCAGCGCGTGCGTCGGCCCCGGGCGCCGCGGTCATCCAGTTCTTCGGCGGCATCCACGAGGTGTACTTCCCGTACGCGCTCATGAAGCCGATCCTGATCCTGGCCCTGATCGCCGGTGGCATGACGGGCGTCACGACGAACATGCTCCTCGGCGGCGCGCTGCGCGCACCGGCCGCGCCGGGCAGCATCATCGCCGTGCTGGCTCAGACCGCGCAGGGCGCCTACCTCGCGGTGATCCTGTCGGTGATCCTCTCGGCCACGGTGACGTTCCTGATCGCCTGGGTGATCCTCCGGGCCTCGCGCAAGCGCGATCTCGAGGCCATGGCGGCGACCGACGATGCGTTCGGCGCGGCGATCACGCAGACCGAGGCCGCGAAGGGCAAGTCGTCCGACGCGCTCAGCGGTCTGCGGGGCGGCGCGGCGACGTCCGCCGGTGGCGGGGTGGAGCCCGCGACCATGACCGAGCGCGAGATCAAGAGCATCGTGTTCGCGTGCGACGCGGGGATGGGCTCGTCGGCCATGGGCGCGAGCGTCCTGCGCAACAAGATCAAGAAGGCCGGCATCGAGGACGTCACGGTCGTGAACAAGGCGATCGCCGCGCTCGACCCGTCGGCCGACCTGGTGATCACGCAGAACCAGCTCACCGACCGCGCGCGGGAGAAGACACCGAACTCGGTCCACGTCTCGGTCGACAACTTCATGAACTCGCCGCGATACGACGAGGTCGTGGACCTCGTCCGCGCACAGCACCAGGATGGTGCGTAGCTGAGACCGCGGCGGTGCCGGGTGTGCGCGAAGCCCCCGGCACCGCCGCCCTCGGCTCGGCCGGGCGGGAGCGCCGGACCGGGAACGAGCGCCGGGGTGCGGCATCCGTCCCCCGTCGGGCAGGACGAGCGAACTCGAGCGATGAGACAAGCGAGAAGGGCGAAGACATGGCACGTGAGGTTCTGAGCATCGGTCAGGTGCGCATCCACTCCGGCAGCGCGACGCGCGATGATGCGATGCGGGAGGCGGCTGACATCCTGCAGTCCGCGGGCGCGGTCACCGGCAGGTACTACGACGCGATGCTGCAGCGCGAGCAGACGGTGTCGACGTACATGGGCAACGAGCTCGCCATCCCCCACGGCACGAACGAGACGAAGAACGAGATCCTCGAGTCGGCGCTCTCGGTGGTGCGCTACGACGGCGGCGTCGACTGGGACGGCAACCCGGTGACCTTCGTCGTCGGCATCGCCGGCAAGGGCGACGAGCACCTCGAGATCCTGTCGCAGATCGCGATCCTGTTCTCGGACGAGGACGACGTCGCCCGGCTCAAGGCCGCGCAGACGCCCGAGGAGCTGTTCGGCCTGGTCTCCGCGGCGGGCGTGTGATGAAGGCCGTCCACTTCGGCGCCGGCAACATCGGTCGCGGGTTCGTCGGGCTGCTGCTGCACGAAGGCGGCTACCAGGTGGTGTTCTCGGACGTCGCCGCCCCGCTCGTCGACGCGATCAACGCCACCGACCGGTACACGGTGCACGAGGTGGGCGAGGGCGGCCGCGACACGGTCGTCACCGGGTTCCGGGCGATCAACAGCGCCGAGCACCCCGACGAGGTGGTCGACGAGATCGCCGGGGCGAACGTGGTCACGACGGCGGTGGGCCCCACCATCCTGAAGTTCGTCGCCCCGCACATCGTCCGTGGTCTTGCGCTGCGCAAGCCGTCGAGCCCGCCGCTGCAGATCATGGCCTGCGAGAACGCGATCAACGCCACCGACCTGCTTCGCGACGAGATCAAGGCGCTCGCGGGCGACGCGTGGGACGGGCTCGCCTCGCGCGCCGTCTTCGCCAACACCGCCGTCGACCGGATCGTGCCGGCGCAGCCGGACGGCGCCGGCGTCGACGTCACGGTGGAGCCCTTCTTCGAGTGGGCGATCGAGCGTCCGCCGTTCGGTGACGACCCGCCGAACATCCCGGGGGCGCACTTCGTCGACGACCTCGCGCCCTACATCGAGCGGAAGCTCTTCACGGTCAACACCGGGCACGCCGCGACGGCGTACTTCGGCGCGCAGGCCGGCATCGAAGCGATCGCCGACGCGCTGGCCGACGAGACCATCGCCGCGCGCGTGGCCGCCGCCCTGCAGGAGACGTCGGCGCTCCTGGTCGCCAAGCACGACCTCGACCCCGAGGAGCTGGCGGCGTACCGCGCGACGATCCTGCGGCGCTTCCGCAACGCCGCGCTGCCCGACACCGTGTGGCGCGTCGGCCGGCAGCCGCTGCGCAAGCTCTCGCGCCACGAGCGCTTCGTCGGCCCGGCCGCCGAGGCCGCCGAGCGCGGCCTGTCGGTGGACGCGCTCGTCGGCGCGATGGGCGCGGCGCTCGCGTTCGACGACAGCGAGGACGCCCAGTCGGTCGACCTGCAGCGCATGCTCCGCGAGCAGGAGGCCGCCGACGTCACGGCCACGGTCACGGGCCTGGAGCCGGGGCATCCGCTCTTCTCGAAGGTCGAAGCGGTCGTCCGCGCGCGGCAGGCCGAGCTCGCGGACTGATCCGGGACGGTCCGGCCGCGGCGCGGCGCGTGCGCGTGGCTCGTCCAGCGGCAGGCCGGGGCCCGTCCGGTGCCCGGGGGCGGCGTGCGGGCCCGGGTGCGACACCGCTCGGGGCCCGCGGGGCGGGCGCCTGGGCCCGGGAGCGGGGCCGCTCGGACGGCGCCGCGAGCACCCGCACCCGCGCGGGTTCGGCGGGCGGACGCGCGGCGATTACGCTCGATGAGTGACCGCGCCCAGCCCCTCGCCTGATCCCGCCGCGAAGCCCCGCCGCCGCCGCGGGCTGCGCATCCTGTGGTGGATCCTCGGCTCGGTGGGGGCGCTCCTGCTCCTCGCGGTCGTCGGCATCCTGATCTGGAGCCAGGTCGGCGTGATGGCGGCCGAGCCGGAACCGCTCGCCGCGGTTCAGGCCGACCCGGCGATCGAGATCACCGACAGCGACGCGGGCATCGTGCTCGCCCCCGCGGGCGAGGCATCCGACGTCGGTCTGGTCTTCATCCCGGGGGCGAAAGTCGAACCGTCGGCGTACGCGTCGAAGCTCTCGGGGCTCGTGGCCGAGGAGGGCGTCACCGTCGTCATCACGAAGCCCTGGCTCAACCTCGCGTTCTTCGACCTGCGCCCGCTCTCGGCGTTCACCGAGCTGGCTCCGGACGTCGACACCTGGCTCGTCGGCGGCCATTCGCTCGGCGGCGTGCGCGCGTGCCAGCTGGCGTCGGATGCCGAGGGCCTGGCCCTGTTCGGCTCCTACTGCGCGACCGACCTCTCGGAGTCGGGCCTGCCCGTGATCAGCGTCTCGGGCAGCGAGGACGGGCTGTCGACGCCGGAGAAGATCGCCGACGCGCGCCACCTGCTGCCGGGCGACGCCGAGATGCACGAGATCGAGGGCGCGAACCATGCCTCGTTCGGCGACTACGGCCCGCAGCCCGGTGACGGCACGGCCACGATCTCCGACGACGACATGCGCGAGCAGCTCACGGAGCTCGTCGGCCCCTTCGCGCTCGCGCAGGGCTGACGGGTGGCGCTCACCCTCGTCCTCGCGGCGATCGCGACCTTCGTCGCGGCGGTGATCCAGCGCATCACCGGTCTGGGGTTCGTCCTGGTGCTCGTCGGCCCGATCGTCGTGCTGTACGGACCCGTCGAAGGGGTCACGATCGCCGTGCTGCTCGCGGTGGTCGCCGCCGTCACCGCGGTGCCGTTCGTCTGGAGGCACGTCGAGTGGCGGCGCACCTGGTGGCTGATCTGGCCGGGCCTGCTCGCGTCGCCGTTCGGAGTGCTCGTGGTGCACCTGCTTCCCGAACCCGCCCTCCTGCTCGTGATCGCCGCGATGGCGTACTTCGCGCTCATCGCGAGCCGCATCCCGGCGCTCTCGGCATCGCTGTCGGGTCGCGCCGGCGCGATCGTCGCGGGCTCGGCCGCCGGCTTCATGAACGCGGCGAGCGGCCTGTCCGGACCGGCGCTGGCCGCGTACGCCGTGGGTGACCGCTGGCCCCAGCGACGCTTCGCGGCCAGCGTGCAGGTGATCTTCCTCGCCTTCGGCATCGCCTCGGTGGCCCTGCGCGGACTGCCTGCCTCCCCCGCCGAGGACGTCGGCGTGCTCGTCGCCGCGACGATCGCCGGCATCGCCATCGGCACGATCCTCTCCCGCAACGTCTCGCCGCGCATCGCGCGGCTCGCCATGCTCGCCATCGCGTGGATCGGCGCGACGGTGGTCCTCGTGCGCGGCATGCTGGCGCTCTTCGTCTGACGCGGGAGCAGCATTTCGGTTGATCCCAGTTCACCCTTAGGGTTGCTCTCGAACCTGGGGTCGGCACCGTCGCGCCGACGACACGACGACGTGTGGAGACGGAATGAAGGACGCATGAGCGCGCACCGCTATGCCATCATCGGGGCCGGGCCCTCGGGCCTCGCGGCCGCGCGGGCGCTGCAGAAGGCAGGCATCGCCTTCGACGGCTACGAGGCCTCGCGCGGCGTGGGCGGCCTCTGGGACATCGACAACCCGCGCTCGACGATGTACGAGTCGGCGCACCTCATCTCGTCGCGCACCACGACCGAGTTCGCCGAGTTCCCGATGCGCACGTCCGCCGACTACCCGAGCCACCGCGAGCTGATCTCCTACTTCCGCGAGTTCGCCGACCACTTCGGGCTCACCGAGCGGTTCCGCTTCGACACGAAGGTCACGTCGCTGACGCGCGCGGAGGACGGCGGATGGATGCTGCGAGCCGAGTGCTCCGCGCCGGGCTCGGCCCCCGAGGCGGCGGGCGTCGTCGAGCGCCGGTACGACGGCGTGATCCTCGCGAACGGCACGCTCGCCGAGCCGAACGTCCCGACGTTCCGCGGCGAGTTCGCGGGCGAGCTGCTCCACACCAGCGCGTACAAGTCGGCGGCGCAGCTCAGCGGCAAGCGGGTGCTGATCATCGGCGCGGGCAACTCCGGCTGCGACATCGCCGTCGACGCGGTGCACCACGCCGCCTCGGTCGATATGAGCGTGCGCCGCGGCTACTACTTCGTGCCCCGCTACCTGTTCGGCAAGCCCTCCGACACGCTCAACCAAGGCCGCCCGCTCCCCGCCCGGCTCAAGCAGTTCGTCGACACGCGGGTGCTGCGCGCCTTCACCGGCGACCCGGTGCGCTTCGGATTCCCGCGGCCCGACTACAAGATCTACGAATCGCACCCGATCGTCAACACCCTGATCCTGAACCACCTCGGCCAGGGCGATCTGCGGATCGTGCCCGACATCGACCGCTTCGACGGCCGAACGGTGCACTTCCGCGACGGCTCCTCGGGCGAGTACGACACCGTCCTCCTCGCGACCGGCTACAAGCTCGACTACCCCTTCGTCGACCGCGCCGAGCTCGCCTGGACCGGCTTCGCCCCGCGGCTCTTCCTCAACGTCTTCCCACCGTCGTTCAACGGGCTTTCCGTCATGGGCATGATCGAGGCATCCGGAATCGGCTGGCAGGGACGCTACGAGCAGGCCGAGCTCATCGCCGCCTACCTGGCAGCGCTCGAGCGCCACCCCGATCGCGCGGCGGCGTTCCGCACGCGCGTGGCGAACGAGCGCTGGCCGGACCTGACCGGCGGCTACCGGTACCTCGGGCTCGAGCGGATGTCGTACTACGTCAACAAGGATGCCTACCGCCACGCGGTGCGGGCGGCCACCGCGATGCTGATGACGGATGCCGCGGCCCGCGGCACCCGCAGCGTCGGGCGTCGGCGTGCCACGGCCGGGAGGGCGCGCGCATGAATCCCGACGACGTCGTCCTCAACTTCAACCCGCAGACGCTCCTGCTGCTGAACGTGGTGCTGGGCCTCATCATGTTCGGCATCGCGCTCGACACCACGGTTGACGACTTCAAGGCCGTTGCGCGCAAGCCCAAGCCGTTCGTCATCGCGATCCTCGCCCAGCTCCTCGTGCTGCCGGCGGTCACCTTCGGGCTGACGCTCATCCTGCCGGTGTCCCCGTCGATGGCCCTCGGCATGATCCTCGTCGCCTGCTGCCCGCCCGGGAACATCTCGCAGGTGCTCACCCACCGCTCCGGTGGCAACGTCGCGCTCTCGGTCTCGATGACGGCGGTGTCGAACCTCGTCTACATCTTCGTGCTGCCGCTGTCGGTGGCCTTCTGGGGCGGACTGCATCCGACGGCGAGCACGCTGCTGGAGGCGGTGTCGCTGGACGCCTGGGCCATGCTCGGCGACATCCTGCTGATCATCGGTCTGCCCTTCGCGCTGGGGCTCCTGATCCGCAACCGCTTCGCCGCGTTCGCCGCGAAGGTGCAGCCCTGGGTGAAGTGGTTCTCGCTGCTCGCGCTCGTCGGCTTCATCGTCGCGGCGCTGGCGGGCAACTGGTCGTACTTCGTGGCGTTCCTCGGGGTGATCGTGCTCGTCGTCACCATCCACGACGCCGTGGCCCTCGGCATCGGGTACTCCACGGCGGTCGCCGGCGGACTCGGCACCCGTGAGCGCAAGGCGATGACCTTCGAGGTCGGCATCCGCAACGCGGGCCTCGGACTGGGGCTCGTCTTCACCTTCTTCGGCGGCCTCGGCGGCATGGCGATCGTCGCCGGCTGGTGGGGCATCTGGGACATCATCGCCGGGCTCATCGTCGCCGCGCTCTGGGCGCGGCACACCAAGCGGCGCACCGGCTCGGCCAAGGGCGACGCCTCCCGCCACGCCCGCAGTGCCGCGGGTGCTGGGGGCTTCGGAGGGTCGCGGTCTGCCGGTGCTGCGGAGTCTGCGGGTCCGGGCTCCGCCGAATCCGGCCCCCCGGGGTCAGCGGGCTCGGAGGAGGCGTCGTGAGCCGGCGCGTGCTGGTCACCGGCGGCGCCGGGTTCCTGGGTTCGCACGTCGCCGCGACCCTGGTCGCCCGCCCCGACGTGGCGCTCGTGGTGGCAGGCGATGTGCGGCGGCCGCAGCATCCGATCGAGGGAGTCGTCTACGACGACTGCGACGTGACACGGCCGGAGGGCCTGGCCTCGCTGATGCGCCGCCACGACATCGATGTGGTCGTGCATCTGGCGGCCATCGTCAATCCCGGCCGCGATCACGCCGCGGAGTACCGCGTCGACGTGGACGGGTCGCGCCACGTGCTCGAGGCCTGCGTCGAGGCCGGCGTGAAGCGGATCGTCGTCTCGTCGTCCGGCGCGGCGTACGGCTATCACGCGGACAGCCCCGAGTGGCTGCGCGAGTCCGACCCCGTGCGCGGCAACGACGAGTTCCCGTACGCCAGGCACAAGCGGCTCGTCGAGGAGCTCCTGGCCGGGTATCGCGGTGCCCATCCCGAACTGGAGCAGGTGGTGTTCCGCATCGGCACCATCCTCGGCCCCACGGTGCAGAACCAGATCACCGCACTCTGGGACGGCCGCGCGCTCCTCGCCGTGCGCGGCTCCGAGTCGCCGTTCGTGTTCGTCTGGGTCGACGACGTCGCCGCGGCCATGGCGCGCGCCGCGACCGACGGGCCGCCCGGCATCTACAACGTCGCCGGCGACGGCCGCGTGACCGTGCGCGAGATCGCCCGACGCCTGGGCAAGCCGGTCATCACGGTGCCCGCGGGATTGCTCGGCTTCGGTCTGCGCGCCGGCCGGGCCCTGCGGCTCACGGTCCACGGTCCGGAGCAGGTCGGCTTCCTCCGTTACCGCCCGGTGCTCGCGAACGCGAGCCTGAAGGCGGATTTCGGCTTCATCCCGTCCAAGACCTCGGCCGAAGCCTTCGAGGCCTACCTCGCCACCCACCCCGGCGTCGCCCGCCGCTGACCCGGACTCCGCCGCGGCGCAGCCGCTGCATCTGCGGAACTCCACGAATCCGCGTCCAAAACGCCCACCCACGGCCTTGAGTTGCAGATCGGCGACGGATCCGTGGAGTTCCGCAGCCCGTCCTCCCTATCCCCCGGCGGTCATCCACACCACGGCACCGCGCGCGGCCGCCGCACACGCATCTGCAGAACTCCACAGAACCGCAGCCACCGCGCCCATCCGGGCCCTCAGGGGCGCAAGCGGGCGGTCGATCCGTGGAGTTCTGCAGTTCGCCGGGCGGCCCCTCCACATCTCCGGCCGCGAGGATCTTCTCCCCAGATGTCGCGGAGGACGTCGGGGGTCGCCTCTGGCGGGTGTTCTCTGATGTCATGCCGAGCAGGGAGACGCGCGCCGCCGCCCGCCACCTCCTGTCGGCTACATTCCTCAGCTCGCGTGCCCTGGCCGAGCAGGGCTTGAGCAGATACCGCATCGCGTGCCTCGTCGCCGAGGGGCGGCTCGCTCGCACGCGCAAGGGCCGCTACCTGACGGCCGGCGCGCACCCGCATCACGTCGCGGCGAGCACGCTGGGCGGACGCCTCGACTGCGTCTCGCTCCTCGCCGCCGTGGGCGTATTCGTACGGGACCGCCACCCGCTGCATGTGCAGTTCACACCCGCGACCACCCGGCTCCCCGCGCGTCCCCCAGGCGTGGTCGCGCACTGGCGCGATGTGGAATGCGGTGCGAGTCCGGCGCCGAGACTCTCATGCGCCTTCTCTTCCGGGCCCTCGGCTGCCGCGTCGAGGTGCAGGTCCAACTCGCGGGTGTCGGACGAGTCGACCTGATCATCGACGGGTGGCTCATCGTGGAGTGCGACAGCAGGGCGCACCATGAGGACTGGCAGTCACAGCTGCGTGACCGTCGGCGCGATATCGCCGCGGCCGGGCTCGGCTACACCACGATCCGCCCCGTCGCCGAGGACATCTACTACCACCCGGACGAGATCCTCCCTGCGATGAAAGCGATCCTCGCCGCACGAGAGGCCGGGCGCGTACGTCGGCGCAACTCCACAAGATCTAGCGGCCGGAGCGCGCCGAGCGACGTCCTAGCTCAGTGACGACGACAGATCCGTGGAGTTACGCGGCCGGCGCGCAGCGACAACGAGGAGAGCGGATGCCGCGGGCCGCGGCATCCGCTCTCTCCGAGCCGGTGAGGCGACTAGGCGTCGAAGCCCTCGGCGATCAGGTCGATGAGCTCCTCGCGCTCCTCCACCGGGAGGAACGCGCCGGCGGCGGCGTTGAGCTGGAACGCCTCGAGGTCGTCGAGACCGTACTCGAAGGTCTCGGCGAGGAGCGCCAGCTCGCGCGTGAGCGACGTGCGGCTCATGGTGCGGTTGTCGACGTTCACGGTGACCGAGAAGCCGAGCTGGTAGAGCAGGTCGAAGGGGTGGTCCTCCATCGTGGTGCCCCAGCGCTCGATGGCGCCGGTCTGCAGGTTCGACGAGGGCGACAGCTCGAGCGTGATCTCGCGGTCGCGCACCCAGCGCGCGAGGTCGCCGAACTGCACGAGCACCTCTTCGCCCGCGCGCGAGACGACCTCGAGGTCCTCGGCGAGCCGCACCCCGTGGCCGAGGCGCAGCGCGCGACCGTCGATGAGGGCCGAGCGGATGGAATCCAGCCCGGCGGCCTCGCCGGCGTGCACCGTGGCGGGGAAGAACTCCGACGCGAGGTAGTCGAACGCCTCGCGGTGGTTCGACGCGGGGAAGCCGTCCTCGGGACCGGCGATGTCGAAGCCGACCGCACCGCGCGTGCGCCAGTCGACCGCGAGTCGCGCGATCTCGAGCGAGCGGTCGGTGTGGCGCATCGCCGTGATGAGCTGCCCGACCCGGATGTCGTGGCCACGGCTCTCGGCCGCGTCCTCGCCCTCTTCGATGCCCTCCTGCACGGCGGCGACCACCTCGTCGAGCGACAGCCCGCGGCCGAGGTGCTGCTCGGGCGCCCAGCGCACCTCGCCGTAGATCACGCCGTCGGCGGCGAGGTCCTCGACGAACTCGCGCGCCACACGCGTGAGCCCCTCGCGCGTCTGCATGACGGCGGTGGTGAGGTCGAAGGTCTTGAGGTACTCGACGAGCGAGCCCGAGTCGCTCTTCTCGGCGAACCAGTCGGCGAGGTCGTCGGCGTCGGACTCCGGCACCTCCAGCCCGATCGCGTCGGCCAGCTCGATGATCGTCGCCGGCCGCACGCCGCCGTCGAGGTGGTCGTGGAGCGAGACCTTCGGCAGGCCGCGGATCGACAGGCCGTCGAGAGTGGCGTCGCCGTGCTGATCGATGGGCATGGAGTTCTCCTCGGTTGCGATCGCGAGTGGAAAGAGAGGGTGAGGGATGCCGCGGCCCGCGCCGCAGCGGCTCCGCGATCCCGGCGGGACTGCCCCAGCCTAGGCGGTGATGCGTTCCAGGACGAGTGGCGTCCGGTCCGGAGCGTCCGGGCCGATCTCCCACGCGCCGTCGAGGGCCTCGAGCGCGCGGTCGAACCGCGACGCATCCTGCCCGAGGAGGGTGAACAGCGGCTGACCGGCCGCGACCGTGTCGCCGGGCTTCACGTGGAGGTCGATGCCCGCGGCGTGGAGCACCGGGTCCTGCGCCCGCGCTCGACCCGCGCCGAGGCGCCAAGCCGCGATGCCGAACGGCAGCGCCTCCATGCGCGTGACGAAACCGGCCTCGGCCGCGGTGACGGTGTGGGTCTCGTGCGGAGCCGGGAGCGCGGCATCCGGATCGCCGTCCTGCGCGATGATCATGGCGCGCCACGCGTCCATCGCACGTCCGTCGCGCAGGGCTGCTTCGACGTCGGCGTCGGGCTGACCCGCGAGAGCGAGCATCTCGCGCGCGAGCGCGACGGTCAGCTCGACGACGTCGGCCGGCCCGCCGCCGGCGAGCACCTCGACCGACTCCCGCACCTCGTTGGCGTTGCCGATCGCAAGGCCGAGCGGCGTGTTCATGTCGGTGAGGAGCGCCGTCGTCGCCACGCCCGAGTCGGTGCCGAGCGCCACCATCGTGCGGGCGAGCTCACGGGCTCGGTCGACGTCGCGCATGAACGCACCCGAGCCGAACTTGACGTCGAGGACGAGCGAGTCGGTGCCCTCCGCGATCTTCTTCGACATGATGCTCGAGGCGATGAGCGGGATCGCCTCGACGGTGCCGGTGACATCGCGCAGGGCGTACAGCTTCTTGTCGGCGGGGGCGAGGCCCGACCCGGCGGCGCAGATGACCGGTCCGACGTCGCGCAGCTGCGCGAACATCTCGTCGTTCGAGAGCGCCGCGCGCCACCCGGGGATCGACTCGAGCTTGTCGAGAGTGCCGCCCGTGTGCCCGAGTCCCCTGCCCGACAGCTGCGGGACCGCGACCCCGAACGCCGCGACGAGGGGCGCGAGCGGAAGTGTGATCTTGTCGCCCACGCCGCCGGTCGAGTGCTTGTCGACGGTGGGCTTGCCGAGTCCCGCAAAGCTCATGCGCTCGCCCGAGGCGATCATGGCGTCGGTCATCACGCGGATCTCGTCGCGCGTCATGCCGTTGAGGAGCACCGCCATGGCGAACGCCGCCATCTGCGAGTCGGCCACGTAGCCGCGCGTGTAGGCGTCGACCATCCACCGCAGCGCGTCCTCGGGAACCGACCCGCCGTCGCGCTTGGCGCGGATGACATCGACCGCGTCGAACGGCTCCACCCCGGCGGAGTCCCGCGGCTGCGCGGCCGTCGTGCCGCCGCCGACGCCGCTCATCGGGCGGCCTCCTCGAGGTCGCGGGGCCCGAACGCATCGGGCAGCACCTCGTCGATCGTGCGGATCCCCGACACCGTCTCGAGCAGCATGCCGGGGATCGCGAACTCGTACAGCAGCTGGCGGCAGCGACCGCAGGGCATGATCGTGTCGCCGTGGCCGTTGACGCATACGAAGGCGACCAGTCCCCCACCGCCCGACATCTGCAGCTCGCTCACCAGCCCGCACTCCGCGCACAGGCCCACGCCGTACGAGGCGTTCTCGACGTTGCATCCGGTCACGATGCGTCCGTCCGTCACGAGCGCGGCCGCCCCGACCTTGTAGCGCGAGTACGGCGCGTAGGCCCGCTGCATCGCCTCGGTCGCGGCGGAACGCAGCTCGTCCCAGTCGATATCGGTCACCGGAGGACTCCGTTCGCAGTGGTGGCAGGTTTCAGCTCGGTCGGGCGCGCCGACGGCGCGCCCGAGCGCTCCACGCTGCGCCGGGGCGCCGCGCGGAGCGGGCGTGGCCGACGGACGGCCCGGCCCGGATCAGGAGGGTCGGCAGTCGCCGATCCGGATGCCGCGGCTCGGCGGCCGTCGACGCTCGCTGGCACGTCCGTCACCCCTTGATATAGGGCTTGCCCGCGGCCGCGGGGCCTCGGATCTGACCGGCGAACCCGGCGACGGCGATGATCGTGACGAGGTACGGCAGCATCAGCATGAACTCGCTCGGGATCGGCGTGCCGAGCACGGTGAGCAGGTTCTGCAGGTTCGTCGCGAACCCGAACAGCAGCGCCGCGAGCGTCGCCCGGATCGGATCCCACCGGCCGAAGATCACCGCAGCGAGGGCGATGAAGCCGAGACCCGCGGTCATCTCCTTGGTGAACTGCCCGACCGAGACGAGGGTGAAGTACGCGCCGCCGATGCCGGCGATGGCGCCGGCCAGCGAGACGTTCCAGAACCGGCTGGTGTTGACCTTGATGCCGACGGTGTCGGCGGCCTGCGGGTGCTCGCCGACGGCCCGCAGCCGCAGACCCCAGCGCGTGCGGTACAGCCCCCACGCGACGAGCGCGACCGTGATGTACATCAGATAGACGATGAACGTCTGGTTGAACAGCACCGGGCCGATGATCGGGATGTCGCCGAGGACGGGGATCTCCCACCGCGTGAAGCGGACCGGGCGGTTGAGCGTCGTCTCGTTTGGCACGAGCAGCGCGCCGTAGAGGAAGCCGGTGAGTCCGGTCACCAGCACGTTCAGCACGACACCGACGATGACCTGATCGACGAGGTACTTGATCGAGAACGCCGCGAGGACGAACGCGACCAGCACGCCGCCCACCATCGCGCCGATGAGGCCGACGAACGGGTTGCCGGTGATGCTGGCGAGCAGCGCCGCGCTGAACGCGCCCAGGAGGAACTGGCCCTCGATCGCGACGTTCACGACGCCGACGCGCTCGCCGATGACGCCGCCGAGCGCGCCGAAGATGAGCGGGATCGACAGCGACAGCGCGCCGAACAGCAGGCCGGTGACGGGCACCGAGGCGTCGGCCGACGCCGCCGCCCAGGTGAGGAACGCGAAGATCGCCAGCACACCGTAGACGATCGGCAGCCAGATGCCGGTGCGGCGGTACGACCAGGCGTCCCACACCGCCCACGCGGTCAGCAGCACGAGCACCACGAGGACGCCCCAGCAGGTGGCCGCGGCCGGCACGCTGACGTTGGGCAGCTGGATCGACGAGGACGGGTCGCCGAGCCGGAAGGTGCTCACGCCTCCGCGCGGGACAAGGAGGAACAGCAGGAAGAGCAGCACCGAGGCGATCCCGAGGCTGATGGCGAGCTTCCAGTGGCGAACCTTGACGGTGGCGAGCTGGATGGTGCCGTCGGCAGCGGTCGAGGGAGCGAGAGTCGTCATGCGGACACCGCCTTCTTCGCGGCCTTGGCTCTCGCCTTCGCGGCCTTCTCGGCATCCGTCTTCGGCAGGAAGAAGATCGCCCGGACGAGCGGCGGCGCCGCGATGAACAGCACGATGAGCGACTGCACGACGAGCACGATGTCGACCGGGATGCCCTGCGAGGCCTGCATCGTGAACGAGCCCGCCTTCAGCGCGCCGAACAGGATGCCGGCGGCGAACACGCCCCAGGCACGACTGCGTCCGAGCAGCGCGACCGTGATGGCGTCGAAGCCGATGCCCGCGTCGATGTAGCCGTCGAAGCCGCTCGTGACCGAGCCCTGGATCTGGTTCATCGCCGCGAGACCGGCCAGGCCGCCGGCGAAGAGCATCGCGTAGATGTACATGCGCTGCACCGAGATGCCCGCGGCGCGGGCGGCGTGCGGGTTCTCGCCCACGGCGCGGAGGCGGAAGCCGAGGCTCGACCGCTCGACCAGCCACCACACGAAGACGGTGGCACCGACCACGATGACGAAGCCCCAGTCCAGCAGGGGGAACCGCGGGCCGAACAGCTCGGGGAACTGCGCGGAGGGCGGCGTCGGGTTGGAGATCGGCTGGTCCTCCGCCGAGCGCTGCAGCAGGCCCGGCGTGCGCACCATCCACGCCACGAGGTAGAAGGCGACGTAGTTGAGCATGATCGTGAGGATCACCTCGTGCGCACCGGTGCGCGCCTTGAGCACGCCGACGATGCCGCCCCAGATCGCACCACCCGCGATGCCGGCCGCCAGCGTGAGCGGCAGGTGGAGGAACATCGGCAGGTCGAGGTTGAAGGTCACCAGCGCCGCCACCGCGGCACCGATCAGCATCTGCCCGCGGCCGCCGATGTTGAACAGCCCCACGCGGAACGCGAGCGCGACGCCGAGGGCTGCGGCGATGAGCGGTGCCGCGAAGCCGAGGGTGTTCGTCAGCGGCCGGATCTGCGTCAGGAAGTCAGGAGCGCGCGGATTGTAGATCGCCCCGCGGAACAGCGCCTCGTAGCCGCCGTACACCGAGTTCCAGACGGCGACGAACGTGTCCTGCGGACGGGCGAAGAAGTAGACGGATGCCTCGCGCACATCGTCGTCGGTGAGCGCCATGAGGATGCCGCCCACGATCATCGCCACGACGATCGCGAGGATCGTGGTGACCCAGTTGCTGCGCAGCATCTCCTTGATGACCACGTTCTGCCGCGGCGGCGGCGGAACGTCGCCGCTCTCGGCCGCGGCCGGAGCCGTGCCGGTCAGCGGTCCGGAGACCGTCGGCAGCTGCTGGGGCGGGAGGCCCCTGGTGGGATCCGATGTCCCGGGCGTCGCGCCCTTGCCGTCGTCGCTCACGCGGCCACCCCGCTCCCCGGCGTCTCGCCCGCCATCATCAGCCCCAGCACGTCGCGCGGCGTGTCGCCCGGCACGATCCCCACGATCGCGCCGCGATACATCACGGCGATCCGGTCGGCGAGGGCGGCGACCTCGTCGAGCTCCGTGGAGACGACGAGCACCGGCACGCCGGCATCCCGCGTCTCGACGATCCGCGTGTGGATGAACTCGATCGAGCCGACGTCGACGCCGCGGGTCGGCTGCGCCGCGACCAGCAGCTTGAGCTCCCGGCTCATCTCGCGCGCGATGACGACCTTCTGCTGGTTGCCGCCCGAGAGCGTGCCGGCAGGGACGTCGGGCCCCTGCGTGCGGATGTCGTACTCCGCGATGCGCGCCCGGGCGAACTCCTCGAGCGCCGCACGGCGGACGGTGCCGCCGCGCACGAACTCGCTGTCGCCCGAGCGGTCGAGGATGAGATTCTCGGCGACCGAGAACGCACCGACGAGGCCGTCCTCGTTGCGGTCCTCGGGCACGAACCCGACACCTTCGTCGAGGATGCCGCGGACGCTCTTGCCGACGAGCTCGACGCCGTCCAGCCGGATGGAGCCCGAGACGCGCTCGGCGAGGCCGACGATGGCCTCGACGAGCTCGGTCTGCCCGTTGCCCTGCACACCGGCGAGCGCGACGACCTCCCCCGGCCGCACATCGAAGCTGACGTTGTCGACGACGACGGTCCCGGTCGGGGTGAGCACCCGCAGATCCGAGATCGCGAGGCCTCCCTCGCCGATCTTCGGCGCCTCCTTGTGGACGGTGAGCTCGACCGCGCGCCCCACCATGAGGGAGGCGAGCTCGGCGTTCGTCGCCGTGGGCGAGGCCTCGCCCACGACCTTGCCGAGGCGGATCACGGTGATGCGGTCGGCGACTTCGCGGACCTCGCGCAGCTTGTGGGTGATGAAGACGATCGAGGTGCCCTCGTCGCGCAGCTGGCGCATGATCGTCATCAGCTCGTCGGTCTCCTGCGGCGTGAGCACGGCGGTCGGCTCGTCGAACACGAGGACCTTGGCATCGCGCGACAGCGCCTTGATGATCTCCACGCGCTGCTGCACGCCGACCGGCAGGTCGCCGACGATGGCGTCGGGGTCGACCTGGAATCCGAAGCGATCGGCGACGTCGCGGACGTGCTGCCGTGCCTTGGCGAGGTCGAGCGCCCCGAGCGCCTTGGTGCTCTCGTGGCCGAGCATCACGTTCTCGGCGACGGTGAAGACAGGGATCAGCATGAAGTGCTGGTGCACCATGCCGATGCCCGCGGCCATGGCGTCACCGGGGCCGCGGAAGTGCTGGACGACGTCGTCCAGCAGGATGTCGCCCTCGTCGGCCTGGTAGAGGCCGTAGAGGACGTTCATCAGAGTCGATTTGCCGGCGCCGTTCTCCCCCAGGAGAGCGTGGATCTCACCGGGCTGGACCACCAGATCGATGTGGTCGTTCGCCACGAGAGACCCGAACCGCTTCGTGATTCCACGGAGCTCGAGCTTCATATGTGCACCTTAGCGATTGAGTGAGCGGGCGAGGAAGGACCGCGGCCGGGCGGATGAGGCATCCGCCCGGCCGCAGCCTGTCATCGTCCGGATTACGGCGAGCTGGGCGAGGTGACCTCGAGCTCACCGGAGATGATCTGCTCGCGCAGCGCGTCGAGCTCGTCGGTCAGACCCTCGGGCAGCTGCGACTCGAAGGTGCCGAAGCCCGACAGGCCGACGCCCTCGTTCTCGAGCGTGCCCACGTACGGGGTGACGTCGAAATCGCCGCTCGCGGCCTGCATGGTCGCCTCGTAGACCGCGGCGTCGATGCGCTTCATGATCGAGAAGAGCACGATGTCGGCGACGTCGGGGTCGACGACGGCGAGGTCGGAGTCGACACCGATCATGACCGTGTCGGAGCCCGCGTCGGCGATGGCCTCACCGGCGCTCTGGTAGATCGGGCCGCCGACGGGGAGGATCACGTCGACGCCCTGGTCGAGGATGCTCTGCGCCGTCTGCTTGGCGGTGTCGTTGGCGGCGAAGCCACCGGTGAACGAGCCGTCCTGCGCCGCGACGTCCCAGCCGAAGGTCTGGACGCTGCCGCCCTTGTCCTCGTTGTACTTGCCGACGCCGTCGATGAAGCCGTCCATGAAGATGGTGACCGGCGGGATCGGGATGCCGCCGAACGTGCCGACCTTGTTCACACCCTGCTCGGCCGACCATGCCGCCGCGGCGTAGCCGCCGAGGTACGCGGCCTGGACCGTGTCGAACATGAGGGGCTTGATGTTGGGGGCGTCGGTCTCGCCGTCGCTCTCGGCGTCGGCCCAGTCGTCGATGATCGCGTAGTCGACGTCGGGGTTGGCCGTCGCGGAGGCGATGGTGTCGGCGGAGAGCTTGAAGCCCACCGAGACGATGAACGTGCAGCCCTCGGCGATGAGGTTCTCGAGGTTCGGCGCGTAGTCGTTGGCCGAGCTCGACTCGACCTCGATCGGCTCGACGCCCAGCTCCTCGGCCGCGCGCTCCATGCCCTCGAGGGCCGACTGGTTGAACGACTTGTCGTTGAAGCCGCCGTCGTCCGAGACGAGGCAGGGCAGGAAGCCCTCGACGACCTCGGGCGCGGACTCGCCGCCGTCGGCGGGCGTGTCTTCGGGAGCGGCGCCGCAGCCTGCGAGGGCCAGTGCGATGCTCGCAGCGGCGGCAAGGCCGGCGAGCTTCTTGGTGCGTGAGATGGTCAACTCAGCCTCCACTTGTACGGCCCCGCGTCCTTCACGGGGACTGACCAAAGTTACCCACTGTGACGACGCACTTGCATGCGCCGCGAGCGCTCCGGCGCGAATGGTTACAAAGACGCAATATCCCGCTCATATGAGCAGAACGTCGGGGAAAACGGATGCCGCGGCCCGCGGCATCCGCTTCCCTCGGGCAGGCCCGGTCAGAGCACCTCGCCGCGGCCGCTGAGCTTGAGCGCGTCGACGACGCCCTTCACGCGCTGCGCGTGCTCGCTCGTGGTGACCAGCAGCGCGTCGTCGGTGTCGACGACCACGATGTCGCGCACGCCGATCAGGCTGATGACACGGCGGGTCTGGCTGACGACGATGCCGCTGGCGGCGTCCGAGAGCACCCGCGCGTTCTCGCCGAGGATCGCCAGGTCGTTCTTGCGCCCGCCCGAGTTGAGCTTGGCCAGGCTGGCGAAGTCGCCCACGTCGTCCCAGTCGAAGTGGCCGGGGATGACGGCGAGTCGCCCCTTCGCGGCGGCGGGCTCGGCGACGGAGTAGTCGATGGCGATCTTGGTGAGCGTCGGCCAGACGCGGTCGACGACGGGTCCGCGCTGATCGCGGTCGTCCCACGCTTCGGCGAGGTCCATGAGGCCGGCATACAGGTGCGGGTCGCTCTCGGCGATCTCGCCGAGCAGCACGTCGGCCCGCGTGATGAACATGCCGGCGTTCCACAGGTAGTTGCGGTCGGCGAAGTACTCCTTCGCGGTGTCGAGGTCGGGCTTCTCGACGAAGCTCTCCACGAGGGCCGCCTCGGGGGCGCCGTCCACCTGCAGCGCGTCGCTCTTCTTGATGTAGCCGAATCCGACGGACGGCTCGGAGGGCTGGATGCCGATCGTGCAGATGTAGCCTTCGCGCGCGGTGGCCACCGCCTGCCGGACGGCCCAATCGAACAGCTGGGGCACCCGGATGACGTGGTCGGCTGCGAACGAGCCGATGATGACGTCGGGCTCGCGACGGGAGAGGATGGCGGCAGCCAGGCCGATCGCGGCCGTCGAGTCGCGGGGCTCCGACTCGAGGAAGACGTTCTTGTCGGCGATGCCGGGGAGCTCCTTCTCCACCGCTGCGCGGTGCGCGCGCCCGGTGACCACGGCGATCCGGTCGCCGCCGGCGAGGGGCTCTAGGCGGTCCCAGGTGTCGCGCAGCAGCGTGCGGCCGGAGCCGGTCAGGTCGTGCAGGAACTTCGGCGCATCGGCACGCGAAAGGGGCCAGAGGCGGCTGCCGATGCCGCCCGCGGGGATCACGGCGTAGAAGTCGTCGATGGGTCCGGACATGGCACTCAGGCTATCCCGCGGGCGAAACAACCACGGTTCTTGCGGCGCGCGAAGATCCCCCCGGAAGAGGGGACCGTAAGGGTGGCCTTCGTCGCCCGGTCGCGGAATGCGGGAATAGGATGGTCTCAGCGCCCGCGTGACGCCGATGGCCCGAAGCGCATCGTTCCGGGCCCTCTTCGGGGGCCGTCCTCTTCACTCTGAGGCGTGCCCCGTCGTGTTTCGATCCAAGGAGGACGGACGTGTCTGCACCAGCACGCGTCACACCGTCGGTATCCGAGACCACTTCCCGAGTCCCCCGCGGCACCCTGTACCGCGGGAACGAAGGCATGTGGTCATGGGTGCTGCACCGCATCACCGGCGTGGCCATCTTCTTCTTCCTACTGGTCCACATCCTCGACACGTCGCTGATCCGCGTGGCGCCCGAGGCGTACGACGCCGTCATGAGCTCGTACAAGAACCCGATCATGGGTCTCGGCGAGGTCGTCCTCGTCGGCGCCGTGGCCTACCACGCCTATAACGGCCTGCGCATCATCCTCGTGGACTTCTGGCCGTGGGCGACCCGCCACCAGCGGCAGCTGTGGTGGGGCGTCATCGCCCTGTTCCTGGCGACGATGATCCCCTTCGCCGTGCGGCACCTCTCGATCGTCTTCGCCTACGGCTGGGGAGGAGAGCACTGATGACCGCCATCGCCGAACCCCGCGCCCCCCGCACGACCGCGCGACGCAGCGGCCCCAACCTCGAGAAGTGGGGCTGGATCTACATGCGCGTCTCCGGCGTGCTGCTGATCGTCCTCATCTTCGGTCACCTGTTCGTCAACCTCATGCTCGGCGAGGGCATCCACGGCATCGACTTCGCATTCGTCGCCGGCAAGTTCGCCTCCCCGTTCTGGCAGTGGTGGGACGCGCTGATGCTGTGGCTCGCGCTCATCCACGGCGCGAACGGCATGCGCACGATCGTCAACGACTACGTGACGCACCAGGGCACGCGCCGCGTGCTGGTGTGGGCGCTGTGGCTCGCCGCGGCGTTCCTCATCGTGCTCGGCACGCTCGTCGTCTTCACGTTCGACCCGTGCCTCGGGTTCGACCCCGAGACGGCGTCCGGCGTCATCACCGACATCTGCAGCGCGCAGGGCTGAGCGCGCCCCTCAGGCAACCGACAATCGAGGCAATCGACACGTGAGCACCCAGACCGCGGACTCCTACGTCAAGGACGGCGTCCACTACCACCAGTTCGACATCGTCATCGTGGGCGCCGGCGGCGCCGGGATGCGGGCGGCCATCGAGGCCGGCCCCGGAGCGAAGACGGCCGTCATCTCGAAGCTGTACCCCACGCGCTCGCACACCGGTGCGGCGCAGGGCGGCATGGCGGCGGCGCTGGCCAACGTCGAAGAGGACTCGTGGGAGTGGCACACCTTCGACACCGTCAAGGGCGGCGACTACCTCGTCGACCAGGACGCGGCCGAGATCCTCGCAAAGGAGGCCATCGACGCGGTCATCGACCTCGAGAACATGGGCCTGCCGTTCAACCGCACGCCCGACGGCAAGATCGACCAGCGTCGCTTCGGCGGCCACACCGCCGATCACGGCAAGACGCCGGTGCGTCGTGCGTGCTACGCCGCCGACCGCACCGGGCACATGATCCTGCAGACGCTGTTCCAGAACTGCGTGAAGCTCGGCATCAACTTCTTCAACGAGTTCTACGTGCTCGATCTGATCACGGTGAAGGATGCCGCGGGCAAGACCGAGATCGCGGGCGTCGTGGCGTACGAGCTCGCCACCGGCGACCTGCACGTCTTCCACTCGAAGGCCGTCATCTTCGCCACCGGCGGGTTCGGCAAGATCTTCAAGACCACCTCCAACGCGCACACCCTCACCGGTGACGGCGTCGGGATCATCTGGCGCAAGGGCCTGCCGCTGGAAGACATGGAGTTCTTCCAGTTCCACCCGACCGGACTGGCCGGGCTCGGCATCCTCCTCACCGAAGGTGCGCGCGGTGAAGGCGCGATCCTCCGCAACGTGAGCGGCGAGCGGTTCATGGAGCGCTACGCCCCCACCATCAAGGACCTCGCGCCGCGCGACATCGTCAGCCGGTGCATGGTGCAGGAGGTGGCCGAGGGTCGCGGCGCGGGACCGCACCGCGACTACGTGCTGCTGGACTGCACCCACCTGGGCGCCGAGGTGCTCGAGACGAAGCTCCCCGACATCACCGAGTTCGCCCGCACCTACCTGGGTGTCGACCCGGTCGTCGAGCCCGTCCCGGTGATGCCGACCGCACACTACGCGATGGGCGGCATCCCCACCAACAACGACGCCCAGGTGCTCTCCGACAACACCACCGTCGTCCCGGGTCTCTACGCCGCCGGCGAGTGCGCGTGCGTCTCGGTGCACGGCTCGAACCGCCTCGGCACCAACTCGCTGCTCGACATCAACGTCTTCGGCAAGCGCGCCGGCCGCAACGCCGTCGAGTACGTCAAGACCGCCGACTTCGTGCCGCTCCCCGACGACCCCGCCGCCGAGGTGCGCGGGCTCATCGAGGGCCTGCGCAACAACCAGGGCACCGAGCGCATCGCGGTGCTGCGCAAGACGCTGCAGGACGAGATGGACCGCAAGGCCCAGGTGTTCCGCACCGACGAGTCGCTCGGCGAGGTGCTCCTCACCATCGAGGAGCTGCGCGAGCGCTACAAGAACGTGCACGTCGACGACAAGGGCAAGCGGTTCAACACCGACCTGCTCGAGGCGGTCGAGCTCGGCTTCCTCCTCGACATCGCCGAGGTCGTCGTCGTCACCGCCAAGAACCGCAAGGAGAGCCGCGGCGGCCACATGCGCGACGACTTCCCGAAGCGCGACGACGAGAACTACATGCAGCACACGATGGCGTACCTCTCGGGCGACCCGCACTCGTCCAACGCCGAGGACCACATCAGCCTGGGCTGGAAGCCGGTCGTCTTCACGAAGAACGCACAGGGCGAGTTGAACTACCCGCCGATGGAGAGGAAGTACTGATGGCGACCTCCGTCACCGACGTCATCGAGCGCACCGACGCCGACGCTCCGGAGCGCGCGCAGGAGACCGCGAACGACACGGGCATCCAGTCGTTCCTCGTGACCTTCATCATCCGCCGCTTCGACCCCGAGGTCGACGAGGAGCCGCGCTGGGTCGACTACGACGTCGAGCTGTACTCGACCGACCGCGTGCTCGACGCGCTGCACAAGATCAAGTGGGAGGTCGACGGCTCGCTCACGTTCCGCCGGTCGTGCGCCCACGGCATCTGCGGATCCGACGCGATGCGCATCAACGGCCGCAACCGGCTCGCGTGCAAGACGCTCATCAAGGACCTCGACATCTCGCAGCCGATCTACGTCGAGGCCATCAAGGGCCTGCCGCTGGAGAAGGACCTCGTCGTAGACATGGAGCCCTTCTTCGCGTCGTACCGCGAGGTGCAGCCGTTCCTGATCGCCAACTCCCAGCCCGAGGCCGGCAAGGAGCGCATCCAGTCGATCGTCGACCGCGAGGTCTTCGACGACACCACGAAGTGCATCCTCTGCGCCGCGTGCACGTCGTCGTGCCCCGTGTTCTGGACCGACGGCCAGTACTTCGGCCCCGCCGCGATCGTCAACGCGCACCGCTTCATCTTCGACTCGCGCGACGACGCAGGCGACGTCCGCCTCGACATCCTCAACGACAAGGAGGGCGTGTGGCGCTGCCGCACGACCTTCAACTGCACCGAGGCGTGCCCCCGCGGCATCGAGGTGACGAAGGCCATCGCCGAGGTCAAGCAGGCGGTCCTCCGCGGGCGCCCGTAGGCTTCGACCCCTTTCACAGACGGATGCCGCGACGCGATGCGTTGCGGCATCCGTCTGTCGCTAGGGTGAACTCGTGAGCCGCACGCCCCCGCCCGATGCCCGCGCGGCCGCGGACGCCGCACAGCGCGAGGAGGAGTCCCTCCGGGAGCGCTGGGAGGCGACGGAGCACAGCCTGCGCGAGCGGTTCGACGCGCCGATCAGCCGAGCGACGAAGCTGACGCAGGCGACCATGGCGTGGTTCCCGGTGCGGGTGTGGCGCCACTTCCTCATCGAGAACGGGTTCCTGCTCGCGGCGGGCGTCAGCTACGTGGCGCTGTTCGCGTGCTTCGCCGCGATCTACCTCGTGTTCGCGATCGTGGGCATCTGGCTCGGCGGCAGCACGGAGGCCGTCGACCGCCTGATCGACCTGATCAACGTGTACATCCCCGGCCTCATCGCGGATTCGGGCGGCCTCGCCACTCCCGAACAGGTGCAGGAGATCGCCTCGTCCAATTCCGGGGTTCTCGGGTGGACGGGCATCATCGCCCTCGGCACACTCATCTGGACCGCGATCGACTGGGTCACCTACTCTCGGCGTGCCGTGCGCGAGCTCTTCGCCATCCCTCCGGATCGCCGCAGCTACTTCCTGCTCAAGGCGCGCGACTTCGTCGCGGCGCTCATCTTCGGTGCGGCGCTCATCCTCGGTGCCGCCCTCAGCATCATCGGCAGCTACGCGGTGGAGTGGATCCTGTCGCTGATCGGGTTCAAGGACACCAGCGCCTTCACCGACATCACCGTGAGCCTCGGCTCGGTGTTCATCGGATTCGTCATCACGTCGACCGCGCTGGTGGGGCTGTTCCGCTTCCTGACCGGCACGAAGCTGCCGTGGCGCCGGATCTGGCCCGGAGCGATGCTCGGCGGACTCGGCATCTCGGTGCTCCAGCTCGGTGCGGGCCTCCTGCTCAGCTACACGCCCTCCAACCCCCTGCTCGCAACCTTCGCGATCTTCATCGGGATGCTGCTGTGGTTCCGCCTCCTCGGCATCGTCATGCTGGTGGCCGCCGCGTGGATCGCCGTCGCCGCGAAGGACCGCGACGTCGTGCTGCTCCCGCCGACCGAGGCCGAGCGCATCGCCGCGGAGCACGCGGCGCTCCTGCTGGCCGCCCGGGTGCGACTGCGCACGGCGCAGGATGCCCGCGCCCAGGCGCCGTGGTATCGCGCGTGGGCGGCCGACCGCGCCGTCCACGATGCCGAGGAGGAGCTCAGGCAGGTGGAGGCTGCGACGCCGAACGTGCCGGCCGCGGCGAAGGCGCCGGTCGCGGGCAAGGCGCCGGTCGCGGGCAAGGCGCCGGTCGCGGGCAAGGCGCCGGTCGCGGGCAAGGCGCCGGTCGCGGTCACGCCCCCTCCCGCGAAGGGCAAGCCGTCGCGCAAGACCGGCGGGGCGCGTGCACGGCGCGCGTCCGAGCCCGGCGATCCCGACGCGACGACGAAACGCTGAGTGTCGGCGGGGCCGGATAGTCTGGCGGGCGTGTCTCGTCGAGTTCGGATCGCCTCTGTCAACGTCAACGGAATCCGCGCGGCGACGCGCAAGGGCATGCTCGAGTGGCTCGATGAGGCCGACGTCGATGTGATGGCGCTGCAAGAGGTGCGCGCCACCGAGGAAGAGCTGCGTACGGCGCTGCCCGGCTGGGAGATCGTCAACGACGAGGCGCTGGCGAAGGGGCGCGCGGGGGTGGCTGTCGCGAGCCGGATGCCGTCCGTCGACGTGCGACGGGTGCTCGGCCCCGCAGCCGAGGACGCCGCCGACGTGCTCGACAGCGCGGGCCGGTGGATCGAGGCCGACTTCGACATCGACGGCGAGCGCCTGATCGTCGTCAGCGCGTACGTCCACACCGGCGAGGCCGACACGCCCAAGCAGGATGCGAAGTGGGCGTTCCTCGACGCGATGGAGAAGCGGATGCCGCAGCTCCAGGCCGCCTCGCCGCTCGCGCTCGTGATGGGCGACCTCAACGTCGGTCACCGCGAGTTCGACATCCGCAACTGGAAGGGCAACGTCAAGAAGGCGGGCTTCCTGCCGCGCGAACGCGCCTACTTCGACCGTTTCTTCGGCGACGAGGGGGCCGACGTCACGGGCGCCGACGGCTCGGTCGGCCGCGGACTCGGCTGGGTCGACGTGGGCCGCCGGTTCCACGGCGACGTCGACGGACCGTACACCTGGTGGTCGATGCGCGGCCGCGCATTCGACAACGACACCGGATGGCGCATCGACTACCACCTCGCCACCCCCGAACTCGGCGCGCGCGTCGTCGACTACCGCGTGGTGCGCGCGCCCTCGTGGGACACACGCTGGAGCGACCACTCCCCCGTGGTCGCCGAGTACACGCTCGGCCAGTAACCACCCCGCGCCGGCCTCCCCGGTCGTTGAACGAGAAGCGCAGCGACGAGACGAAACGCCCCGCACCGCCGCACCGCGTCGGGGCGCGGCATCCGTTCAATAGAATTGCCCGATGAGCAAACCGCGTTTGTACTCCGGCATGCAGCCCTCCGCCGACTCGCTCCAGATCGGCAACTACATCGGGGCGCTCATGCAGTGGCGCGACCTGCAGGAGTCCTACGACGCGTTCTTCTCGGTGGTCGACCTCCACGCGATCACCGTCGCGCAGGACCCCGAGCACCTCCGCGAGAAGACCCGCCGCACGGCCGCGCAGTACATCGCCGCGGGCATCGAGCCGTCGAAGTCGACGCTGTACGTGCAGTCGCACGTGCCGGCCCACCCGGAGCTCGCGTGGATCCTCTCCACCATCACCGGGTTCGGCGAGGCCGGACGCATGACGCAGTTCAAAGACAAGTCGCAGCGCTACGGCTCCGACGCGACGTCGGTCGGACTCTTCACCTACCCGGTGCTGATGGCCGCCGACATCCTGCTGTACCAGACCGACATCGTGCCGGTCGGCGACGACCAGAAGCAGCACGTCGAGCTCACGCGCGATCTCGCCGAGCGGTTCAACAGCCGCTTCGGCACGGCGTTCAAGGTGCCGATGCCCGTCATCCAGCAGGACACGGCCCGCATCTACGACCTGCAGAATCCGACGTCGAAGATGTCGAAGTCCGCGGAGTCCGATGCCGGCGTGCTGTGGCTGCTCGACGACCCGGCGGTGTCGGCCAAGAAGATCATGCGGGCCGTGACCGACTCCGAGGGCTCGGTGCGCTACGACCGCGAGGCGAAGCCCGGCGTGTCGAACCTGCTCGTGATCTACGCCGCCCTGACGGGCCGCCAGATCCCGGCCATCGAGGACGAGTACGCCGGCCGCGGCTACGGCGACTTCAAGAAGGGACTCGCCGAGGTCGTGGTGAACGAGTTCGGGCCGGTGCGGTCGCGTGCGCTGGAACTCCTCGACGACCCGGCCGAGCTCGACCGCGTCCTCGCAGTCAACGCCGCGAAGGCCGAAGAGGTGGCGAACCGCACTCTCTCCGACGTCTACGACAAGGTCGGCCTCCTCCGCCGCTCCCGCTGACCGTGAGCGGACGCCGCGGCCGGCGGCCACGGCATCCGTCCTCGGTACGCAGCGGCAGCGATCCGCGGCATCCGCTCTCTCCGCGGCATCCGCGCTCTCCGCGGCGACCCCTCAAGAGTCGCGGCGGCAACTCTCGCCGCGGCATCTGTTCACCGCGGCCTGGTGCGCAACTCAGGATCGATGCCCGCGAAGGCTGAGTCCAGGGCCCCTCACGCGCATTCATCCTGAGTTACGAACAGAGAGCCACCCTGCCGAGAGCCACCCCGCCCCATGACCCCGGCCATCCGGTGCGCAACTCAGGATCAACGCTCGGGAACCCCGACATCGGCACCTCTTACGAGCATCCATCCTGAGTTAGGAACGCGACCGCGACCGGATCTTGCGGCGTGGAGCCGCGGCACCCCGCGAGCGAGGAGAGTGACGGTCCCGGGCTGAGACCAGTCCACGCAGGGCCGAGAGCACCTCTTCCGGCCGCTCCATGATGTCCTTCGCCGTCAGGCGCAGCACGGCGTATCCGCGCTGCGCGAGGCGGAGGTCGCGGGTGTAGTCCTTGACTCGCTGTTCCCAGTCGGAGTGGTGCTGTCTGCTGTCGCACTCCACCACGAGCCAGTCGTCGACGACGATGTCCACGAAGCCGACGCCGTCGAACTCGACCTGCAGATCGACCGCGCATCCCAGCGCCAGGAGCATCAGTCGCACGAGCGTTTCGGGGCCGGACTGCGCCCTGCCGTCGATCAGCGGCTGGAGCACTCCGTACTTGGCGGGAAGCATCGCGAAGATGGTCGCGATGTCCTCCATCCCTACCAGGCCTTTGTTCAGGGCGCTGTCGATCGAGGCGATCGCTGCGCGCGGTGCCTGGCAGAGCACGCCATGGGCGAGTGCCTCAACCAGACTCGCGCATGTGGCAGCGCCTCCGTCCTCGCGGGCCGTGAGCCAGTGGAGCCGAGTCCCATGGAGCTTCGTCAGGTCGAGCCGGTGGGAACGGTCGTGCGGTGATCGCATGCGGCTCATCCGCGGCGCGACCTGCACGTGGAGCTTGCTGTTCGCCAGTACGAAGACCTCGTGCAGCTTCAGCAGCGAGAGACAGGTGAGCCGGCCGCCTACTCGCACTGCCCGGACGACCTCGTCGGGGGCGTCGGGCGGCAAGTATCGGTCACGTCGTGCCCGGACGATCGCACCAGCGCGGACGGCCGCTGTGATCTGACGGCCTGAGAAACCGGCTGAGAACAGATCGGCGCGGGTTTGATGGGTGCTCCACATGCTGAGAAATCTCGCGGACACCGTGCCCCGGCCGGCGGTGAGTGCCGCGATCTGTGGATCAGCGCTCGGAAGGGCTACCTGGGGAGGAGTGGGCCTGCTCGCAATTCAGGATGGATGTCGGCGGCGCGCTCACCGGGGCCCTTCCGGAGGCAACCATCCTGAGTTGCGAACCGGTCAGTGCGGCTCAGCAAGGTCTCGCCGTCGCTGCACGGGCGCGGCGTCCCGAGCTCCCGGCGGATCGACACCGGGCCAATAGGCTGGGCCGGTGGAACCCGTGACCCTGCGCACCGCGCGGCTCGTGCTCGACCAGCCGACCGACGGCGACGTCGACGCGATCTACGAGGCGTGCCAGGACCCCGATATCCAGCGGTACACGCGCGTTCCCTCGCCCTACACGCGTGCCGACGCCGAGAAGTTCATCACCGCCGTCGCCGAGCAGTGGGCGGGCGAACTGCACCGCACCTGGGTGATCCGCGAGGGCGCGACGCTCGTCGGCACCATCGGGTTCTACCGCCTCGACGGTCAGGGCAACGGCGAGATCGGCTTCTGGGTCGCGCCCGATCGGCGTGGCGGCGGACGCCTGCGCGAGGCCGCGAACGCCGTCATCGACTGGGGCTTCTCCTCCGAGGGCGGGGATCTCACCCGCATCGAGTGGCGCGCGGTCGTCGGCAACGTCGCGTCCGCGAAGGTGGCCCAGGCCCTGGGATTCCGCTACGAGGGCACCCTTCGCCAAGCTCTCGTCAGCTCTCACGGCAGGGACGACGGCTGGCTGGCTGCGCTGCTCACGACGGACGAGCGGATGCCGCAGCCCTGGCCGGTGCTCGCGCACTGAGGCCGTGGGGGCCGGGCCCGCGGCACGCGACCTCCCCTCCAGCGGCACCCGTCGGCCCGGGTGTCGTCCGGGCGTGGCAGGATGAGCGCATGCCCGAGATGCCCGAGGTGCAGGGGCTCGTCGACTTCCTCCGCGAGCGGCTGACCGGTGTGCGCATCGCGCGCGCGACGGTCGCGAACATCGCGGCGCTGAAGACGTACGACCCGCCGATCGACGCCCTCCACGGGCAGGAGATCACCGGCGCCGAGCGTCACGGCAAGTTCGTCGCGCTCGGCACCACCGGCCCGTACCTCGTCTTCCACCTCGCGAAGGCCGGGTGGCTGCGGTGGTACGACGAACTGCCGCAGACCGTGATCCGCCCGGGTAAGACCCCGATCGCGCTGCGCGTCGCCCTCGACGACGGTGCCGGATTCGACCTCACCGAGGCGGGCACGAAGAAGTCGCTGGCGTACTACGTTGTGCGCGACCCGGCCGAGGTACCCGGCGTCGCGCGGCTCGGGCCCGACCCGCTCGACCCGGCGTTCACGCGCGACACCTTCGCCGGCCTGATCGAGGGCCGCCGCACCCAGATCAAGGGCGTGCTGCGCGACCAGTCGATCATCGCGGGCGTCGGCAACGCCTACTCCGACGAGATCCTGCACGCCGCGAAGATGTCGCCGTATGCGCTCGCGTCGTCGCTGACCGACGACGACGTCACGCGTCTGTTCGACGCGATGACGGCGACGCTGACGGATGCCGTGGCCGAGGCATCCGGCAAGCCCCCGGCTGAACTGAAAGACGCGAAGCGCCGCGGCATGCAGGTGCACGGTCGCCGGGGCGAGAAGTGCCCGGTCTGCGGCGACGAGGTGCGGAGCGTCTTCTTCGCCGACAACTCGCTCGAGTACTGCCCGACCTGTCAGACCGGCGGCAAGATCCTCGCCGACCGCCGGCTCTCGCGACTGCTGAAGTAGCCCCGGTCCGCCTGGGCGGACCCGGACCCGGAGCCGCGGACTCCGACCGGCCGCTCAGCTGCCAGTGGTGCCCATCAGCACGCGCGCGTCGTCGTCCACCCAGTCGAGCGACTTCGACACGGCCTTGCCCCACTGCCGGTAGCGGCGTTCCCGTTCGTCCTCCGGCATCCGCGGCTCGAAGCGCACGTCCTCCCGCCAGTGGGTCCGCAGCTCGTCGAGGTCGCGCCAGACCCCGGTCGCGAGGCCGGCCGCATAGGCCGCACCGAGCGCCGTCGTCTCGACGACCTTCGGGCGCACGACCGGGATGCCGAGGATGTCGGCCTGGAACTGCATGAGCAGGTCGTCACGCGTCATGCCGCCGTCCACCCGCAGCTCGTCGAGCGTGCGTCCGGTGTCAGTGACGACCGCGTCGATGACGTCCCGCGTCTGGAACGCCGTGGACTCCAGCGCGGCGCGCGCGATGTGCGCCTTGTTGACGTAGCGCGTGAGGCCGACGAGCGCGCCGCGCGCGTCGGGGCGCCAGTACGGCGCGAAGAGCCCCGAGAACGCCGGCACGAAGTACGCGCCGCCGTTGTCGTCGACGGAGGCGGCGAGCGTCTCGACGTCTTCCGAGCGCTGGATGATGCCGAGGTTGTCGCGCAGCCACTGCACCAGCGATCCGGTGACCGCGATGGATCCCTCGAGCGCATACCGGGCGGGCTCGTCGCCGATGCGGTAGCCCACCGTGGTGATGAGACCGCTCGCCGAGCGCACGATCTCGGTGCCGGTGTTGACGAGGAGGAAGTTGCCCGTGCCGTAGGTGTTCTTCGACTCCCCCGCCTCGAAGGCGGCCTGCCCGAAGGTCGCAGCCTGCTGGTCGCCGAGGATTCCGGCGATCGGCGCGCCGTGCAGCACGTCCGGGAGCTGCGACGAGCCGACCACCTCGGACGAGGAGCGGATGCCGGGCATCATCGCGCGCGGGATCCGCCACAGGTCGAGCAGCTCGTCGGACCAGTCGAGCGTGCGGAGGTCCATCAGGAGGGTGCGCGAGGCGTTGGTGACGTCGGTGACGTGGATGCCGCCGCGCGCGCCGCCGGTGAGGTTCCACACCACCCAGGTGTCGGGCGTGCCGAACAGCAGCTCGCCCGCTTCGGCGGCGGCGCGGGCGCCGTCGACGTTGTCGAGGATCCAGGCGACCTTGGATGCCGAGAAGTAGGTCGCGAGCGGCAGCCCGGTGGTGTCGGCGAACCGGTCGATCCCACCCTCGCGCGCGAGCTCGTCGATGCGCGGCTGGGTGCGGGTGTCCTGCCAGACGAGCGCGTTGTGGACGGGGCGCCCGGTGCGCTTCTCCCACACGATCGCGGTCTCGCGCTGGTTCGTCACGCCGATGGCGGCGACGTCGGATGCCGTGATCCCGGCGCGCGAGAGGCACGACGCGATGACCCACTCGGTGTTGGTCCAGATCTCGACGGGGTCGTGCTCCACCCGGCCGGCGCGCGGGAAAATCTGCTCGTGCTCGCGCTGCGACACCGCGACGGCCTGGCCGCCGGCGTCGAACACGATCGCGCGAGTGGAAGTCGTGCCCTGGTCGATGGACAGCACGTGGTCGGGCAACGTCGTCTCCTTGCTCGGCGGGCGGCACCGCCCGCGCCATCGTCGCGCTCGCGCGCGTGCGGTCAGGCTATCGCGCGGCGGCGGGGATCCAGGACGGGTCGGCCGCGTGGATGCGGTCCAGCGCGCGCTCCGCCTCCCGCGCCGTGCGCGCCGCGTCCCAGCCGAGAACCGGGGCGATCGCCTCGGCGGCCTCGGCGACCGCCTCGGCCGTCCCCGCGCCGACGAACGCGATGCTGGTGCGCCGCAGGAGCAGGTCCTCGAGGTGCACGACGTCCTCGGTCGCCGCGAGGTGGCGGAGCTCGCCCGAGCTGTAGCCGCGGAGGTGCGCCAGCGGCGCGTCGTCGGCGTCGGCCGCGATGGCGTCGACGACCGACGCGGCGACGGTGCCGTAGCGGTCGAGCAGTGTGGCGACGCGGGCCGGCGGGATGTCCACCGCGTGCGCGGCGATCCACTGCTGACGCGCTCGCTCCGTCACCGGGTACCCCCGCCCGCCGCCGATCGGCACCCCCTTGGTCGAGCTGCGGCGCGGCTGCGCGAGGAGTTCCAGCACGCGGTCGGCGAGATGCTCGGCGGATGCCCGGAAGGTGGTCCATTTGCCGCCGATGAGGCTCAGGACTGTGGCATCCCCGCCCGGAAGAGGCGCGGACTCGATGCGGTAGTCGCGTGAGACGAACCCGGGCGAGACGTCGCCGTGGCCCGGGAGGGGGCGCACACCGGCGAAGCGGTAGACGATCTGCGAGCGCTCGACGGGAATCGCCGGAAGCACCTGCGAGATCAGCTCGATGAAGTAGTCGACCTCCGGCTCGGTGCACACCACGGGGTCGGACATGTCGTGCTCGAGGTCGGTGGTCCCGACGAGCACCCGCCCCTTGAGCGGATAGATGAGCACGATGCGGCCGTCCTCGTTCTCGAAGAACAACTCGCGTCCGCCGGTCGCGGCGAGCAGCTCCGGATGGTCGAGGACGATGTGCGACCCCTTGGTGCCGCCCATGTAGCGCGTCGGATCGCCGAGGGCCGCATTGGTGAGGTCGGTCCAGGGACCGCTCGCGTTGACGACGACCGCTGCGGTGAACGGCGTCTCTTCGCCGGTGACCGCGTCGCGCAGCAGGACTCGCCCGTCCTCCACGCCCACGGCAGCGGTGTAGTTGGCCGCGCGTGCCCGCTCGCCGGCGGCAGCCCTCCCGTCGCGCAGCACGTCGATGGCGAGGCGCTCGGGGTCGTGCAGCGACGCGTCCCAGTACGTCGCGGTGTACTTCACGTCGGGGTTCAGCTGCGGCAGCTGCGCGAGGGAGCGCTTGCGGCCGTGGAACGTGTGCTTGGCGACGGTGTTCGCACCGAACACCCCGCCGCCACGCGAGAAGGAGTCGTAGATCACGAGCCCGATCTTGATGAGGGCCGCACCGCGCTCATGGTGCTTGCCGCCGCCGTGGCGGAGGAACCGCAGCGGCGCCGAGAGCACGCCTGAGAAGGTCGAGAAGATCGGGATCGTGGTCTGCAGCGGGCGCACGTAGTGCGGTGCGATCCGCAGCAGCGCGTTGCGTTCGGTGACGGCCTCGTGCACGAGGCGGAACTCGCCGTTCTCGAGATAGCGGATGCCGCCATGGATCATGTGCGAGGACGCCGCCGACGCGCCGCTGACGAAGTCGTCGCGCTCCACGAGCGCCACGTCCACGCCCTGCATGGCCAGGTCGCGGAACGTCGCGAGACCGTTGATGCCGCCGCCGATGATGAGCACGTCGGCGTAGGGCCGCTCCGCAAGGGACGTCCAACCTCGTGCCGTCGACCGCGTCGTCATCGCTTCTCCCATCAGCCGTGCCGTGCCTTCGTCTCCCATCATGACACCGGTGGACGTCCTTGCAGACGATATGCACATACGTGCACGATGGACCCATGGACCAGCCCGCCGACCCGCGCACGGTGCAGCGCGCACTCACCGCCGCGCACCTGTACTACGTGCAGGACCGCACGATGGACGCGATCGCGCAGGAGCTCGGCACGTCGCGCTCGACGGTGTCGCGACTGCTCACCCACGCCCGGGCGACCGGCATCGTCGACATCCGCATCCGCTCGCCCTTCGCCGCGCCGCAACGACTCGAGGAGCGGTTGGCCGAGCAGTACGGGGTCACGGCGCAGGTCGTTCCGGTCCCCGACGACGCCACCGAGGTCGACCGGCTGCAGCGCGTGGCCGTCGCCGCTGCGCACGCCCTCCTCGATCTCGTGCAGGACGACATGACCGTGGGCGTCGCGTGGGGTTCGACCACCGCGGCGGTCAGCCGTCACCTCGTGCCCAAGCCCGTCCACGGCACGACATTCGTGCAGCTGAACGGATCCGGCAACACCCACTCCACCGGCCTTCTGTATGCGAGCGAGATCCTCAGCCGCTTCGCCGCCGCCTACGACGGGCGGGCGCAGCAGTTCCCCGTGCCGGCGTTCTTCGACGACCCCGCGACGAAGAAGGCGATGTGGCGCGAGCGCAGCACGCGGCGCATCCTCGACATGCTGCCCGCCATGGACCTGGTGCTGTTCAGCACCGGGTCGGCCGGGTCGCGCGTCCCGAGCCACGTCTACAGCGGCGGCTACCTCGAGCCCGCCGAGCTCGACCAGCTCGACGACGAGGGGGTCGTCGGCGACGTCGCGACCGTGTTCTATCGCGCCGACGGCTCGAGCGACGGCATCGCGCTCAACGACCGCGCCACAGGCCCGAGCCTCGACCTGCTGCGCGCCATCCCCCGGCGGCTGTGCGTCGTGTCGGGCGTCTCGAAGCTCGCGAGCCTGCGGGGCGCCCTCGCCGCGCAGATCGCGACCGACCTCGTCGTCGACGAGGCGACGGCGCGGGCGCTCCTCGACTGACGTCCCACGACCGGCTTCCTGCGCTCCGTGACGCTTCATCCGTGGACATGGAATGAACGAGCGGATGCCGCGTTGACTACACTCGAGAGCATCAACGTGCTCCGGGGTCGGTGTGAATCCGAACCGGCGGTGACAGTCCGCGAGCCAACGCAGAACTCCTGATCGGGAGGGACGCGGCGGCCGATCCGGTGGAATTCCGGAACCGACGGTGATGCGACGTGGTTCTTCCAGGACCGCCGTCGCTAGTCCGGATGGGAGGCAGCACGGGCGGCGCCACGCGCGCCGTCGCTGCCCGCGCCCCCGGAGCGTCGAGAACGACGAGACGAGGGCCCCATGGCGAGCACGGCGGAACACGACGCGATGCGTCGCGCGCTGGCGATCGCCGGACGCGGCCCGCGGGGCGTCAACCCCCAGGTCGGAGCGGTGCTCCTGTCACCCGCCGGCGAGGTCCTCGCGGAGGGATGGCACCGCGGCGCGGGCACCCCGCACGCCGAGGTCGATGCGCTGTCGCGACTGGCGCCGGGCGCTGCGCGCGGCGCCACGGCCGTGGTCACCCTCGAGCCATGCAACCACCACGGCCGCACCGGCCCCTGCTCCGAGGCGCTCATCGCCGCGGGCGTCGCGCGCGTGGTGTACTCCGTAGCCGACCCCGGCGACCACTCTTCCGGCGGCGCGGCGCGGCTGCGCGAGGCCGGTGTCGACGTCGAGGCGGGGGTTCTCGCTTCCGAGGGCGCCGCGCTGCTCGACTCGTGGCTCACGGTCCAGCGTCTCGGCCGCCCGCACGTCACCGTCAAGTGGGCGCAGAGCCTCGACGGGCGGGCCGCCGCCGCCGACGGCACCAGCCAGTGGATCACCGGCCCCGCGGCGCGGGCCCACGTGCACCGCCGGCGGGCCGCCGCCGACGCGATCGTCGCCGGCACCGGCACCGTGCTGGCCGACGATCCGGCGCTCACCGCCCGGGCCGAGGACGGCTCGCTTCTCGAGAGCCAGCCGGTGCCCGTCGTGGTCGGCACCCGTGCCGTCCCCGCGTCGGCGGCGCTGCGCCGTCACCCCCACGGCTTCCTGCAGTTTCCGGGTGATGCCGCGTCGGGCGGACTCGCCGCGGTCCTCGAGGATCTGCGGGCGCGCGGAGCGCAGCGGGTGTTCGTCGAAGGCGGCCCGGCCCTGGCATCGTCCTTCCTCCGCGAGGGCCTCGCCGACGAGCTGCTCGTCTACGTGGCCCCGGTGCTGCTGGGCGGTGAGCGCCTCGCCCTCCACGACCTCGACGTCACGACCATCGCCGACGCGCGCCGGTTCACCCTCGCGGCGGTCGCCCCGCTCGGCGACGACCTGCTGCTCACCCTCCGGCCGCGCGAAGACGTCCCCTCCGGGCCCGCCACCGTGGCGCGCAGCGAAGCACAACGAGAAGGAGTCCTGTGATGTTCACCGGGATCGTGGAAGAGATCGGCGAGGTCACCGCCGTGGCACCGTCGGGTGACGGCGTGCGAATGACGGTGCGCGGACCGAAGGCGGTCTCGGATGCCGCGCACGGCGACTCCATCTCGGTCAGCGGCGTCTGCCTCACCGTCGTCGACCAGGGGCCCGACTGGTTCACCGCCGATGTGATGAAGCAGACCCTCGACATGTCGACGCTCGCCGGCGTCGCGCCCGGGCGCCGGGTGAACCTCGAGCGCGCGATGGCCGCGCACGGCCGCCTCGGCGGGCACATCGTGCAGGGCCACATCGACGCGACCGGTGAGGTGCAGGAGGTCCGGCCCGGCGCGCAATGGCAGGTGCTGCGCATCTCGCTGCCCGCCGAGTTCGCACCGCTCGTCGTCGATAAGGGGTCGATCGCCGTCGACGGCGTCTCGCTCACCGTGAGCGCGTCGAGCCCCGCGCCGGTGCCGGGCGAGACGACGAACGACTCGTGGTTCGAGGTGTCGTTGATCCCCGAGACCCTCGCCGCTACGACCCTCGGCGCACGCGTGCCCGGCGACCGCGTGAACCTCGAGACCGACATCCTCGCGCGCCACGTGCAGCGCCTGCTCGACTTCTCCCCCGCGGCCGCGTCCGCATCCACGGAAGGAGGCTCGCGATGAGCCTTGCCACGATCCCCGAGGCACTGGAGGCGCTCCGCGCCGGCCGGCCCGTCATCGTCGCCGACGATGAGAACCGCGAGAACGAGGGCGACGTCGTGCTGTCGGCGCAACTCGCGACGCCCGAGTGGGTGGCGTGGACCGTCCGCTGGACGAGCGGCTTCCTGTGCGCTCCGATGCCCGCCGACTGGGCCGACCGCCTGGATCTCCCGCCGATGGTCGAGAACAACGAGGACGCCCGCGGCACCGCCTACACCGTGAGCGTGGATGCCGCCGACCGCGTGTCGACCGGCATCAGCGCCACCGACCGGGCCCACACGCTCAACGTGCTCGCCGACGCCGAGTCGACCCCCGCGAGCGTCATCCGCCCGGGCCACATCCTCCCGCTGCGCGCCGTCGACGGCGGCGTGCGCGAGCGCGCCGGCCACACCGAGGCGGCGGTCGAGCTCATGAAGCTCGCCGACCTCGCGCCCGTGGGCGTGATCGGCGAGGTCGTCGCCGAGGACGGCAGCATGATGCGCCTGCCCGGACTGCAGGAGCTCGGCGCCGAGTACGGCATCCCGGTCATCACGATCGAGCAGCTCGTGGCGCACCTCGACGAGCACGCCCCCCGCGATCCCGCCACGGCGGGCGGTGGCCACAAGCGCCGGGTCAGCCTGCGGGCCGAGGCGCACGTGCCCACCTCGCACGGGTCGTTCCGCTTCCTCGCCTACAAGGACCGCATCACGGGCACCGATCACATCGCGGTGGTGTCGGGCGAGCTGAGCGACGCGCCGCTGGTGCGGGTGCACTCGGAGTGCCTGACCGGCGAGGCCTTCGGATCGCTCAAGTGCGAGTGCGGGCCTCAGCTCGAGGCGGCGCTGGACGCGATCGAGCAGGACGGCGGGGTCGTCGTCTACATGCGCGGCCACGAAGGTCGCGGCATCGGGCTCATCAACAAGCTGCGCGCCTACTCGCTGCAGGAGCGCGGACTCGACACCGTGGATGCGAACCTCGCGCTCGGCCTGCCCGCCGACGCGCGTGACTATGCGGCGGCCGCCGGGATCCTCGCCGACCTCGGCGTCGAGCGCGTCCGGCTGCTCACCAACAACTCCGACAAGGTGAAGCAGCTGCGGGAGCTCGGCCTCGACATCGTCGAGCAGGTGCCGCTGCTGGTCGGGGTCGGCCCGAACAACCACCAGTACCTCGAGACCAAGCGCGACCGCATGGGACACCTCATCGCGGAGCAGGACCTGGCCGACGCACTGGCCCAGATGCACGAGGGAGCAGACCAATGAGCGGCAAGGGCTCACCCCTGGCCACCGCCACCGTGATCGACGGCAGCGGCCTCGACGTCGTCGTGGTCGCGGGCACGTGGCACGACGAGATCACCGACGGCCTCATCGCCGGCGCCGAGCGTGCCCTGGACGCCGCGGGCGCTTCCTGGCGCCTCGTGCGCGTGCCGGGCTCGTTCGAGCTGCCGGTGGTCGCGAAGGCGGCACTGGAGGCGGGGGCCGACGCCGTCGTGGCGCTCGGCGTCATCATCCGGGGCGGCACACCGCACTTCGACTTCGTCTCGAACGCGGCGACCGACGGCCTCACGCGTGTGGCGCTCGACACCGGCAAGCCCGTGGGCTTCGGCGTGCTGACGCTCGACGACGAGGCCCAGGGCCTCGATCGCGCCGGGCTCGAGGGCTCGAAGGAAGACAAGGGGTACGAGGCGGCGGACGCCGCCCTGCGCACCGCCCTCGTCCTGCGGGCGCTTCGACAGGAGGAGTAGCCGAAACCGCGAGAGGCGGAGATCCCGCGAGAATCGGTCGCGCACCCGGGCGAAGGACCGATTCCTGCGGGATCTCCGCCTTTCGCACGTTCGTCGGGCTGCCGTGAGCCTGACGGATGACCAACCTTCAGGTAGACTGATGGCATGGAAATCCTCCGCCACGTCGTCGTGCTCGTCCATCTCGTCGGCTTCGCCGTCCTGTTCGGCGCCTGGGTGGTGGAGGCGGTGAACGGCAAGCGCCGCTTCACCCGCCTGATGGACTGGGGCCTCGCGATCGCAGCTGTCGCCGGGCTCGCGCTCGCCGCCCCGTGGGGCATCGAGTACGACCTCAACTACACCAAGCTCGGCGTGAAGCTCGTGATCCTGCTGGTGATCGGCGCGCTCCTCGGCATCGGCCGGGCACGCCAGCGCAAGACGGGCTCGCTCCCCGCCGCGATGTTCTGGGCGGTGGGCGTGCTCACGCTGACGAACGCCGCACTGGCGGTCATCTGGCGCTGACCTCTCGAATGCGAAAGCGGATGCCGCGGCCCCGGGCCGCGGCCGCCGGATCGAGTGCGAATGAGCCCCGCCGACCGAGTCGACGGGGCTCATTCGTGTATCGAGATCATCCGCTCTCCGCTTTCGGAGCCCGCGGCCGCGACCGCGGGTAGGCTGGATCTTCGTGCCCGGGCGACAACGGCCGGGTGCACGGTGATCCAGTGCAGTGCCGCCTGACGCATCACCCTGCGACTCGCGGACGCCCACCGCCGCATCCCATGAGGATGCCCGCTCCGCGCAATTCCCAAGGTGACCATGTCCTCCCCCACCACCGCCGCGACGCCCACGGCGCCCGCCAATCCCCGCTCCCGCGTCATCACGGCGAGCCTCGTCGGCACGACGATCGAGTTCTACGACTTCTACGTCTACGCGACCGCGGCCGTCCTCGTCTTCCCCATCCTCTTCTTCCCCACCGGCAACGACACCACGTCGCTGCTGCTGTCGTTCAGCGTCTTCGGCGCGGCCATGGTCGCCCGTCCCCTCGGCGCGATCGTCTTCGGCCACTTCGGCGACCGGTTCGGCCGCAAGGCGACGCTGGTCGCGTCGCTGCTCACGATGGGCATCGCGACGTTCCTCATCGGATGCCTGCCCACCTTCAACGAGATCGGCGTGTGGGCGGCCGTGCTGCTGCTCGTCCTCCGCCTCTTCCAGGGCTTCGCGCTCGGCGGCGAGTGGTCGGGCGCCGCGCTCGTGGCGACCGAGAACGCCCCGAAGGGCAAGCGCGCGTGGTACGGCACGTTCCCGCAGCTGGGCGCGCCCTTGGGCTTCATCATCGCGAACTCGGTGTTCCTCGCGATCAACTACCTGCTCCCGCACCCCGACGGCGCGGCGCAGCGCTCCGACGAGTTCCTCGCGTGGGGCTGGCGCGTGCCGTTCCTCTTCTCGGCGGTCATGGTGATCATCGGCCTCTGGGTGCGCCTGCGCCTCGTCGAGTCCGAGACCTTCGTCAAGGCCGAGGAGAAGGGCGTCATCCGCAAGTTCCCGCTCGGCACCGTGATCCGCCACCACTGGTGGCACCTGATCCTCGGCACGTTCATCATGCTGGCGACGTACGTGCTGTTCTACCTGATGACGAACTTCACGCTCTCGTACGGCACCAAGCCGGCCGACCTCGAGACGGCGTCCGCAGCCGCGCAGAAGGCCGCCGAGGCTGCGGGCACGGCCTTCGACCCGGCCGCCTTCGCGGCCCAGTTCTACCCGGGGCTCGGCTTCGGCTACACCGACTTCGTGCTGATGCAGATCATCGGCGTGGTCTTCTTCGGCATCTTCACGCTGCTGTCAGGCCCGATCGCCGACGCGATCGGCCGCCGCCGGCTGCTGCTGTGGGTGACCGGCCTCATCATCGTGTTCGGCCTCACCTTCAACCTGTTCCTGTCGCCGCAGCTCGACCCGAAGTTCACCGGAGCGCTGACGCAGGCGTTCCTCATCTTCGGCTTCATGCTGATGGGCTCGACCTTCGGCCCGATGGGTGCCGTGCTGCCGGAGCTGTTCCCGACGAACGTGCGCTACTCGGGCTCGGCGATCGCCTACAACGTGTCGTCGATCCTCGGCGCCGCCCTCGCGCCGATCGTCGCCGTGTGGCTGTGGTCGTCGGCGGGCGGCAGCCCGGTGCTGGTCGGCCTCTACCTGTCGGCGATGGCCGTCCTGACCTTCATCGCGCTGATCCTCTCGCCCGAGACCAAGGACGTCGACTACGACGCCGACCTCGGAGTGGGTGCGACCGGCTCGCTCTGACCCCACCATGCAGAGAGCGGATACCGCGGCCTCGGTCGCGGCATCCGCTCTCCGTCGTCGGGGCTCAGGTCCGGGACTCGTGGCGCACGGGCTTGAGTCGCGCGGGGGCATCCGAAGCCGCCGGGAACTCGCACCGGAACTCCCCCTCGTACCCGAACAAGAACCCGAAGACGCGATTGCGGACCTCGAGGCGGATCCGGAAGACGCCGGCCTCGTCGTCGAAGCTCTCGCGGAGCTCCGCGCGGCCGCTGAAGAGCATCGGGAACCGGAAGCCCAGCGGCCCCTCGTAGAACCGCTGCTCGCCCGAGCGCAGCAGCAGGCTGCCGTCGGGTTCGGCCGACAGGTCGAGGTCGACGGCGAGGTGCTGGTGACTGCCGAGGTAGTCCAGGACGCGGCCGTCGTCATCGAGGATCATCGTCGCGTCGAACCGCCGCCGCGCGCGCGGCATCGAGAACGTCCGGACGAACGTCACGGTCTCGCGGCCGAGGGGGTCGCGATACGGGTAGTTCTCGATGACGAACGGGACGCCGACCCCGACCTCGGGCACGAGGATGTTGCGGAACCGGCCGTTCTGGAGGAACGGGATCGTCCACCACGGGCCGCGGCGGATGCGGCTCATCGTGCCGCGGCCGATGCAGGCGTAGCCGGCGTCGAGACCCACGCCGAACCGCCGCTGCAGCATCGGATGGAGGCGCCCGAAGTCCGTGCCCATCGCGCGCGCGAACACGGACGTCGAGGCCGCGACTGCGGCGGTCACGGGCGTGCCAGCTCTCGGAGGGTCGCCGGGGCGTCGTCCATCACGCGGCGGCTCGGCGGACGGCGCGCGCAGTGGGCGGCGCGCGGGCGTCCACGGCGCCACGGCATCAGGACGGTCCACAACGGCCAGCGCTCCGGCGGCACACTGGTCTCGGCCCAGATGCGCAGCAGGTCGAAGCTCCACGCCGTGGCCCAGCCGATGAGCGGCCGCACGATCAGATCGGCCGCGCGCCCCCAGCCGGGGTCGTAGTCGTATCCCGTCGAGAACACGACCGCGTCGCCGTCAGGCCGGTACCGCCAGTACCCTCGTCCGGCGCCGAGGGGTGAGAACCGGTCGTCCGGCTCGAAGCGCAGGGCCGAGGTGCGGGTGCCGTCGGGCCGCTCGCGCTCGCCGATCGTCGTGCCCTTCCCGGTGATCGTGCGCCCGGGCATCCGTCGTTCGTACACGAACCGCATGCCGCCCCCGGGCAGCGCGGCGGCAGGCGTGATCCGGCTGAACCGCACGTCCCAGCGCGGGTGGAGCGCCGGGTCCTGCGTCAGCTCCCAGACCCTCTCGAGCGGCGCGGCGATCCGGATGCTCACGAAGATCGGCCGCTGAGGGTGCGCGCTCATGCGCGGACCTCGGCGACCAGGTCGAGCAGCTCGCGCAGCGGGCGCCGGAGGACGCGCATCCGCACCAGCGGCAGCGAGAGCTTCAGCAGCCGCAGGCCGCGATCGAGCAGGCGCTGCGTGCGCTGCCGCCCGGGCGAGGAGTCGTAGACCCAGAACAGGGCGAGCAGCAGGTGAGCGAGCATGAGTGCGTCGGGCAGGTCCGCATCGAACTCGGCGGGAAGCCTGTCGTCGGCACCCGCGACGGCGTCGCGGAACAGGCCGACGACGATCTCGCGCGACTCGGCGGACTCGCCGGCCAGCGGGTTGATCGAGGAGCGCGGCGACACTGCAGCCGAGAGGAATTCCGGCGCGAAGGGATGGTACGGCTCCAACTGCGCGATGCCGGTGCGGAACACGATGCCGAGCCGGTCGACCAGGTCGCGCGAGTCCGCCAGCAGCGGCAGGGCGGCGTCTCGGTGCGCCTGCTGCACGTCCAGGTACAGCTCCTGCACGAGGTCGTTCTTCGAGGCGAAGTGGTAGTTCGTCGTCCCCACCGATACGCCCGTCTCCTGCGCGATGAGCCGGACGGTGGTCTGGTCGTAGCCTCGCTCGCGGAACGAGCGGAGTGCGGCGTCGCGGATCAGTGCGCGCGTGCGGGCGCTTTTCGTGGTCGCACCCTCAGAACTGGACATGTTCAGAAAAGTACGCCGATTTCTGAACATGTTCAAGACCTATTCGCGCTGCTCCCGTCGCCGGCGGGCGTCGCGATCGCGGGCGACCTGCGCGGCGCGGCGCTCATCGCGGCGCCGCCGGTCGGCTTCGGCATCTGCGGCGTCGGCCTGCACCCGGCGCGCGCGGCGCCGATCGCCGAAGTGCGCCGACGCGAGGAGCAGCGCGATGAGGAGCAGGGCGAGCCCGCGCGCGACCCACAGGAGCGTCTCGGACTGCACCGTGTATCCGAAGGGGATGCCGAGCAGGGCGCAGATGATGGGGATCGCGGCGGCTCGGCCCGGCGGCAGGTCGTCGACGGCAAAGACGCCGACGACGGCGAACGTCGTCGTGAGCGCGATGACCGCGCCGCCGAAGATGAGCCAGCCGCCGTCGGGCTTGCCCGTCACCAGCCTGAGGATGCCTCGGCCCAGCATCTCCAGCGGCACGAATACGAAGACGAGCACGAGGAAGCCGAGCAGCGCCGATCCGTACGCGGCGAGGAGCAGGAGCCACACTTCTTCCGCGGCGGACCGGCCGGCGCTGTCGGTGACGGCGCCCGGGGTGAGGATCAGCGCCATCGCGGCCGGCAGGAACCAGATGAACCGCGGCCGGGGGACGAGGTCCTTCGCCCACCAGATGCGGAGGAACACCGCGAAGATCACGATCAACAGCCCGAATGCACCGATGATCTCGCCGAGGTGGTCGTCCCACGGAAGGCTGCCGAAGTTCAGCGTGACGACCGTGGCGGCGACCACGCCGATGGCGCACAGCACGAGTTCTGCGACGAGCATGACGTCAGTCGAGGAAGAGCGCGCGCAGGCGCTTCGTGGTGAACACGAGACCGATCGCGATCATGACGACGTAGTACAGCACGTGCCACCACATCTCGGGGGTGAGGATGCCGGTGGTCAGCCCTCGCACCAGCTCGACCCCGTGCCACAGCGGGAAGGCCATGATGACGTGCTGGATCCACTCCGGGTAGACCGTAATCGGGTAGAGCGTGGCCGAGAACAGGAACATCGGCAGCAGCACGAAGTTGATCCAGTCCATCTGCTGGAAGGTCTTCATGTAGCTCGTGACGGCCATGCCGACGCTGGCGAAGCCGAACGCGATGAGCATCACGGCGGGAAGTGCCAGGATCGCCGTCCAGGCGAGGTTCAGCCCGAGGAGCTGCATGATGAGCATGAAGCCGGTCGCGTAGAGCAGGCCGCGCAGCAGCGCGTACAGGATCTCGCCCAGCGCCACGTCGAGGGGACCGAGCGAGGTCGCGAGCATGCCCTCGTAGAGCTTGCCGTAGTTCAGCTTGAAGAAGACGTTCCACGTCGAGTCGTAGATCGCGCCGTTCATCGCCGAGACGGCCAGGAGCGCCGGCGCGATGAACGCGGCGTACGGCACCTCGACGCCACTGGAGGTCTGCACGTCGCCGATCAGCGCACCCAGGCCGATGCCCATCGAGGCGAGGTAGAAGACGGGCTCGAAGAAGCCCGACAGCACGACGGCCCAGCTCGACGAGCGCGCGGCGAGCAGGCCGCGCTGCACGACGGCCTGCGGGTTGCCGGCCCACAGGGCTCGCACCCCGCCCGCCCGGGCGGCGGCGACCGCGGTTCCGGTGGCGACGGTCATGCGCCGAGCCTCCTCTGGAAGAAGCGCCGGCCGACGACGTAGCCGCCGATCGAGAGCACGAGGAGGTATCCCACGTGCACGACGACGGCGATCGGCGCGATCGGCAGCCCGTACGTGACGACGCGGCCGAGCTCGGTGGCATGCCAGAGCGGTGAGACCCACCCGATCCACTGCAGCCACAGGGGCAGGGTGTCGAGCGGATAGAACGTGCCCGAGAACAGGAACATCGGCATGAAGACGAAGCGCTGCACCAGGGCGATCTGCCCTTTGTCGTCGGTGATCGACGCAGCGTATGCCATGTACGGAATGCCGAAAGCGAGACCGGCGAGCAGGCCGATCGGGATCGTCAGCCAGCCCGTCGCCGGACTGGGCACCGCCTGGAACAGCCAGAGGAAGAGGTAGTACGCGATGGTCACCACGATGATGCGCGCGGAGGCGCCCGCCACCACGCCACCGGCGATCTGCCCGGGCGACAGCCCGGTGGCACTGAACCCGAAGAAGTAGCGCCGCCACTTGAACCCCGCGATCACGGGATAGGAGAACTCCTCGGACGCGACCGAGATGGCGGCGGTCATGAGCAGCGCGGGTGCGACGAACACCAGGTACGACACCTCGACGCCGTCCTGGGTGATCGGCGCGTCGATCAGCGCCGCCAGACCGACCGCGAGACCGAGCAGGTAGAGGATGGGCTGCCCGAGGGCGCCCACGATGATGGTCCAGCCGTACGCCCGCATCGCGCGCACCATGTGCTCGGTGACGTACCAGGTGCCGAACGCGCGTGGCTTGCGGCCCCACTGCATCGCCTCGGCGCGCAGCTCATCGATCGAGGGCTGGACGAGCGTCGTGGCGCTCGGCGTCGGGGGGTGCGGCATCCGTGATCCGGCCGCCTCGCCGCCGGCGGGCGGCTCACCCGATGCGTCTTCGGACGGGAGGCTCATTCGATCAGCGACCTTCCGGTGAGCCGCAGGAAGACGTCCTCGAGGCTCGAGCGGCGCACGAGCGACGTGATCGGGGTCAGCCCCCGGTGCGTCACCGCCTCCAGGGCGGCCTCGCCGTTGTGCGCGTAGACGAGGATGCGATCGGGAAGCACCTCGACCCGGTCGCCGATGCCCTCGAGCTGCGGGGCGACCTGCTCGTTGCGGTCGGAGCCGAACCGCACCTCGAGCACCTCGCGGCTGGAGTGCTCGCGGATGAGCGAGGCCGGGGTGCCCTCGGCCATGATGCGCCCCTTGTCGACGACGATGAGGCGGTCGCACAGCTGCTCGGCCTCGTCCATGTAGTGCGTCGTCAGCACGAGCGTCGTGCCGCGCTCCTTGAGGCGGAAGAGGCGATCCCACAGCACGTGGCGGGCCTGCGGGTCGAGGCCGGTCGTGGGCTCGTCGAGCAGCAGGATGCGCGGGTCGTTGATGAGACCTCGCGCGATCGTGAGCCGCCGCTTCATGCCGCCCGACAGCTGCTCGACCTTGCTCTTGCCCTTGTCTTCGAGCTGCGCGAAGGCCAAGAGCTCGTCGGCCTTCTGGTGGCACACCTTGCCGGGCAGCCCGAAGTAGCGGCCGTAGATGTAGAGGTTCTCGCGGGCGTTGAGCTCACCGTCGAGGTTGTCCTGCTGGGGCACGACGCCCAGTCGGGAGCGGATCTCGGGACCGTGGCGGTCGGGGTCGAGCCCGAGGATCGACAGCTCTCCGCTCGTGCGCGTCGACACGGCGCCGACCATCTTCATGGTCGTGGACTTGCCGGCGCCGTTCGGGCCGAGCAGGCCGAAGGACTCCCCCGGCGCGACCTCGAACGACAGCCCGTCCACGGCGAGGAAGTCGGGCTTGCCTTTGACCTTATAGGCCTTGACGAGGTTGTCGGCGGTGATCACGGGGGCGGGCACCGGACCACCCTAGCGCCGCCGTCCGACACCACCCACCCCGAGGGGTCGCGCCTCGCTCGCGCCGCTGAGTTGGCGTGTATGTACGCGACGCGCCTGCGTGTCGCGTACATATACGCCAACTCAACCAAGAAGCGGGAGCAGATGCGTGCCGTCAACGGCGGTAGACGATCATTGGGTCACGTCAACGTCGGTTGACAGCTCGACCGCCCGTCAACTACGGTTGACGACGGATGCCGCGGGCCGCGGCATCCGTCCACAGACCGGAGGCGCACCATGAGCGGTGACGAGCTCACCACCCTGATCGGGGCGGCCGGCGAACGCGAGCCGCTCGCCGAACTCCATCGCCTCGCCGAGGTGCGTCGCGAGCTCGCCCGCGCCGAGGAGGTGCAGGTGCGCAAGGCCCGCAACCTGGGCTTCTCGTGGCAGACGATCGCGAGCGCCCTCGGCGTGAGCAGACAGGCCGTCCATAAGAAGTACGGTCGAAGGTAAGCCCCTTCACGAACGAGGTACACCCATGCCCTCCGCCGAACTCGACGAAGTCCCCGCCGCCCCCGCGGCCGCGGCATCCGCCCCTCCCCCATCGCGCGGCAGACGCGGCCGGCGCGGCGCGCCACAGGAGGGGCCGCGCGCGACGTTCCGGCAGCTGCTGCCGTACCTCTTCGAGCACAAGCGCACCCTCGCGGTGGTGGTCGTGCTGAGCATCCTCAGCGCAGGGGCGTCGCTCGTCCAGCCGCTGCTGGTGGGCCAGGTCATCACGCGCGTGCAGGAGAACCTGGATCTCGGTCTCCTCATCTGGGCGCTGGTCGGGTTCGTGGTGCTCGCCTCGCTCATCTCGGGGTGGCAGCACTATCTGCTCCAGCGCACCGGCACCGCCGTGGTGTACTCGAGCCGGCGGCGGCTCATCGCCCGCATCCTGCACCTGCCGATCAGCGAGTTCGACGCCCGTCGCACGGGCGACCTGGTCTCCCGTGTCGGCAGCGACACGACCCTGCTGTACGCCGCGCTCACGCAGGGTCTCGCGGACTCGGTCGGCAATGCGCTGCTGTTCGTCGGCGCGCTCGTGGCCATGGCGATCATCGACCCGCTGCTGCTGGGCATCATCGTGCTCGTGATCGGCGTCTCGGTCGTCGGCGTCGTGGCGCTCAGCGGCCGCATCCGCACGGCGTCCACCGAGCAGCAGGAGAAGGTCGGCCAGCTGGCCTCGGGCGTCGAGCGGGCCGTCGGCTCGATCCGCACCGTGCGCGCGGCCGGCGCGACCGAGCGCGAGGTGGCCGCCGTCACGGGCCAGGCGACCGAGGCCTACACGGTGGGCGTGCGGATCGCCAAGGTCTCGGCGCTCGTCGTGCCTATCGCCGGCATCGCGCTGCAGGTGTCGCTCCTGGTCGTCATCGGGCTCGGCGGCTACCGCGTCGCGACCGGCGCGATCCAGATCGCGAGCCTCGTGACGTTCATCATGTTCCTCTTCATGCTGATCGCTCCGCTCGGCTCGTTCTTCGGCGCCATTACCTCGGTGAACCAGGCGCTCGGGGCGCTCGGCCGCATCCAGGAGGTGCTGGACCTCCCGACCGAGACCCAGGACGACGCCGCCCTCGCCGCCCGGGCCGCCGGCCCCACTGGCTCACCTGTCACGAATGACCTGCAGGAGCAGCAGATCGCGACAGGCGAGCAGCAGGAAGCGGCCGCGATCGAGTTCCGCAACGTGCACTTCGCCTACCCCGAGAACGTCGTCGCGGCCCGGCGCAAGGCCGAGTCGGAGGCGCGGGCGGTGCTCGAGAACGCCCACGTCGACGTCTCGACGTTCGCCGCCGACGCCGGCGCGACCGGCTCGACGCGCGAGGGGACGGATGCCGCATCCTCCGCCTCCGCCGACGGCGAGGTGCTGCGGGGCGTGTCCTTCCGGGTGCCGCGGGGTGCGCGGGTCGCACTCGTCGGCCCGTCCGGCGCCGGCAAGAGCACGACGCTCGCGCTCATCGAGCGGTTCTACGACCCGACGCAGGGCGCGATCCTGCTGGACGGCACCGATGTCCGGGCCCTCGAGCGCGACGCGCTGCGCGGGCAGCTCGGCTATGTCGAGCAGGACGCCCCCACCCTGGCGGGGACGATCGGCGACAATCTGCGCCTCGCCTCGCCCGAGGCATCCGATTCCGCGTGCGAGGCCGTGCTGCGCGCCGTCAACCTGGGCGACGTGCTCGATCGCAACCCGCTCGGCCTGGATGCCCCGGTGGGCGAGAGCGGCGTCATGCTGTCGGGCGGCGAGCGCCAGCGTCTGGCCATCGCCCGCGCACTGCTGGCCGCGCCCCCGATCCTGCTGCTCGACGAGTCCACCTCGTCGCTCGACGGACTCAACGAGCAGCGCATGCGCGAGGCGATCGACGCGGTCGCGGCGGGCCGCACCCTCATCGTGATCGCGCATCGCCTGTCGACCGTCGTCGACAGCGACCACATCGTCGTGATGGATCGCGGCCGCGTCGTCGGGCAGGGCACGCACTCCGAGCTCGTGCAGTCGACGCCGCTCTACCGCGACCTCGCGAAGCACCAGCTGCTCGTCTGACCACATCCGCCCGGCCCCCGGAAACCCCGTTGAGTTGGCGTATATGTACGGGACACGCGGGCGTGTCGCGTGCATATACGCCAACTCAACAGGCGGAGGGGCCCGGCAGAGGGCGCGGTGGGGTGGGCCCGGAGCGTCGTGGACGAATGGCGGATGCCTCGACCCGCTGCGAAGACGCGGGTCGAGGCATCCGTTCCCCTCTGGAGGGGCCTCCCGGGACGGGAGGGATCAGGCGCGCTGCAGGCGGTAGCGCAACGCGGCGAGCTCTGCCCACAGCGGCGCGGGGACGCGGCCGTCGAAGGTGCGGTAGAACTCCTCGGTGAGGTCGGCCTCGTGCAGCCACAGCGTCGGGTCGACGGCGAAGAGCTCGTCGAGGTCGTCCTGCGTGACGTCCAGACCCGAGACGTCGAGGTCCTCCGTGCGCGGCAGGCGGCCGATCGGGCTCTCGACGGCGCCCACCTCGCCCTCGATGCGGCGGATGATCCAGTCGATGACACGCGAGTTGTCGCCGAACCCGGGCCACAGGAAGCGGCCGTCCGAGCCCTTACGGAACCAGTTCACCTGGAACACGCGCGGCGCGCGGTCGAAGCGCAGCTTCTGCCCGACCTTGAGCCAGTGGGCGAAGTAGTCGGCCATGTTGTAGCCGCAGAACGGCAGCATCGCGAAGGGGTCGCGGCGCAGCTCGCCGACGGTGCCCTCGGCGGCCGCCGTGCGCTCGGACGACACGTTCGAGCCCATGAACACGCCGTGGGTCCAGTCGGTGGCCTCGACGACCAGCGGCACGTTCGTGGCGCGGCGGCCGCCGAACAGGATCGCGTCGAGCGGCACGCCCTGCGGGGCATCCCAGTCGTCGGCGATCTGCGGGCACTGGGCTGCGGCGACCGTGAAGCGCGAGTTGGGGTGAGCGGCGGGACGACCGGATGCCGGGGTCCAGGGCTTCCCCTCCCAGTCCGTGAGCTCCGCCGGCGGTTCGTCGGTGAGGCCCTCCCACCACACGTCGCCGTCGGGGCGCAGCGCGACATTGGTGAAGATGGTGTTGCCCCACAGCGTCTCGACCGCGGTGACGTTCGTCGACTCGCCGGTGCCGGGTGCGACGCCGAAGAAGCCGGCCTCGGGGTTGATCGCCCACAGGCGCCCGTCCTCCCCCGGGCGCAGCCACGCGATGTCGTCGCCGAGGGTCTCGACCCGCCAGCCCGGGATCGTCGGGCGGAGCATGGCGAGGTTCGTCTTGCCGCACGCCGAGGGGAACGCGGCCGCCAGGTGGTACGCACGGCCCGCGGGGTCGATGACGCGGATGAGGAGCATGTGCTCGGCCAGCCACCCCTCGTTCCGGCCGATGACCGACGCGATGCGCAGGGCGAAGCACTTCTTCGCGAGGATCGCGTTGCCGCCGTAGCCCGAGCCGTACGACCACACCTCGAGGGTGTCGGGGAAGTGCACGATGTACTTCTCGTCGTTGCACGGCCACGCGGCGTCCTGCTCGCCGGGTGCCAGCGGAGCACCCACCGAGTGCACCGTCTTCACCCACGGTGCACCGGCGGCGATCTCGCGGAGCACCTCGGTGCCCACGCGCGTCATGATCCCGATCGAGGTGACGGCGTACGCGCTGTCGGTCACCTGCACGCCGATGTGCGACAGCGGACCGCCCACCGGGCCCATCGAGAAGGGCACCACGTACATCGTGCGGCCCTTCATCGAGCCGTCGAAGAGCGGCGTGATCGTGGCGCGGATCTCGCCGGGCGCGACCCAGTTGTTCGTGGGACCGGCATCCTCTTCGCGCTCCGAGGCGATGTAGGTGCGGCCTTCGGTGCGCGCCACGTCGCTCGGGTGCGAGCGGGCCAGGTACGAGCCGGGTCGCCACTCGGGGTTGAGCTTGATGAGCTTGCCCTCGTCGACCATCTCGCGCAGCAGGGCGTCGTTCTCGGCGCGCGACCCGTCCACCCAGTGCACGCGGTCGGGCTTCGTGAGCGCGGCGATCTCCTCGACCCAGGTGCGAAGCGCGGCCATGCCCTCGCCCTGCACGGTCGGCAGGTCGCCATAGGTCCGGCCGCTGCCGACGGCGGCGGGACGCGCGGACGCAGAGCCTTCGGTCCGGGTGAAGATGTCGGCAAGGGCCATGGTGTCGCTCCTCGTTGATTCGACCGTCTGATGGGTTTCGACGATGCAGATTCGTGCTCTTCCTCTACTTTCGCGCGACCCCTCCGCGTTTTCCACGAAACGTGGCGTCAAGACTCGCGATTCTTTCGCTAGCATCAAGGAATGCCCCCCACCTCCCTCGAGCTGTCGACCCTGGGTCACCGCATCCGTCATCAGCGCTTGGCCCACGGCTACACACTGGACGAGCTCGGCGCACTCGTCGGCGTCGCCGGCAGCCAGCTGAGTCTCATCGAGAACGGCAAGCGCGAGCCCAAGCTCTCGCTGCTGCAGGCGATCGCCTCGACCACCGGCGTCGAGGTCGGCGACCTGCTCTCGGCCGAGCCGCCCAACCGCCGCGCTGCGCTCGAGATCGAGCTCGAGCGCGCACAGACGGGCTCGGTCTTCCGCCAGCTCGGGGTCGCGCCGATCAAGGTGTCGAAGGGGATGACCGACGAGACGATCGAGTCGATCCTCGGGCTCCACCGCGAGCTGCAGCGTCGCGAGCGCGAGGCGATCGCCACCCCCGAGGAGGCGCGCCGGGCCAACACCGAGCTGCGCCTGATGATGCGCGAGCGCGACAACTACCTCCCCGACATCGAGAAGCTCGCCGAGAAGCAGCTCAAGGCCGCGGGGCACGTCTCGGGTGCGCTCACCCACCGCACCGTCAGCATCATGGCCGAGAAGCTCGGGTTCGAGCTGATCTACGTGAACGATCTGCCGCACTCGACGCGCTCGGTGACCGACCTCGAGCACGGCCGCATCTACCTGCCGCCGGCATCCATCCCCGGCGGCCACGGCCTGCGGTCGATGGCGCTGCAGGCGATGGCGCACCGGCTGCTCGGGCACAAGCGGCCCACCGACTACGCCGACTTCCTGCAGCAGCGGCTCGAGATCAACTACTACGCCGCGTGCTGCCTCATGCCCGAGACCGCCTCGGTCGCCTTCCTGCAGCAGGCGAAGAAGGACCGCAACCTCGCCGTCGAGGACTTCCGCGACGCCTTCGGCGTCACCCACGAGGCCGCCGGCATGCGCCTGACGAACCTCGCGACCACGCACCTCGGCATCCGCCTCCACTTCCTCCGCGTCGACGGAACGGGCGCGATCACCCGCGTCTACGAGAACGACGACCTTCCGCTGCCGATGGACGTCACCGGCGCGGTCGACGGCCAGATCGCGTGCCGCAGGTTCTCCGCGCGCGCCGCCTTCTCCGAGCAGAACCGCACGACCGAGCACTACCAGTACACCGACACCCCGGCCGGCACGTTCTGGTGCTCGACGCAGACCGGAACCACGTCGGCGGGCGAGTTCTCGATCACGGTGGGCGTCCCGTTCGACGACGCGCGGTGGTTCCGCGGGCGCGAGACGCAGAAGCGGGCGACATCGACCTGCCCGGACGAGTCGTGCTGCCGGCGCGCCGCATCCGATGTCGCGGACCGCTGGGCGGGCAAGGCCTGGCCGAGCGCCCGCGTGCACATGCAGATGTTCTCGCCGCTCCCCCGCGGCGCCTTCCCGGGCGTCGACGACAACGAGGTGTACGACTTCCTCGACCGCCACGCCTGAGCCGCGGCCGCCGCGCTGCGGGTCGGCCGCGCCGTCACGCCGTGATGAAGTCGCGGTAGCGGTCGAGTGCGGCGGTGACCTCGGCGTCCGTCGCGGCGCTCGGCGCGAAGAGCTCGGGGATCGGGTCGTCGGCATGCCGGCCCACGGCGATGGAGTGCGTCCAGACGCCGACGACCTCGCCGCGCGCCACGAGGATGGGGCGCACGATCCCGTTCATGCTCGGGCCGATCGCGCTCAGGAACTCGGGCGCGCACGGCACGGTGCGATCGGCGTACGACAGGTAGTACTCCTCGAACGGCGGCAGCGCGACCACCTCCGGGGCCGTCGCGCTCCGCCGCGGCGCACCGGAGGCGACCACGTACTGCGGCTCGGGTTCGTCCGCGACGACGGCGAGGCGATCGGATGCCGCAGCCGCCGCACTGCGCGAGACCCCGAGCGGCAGCCCCGTCCACCACGCGAAGTCCCGGGGGCCCGCGGGGCCGTGCGAGGCGATGTAGCGGACGAAGAACTCCGCGAGCGGATCGGCCGGCGTGGCGGCATCCGTGATCCATTCGTCCGTCCGCACCAGGTACTGCTCACGGGTCGGACCGTTGTCGCGCGGGACGACGGGGCCCTGGCAGACCACGGCGCGCAGCGACAGCGCGACCAGCAGGTGGTAGCCGCGCTGGCGCGCGGTCGAGACGCCGCCGTGCTCCCACACGTCGAACAGCTCCTTGCGGGTGAGGCGGTTGCCACCGCTCAGGGCCGCACGCGCGAGGCGCTCTGCGCGGTCGGCTTCGGCGGCGTCGATGCCCTCGGCGCGGTGGACGGCGGCCGCCTGCCGACGCTGTCGCTCAGCCGTGACGGAGAGCACCCATCCGAGGTCGGCAGTCGGCACGGTGTGGATCGTGCCGCGCATGGTCCAGCTGCGCACGATCTCGCCGCGGTCGTAGGCGGCGTCGACATCGCGCACGCTCATCCGCCCACGGGTGCGGGCCGCGAGGGCCCACCGGCCACCCCAGAACTCCTGGCTCTGCGTGGCGAGCATGTGGCGTGCCGCCTCGGCGATCGTCGGCGCGGGCGCGCTCAAGCGATGGGAGCGCAGCCGCTCCTGTCGGATGGCCGCGACCGCGCGCGGCCGCGCCGAGCTTCCGGCGGAAGGCGAGGTGGGGGCCATGCGCCCATCATGGCGCAGGGGACAGACGCGCGCTCGGACGGCCGGCGGGACGGGGCTGCGCGCGCTCGGTCTGCGATCAGACGGGCTTGCGGACGACGGTGAACCGGTCGTGCTCCATGACGGCGGCGAACCCGCGGGCGTCGAACATCGACCGCGGTCCGCAGAAGGACTCGGAGTCCGTCCCCGGGGCGGTGCGGCGGGGGTACCCCTCGATGCAGCGCGCACCCCGCGCCTGGCCGTCGGCGACGACGCGATCGAGGAGCGCCGACGACACGCCGTGGCGACGATACGGCGGCGCGATGACGAAGCAGGACACCCCCACGACCGTTCCCGGGTCGGGGCCGTCGGGGTCGAGCCCGTCGTACTTCGCGTAGGTCGACCGGTACGACGCGTTCACCCAGCCGGCGAGCCGACCGTCCACGTACGCGAGGTAGCCCAGTGTCGCGCCCGAGCGCAGGCGTTCGACCATGTCGGCTCGCACATCGCGCCACGGGCGCTCCGGGACGTCACCGGTGTGCGGATGCAGGCAGTAGCACGAGCCCCAGTCCGGGTTGTCGGGAAAGGCGTCGCGGTCGAAGAACCGGAGCCAATCGTCGATGCGATCCTCGGTGACGGGATGCACGACGATCGGGCCGATCGAGGGGACTCGCTCGACCGGGCCGTCCTCACGCGCGGATGCGTCCGCGAAGTTGCGCGCCCAGAGACGTATCTCATGCTCCGGGTAGGGCACCTGATGCGCCGCCCGCACGTGCGCGAGGAATTCCTCGACGAGCGCTTCGGCATCGGCGCCGTCGAATCGGGCGTCTCGCTCGAAGCACTCGATCCACATGTCCGCTCCTCGCCGATCCGGTTCGCGACCCGGCTCTTTCGCCCGGGTGCGTTCCACCCTGACATTCCCACCACGAGCAGCAAAGCCCTTGCGGTCACGGCCGTTCAGGGGCAGACGCGGACCCGGCGCCCCTCGAAGCTCACGACGTCCCCGATCTGCAGCTGGCGCCCGCGACGGCGGTCCACCTCACCGTTCACGAGCACGTAGCCGTCGATGATGGCCTCTTTGACGTTCCCGCCGGAGTCGAGCAGCCCCGCGAACTTCACGAACTGCCCGAGACGGATGCCGTCACCGCCGATCGAGACGTCGTCGATGGGGGCTGGATTCGTCACCCCCGAATGCTAGCCGAGCAACCGTTCAGCCATCCTTCGGCGGAGCGACGGGTCCACGATGGCGCTCACCCGGCTACGCGAACATCTGGCGCAGCGCGTCGAGGTCGCCGGCGTCGAGCGCCCGGGCGATGACATCGGCCTCGGCCGGGTCGGGGTACAGTCCACGCAGCTCGTTCGTGAAGATGGCGCGCATCCGTTCGAGGTCCCCCGCCCAGGCTGCGGCGCTCATCGCTTCGACGGCGAGCTGGTAGGGAATCTGCTGGTAGCCCGCCCCCGCGCTCCGCGGATTGAAGTACTCCACCCACGGGATCGACCTGTCGGGCGCAAGCAGCAGCACCTCACCCGGCTGGATCGTGCGCGTGTGATTGAGGGTCGAGATCGCGAGCGCGTTCGCGATGCAGAACCGGTCAGCGATCGCGTACAGCGCATCACCCGGTTCGACCGTGTAGGTCTTCACGTCGCCGTCTGCGTCCAGCCCGACGGCACCCCGGGCCAGGTCGTTGACTCCCCGATCGATCAGGTCGCCGTTGATGCTGGCGCGTCCACCGCCCACATGCAGCCAGCGCGGCTCCTCGCACCCGGCAGGGCCGTTCTTCGGGATCGCCGTGCCGTTGCCGACGTACACATATCCGTCGCTTAGCTCGTCCAGCATGTCCTTCTCCAGCGCGGCGTCGCCATCCGCCGGCGACTCCGCCTCGGGCGGATCCTCGGTCGGCGCGGTATGCGCCCATGCCGAGACGATGCCGGCCGCCGAGGCGACGGCCGGGGCCGCGAGGGCGACGAGGCCGCCGACGACGAGGACGGCCGCTCCGACGGTGATCCTGCCCGCGAGATCCATGTCCACACCATATTGGGACGGGCAGTCCCAGAGCGAGCACCGGGAAGCGTCGCTCTCCGTCGGCGCGACGAGCACCCGCCACCACCCGCACTGACCCGCGCACCACCGGAGGCAGGGTCGTTCGGGTCAGGGGTGGGTGAGCGCGGGCTCGTCCGGGAGGTCGCCGCCGCCCACGTTCTGCGTGCGGGCAGCGTCTTCACGCACCTCGTCGGTGACCGCGTCCGTCGGCGGCGCGTCGTCCGCGACGGCGTCGTCGGAGTGCTTCTCGTGGGGCTTGTCGTAGTGGCTCATGTTCGTCTCCCGTCTTTCCCCCAGCCTGCGGCCGCGAGAGAGCCGGCTCCAACGGGTTGACAGATCCCACGTGGCAGTCGCGGTGGTCGCGCCCCGACCGCCCGCCCCCGCCCCGCAGCGGCCCCGCCGCACGAAGAGCCGAGCGGATGCCCCTCCCCGAGGCATCCGCTCCGCTCCCGTCATCGATTCCGGCGGGTGGCCGGCGCGACTGTGCGCCGGGTCAGAACGGGTTGGGCGTCAGCGTGTACTTGGTCTGCAGGTACTCGTGGATGCCCTCTGCGCCGCCTTCGCGGCCGAGGCCCGACATCTTCCAGCCGCCGAACGGGGCGGCGGCGTTGGAGACGACGCCCATGTTCAGGCCCATCATCCCCGTCTCGAGGCGCTCGATCATCCGCTGCCCGCGGGCGAGGTTCTCGGTGAACACGTACGACACCAGGCCGTACTCGGTGTCGTTGGCCAGGCGCACGGCGTCGTCCTCGTCATCGAACGGGATGATCGCGAGCACCGGCCCGAAGATCTCCTCGCGGAGGATCTCCGACCCGGGCTGCACGTCCGTGACCACGGTGGGCTCGTAGAACGTCCCGGGTCCGTCGATCTCGTTGCCGCCGGTGGTCACCGTCGCGCCGCGGGTCACGGCATCCTGCACCAGCTGCGACGCCTTCGCGACGGCACGGTCGTCGATGAGCGGGCCGATGGTGACGCCGTCCTCGGTGCCCCGACCCACCCGAAACCCGTTCACCCGCTCGGTGACGCGCTTCGCGAACTCGTCGGCGACCGAGCGGTGGACGATGAAGCGGTTGGCAGCGGTGCACGCCTGACCGATGTTGCGGAACTTCGCCAGCATCGCGCCGTCGACCGCCTTGTCGAGGTCGGCGTCGTCGAACACCACGAACGGGGCGTTGCCGCCGAGCTCCATCGACGTGCGCAGCACCCCCTGCGCCGCCTGCTCGAGCAGCCGCTGCCCGACCTGGGTCGACCCGGTGAACGACAGCTTGCGCAGCCGCGGGTCGCGGATGATCGGCTCCGACACCGCGCCCGACGTCGAGGTCGTGAAGACGTTGACCACCCCGGCCGGCACGCCGGCGTCCTCGAGCAGCTTCGCGAACGCGAGGGTCGTCAGCGGAGTGAGCTCTGCGGGCTTGATGACGACGGTGCAGCCGGCGGCCAGCGCGGGGGCGATCTTGCGGGTCGCCATCGCCAGCGGGAAGTTCCATGGCGTGATCAGGAAGCACGGGCCCACCGGGTGCTGCGACACGATCATCCGCCCGGTGCCCTCCGGGTTCGCCCCGTAGCGGCCCTGGATGCGCGCGGTCTCCTCGCTGAACCAGCGCAGGAACTCGCCCCCGTACGCGACCTCACCGCGGGCCTCGGCCAGCGGCTTGCCCATCTCGATCGTCATCAGCAGCGCGAAGTCCTCCTTGCGCTCCTGCAGCAGGTCGAACGCCCGACGCAGGATCTCGGCCCGCTCCCGCGCCGGCGTCGCCGCCCACGCCGGGAACGCGTCGACCGCGGCGTCCAGCGCGGCGATGCCGTCCTCGGGCGACGCGTTGGCGATCTCCTTGACGACCTCGCCGTTGGACGGGTCGTAGACCTTCAGCGTCTTCTCGCCGGTCGCCGCGCGCCACTGTCCGCCGATGAACAGCCCATCGGGCACGGAGGCCAGCAGCTCGGACTCACGGGTTTCGGTGATCGTCGTGGTCACGGGGACTCCCTTGTCGGTTCCGGATGCCGCCGGCCGCGGCATCCGTTCTGTCGATGTCTACGGCCAATTCTGCCCGCCGCCGCTCAGCGCGGCGGATATACGCGATGTACAGCGCAGCGGCTTGTTTCGCCCGGCGGAACGGTCAGCCGGCCACGCGCGCCGGCTCGTGCTGCGGCAGGAACGACTGCGCGAAGAAGGCACCCAGCTCGGCGGTGGCCTCGAGCGGCAGCACGGCTGCGACGTACTGATCGGGGCGCACGACGACGACCACGCCGTCGCGCGAGATACCGCGCTCCTCGAAGATGTCGTCGGTCGTCCATGCGCTCGGCGCCGCCGCGTACACCTTCTCCCAGTCGGTGAGGCCGAGCGGCCCGGTCTTCGGCAGGAACAGCTCGGGCACTCGCGTGATGTCGACGTCCTCGTGCGGCTGCTGGTAGACGACCTTCACGTCGAACACCGCATCGATGTCGGCGCCCTCCGGGGTGAAGCGGGCGATCGGCGACTCCTGCGACGCCATGACATCGGCCCAGTCGGAGAGGACGGATGCCTCGCCCGCGGCGGGTGCGTCGGCGAAGGCGTAGATCCGCCACCGGCCGTCGGCCTTCGCGTGGTGGCCGAGGTGCACCGCGTTGCCATCGCACACCCGCACCACCTCTGCGGACTTGAAGCGCTTGCCCACCGGGAAGCCTTCGGCGAGCGCCTGGTGCGCGGCATCCGTCACGATCATCGACGGTCCGTACTGCGTCATGAACCCGGACGGGAACTCGGCCGTGCCGAGGTAGAACGTCGCGAGCTCCTGCGGGTCGGAGATCTCCTCCGGCTTGCGCGCCATGAGGGCCGACCACTCGCGGTCGAAGTCGATGAGCTGCTGCGCCACCGGCTGACGTTCGGCCGAGTACGTCGAGAGGAGCGAGGCGGGGCTGAGCCCCGTGAGAACGTGCCCGAGCTTCCAGCCGAGGTTGAAGCCGTCCTGCATCGACACGTTCATGCCCTGCCCCGCCTTGGCGCTGTGCGTGTGGCACGCGTCGCCGGCGAGGAAGACGCGGGGGTGGTGCCCCTGGTCGACGTCGACATCGTCGAACTTGTCGGTCACGCGATGACCGACCTCGTAGACGCTGTGCCAGGCGACCTGCTTCACGTCGAGCGAATAGGGATGCAGGATCTCGTCGGCCCTGCGGATGACCTCGTCGATCGGCGTCCGACGCACGCGGTGGTCGTCGTCGGCGGCGACCTCGCCGAGGTCGACGTAGACGCGGCACAGGTAGCCGCCCTCGCGCGGGATCAGGAGGATGTTGCCCGCCTCGGAGTTGATCGCGCACTTGGTGCGCCAATCCGGGAAGTCGGTGTTGACCAGCACGTCCATCACGCCCCACGCGTGGGCCGCGAACGCGCCGACGTGCGTGCGGCCGATCGCCTCGCGCACGCCGCTGCGCGCGCCGTCGGCGCCGACGACGTACTTCGCGCGGACGGTGCGCTCCTGGCCGGCGCGCTCACCGGCGACGTGACGCACCCGCACCTCGACGGGATACTCCCCCGCTTCGTGCACGGTCAGGCCGACGAACTCGATGCCGTAGTCCGGGACGATGCGGCCGGGGCCGTGGGCCGCCGCCTCGGCGAAATAGTCGAGCACGCGCGCCTGGTTCACGATGAGGTGCGGGAACTCGCTGATCTTGAAGGCATAGTCCTCGGTGCGCGCGGTGCGGATGATGTTGCGGGGGTTCTCGGGGTCGGGCCCCCAGAAGTTCATCCACGCGATGTTGTAGGCCTCGGCGATGATCCGCTCGGCGAAGCCGAACGCCTGGAACGTCTCGACGCTGCGGGGCTGGATGCCGTCGGCCTGGCCGAGCACGAGCCGGCCCTCGCGGCGCTCGATGATCCGCGTCGTGACGCCCGGGAACTGCGACATCTGCGCCGCGAGCAGCATTCCTGCAGGCCCCGAGCCGACGATCAGCACGTCCGTCTCGTCGGGCAGCTCGGTCGGCCGGTCGATGCCCGTGCCGACCGCATCCTGAATCCGCGGGTCGCCGGAGACGTAGCCGTGGTGATGGAACTGCATCGTCCGCATCCTTCCTGACGTCGACGTCAGAGGTTGTGAGGCGGAACCATGTGTTCTATATTCGAACACACCGTTCTACTATTGAACAGATCGTATACGACCCGTGCGCCGGCGGCAAGACTGCGGCCGACGAGACAGTGAGCATCGATGAGCCCGGCCCCGACCACCCCACCCGCCTCGCAGACGCTGAGTCGCGGCATCCGGATCCTCGAAGTGCTCGCCGACGCGCGCCGCACGCTCTCGATCGACGAGATCGCCGAGCGTCTCGACGTGCACCGCTCAGTCGCCTACCGGCTGCTGCGGACCCTCGAGGACCACGGGCTCGTCGAGCGCGACGCCGCCGGACGCATCGAGCTCGGCGCGCGCCTCGCCGCTCTCGCGGCGGGCGTCGCACATGACCTGCAGGCCGAGGCGGTGCCCGAGCTCACCGCCGTCGCGGGCGACCTCGGCGTCACCTGCTTCCTCGCGGTGCTCGACCACGACGAGTGCGTGACGCTCTCGAGCATCGAGCCGCGTCACGCGGTGAATCCCGTCGCGCAGCGCCCCGGGACGCGGCATCCGATCACGCGCGGCGCGCCCGGCAAGGCGATCCTGTCGCTGCTCCCCCGGCCTTCCTGGCCCGCCGACGTGTCGGCCGAGCTGGCGCAGGAGGTGACGGATGCCGCAGCCCGCGGCTTCGCCACCAGCCACGACGAGGTCATCCCGAGCCTGCGCGCGGTGGCCGTGCCGTTCACGGTGCGGGGCCGAGGCCCGGCCGCGATCGCCGTGGTGTTCGTGGCGAGCAGCCACAGCGACGAGGAGATCGCCGCGCGCCTCGCGGTGTCGGCGACGGCGATCCGCGAGGCGCTCGGCGGCTGACCAGGTTCAGCTGCGGAACTCCACGGATCTGCGCGGGACCGGGCCGGATCGGGGACGGGCGCGGCGGGCGCCCGCCGGATCTGTGGAGTTCGGCAGGGGCCGCGTCCCGGTCTCGCTCGAGACGAAACGGGTCGAGCTCGCGTCAGGCCGTCGTCGGGTACTCGGTCACGAACCGGATGTTGTACTCCGCCACGCGCTGGGGGACGCCCGCGAACGCCTCTGCCCGCGCGTCCGAGGCCATGTACGCCTTCTCGAGCGCAAGGAAGGCCTCCTCGTCGCCCTCGGCGCTGACCGCCCACACGAACTCGTTGCTCTCGCGCAGGCCGTAGGCGAACTCGATCGTGAAGCCGGCCGCGGGCCGGACCTTCGGCATCCACTCGGTCCACCACGCGACGAAGGCGTCGTACTCCCCTTCGACGAGCGTGTACCGGCGCAGCTGGATCGTCTTCATGACTTCCATCTTGGCCGAAGTCCTATACTCGACTCGTCCGGCGGCAGCGACGCCCGCCGGTGCTCGAAAAATGGGCACGCAGCGCGCACGCGCGAGACACATACGGTCTGATCCTCCGTTCCGTCTCGAAAGGCCCCGCCATGCCCGCGGTCTCGCCCACCACGTCCGTCTCCGCGCACGTCGCCCTCACCCTCGCCCGCCACGTCGATCACGTGTTCGGCGTCATGGGCAACGGCAACGCGTACTTCCTCGACGCCCTCGAGCGCTCGACCGAGGTGCACTTCACGGCCGTCCGCCACGAGGCCGGCGGCGTGGTCGCCGCCGACGCCTATCACCGCGCGTCCGGGCGACTCGCGGCGGCGACGGCGACGTACGGCGCCGGCTTCACCAACACCCTCACCGCCCTCGCCGAGGCGGTGCAGGCGCACGTGCCGCTCGTGCTCGTGGTCGGCGACGAGCCGACGTCGGGCCCACGCCCGTGGGACGTCGACCAGATCGCCCTCGCGTCAGCCGTCGGCGCGCGCACCTATACCGTCGGGCGAGCGGATGCCGCAGCCACCACGGTTATCGCCATCGAGCACGCGCTCACCTATCGCGTGCCGACGGTGCTCGCGATCCCCTACGACGTCGCGGCCCGCGACGCCGGGGCGCTTCCCGAGGCACCGGAGCCACGCCGCCCCGTGCCGCTCACGCCTGCGGGCGCTTTCGCCGCGGGAGCGGTCGAAGGACTGGTCGACGCCCTCGCGTCGGCGGAGCGCCCGTTCCTCCTCGCCGGACGGGGCGCATGGATCTGCGGCGCCGGCGAGGCGCTCGGCGACATCGCCGACCTGACCGGCGCCGTCACCGCCTCGACCGCACTCGGGCGCGGCATCTTCCCGCGGGGCGAGTTCGACCTCGGCGTGACCGGCGGCTTCGGCGCCGAAGGGGCGATGGCGCTCGTACGCGAGGCCGACCTCGCGGTGGTGTTCGGGGCATCGCTCAACCAGTTCACGATGCGGTTCGGCGACCTGTTCGCGCCGGGCACGCGCGTGTTCCAGGTCGACGTCGCCGCGGCCGCGACCCACCCGCACGTGGGCGGCTACGTGCGAGGGGATGCCGCGGTCGTGGCCCGTGCCGTCGCGGACGCGCTGCGGACCCGCGGCGGTGAGCCGAGCGGCTGGCGCGAGAGCGTCGACATCGCGTCGCGGCGCGCGTACGAGCCGGGCGACGGCACGGCGGCCGACGGCCGGCTCGACCCGCGCAGCGTCGCCGTGCGCATCGGCCGGCTGCTGCCCGAGGACCGCGTCGTCGTGTCGGACGGCGGCCACTTCATCGGCTGGGCGAACATGTACTGGCCCGTCGCGTCGCCCGACCGGATGACGATGGTGGGCACGGCGTTCCAGTCCATCGGGCTGGGCTGGCCCTCGGTGCCGGGCGCCGCGCTCGCGAAGCCGTCCGCCACCGTGGTGCTGACGACGGGCGACGGCGGCGGCTTGATGGCGCTGGCCGACCTCGAGAGCGCCGTGCGCGTCGCCGGCGGGCGCGGCCTCGCGGTCGTGTGGAACGACGCCGCCTACGGCGCCGAGGTGAACCTCTACGGCCTCAAGGGCCTCGCGAAGGAGCCCATGCTCATCCCCGAGGTCGACTTCGCCGCTCTCGCCGCCGGCGTCGGGGCCGAGGGCGTCGTGGTGCGCACCCTGGACGACCTCGACCGGCTGGCGACCTGGGCGGCCGAGCCCGAGGCATCCCGTCCCTTCCTGGTGCTCGACTGCCGCATCTCCGGCGCCGTGGTGGCGCCGTACCAGCAGGAGATCATCCGCGTGAACTCCTGACGCCGTCCGCCGCCGTCGCAGAGCGCCGGCCGCCGGGCGCACGACGGATGCCGCGGCCCGCGCCCGCGAAGGGGCTCGTGCCGCGGCATCCGCCGCCGGCGTCAGGCCTTCGCGAGGCCGTAGACGGGGCTGACCTCCTGCTCGGCCTCGTGGTCGGGGCCGAGCGGGATGCCGGAGCGGTCGCGCAGCAGCAGCGTCGCGATGAGGCCGATGACCGTCATACCCGCGAGGTACCACGTCACGCCGGCGGTCGACCCGGTCGTCTGCACGATCCACTGCGCGATGGTGGGCGCGAACGCGCCGCCCAGGATCGCGCCGATCGCGTACGAGATCGAGACGCCCGAGAACCGGATCGAGGCCGGGAAGAGCTCGGAGTAGAGCGCCGCCTGCGGCCCGTAGGTGAAGCCGAGGCCGATGGTGAGCACGCAGAGGCCGACGGCCAGGAGCACGACGTCGCCCGTGTTGACGAGCGGGAACAGCAGCAGCACGCCGGTGAGCTGCAGCAGCCAGCCGATGATGTAGGTCGTGCGCCGGCCGATGCGGTCGGACAGCCACCCGGCGATCCACGTGAAGACCAGCCACGACACGGCCGAGAGCGTCACGGCGCCCAGCACGTCGGCGGTCTGGAGTCCGACCGGCCCCTCGGGGTCGGTCGCGTAGCGCTGGATGTAGCCGCCGGTCGTCATGTAGCCGACGGCGTTGTTGCCGGCGAACACCAGTGCGGCGATGATGACGAGCAGCGCGTGACGGCGGAACAGCTGCAGGATCGGCATCTGCGCCTTCTCCTTGCGCTCGGCGAGCTCGGTGAAAACCGGGCTCTCCTCGACGCGACGGCGGACGTACCAGCCGATGAGGATGAGCACGACGCTCAGCAGGAACGGCACGCGCCAGCCCCACTCGAGGAACGCGTCGCCGGGGGCGATGAGCGCCATCAGGGCCATGATGCCCGACGCGAGCAGCAGTCCGAGCGGCACGCCGATCTGCGGGGAGGCGCCGAAGATGCCGCGCTTCGCCTTAGGCGCGTGCTCGACGGCCATGAGAACGGCGCCGCCCCATTCGCCGCCCGCCGAGATGCCCTGCAGGATCCGAAGGAAGATCAGGAGGATCGGCGCGGCGATGCCGATCGCGGCGTACGTCGGGAGGAGTCCGACCAGCGTGGTGGCGGCGCCCATCAGGATGAGGGTCCACATGAGCACCACGCGGCGGCCGAACCGGTCGCCGAAGTGGCCGGCGAGGAACGCCCCGAACGGGCGGAAGAGGAAGCTGATGCCGACGGTGAGGAAGCTGAGGATCTGTGCGAATCCCTCGCCCGCAGGGGCGAAGAACAGCTGCCCGAAGACCAGACCGGCCGCGGATGCGTAGATGAAGAAGTCGTACCATTCGACCGTCGTGCCGACGACGGTCGCGAAGACGACGCGGCGCCGATCGGCCGCAGTGGCGATGGTGCCGGTGGGGGTGAAGCCCTGCGGGGGCTGTGTGGTGCTCATGGGGTGACTCCTGTGTCGGGGACTGACGTCGTCGTCGCCGGCGACCGGGGAATGGTTGCCGGGTGCGCGATGATCATATACGATTTCGAATACGACGCAAGAGTGAAGGAGCTCGGATGGACGAGATGACGGATGCCGCCACCCCGGCACCATCGGGATCCCCGGCCGATCCGCGCTACGCCGCCCTCGGCGGCCGTCCCGGGAAGATCGTCGCGATCCACCTCAGCTACGCATCGCGTGCGGACCAGCGCGGACGCCGGCCGCAGCATCCGTCGTACTTCCTCAAGCCGTCGAGCTCTGTCGCGGCGTCGGGCTCCACGATCGAACGCCCCGCGGGCACCGAGCTGCTCGCGTTCGAGGGAGAGATCGCGCTGATCATCGGCACGCCGGCCCGCCGCGTCGGTCTCGCCGACGCCTGGGACCACGTGGCGTGGGTCACCGCGGCGAACGACTTCGGCCTCTACGACCTGCGCGCGAACGACAAGGGCTCGAACGTGCGGTCGAAGGGCGGTGACGGCTACACCCCCCTGGGCCCGGCGCTCATCGACGCACGCACGGTCGATCCCGAAGCGCTGCGCGTACGGACGTGGCTGAACGGCGAGCTCGCACAGGACGACACGTCGGCCGGCATGATCTTCCCGCTGACGCAGCTCGTCGCCGACCTCTCGCAGCACTTCACCCTCGAGCCCGGCGATGTGATCCTCACCGGCACCCCCGCCGGCTCGTCGGTGGCCTCCCCCGGCGACCTCGTCGAGGTCGAGGTCGACGTGCCCGGCGGCCCGAGCTCCGGACGCCTGGTGACCACGGTCGTGCAGGGCGAGGCGGCCTTCGACGCAGCCCTCGGCTCGCTGCCGTCGGTCGACGACCTGCAGCGCACCGAGGCGTGGGGCTCGCGGGAGGCGGCGGGCCTCCCGGCCGACGACACGGGCGCACCGGCCCTGTCCCCCGGCCTGCGGGCGAAGCTCGCGGCCGTGCCGGTCGCCGGGCTGTCGGCGCAGCTGCGCAAGCGGGGGCTGAACAACGTCCACATCGACGGCGTGCGTCCCCTCCACCCCGAGGCGAAGCTCGTGGGCACCGCCCGCACGCTGCGCTTCGTCCCGAACCGCGAAGACCTGTTCGCCTCGCACGGCGGCGGCTACAACGCGCAGAAGCGGGTGTTCGACGCGGTCGGCGACGGCGAGGTCGTCGTCATCGAGGCGCGCGGCGAGCCCGGCTCGGGAACGCTCGGCGACATCCTGGCCATCCGTGCGCACGCGCGCGGCGCCGCCGGCATCGTGACCGACGGAGGGGTGAGGGATGCCGCGGCCGTCGCCGCGGTCGGCATTCCGGTGTACTCCGCCGGCGCCCATCCGGCGGTCCTCGGACGCAGGCACGTGCCGTGGGAGGGCGACGTGACGATCGCCTGCGGCGGCACCACGGTGCAGCCCGGCGACGTGATCGTCGGCGACGCGGACGGCGTCGTGGTGATCCCTCCGGCCATCGCCGAGGAGGTCGTCGACGCGGCTCTCGCACAGGAGGACGAGGACGCGTGGATCGCGCAGCGCGTCGCCGAGGGGCACCCGGTCGACGGCCTCTTCCCGATGAACGCCGCATGGCGCGCGAAGTACGACGCCCGAGAGGCAGGCCGCGCATGACCCCGCTCGAGTCCCTGCCCGCGGCAGCGAATGACGCCGCGCTCAGCAAGTCGCAGCAGGCGTACCACTGGATCAAGGAGCGCATCGCGAACCAGGAGTTCACGCCGGGCTACCGGCTCGTGCTCGGCTCCATCGCCGGCGACCTCGACATGAGCGTGGTCCCGGTGCGCGAGGCGATCCGTCAGCTCGAGGCCGAGGGCCTCGTGACGTTCGAGCGCAACGTCGGCGCACGCGTGTCGATGGTCGACGACTCGCAGTACCGCCACAGCATGCAGGCCCTGTCGATCCTCGAGGGCACCGCCACGGCGCTGGCCGCCCGTCGGCTGACAGCCGAGGACCTGCGCAACGCCCGCCGCATCAACGAGCTCATGATCGAGACCCTCGAGCACTTCGATCCGCGCGCGTTCACCGCGCTGAACCACGAGTTCCACTCGACCCTGTACTCCAAGTGCGCCAACCCGCGCATGCTCGAGCTGGTCAACGCGGAATGGGGCAGGCTCGGTCACCTGCGCGACTCGACCTTCAGCTTCGTGCCCGGGCGCGCGCAGGAATCGGTGGCCGAGCACGAGAACATCGTCCAGCTCATCGAGGCGGGAGCGCCCCTCGGTGAGATCGAGAAGGCGGCACGCCGCCATCGCGCCGCCACTCTCGACGCCTACATGATCCACGAGCACCCCGACGAGGCCCTGGGCCTTCCCGCTTTCTGAACCGCGCGGATGCCGGGCCTCCGGCATCCGATCGAATCTCCGACGAAGGAGCGACACATGACCGACACCGCCCCCGCACGGGAAGCGCAGCGCGCCGCCGCCGCACGGCACGTGCCCGAAGGGCTGCCGAGCAGCATCCAGCACTACATCGACGGCGCCTTCGTCGATTCAGCCGACGGCGGCACGTTCGACGTGCTCGACCCGGTCACGAACGAGACGTACGTGCAGGCCGCCGCCGGGAAGGAGGCAGACATCGACCGTGCCGTCGCGGCCGCGCGGCGCGCGTTCACGGACGGGCCGTGGCCGCGGATGCTGCCTCGCGAGCGCTCGCGCGTGCTGCACCGCGTCGCCGACATCGTCGAGTCGCGCGACGCGCGCCTCGCCGAGCTCGAGTCGTTCGACTCGGGGCTGCCGATCACGCAGGCCCTCGGTCAGGCCCGCCGCGCCGCCGAGAACTTCCGGTTCTTCGCCGACCTGATCGTCGCGCAGGCCGACGACGCCTACAAGGTGCCGGGCCGCCAGATGAACTACGTCAACCGCAAGCCGATCGGCGTCGCCGGGCTGATCACGCCGTGGAACACGCCCTTCATGCTCGAGTCGTGGAAGCTCGGCCCCGCGCTCGCGACCGGCAACACCGTGGTGCTGAAGCCCGCGGAGTTCACGCCGCTGTCGGCGTCGCTGTGGGCGGGGATCTTCGAGGAGGCGGGACTGCCGCAGGGCGTCTTCAACCTCGTGAACGGACTGGGTGAGGATGCCGGCGACGCACTGGTCAAGCATCCCGACGTGCCGCTGATCTCCTTCACCGGCGAGAGCCGCACGGGGCAGATCATCTTCGGCAACGCCGCGCCGTTCCTCAAGGGCCTGTCGATGGAGCTCGGCGGCAAGAGCCCGGCCGTGGTCTTCGCCGACGCCGACCTCGAGGCGGCGATCGACGCCACGATCTTCGGCGTCTTCTCGCTCAACGGCGAGCGCTGCACCGCCGGCTCGCGCATCCTGGTGGAGCGCCCGATCTACGACGAGTTCGTGAAGCGGTACGCGGCGCAGGCCGAGCGGGTCGTCGTCGGATACCCGCACGACCCCGCGACCGAAGTGGGAGCGCTGGTGCACCCGGAGCACTACGACAAGGTCGTGAGCTACATCGAGATCGGCAAGACCGAGGCGCGCCTCGTCGCCGGCGGCGGACGCCCAGACGGGTTCGACGAAGGGAACTTCGTGCGGCCCACGGTGTTCGCCGACGTCGCACCGGACGCCCGGATCTTCCAGGAGGAGATCTTCGGGCCTGTCGTCGCGATCACCCCGTTCGACACCGACGAGGAGGCGCTCGCCCTCGCCAACGGCGTGAAGTACGGCCTCGCCGCCTACGTCTGGACCAACGACCTGAAGCGTGCGCACAACTTCTCGCAGGCCATCGAGGCCGGCATGGTGTGGCTGAACTCGAACAACGTCCGCGATCTTCGCACGCCGTTCGGCGGCGTGAAGGCATCGGGCCTCGGCCACGAGGGCGGCTACCGCTCGATCGACTTCTACACCGACCAGCAGGCCGTGCACATCACGCTCGGCCCCGCCCACAACCCGACGTTCGGCCGAGCCGACCGCCACGCCGAGCAGACGGCCGCCGCCACGAAGCTGCAGGCCTGAGCCGCGGCATCCGCTCATGCGTTTCGTCTCGCCGCTTCGCTCCTCGCTCAACGACCGGATTCTCGGTCGTTGCGCGAGCGAAGCGAGACGAAACGCCCCGCACCCACGTAAACGCAAGGACGCGACATGACCCACCGTGACCAGATGACCCGCACCTCCTCCGGCTTCTTCGTGAGCCAGGAGGCGCCGATCCTCTCCGACAACCCGATCCCGACGCCGTCCGCGCCGGCGCCCGACATCCTGCGCTGCGCGTACATGGAGCTCGTCGTCACCGACCTCGCCGCGTCGCGCGAGTTCTATGTCGACGTGCTCGGCCTGTACGTCACCGAGGAGGACGACCAGGCGATCTACCTGCGCTCGACGGAGGAGTTCATCCACCACAACCTCGTGCTGCGCCAAGGACCGGTCGCCGCTGTGGCCGCGTTCTCGTACCGGGTGCGCTCGGCCGAAGACCTCGACAAGGCCGTCGCCTTCTACGACGAGCTCGGCTGCCGCGTCGAGCGCCGGGCCGAGGGCTTCGTCAAGGGCATCGGCGACTCGGTGCGCGTCACCGACCCGCTCGGGTTCCCGTACGAGTTCTTCTTCCAGACCGAGCACGTCGAGCGCCTCTCGTGGCGCTACGACCTGCACACCCCGGGCGAGCTGGTGCGGCTCGACCACTTCAACCAGGTGACCCCCGACGTGCCGCGCGCCGTCAACTTCATGCAGTCGCTGGGCTTCCGCGTGACGGAGGACATCCAGGACGAGGAGGGCACCGTCTACGCCGCCTGGATGCGCCGCAAGCCCACCGTCCACGACACCGCCATGACCGGCGGCGACGGCCCCCGCATGCACCACGTCGCCTTCGCCACCCACGAGAAGCACAACATCCTGGCGATCTGCGACAAGCTCGGCGCCCTCCGCCGCTCCGACGCGATCGAGCGCGGACCCGGCCGCCACGGCGTCTCGAACGCGTTCTACCTCTACCTGCGCGACCCCGACGGCCACCGCGTCGAGATCTACACGCAGGACTACTACACCGGCGACCCCGACAACCCCGTGGTCACGTGGGATGTGCACGACAACCAGCGCCGTGACTGGTGGGGCAACCCGGTCGTGCCGTCCTGGTACACCGAGGCGTCGCTGGTGCTCGACCTCGACGGCAACCCGCAGCCGGTGGTCGCCCGCACCGACGACTCCGAGATGGCCGTGACGATCGGCGCCGACGGCTTCTCGTACACGCGCCCCGACGACACCGACGCGATGCCCGAGTACAAGCAGGGCGAGTACAAGCTCGGCCACCAGCTGTAGTCGCGGCATCCCACCGCCCTGCCGCTCCCCGGGCAGTGCGTGTCCCGATTTCGGTGGAGCATGTCCCACTTTCGACCCCTACCGAGCTCGGGAACGAACGAAAGTGGGACATGCACGCACACACCCCGCCAGATTCGATGAGGAGAGACGGATGCTGCATCCCGACGACATCGCGGCGATCGCGGCCGAGCTGGCCGAGGCCGACCGCGCGCACGGTGTGATCCCGCGCATCACCGCCCGGTACCCCGACGCGACGGTCGAGGACTCGTATGCGATCCAGGGCGTGTGGCGCGACCACAACGTCGCGGCCGGCCGCCGGCTCGTGGGCCGCAAGATCGGGCTCACCAGCAAGGCGATGCAGCAGGCGACCGGCATCACCGAGCCGGACTACGGCGTGATGTTCGACGACACCGTCTACCAGACCGGCGCCGAGATCCCCGTCGACCTCTTCTCCAACGTTCGCATCGAGGTCGAGCTCGCCTTCGTGCTGAAACAGCCCCTCGAAGGGCCCGACGCCACCCTCGACGACGCACTCGCTGCGATCGACTACGCCGTGCCCGCCCTCGAGGTGCTCAACTCCCACATCGAGCTGGAAGGCCGCACCATCGTCGACACCATCGCCGACAACGCCGCCTACGGCGCCATGGTGCTCGGTGACATGCGCAAGCGGCCCGACGAGATCGACCTGCGCTGGGTTCCCGGCGTGCTGAGCCGCAACGGCGAGATCGAAGAGACGGGGGTCGCCGCCGGCGTGCTCGGTCACCCCGCGACCGGCGTCGCGTGGCTCGCGAACAAGTTCCACCAGCACGGCGCGCGGCTCGAAGCCGGCGAGATCATCCTCGCGGGGTCGTTCACGCGCCCCCTCTGGGTGTCGCGGGGCGATAGCGTCAGGTGCGACTACGGACCCATGGGAGTGATCGAATGCCGCTTCGTCTGAGCCCGACCTTCCGCGAGGCGCTCGCCGGCGCCGGCCGCCCGCTCGCCGGCATGTGGGTGTGCTCCGGCTCGCCGCTCGTCGCCGAGATCTGCGCGGGGTCGGGCCTCGACTGGGTGCTCATCGACATGGAGCACTCCCCCACCGGCCTCGAGTCGGTGCTCGCCCAGCTGCAGGCGGTCGCCGCCTACCCCGTCACCCCGGTCGTGCGCGTGCCCATCGGCGACGTCGTCACGATCAAGCAGGTGCTCGATCTCGGGGCCCAGAATCTGCTCGTGCCCATGGTGTCGTCGAGGACGGATGCCGAAGCCGCCGTCGCCGCGGTGCGCTATCCCCCGCGCGGCAACCGCGGCGTGGGCTCGGCGCTCGCGCGCTCGGCCCGCTGGAACCGCGTCGACGGCTACCTGCAGAACGCCGACGACCACGTCTCGCTGTTCGTGCAGATCGAGACCGCGGCCGGCGTCGAGGCTGCCGCCGACATCGCCGCGGTCGACGGCGTCGACGGCGTCTTCGTCGGGCCGTCCGATCTCGCCGCGTCGATGGGGCTGCTCGGCCGGCAGACCCACCCCGACGTCGTCGCCGCCGCGCACCGCGCGTTCGAGGCCGTCCGCGGCGCCGGCAAGCCCGTCGGCGTCAACGCCTTCGACCCGGCCGTGGCCGAGGCCTACCTCGAGGCGGGGGCCTCTTTCGTCCTCGTCGGCGCCGACGTCTCACTCCTGGCCCGCGGCTCCGAGGCCCTCGCCGCGCGCTGGGCCACCGCTCCCGGCACCGCTCCGGGCTCCGCGGACCGCGCCTCGTACTGACGCCCGCAGCCGTCGCTGCGAGCGCGGGCGGCGGCTGCGGCATCCGCCCCCCGCGTGCGCCCGACGTGGCACAGTGAACCCATGAAGAAGTGGGTCGTCCGATTCGTGTCGCTGCTGGTGTTCAACATCGTCGTGCTGCTGGTCGTGGGCTGGCTCACCCCCGCCCGTGTGGGCTGGGCAGCGCTGTGGGCGGGCATCGTCCTGACAGCGATCGTCATCTGGATCAAGCCGCTGGTCGAGAAGTGGTTCCGCTCGATGGCGGCGAAGTCGGCGCACCAGCGCACCCGGGCCGGCGAGAAGCTGGTGGAGTTCCTGCTCGCCTTCGCGGTGGCCCTGCTGGTGTGGATCGCGACGGTGGTCTTCACCGGCGTCTCGATCGGCGGTGGGATCTTCGGCGCCTTCTGGGGCTGGGTGCTGCCGCCCGTCATCCTCATCGTCGGGTGGGCGATCTACGGCGCGATCGACGACCGCGTCGAGTCGCACGCCGGCGCGCTGTACGACCGTGCGACCGGCGGGCAGGCGAAGAAGACGGATGCCGCCTCCCCGGCGGACGCCGACCCGCTGGACACCTACCCGGGCGGCGCGCCGTCCCCCGGCGCCGAGCGGCGCACCCGCGACGACGGGCTCACCGACGAGCAGCGGCGCATGCTCGACGAGCTCGGCAGCTGATCGGCCCGACCTGTCGATCGGGCGGTGCGCCGATCGTCATGAGGGTGTCGCAACCCAACGAAAGGACGACGCCATGCGGTACGCACTCCTCCTCCACTACCCCGAGATGACCGTCGACGACATGGGCCCGGACGCCTGGGCCGAGGGCATGCGCGAGTTCGACGCGTACGCCAAGGCGCTCGACGACGCCGGCGTCCTGGTGTCGGCGGAGGTGCTGCAGCCGTCGGCGGTGACCACCACCGTGACGGCCGCCGACGGCGCGCCGCGCGTGCAGGACGGGCCGTTCGCCGACACCAAGGAGCAGCTCGGCGGCACCTTCGTGATCGACGTCGACGACCTCGACGCGGCGATCGCGTGGGCCGGCCGCGCACCGTCCGTCGGCTGGGGCGCCGTCGAGGTGCGCCCGAGCGCCACGCACTTCCGCGACGGCGCCTGGACCCCGTTCGCGCACTGATGCCCGCCCCCGTGCCGCGTCCGCATCGCGCCGGAGGGCGCGACGGACGCGCCGCGGCCGCGGGTGACGCCCGCGCGGTCGCCGAGCGCACGGCCCGGGACTCTTACGGCCGCATCCTCGCGGTCGTCGCCGCGTCGACGCGCGACCTGCCGCTCGCCGAAGACGCGCTCGCCGATGCGTTCGAGCGAGCGCTGCGGACGTGGCCGGACGACGGCATCCCCGCCAACCCGGAAGGATGGCTGGTCACCGTGGCTCGCAACAGGCTGCGCGACGCCCTCGGCTCGGCGGCGCATCGCACCGGCGTCCCGCTGGACGGCGGCATCGCCCAGGCGCTCGCCGACGAGCGGGCGCCCGATGCCGTTTCGGTCCTCTCGCGGCGCGAGGCGATCCCCGACCGGCGTCTCGAGCTGCTCTTCGCCTGCGCGCACCCCGCGATCGATCCGGCGATCCGCACGCCGCTCATGCTGCAGACGGTGCTCGGCTTCGACGCCGCCGAGATCGCCCGCGCGTTCGGCGTCGAGCCGGCGACGATGGCCCAGCGCCTCGTGCGCGCCAAGCGCCGGATCCGCGACGCCGGCATCCCGTTCCGCATCCCGGAGCGCCCCGACATGCCCGCACGGCTCCCCGCGGTGCTTGAGGCGATCTACGGCGCCTACGCGATCGACTGGCTCGAGCAGGGCGACGATCCGCGGGCATCTCTGGCCGACGAGGCGCGGTGGCTCGCGGTGCTCACTGCGAGCCTCCTCGCCGATGAGCCCGAGGCGTGGGGCCTCGCCGCCCTCCTCACGTACGCGCAGGCGCGCGTGCCGGCGCGCACCACCCGCCCCTGGCCGCCACTCGACGAGCAGGATGCCGGCCTCTGGGACCGCACGCTCATCGCCGAGGCCGCCGCGCTGCTGCGTCGGGCTTCGGCGCTCGGCCGGCCGCTCGGACGGTTCCAGCTCGAGGCGGCCATCCAGGCGGTGCACTGCGATCGGGCGCGCACCGGCGAGCTGGACGTCGCGACGCTGGTGCGGCTGTATCGCGGGCTGATCGCCGTCGCGCCCACCGACGGGGCGCGCGCGGCGCTGGCCGCCGCGGAGGCGCGGCTGGCCTGACACCCGGAATTGCGGCATCCGCTGGACAGACCATGTCAACTGGTTGACTCACCGTGAGTCAACTGGTTTACTCAGTAACGTGTCCGACCGCCTCACCTTCACCCTCCATGAGCTGATCGCCGAGCTCGACGCCTACGCCGACGGAGTGCTGCGCGCCGGATACGGCGTGAGCTTCAACCACTTCCAGTTCCTGGCCGTGCTCGCCGACACCGAGCCCACCGACATGACCACCCTCGCGCGCTGCCTCGGCGTGACCAAGGCCGCCGTCAGCAAGCGCGTCCCCGGTCTCGTCGACGCCGGTTGGATCGAGGCCGAGTCCCCCGTCGGCGCCGGCCGCAGCGTCCTGCTCTCGCTCACGCCGAAGGGCGCCGCGCTCGTCCGCGACGCGGGCGGCGTCCTCGAGCGCGAGTTCGCCGCGATGCTCGCCCACCCCGCCCTCGCGGACGACCCGATCGACGCCCCGCGGCTGAACGCGCAGCTCGTCGCGCTCACCGCCCTCATCCCGCAGAAGGCGGCGCCTGCCGCCGCACTCACGAAGGAGTTCTCCGCATGACCGCCCCTCGCATCCTCGTCGTGATCGGCACACCGCTCGCGGCGAGCCTCAATCACGCACTCGCCCACTCCTATGCCGACGCCGCGCGCGCCGGCGGAGCCGAGGTCCGCGTCGTCGACCTGGCCGAACAGCCCGCCCTGCCTCAGCCGACGCGACGCGAGGAACTGCGCCTTCCCCGCGACGAGTCCGATGTGCCGCTGCTTCCGGAGGTCGCGGCATCCGTCGCCGACGTGGAGTGGGCCGACCACCTGGTCTTCTTCTTCCCGCAGTGGTGGGGCTCGTACCCCGCGGCGCTCAAGAACTGGATCGACCGGGTCTTCGTGTCGGGCTTCGCCCACCGGTACCGCCCGACCGGGCGCCTGTGGGACAAGCTGCTCAGCGGACGCACCGCGCGCATCGTGATGACGATGGACTCGCCGTCGTTCTGGAACGCCTGGGTCTACCGCGAGGCGGCCATCCGCTCGCTGCGCAACGCCACGCTGGAGTACTGCGGCGTCAAGGTCCGCGCCGTCACGCGCCTCACCGAGGTGCGGCACCGGGCCGACACCGACCGCGAGCGCTGGGTCGGCGGCATGGCGTCGCTGGGGGCGACGGACGCCGAGTCCGTGACACCCCGGGCCCGCGAGGCGGTCGCGGTCGGCTGACGCGCCGACCGCCGGGGCAGACCGCGCGCGCTGGCTGCCCGGCCGGCCGCGCTGCGCTGACCCTCAGACCTGCGCCACGCCGATCGCCGCCTGCAGCGTCCGGATGTGCGCGCCGAGATCGCCCGAGGCGAGCAGGCCTGCGCCCAGCGGACCGGCGGAGTCGTTCCCGAGCGGCGGCAGCAGGCGCAGCGCCGCCGAGACGTCGTCGGTCATCCGGGCGAGCTGCCATGCGAGCTCGTCGGCGACGGCGGCATCCGGGTCGGCCGCGGCGAGGCCGGCGGCTCGCGCCGCGTAGGCGGCCGCGCCGAGCGCGTGTGCTCCCATGTGCGCCGCCCCGGCGGCCTGCGCGGCCGCGCGTGCGGCTGCGACCGCCGCAGGTGCCGCGGCGGCGTGCGCGGCCCGGCCGGCGACGAAGCGCCGGCGGATCTCACCGGCGGCGTCGAGCTCGCCGCGCGCGAATCCGCGGGCGCGGGCGATCGCGTCCCGCGGCCGGTCATCGCCGGGCGCATCCGCCTCGAACAGCGGCAGGACGCGCTCGGCGCAGTCGGCAGCCCACGCCGCGACGAGTCGGCGTTCTGTGTCGGTGAGCGACTGTGGCGACGGCATCCGCCCACTCTCGCACGTGGCGCGTCACGGCGGGCCGTGCTCGGACGGATACCGGGCGGGTGGTCAGCCGGCGGCGCGCTCCGCGGCCTCGACGACGTTCGTCATGAGCAGGGCGACGGTCATCGGCCCCACCCCGCCCGGGTTGGGCGAGAGGTAGCCGGCGACCTCGGCGACGTCCGGATGCACGTCCCCGTAGATCTTCGCCTTGCCGGTCTCGGGGTCGTCCTCGCGCGTGACGCCGACGTCGAGCACGGCCGCGCCGGGCTTGACGTCCTCGGCGCGCACGATGTGCTTGACCCCCGCCGCGGCCACGATGACGTCGGCCTGCCGCAGGTGGTGCGACAGGTCTGCCGTGCCGGTGTGGGTGAGGGTCACGGTCGCGTTGATCTCGCGGCGCGTCAGCAGCAGCCCGATCGAGCGGCCGATGGTGACACCGCGGCCGACGACGACCACGTCCTTGCCCCGAAGGTCGTAGTCGTTGCGCACCAGCAGTTCGATGACGCCGCGCGGCGTGCACGGCAGCGGGGTCGTGATGGGGGCGTTCACGTTGAGCACCAGGCGGCCGAGGTTGGTGGGATGCAGGCCGTCGGCGTCCTTCGCGGGGTCGATGCGCTCGAGGATCGCGTCGGTGTCGAGGTGCTTCGGCAGCGGCAGCTGCACGATGTAGCCGTGGCACTCGGGGTCGGCGTTGAGCTCGTCGATCAGCGCCTCGACCTGCTCCTGCGTCGCGTCGGCCGGCAGCTCGCGCTGGATCGAGTTCATGCCGATGGACTCGGACTGCCGATGCTTCATGCCGACGTACAGCTGCGAGGCCGGGTCGGCGCCGACGAGCACCGTGGCGATGCCCGGCGTGATCCCCTTCTCCTTGAGCGCGGCGACGCGCTCGCGCAGCTCTTCCTTGATCTCCGCGGCCGCGGCCTTGCCGTCGAGCGTGTGTGCGGTCATGCTCATCTCCTCGATCCTCATGCGGTATCGCCCCACCGGGATCCGCGAGAGTACAGGTGGTGGACGAAGGGTAGGGAACCACCCACTCCCTCGTCCACCAGCAGTACTCTCGCGGGCCGTGGCGGGGGTGGATGCCGCGGGCCGGGCCGACCGGCGGCCCGGGGCCGCGGCATCCGGGCCCCTCAGTGCTGCTGCAGACCCGGGTAGAGCGGGAACGCCGCCGTCAGTGCGGCCACGCGTGCGCGCAGCGCCTCGACGTCGGCGCCGGGCTGGAGCGCCAGCGCGATGACGTCGGCGACCTCGGTGAACTCCGCGTCGCCGAAACCGCGGGTGGCGAGCGCGGGGGTGCCGATGCGCAGGCCCGACGTCACCATGGGCGGACGCGGGTCGTTGGGCACCGCGTTGCGGTTGACCGTGATGTGGATCTCGTGCAGCAGGTCTTCGGCCTGCTTGCCGTCGATCGCGGCGTTGCGCAGGTCGACCAGCACGAGGTGCACGTCGGTGCCGCCCGAGCGGACCGCGATCCCCGCGCCGGCGACATCGGGCTGCGACAGGCGCTCGGCGATGATGTGCGCGCCGCGCAGGACGCGCTCCTGGCGCTCCTTGAACTCGGGCGTCTTGGCGAGCTTGAACGCGGTGGCCTTGGCGGCGATCACGTGCATGAGCGGGCCGCCCTGCTGGCCGGGGAAGACCGCGGTGTTGATCTTCTTGGCGATGTCGGCATCGTTGGTGAGGATGAAGCCCGAGCGCGGGCCGCCGATCGTCTTGTGCACCGTCGACGACACAACGTGCGCGTGCGGGACCGGGTTGGGGTGCAGACCCGCGGCGACGAGACCGGCGAAGTGCGCCATGTCGACCCACAGGGTGGCGCCCACCTCGTCGGCGATCGCGCGGAACTTCGCGAAGTCGAGCTGACGCGGGTACGCCGACCAGCCCGCGATGATCACCTTGGGCTGATGCTCCCGCGCCAGCCGGGCGACCTCGTCCATGTCGATGGTCGAGGTCTCGGGGTCGACCCCGTACGCGACGATGTTGTAGAGCCGGCCCGAGAAGTTGATCTTCATGCCGTGGGTCAGGTGGCCGCCCTGGTCGAGCGAGAGGCCGAGCAGCGTGTCGCCGGGGCGCGCGATCGCGTGCAGCACGGCGGCGTTCGCGGTGGCACCGGAGTGAGGCTGGACGTTGGCGAACTCGGCACCGAAGAGGTCCTTCGCGCGCTGGATCGCGAGCTCCTCCGCGACGTCGACCTCTTCGCAGCCGCCGTAGTAGCGACGACCCGGATAGCCCTCGGCGTACTTGTTCGTGAGCACCGAGCCCTGCGACTGCAGCACCGAGACGGGCACGAAGTTCTCGGAGGCGATCATCTCGAGGTATCCGCGCTGACGCTCGAGCTCACGATCGAGCACCTGGGCGATCTCGGGGTCGACCTCGGCGAGAGGGGCGTTGAAGAACTGATCGGTCATGCGATCTCCTGACTCACGGCTTGAAGATAGGGGTGTCCCACATCGGCCCAGGCGTGCGGTCGAATGCCGTAGTCGGTCGCTCCCCGGTGGTGGCCCACCTCAACGCCAGTCGCGACATCCCGAGCATAACGGACGGACAGCCGATAAGCTGAGGCCGATCCCTTTTGTAAGGACTCTTTACATGAACCGTCGCCGTGGACGGGCCGCCGTAGCCGCCGCATTCGCGGCCGTGCTGCTGTCGCTCGCCGCCGTGACAGCGTGCGCCCCGGTCGCACAGAATGGAGACACCGTGTCGCTTCCCGCCGTCGTCCCCGCACCCGCCGCCATCCAGCCTGAGACCGGCGCGCCGTTCCGGCTCGGCGCCGGGACTCCGATGACAGGAGATGCGGATGCCGCGGCCGCCCTCGCCGCGATCGTCGAGGTCCGCACGGGGCTGAGCCCGGCTGGCTCCGGCCGAGAGGGCGCCATCGAGCTGCGCGTCGACGCGCCGGGAGGCGGAGAGCCGGAGTCGTACCGCATCGCGGTGGACGAGGCATCCGTCGTCATCACCGGCGCCGACGCGGCCGGCCTCTTCTACGGCGTGCAGACGCTGGGCCAGCTCATCGCGCGCGACGGCGACGCCTGGATCATCCCGGCCGTCACGATCGACGACGCGCCCCGCTTCGCGTACCGCGGCGTGATGCTCGACGTCGCCCGGCACTTCCATGACGTCGCGACGGTCAAGGGCTACATTGACCGCGCGGCGTCGCTCAAGATGAACGCGCTGCACCTGCACCTCACCGACGACCAGGGCTGGCGCATCCAGCTCGACTCCCGGCCCGCGCTGACCGAGCGCGCGAGCGGCACCGCGGTGGGCGGCGACCCGGGCGGCTTCTACACGAAGGCCGACTATCGCGAGATCGTCGAGTACGCGGCATCCCGTCACATGATCGTGGTGCCCGAGATCGACATGCCGGGGCACACCCACGCGGTCGGGCTCGCCTATCCCGAGCTGGCCGAGACTCCCGTGATCAGCGACCACATGCGCGACATCATCCGCGACTACGGCGGCGACGAGCCCCGGGCGGGTGCGCCCTACGACGGGATGGCGGTCGGGTTCTCGTCGCTGAAGATCCACGACGAGGCGACCTACGACTTCGTGGCCGACGTGTTCGGCGAGCTCGCCGCGATGACCCCGGGGCCGTACCTCCATTTCGGCGGCGACGAGTCGCTCAGCACCAGCGACGAGGACTTCGACGTGTTCGTGACGCGCGCGAGCGCGATCATCGCCGACCTCGGCAAGACGCCGGTCGCATGGCACGAGGCGGGCTCGGCGTCGCAGATCGCCGACACCACCATCGGCCAGTACTGGGGCTTCGTGACGCCGCAGGAGGGCGCCGGCGAGAAGGCCCGGCGGTTCGTCGACAACGGCGCGCAGCTGATCCTCTCCCCCGCCGACGCGATCTACCTCGACATGAAATATCCGAACGGCCCCGCCCTCGGCCTCACGTGGGCGAACGGCCCCACCAGCGTCGAGCGCGCGTACGCGTGGGAGCCTTCCGACGTCGTGCCGGGGGTCGACGACTCCGGCATCCTCGGCGTGGAGGCCCCGCTGTGGACCGAGACGGTCCGCACCGCCGCCGACATCGACACGATGGCGTTCCCGCGCATCGCGGCCGCCGCCGAGGCGGCCTGGTCGCCGGCCACAGGCGAGAGCGACCTGCGCACATGGTCGTCGTTCCGGCAGCGGGTCGGCGCGATGGGCCCCCTGTGGACGAGCATGGGCATCGGCTTCCACCCGTCCGACGAGATCCCCTGGGCCTCCGAATGAGCAGGACGCCCGACGCGACGACGATCGTCCACTCGGTCCGGGTCTTCGGGTCGGCTGCGGTCGACAGCGACCGCCGCGACGGCTGGGCGGTGTTCGAAGGAGGGCGGGTGTCGGCCGTCGGTGCGGGAGGCGATGCCCCGCGAGCGGAACGCACCGTCGACGGCGAGGGTGGATGCCTCGTCCCGGGCTTCGTCGACATCCACGGCCATGGCGGCGGCGGCGCGAGCTTCGACGCGGGCCCCGACGCCATCCGCACCGCGCGGGCGCTGCACCGCAGCCACGGCACGACGCGCGCGGTGGTCTCGCTGGTCACGGCCGCGGTCGACGACCTCGCGACGCGCGTCGCGATGATCGCAGACCTCTGCGCCGACGATCCCACGATCCTCGGATCTCACCTGGAGGGCCCCTTCCTCGATCCGGGACACAAGGGCGCGCACACGCCGTCGCTGCTGCGCGCGCCGGACGCGGCATCCGTCGATCAGCTCCTCGCGGCGGGCCGCGGAACGATCCGCCAGGTGACCCTCGCCCCCGAGCTGCCGGGCGCGTTCGACGCGATCCGGCGCTTCGCCGACGCGGGCGTGGTCGTGGCCGTCGGCCACACCGACGCGGATGCCGAGACCACGCGCCGCGCCTTCGACGCCGGGGCGACCCTGCTCACGCACGCTTTCAACGCCATGCCCGGCATCCATCACCGCGCACCGGGCCCGGTCGTCGCGGGCCTGCGCGACGAGCGCGTGACGCTCGAGCTCATCGCCGACGGCGTACACGTCGACCTCGCGCTCGTGGCGACGATGTTCGCCGTCGCGGGCGACCGCATCGCGCTCATCACCGATGCGATGGCCGCCGCCGGCGCGCGCGACGGCCGCTACGACCTCGGCGGGCTCGCCGTGACGGTCACCGACGGCGTCGCCCGGCTCGACGAAGGCGGCGCGATCGCCGGCTCCACGCTCACGCAGGACGCCGCGGTGCGCAACGTCGCCGGCGCGGGCGTGCCGCTGACGACGGCGGTGCACGCGGCGTCGGCCGGCCCCGCCCGGGCGATCGGACGCCCCGACCTCGGCCGCCTCGACCCCGGCGCGCTGGCCGACGCCGTGCTGCTGGACGCGGAGCTGACCGTCCGGCGGGTCTGGGTCGCCGGACGCGAGGACTGACCCGCACGCGCGATGCGCCCGGCCGTGGCCGCGGGCACTCGCCCGCGAACGCCCGCGAAGGAAGCACGGCGCTCGCCCGGGAAAAGTGAAGGCGGGGCCGGAGGTCCCTCCCCCGAGATACCTCCGTGCCCCGCCATGTCCGCGGTGAAACCGCGGGGGGCAGCCGGTCCCCGTGCCCCACACGCGGGCGGCTGCCGCTTCTGACGAGAGAGACGATGTCGGAGCGGTTCTATTACGCGAGTTCGTGAAGAAATTTCCCGGGAGCGGTCGGATGCCGCGTCCCCGGCCGGTGCCGCGAACCCGAGTGAACGCCTGGAACCACTGGTCAAATCGGAGTTCGGCGACGACAATGGACCGTGTCGTGGCGCGCCACGCGCCGCGCACACCCGAAACCCGCGTGGCTGCGCGTGCCCGGGACTGGGGGACCGATGGATCACGACGAGGTGCGCGAGGCCGACATCGACACCGATGTCGTCGCCGACGCCGATCTCGTGCTGCGCACGCGATCTGGCGACACCGAGGCGTTCGGCGAGCTGTGGCGGCGCCACTACCGCGCGGGCGTCACGGTCGCCCGCAACATGACGTCGAGCCTCGACGCCGACGACCTGGTGCAAGAGGCCTACACACGCATCTACGACTCGATCGCCTCGGGTGGCGGTCCGACCGGATCGTTCCGCGCCTACCTGTTCACCAGCATCCGCAACACCGCGGCCGCGTGGGGACGCGCGCGCCGCGAGACGACGTACGACGAGCTCGACGGGGTCGAGGATCCCTCAGCCGGCGAGCACGAGAGCGAGGCCGCCATCGACCGCAGCCTCACGCACCAGGCGTTCCGCAGCCTGCCGACGCGCTGGCAGGAGGTGCTCTGGTACTCCGAGATCGAGCGGATGAAGCCCGCCGAGATCGCGCCGCTGCTCGGAATGAAGCCGACGGCCGTCGCCCAGCTCACGTTCCGGGCGCGCGAGGGACTTCGTGAGGCGTGGATCCAGGCGCACCTGCGCTCGGTCGCCGACGGCTCGGACTGCCAGTGGGCCATCGAGCATCTCGGCGCTTACGCCCGCCACAACCTCGGCCGTCGCGATCACGGCAAGCTCGAGCGTCACCTCGTCGCCTGCGTGCGCTGCTCGATCGTCGCCAGCGAGGCCAAGGAGGTCTCGAGTCGCCTGGCGCTCGTGCTGCTGCCGCTCGCCGTCGGCGCCGCGGGCACTGCCGCCTACCTCGCCACCGTGCAAGGCGGCGGCGCGCCGATCGTCGCGCTGGCGGCGATGCCGTCCGGCGTCGTGAACGGTGCCGTCACGGTCGCCCCGAGCGGCGTCGTCGGCGCCGGGACCGCGGTGACCGCGGGCGCCGGCACGACGGCCGGCGTCGGCGCGGGAGCTGCCGGCGCGGGAGCGGTCGGCGCAGGAGCTGTGGCCACCGCCGGAGCGGGAGCCGGTGTCGCCGGAGCCGGAGCCGCGACCGCCGTGGGGACGGCCGTCGCTGCCGCGGGCGGATCGGCGCTCGCGGGCATCGGCGCGGCCTCCGGCCTTGCCGCGGCGAGCCTCGTCGTGGTCACCGGCGTCGTCGCCGCCGCCGTGACGCTCCCCGCGGCCGCGCCCGAGCCGGCCCCCACCGTCATCACGAACGAGCAGCCGGCGTCGCCGGCGCTCGTGCCGGAGGACTCCGCCGAGGAGACCGCGACGCGCCTGGCGGCCGAGCCCGGCCCCGGTCCGGCCGACATCCCGACGCTGCCCCCGCGCACCACCGATTCGCGTTCCGGAGCGGCGGACAGCGACGCGGGTGCGGGCACCGGCGCCGTCGGCGGACCCGGAACGAGCAACGGCGCCGCTGCGAGCGGAAACGACACCGCGGCCGGCGCGACCGGAGGCACTCCGGCGACCGGGCCGACGACGCCGGGCACCGCCGACGGCCACGCCAACGCCAACGCCAACGGCAACGGCAGCGGCAACGGCAACGGCAACGGCAACGGCAACTCCGGGAACATCCCCAACTCCGGAAATGCCGGGAACTCGGGCAACGCGGGCAAGGGCGGCAACAGCGGCACCGCTAGCGACTCCGGAGGCAACGGCAACGGGACGCCCGCGGACGGCAACGGCGGCATCACGGGCAACGGCGGCTCGACCGGCAACGGCACACCGACGAATGGCACCGGTAACGGCAACGGCGGTGTCACAGGCGGCGGCGGCACCGGGCAGTCCAACGGCAAGAGCGCCGAGAGCCTCCCCGAGAACGCCGCGGCCGTGCGCGGTGGCAATCGCCCCGCGGCGCTCGCCCTCCGGTCGCATTTCGCCTCCCCGCTCCTGACGTCCGACGAGACCGCCGTCGTCGCCGACCCGTCCGAGGCCGAGGTCGCGGACGAGCCTGTGGCCGACCCCGGCTTCTGATCCGATTCGCTCGTCGTCGCGGAGCCACGTTCCGTCTCGCGGAGCGTATCGAAGGGCGCCCAACGGCCGGAGGCAGATCCCCGGTCGTTGAGCGAGGGAGCGCCAGCGACCGAGACGAAACGCCCCGGACCCCGCGCACGCCCCGGGTCGGCGGGGAGGCAGCGCGCCGTAGACTGGAGGTCATGTCCGACACGCCGAACCCCACCCCCGCGCACCCGGCATCCCAGGCTCCCGCGGCGCCGGCGAGCCCGGGTCAGGCGACCTCCGCGGCGGGCACCCGCCCGGCCCTCTCGGCCGTCGACATCATCGCCTTCGTCTGCGAGATCTTCGCGTTCGGCACGCTCGCACTGTGGGGCTTCACCATGTGGCCCTTCCCGTGGAACATCGTCGCGGGCATCGCCGCGCCGGTCGCCGCGATCCTCGCCTGGGCGCTGTTCGTGTCGCCCCGCGCGGTCTTCGCCGTGCACCCGTTCGTCCGCGCGATCGTCGAGCTGCTCGTGTACGCCTCGGCCACCGTCGCGTGGTGGATGATGGGCAACGCCTGGATCGGCCTCGCCTTCGGCGTGGTCGCCGTGACCGCGGGCCTCATCGCCGGCCGGCGCCGGCTGTCCTGACCGGATGGCGATGAGCGAGGGCACCGCTGCCCTGGACCTGCTCCGCGCCGCGCTCGGCGATCGCGTCGACACGTCGCCGGCGTCGCTCGCGGCGGCCCGTGCCGACAAGTCCGGTCACGCCGCCGCCGGGCACCCGGTCGCCGTCGTGCACGCGCGGTCCGTGGACGACGTGCAGCAGACCCTGCGCATCGCGACCCGCACCTCCACCCCCGTCGTCACCCGCGGCGCCGGCACCGGGCTCGCGGGCGCCGCGAACGCCGGCACCGGCGAGATCGCGCTGTCGGTGCGCGGGATGGACCGCATCATCGAGGTGCGCCCCGACGATCTCCTCGCCGTCGTCGAGCCGGGCATCCTCAACGCCGACCTCAACGCCGCGCTGGCGGAGTACGGCCTGTGGTGGGCGCCCGATCCGGCGAGCCGCGCGATCTCCACCGTCGGCGGGAACATCGCCACCGGCGCGGGCGGACTGCTGTGCGCGAAGTACGGCGTCGTCCGCGACGCCGTCCTCGGCGTCGACCTCGTGCTGGCCGACGGCCGGCTGCTGCGGCTCGGGCACCGCACCGTCAAGGGCGTGACGGGCCTCGACCTGACCTCGCTCGTCATCGGCTCGGAGGGCACCCTCGGCGTCATCGTCGGCGCCACGCTGAAGCTGCGGCGCCTCGTGCCCGGCGAGGTCTGCACGATCGCGGCGACCTTCCCGGACGTGCGGACGGCGGCCGAGGCGTCCGCCGCCGTCACGGCGTCCGGTGCGCAGCCGGCGATCATGGAACTGATGGATGCCGCGTCCCTCGCCGCCGTCCACGCGCTCCTCTCGCTCGAGCCGCCGACGCCCGGCGCCGCACAGCTCACCATCCAGACGGACGGCCCGGCCGCCGGCGCCGAGGCGGACGCGATCGCCCAGGTGCTGCAGAGGACCGGAGGCACGGTGGCCGTCTCGCACGACCGCGAGGAGGGCGAGCGTCTGCTCGCCATCCGGAGGTCGATGCACCCCGCCATGGAGACGCTCGGCACCGCGCTCATCGAGGACGTGTCGGTGCCGCGCAGCGCCCTCCCGGCGATGTTCGACGAGATCGCGCGCGTCGAGCGCGAGCACGGCATCGTGATCCCCACGGTCGCACACGCGGGCGACGGCAACCTGCACCCGAACTTCATCTTCCCGGGCGAGCCCGACGAGTTTGGCGTGATCGAGGCACCGGACTACATCTGGCGCGCCGCCGACGACCTGTTCCGCGCGGCGCTGCGGCTGGGCGGAACGCTGACCGGCGAGCACGGCGTAGGCGTGCTGAAGAGCCGGTGGCTCGCCGACGAGCTCGGTGACGACCAGTGGGAGCTGCAGCGGCAGATCACCCGTGTGTTCGACCCGCAGGGCATCCTCAATCCCGGCAAGGTCTTCACCCGCTGACCCGCGTCACGGGGTCAGGCAGCGGGCGGGTACACCTGCACCGGGCCGTCGCGCCGCGGCTCGTCGCGGGGCGCGAAGACGATGGTCAGGATGCCGAGCAGCAGCGCACCGAGGGTGCCGAGCATCGGAGCGCCCATGACGAGGACGACCAGCTCGGGCTGCGCGAGGTTCGTCCCGGCCGCGACGACCACGATCTGCACGGCGATCTGAGCAGCCGCCGCCACCGCGATGACGATGAGCGGCAGCCAGCGCACGCGCGGGGGCACGGCCCCGGCGCGGCCGATGACCACGCCCGCGACCACCAGCGCCGCGAGCGACAGCACCATGAGTCCCTGTCCGAGCATCACGATGCCGGCGTCGTCGCGCGGATCGGGCGGCACGACGGTCCACAGCAGCATCGACGCGAACGGAACCGCGGCCGCGACGGCGAGCGCGACGACGCCGAGCGGACGCCGGGCGACGACGCTTCCCGCACGCCGCACCCCGAGCGCGAGCACCAGCAGCGCAGCGGCCCAGAGGAGGTCGAGCAGGACGCCTCCGGCGACACCGGGGATCAGTCCCGGGTAGCCGCCGAGGACCAGCACCATCACCGCGTACGCGGTGAGCAGTGCTCCCCCGAGGATCCAGGCGCGGCGCGCGTCGCGCAGCGCGGGGGTCGCGGCATCCGTCATCTCCGGCACGTCGGCGGGCTCGGTCATGACGTCAGCCTAGGGTCAGATGCCCTGCCAGTCCGGCTTGTTGTCGTACGCGTAGCGGTAATAGTCGGCGCGCTTCAGCTGCGACGCCGCCGCCTCGTCGACGACCACCGTGGCGCGGGCGTGCAGCTGGATGGCCGAGCCCGGGAGCGACGCCGACAGCGGCCCCTCCACGGCACCGGCGACGGCAGCCGCCTTGCCCTCGCCGAACGCGAGCAGCACCAGGTGCCGCGCCCGCAGGATCGTGCCGAGGCCCTGGGTGATGCAGTGCATGGGCACGTCGTCGATGGAGTCGAAGAAGCGCGCGTTGTCGCGGCGGGTCTGCTCGGTGAGCGTCTTCACGCGGGTCTGCGAGGCGAACGACGATCCCGGCTCGTTGAAGCCGATGTGCCCGTCGGTGCCGATGCCCAGGATCTGCAGGTCGATGCCGCCGGCGTCGAGGATCGCCGCCTCGTACTCGTCGCCGTGGTTCTCGATGCCCGCCGGCGTGCCGTCCGGCGTGCGGATCAGCGACGGGTCGAGCCCCAGCGGCTCGACCACCTCGCGCGTGATGACCGAGCGGTAGCTCTCGGGGTGCGCCGGGTCGATGCCGACATACTCGTCGAGCGCGAAGCCGCGCACCCTCGAGACGTCGACGCCTTCCAGTCGCGGACGCAGCGCCTCGTAGACCGGCAGCGGCGTCGACCCGGTCGCCAGACCCAGCACGGTCTCGGGGTTCTCCCGGATGAGTGCCGCGATGTGGTCGGCGACGAGCGCGCCCGCAGCCGCCTTGTCTCGGACGATGACGATCTCAGCCATGAACCAGTGCCTCCTCGGTGTCGAATGTCGCATCGCCCTGCGCGCCGACGATCGCGGCGCCGAGCGCAGCGGCCGGCGAACCGGGCGGCAGCAGCTCGACGCGATCGGTGAGGTGCAGCGAACGCATGAACGGGGATGCCTCGGCGCTGGCGGACAGTTCGGCTGCGACATCCGTCATGAGTCGATCGCCCAAGGCCGTCACACCCCCTCCGAGCACCACGATATCGACGTCGGCGGTCAGCACCAGTACCCGCACGGCGGCCGCGACACCCCGCGCGAGGCCCGCGCGCAGTTCCCGCGCCACCGGATCGCCGGCGTCCGCCGCGTCGAACACGTCGCGCACCGGGAGCGCCGAGCGCCGGCCCCAGCGCTCGGCGACGGCGCCGCCGCCCGCGAACGCCTCGATGCAGCCGCGCTGGCCGCAGCGGCAGCGCGGTCCGTTCGGGTCCACCGAGATGTGACCCACCTCCCCCGCGGTGCCGCGCGCGCCGCGCCACAGGACGCCGTTCGAGACGATCCCGGCGGCGATGCCCGTGCCGAGGTTGAGGTACGCCATCGAGGCCGGCGCCGATGCGCCGTGACGGGCGTGGAGCGCGTGCGCCCCGAGCGCCGCCGCCTTCACGTCGTTCTCGACCTGCACCGGCACCCCGAGCTCCGGCGCCAGCATCGCCGCGAGGTCGAGTGCGTCCACGCCCAGGTTCACGGCGTGGACGACGCGTCCGCTGCCCGGCTCGACCTGGCCTGGGATGCCGATGCCGACCGACCGCACACGGTCGAGGGCGACACCCGCCTCGTCGCCGAGCGCGGCGACGGCATCCAGAACCGTGCGGGCCACGGCATCCGGTCCCCATCCGGTGGGGAGGCGCACGCGCCCGAGGATCGTGCCGGAGTCGTCGACCGCCAGCGCGTCGGTCTTCGTGCCGCCCACGTCCAGCCCGACCTTCATCGGCCGTCCTCCCTGCGGGAGACGGCGTTATGGCCCGCGTCCATCAGCCCTTGACCGCCCCCGACACGAGGCCGCCGGTCATGCGGCCCTGCACGATGAGGAAGAAGATGACGACGGGGATCGCGATCATCGTCGAACCGGCCATGACGGCGCCCCAGTTGACGGCACCCCCGACAGATGACGACTGGAAGGCGTTCAGCCACGGCATGAGCGTGAGGTTGTAGCCGCGCAGGAACAGCAGCGCCATCGTGAACTCGTTCCACGCCTGGATGAAGGCGAAGATGCCGGTCGCGACGAGGCCCGGGGCGAGCAGCGGGAAGGTCACCTTCCAGAAGGCCTGCGACTTGGTGCAGCCGTCGATCATCGCCGCCTCCTCGAGGTCGGCGGGAACGCCGGCGACGAACCCGCGCAGCGTCCAGATCGTGAACGGCACGACCGCGGCGACGTAGACGATCCCGAGCCCGAGCAGCGTGTTCATGAGGCGCCAGTCGTCGATCATGCCGTAGATCGTGAACATCATCGCCTCACCGGGGATCATCTGCACGACGAGGATCAGCACGATGAAGGTCCAGCGGCCCTTGAACCGGAAGCGCGCGAGGGCGATCGAGGCGAGGAAGGCCAGCACCAGCGTCACCACGAGCACGCCGGCCGTCACCGTCAGCGTGGCCGGCAGCGCGTGCGCGAAGTCCGTCTGCCCGGGCGCGGCCTCGCGGTTCCACGCGGAGTTGTAGTTGTTGAGCGTGAAGCTCACCGGGAAGAGGCTGGGCTCGCGGCTGATGATCTTGTCGTTCGTCGTGAACGACAGGTTCACCATGTAGTACACGGGGAACACCGACATCACGAACACGATGAGCGCCGCGATGTTGAGCACGACGCGCGTGACCACGCGCTTGGGCGACGGCCGGCGGGCGTCGATCGACCGGCGCTTGGGCGTCTTCGCGTTGCCGACTTCGCCGAGGACCTCATCGACGCCGACGATGCCGAGCTGCGTGCCGGTGCTGACCTGGGTGCTCACAGTTCCTCCTCCTTGAGCGTGGTGCGCACATAACCCGACGAGAGGATGAGCAGCAGGATGACCATGACCACACCGATGGCCGCGGTGAAGGCGACCTCGCCGGGGCCCTGGCGGAACAGATAGGTGCCGAGGACGTTCGTCTCGCTCGCGATGCCGCCGCGGCTCTGCAGCGCGTACACCTGCGTGAAGATGCGGAGGTTCCAGATGATCTGGAGCACCAGCACCACGGTGAGGACGCTGCGCAGGTACGGGAACACGATGTTCCAGAAGCGCTTCCAGCCGTTCGCTCCGTCGAGGGACGACGCCTCGAGCACCTCGGCGGGCACCTGCCCGAGCCCCGCGTACGTCGTGAACGCCACGAAGGGCACGCCCTGCCAGACAACGATGATCGTCAGCACGAAGAAGAACGAGAACGGGTTGAGCAGCCAGGAGTGGTTCGTCCAGTCATTGGTGCCCGTGATGGTGTTGAGCGCCCAGTTGACCAGACCGTACTGCGTGTCGAAGATCCAGCCCCAGATGACCGTCGCGGTCAGCGGCGGCATGGCCCAGGCCAGGAGCAGCCCGACCGAGACCGTGATGCGCCAGGCGCGGCCGAGCCGCGTCATGAGCACCGCGATCAGCACGCCGAACACCATGATGAGCACCGTCATCACGACCATGAGGGCGAGGCTGCGCAGAAGGACGACGGGGAAGTCCGACTGCGTGAACAGCTCGATGTAGTTCTCGAACCCGACGAAGTCCGGCATCGTGCCCTGCACCTTGTTGCGCACGGTGTAGTCGGTGAACGACTGGATCACCATGAGCACGGCGGGATAGCCGACCATGACGCCGAGGATGATGAGGGAGGGCCCGAGCAGCGTCCAGGCGCTGCGGGCGTCGCGCCGGGCGCGCGCCTTCTCCCGTGAGACGGGCGGGCGGGATGCCGCGCGCCGGGGCTTCTCGGCGGGACGGACCGCGGTGGCGGTGTCGCTCATGTCGTCTCCTCTCTGGGTGTTGCGGCCGGGCACGACGGTGCGACCGGCGAAGCGGGATGTGTGCGAAGAGGACCGCTCTCCGGGTCGGACGCAGGAGCGCTGGCTCCTGAAGCCGGCCGGGGGCTCGGTCCGGAGTGACGGGGTCCCGGCCCCGGAAGACCGGGACCCCTCACCTCCGGGGGGACTTACTTGTTGAGGATGTCTTCGATCTGCTGGTCGAGCTGCTCGGCCACGGTCTTGACGTCCTCGCCCTGGGCGATGCGCACGAGCGCGTCAGGGATGATCTGCGCGGCCTCGACCTCGCCCCAGTTGGGGCTCGCCGGCGTGAACTTCGAGTTCGCCAGCGCAGCGGCCTGCGCCTTCGCCGACTCGGTGTCGGGCAGGGCGGACGCGGCCGACTTGATGCCGGGGACCAGACCCTGAGCCGCGAGCAGCTCCTGGTAGCCCGACGACAGCATGATCTCGAGAGCGGCCTTGGCCTTCTCCTGCGCGTCGCTCTTGAAGGCGATCGCCACGTTCGAGCCACCGGCGAAGATCGGGGCGGTCTCGCCCTCCTTCAGGCCCGGCAGCGCGAAGGCGCCCAGGTCGCTCGCGTACGTCTCGGGGCAGCCGTTCGAGACCTCTTCGCCGGCGGCCTCGTCACCCCACGGCCAGGCACCGGTCAGGTTGCCCTCGGCCCACGCGGGGGTGGAGAGGAAGCCGACCTCGCCGGCGCAGAAGGCGATGTTGCCCAGGCGCTCGTTGCCGTCGACCGGCGCGATGGTGGCGTTCTCATAGACGTCCTGGAGCTGCTCCAGGCCCTTCACGCTCTCGGGGCTGGCGAACTGGGCGTCCCAGGTGTCGCCGTCCTGCACGGCGATCTCGCCGCCGTTCGCCCACACGTAGGGAAGGGCGTTGTACCAGTCGCGCCCGGGCGCGTAGATGCCCGAGACGGTGTCGGTGGTCAGCGCCGTGCCCTGGGCCACGTACTCGTCGAGCGTCGCGGGGAGGGTGTCGCCCACGATCTGCGGCGTGTAGAAGACCACGCGGCCACCGGCGTAGTACGGCGCGGCCCACAGCGAGCCGTCGTACGTGCCGGCCTCGACCAGACCCGGGAGCAGGTCGTCGCCGCCGAGGTCCTCCTCGATGTCGGAGATGTCGAGGAACAGGCCCTTGTCGGCGAAGCCGATCGCCTGCGTGTTGCCGACCTCCACGACGTCGGGCGCGTCGTTCGACGAGAGCGCCGCCTCGTACGTGTCGGAGACGTCGGCCCAGGTCTTCTCCTCGATGGTGAGGGTCCAGCCCTCGTTCTCCTTCTCGAAGGTCTCGGTCAGGTAGTCCCGAGCGGTGTCCGGGGTGTCGGTGCCGACCAGCCACACGGTCAGGTCGCCGGTCGAGGGCTCGTCGGAGGCTGCGTCGCCTCCACCCGCACAGCCGGCCAGAACGACAGCCGAAGCGCCGACGAGCGCGAGGGCTCCGAGCTTCTTGTTCATGGTGTCTTCCTTTGCGTTGTTCTCTTGGTGGTTGAGGAGGGGCCGGTGTGGCCCATCCGGGGGGGAATCGGGTGCGGTGTTAGGACACCCCGAGTTGTCCTGACAGGACCATGACGGCCGCTCCGCGCAGGACGATGTCCTGGCCTTGCTCCGTCATCCGCACCCGCACGCCGTCGTCATCGTTCGACGGGGCGAGCGTGCGTGCACGGAGAGTCTCGACGGTCTGGTCCGCGAGGGACCCGCCGAGAAGTTCGATGGGGCCGGAGAGGACGATCTCCGACACGTCGAGCGCCCCGACCACGGGGGCGAGGGCGATGCCCAGCCGCTCCCCCGCGTCACGCAGGACGCTCTCGCGCTCATCGGGCGTCGTCGCCCCCGCCAGGCGCGACGACAGCGATGGCACCGACAGCCAGGCTTCGAGGCATCCGACCTTGCCACAGGCGCACTGCGGCCCGCCGTCGGTGCCGACCGTGACGTGACCGATCTCACCGGCGGCGAAGCGGCTGCCGCGCATGGGCTGCCCGGCCGCCAGCAGGCCCGAGCCGACACCGCGGCCGACCTTGACGAGGAGGACGTCGTCGGCCGCCCCGCCGAAGGTGTACTCGGCGAGCACCGCCGCGTTGGCGTCGTTCGCGACGAGTACGGGCAGCCCGAGCGCCGTGCGCAGCGCGCCCTCGAGGTCGAAGCCCGCCCACCCGAAGTTCGGGGCCGTGCGGATGACACCGTGGTCGTCGACGACGCCGGGCGTGCCGACCCCGATCCCGAGCACCGGCGCGTGCGAGTCGGCGACCAGGGCGCGAGCGAGCTCCACGACCGTCGCGACGAGATCCTCCGCCGCGGGGAGGGCGACCTCGCGGCGCGCCACGATGTCGCCGTCGAGCGTCAGGACCGCGCCGATGAAGGTGTCGCTTCCGGAGAGGTCGAGGCCGACGATGCGGTGACCGGCACGGTCGAGGTCGATGAGGATGGCGGGCTTGCCCGGCCCGGCGGCTTCGCGCACGCCGATCTCGGCGACGAAGCCATCCGCGATGAGCTCGGCCACCAGGTCGGAGATCGTGACTCGGGTGAGACCGGTCTCGCGGGAGAGGTCGGCACGGCTCATCGCCCCCTGGTGGAAGAGCGTCTGCAGCAGGAGCGCCCGATTGTGCCCGCGGGCGTGCTCGGGCAGCACCTTCTTGCCCTGCCGCAGCGTGCGGCCCGGGGCGAACGCGCGACCGTTCACGGCGGGGGCCTGCGGCGTCTCACTCGGAGAAGGGCCGCGTCGCACTTCGGGTGTCGGCATGTTTGTTAGTAGACCTTACGAACCGCCCGTGCGCAAGCTTTTCACCCCATTTTGCATGGATGGTTTACAAAACTGTGATCTTCCCGTCTCATGACGCCATCGCGGGACGTGTCGCTTTCGCGCCGTGACCGGCGGTTCGTGCGTGATGATCATGTGACCTCGGCGCACCGGGTCGTCGCCTACCATTAGGGGAAGCGTTGATCACAGTCGGGGGTGAGACGTGACGGATCTGGCGACTCAGTCACAGGCCGGAAAGGCGTCGGGGGATGACGCCGTCGAGGCCGGACCGGCTCTCGAGAGCGAGACGTCCACGCGGACGGACACCAGGGAATCGGATGCCGTGAACGAGACGGAGACCGCGGCGCGAGCCGCCGAAGCAGAGGCCGACATCGAGTCGCAGCCGGGTGAGAGCCCGCGCGCCGATGCGGAGGACGGCGCTGCGCCGGACACGGCCCGGGAGGACCCCGCGGGCGACCTCGACGACGGCGGGGAGCCGGCCGAGGACGCCGCAGAGGAAGAACCTGCGGACCCCGAGGACGGGATCGGGTCGGACGTGAGCGCCGAGTCCGAGCCGGAGTCGAGCATCGAGCCCGAGCCCGAGCCCGAGCCCGAGCCCGAGCCCGAGCCCGAGTCGAGCGTCGAGCCCGAAGCCGAGCCCGAGCCCGAGCCCGAAGCCGAGCCCGAAGTCGAGCCCGAGCCCGAGTCGAGCGTCGAACCGGAGTCGAGCGTCGAGCCCGAAGCCGAGCCCGAGCCCGAGCCCGAGCCCGAGCCCGAGCCCGAGCCCGAAGCCGAGCCCGAGCCCGAGTCGAGCGTGGAACCCGAGTCGAGCGTCGAGCCCGACGCGGCCGGTGCGCCCGAGGAGGCTGCCGAGGTCTCCGCCGAGGACGCTGAAGCCGCCACCGAGAACACCGATGCGACGGAGCCCGCAGCGGCACCCGCCGACGATCCGGCCGATGTCGAGGCCGCCGATGTCGAGGCCGCCGCCGCGCCGGACGCACCCGCCGACACCGAAACGGACGCCGACACGGAAGCCGACGCCGACGCCGAGACGACCGTCCTCGCCGCGACAGCCACGGCCGCGGCGACCGCCGCAACGGTCGCGCTCCCGGCACCGTCCGTCGACTCCCCCGCCGCAGCGAAGAGCACCGCGACCCCGGCCGCCACCGCGACCGCGCCGCTCGACGGTTCGCCGGTCTATGCCTGGGCGCCCGCCGAGGAGAAGCCGAAGAAGAAGCGCACCGCGCTGTGGATCAGCGCCGCAGCAGGCGTCGCGGTCGTCGGCCTCGTCGTGTCTTCGGTGCTGCTGATCGCGCCCGGCACGACCGTGGCCGGCGTGCCGGTCGGCTGGCTCACCCCCGGTGCCGCCGCGGACGCCATCGACCAGCAGCTGGCCGAGACGACCATCGTGCTGACGGGGCCCGGCGAGGACGCCGAGATCACCGGCGCCGAACTCGGTGCGGCCGTCGACGCGCAGGCCCTCGCCGACGCCGCGATCGGCGAGCACCCGATGTGGAACCCGACGGCGTGGTTCGGCACGACGGGCGCCGAGGTGGAGCTCGATGCCGCCGCCGCGACCGAGGCGCTCCGCGAAGCGGCGCCCCAGCTCTACACCGACCCGGTGGACGCGACGCTGGCGTTCGACGCGGCGACGGCGAGCTACGTGGCCACGCCCGCGGTGCCGGGCACCGGCATCGACGTCGCGGCCGTGCAGGCCGCGCTGCAGTCGGCGTTCGAGGCGGGCGAGACCCGCGTCGAGCTCGAGCCGGCTGCCGCCGAGATCCCGGCCGACATCCCCTCGGAGTCGGCCGACGCGACGGTCGCGCAGCTGAACGGCATGCTCGACACGGCCGGCTTCTACGTCGGCGAGGAGCGCACCGTCCCGCTGGATCGCGCCACGCTCGCCGCCTGGCTGACGGTCGAGCCCGACCCCGAGAACGCGGCGTACGCGATCACGGCCGACACCGCGGCGATCCAGGCCGTCGTCGACGGTCTGCCCGCGGCCGTCAACCGGCCCGCCGAGAACGGCGCAGTCATCACGAACTCGGCCGGCAAGGTGCTCCGCGAGGAGGCGCCAGGCCAGTCGGGCCGCGAGGTGGGCGACACCTCCGCGGTCGCCGCCGACTTCAGCGAGCAGCTGGCCACCGGCAATGCGGTGTTCCAGGTGCCGGTGACCGTGGTCGAGCCCGTCATCACCACGCTGGCCCGCACCATCGAGGTCGACCTGTCGTCGCAGACGGCGCACCTCATGGAGAACGGGAGCGTGATCCGCTCGTACACCATCTCGTCGGGCCGGAACGCGACCCCGACCCCGACCGGGCGCTTCACCGTCAACGCCTACACCCGCGTACAGGACATGGGTGCGCTCTGCTACAACCCGGCGGCGGTCAACAGCTACTGCACCGAGGACGTGCCGTGGATCACCTGGTTCGCGCCCGACATCGCCTTCCACGGCGCCTCGGCCTTCCGCTCCGCGCTCGGCTTCCAGCAGAGCCACGGCTGCGTCAACATGTGGGACGCCGACGCGAAGTTCGTCTACGACTGGACCGCCAAGGGCACCGAGGTCTGGGTGCACGCCTGACCGGCGTCTCGCACCGACGACACGAAGAACGGCGGATGCCCCCGGCCGGGGCATCCGCCGTTCTTGTTCCGTGGGCCTACAGGCCGTCGATGACCTCGTTGAAGGTCGCCGACGGACGCATCACGCTCGCGACGAGCTCGGCGTCGGGACGGTAGTAGCCGCCGATCTCGACCGGCGAGCCCTGCACCGCGATGAGCTCGTCGACGATCTGCTGCTCGTTCGCCGCGAGCGCCTCGGCGACCGGGGCGAACGCCGCGGCCAGCTCGGGGTCGGCCTGCTGCTTCGCCAGCTCCTGCGTCCAGTACAGGGCGAGGTAGAAGTGGCTGCCGCGGTTGTCGATGGTTCCGAGCGCGCGCCCCGGGGACTTGTCGTTCTCGAGGAAGGTGCCGGTCGCGGCATCCAGCGTGTCGGCCAGCACCTGCGCCTTGACGTTGCCGGTGAAGTCGGCCAGGTGCTCGAGCGAGGCGGCCAGGGCGAAGAACTCGCCGAGCGAATCCCACCGCAGGTAGTTCTCGGCCAGGAGCTGCTGCACGTGCTTCGGCGCCGAGCCGCCGGCGCCGGTCTCGAACAGGCCACCGCCCGCGAGGAGCGGGACGATCGACAGCATCTTGGCGCTGGTGCCGACCTCGAGGATCGGGAAGAGATCGGTGAGGTAGTCGCGCAGCACGTTGCCGGTCACCGAGATGGTGTCCTCCCCCTTGCGGAGGCGGTCCAGCGAGTACTGCGTCGCGGCCGCGGGCGCGAGGATCTCGATCGTGAGGCCCTCGGTGTCGTGCGCCTGGAGGTACTCGCGCACCTTCGCGATGAGCGCCGCGTCGTGGGAGCGGTTCTCGTCGAGCCAGAACACCGCCGGGGCGCCGGTCGCGCGCGCGCGAGAGACGGCGAGCTTCACCCAGTCGCGGATGGCGACGTCCTTGGTCTGCGTGGCGCGCCAGATGTCGCCGGGCTGCACGGTGTGCTCGATCAGCACGTCGCCCGCCTGGTTCACGACGCGCACGGCGCCGGCGGCGGCGATCTCGAAGGTCTTGTCGTGGCTGCCGTACTCTTCGGCCGCCTGAGCCATGAGACCCACGTTCGGCACGGTGCCGATCGCGGCGGGGTCGAGGGGGCCGTGCGCCACGACGTCGTCGATCACCGTCTGGTAGACGCTCGCGTACGACGAGTCGGGGATGACGGCCAGGGTCTCGGCCTCGGCGCCGTCGGCGCCCCACAGCTTGCCGCCGTTGCGGATGAGCGCGGGCATCGAGGCGTCGACGATGACGTCCGACGGGACGTGCAGGTTCGTGATGCCCTTGTCGGAGTTGACGTACGACAGGCGCGGGGTGTCGGTGGCCGCCGCGAAGGCCGACGCGATCTCGTCGCCGCCCTCGATCTCGGCGAGCCCCGCGAGGATCGCACCGAGGCCGTCGTTGGGCGTCAGGCCGGCCTCGGCGATCTTGTCGCCGAACCGGTCGAAGACGTCGGCGTAGTACGCCTTCACGACGTGGCCGAAGATGATCGGGTCGCTGACCTTCATCATGGTCGCCTTGAGGTGCACCGAGTAGAGCACGTCGTCGGACTTGGCGGTCTCGAGCGTCTCGGCCAGGAACGCGTCCAGCGCGGCCGCCGAGAGGAAGGTCGCGTCGACGATCTCGCCGGGGAGCACCTTGACGCCCGTCTTGAGCTCGGTCGTCGTTCCGTCGGCGGCGACGTGCTGGATCGTGAGCACGTCGTCGGCGGGGATCACCGCGGTCTTCTCGTTGGACTTGAAGTCGTCGTGACCGAGCGTGGCGACGCGGGTCTTCGAGCCCTCGGCGAACGCCTTGTTGCGGTGCGGGTGCTTGCGCGCGTAGTTCTTCACCGACAGCGGCGCGCGGCGGTCGCTGTTGCCCTCGCGCAGCACGGGGTTCACGGCCGAGCCCTTGATGCGGTCGTAGCGGGCGCGGACGTCCTTGTCTTCGACGGTCTCGGCCTCGTCGGGGTAGTCGGGGATGTCGTAGCCCTGCGACTGCAGCTCGGCGATGGCGGCCTTCAGCTGCGGGATCGACGCCGAGATGTTCGGCAGCTTGATGATGTTCGCCTCGGGGAGCGTCGCGAGGCCGCCGAGCTCGGCGAGCGCGTCGCCCACCTGCTGCTCGGGCGTGAGGTTCTGCGGGAACGCCGCGAGGATGCGGCCTGCGAGCGAGATGTCGCGCGTCTCGACGTCGACCCCGGCCTGGCCGGTGACGGCCTGGATGATGGGGAGGAACGAAGCGGTCGCGAGGGCCGGTGCCTCGTCGGTGTAGGTGTAGATGATGGTCGAATCGGTCACCAGTCACGTCCTTCTTGCGGGTCGGTCCTCAGCCTATCGCAAGCAGCCGAGATATCTCGACGTCAAGATACTTCTGCGTATGAACTGCGTGTAAAACCCTCGCTCGGACGATGCCGGATGCCGCCAACCCGGCTAGCCTGTGCTCCATGGGTGATCTGCGACTCGTCGAACTGTCCGCCGCCACGATCGTGGCGGTCAACAATATGTCGCTCAAGCCCGGGCAGGAGGAGTTCCTCTCCCCCGTCAGCTACGGGATCGCCGCCACCGTGGTCAACCCGCAGACGACGTGGCAGCGCGTGGTGCTCGACGGCGACGAGGTCGTCGCGTTCGTCAGCGGCAACTTCGACCCGGAAGATCCGCAGGAGCACTTCCGGTCGGTGCTGTGGCGCATCAACGTCGATGCCGACGACCAGGGCCGCGGCGTCGGCCGATTCGCGGTCGCCGGGCTCCTCGAAGAGGCGCGCAACCGCGGCATGGATCACGTCGACGTCATCTACGAGGCCGGCGAGGGCGGACCGCAGCAGTTCTTCGAGCGCGTGGGCTTCACACCGGTCGGCGAGACCGAGTACGGTGAGGTGATCGCAGAGATCCGTCTCTGACGCATCGGAACCCGAACGACCCGAGCACTTTCCCCGCAACAGCGCCCTCGGCGCTCCAGAGACCGGCGGCGGGGCCTCGAATACCCCTCCCCCATCGAGGCCTCGTCGCCCTCCGGTCTCGGCGTCGAAACGCTTACGCCGCACCCGCTAGGGTAAGCCCGTGCCGAGATTCGACCTCTCCCCCGCCGAGCTGCAGAGCTACACCCCCGACGTTCGCGAACCCGCGGATTTCGACGACTTCTGGGCGACGACGCTCACGGAGTCGCGCCGATGGGATGCCGCCCCCGAGCTGACCGCGGTCGACGCGCCCTACACGCTGGTCGACATCTTCGACGTGACGTTCCCGGGATTCGGCGGCGACCCCGTGAAGGCGTGGCTAACCCTGCCGGCCGGCGCGGAGGGCCCGCTCCCGGCCGTCGTCGAATTCCAGGGGTACGGCGGCGGACGCGGTCTCGCCGGCGAGCGCCTGTCGTGGGCGGCCGCCGGCTACGCGCACCTCTTCATGGACACGCGGGGCCAGGGCTCGATGTGGGGCTCGGGCGGCGACACCCTCGACCCGCACGGCACTGGTCCGTCGTCGTCGGGCTTCATGACCCGGGGCATCGAAGACCCGGCCGCCTACTACTACCGCCGCGTGTTCACCGACGCGGTGCGCGCGGTCGACGCCGTGCGCTCGCTGCCGCAGGTCGACGCCGACCGCGTCGCGGTGTGCGGCGCCAGCCAGGGCGGCGGCATCGCGATCGCGGCGGCGGGCCTGTCGGACGGACTCGTCGCCGTCATGCCCGACGTGCCGTTCCTGTGCCACTTCGAGCGCGCCGTCGGCCTCACGGGCGACGATCCCTATCAGGAGGTGGTGCGCTACCTCGCCGTGCACCGCGGTGCCGACGAGCGCGTGTTCGAGACGCTGTCGTACTTCGACGGGGTGAACATGGCCAAGCGAGCGGATGCCGCGGCCCTGTACTCCGTCGCCCTCATGGACACCATCTGCCCGCCCTCGACCGTCTACGCGGCGTTCAACCGCCACCAGACCGGGACGAAGCAGATCGAGGTCTACACGCACAACGGCCACGAGGGCGGCCAGGCGTTCCAGTTCCCCCGGCAGGCCCGCTTCCTCGCGTCGCTCGTCTGAGAGTCGCTCGACGCCGAGACCGCGCGTTGTCGACGAGACAGCACGTCGTCGGCGACGAGGACGTGGTGTCTCGACGACAAGATGCGATCTCGACGCCGGATGAGTTCAAATCTCCTGTTCAGAGGGCCTCGAGGTGGAGGACGAACGCCTGCACCGGCCACAACGTGGGCAGCTGCAGGCCCACCTCGGCCAGCACGGCGCCCGGCAGCTCGGTCTCGCCCGACGTGAACCACTCCGGCGCGATCCAGCCGTACTCGGCGTCGCCGATCTCGCGGCGCACCCGCACGCGGTAGCGGCGCGCCGGGTCGAGTCCGGGCAGCCGCAGCCGCTCGGCACGGGCGTCCTCGAGGCTCGCGACCGTCGCCACCACGACGACGGCCGCGTCGTCCCGCACGTAGGCGGTCGCCCGCCACGCCGGGTCGCGCAGCTCGGGGTGCCGCACCCGGCCGCCGTGCACGATCGGCCGGAGCTCCTTGTAGAGGTCGGCGAAGCGCCCGATGGCGGCGGTCTCGTCGTCGTCGCAGGCGAGGATGTCCCACTCGAACCCGGCCGAGCCCATGAGGCTCGTCGCCATCCGGTACGACAGCGCGGTGGTGCGGCCGGACGAGTGCGAGGTCGTCGGGCCGACGTGGGCGCCGACGATTTCGGGCGGCAGCAGCAGGCCCGTCCAGCGCTGGATGTCCTGCCTCTCGACGGGATCGTTCGAGTCGCTCGCCCACACGCGGTCGGTGACCGCGAGGATGCCGAGGTCGGTGCGGGCGCCGCCGCTCGAGCACGACTCGATCTCGAGCGACGGATGCCGCTCCTGCAGCTCGGCGATCAGCCGGTAGACGGCGGCCATCTGCGCGTGTCCGCCGGGGCTGCCCGCATGCACGCTCTCGACCAGGTCGCGGTTGTGGTCCCACTTGATGAAGTCGATGCCGAGCTCGGACACGAGGGCGTCGATCTGCCCCAGGACGTGGGCGAAGGCATCCGGATTCGCGAGATCCATCACGTACTGCCCCCGCCACGAGAGCGCCGGATCGTGATCGACGTGCCCGGGGTCGTGGAGCAGCCAGTCGGGGTGGGCGCGGGCGACATCGGAGTCGAGGCTGATCATCTCGGGCTCGAACCACAGCCCGAACTGCATGCCCAAGGCGTGCACACGTTCGGCCAGCGGGCCGAGCCCGTCCGGCCAGACGGCGCGATCGACGGCCCAGTCGCCGAGGCTCGTCGAGTCGTCGCGCCGTCCCTGGAACCATCCGTCGTCGAGCACGAAGCGCTCGATCCCGACCTCGGCCGCCCGCTCGGCGAGGGCGGCGAGCCGGTGCGGATCGTGGTCGAAGTACACCGCCTCCCACGTGTTGAGGACGAGCGGCCGGGCCGTGGAGGGATGCCGCGTCCGCGCCCGCAGCCAGGTGTGCACGCGGTGCGCGAAGCCGTCCAGGCCCGCCGTCGTGTACACGAAGGCCGCCCGCGGCGTGCGGTACTCGTCCCCCGGTCCGAGCCGGATCTCGCCCGGTCGCAGCAGCTCGCCCGCGCCGATGAGAGTGACCGCATCGGTGACGCGGTCCACGCGCATCGTCAGGTCGCTCGACCACGCGAGGTGCACGCCCCACAACTCGCCGTCCTGCCAGCGCGGAGCACCGATCCCCGCGATCGCTGCCACCGGGCTGTCGTGTCCCGGGCGGCCGCGCCGCGACTGACGCACCGTGGCTCCTGCCGGGATCGGCGTCACGACCGGCCGCTTCTCGCGCGTCCAGCGCCCGTCGAAGGTCAGCAGCGTGTCGGTCGTCGACGGCACGGGAAGGGTCGCCTCGAGCCAGTCGACGTCGACGGGTTCGGCATCCGCTCCGCCTTCGTGTGCGAGGGCGTGTTCGACCCAGACCACGCCGCCGGTCTCGATGCCGACCGAGATCGACAGACGGAGAGCGGATGCCGCGTCCCGCGCCTGCACCGTCAGCGACCGGTCGTCGGCCTCGATTCCGCTGACGCGCCAGCGGGCGTGGTGGGTCACGCCGGCGCGCCGCAGCTGCATGCCGGGCCGCCCGCTCCAGCCGTCACCCTCCTGCGGCGACAGTGACAGCTGCCACGCGGCGTCGAGCGTGCCCGGCGGAGTCTGACGGCTCAGGGCACCCGCGAGGGCCTCGGCATCGGCATCCGTCATCCCGCCCATCGCAGCACCCCAGTGGAGCACGCGCGGAAGCCCTCCGCCGCGCGCATCGACGATCAGGCCGACGCCCTCGTTCTCGAGGCGGATGATGCCAGCGGTCATGCGTGGTTCCTCTCTTCGGGGGGACGTTCGCCCGTGCCGCGCTCGACCACCCAGGTCGGCATCTCTAGCTGGCGGGTGAAGCCCGCGGGGTCCTGCATGCGCTCGATCGCGAGGGTGGCCGCCGCGCGGCCGAGCGCGATGGGGTCGTAGGTGACGACCGACACGCCGAGGACGTCGGCGGTGTCGAAGTCGTCGAAGCCGATCAGCGCGGTGCGGTCGTCGCGACGGTCCCGCAGCACGCGCAGCGCCCCGATGGTCACGCGGTTGTTGCCGGTGATGATCGCGGTGGGGGCGTCGGGCTGGTCCAGCAGGTCGGCGATGAATCCGTCCGCCGGCACGGCGAGATCGTCCGCGAGGCGCTCCCAGCGCGACGAGTCGTCGATGCCGTAGGCCGCGAGGGCGTCGCGATAGCCGCGGAGGCGCTCGGCCTGGGTGTAGACGGAGGCCGGGTTGCAGATGTAGCCGATCCGCCGGTGCCCCCGCTCGAGCAGGCGGGTCGTCGCGTCGAACACGCCGCGGTGGTTCTCGAGCACGATCGAGTCGGCGACCAGGTTGCGGGCGGGGCGGTCGATCGCGATGACCGGGGTGCCGAGGTGGCGCTCGCCCTCCAGATAGGACTGGTCGTCGGCGACGGGGATGAGCAGCAGCGCGCCCAGCCGCTGGCCGAGCAGCGCATCCGCGACGCGCTCCTCGCCCTCGGCGGTGTCGTCGGTGGTGGCCACGACCAGCGAGAAGCCGTTCGCCGAGAGCTCGCGCTCGATGCCGGCCGCGAGCTTGTAGTAGAAGGGGTTGTTCAGCTCGCCCATGATGAACCCGATGGTGTTCGTCGGCCCCCCGCGGCGCAGGTTTCGCGCGAGCGGGTTGGGGCGGAAGCGCAGTCGCTTCGCTGCGGCGAGCACGCGGTCGACCGTGTCGGGCGCGACGAGGTCGCGGTGCGTGAACACGCGGGAGACCGTCTTCGAGCTGACGCCGGCGAGCCGGGCGACGTCTTCGAGGGTCGCGCGCTGCTGCACGGTCATGGCGCCTCCTTGCGGTCGGCCTACACGCTAGCAGCCGGAGGCAGGGAATGTCCACGTAGGACATTGGACAGACATTGAGATCATGAATCACGCGAAGTAGCGACACGAAAGCCAGGTCAAGAGCAAATTTTGTGCAGACATCCTCGATCGGACACCTCAAGACAGCGCTGCCATCGCGCACTTGCGGAACCGTTTCGAATCTGTTTACTCTGACCGCGCGACGAACCACGCAACGGTGCAGCGACGCGCACCGGCAGTTCAAGGGCGAACCTGACAAGGAGACATCACATGGCGAAGAAGGCATTCGCAGGCATCGCGCTGCTGGCGACCGCCGCGGTCGCGGTCAGCGGCTGCGCGGGCGGCGGTGGCGCGAGCGACGCCGACAACACGATCGACGGCGAGGTCGCGGGCGACATCAAGGTCGTCACGTGGCGCACCGACCTGGTCGAGGACGGCACGTTCGAGAAGTACGCGGAGGAGTTCAACAAGGAGTACCCCGACGTCAACGTGACGTTCGAGGGCATCACCGACTACTCGGGCGAGATGCTCACCCGCATGAGCACCAGCAACTACGGCGACGTGATCGGCATCCCCGCCATCCAGCCCGACCAGTACGAGCAGTTCCTCGAGCCGCTCGGCGACACGTCCTCGTTCGAGGACACCTACCGCTTCCTCCCCGCGGCCAGCTACGACGGCACGCAGTACGGCATCGCCTTCGGCGGCAACGCCAACGGCATCGTCTACAACAAGAAGGTCTTCGCCGACGCCGGCGTCACCGAGCTCCCCACCACCGAGGAGGAGTGGCTCGAGGCGCTGCAGCAGGTGGCCGACAACACCGACGCCATCCCGATGTACACCAACTACAAGGACGGCTGGCCGCTGACGCAGAGCTTCGGCAACCTCGGAGCGATCACCGACGACGCGGACGCGCCTGTCACGATGGCCGAAGACCCGGCGCCCTGGACCGAGGGCACCGACATCTACGCCATCGACGGCCTGCTGTACGACACCGTCGCCGCAGGTCTCACCGAGGCCGACCCGCTCACCACCAACTGGGAGCAGTCGAAGGTCGACCTCGGCACCGGCAAGATCGCCACCATGCCCCTCGGCTCGTGGGCCATCTCGCAGATGCAGGCGGCGGCCGAAGACAACGGCGCCTCCGCCGACGACATCGGCTTCATGGCCTTCCCGGCCAACGTCGACGGCACGCAGCTCGCCGTCATCGGCGGCGACTACAACCTCGCCGTCAGCAAGCACTCGAAGGCCAAGGCCGCCGCGTGGGCGTGGATCCAGTGGGTCGTCGCCGACTCGGGCTACACCGAGGCGCAGGGCATGGTCTCTCCGCTCATCGACGCCCCGCTGCCGGCGTCGCTCACCGACTTCGAGGCGGCCGGCGTCGAGCTGATGGAGATCAACCCCGCTCCCGCCGGCAAGGAGGGCCTGCTGAACGAGGTCTCGAGCGAGTCGCAGATCGACCTGTACGGACCGATCTACCGCCAGAAGCTCGTGGACATCGCCCGCGGCGCGGCCGACGGCGACAAGGAGAGCTACTTCGCCGAGCTCAACGAGCGCTGGGGCGCAGCGGTCGAGAACCTCGCGGGCTGAGCGGGAGGACGGCAGAGACATGGCCATCGCAACTCCGGGTGCGGCACCGGCGGATGCCCCTGCCGTCCTCTCCGCCCCCGCGCGGGCGCGTCGGTTCGGCGGATCCTTCCGCCGGTCCGACCGCCGGCGGGGCGGCTCGGCAGGACGCAGCGTCCTGCAGCACCTCACCCCGTGGTTCTTCCTCGCGGCAGCCGTCGGGCTCCTGCTGCTGTTCACCTACTGGCCGGCGCTGAACCTCTTCTATTTCAGCGTCACCGACTGGGACGGCATCGACCTCGAGAAGAACTTCGTCGGGCTCGACAACTACGTGCAGGTGTTCACCGACCCGCGCATCTTCGCGGTGTTCGGGGTGAGCCTGTACTACTTCGCCGCGTCGTTCGCGCAGATGGCGATCGCCCTGTACTTCGCGACACTGCTGAGCTTCTCGACGCGGTTCTCGAACCTGTTCCGCGGCATCCTGTTCTTCCCGTACCTCATCAACGGCGTCGCCATCGGCTTCGTCTTCCTCTACCTCTTCCAGCCGGGCGGCACGCTCGACACCGTGCTGAGCTGGTTCGGCGTCGCCGACCCGCCGCAGTGGCTGGGCAACCCCGACGTCGTCAACTGGTCGCTGGCGGGCACCTCGGTGTGGCGCTACACCGGCATGAACTTCGTGCTCTTCCTCGGCGCGATCCAGTCGATCCCGCACGAGCTCTACGAGGCGGCCGAGCTCGACGGCGCCACCCGCTGGCAGCAGTTCTGGGCCATCATCTTCCCCGGCATCCGGCGCGTGATCGGACTCTCGTTCATCCTCGCGATCGCGGGGAGCCTGAGCGTGTTCGAGATCCCGTTCATCATGACCGGCGGCGCGAACGGCTCGGCGACCTTCGTCATCCAGACGCTGCAGACCGCCTTCACATTCCGGCAGGTGGGGCTCGCCTCCGCCATGGCCGTGGTCCTCCTGGCGATCGTGCTGATCGTCACGTGGATCCAGCGCAAGGTGTTCCCCGACGAGAAGGTCGACCTGACATGACCACCACCGAACCGCTGCGCACGATGCCGCTGCGCACCACCCCGGCCCGTCCGGCACGCGGTCGCTCGCCCCTCGAGCGCCTGCGGGGCGTGAGCGCGAGCACGGCGAAGTACCTCAGCCTCGTCATCGCCTCGGTCGTGACCCTCCTCCCCCTGTCGGTGCTGCTCTTCGCCAGCCTCAAGACGGCGCCGGAGTACGCCCAGACGGGCCCCTTCGACCCGCCCGAGAACTGGCTCAACTTCGACAACTTCGTCACCGCCTTCACCAGCGGGAAGATGCTCGAGGGATTCGTCAACACCACGATCGTGCTCGTCGTGTCGCTGGCCGGCACGATCTTCATCGGCACGATGGCCGCGTACGCGCTGGACCGCTTCGCCTTCCGCGGCAAGAATCTCGTGTTCGGCCTCTTCCTCGTGGCGACCCTCATCCCGAGCGTCACGAGCCAGGTCGCGACCTTCCAGCTCATCAACGGACTCGGGCTCTACGACACCAAGGCCGCGCTGATCCTGCTCTTCATGGGCACCGACATCATCGCGATCTACCTGTTCATCCAGTTCATGCAGTCGATCCCGGTCTCGCTCGACGAGGCGGCGATGATCGACGGCGCGAACCGCTGGACGATCTACTGGCGCATCGTCCTGCCCCTGCTGAAGCCGGCGATCGCCACCGTCGTGATCATCAAGGGCATCGCGATCTACAACGAGTTCTACGCCCCCTTCCTCTACCTGCCCTCCGAGGGCCTCATCTCCACGTCGCTGTTCCGGTTCAAGGGACCGTTCGGCGCACAGTGGGAGGTCATCGCCGCCGGAACCGTCCTCGTCATCATCCCGACCCTCATCGCCTTCCTGCTGCTGCAGCGGTGGATCTACAAGGGCCTCACCTCAGGAGCCGTCAAGTGACCGCACCCTCCCCCGCCGCGACCGCGGCGCTCCTCCGCCGACCGCTGCACTCCGGATGGCAGGTGCGTGCCGCCGCCGGCCCGGCGCCGACCGCGCTCGACGGCGCCGTCGTGCCCGCGACCGTTCCCGGCTGCGTGCACACGGATCTGCTGGCCGAAGGGCTCATCCCCGATCCGTTCCTCGACGACAACGAGTCGGCGCTGGCCTGGATCGGACTGGTCGACTGGACCTACGAGACCACGTTCGAGTGGATGCCGGATGCCGCGGACCGCACCGACCTCGTGTTCGAGGGCCTCGACACGGTGACGACCATCCTCCTCAACGGGCGCGAGCTCGGCGCGACGGCGAACCAGCACCGCTCCTATCGGTTCGACGTGCGCGACGCCCTCGTCGAGGGCGAGAACGAACTCGCCGTGCGGTTCCGCTCGCCGGTGAAGTACGCCAACGAGCAGAGCGTGACGCTCGGCACCCGCCAGCGTCCGTACCCGCTGCCGTACGACGCGATCCGCAAGTCGGCGTGCAGCTTCGGGTGGGACTGGGGCATCGCGACCTACACCAGCGGCATCGTGAAGCCGGTGCACCTGGAGTCGTGGTCGGCGGCCCGCCTCGCCCGGACGCGCGTCGTCGCGACCCCCGTCGGCGACGGCGGCACCATCGCGGTCGACGTGGATCTCGAACGTGCCGGGGCTGCGGCATCCGCTCCCCTCTCCGTCAGTGTCACCGTCAGCGGTCCCGGGCTGGGCGAGGAGTCGGCTCCCGGAACGATCGTCGAGGTCACCGGCGAGCGCACCCGCGTCGAGCTCGAGCTTCCCGCGGTACAGCGGTGGTGGCCCGCGGGCTACGGCGAGCAGCCGCTGTACGTCGTCGACGTGCGGCTTCACGGCGACGGACCGGACGTGCTCGATGCGACGCATCGCAGCGTGGGCTTCCGCGACGTGCGGTGGGACACGACGCCCGACGCGGAGGGCACCCCGTTCACCCTCGTCGTCAACGACCAACCGGTGTTCGTCAAGGGCGTCAACTGGATCCCCGACGATGCCCTCACCGTGCGGGTCACGCGCGACCGGCTGCGCCGTCGCTTCGAGCAGGCGCTCGACGCGAACCTCAACCTCATCCGCGTGTGGGGCGGCGGGCTCTACGAATCGGACGACTTCTACGAGCTGGCCGACGAGCTCGGCCTGCTGGTCTGGCAGGACTTCCTCTTCGCGTGCGCCGCCTACGCCGAGGAGGAGCCGCTGCGCTCCGAGATCGAGGCCGAGGCGCGCGAGAACATCGTGCGCCTGGGCCACCACGCGTCGCTCGTGCTGCTCACCGGCAACAACGAGAACCTGTGGGGGTACGAGGACTGGGGCTGGAAGCTGCGCCTCGACGGCAAGACATGGGGCGCGCACTACTACTACGAGCTGTTCCCCTCGCTCGTCGCCGAGCTCGCGCCCCACGTGCCCTACGCGCCCGGCAGCCCGTTCAGCCCCGGCGCCGGGTGGGACGGCGAGCGCCAGACCGGCCCGCACCCCAACGACGAGCAGCACGGCTCGATGCACCTGTGGGAGCAGTGGAACCGCCAGGACTGGCACACCTATCGCGACCACCGCCCGCGGTTCGTCGCCGAGTTCGGATGGCAGGGTCCGCCCGCATGGACAACGCTCACGCGCTCGGTCTCGGACGCGCCGCTCACCCCCGAGTCGCCCGGCATGATCGTGCACCAGAAGGCGATGGAGGGGAACACCAAGCTGACGAACGGACTCATCCCCCATTTCCGGATGCCGGAGGCCATGGAGGACTGGCACTGGGCGATGCAGCTCAACCAGGCCCTCGCCGTGCGCACCGCGCTCGAGCACTTCCGATCGTGGGCGCCGCACACGCAGGGCGCGATCGTGTGGCAGCTCAACGACTGCTGGCCCGTCACCTCGTGGGCGGCGATCGACGGCGACGAGCGCGAGAAGCCGCTCTACTACGCCCTCAAGAACGCGTTCGCGCCGCGGCTGGTCACGGTGCAGCCGCGCGACGGCGGCCTCGCGGCCGTGCTCGTGAACGACACCGCCGAGCGCTGGGCCGGAGAGCTGACGGCGCGCCGCGTCGCCTTCGCGGGCGATGAGCTGGCGGTCTTCACCGCGCCGGTGTCGCTGGCTCCGCGCGAGACGGTCACGGTCGCACTCCCGGGCGACGTGGCGGCGGCCGGGGCCGCGGCGAGCGAGCTCGTCGTCGCGGGCGTCGGCGACGTGCGCGGCCACTGGTTCTTCGCCGAGCCCCGCGACTCCGCGCTCGGGGCCGCCGAGGTCGATCTCGACGCCGAAGCGGTCGACGGCGGCACCCGCGTCACCCTGCGCGCGCGCAACCTGGTGCGCGACCTGGCGCTGCTGGTCGACAAGGTCGACCCCGCGGCGACGGCGTCCGATGCGCTCGTGACGCTGCTGCCCGGCGAGAGCACGACGGTGCTCGTGCGACACGACGGCGCCGGGCTCACGGCATCCGCCCTGTCGGATCCGCGCGTGCTGCGCACCGCGAACGAACTGGTCGCGTCGTGACCGCCGCCGACACCCGGGTGCTCGAGCCGTACGTGGCGGGGATGACCTGGGGCTGGACGGGCGTGCGCGGATCGTGGACGGGTGCCGCGGCATCCGACTCCCTCCGCCTGATGGCCGACCACGGGGTCAACTGGACCGCGCTCGCCTACTCCGCCCTGCAAGACACCGCGCAGTCGACCGAGGTGCGGTTCCGCGAGGTGCCGACGGTGACCGACGACGAGATCGTCGGCGCCATCCGCGCGGCGAAGGCGCTCGGGCTGAAGGTGTGCCTGAAGCCGGTCGTCAACGTCGCCGACGGCACCTGGCGCGCGCACATCGGCTTCTTCGATCAGGACGTCCCCGGTGAGCCGACATGGGGCCAGTGGTTCACCTCGTACCGCGAGTTCATCGTGCACGCGGCGCGGATCGCCGAAGCGGAAGGCTGCGAGATGCTGTGCGTCGGCTGCGAGATGGTGCGCGCCGACGCCCGCGAGGCCGAGTGGCGCGAGCTCATCGCCGCCGTGCGCGCCGAGTACTCGGGGCTCGTCACCTACAACTGCGACAAGTACCAGGAGGACCGCCTCACATGGTGGGACGCCGTCGACGTAGTGACCTCGAGCGGTTACTACCCCATCGACCGGTGGGAGGCCGAGCTCGATCGCATCGAGGTCACCGTCGCTGCGACCGGCAAGCCGTTCTTCTTCATGGAGGCCGGCTGCCCGTCCCGCGAGGGCTCCGCCGACCGTCCGAATGACTGGTCGCTGCCCGGGGCGGTTTCGGGCGACGAGCAGCTGCGGTACTACAGGGTCATGTTCGAGGCGTGCGCGCAGCGCGCGTGGGTGGGGGGATTCATGATGTGGGACTGGCCCGCTCGGCTCTACGACGTCGCCGACGCCGCGAGCAACGACGACTACTGCCCGTACGGCAAGCCGGCAGGCGACTTCCTCCGTGAGCAGTACACGGCACGCACGGCGGGGGCGGTGCGATGACCCCGGGCGTGCTGGCGATCGACGCCGGCCAGACCGGCATCAAGGTGCGCCACGGCGGGCACGACATCGTGTTCCCCGGCATCCGCACCGACGAGCCGCTGCTGCCGCAGCTGGCGGCGGTCGCCCACGGGGCGGTGGCCCGCACCGGCGCACCGGCCTGGGCCGTGACCGCGGGGGTCTCGGGCCTCACCACGCGGGAAGCGGATGCCGCAGCCCTCCTCGCCCGGATCGACGACGCCGCGGTGCACGAGGTCGTGCTCGCGCACGACTCGACGACGTCGTTCCTCGGCGCCCTCGCCGACGGTCGCGGCGCGGTGGTCGCCGCGGGCGGCGGGGTGGTGACCCTCGCCGTGGGCCGGGATCGCGTGGCCCGCGTCGACGGCTGGGGCTACCTCATGGGCGACGCCGGCAGCGGCTACTGGATCGGTCGGGAGGCGCTGGACGCCGTCATGCGCGAGTACGACGGCAGGGGTCCGGCGACGGCGCTCACGGCTGTCGCACGGGAGCGCTGGCCCGACCTCGCGGAGGCCTACATCAGCCTGCAGTCCGCCGACGACCGGGTGAGCATCATCGCCTCCTTCGCCGAGCCGGTGGCGCGCCTGGCCACCGACGGCGACGCGGTCTCGCAGAACATCACGGTGCGCGCCGGCGGCGAGCTGGCGCACAGCGTCGAGTCCGCGCTGCGGCGGGTCCGTTCCGACCCTGACGAGCACTTCTCGGTGTGCTCGATCGGCGGCGTCTTCCGCTCGCCGCAGCTGCGCGAGGCCTTCGCGTCCCATATCGCGGCGAGCGAGCTCGACGTGGCGCTCGTCGAGCCCCTCGGTCACGGCATCGACGGGGCCGTGGCCCTCGCCGACCTCGCGCCGGGGCATCCGCTCGCCGCCGCGGTCTCGATCGCGCGCGCCTGACCCGCGGACGACGGATGCCCCGGCCCTGTGTGGACAGGTGGGCCGGGGCATCCGAGCAGGGGCGCCGAGGGCTACACGAGCGACTCGCGCCAGGCGGCGTGCAGCTGCGCGAACTTGCCGTCGCCGCCGATCAGCTCGTCGGGAGCGTCGTCCTCGATGATGCGGCCGTGCTCCATCACCAGCACGCGGTCAGCGATCGCCACCGTCGACAGGCGGTGGGCGATGATGATCGCGGTGCGGTCGGCGAGGAGGGTCTGCAGCGCATCCTGGATCTGGCGCTCGGAGGGGATGTCGAGCGAGGCCGTGGCCTCGTCGAGGATCAGCACCGCCGGGTCGGCCAGGAACGCCCGCGCGAACGAGATCAGCTGGCGCTGGCCCGCCGAGACGCGGCCGCCGCGCTTGTTCACGTCGGTGTCGTAGCCGTCGGGAAGCGCCTCGATGAAGCCGTCCGCGCCGACCGCCCGTGCCGCGGCCTTGATCTCGTCGAGCGTCGCGTCGGGCTTGCCGAGCGCGATGTTGTCGGCGACGGTGCCGCTGAACAGGTACGCCTCCTGCGTGACCATGACGATCGCGCGGCGGAGGTCCTTCGGGTGCAGCGAGCGCAGGTCGACGCCGTCGAGTGACACCGAGCCCTGCGTCGGGTCGTAGAACCGCGACACCAGCTTGGCGAGCGTCGACTTGCCGGCGCCCGTCGTGCCCACGAGTGCGATCGTCTGACCGGCGGGGATGTCGAGCGAGAAGTCCGGCAGGATGACGCGGTCGCGCGAGTACCCGAAGAGGACGTCGTCGAACCGGATGTGCCCCTTCGCCTGCCAGAGATCGACCGGATGCCGCGGGTCGGGCACGGTCGGCTCCTCCTCCAGCACGCCCGACACCTTCTCGAGCGCCGCCGTCGCCGACTGGTACGAGTTCAGGAAGAACGCGACCTCCTGCAGCGGCGAGAAGAAGTTGCGGACGTAGAGCACCGCCGACAGCAGGAAGCCGATCTCCATGGCGCCGTCGACGACCCGGATGCCGCCCCACGCGATCACGACCGCCAGGGTCAGCGAGGCGACGGCCATGAGCCCGGGCTCGAAGGTGCCGAACAGGCGGATCGAGCGCATGTTCACGTCGCGGTAGTCCATCGCCAGCGCGCCGAACTCCTCGTCGTTGCGGACCTCCTTGCGGAACGCCTTGACGGCGCGGATGCCCGTCATCGACTCGACGAACTTCACGATCACCTTGGCGCTGATCACGCGCGACTCGCGGTACACCAGCTGCGAGCGGGTGTAGAACCAGCGCATCAGCAGGAACAGCGGGATCCCCATGACGGTGAGGATGACGCCGGACTGCCAATCGACGAGGAACAGCGCGACGAGCGTGAACGCCCCGTAGAGGATGCCCGACACGAGCTCGTTGAGGCCTCCGTCGAGGAGCTCGCGGATGGTGTCGAGGTCGCTCGTCTGGCGCGAGATGATGCGGCCCGACGTGTACGACTCGTGGAACTCCAGGCTCAGGCGCTGGGTGTGCAGGAAGATGCGCTTGCGCAGGTCGAGCATGATCGCCTGCGTCAGGCGCGCCGCCACGACCACGTACCACCCGATGAGCGCGGCACCGCCGACGGCGGCGACGAGGTACACCGAGACGACCACGATCGTCGGGGCCCAGTCCATCCGCTCGACCGCGGCGGGCAGCGCGTTGTTGATGCCGACGCCGATGAGCCAGGGACCCGCCACCCGCAGAGCGGTCGAGATCACCAGCACCACCGCGGCGAGCACGAGCTGGCCGCGGACGGGCGTGATCAGCGAGCCCAGCAGCCGCAGCGAGCGCTTGCGGATCGCCTTGCTCTCGGCGCGCGTGTAGTCGGAGCGGTCTTCGCCGCTCGTTCCGGTCACCGTGGTGCTCACCGGGTCACCTCCCCCATCGGTTCCTGCGCTTGTCGGAGCGCCTGCAAGCGCGCCTCCTCCACCTCGAGGCTCGAGATGACGTGGCGGTAGTGGTCGCTGCTGCGCAGCAGCTCGGAGTGGGTGCCGACGGCCGTGATCCTGCCCGCCTCGAGCAGCGCCACGCGGTCGGCGAGCATCACCGTCGACGGGCGGTGCGCGACGACCAGCGCGGTGGTGTCGTGCAGCACCTCGCGCAGGGCGTCCTCGACGAGCGCCTCGGTGTCGACGTCGAGCGCCGATAGCGGGTCGTCGAGCACGAGCACCGCAGGGCGTGCGGCGACCGCACGCGCGAGCGCCAGGCGCTGGCGCTGCCCGCCCGAGAGCGAGAGCCCCTCCTCGCCGATGATCGTGTCGACCCCGTCGGGCAGCTCGTCCACGAAGCCCGCTTGGGCGACCCCGAGGGCCTCGCGCAGGACGCGCTCAGCCTCGTCGCTGCCCGGCACGAGATCCTCGCGCCCGATGAGCACGTTGTCGCGCACGCTCTGCGAGAACAGCGTCGCGTCCTCGAACGCCATGCCGATGTGGGTGCGCAGCTCTTTCAGCGTCAGATCGCGGACGTCGACGCCGTCGAGCGTCACCCGGCCACCGGTCACGTCGTAGAGGCGCGTCGGAAGCGTCGTGAGCGTCGTCTTGCCCGAACCGGTGAGACCGACGAGCGCCATGGTCTCGCCGGGGCGCAGCACGAGGTCGACGCCGTCGAGCAGGTCGCGCTCGCGGGACGCGGCATCCTGGTACCGGAAGTGCGCGCCCTCGAACGCGAGCTCGCCCCGCGGACGCTCGATCGAGACCGGCGCCTCGGGGTCGACGATGGTGTTCTCCTCGTCGAAGACCTCGAAGATGCGGTCGGTCGCGGTGCGCGCGTCGAGGAGGAACGAGAACAGGAAGCCGATCGACTCCATTGGCCAGCGCAGCACGGTGGCCATCGCGAAGAACGCGATGAGCTCCGCGCCCTGCAGCTGCCCCAGCGCGGTCAGGTAGATGCCCGCGCCCAGGCACAGCGCGAAGGCGATGTCGGGGAGCAGCACCAGCCAGAACCAGATCCAGCCCACCGCGCGGGCCTTGCGCAGCTCGGTCTCGCGGAGGGTCTCGGCCTGCCGCGTGAAGCGCTGCAGCGCGTGCGTGCCGCGACCGAACGCCTTGAGCACCCGGATGCCGTGGACGCTCTCTTCGACGGAGGTCGCGAGATCGCCCGCCTGGTCTTGCGACTGGCGCGCGAGGGTGCCGTAGGTCTTCTCGAACCGGTACCCGGCGTACCACAGCGGCGCAGAGGTGACGAGGAAGATCGTGCCCAGCACCCAGTGCCAGCGGAAGAGCAGCGCCGTGCCGACGACGATCGTGATGACGTTGACGATGAGAAGCACCAGGCCGAATGCGAGCCACCGGCGCAGCATGCTGATGTCCTGCATCATGCGGCTGAGCAGCTGGCCGGACTGCCAGCGGTCGTGGAACGCGACCGGCAGCCTCTGCAGGCGCGAGTAGAACGTCTGCCGCAGGTCGTACTCGACGAGCGTGGCCGGGGCCAGGACGAACCAGCGGCGCAGCCACACCATGGCGGCTTCGGCGAGGCCGAGGGCGAGGATCGCCGCGGCGCCCCAGCCGATGAGGGCGAGATCGCCGGACGCGATCGGCCCCCGCACGACCTGCTCGAGCACGAGCGGGATCGCCAGGGCCAGCAGGCTGGCCGCGAGCGCGCTGGCGGCGCCCATCGTCAGGCGCGGCAGGACGGGTTTCACGAAGGGGTAGAGGCGCGCGAGCGCCCGGGGAGTGGAGAGTGCCTCAGCGGAAGACGGAGTCATGATCCTTGTGAGTGGTGTTGCGAGGTGAATCGGTGCCGTGGAGAACGGCGGGCGCGGCACGGCCGCACAGACGTCGTGCGGAATGCCGGAGGGTCGTCCTGTCGATCAGAACGCGAGAGCGGGTGATCCTATGCCGGCCCGGTCGAGGGGCCTGGTTGCCGCCCGAGGCGGCGGATCGTGCGGAGGTCGGCTGGGGACTATCCCTCGAAGACGACGCGCGTGTTCCCGGCGGCGCGGAGGAAGACAATCGGCTTCGTGGTGACGACGGCCTGAGACATGGCTTCCTCCTAGGTTCGCGGGACGGGGGCTGACGGCCGTTCGTAACGACACGTCAGCCCTCCAGCGTATACCTGAGAGTTCGCTGAGCGCAACAAGCGCTTTCCACTTCGCGGTGAGTCAGGGGATCTCGACCTCGACGCTCACGGTGTCGGCGGACTGCCCGTAGTCCTGCACGTCGGCGTCGAGCACCAGCGTCGTGCCCGGCTCGAGGTCTTCCAGCAGGTACTCGATCGAGGGCAGGTCGGCGGGGATGCCGTCGTCGTCGGTGCGCTGGTACTCCCACTCCTCGTCGTCGACGAGGACCAGCGCGACCGGGTAGATCCGGGCATCGGGATCCGGCGTCATGGCACCGTAGGTGCCGGACTCCTCGTCGACGAGGTAGAAGTCCTCCTCGAGGATGGTCCCCTCGTCGTCGACGATGATCGAGATGAGGGCGTCCTGGTACTCGTCGTCGCCGGCGGCCACGTACTGCAGCGGCACGTCGATCGTGCGGTAGCCGGTCTCCGGATCGGTGGTGACGTCCTGGTACACCGCGATCTCCTCGTCGCCGCTGCGCAGGTTGAGGAACGTGAGGTCGTACTGCGCCGACACCGCGGCCTGGTCGGCCTCGACGGTGAGCGCGGCCGGCATCTGGGCGACGTAGACGATGTCGTCGCCGTCCCGGTACCCCGCCGAGACCGTCGCCTCGACGAGCGCCGCCGCGGAGGCGGGCGGCAGGAAGGCCGTGAAGGCGACTCCCGCATCGTCGAACACCACCTCGGTGGCGTCGTCCCCGGTCTCGAAGCGGGCGCGCACCTCGTCGGCGAGCCGGTCGCCGCTCTCGAAGAAGGCCGAGAGTGCGCTCGGCCACGCCGGCACGTCGGTGAGCGCCGCGTAGTCCTGCGAGAAGTAGTCCTCGATCTCCGGGAAGTAGATCGACAGCCCCGACGCCGAGTCGGTCGCCGGTCCGGCCGTCTCGTCCATCACCAGGGCGTCGAGCGCCCCGGTCACCGCAGCAGCGGCGGCGGCCACCTCTGGCCCGCCGCCCTCGGCGAGGTTCTCGACGTAGCCGCCGAGATCGATCTGGTTGGTGGCGAGCTCGGGGTCGGGGTTGCGGCCGAACTCGAGCACGTCGGTCTGCGCCCTGGCCAGGGTCGGTCCGAGGCCGTCGGGGTTCGCCTCGTAGACGCCCGCGAGCTGAGCGACGGCATCCTGCACGCCCGTCACCTGGGCGAGGTCGAGCAGCGACAGCGTGATGTCGGCGCCGGTCCCCCACTCCTCCGCCTGCTCGGCGTAACCCCGGAGGAAGGCCGACCCGAGATCGGCAGCGGTGGCGGCCGGGTCGTCGGCGAGCAGGGCGAGCTCCTCGTAGTTCCAGCCGTGGCCGGGCTCGAGCTCCTGCGAGGCGACCATGTAGTCGGCGTGCGATGCCATGACGCTCGCGACCTCGTACGTCGACATGAGGCACGCGTCGAAGCCGAGGAGGTCGAGCTTGTCGACGCCCGCCTGCTCGAGCCCGACTGCGAGCGCCTCGTCCATCTCGGCGAGCTCGAGCACGTCGTAGCCGTCCGTCTCGTCGGGGCCGACCCCGGGCCACCCGGCTCCGTGATCCCACAGCACGAGCCCGTAGTTGTCGGCGGGGAACGACGCGGTCGCCGCCACGACGAAGTCCGCCAGGGTCTGCGGGTCGCCCATGTTCAGCTCGCCGGGCACGCCGATCACCTCGAGGTGGTCCTGCTCGACGCGGAGGGCGACCGTGTCCTCCCAGTCGGCGAGATCCACGGCGGGGTCGGTCGAGTAGTCGGGGCTGCGGTCGACCAGCGCGACGACGTTGACGTCGTCGGTCGAGCCGACCGATGCCATCTCGGCGATGTCGTCGAGCGCGTAGGGCTCGAGGTCCGTGTCGCCGATCATGTAGACGAGGAACGTCCAGCTCGCCCGCTCGACGTCGCCCACCGCAGCGGGATCGATGATGGGCCCGGCCGGCGCAGACGCCTCGGCCGACTCCGTCGATTGCGCCGGCTCGGTCGATCCGACGATGCGCACCGCTCCGACCGCGACGATCACGACGAAGACCCCCGCGAGGATCCACCACCACACCTTGGGCACCATGCGCCCATCGTGGGGTGCGCCGTCGTCTGCCGGCAACGCCTACGCGCCGTCAGGGTGCGATTTCACTCAGATCGCGCGAGAGCCGCTCTCGCGGTCGAGCAGCCGGCGCTTGACGTCGAGCCCCCAGGCGAAGCCGCCGAGCGTGCCGTCCGACCGGAGCACGCGATGGCACGGCACGAAGAGGGCGGGCGCGTTGCGGGCGCAGATGGATGCCGCGGCCCGCACGGCGCTCGGAGAGCCGAGCTCGACCGCGAACTCGCTGTAGGTGAGCGGGCGTCCGGGCTCGATCCGTCGCAGCGCCTCCCAGCCCGCGAGCTGCATCGCCGTGCCGTGCTGCGCGACGGGCACGTCGTCGATGGCGGTCACGTCACCGTCGTAGTAGGCCGCGACGGCGGCTGCGGCATCCGTCTCCCCCGTCGCCAGCGTCGTCGGACGCGTGCGCTCCGACAGCCGAGCGACGATCGTCGCCCGGTCGGCGGTCCAGCCCGACGCGAGCACGTGCCCGGTGTCGTCGGCGAGGATCGTGAAGGCTCCGTCGGGGGTGTCGACGGTCTGGATGGTCGCGGTGGTCATGAGACGCCTCCGGTGGTCGCTGCGGGCGAGGGGGATGTTCGGGATGCCGCGACCCGCCGCGCGGGCTGACGCGGCGGCACGGCGCGCCACAGGTGGGCGGTGAGGTAGCTGCGCCACGGCGCGGTGCGCGCGGCCCAGCCCTCGAGCGTCCGCGGCTCTGCCGGCAGGCCGATCGCCGCGGCGCCCGAGCGGACGGCGACGTCACCGGGAAGGAAGACGTCGGGGTCGGCGAGGACGCGCATGCGCACGTAGTCGGCGGTCCACGGGCCGATGCCCGGCATCGCGAGGAGCGCGGCGCGCTGCTCCGCGGCGTCGTCGCCGGTGGTGAGGGGCAGCTCACCACCGGCTAGGGCCGCGGCAGCGCCGGTGATCGCGCGGATGCGGGCGGCCGGTCCTCGCAGCACCTCGCGGCCGCGCTCGGCGATGGCCGCCATGGTCGGGAACAGGCGCGACGCACCCGGGGCGTCAGCGGCCGGGTGGGGGCTCTCGGCCGGACCGGCGAGCATGCCCTCGAACGCCGGCACCTCCTCGCCGAGCCGAGCGGCGAGGGCGGTGAGCGCCGTGCGGGCGGCGGCCACCGTGATCTGCTGGCCGACCATCGCGCGGATGAGCATCTCGTGCGGGTCGGCGGCGCCCGGGACGCGGATGCCGGGGAGCGCGGTCACGAGCGGCGCGAGCTCCGGATGCCGCGACAGCGACTCGTCGACCGCGTCCGGGTCGGCGTCGAGGTCGAACAGCCGCCGCGCCCGCGTGACGAGCGTCGACAGGTCGGAGAGGTCGGTGAGCGCAGCGCGGAGCCGGACGCGGCCGAGGTCGTCGAGCCGGAGCTCGAACCAGGCCGGTCCGTGCGGGAGGCGCAGCGTGCGTGCGAACGTCGACGCCGTGGCCGTCTCGACTCCCGGCAGCGCGCGGGCGCTCATCCACTCGAACAGCCCGGCGGCATCGAGCGCGCCGCGGTGCGGGAGCGCGAGGTCGATGGCGACACCGGGCGTCGGTGCGGCGGCCACCCGCTCGCCCGGGCGAGAGAGCCGGCGCCGCGCACGGAGCTCGAGCGGCGGCATCCCGAACACCTCACGGACGGTGTCGTTGAACTGGCGCACGCTCGCGAACCCCGAGGCGAACGCGACGTCGGCGGCGGGCATGTCGCTGCCGACGAGCAGCATGCGGGCCGTCTGCGCGCGGTGGGCTCGGCTGAGGGCCAGGGGGCCGGCGCCGAGCTCGGTGGTGAGCAGTCGCGTGAGGTGGCGGGGCGAGTAGCCCAGGCGGCGCGCCAGGCCCGGCACGCCCTCGCGCTCGACCACCCCGTCGGCGATGAGGCGCATCGCGCGGCCGGCGGTGTCGCCACGGAGGTTCCACTGCGGCGAGCCGGGCGCCGCCTCGGGGAGGCATCGCTTGCACGCGCGATACCCCGCCTCGTGGGCGGCGGCGCTCGTCTGATAGAACGTGACGTTCGAGGCCTTGGGCGTGCGGGCCGGGCAGCTCGGGCGGCAGTAGATGCCGGTCGAGCGCACGGCGGTGACGAACTGCCCGTCGAAGCGCGCATCGCGCGAGTCGATCGCGCGGTACCGCTCCTCGAACGTCATGGCCAGGCTCATACCCCTAGCCTGACACGCTCCCCCGACATCGGCTCGCGGAAATCGGACACGACCGTGGACCGCGGCGCAGACCACGCTTCAGGCGAGCACTGCTGCGCTCAACCGCTCATCCACGAGCGTCACCGAGTCCCCTCTGCCTCGGCGCCGCCGAATTCGGCAACGGCGCCCTCGAACGCGGCGCGGAGGGTCGAGGGATCTTCGCCGGCGTACCACGAGAACGAGACGGCGGCGAAGGGAACGTCCGTGTGCCGGAAGCGTCCCACCCGCCGGTCGACCCGCTCATCGATCAGGTCGGCCCACCCTGTTTCGGTGGTGTCGAGGCGGTAGCCGGGCGCGAGCTCCGCAAGCGCGAACGGCAGTGGCACGGGAGCTTCGCCACGCTGCGCTCGAAGGTCGGCGCCGATGCGCTCCGAGAGCATCCTCTCCACGTCCTCCAGGTCGGACGCCGCGAGAAGCAGAGACTCACCTTCCGCGCGCTGCGCGTGCGACAGCGTGAATTCCTGCCCGTCGAAGCGCACGTAGTAGCGCAGCTCCCCGCCCCCGTCCGCGAACACGATCGCACCCTCGACGACCGAGCGCTCGTACCCTGCCCGCGGCGCCCAGGCCCCGAGGTCCTCGAGAGCCGCGTCGAGACTCGCACGTTCGACGGTGTCGCCGTCCGAGGCGTGTTCACTCGCCATCGGTGATCTCCCCGCTCGGACGCTTTCACAGCCGGATTCCGACGTCCCCAGCGCCGGCACTATGCGGCCGGAGCGGTCGGAAAGGGCACCGGTTCGCGCGTCTGACGGTACACCAGGTCGGGGTCGTCGGCTGCGACGGCATCGTGCACGCGGGTGGCCTCGGTCTGCGTGAGGCCTACGCGCACCGCGTCCTCGACATGGCTGGACCACAGCTCGAAGCCGCCGGCGAAATTCGGCGAGAGCTGCACCGGGACGCCCCGGTATTCACCCTCGTAGTCGATGCGGATCACACCGCCGACATCTGTCGCGGTCACGGGCCGAGCGAAGACACTGCCGGAGCGACCCCAGCCGGTCGGCGGCGCTTCCGCCGTAGCCGGAGTCCAGATCTCCCACCCGCCGCCCTGCGCACGCTCCAATGGATACTCGCGCCCGTCCACGATCGCGTGCAAGCCGACGCGAGGCGCGATCCTCATCGCCCCTCCCGGAGGCACCCCGGCGTCGGGGAGCATACGGCAGTCATGGACAGCATGTGCGGCCTCCATCGAGTTCTGGATGCTCCATCAGCCAAGCCTCCCACGCGTCGACAGTCATCCCGTAGGCGAGCTCGGCGGGCAGCGCGCATCGCTCGCCGGCTGAGTCCGGCCAAAGCAGCGTGCCGTCCCGCGATGGCGACGTCCACGTGCGGATGCGTGAATCCTCAGCCGCGAAGACCCATGCCCACACGAGGCCGAGCTCGAGTGAGGAGTCCTGTGCGAGCGCGGCCGCCCACTGATCCTCACCCCAGCGGAAGAACGCGGGCTCGCCGGCATCCTGCGTGGTCGAGAACCCCGGCGGCCGCCGGTAGACACACCCGCGCACGGAATCGGGGAAACGGCCGAGGAGGGCGAGGCGGGCGACGATCGCCCGCTGGTCGTTCGACCGGAAGAGCGGCGAAACGTTGCCTCGCTCGACGCGACTGACGGTGAATACGCCTTCGGAGTGAGAGACCTCGTGCTGGAGCTCGACGTCGCTGACCACGCGCAGACGGTGGCTGTCGACTTCCAGCCAAGCCCCGGCCGGAAGGGTCATCATCGCGTGCACCAGGGAAGCGACCTCTTGCACCCAGCGGGTCACGACACAGCCGACCGTCACGGTCGCCTCCGTCAAATTCGGGGTGCTCGGTCAGCCAAGCCTCCCACGCGTCCACGGTCATCCCGTAGACGAGCTCGGCCGACAGCGCGCATCGCTCTTCGGCGGAGTCCGGCCACAGCAGCGTGCCGTTCCCCGATGGCGACGTCCACATGCGGATGCGTGAATCCTCTGCCGCGAAAACCCATGCCCAGACCAGGCCGAGCCCGAGTGAGGAATCCTGTGCGAGAGCTGCCGCCCATCGATCCTCACCCCAGCGGAAGAACGCGGGCTCGCCGGCATCCTGCGTGATCACGAAGCCCGGCGGTCGGCGGTAGATGCACCCGCGCACTGACCGCGGAAGCCTGTCCATGAAGGCGAGATAAGCGACGACCGCCCGCTCGTCGTTCGACGTGAAGACGGGCGAGACCTTCCCTCGGTCGACGAGACTCACTGTGTAGATGCCGTCGGACATCGTGACCTCGTGTTGGATCTCGATGTCGCTGACCACGCGCACCCGACGCGAATCGACTTCCAGCCAGGCGTCTTCGGGAAGGGCCATCGTCGCGTGCAGAGTCGCGACGAGCTCCGCGACCCAACTCACAACACCGCCGATTCGTCATGGTCGGATGTCGGTTCCCGCTCCTTGAGCCACATCTTCCATGCCGTCACCGTCGGCACACCGGTGGGCCCTCGAAGCTCCGGCGAGGAGCCGCTGAACCACAGCGGATCTTCGTGTGCTGGTGAGCGCACGCTTTCCGAGATCACAACGCGGTCCTCGAGGGTCAGCCAGGCGAACGTCAGCGCTTCCTGCAGGATGCCGAGGCCGAAGAACTCCGCCCATCTCCCATCGCCCCACGACAGGTCGACGCCACCATCGGGCAGGCCCGAGATCCGAAAACCCGGTGGGGGCTCGAAGGGTGAACGGCGCAGCGAGGTCTTGCCCTGCGAGCGGAGTCCGCACTGGAGGAGGAACATCTCGGCGGCCTCGACATCCGCAGTCCGGAACTGGCGGTCCGCCCGCCCGCGCTCGCTGACCCAGTACTCATAGACCCCACCCGGAGCCACCTCGATCCACTGCTCGACGTCGAACGCCCGAGTCTGGACGATGCGCAGGCTGCCCTCCGGCTGCAATCGCGGATTCCTGCCGCGGAAGGCCACCTCCCACAGCCGATCGTGCTGAAGGACGGAACGCAAGAGCGCGCCGGCGTCCGCCTGCGGCTTCATCGGACCTCCACCCTTTCCACGCGATCACTGTCTCACCCCGCTCGTGGTGCGCTCGTATCCGCTCAGCTTCCTGAGAAACGAGTGCGTTTTGCTCACGCGTCGGGAGCGAGGAGGTGAGTTGCTGTCAGTTGCGTCTCCGTCAGCCTCGAGCCTGCGATCCCGGAGAGCTCGAAAACACCGAGGTCGATCATGGCGGCGTCGAGCCGGCGCGCGACCTCGGGGTCATCGTCGAGCAGTTGCACTCGCACGTTCGCACCTATGACCTCGAGCACGCGGACCGGCGCATCATCCAGCACGGCGTCGAAGCTCAGCTCATATACATCGCACTGGCCCACGGCAACTGTCCTGCTCCAGGTCGCGTCGCGATACTGCGCCCAGCCGTCACCTTGGGGCGTCGTGAACGACGTCAGTTCGACCGAATCGCCCGCGACGTCGGCCGCGTACTCGATGCCGTTCCACACCGCGCGGGTGCCGAAATAGCGTGATGTCGGCCGCCACTCCCGGGCGCCCGACCATCCCCGTGCGGCGCCGCCGTATGCCGACACCATCTCCTGATGGCCGTCGTCGTAGATTCGCCAGAGCTCTGCGCCGGGCGGATAACGAGTCGTCGACAACTTCCACACCGGAACGATCGCGTCGTCCACCGGGCTGAGAAATCCGTGCGGGTAGTTCGGCCAAGGTCTGGCGACGGCGGCGGGCGGGACCAACGCGGCACAGACCGGCAGAACGAACCGAACGACATCCAACGACGGCGTACCGTCGTCAGCGATGCCATGAGCCGCCCGCAAGGCTTGCGGCGTCCGCAATCCGGTGGCAGCGGCTGCCTCGACCACGAAGCCTGCAACCTGGTCGTAACCTCGATCCAGCAGCATCGCTGACAGACCTGGATGGAGGAGCTTCTGCAGGACGACCCTGCTCAACGCCCGACCTTCATTTCTCGATCGCAAATTCGGACATCTCGACGTGGATCTCCTCGAGCTCGGACGGAAGCACCTCAGCGCTCCAACCGTTGAACTGGTCGCCGCTCAGGCCTGCCGCGACCGCCTGGTCCGGATGATTCCCGACATACGCGATGCGCACCAACCCCCGTCGCAGCCCGATCCGGATCACCGACTCCACGACGACGGGCTCTCCATGCCAGTTGGCGAAGACCGTCCGGCGGAAGCCGGCATCGAATGCGACCGTCGGCAGCATCACCCACGGCTCGCCCGGATCGGAACTGAACTCGAGCGCATCCGGAAACCTCTCATGGGTGAGAGGCCCGTCGACCCAGACCCTCTTGTATGTCCCGCCTCCGGAGTGGCGGAGAAACGTCTCCCCGCGATACTCGTACAAGGTCGCGTTGGTCGGGATTTCGTCCACACTCATCCCTGCGGTATCCATTCCTGACCCCGCAGCACCGCGTAGAGCCGCTGAGTACCGTCATCGAGAACTTCCCATACTTCCGCGCCGTCCCGCATATCCACGCTGTTCGCTCGATATTCCGGAAGTATGTCGGTCGGGTCGGCCAGAAATCCGTTTCCAGTGAAAGGCGGGCTGTAGTAGTCCACCGAGCCGTCCCCGCCCATAGAGCTGTGCAACTGCGGTCGAATCGCATTGGGCACCTGACCGTCGAGCTGGAATCGCAGCACGAATGCCGAGCCGTCACCCGGTGAGAAGTTCGTGTTCGGGTAGTCCAGCCGGAGTCCGTAGAAGAAATCGCGCGGCGTCGCGAGATGGGCTGTGTCGTCGGCGACAGACACCGAGCCCGTGACCACCGTCTGGTCTTCGAGGATCAATCTCTCCGCCTGGCCGAAGACCACCTTCGCCGACCCGTCGGGCTGGGGCACGAAGCGCGGCTGATCCATCACCTTCTGGAACACCGTGTCGGGGGTCACCTGAGCAGTGAGCGCGTCGCGGACGCTGTTGATCGTCCCGCGCTCCGCAGCGGTGAGCGAACCGATGGGTGTGTTGATCAGGCGGACGTAATCCACACGACTGACGCCGTGGGCCTGGAGGAGAACGTCGGTAACCCTGCTCGGGCCGAGCTGCTCGGGAGCGAATGCTGCTCGATGGTCGACGCCGTCCATCATCGTGTAGACGCGACCGGGCGTCCCCGAACTGGTCCCGGCAGCACTCGTGTTGCTCGAGCCCGACCCGGAGTCGACGTGGCCACCGACCCCCGACGGCTCCGGCGAGCCGGCGCCGTCGACGTGTCCGCCGGCACCTGACCCATCCGGCGAGCCCGCACCGTCCACGTGGCCGCCGGCACCTGAACCGTCCGGTGATCCCGCACCGTCCACGTGTCCGCCGACGCCCGACCCATCCGGCGCACCCGCTCCATCGATGTGTCCGCCGGGGCCGTCGAAGCCGGCCGGCAGGTCGACCGGCGAGCCGCCGGAAAGCTCGAAGTTCGTGGTGTGGCCCGGAAGGCCGCCGGGGGCGTCCCCGCCGGCGCGATCCAGCTGACCGAGCAGGTCGTCGCCGGTGTGGCCGAGCAGCGAGCCCGGATTCGCGTGCAGGGCGTCGTCGGCCTTCGTCAGGGACGACACGTCGATCATGTCGTCGAGGCCGCGGCCGAATCGCAGGGTCGCGGCGAGAGTGCCCTCGGCGAGCGCCTTGACCACGAACGACCCGCCGGGCACGACGACGTCGGCGCCCTTGGCGACCACGCCCGCGATGCTGGCGACGCGTGCGCCAGCGCCGCCGGCCTTCAGGATGCCGCCGACCGTCCCCGCGCCGGGAATGAAGAAGGTGCCGATGTTGACCAGCGCCGTGCCGGCGGCCTCGGACGGGTTCTCACTCCACGTGTCCCACGCCACGATCCCCTTGAGGGCGTTGAGCGCGTAGTCCTGCGACTCGGTGATGAAGTCCCGGACGGGCCGCGGGACCGTGCCCTCGGGGCCGAACCGCATCGCCAGGGTCAGCGGGCCGAAGGTGGCGACACCCGCGAGCGTCATGCCGAGGCCGCGCCAGGCCTGCCCCGCCCACTCGCCGTCGCCCCACTCCCCCGTCTGCGGGTTGTAGCCGAACAGCGAGCCGATGCCCTCGCCCATGCCGACGAACGCCTCGCCCATGCCGTGCCCGAAGGACTCGCCGCAGTCGCGGTTCTTCTCCACCGCGGTGCCCCAGGGCAGCTCCACGCCGTCCTGCTTGAGCTGCCACGCCTCGACGGCTTCGAGCGGCACGCCGCAGGAGTTGTCCATGAGCGCGAGGATGCGGTTGGCCGCGCCGACCTGGGCGGCGTCGAGCTTGGCGTACTGGTCGGCGACCGCGTGGATCAGCTCGCGGTTGCGGTCGACGCTCGGCCCGTGGTCGCGCCACGAGATCGTGGTGCCGCTGAAGCTCGTGGGCTCGGTCGCGCCGTACGCGTTCCAGGAGCCGCTGTAGCTGCCGCCGCCGTAGGTGCTGTACTGGCTGATGTACGCGCTGTACTGCGGGTGGTCCGGGTTCGACGGCTCCACCCACACGCCGGCCTGGACGTCGGAGACGAACGCCTCCGCCTCGACCTTGAGGCCCTCGAGAGCCTTCTGGATCGGATCGACCTCGGCGGCGAAGTCGTCCAGGATGCCGGCGACGCTCTCCATCTTGCCCGCGAACACGTCCGACTCGGTCGAGACGGGGGTCATGACGTCGAGCAGCGTCGCCGACTCCGGCGCCACGTAGTGGGGCCCGAGGCCGGTCCACGCGGTCGCCACCGTCGACGCGTTCGTGCGGACGAGCCCGCCCTGGGTGCGGAACGCCGTGGCCGACGACGTGATGTTCTCGGCGTTCAGCCCGTTGCACGGGATCATCGCGGGGACGATCAGCCCGTCCGTGGCGTAGCACATCGGCGCAGTCACAGCTCTGCCGCCCGCGCCTCGAAGTAGGAGAAATCGCCCGTCTGCGAGGCCTGCACGGCCGCCGTCTGCGTGTCGGAGCACATCTGCTCGTCGCCCTGCACGTACGCGAGCGTCGCGAAGTACGCGCCGCTCGTCGCCGCGTTGACGCGGTTGCCGATGGTCGAGATGCGCCCCTTCTGATCCTCGAAGAGCTGCGCGATCGCACCTGAGACGGTGTCGGTCATGCCGTCGTTGTCGAAGACGGTCTGGGCCGCGCCGCTCAGGCTCTCGAAGTTCGCCATGAGGTCGGCCAGCGGCGTCTCGATCGAGGTGAGCACTCCCGCGACACCCTCCGCAGAGATCTGGTAACTAGACATCCGTTCCTCCCACCACCACGCGTCCACCCACATTCGCCGCCATGCCGCGCAGCACCTCGATGCCGAGCGCGGCATCCGGTCCGAACGGCACGACTCCCTCGCACCAGAACAGCTCGTCTTCCGCCGGCTCGAAGCCCAGCTGCGCGGCCGCCAGCACGGGGTAGTCCATGCCGCGGGCACCGAGCATCGTCAGCACCGCCGTTCCGTCGGCGCGGCACCACTGCGTCACCGCGCCGTGCTCCCTCGCACGCGCGTGCAGTCCCTTCGCCACAGCCGGGTGCACCACCGTCCGGTCGTTCATGTCGAGCGGCCGGCGCGACACCACGATCACCTCACGAGGCACGAGCAGCCTCCGTTCCGGCGACGCCGAACGCACGCTCGAGATCTTCGGCGCGCAGCGTCGAGCCGAGCTCGAGGAAGGCGTCCCAGCCCGACCGCCCGTCCGCCGCCAGGGGCACGACCAGCGCCGGGATGCGGGGTCTGCCCACCGAACGGGCGCCGAACCGCTCGGTGACGGCCCGGATGTCGATGCGCAGGTCGCGGACGGCGCGCGGGCCGATCAGCAGCACCAGCGGTGCGGTCGGCGGCTGCAGCAGCGCGGGCGTCGAGCCGTCCAGCCGCCCCCACGTGCCGCTGACGACCCCGACGAGGGGCTGCTGCTCCTCTGCGACACGGGTGAAGCCATCCACGGCGCGCTCGACCGCGTCGGCGAACGCTTCGCGCCCGCCCGGCAGCCCGACGACCTGGGTGAAGTTCTCGGTGACACCCGACGAGGTGCGCGTGACGACGAGGGTGCCGGACGTGTGCGCGGCGGGGTGCGCGGAGTAGACCAGGCGCGTGGGCTCCGGCATCCGCGACCGCACGTAGGCGGTGAGGTTCTCGCGGTTCCAATGGAGAGCAGCGGGCTCGGCGGTGCCCCAGCCGAGCACGTCGGTGCCCACGAGGGCGTCGGTGAGAAGCTCGGCGGAGCGCCCCAGAACGGTCTCGGCGCGCGCGCGGTGCGCCGTCGACAGCTCGATGACGAGACGCGGATGCCGCGCCCCGGCGTCTTCGCGAAGGTGCGACGGGTCGGCCACCTCACCGGGGGCGACCGGGGCGAAGGCATCGGCCAGCTCGACGTACCGGCGGCCGGTGACACCGTCGCGCAGGAGACCCGCGGGGCTGTGGACGACCCACACGCCGCCCAGCACGTCGAGCGTGCGGCGTGCGGCGAAGGTCAGCCGCGCGGTGTCGGGCGTGAGCAGCACGGGACGCCGCCCGGTGGCCGCGACGTCGCGCATCGCGCCCTGCAGCCACTCCGTGGCGGCGATCAGCGACGCCTGCGGCGCGATGGCACCATAGAGCGCCCCCACCTCGTCGAGGAAAGGGTGCAGGGAGTCCGGAGGGCTCGTCGTCATCAGGTCGTTGTCGCGGGTGATCTCGGTTTTCTTCACGCCTCTGGCAGGCTGCTCCCAGTCTAAGCAGATGGCGCAGGTCGATTGCACCAGCCGCGGGCGCGGAGATGCGGCGGCCGGCTCACGGTACGACGCTCCACTGCGCCGCACCGCCCAGCAGGGGCGCCACCGCGCCGTCGGGCGCCGACACCCCCGCGACGCCCGGGTCTACGAGGGTGAGCCGCGGGTCGACGGCCAGCGGACGGGCGACAGCCGCGCGCACGATCGTGGCCTCGATCTGAGCGAGCAGCTCTCTCGCGTCGAAGACGTCCACGGTCCGCGCGAGCTGGGCGATCAGCGCGTCACGATCGGCGTCGGCGTGGGTCGTGAGCGACCCCTCGCTCCCGCTCCCCCACTGCTCCGCGAGCTCGGCGGGCGTCTGCGCGATCGGCACGCGCGCGATCGCGGCATCCCAGCCCCGCTGACCGATGGCCGCGTCGACGTCGTCGCTGCCGCAGTCGACGGCGTTCCAGCCCGCCTCGGCGACCGCGTCGCGCAGTGCCGCGAAGGCGCCGGCGGCGAAGGCACTGCCGCGGTCGTAGAGCACGCACACCCGCGAGCCCGCGGCGACGCCGGCCGCCTCGCGCTCCACCTCCGGCTCCGAGCTCGGCGAGCCGAGCACCGCTGCGAACCCGGAGTCCTCGCTCACGATCTGGTGCGCGGCGGAGTCCGGCGCCGTCGTCACCGACGTGGTCGCCGTGTACGCCGACGACCATTCGCCCCCGCCGTTCTCCAGCATGGCGCGGGCGGGAACGGTGCGGAGGAACGCGGTTCGCGCCGCCGGATCGGCGAACACGCCCGCCGGGTCGAGCAGGACCGTCCAGACGTGTCCGTCATGCGTCGTCTGCACGCCGAACTCGCGCCGCTCCAGATCGCGGATCGTCGCACGGTTCTCCGCCGTCGGAGCGACCTGCGCGACGTCCAGCAGGTCACCGACCGCCGCCACCGGGTCGCCTCCCGACGGCACCAGATCCACCCGCGCGACCTGAGGGGTCGCAGCGCCCCGGTACGAGGGGTTGGGGACCAGGGTCACGGTCTGCCCTTCCGCCTCCCGCTCGACCTGCTCCACCCGGAACGGACCGCTGGAGAGCAGCAGGTCCCCGCCGATCTCGCTCTTCTCGGTGACCTCGAACCCCGTCGCCCAGACATCGGCGATCTCGGCCAGGGCCGAGGCATCCTCTTCCTGGACGGCTCGGATGACCGCTTGCTTCGCCTCCATCGCGTCGTCGATGCCGAAGGCGAGGCGACCGACAACGTGCGCGGGGACAGGGGCGGTGACCGCGCTCTGCCAGTCGATGGCCGGCTCGGGGAAGGTGATCTCGATCGCCCGGCCGAACTCGTCGAGCGTGGTGAGGGCTTGCGAGTCCGTCTCTGCGTCAGCGGGTGGCGTGCTCTCGTCGTCCCCGAGACGACCGGCGACCGCCGCCCAGGCGAGCGCCAGATCCGCCGCGTCGAGCGGGATGCCGTCCGACCAGACCGGCTCGGCGAGGTCGTACCGCACCGTGAAGGGGTCGTCGCTGACGATCGAGACCTTCCCGAAGCTCTCGTCGGGGACGAACGCGCCGTCGATCGTCCGGCCGAATCCGCCCCGGGTGGCCGCCGCGACGTCGATGTTCCCCGGGGTCGGTGCGGCGGAGGCGTTCAGGGACGTGAGCTCTTCCGACCACCCCACCGTGACGTGGGTGCCGGGCACGACGGTGGCCGGCAGGCCGGGCGCGCAGGCGGCGAGGCCGCTCAGGAGCAGCGCGAGGCCCGCGGCGGTCGCGAGGCGGTGCGACGCCATCTCGCGGCGCTTCACACGAAGTCGGCGCCGTCGTCGCTCTCGGCAGCGAGCTCGCGGAACTTCTCGCTCTCGTCGCTCTCGAGCCAGGCCCGCGCGTACTCCAGCAGCATCGCCGGCGACTCCTCGGCCTCTTCGGCGGTGGCGAACGGGCCGAGCGTGTCTTCCGACGGACGCTCGTCGGCGCGCTCCACCGACTGCGTCGTGAGGTTGTACCAGTAGCTCTGCGATGCCCTCATCGACGCGGCGCTCCGTTCATGTCTGTGATCCTAACCGGCGGGGATGCACGACAGAGGTCGTGGACGATCCTGCGATCGCGCCACGACCTCTGTCGACGTGTCGGCTCAGCCGCCGGCCATCTCCGCGTCGGTGTCGCGGATCTTGTCCGCCATGCGGTCGAGGGCGTCGGCCATGTCGTTGACCGCTTCGGAGGCGTCGTCGAGCGAGGTCGTCAGCTCGGAGTACGCGGTCGCGTACGCGTCGGACGCGTTCTCGGTCTTGAAGCCGTCCTGCACGAGGTCGTCGATGATGCCCTGCAGTTCCTTCAGCGTGTCGGTGACGGTCTGACGTCCGTCGCGCAGGCGCTGCGCCGCCGTCTCCATCTCGCTGTACGTTGCACCGAAATCATGTCCGGCCATGAAAACCGCCTCCCAGCGTTCGTCCTGTTCGAGCCTTTCTGACCCTCACCAGAATGAGGCTAGCGAAGGTTCGCAGTACCGCCCATGGGGAGAACTACCCATGTGTCGCGGCCCGCTTGATCGTCGCTCGCGTCGCCCCCGCGGCCGGTGTCTCCTCGCCGTCGGCGGGCTCGGCGGGCTCGGCGACGAAGGGCACCTGCATCGTGACGGCGCGGCCGGCTTGGACGAAGATGCCGCGCCCGACCGGGAAGTCCGAGCGCTTGACACGCCCGAACGGGTTCTTGAAGATCGCCTCGCCGTCGTACGTGTCGGGCTTGAGCACGATGCCCTGGCGTCCGGACTTCCACTCCCCCAGCACGCCGATGCTGCCGCTGGCACGGCTGATCTCGGCCTCGCCGATCAGCATGTGCTCGCTGTTGTTCATGGCCTGCAGCAGTGCGCGCATGGGGCGGTCGGCGGGGCCGTCCGCCAGGTGCGGGATGTCTTCGATGACGATCAGGATCCGCTCGCCCGGCGCGTCGCTGACCACCAGGCCGGTCAGCTCCGCAGCCAGCTCCGCCTCGTCCTCGGGGCGGGTCGCGCTGCGCACCCAGGGCCGGAAGTCTTTGAGGTCGGCCCGGCGGCTGCCGAAGTGGTAGAGGCGCACCCCGGGGTCGAAGCGCTCCATCGCGACGACGAGGGCCTTCAGCGCGTTCGTCCGGCCCGATGCCGGGGGGCCGGCGACCACGAACGATCCGATCGGCTCGAACCCCCGCGGCGAGAGGGTGTCGTCGGCGACGCCGAACACCGGCATCCCCTCCACGTGCACCGGCATCTCGGCGGCCGGGATCATCGTCGGCAGCGCCCCGATCTCGGGCAGGTCGCGCACGCCGAGGGCGCGCAGCCGGTCGCCGAGCGCCGCGAGCGCCTTGGTCTGCTCGACGGCGTTCGACGTGCCGCCCAGCACGGCGATCTGCGCCTCGTGGCCGTCGATGACCGCTCGCCCAGGGGCGGACTGCTCGTCGAGGATGTCACGCGGCGCGCCGAGCAGCATGTACTGGCTCGGATCCCCCATCCGCAGCACCACGCGCCGCGAGATGTTGGCGGCGACGGCGCTCGGCACCGCGTTGCCGCGATCGGCGGTGATGACCGCGTGCAGGCCGAGGGTTCGACCTTCGCCGACGATGCGCATGAAGGTGCGGTAGAACGGACCGCGGCCGGGGGCCACCTCCCAGTCCTTCTTGAACTCGGGGTAGTTGTCGATGAGCAGGACGATGCGCGGCATGGCCGGGTCCCGCAGCTCGCGATACTCCTGCACGGATGCCGCGCTGGCCGCCGAGAAGGCGGCCGCCCGACGGTCCATCTCCTGATCGAGGGTGCGCAGGAGCCGCTGGATGCGCTCGACGTCGCCGCCGTCGACGACCGACCCGACGTGCGGCAGGGCCGCCAGGGCGCCGAGCGCCCCGGAGGCGAAGTCGAGGCAGTAGACCTGCACCCGCCCGAGATCCGGGCGCATGCCCGCGGCGGTCGCGATCGTCTTGAGCAGCGTCGACTTGCCCGAGCCCGACGTGCCGTAGACCACCAGCGACCCGTCGCGGTCGGGAAGGAACACGGCGGACTCCTGCAGCTGCCGCTCGGGGACGTCCATCATCGCCAGCGGGATGCGGGTGTCGCCCTCGTTCGGCAGATCCTGCAGATCCACCAGCGGCGACAGGTCGTCGAGCCAGGGCCGGCGCGGACGCGGGATGCCCGCCAGATCGCTCGCCCGCACGAGGGTCGACACGATCCGCCGCTGGTCGTTCGGCCCGAGATCGTGCTCGTGCGCGTCGGACTCGGCCGGCCGGTCGGCCTCCCATTCCCGGGTCGCTCCGAAACGGAGCTCGGCGACCCGCACCTCGGCCACGGCGGCGTCGTCGTCGGTCGTCCAGCCGCCTGTGTACGCGGACTGGAAGGGCACCAGGCGTCCCGGTCCCGTCTTGGCGATCGCCCGGCCCGGGATGCTCGGCGGGAAGCTCGCCGCGATCTCGTCGTCCACGACATCGCGGGAGTCCGACTCGTCGGCCATGCGCAGCGCGATGCGCAGGTTGGTGTTCGCCCGCAGGTTGTCTTTGATGACGCCGGCGGGGCGCTGCGTGGCCATGATGAGGTGGATGCCGAGCGAGCGTCCGCGCTGGGCGATGTCGACGACGCCGTCGACGAACTCGGGCATCTCCGAGGCGAGGGCGGCGAACTCGTCGATCACGAGGACGAGCGCCGGCGGGCACTCCGGATCCTGGCGCTTCTCGAGTTCCAGCAGGTCCTTCGCCTTCTTGCGATTGAGCAGGTGCTCCCGGTGCTGCAGCTCGGCACGGAGGCTGGTCAGCGCTCGGCTCACCAGGTGCGGGCTCAGATCGGTGACGAGCCCCACGCAGTGCGGCAGGTCGACGCAGTCGGCGAACGCCGACCCGCCCTTGTAGTCCACGAAGAGGAACGTGACGCGATCCGGGCTGTGCGCCGCCGCCATGCCGAGGACCCATGCCTGCAGGAACTCGGACTTGCCGGCGCCGGTCGTGCCGCCCACCAGCGCGTGGGGCCCCTGGGTGCGCAGGTCGAGCGCCATCGCGTCGCTCGCGCCCTGACCGATGATGGCCCGGAGCGTTCCCGCCTTCTTCAGCCGGGGCCGGGGAGCCGCGGAGCGGTCGGTGATCGTGGTGTTCTGCCGCCATCGCTCGATCGCGACGTGCGGGTCCGCGGCGATCGCCGGGTCGATCAGCTGCAGGAACATCACCGCGCTCGGGATGTCGGATGCGTCGTGCACCACCGTGCTCACGTCGACGACGGGGGCGAGGCGCCGCGCGAACATCTCCATGTACGCGTTCGACACCCCTTCCACCCGGACGTGCTCGAACGTCTCTCCGTTGCGGACCAGGCCCACGCGCGCGTCGTCCAGAGCGGTCGACAGCTCGATGTAGCTGCGGCAGACCGCGGGCAGCGACTCGACCGTCGGCGCGACGAACACCGCATGCACGCCGTGGTCGGCACCGCGCTCCAGCACGTCGATGAGCCGGCCGCGATCCACCGGTGCGTCCCCGGTCACGAAGACGATGATCGACACCTGCGGGGTGCGCGGGCCCTCCCCTGCCGCCCGCGCCACGTCGGTGCCGAACTGCAGCGGGTTCCAGTCCTCCTTGAACGGCCCTCGCGGCTCGGCGCTTCCGGCCGCCGCCGCCGCGCGGCTGACGAACTCCTCGAGCGAGCTGAGCAGTGCGGCGCTCGTGGGCGCCGAGTCGGCCAGCGCCCTGTCGCGGAACGGGCTGCGCTCGCTGGTGGTGTGCGGCATCCATTTCAGCCACTCGAGCTCGGGCGTCCACGCCGAGTCCGCGAAGGCGACCGCCACGACGTCATTGGGGGCGTGCAGCCCGAACAGCTGCACCGCGACCCCGCGCATGGTGTCGGCCACGAGCGCACGCGGACCGGCGATGCCGATCGACCCCGCGGCCGACAGCATCTCGAACACCGGCACGTCGTCGACGGAGTCGTAGCGCTCACGCAGCCGCTCGACGCGTTCGATGAACTCCGGCAGGCCCTCAGGCGTCTCCGCCTCGTCGATCGTGTTGCGGGCGGGAAGCGTGCAGCTGCCCAATCGCAGGCCCAGGTAGTTCCAGTGCTCGGGGCGCCTCGTCCAGAGCATCGGCCCGAGCCGCATCGCCTGGTCGAACACCTCGGCCACCGGCGGCGCCTCGACGTTGCGTGCCCTCTCCTCCTCGGGCTTGCCGCGGAACAGGTCCTCCTCGAGCTGCTCGTACTGCCGTTCGAACAGCAGGAACTCGTGGTTCTGGCTCTTCCTGCTCTGCACCGACTGATTGACGATGTTGCCGAGGGCCATCAACGGCGTCATCACGATCAGGAGAAGCGATCGCGGGTTCCCGTTGATCGCGTAGAGCGCCGCACCCATCAGGATGGGCGCGACCATGATCGCCCACGGGAAGATCTTGCCGATCTTCTCCGTGGGCAGGCGCGGCGGCTTGAACTTGGTGCCCGGGTAGCGCACCTCCACGCGCGGGCTGCGGTTGAACAGCAGCCCGCCGCCGCGTTCGATGATCGGCTCCTCGTCGGCCGAGCCGTCGAAGGTGCGGGCGAGCACCAGGACGAGCGTGGTGCTGCCGATGACGAAAGAACCGCCGTCCTCGACCCGTACGCGCTGCAGCTGGAGGCCGTCGACGAGCACGCCGTTCGCGGAGTTGAGATCGACGACCTCGATGTGCGTGCCCACCTCGAGCCGGGCGTGGTGCTTCGAGACCATCGGGTCGGCCAGGACGATGTCGTTGGCGGCATCCCGTCCGAGTGAGAGGTGCCCGGCGGCGACGGGGAACTCCTGACCGGCGAGCGGGCCGGCGACGGCGCGGAGCGTGCCCAGGATCTCGCGCTGGTCGGACCCGGTGTACCGGGGACCGTAGTTGATGATCGACGCCGCGAAACCCGAGCCGATGGGCGCCTCTCCGATGGGGACGTGCGGCGGGAGCGAGATCATCCGCCGGCCGGTCGGCGGCGCCACGGCGAGCGTGAGCACATCGCCGTCGCCGAAGGCGATGGAGCGAGCGGGGTCGGATTCGGCGACATGGCGCGCGACGTCGCCCACCGTGGCGGTGGAGTCCGTCGTGATGACGATGTCGACCGGATCGTTCGCGTGACGATGCAGTGTCAGCTTCAGTCTCATAGCTCTTCTTCCCTGCGGCTGCTCCGCCCGGTCGGCGGCGTGCGCCCGCTCATACGCGGATCACGTCCGCGACGCGGCTGCCGAGCCGGATCCTGTCGCCCTCGACCGCCCTCGTCGGCTGCCCCGGCAGCAGTGCCTGCTCGACGCCGCCGCTGATCAGCCCCGATCCGTTCGTCGAATGCCAGTCGACGATCTCGAGCCCTCCGTCGACGGGCCGCACGAACAGGTGCGTCTTGGAGAGCGAACGACTCTCGTCGGGAACGGCGATCGGGTCGGCGTCGAGGTGGTCGACCGGGTCGGGGTTGCGTCCCAGCAGGATCGGCCCCGACACGCGAATGCTGCTTCCCGTGTCCCACCGCAGCGCGAAGCGCGTCGAGCGCGGTGCCGCCGGCGGCGCGGGCGGCGGCGGGACGGGGGCGACCGGGTTTGACGCGGCGGGCTCCGGTGCCTGATCGGGCAGGAGCGGGGGTGGCTGCCACTGCGGCTGCGACTGCGCGTGCGGCTGTGGCTGCGGGGCGGGGTGCGACGACGGCGACGGCGCCTGCGGGACGATCAGCTGCGGCAGCTGCGCCTGCGGGGCCTGCGGCTGCAGGAGAGGCGCGGAAGGCGGCTCTGCGACGACCGCGGGCTCCTCCGATGGCCTGGCGACGCCGAGCACGCCGGCGCTGATACGGCTGCCGGGACGATACTCCGGCTGCGCCCGTGGATCCCGCGGTGTGGCGAGGGAGGGCAGCTCCGACCGCTCGGCGATCGGTTCGATCTTGACCTTCTTGCGAGCGATGCGCATGCGCTTCTCGTCATAGGGGTTGAGCCCGCGGCGCGCGTCGACGGCCCAGACCCCCGTCGCCTTGTCATGCCAGCCGCGGCCCCGCCCGTCGGCGTCGAACGTCGGCGACGCCAGCACCACCGCGGAGCCGGCGGGAACGATGCCTGCGACCATCACGAGGAGGAAGCGCAGCAGCACGGCGCCGACGCCGGGACGTTCCAGAGTCCGCACGTTCACCAGCCTGATCCCGCAGACCCCTTTGCCGACGGTCACGCCGCGGCGGCCGGCGAGCACCATCTGGACGACGAGGAACACCAGGGAGAGGAAGACGGTGACCGCGGCCATGATCACGGCGAGCACGAAGGAGGGGTGATTGACGAACCCATAGGGCGAGACCGAGCCCGTGAGGAGCTTGAGCAGGAGAGGGACGGCGCCCAGCCAGAGCGGCAGCTGCAGAATCAGCCAGATCGCCGCGTCGCAGGCGAACGCCAGCGCACGGCGTCCGAAGGGCGCACGGATCAGGCCGAGCGACGCCGCGTATGCGGGGTCGGGACGCCCGGAGGAGTCCACGCCGTCGGGCAGGCGCTCCTGCTCGTCGATTTCCCAGATCATCAGCGCCCGATGCCACCCGGAGCACGCGATCGGAAGCCAGAGTTGTCGACCATGCCAAGCAACCTATCTGATTGATTCGTCTGCGATTGACCGCCCACGGCGGCGCAGGTCCCGGGCGCCTGGCGCCCGACCCGACGTCCGCCAGACGCGTCGCGTGTCCGCGATCGCGGAATCGACCTGCCCCGCGCGCGAGGCGACGTCAGTCGAACTTCGGTCGCAGGCTTTCGCGGAAATCCTTGCGGTTGCGCGGCGTCAGCTTCCAGCGGGTGGCATCGGCGTCCTCGAACGTCACCCGGTACTTCCCGGTCGTCCGGTGGAGTTCGACGAGCATCTGCACCGGGAGGGACTCACCCGGCTTGTAGTACGAGCTCATGTAGGCGTCCACGGCCGCCTTGACGGCCCAGGGATCCGCTGCGACGGCCGAGATCGTGCCGTCGGGCGAGTAGAGGTAGCCGTGCGCCTCGTTGAACTCGCCGTCCGGGAACTCGAGGATCATCGCCAGAGACTCCCACCCCTTCTCGTCGACGTCGGGGCCACCCATGTTGTCGACGAGGGCGCGGATGAGATCGGCCGTCACATTTTCTGACACGAGGCTCCGTTCGGATCTGTTCAACGCTGGTGGATTCGGTCGAAGGTCTCACCGGTGACGTTCGCGAAGCTCGGGGAACGAGTCTCGAGGATCTCCCCGGTGGAAGGGTCGGAGACCACGTACACCACCTGGAAGTTATCAGGTCGGATCGCACCGGGAGGGTCGACCTGGATGCGGTAGTCGACCCGGCATCCCTCGGCGACCCAGTCGGCCCACTCGCTCTCCATCTTCTTCCACGCGCCGCGGTTGAGGTTCGCCACCTGCGGCACGATCCCCTCATCCGGTGTGTCGCCGAAGAAGCGGTGGGCGCCGAGATGTCCGCCGTCGTCACCGGGGTTGCCGAGCCTTCCGACCGCAGTGGCGTTGTCGCCGCGTTCGGTGCCGCCGAAGTCGTCGAGGATGAGCCCCTCCTCCTGCACCGGCCGTCCGTTGGCCGGGTCGTAGTGCGTCGTCTTCGTGTTCCGGCCGCGCGTGGTCACGGTGTTGTCGAAGTTGTCGGTGTCCTTCACCTTCTTCACGACCGTGTCGAGGTGCTCGGTGATGTTGTCCATGAGCTGTGCCAGCCGGAGATTGAGATCGCTGCCGGCATCGTCGACCGCGTTCTTGACCCGGCGCATGACTTCGCGTGCACCTTTGCTCATCAGTCATCCCCTCCGAAGTCGAGTGCGGAGAACTCCGCGAAGAAGGTCGACGTCAGCGTCTGGATGTCGGCCCCGTGCAGCTTCATCGTCGACTGCGCATCCTCCAGCGCCTGCAGATCGGCGTAGAACTCGTCCGAGTCTCCCGCCTGGCCCTCGACCATCGGCGCATCCAGGATCGCGTCGATCACCATCGGCAGTTCGTCGGCCATCGGCTCGATGACCATCGGGAGCAGCTGATTCAGCAGCTGCTCCACCGCGATGTCCACGGCCGCATTCAGGAGCTTCTTCTTGATCAGCAGCATCGGCCCGGCACCCGCAGCCGTGAACGGGTTCGTGAGCATCGCCACCAGCGTGACCATCGTGGACGTGACATCGACGATGACCTTCATCTTCAATGCGAAGATGGCGTCCGCTCCGATGTCCATCGCGGTCGCGGCCGGCGGCATGATGTCCACGAGCTTCTGCAGATTCTGCGACCGGTTCGCGTTCCACGCCGACACCGTCGCAGGCCCGGTCTTCCCTCGCATCAGCCCCGCGATGTCGCCGTTCATCTGCCGATCGACGGCCTGGATCACCTCTTCCAGCCCGGACCCGAGATCGCGCACCAGAGTGGCACCCTTACGGACCTCGTCCTCATCGATATCCGGCCAGTCGAACCCGAGCTTCTCCATCACCCAGACGAGCTCATTCGGCAACATCATGCCCACGGCGCCACCTCCAGCACGACCCTATGGTCGGACGCCCGCCGCAGACCATGGGGAGAAGTCCCCATGGCCGCCGTCAGCCGGCCTGCGCCGCCCGCGGCGGCTCTCCCGGCACGAAGTAGCGCGCCGGCGAGAGTCCCGTGCGGACGACGGCGTCGCCCGCGGCATCGAGGAACTGCTTCAGTGTCGCGACGCTCAGACTCGCCGTACCGGAGGAGGAGTCGGCGATGATCACGTTGTCGACGACCGGCAGCAGCGTCGCCGTGCCCTTCGGCCAGGTGGCGAACGTCGCTGTGGCGCCGGACTCGAGCACCCGGAGCTTCGGGTCGGCGATGTGCACGTCGGGGCGCTGGAGCACCACGGACTGCGCCTCATACGCGCGCACGCTGAACAGGCGCAGCACCCGTTCGAAACGCAGCTCCATCGACGGGAACCGCTCGCGCCAGGCGAACGGCGTCCAGCCGTTCTCCGAGAGCGCGACCGGGTGCGCGCTCACGAGCGGGCCGCCGGCGTCGTAGAGCTCCTCGGCCAGGTCGAGCACCCGCGCGACAGCGGACTCATCGTCCGCGCCCACGATCGCGACCCGGTCCCGACGCAGGGCGAACAGCACGGGTGCGCCCGTGAGAGCGGCCGCCGCGACCCGAGACGGCTGGACGAGCACGGATGCCGCGACCACCTCGTCCTCGATCACGACCACGCCCTCGACAGGCGCCGGCACGGCGACGGACGATGTCAGCGCGGCGGTGACCGCATCGCGGAAGGGCTGCGTCCACGACTCCGCCTCGCCCTGGGTGATCGCCGCGCCGTCCTGCGCGCGGTCGAGCCCCACGAAGAGCTCTCCGCCGACGTACTCGACGCGCGGATGGGCCTCCCCGGGAGCGGTCAACGAGAGCACGCCGAGCTCGCTCGCTCCGTACACACGCGGAACCACGCTCACGCCGACGTCTCCGAACGCACTCGTCACGGTCACGGACCCTCCTCGTTGTGCTCTGAAAGGCTACCGGCCGCATCCGCCTCGGCGAACGCGACGGCGGCCGCCCAGTCCCATTCCAGGTTCAGGGCGGGCATCTTCTTCGCGGGCGTGGGGCGACGCGCCGAGACCCAGCCCACCGGGACGACGTGCAGCGCCATCCGGGTCTTGGGCGCCGGGCTCGGGTCGCCGTAGTACACCAGCACGAGCGCGTCGTCGCCGAACCCCCACCACGAGGCGTCCTTCGCCCCGGTGCGGACGAGTTCCGCCGCATAGCCGCGTCCGCCGTCGGCGTCGCCCTCGAGCTCGATGCCGAGGGGCTCGCCGCGGAGGTACCAGCACGCGCTCATGATGGCCTGCCCCAGCTCGCTGCCGCGGCGGTCGAGCAGCTCATGCTGCTGCCGGCCGAGATCCGACGTCGACGGCGACCAGAACAGGGGCACGATCCACGCGGGTCCGCGCGACAGCACGGGAACCTCCGGCGTGAGCCATCGGTCGCCGCCGGGCTTCGGGGCGGCGGGTCCGAGAAGCGCCGCCGTCACCGCCTCGACGAGGGCTCCGCCGGTGACCACGAGCTCGTCGCCGCAGTAGGAGATCACGGCACCGGTGCGGATCGCGTCGCGCGACAGCGCTGCGCACTCGCGGGGTGACCGCTCCTCACCGCTCACAGGTGCAGCTCGACCGATTGGGCGGTGCCCGGCCACATGCCCGGGTTGTAATCGCCGTCGAGATTGCCACCGAGACCCGTCGCCGTCTCCGGGACGGTGAACACCGCCTCAGGGATGCCCGTCGGCAGGTGCCCGCCCGGGATCCAGTTCTCGTTGGCACCCGCCTCGTTGCCCGAGGGCATCCGGAGGTCGGTGAGCTCCTCGGGTGCGAAGTGACGGATCTCGACGTCCTTCAGCGGGAGGTTGAGGTCGTTGTCGACGTGGAAGTACTTGGCGTCGATGCCGAGGGCATCCGCGACGTCATGCGCGTTGCCGCCGGTGTCGTCGAGGATCTTCTGCAGCTCCGAGGTCGGGAAGACGAAGGTCGCGTGGTCGCGCTGGCCGGGGCCGTAGGTGTGCAGCGCGTCGGAGAAGTAGATGCGGCTGGCGCCGTCGTCGAACCGCGCGAGGTGCTGGTCGATGTAATCGGCGTCCAGGTAGTCGCTCGGGTCGGGACGATCGCCCCAGCCGGCCTGGTCCACGTCGTTGGGGGTCCAGTCGGTGTCCTTCTTCCACCCGTCCCGCAGCGCGTCGGGCACGTTCGTGCCGTCCAGGTCGGTGACGTCGTTCGTGTTGCCCCGCTGCTTCTGCCCGTGCTTGCGGAAGAGCTCGGACAGCTGCCGGACGTGCACCGGCATGTCGTCCAGCGCGTTCTTCAGCGGCCGGATGACGGCCTCGCCGATTCCCTTGCTCATCGTCAATCTCCCGAGATGTTCAGGCTGGACAGGTCGGACATCAGGCGTTCGGTCAGCGTCTCCACGTCGGCGGCGTGCTGCTCCATCTCGCCCTCGGCCTGCTCGAGCGCCTGCAGATCCGCGTAGAACTCGTCGGGGTCGCCCGCGACGGCTTCGACGATGGGCGAATCCAGCGCCGCCATGATCACCACCGGCAGCTCCTCCGCCAGCGGCTCGATCGCCATCGGCAGCAGCTGGTTGAGCAGCTGCTCGATCGCGATGTCGACCGCGGCATTGAGCAGCTTCTTCTTGATCAGCAGCATCGGTCCGGCGCCGGCCGCGGAGAGGGGGTTCGTGAGCATCGCCACCAGGGTCACGAGCGTCGCGGTGACGTCGACGATGACCTTCATCTTCAGGGCGAACACCGCATCGGCGGCGATGTCCATCCCCGTGGGCACCGGCCCCAGCAGATCCAGCAGCTTGTCGAGGTTCTGCGAGCGGTTGGTGTTCCACGCGCTCACGTACGCAGGTCCCGCCTGGCCGCGCATCGCCGCCGCGATGTCGCCGTTGACCTTGCGGTCCATCGCCTGCAGCTTGCCTTCCAGTTCGTCACGGAAGACGCGGACCATCCCGGCACCGCGGCGCAGTTCGTCCTCGTCGACATCCGGCCAGTCGAACCCGAGCTTCTCCATCACCCAGATGAGCTCGTTCGGCAACATCATTCCCACGGGCCACCTCCGGGACGAGCCTAGATGTCCTTCACGAAGCACGGCGATGGGGACATGTCCCCATCGCCGTGCGCAGAGAGCCGACCTCGGGTCAGTGGAAGAAGTGGCGCTCGCCGGTGAAGAACATCGTGACGTTGGCAGCCTGCGCCGCGGCGATCACCTCTTCGTCGCGCACCGAGCCGCCGGGCTGGATGATCGCCGAGATGCCGGCGTCGAGCAGGATCTGCGGTCCGTCGGCGAAGGGGAAGAACGCATCGGATGCCGCCACCGACCCCGCGGCGCGGTCGCCGGCGCGCTCGACCGCGAGCCGGCACGAGTCCACGCGGTTCACCTGGCCCATGCCGATGCCGACCGTCGCCGAGTTCTTCGCGAGCACGATCGCGTTCGACTTGACCGCGCGGCACGCCTTCCACGCGAAGATGAGGTTCGTCATGTCCTCGGCCGCGGGACGCTCGCCCGAGACGAGCTGCCAGTCGGTCGCGACGGAGTCGATGTCGTCGGGGAAGCGGTCGGCGTCCTGCAGCAGCAGACCGCCCGAGACGAGGCGCACGTCCATGCGCTCCTGCTGCCAGTCGGCAGGCAGCTGCAGCAGCCGCAGGTTCTTCTTCGCCTTGAAGACCTCCAGCGCCGCCGGTTCGAAGTCGGGGGCGACGATGACCTCGGTGAAGATGTCCTTGAGGTTCTCGGCCATCTTGAGCGTGACGGTGCCGTTCGCGGCGATGACGCCGCCGTATGCCGACACCGGGTCGCACTCGTGCGCGCGCAGGTGGGCGCTGGCGATGGGGTCGAGCGCGTTGGGGGCGGTGACCGCGATGCCGCAGGGGTTCGCGTGCTTGATGATGGCCACCGCGGGCTTGACCATGTCGAACGCGGCCCGGAGGGCGGCATCCGCGTCGACGTAGTTGTTGTACGACATCTCCTTGCCCTGCAGCTGCGTGGCCTGCGCGATGCCGTGGCCGCCGTTTCGCGTGTAGATCGCCGCGCGCTGGTGGGAGTTCTCGCCGTAGCGCAGGGTCGCAAGGCGTTCGGCCTTGATCGTGAGGTGCGCGGGCAGGTCTTCTTCGGTGAGCGTGCCCTCGGCGAACCACATCGCGACCGCGCGATCGTACTCGGCGGTGTGGGCGAAGGCGCGCGCCGCGAGCTCGCGGCGCTGCACCAGGCTCGTGCCGCCCGCGCGGACGGCGTCGATCACGGCAGGGTACGACGACGGCGAGGTGACGATGGCGACGTTGGCGTAGTTCTTCGCGGAGGCGCGCACCATGGCCGGGCCCCCGATGTCGATCTGCTCGACCACGTCGTCGCCCTGGGCGCCCGAGCGCACGGTCTCGACGAACGGGTACAGGTTCACCACGACGAGCTCGAACGGCGCAATGTCGAGGTCGGCGAGCTGGCGCTCGTGGTCCTCGAGCCGCAGGTCGGCGAGGAGGCCGGCGTGCACGCCCGGGTGGAGGGTCTTCACGCGGCCGTCGAGCGACTCGGGGAAGCCGGTCACGCTCGACACGTCGGTCACGGTGTGGCCCGCCTCGCGCAGCAGCGTGGCTGAGCCGCCCGTCGAGACGATCTCGACGCCCGCGGCGGCGAGCGCCTCGCCGAGCGCGAGCAGGTCGGTCTTGTCGCTCACCGACACCAGGGCCCGGCGGACGGGGACGACATCGCGGGGGCGGTACAGGGCGGGGTCGTGGCTCGGTCCGGCCATGGCGGATCTCCTCGGGGGATTGGGGGTCAGAGCTGGGCGCCGGCGGCGGCCGCGAGGTCGAGGTCGCCCGTCGCGATGCGGCGCACCACGTCGATCAGCAGCCGGCGCTCGACGGGCTTGATGCGCTCGTGCAGGGCGTGCTCGTCGTCGCCGGGCAGCACGGGCACGCGTTCCTGAGCCAGGATCGGCCCCGAGTCGACCCCGTTGTCGACGATGATGACGCTGGCGCCCGTCTGCGCGACCCCCGCGGCGAGCGCGTCGCGCACGCCGTGCGCGCCGGGGAACTCGGGCAGGTACGCGGGGTGCGTGTTGATGATGTGCGGCGAGCGCGCGTCCACGAGCGCCGCCGGCAGCAGCCGCATGAGTCCGCTCAGCACGACGAGGTCGGGCTGCCAGACGTCCAGCTGCGTCGCGAGCTCGGCGCCCCACTCCTCGCGCGTCGCGAACTGCGCGAACGGCACCATGAAGGTGGGGATGCCGTAGTCCTCGGCGTGCGCGAACCCCTCGGCTTCGCGGTCGGCACCGACGACGACGACGCGGGCGGGGAACTCGGGTTCGGCCGCCGCGTCGAGCAGAGCGCGCAGATTCGACCCTGTGCCCGAGATGAGGACGGCGACCGTGAGCACCCGCCCAGTCTAGCCGCGGCCGGCGCGTGCTCCCGGCGGCGTGACGGCGCCCCGCCGCGCGGGCCGGAGCGTCAGCGGTCGGCGTGACCCGGCAGGTCGATGGGCTCGGTGCGCGCCTCGGGTGAGGAATCGCGCAGCGTCGCGGTGGGCGCCTCAGCGGGCGCGCGGTCGACGTCGCGGCTCCCCTCGACGTCGCCGCCCTCGTCCTCGGCCCGCAGGCGCGCGAGCCACTCGGGCACCGGGCGCGCCGCCTCCTCCTGATCCGCCGGCTGCTCCGTCGCGTCGCGCCCGCCGGCCCCGGCCGCGGCGGGCGGCGCCATGGCGACATCGTCCCTGTCGTCGCCGGGTGCAGCCGCCTTCACGACCGCGGTGCGGCGCGTCGCCCTCGGCGAGAGCAGCACGATGGCCGCGCCCACGAGCACCTCGAGTCCGACCGCCAGCGCGACCGGCCCGGGCTGAGGGCCGAACTCGGCGAGGCGACCGGGTCCGAGCGATCCCGAGGCGGCGAAGGCCAGCAGCGCGGCCGCCCCCGCGGAGAGGATCGCGATGCCGGCGGTGATCACGAGCCGCGCCGCGATCGGCTCGTCCGCAGCCGGATCGCCGGCGTCCCCGTCGTCGACGTCGTCGGCGTCGTCGAGCGAGCTGCGCGCTCCGGCGAGCAACCCGCTCAGCGCGGCGGTCCTGTCGGCGTCGATCGGCGCACGCGCCCCGTCGTCGGCACGCGCGGGCTGCGGCATCCGTCCCTCCCGCGCGGCCGGCGCGCCGGCGCCCACGAGGCGGGAGCGCGCGATCCAGCCGGCGAGCGCGCCGAGCGCGACGGGCAGCAGCGCGAGCAGGAGCAGCCACGTCGTCGTCGAGTCGGGGACGGCGCCGAGGGCGGGAAGACCGGGCACCACACCGACCTGGGTGCCCGCGGGTGAGACGGCGGTGCCGGCGCCCACGGCGAAGCCAGGCCCGGCGACGAAGCTCATCCCCCACACCGCGAGGGTCGGCACGTACGCCAGCTGCGCAAGGGTGAGCACGCTCGCGCCGAGCGCGTCGACATCGCCGGCCTGGAAGAGCGCCACGATCTGCCCGGCGCGGGCGAACAGGGCGACGGCGGCGACGGCGGCGCCCACGCCGATCAGCCCGGTCACCACGACCGCCGTCCCGCGGACGATCAGGGCCGGAGCCTCGCTCCAGCCGTGCGGGCGCGCCTCCGCGCGGTCGCGCAGCCGTGCGACCGCGCCGGTGCCGGCCTCGCTCCACTCCGTGACGAAAGCGGCGGCGAACGCCGGCAGCGCGAAGACGAGCGTCGGCACCAGGATCGCCTGCCAGGTCTCGGCGTGCGCGACGGGATTGACCGCGGTGAGCGCGGCTCCGGTCGCGAGCGCCGCGAAGACCGCCGTCGACGTCAGCACACCGGTGAGCCAGGCGTCGGCGCGGGAGGCGCGCATGCCGGAGCGCGCGGCGAAGATCGCCGTGAAGGCGGCGAACGCCAGCGGCGCCAGCGAGAGGACGAAGGATGCCGCGTCCGCATCGATGCCGGTCACGGCGAGGTAGTCGGGCGGCAGTGTGATCTGCAGCGGGACCAGGTTGCCGAGCTGCCAGACCGCCACGCCGGCGGGCCAGAGGACGCCCCAGTCGGCTCCGCCCCCGAACCCGAACACCCAGAGCAGGGTGAGCGGTGCGAGGGTCGCGGCGAGGCCGACGGCGGCCGCGATGGCGGCGTCGACGGTTGCGAGAAGGGCGACGATGAGGCGATGCATGCGCCATCGACCCTACTTCGGCGGGCCGGGCGCCCCCGGTCGCCCGCGCGCGGGGCTGCGGCATCCGTTCAGCGAATCCCCAGCTTCGCGCGGGAGCGACTAACGTTTCTCGTCGGAGGTCAACACATGAGCGATGCCCGTCCCGGTCCGGCCCAGAGCCCCGAGAGCCCCACCACCGGATCTTCCGTCGTCGACGCGACCGACGGCCCGGACGCCGCGCAGCCGAAGAACGGCTTCGACCGGTTCTTCGAGATCACGCGGCGCGGCTCGACGATCGGCACCGAGGTCCGCGGCGGCGTCGTGACGTTCGTGACGATGGCCTACATCGTCATCCTGAACCCGATCATCCTGTCCAGCGGCGCCGACGTGAACGGCGACACCCTGGGCTTCACGCAGGTCGCGGCCACGACCGCCCTCACCGCCGGCGTCATGACGGTCCTGTTCGGTCTCGTCACCCGACTGCCGTTCGCCTTCGCGGCGGGCCTCGGCATCAACTCGTTCCTCGCCGTCTCGGTGGTCGGCCAGGTCACGTGGCCCGAGGCGATGGGCCTCGTCGTCATCAACGGTCTGATCATCGTGCTGCTGGCCGCCACGGGCCTCCGCCGCATGATCTTCGACGCGGTGCCGATCCAGCTCAAGCTCGCGATCACCGTCGGCATCGGCCTCTTCATCGCGTTCATCGGCTTCGTCGACGCCGGCTTCGTGACGTCGACCGGCGCGTCCTCTCCCCCGGTCGGCCTCGGCGTCAACGGCTCGGTCGCGACGGTGCCGACGCTGATCTTCGTCTTCACGCTGCTGCTCACCGGCATCCTGGTGGCCCGCAAGGTCAAGGGCGGCATCCTCATCGGACTCGTCACCGGCACCGTGGTCGCCGTGATCGTCGAGGCCATCTGGAACATCGGCCCCAAGTTCGCCGGCGACGACGTCAACCCCGGCGGGTGGGGCCTCTCGGTGCCCGAGCTGCCGTCGTCGCTCGTGAGCGTGCCCGACCTCTCCCTCGTGGGTCAGGTCTCGTTCGGCTCGTTCGAGCGCATCGGCGTGCTGGCCGCCCTGATGCTGGTCTTCACGCTGGTCTTCACGAACTTCTTCGACGCCATGGGAACCATGACGGGCCTCTCGAAGGAAGCGGGCCTCGCGAACGAGAAGGGCGACTTCCCCCGCATCAAGTCGGCGCTCATCGTCGAGGGTGTCGGCGCGGTGGCGGGTGGTCTCACCTCGAGCTCGTCGAACACGGTGTTCATCGAGTCGGGTGCCGGCATCGGCGAGGGCGCGCGCACCGGGTTCGCCAACGTCGTCACGGGCGCGCTGTTCCTCATCGCGATGTTCTTCACGCCGCTCGTCTCGATCGTCCCGACGGAGGTCGCCGCCTCGGCGCTGGTCATCGTCGGTGCGCTGATGATGTCGCAGATCCGCTACATCGACTTCTCGGACTTCTCGATCCTGCTGCCGGTGTTCCTCGCGGTCACCGTCATGCCGCTCACCTACTCGATCGCCAACGGCATCGGCGCCGGCTTCATCTCGTGGGTCGTGGTGCGGTCGCTGTCGGGCAAGGCGCGCGAGATCAGCCCGCTGCTCTGGGTCGTCGCCGCCGGCTTCGTGCTGTACTTCGCGCGCGGACCGCTGGAGACCCTGCTCGGCTGACGACGCTGCGGAGGGGACGGATGCCGCGGGCCGCGGCATCCGTCCCCTCCGGCGTCTCGCGAGGTCAGCGCAGCGGCGTCCAGCCGGGCGGCGTCGGGCCGTCATAGGCGGCACGCTCGGCATCGGCGGCGGCCGACCAGCCTTGAGCGGCGCCGACGGCGTCGAAGCCGCCGCGCGCGACCCGGAACCCGACGTCGTCGTGGTGCATGCGTGGCGCCCCGCCGCGCCGCGTGGAGGCACGGACGCTCCACGCGTCGTCGGCGAACCCGCCGCCCCGGAACACCCGGTAGTCGCCGTACCGGGCGGGGTCGAGCAGGTCCCAGGTCCACTCCCAGACGTTGCCGAGGGTGTCGAAGAGGCCGTGGAGGTTCGGCAGCCTGCCGCCCACGTTCTGCGGTGCAGTCACGCCGTCGGCACTCGTCCAGGCGATCTCGCCGAGCGGTCCGTAGTGCGGACCGGTCGAGCCCGCACGGCACGCGTGCTCCCACTCGGCCTCGGTGGGAAGGCGGTAGCCGTCGGCGTCGACGTGCCACGTGACCTCCTCGCCCTCGAACGCGTACGCGGGGTCGAGGCCCTCCCACTCCGACGCCGCGTTGCAGAAGCGGACCGCGCGCAGCCAGCTGACGTCGGTCGCGGGCCGACGGGGGTGGGATGCCGTCTCTCCGATGATCTCGGCGAGCTGCTCCTGCGTGACGGGGTAGACGCCGATCTCGTACGACTCCAGGTCGACGCTCCACCGCACCTTGCGGCGCGCGTCGTGGAGCTGGACGGTGCCCGCGGGGATGCGGGCGAGCTCGAGGTCGGTCACCGCGGCAGTATCGCACGGCGAGACCGCGGCGGCTCAGGGGGCGCGATGCCAGGCGCCCGAGGCGGGCATCTGCCCGCCGAAGAGCTGCCGTACGGTGACGAGCTCGAAGCCCCGGTCGAGAAGCCCGTCCATCACGGCGCCCGCCGTCCGCGCCGTGCCCGGATGGACGTCGTGCAGCAGGACGATCGATCCTGCGCGCGGCTGCTCCACGGCCCGTGCGATCAGCACGTCGTCAGCCGGGCCGGCCCAGTCCTCGGTGTCGACGTCCCAGAGGATCGCGGGCATGCCGGCTGCGGCGAGCACGCGCGGTGTGAACTCTCCCCACGGCGGCCGGAACGCGGTGATGTCCTGACCGGAAGCGACCTCGAGCGCGCGGGTGGAGTCGACGATCTGCGCGGCGATCTGGGCGTCCGTGAGCTGCGGAAGGTGCGGGTGGTTCCAGGTATGGCCCTCGAGCTGATGACCGTCCCTCGTCATCCGGGCGAGCGTGTCGGCGTAGCCCTGCGCGTTCTGCCCCTGTGCGAAGAACGTCGCCGCGACGTCGCGCGCCGCGAGGTCGTCGAGGATGCCGGTCGTGTGGGCGGAGGGACCGTCGTCATAGGTGAGCGCCACGCAGGGCACGAGCGTGCAGTCGACGGCTCGCGCCCCGGCGGGCGCCGCGACCGGTCCGGTGTACGGCTCTCCGGCGGAGGCCAGCAACCGCGCACCGAGGGGTGAGACGAGGTCGGCGGCGACCTCGGCGGGCACGAAGATCTCGAGGGGTTCGGTGGTCGGGGGCGCGCCGAGCGCGGCCAGGTCGGGCGCGGTGAATCCCGGTGCGAGAGTGATCACGAAACCGCCGTCGGACGGCACCGTCGTCGCCAGCGCGGCCTGGACCGCCGCGAGCTGCGCCTCGTCGCCGGCCTCGACGGGTCGCCGGCTGAGGGCGCCCGCCCCGCGGCGGAGCGCCTCGACGATGTGCGCTTCGAGCACCGGCGCCGCACCCTCGGCCCAGAGGCCCTCGGCCGCCGACGTCTCTCCGCTCGCCACGTCGCCGTACAGCGTCGTCGTCGTGTCGGATCGGACGCCCTCGGGGCCGCCGGCGACGACGCGGATGCGCTGCCCCACCATCGTGCCGCCGGCGGCGACGATGCCGCAGACCACGGTCGTGCCCGTGCCGCCGGCGGGGCCGAACGCGGGATCGGCGAGGAGCTCGGCGGCCGGTCGCCGCGTGCTCTCCGCCACACAGCCGCGCTCGCCGAGACCCGAGCCGACCGGAGAGGCTGCGGGCGCGTACGCGGTGGCGGTCGCGGCGACGCGGTCGGCGATCGCACCGCGCACGAGCTGCGTCACCGCGGTGTTGAAGGGCTCGGCCGTGGGGCCGGAGGCCAGCAGCGCCACACGCGCCTGCACTCCGACGGCGTCGCTGCGCACCCGCAGCGGCACGAGGCCCGCGCCGAGCGACCCGTCCGCGGCCGCGCCGATCTCGGGGACCGGGACCGTCACACGCACCACCTCCGGCGCCCATGCCGGCGGTCGCCAGTCTCCGCGGGACGCCGGCGCACAGGCCGACAGCGCCAGCGCCGCCACCGCGAGCACGACGGCCGCCGCGCGCGCCCTCATCCCCGGATCCCTTCCAGCAGGTCGCCGATCGCCGTGCGGTAGGCCGACGGCGCGGCACCGTCCGGCGGACGGACCTCGACGACCACGCGCACGCTGGGCGCGGCATCCGGATCCCCCACCCCGGCGACGACGCCGCCGTCGTCGAGATCGGCGTGCACGGCGGTGAGCCCGGAGGCGAGCAGCTCGGATCGCGGGACCTGCGCGGATGCCGCCTCGTCGACCACGTCGGCCGGTGTCTCATCCACCGTCTCGAGGGTGGCGCGCAGCGCGCCGTCGGGGGTGCGGACGGTGAGCGCATCGTCGGAGTCGCGCGTCACGAGCCAGCCCGCGGGCACGACGACGGACGCGTCGCCGAGCTCGCGGGCTGATGCGCCGTCAGACACGTCGCTCGACAGGTTCGCGAGGCTGGGCGGCACGGCGACCAGCGCGGCGAACGCGACGGCCCCGATCGCGAGCGCCCCCGCCGCGCACGCGAGAGCGATCTCCCACCGCCGTGCGGCGGATCCTGCGCGTGCGTCCCCGGTCACGCTGACCCCCTGACGGGGCCGATTCTAGGAGCGGCCGGGGCTTTCCGGCCTCAGCAACGCCTCAGGATCCGCGAATTCGTCCCGAGCCGGTCAGGCGTCGCGCGGCTCGATGACGAAGACCGCGATCAGCCGGTCGGTCTTGGTCTGATAAGTCTCGTAGTCCGGCCACACGGCGGCCGCACGGGCCCACCACTCCTCGCGCTCCGCGCCGGACAGCTCCCGCGCGTCGTAGTCGCGCTTGGCGTCGCCGTCCTGCAGCTCCACGTGCGGGTGGCGGCGCATGTTCTCGGCCCACTTCGGTTCGTCGGGCGCCCCGCCCTTCGAGGCGACGACCGCGTAGCGGCCCTCGTGCTCCACGCGCATGAGGGCCGTCTTGCGCAGCGCGCCGGACTTCGCGCCCACCGTCGTCAGGACGATGATCGGCACGCCCCGCAGCGTGTTGGCCTTCTCGCCGTTGGACGCCTCGAACGCCTCGGCCTGCGTGCGTGCCCACTCGGACGTGGACGGCTTGTACTCTCCGGTCAGCGGCATGGCACCAGCGTACGGTCGTCTCGACCGCCTGCGGGCCGCGGCGCTCGCCCTCACCCCGTCGAGCGGCGGACGGATGCCGCAGCCCGGGCCGCGGCATCCGTCCCCTCCTCGCGCCCGTGCCGGGTGCGCGACTCAGGCGCGGCGGCGTCGCGCCAGAAGGAGGCCGAGGCCGAGGAGGAGTGCGGCGAGGCCCAGGCCGAGGGCCGGGAGGACCGACTCGCCACCGGTCGTCGCGAGGCCGTCGCGCGAGCCGTCGGCGCTGCCGCCGGCGGGCGCCCCGGAGCCTCCGGGTGTGCCCGTGCCGCCGTCGCCGCCGGGGCCAGGACCAGGACCAGGACCAGGACCCGGATCGGGGTCGGGGTCGGGGTCGGGAGCCAGGGGCGGCGGGAGGTTGATGTAGACGTTCGCGGCGATCGTCGCGTCGAAGCGCGGGTCGGCGCTCGTCACGACGTGGCTCATGGTCTGGACGATCATGCCGGGGCCGGGCTCGGCCGTGGGCACGAAGGCGAAGAGGCCGATGCCGTGCGGCGCCGTCGTCGCCACCAGGCGCACGACGATCTCGAAGGGTCCGACGTCGCCCGCCTCGATGACGAGCACGGCGCCGTTCGAGAAGGTCACGCCGCCGTCGAGCGACACCTCGCCGAAGAGCCGGCCGCCGGCGTACGCGCCGGAGATGGCGATGTAGACCCGTTCGGTGGCGGGGACGGCGAGGCGGATCGTGTAGCTGTCGATCAGCTGCGTGCCGGTGATCAGGCGCGTGCTGCCGCCCGACTCGGTGATGAGCACCAGGTCGGACAGCGCGGTGGTGGGCGCCGCGAGCGGCACGGTGAGCAGATCCCACGGCGACGGGTCCGCGTCGGTGGGCAGAACGATGGGCGCGGACGCGGTGAACGGCTGCGCCAGCACCGTGGCGCCGTCCATGAGACGCGTCAGGATGTGCAGGCCCGCCCCGCGGACGAGCACCTCCTGCGCGAGGTAGCGGATGTCGATGTCGCCGGCGAGGCCCGCGGTGCGGACGATCAGCTTCTCGATCCCGGGGGCGCCGGGGGTGTTCGCGGTGCCCTCGAGCCACAGCATGCCGTTGCGCAGGTACTCGCCGGCGGTGGTGCGCACCGCGCGGACGTCGTAGAGGTCGTTCCCGATCGTGCCCTCGAGCCGCAGCTCCGCCCGGTGCCGGTTGACCTCGAACACGTCGGCGCCGGCGTGACCGTAGAGGACGAGCGCGAACGATGCGCCGGGACTGAGCCAGCCGAACTCGGTCTCGACGGTCGCGAACGCGTCGCCCGGCTGCACCACGGGCTCGACGGGGCGGGCCGGGTGGAACTGCCCGACGATGAAGGTGTCGGCGCCCGCTCCGCCGTGCACGGTGGTGGCGGTGCTGGTGTCGTCGAACGCGAACGTGTCGTCGCCGTCGGCGCCGATCACGGTGAGGCGCGCGATGCCGCGGTCGTAGACGATGCGCTCGGCCGTGCCGGCCGTCTCGTTCACCGCGGCGACGAACGCCGGGCGCGAGGCATCCGGGTGTCCGGGCACGCCGGCGAGCGCGCGGAAGAGGAACGTGTCGGCCTCGTCGGTGCCCTCGACGGTGAGCGTGTCGAACCCGGGCACTCCCCCGCCGCGCACGATGATCTGGTAGTCGTGGCCGAGCGGGTCGGTGTCGGCGCCGCCCCACGTCTGCACGGTGACGTCGTCGTCGCCGTCGAAGCCGTAGAGCACGAGCGAGTGGCGCACCGCGCGGCCCGAGAACCACTCGACCGGCTCGGGTGCGATGACCGGGGGCATCGGCAGGACCGGGGGCTCATCGCCGGCCTCCGGCTCCTCCCCTGCCGGGGTGGCGGGGATGAGCGGAATGAGCGGGATGACCGGGGTTCCGGGCATGAGGTGCGTGCCCGTCATCGTCTGGAGTCGGATGACCTCGAACGTGTCGTCGCCCGTGGGCAGCTCACCGGTCTCTTCGACGCCGCCGTAGACCAGCGTGTGGCCGACCAGGAGGGTGCCGTCGAAGACGAACCGGTCGTCGGCGAGGCCGCCGTAGATGCCGATCGGCAGGGCGGCGACCGTTCCGCCGAAGTACAGCATCGACCCGCCGTCCGCCGCCGTCTGCTTGCCGAACGAGGCGCGGATGGTCACGGTGTCGCCCTGGATGAGCGTGCCGGCGGGGGCCCAGACGTCCTGGCCCACGAGCAGAGTGATGTCGCCCGTGGCCACGATCCGGCCCTCGGTGACCTCCTCCGACCCATCGATCGTCTCGCCCGACGTGATCACGAAGAGGCTCGCGGGCTCCTGGCTCGCGACGAAGGGCGCGGTGAGGCGGATGTCGCCGTCGTCGGCCTCGGCGCGCAGCACGACCAGCGTGCCCGTCGCCTCGGTGAGGAAGATGCCGCCGAGTCCGGGCAGCGGGGGCTCCGGCTCCGGCGCCGGGGGGTCCTCTCCCGGCTCGGGCTCCGGCTCCGGCGCCGGGTCGGGCACGGTGTCGCTCACCGCGTAGAGGCGCCCGAAGAGCCCGGTGTCGCTGATGAGGTCGCCGGACCGATCGGGGCTGTCGGTGCCGATGCGGCCGCCGATCGCGATGAGGTCGATGGAGCCGTCGCCGATGCCGCCGTCCGCGATGACGCGCCCGTCGGCGGGTGCGGCGAGGATCGAGCCGCTGCGCGTGCGGATCGCGACGTCGCCGGCGGTGGACTGCACGTAGTCGACGACGAGCGTGCCCGCCACCTGGTCGAGCAGCGTGTCGCCGCCCGCGAACGACGTGACGAGGGTGCGCGCGTCGATCTCGAGGTGGTCGCGCACCAGCGGATCGATCACCTCGGGGCCGCCGACGCGGCCGGTCGCTGCGCCGGCGACCAGCTGCACGACGCCGCCGGCGACGCGCGCCGTGCCGTCGTCGATCTGGCCGTCGTCGAGGATCGACGCCCACGGGTCGAGCGCCCACAGGTTCACATCGTCCTCGGTGGACGTGATCGTGCCCACCCGCAGGTCGCCCACCGTCTCGACGATCCGCAGCAGGCCGTTGGTGAGCATCGTGATCTCGCCGTCGCCGTCGGTCGTCGAGTACGGCACCGTCCAGTCGCGCATCGCGACGAGCGTCGCATCGACGTCGGTGAAGGCGAGGATCGGGATGGTCGTGGCGGTCTCGGTGTGCAGCACCCGGATGTCGTCACCGGCCGCCAGGCTGAAGAGGTAGGCCGAGTCGGCGAACTCGTTAGCCGTGCCCCACGCGATGAGCACCGGGTCGGAGAAGCCGGGCCACGCCTGATCCGGGTAGTAGTAGACCTCGAAATCGCCGTCGGCCGCGCCGGGGTCCTGCGCCTCGACGTGAATGCTGAACGCCGTGAAGGGTGCCGGGTCGGCGCCCGTGAGCGAGTCGTGCACCACGATGTCGATGTCGCGCCCGGCGTGGATCGGTCCGAGCTGCGGTGCGAACGCGGTGGCGATGTACGGCGAGTCGGGCGCCATGCGCGCGACGTAGGTGATGTCGAGGACGACGTCCTCGGCCGCGTCGGCGATGAGCGAGACGGGGCGCGTCGGGTCGACCTCGTCGATGAGGTAGTCCGACTGGATCAGCGTGATGTCGATCTGCTCACGCGCGACGAACTCGCCGCTGCCGGTGAAGCGGCCGATCGTGCCGCGCGGCGCGTCGAGGCGCGCGATGTTCGTGCGGATCGCGCCGGTGTCGGCCGCGAGGATGTCGCCCTCGTCGTTCACGACGATCGTCGTGCCGATCGGGTTGTCGATGAGGCCTTCGAGGACGAGGTCGCGATCGCCCGGTGTGCCGAGGTTCGCGATGTCGACGAGCGTCGGCAGGAAGATCGGCTTGGCGATCCGGAACCGGAAGCCCTCGCTGTCGGGCGAGACGATGTCGACGTCCGCCGCCGGGTTCGCATCGAGGTTCACGACCGAGATCCGGTCGATGCGGAGTTCGCGGTCCGAGAAGTTGCGGATCGTGACCGAGTCGAACGTGCTCTGGATGCGCCAGGTGCCGTCGTGTGCGACGCCGTCGTAGCTCACCCGCTGCACGACCGCCGGGTGCGAGCCGTGGTTGGCGATGAAGCGCGCTTCGCCGCCCCCGTTGTTCTCGATCGGCGCGACCTCGATGACCGCGCCCGACGCGACGAGCGAGCCCACCGTGAGCGCCGCGCCGTTCGCCGATGCCGTGAGTCCGTGCAGTTCGACGACGCGACCGTCCTCGTCCACGACGAGGAGGGGCGTGGGCGCGTGGAGGATGACGTCGGCGCTCCACTGGATCGCCCTGGTCGTCGACGCGCTCTCGGGCGAGCTCTGGCTGCCGCCGTCGAACGCCGCGCCGGAGCGGGACGATGTCGCGTTGACGCTCACGGCGCTCTGCAGCGCCCGCACGAGGAGGGACGCCGTCTTCACCATGGCGAAGCGGTGCGCCGTGATGCGGGAATCGCCGTTGAACGTCACGCGGGAGTCGGCGTCGGTGTCGCCGCCGAGGCAGCCGCAGCTCGCCCGCGCGTGGGCCCGCAGGTCGACGGTTCCTTCCCCGCCCTGGTCGGCGGTGAGGGTGACGCTCTGACGGCCGATGATCTTGGCGCCGCTGAAGATCTCGATCACGCTCGCCGAGTCGACCCGCACCTGGGCCCGTGCGTCGGCGTCCTGGCCGACGCCCTCGCCGCGCGAGTAGCCCTCGTCGCGCATGCTCCCGCCGGCCAGCGCCGCGCGCAGCGAGACGTCGTCGCCCTCGAGCCAGGCGCTCCCGCCGACGTTCACCACGTTCGCCGCGCGGCCGTAGGTGTGGCATCCGGTGTTGCGGCCGCCGTTGACCTGGATGTCGCACTCGCCGCCCGAGGCCGCACCGCCGACGGACGCGCTGTTGGCGTTCATCCAGGCGTCGGCGAAGAAGGCCGACTGGTTGTTGACGCGGATGTCGTCGCCCGTGGTGATGCGGCCGTTCAGGTTGACCGTGGACAGGGCGATGAGCGAGAGCCGCGCCCAGGCGCTCACGCCGGTGCCGAAGCCGCCGGCCTTCGTGTCGGACCTGCCCTTGCCGCTCGCGCGGGTGAGCGAGAGGACGTTCACCGAGCCGCCGGCATCCACCACACTGCCGCCCCCGAAGACGATGTCGGTCGTCGCCTCGGCGTCGACGCGGGCCCGCGACGAGCTGATGTCGATGGCACCGCCCGAGCGCGACCGGGCCTCGGCGTTGCCGGCCACGTGCGACGAGACGAGGACGTCGACGTTGCCACCCGCGGTGAGCTTCGCACCGTCGCCGACGATGACGTCCACGTCGGCCGAGACGGTGGTGCTGGGCTCGGTCTCACCGGTCGAGATGAAGCCGCCGCCGCCGCCGTCGACGAAGGACTCGGTGTACTCGCCGCCACCGGCGAGCGCGAGCTCGACGGTGCCGGGCAGGAACTGCTGCGTGCCGGTGCCGTCGGTCGTGAGGTCGATGGTGAGGCGCTGGCGGTCGGTCAGGCCGATCGAGGCGTCGCCGAGGTCGACCACCGCCGGACGGAACGAGCTCGTTCCGCTGCCGGGGCCGAGCACGATCGCGGCGCCGCCCGCCGTCGCGGAGACGCTGAACCCGGCGTCGTCGCGGGCGACCACGTAGTAGCGCTGGCCGTCGCGGAGTCCGAGGACGGGCTTGGCGGTCGGGTTATAGAGCGAGTGGACGCTGTCGGAGCCGTACTGCGCAGCGAGCACCAGCGCCTTGACGTCAATCGGGACGTCCTCGAAGACCGGGTCGCCCTCTTCGTCGACACCCGTCTGCACCGTCGTGAAGCAGGTGTTGTCGCCGGCGAAGCCCACGGCCTCGCAGTACGTGTCGGCGAGCCGGATCCGGTTGCCGTCGACCGCGATGACCCAGTACGAGCGCTCGTTGCTGAGTCCGCCGATGACCGACGACGTGGCCTGGTACCAGACCTCCCGGCCCGTGGTGAGACCGTGGTCGCGGATCGCGATCGAGTCGTCGCCGGTGCCGAAGTACTGGATGTTGCCGTCGATGACCATGAGCTGACCGGCCTCGCGGTCGTTCGCGGGGTCGTTCGCGGTCCACTGCCGCGCCTCGACGAACGCGCCGGCGAAGCGCGCGGCGGGCGTCGGCGCGACGTACTCGAGCGCGGCCCCGATCGCATAGCCGTTCGCCGCCAGGATGCGCAGGCCGTCTCCGCTGACCGACGAGCTCGGGAAGGTCACCGGCGTGACCGGTGTGTCGGCGTCGATGAGCTGGACGCGGAACTCGTCGACGATCCGCACCGTGTAGGCCTTGCCCGCGACGAGGCCCGGGACGGTGCCGGCCGGTGCGTTGTAGATGACGCGCTGGCCGTCGCGCAGTCCGTGCTCGCGCGGCTGCGACAGCTCGAAGAACCCGCCGATGTTGAGGTACCAGCCGAACCAGAGCGTGTCGTCCGATCCGGTCGCGCGGCCCCCCGAGAGAAGCGCACCGAGCTCGATGCGGTTCGGGTCGATGACGATCACGCGGTAGGAGTCGCCCGGGTTCAGCCCGCCGACCGGCGTCTGCCCCTGGGCGTCGTAGGTGACGAGCGCGAGGTCGGAGAGACCGTGCCCGGAGAGGACGATCTGCTCCGTGGCGGTGTCGACGCCTTCGACCGCGTCGAACGACATGCCGGCAGGCCCGGGCTGCTCGACGGTGTTCTGCCGCGCCGTGAGGGTGATGGTGCCGCCCGCGGCCAGCGGCGTGCCGTCGGCGATGTCGAGGACGACGGTGGTGCGGTTCGTCGCCGTCGCAGCGTTGTGCGCCACCCGCACACCACCGCCCGAGCTCGACTGCGTGTCGCTGACCGCGCGCGGCTGCGAGTCGACGACGAGGTGGGCGTCGCCGCGCACGATGATCGGCGCGTCCGCTCCCCCGCCGACATCCGTCGTCACATCGGTGTCGACGTTCGCGACCGCCACGCCGTCCCCGACCTCGATGAGGCCGCCGCTGCGACTCTCGAGCGAGGCGCGCGCGACATCCGCGGTGCGCGCCTCCACCCGCAGGCTCGCCGCGAGCGGGATGGCGGCGGCCATCCGCGCGCGGGTGGCGCCGAGGATCTCGGCGCGCGGGTCGGAGTTGCCCACGTTCACGATGATGCCGACGCCCACCGCTCCGGCTCCGGAGTCGGCGCTGTTGGTCGCGACCGCCTCGACGAGCACGGCGGCGTCAGGGGCGTGGATCACCGCGCCCGGAAGGACGAGCGCCTCGGTGCGGGCGGCGGTGCCGATCCGCGCGGTCGAGACGAGCGACGAACCGCCGCCCAGCGAAATGCCGACCTGGCCGCCGAAAGCCTCCACGGAGCGGTTCGCCGTCGCCCGCACCGACGTGCCGGTGCCGAAGGTCTGGCGGGCGGCCGTCGACGCCTGCGACGCCGCGTCGATCGTGGCGGTCGCAGTGCTGTCGCGGAAGGCCACGGCGCCGCCGCCGTTGCTGTCGGTGGTGGCGTTCGCGGTGGTGGTCTGCTCAGCGCCCACGCTCACGGCGCCGCTCACGACGAGCACGCCCGAACCGTACCGCGCGACCGTCGAAGCCGTCGACGCGATGGCGGCCGAGGCGGAGGCGGTGGTGACGTCGATCGCGCCACCCGACGCGGCGCGCATGGTGGCCGTCGCCGCGCCCGACGCAGTGGCCTGCACGCGCAGGCTCGCCGATCCGTAGATCGAGCCGTCGAACGCCGCGAGCGCGCCGGCGGACTGGGTGGCCTCGACGCCGAAGAACGAGATGCTCGCCACCAGGCCGACGGCCGTGCCGTTCATCGCGGCCGAGACGGCCGTGCCAGCTCGCTGCGTCGCCTCGACCGACACCGCGCCGGTTGCGAGCAGACGTGCCCCCGCGGCGACGGTCGCGGTGGTGAGGGCGCTCTCGAGGATGCGGGCGGTCGACGAGACGCCGTTGCCGCCGATCGCCGAGATGGAGGTGAGCGAGAGCGTGGTCGCCGTCGAGTTCTGCGACGAGGCCGAGACGGCGAACGACGACGACGTGTAGTCGGCCGCTCCGAGCCGCGCGATCGTGGCCGCGCCGACCGTGCTGCGCGGCGCGACGATCGAGAGGTCGAGGCCGCCGCCGCCGCCGCGCGAGACGTCGAGCTTCGCCGCGTTGAGCGACCACGCCGTCACCGTGATCGCACCGCCGCGCGCGTGCACCGGGCGTCCGCCCGAGGCGATCTCGGCGCGCGTCTCGGCCGAGGAGGCCACGTCGGCGTACGACTCGCCCGACAGGCTGACGCTGCCGATGATGCCGACCATGAGCATGTTCAGCAGAACGGTCGCGCGGTTGGTGGCGGATGCGTCGACGGTGAGCCCGCGTCCCTCCAGGCCCGCGGCGTAGAGCGCCTCCGTCGCCGCGGCGATGCGCGCACCGGGCAGCGTCGCCGCCCCGCCCGCCAGCGAGATCGCCGCGGTGTCGGTGTCGACGGTCGCCGTGTTCGTCGCGGTCGCGCGCACCGTGCTCATGCCGCTCGCGTAGACGTTCTGCAGCACGCGGGCGCGCGTCGCCGCGCTCGCGAACACCGTCGCGTCGGCGACGAGCAGCTCGACGGTGAAGAGGCCGAGCGCCGCGGAGAAGGTATCGGCGTCGGCGGTGTTCGTCGCGGTGGCGACGACCTGGACGCCGTTCGAGGAGTAGACGGTGCTGTCCAGGGTGGCCGAGGTCGCACCGCGCAGCTCGGCGCGCGCGCCGTACGCCGATCCGCTGAAGAGGGCGCCGCTCAGGGCTCGCAGATACGCCTTCGCCAGGTTGCCGCCCGCAAGGTCGCCGCTTCCGCCGTCGGTCGCGACCGTCGCCGTCACGGCGACCACGCCCAGGCTGTGGATGAACGGACCGGATGCGGTGGCGCGGATGGCGGCTTCTTCGCTGACGACCGCGGTGATGAGTGCGCCCGAGATGGTCGCCGCGCCGAGGGCGAGGAGCACACCGTTGGCGATCGCGCGGTTCTCCCCCACCGCGGTCACGGCGACGGAGCCGGACTGCTCGACGGTCGAGCGCAGCAGTGCCTCGGTCAGCCCCGAGACGGTGGCGCTCTGCACCTGGACGGCGGCGCCGAGGAAGCCCGCGAAGGACCCGGACGCGATCGAGGCGTCGGCGTGGTTGCGCGAGTCCGCACTCACCGCCACGGCGCCGGCCGCGCGGACGACGGTGCCGACGGCGGTCGACGCGAGCGTGTCGCGGCTGATCACGGCCTCGGTGATGAAGGCGCCGATCGTGGCCCCGCCGCTGCCCTGCACGGCGGCGATGAGCGTGCTGACGGTGTTCCGTCCGACGGCGCGCACGGTGAAGGCGCCGAACGTGACGGCGGATCCGGCGAACGTGGCCTCGGTGCGGCCCGGGATCTCGATGTCAGCGCCGGCTCCGGTCGCCGAGAAGGCGACACCGACCGAGAGCGCGAGCGCCGAGGCGTCGATCCGGATGTCGGAGTCGGCGAGCACCCGCACGCCGCCGACGGGGCTCTCGGTCCCGATGGCGACGGCGCCGATCCGCGCGATCGTGTCGCTCGTCTCGCCGTCCCCCGACAGGTCGACGATCGCGACCGAGCCGCCGACCGCGACGCCGGCGATCTGCAGGCCGATGGTGTGGGCGTCGAGCGTCCGATCGGCGATCGCCTCGACGGCGACCGTGCCGTAGGCGGCGGGGATGGAGGCCCCGTCGTCGATGTGGGCCTCCTGGTCGACGACGCTCGAGATGACGACGATCTGGCCGCCGAGCCCGACCGCACCGACCTGGCCGGCGAAGGCGAGTCCGTAGGTGTCTTCCGCATAGCGCGAGCGGACCGTGATGTCGCCGCCCGAGCGGAGCACCGTGCCGCTCGACACGCCCGCCTCGATCGTCGGGCGCAGCGTCGCGACGAGCACCGCGACCCCGACGCCCGCGATGCCGGCGGACGCGGATCCGGCGAGACCGAAGTAGGTGTCGTCCGCGTCGGCGAGCACCGCGATGCCGCGACCCGTCTGCACGAACGCGTTGGCTCCGATGCGGCTCGACGTGCCGCGCATCGGCGCCGAGGCGAACGAGTCGGCGACGAGGGAGTCGCCGGTCTCGGCCGACTGCACCGCGCCGTTGGCGGCGGCGACGCCGTTCTGGCGGTGCCACGCCGCGACGTTCTGCGAGGCGCCCTCTTCGTCCTCTGCGCCGCTCAGGATGTCGCGGAAGCCGCCGAGTCCGTTGCCCGCGTCGCCGTCGCCCGCGACGACGGTGTCCGCCTGCTGCTGGGGGCTGCCGCCCGCCGAGCTGAGCGCGTCGCGCGGGCCGTTGTCGCCACCGTCGTCGTACGAGCCGCTGGGCGTGCCGCCCACTGTCCACACCGAGACCGACGCCCCGACGCCGACGGCACCGCCGGCCAGGTTCGCGACGAACGTCTGGATCTCGCGCACGGACGTCGCCTTCATCGTCAGCGAGTGCGCCGCCCGCACCTGGGCGTAGTCTCCCAGCGACGTCGTGACCGAGATGTCGGCGACGCCGACGTCGACCGCACCCGAGACCGCGACGGCGCCGACCGCGAGCGCCGCGCCGATGGTGAGCGTGTCGGTGGTGTCGTGCGCGGCGACGAGCACGCTCTGCCAGGCGCCGGCTCCGGCCTGGTCGGGATTGATCCGCGTGCGGGCCGCCGACGAGCTGTCGATCGAGGCGTTCGTGGTGACGTCGAGCAGCGTGACACCCACACCGCCGGCCGCCCCGACGAATCCGCCGCCCGCGCCGATGACCAGACCGAAGAGTCGCTGCGACGACTGCGCCGTGACGGCGAGGCCGAGCACGCCCTTCCCGAGGAACGCGTCGTCGGAGATCGACCCGAAGGCTCCGCGCAGCGCGCGGGCGTCGACGGTCGCACCGGCGCCGATGCGGGCATCCGTGCTCTTGGTGGTCTTGACCACGGCGACGCCGACGCCGACGCCGACGAATCCGACGCCGATGCCGCCGGTGACGGTGGTGTAGCTGCTGTCGTCGATCGCCGCGACGATGACGTTGTTGCCGGCGTCGATCGTGGCGCCGCCCGCGACAAGGGCGTGCGTGTGCGCCTTCACGATCGCGACGGTGACCGCGGCGGCGACGCCGACGAACCCGCCGCCGAGGGCTGCGGACGCCGCCGTGACGTCCTCGTTCCCGGTCGCCGCGACGACCACGTCGTTCTGCGCGCGCACCACGGCGCCCGCCCGGATCTCGGCATCCTGCGCCAGGTCGACCACGTCGACGGCGGCGCTCACGCCGACGCCGACGGTGCCGGCGCCGAGGGCGGCGGAGACCATGAGCTGACGGAACGAGCCGCCCGCCTGCACCGCGACGGACTGGAAGGGCGAGGCCTCGTCGTTGGCGATGTCGTTGACCCGGGCGAGACGCCCGATGAAGGCATCCGTGTCGACCGTGACGATGTTGACGTTGCCCGCGACGCCGACGCCCGCGGTGCCGCCGACGGCACCGGCGCCGCCGACCGCCAGGATCTCGTCGCTGTTGTTGGCGATGACGGCCACACCGCGGATCGCGCCGAGGCGCGGCGACAGCACGCGGATGCCCGTCGCCAGGGCGGGGTCGCCCGGGGGCTGCGTGTCCTGGCGCACGAGACTGTGCGCACGGCCGGTCGCCTGGCTCGCGTCGAGCGCGATGGCGGGGCCGCCCTGGGTGCGGGCCAGCTGCAGGCTGTTGCCGGACCGGCCGACGACGTAGTACGACTCGCCGTCGACGAGGCCGCCGATCGCCTGGCCGCCGTTGGAGGTGTAGATGAGGACCTCGCCGTCGGCGGCCGTCAGGTCGTACGGGAGGGTGATGGTGCTGCCGCTGACGTCCCCGGGGATGAAGTAGGGCTGCAGCGCGGCCGGCACGCTCGCCTCGTCGACCGGGACGATGCGGTGGGAGCGCCCCGGGCGCGCCGGGAGGGAGATCGCGATGGGCGCGCCGCCCGGGGTGAGCGAGAGCCGGATCCTGGTCGGGGCGCTCGGATCGACCAGCGCGTAGAACTCCAGGCCGTTCCCGTCGTAGGCGTTGCCGTCGATCATGCGGCCGAGGCCCACGAGAGCCTGCCCGCCGCCCGAGAAGTAGGTGACGACCTCGCCGTCCTCGATGCCGTGCGCGTAGCCGAGGTCGATCGTGTAGCCGTCGGGGTCGAGCGCGAACTGCGGGTCGAATCGCGTGTCGATGTACGAGATGTCGAAGCCGCCGAGCGTGCCGAGCACGCCGTCGGTGAGCGCGAGCGCGGTGACCACCGAGAGGTCGCCGATGAAGGCCCGGGTGGTCTTCTTCAGCACCGGCACGGCCGCGCCGACCCCGACCCCCGCCGTGCCGCCGATCGCGATCGTGCCGGCGATGAGATCCATCGTCAGCACCTCGTTGGCGGTGATGCGCACGCTGCCGCCCGCGAGGACGATGCTCCGCGACGGCGCGCAGTTCGCCTCGCTCGCGACGGATGCCGCGCACTCCTCGCCGACGAACGCCAGCGTCGTGACGTCGTAGACGGGCACCGCCGCGTTGACCGAGACGCCCGCCGTGCCGCCGACCGCGCCGCCCGCCGAGATGCTCGTGACATCCTCGCTGGAGGCGGCGTCGATCGTCACGTCGCCCGGAACCGTGACCAGCACCTGGGGCGCCATCGACGCCTCGGTGTGCTTGTTCATCACCTGCACGTCCGAGCCGATGCCGACGCCCGCGGTGCCGCCGGCGGCCGCCTGCCCGGCGATGCCGCGCAGCACGGTGTGGTCGGTCGCCCGCAGGCGGGCGCCCGCCTCGCCGTCGGGCGAGGTGCCGTCGAGAGTCACGCCGCGGCCCAGGGTCGCGCGTGTCTCGTGGTCGTAGACCCCGGTCGTGATGGCACCCGCGACGCCCGCGGTGCCGGCGCCGCCGCCCGCCACGGCGACCATCCAGAGGTCCTGGCTCTGATCGGCCGTGAGGACGAGGCCGAGCCCGCCCGCCGCGCGCAGCCATGCGGCCTCGCCGACGGTCGCCTCGACGATGGCGTCGCGCACGAACACGACCGTGGCGACGCCGATCCCGGCGGTTCCGGTCGAGACGCCCACGGCACCCGCGAAAAGGGTCGACGAGCCGATCGGGTCTGCCGCCGTGACCGTGATGCCGCCCTCGGCGAGCACCTCGGTCGCGTGCTGCGCCGAGCTCTCGATGCGCGCCCGCGTGCCGGGGTCGCCCTCGCCCTTGTTCACGACGAGCACGAGGAAGGATCCGGCGATCCCGGCGCTGCTCGCGGCCGCGCCGCCGGCGACGACCTCGGTCCAGCTCCCGCCGGCCTGCGCATCGAGCCAGACCGAGCCGCCGAGCCGCGCCGCGACCCCCTCGCCGATGGTCGCGTGCACGTCCTTGTTGTGGACGCCGACGATGAGCGCGAACCCGACGCCCGCGCTGCCGGTGGTGAGGCCGAGCGCACCGGCGAGGTCGACGTACTCGGTCTGATCGCTCGCCGTGAACGCGAGGTGCTGGTTCGCGTCGGTCGCGCCGATCGTCTGGTTGACCTGCGCGCCGTCGCCGATCCACGAGCCCGTGTTCCGCTCGGTGACGGTGACGATCACCGAGCCGCCGACCCCGGCATCGCCGCCGCCGAGCGCCGCGCCCAGGGCGACGCCGGTGAAGTCGGGGATGTCGACGAAGTCGATGCCGACGTCGGGGGCCGCGAGCGGCGTCAGGTGGGCGGCCGCGCGGCCGATGATCGCGCCGCCCGCGTCGACGACGGTCGGGCGCGCGAACGACGAGGCGATGTACGCGAGGGTGTCGGCGTCGACGAACTGCACGACGATGCCGGCGCCCACGCCGCTCCCCGACAGCGAGGCGGCCGCCGACACGGCCATCGCCTGCATGCCCATCGGGTTCGTCGCGTGGAGGGTGAGGTCGCCGGCGACCCGGAGCGTCGATCCTTCGCCGATCACCGCTTCGTGGTGCAGCTGCAGCACCTGCACGGCGACCGACCCCGCGACGGCGGCGCCGCCCGATCCGCCGCCGGACCCGCTCGTCGGATCGGGTGCCGCCACGGCGACGGAGCGCGCCTCGAAGTCGTTCTGCGCGCCCTCGGGCGTCCGCGCGGTGAGCGCCATCTCGCCCGCCACCACGTCGGCCCCGGCGCCGAGCGAGCCGAGATCGTCGACCGTCGCGACGTTGAGCGAGATGCCGGCGCCGACGGCGGTGGTGCCGCTGGGGAACGCCTTGCCGGTCGCGTGCGCCTTCGCGTCCACGTGCGCCGACGACAGCAGCGCGAACATGCCGTCGACCCGGATCGTGCGATCCTCGGGCACGATCGAGCGGCTCTGCACCGTGACCCAGTTGACCGAGACCGCGGCGCCCACCCCCACGCCGTCGCTCGACTGGCCCGACTGGCTGTTCGCCGTGCCGTTGCCCTGCGAGACCGCGCTCTGCGAGCTCGGCAGACCCAGTCCGAGGCCCGACGTGGCCTGGTTGCCGTCGAGTTCCTGCTGCGCCTGCTGGTCGGCGTCCTGCGCCTCGCCGGACGCGGGCTTCTTCGCGCCGGATGCGCTGGCGGCGCTGACGGCCGACGAGCTCACGGTCGCGCTGGACACGAGCCACAGCGAGCCCGCCGTGACGTCCTGGAACACCTGCGCGTTCACGGCGACGTCCACGACGTTGATGACGATGATGGCGCCGACCGCCGTGCCGCTGCCGGCGGCCTCCGCGTCGCCGTTCGCCTGCACGGTCGTGGTGGAGGTCGCCCGCACCAGCACCTGACCCGTCGCGGTGAATGCGCGCGGCCCCGCCGTGCCGATGCGCGCCAGCACATCCGGGAGGACCACGTCGATCCCCACCGCCGGCGCGACCGCGGCGCCGCCGCCCGTCGTCGCCGATCCCGCCTTGACCTCGTTCACCACGGCGTCGGAGTGGTCGGCGCGCACCGTGACGTTCGCGCCCCCGGTGATGTCGGCGCCGTCGTGGATCTCGGCGCGCGTGATGTCGGTGGCGAGCACGTTGAGCGCGACCGACGCGCCGACGCCCACGCTGCCGCCGCCGGCCTTCGCATCGCTCACCGCGCGGGCGGTGTCGGTGCGGAGGTTCTCGGCTGCCACGGTGACGTCGCCGGTGCCGAAGGTCACGGTCGCGCTGGACGGGATCCACGCCTCGGTGCGGTCGGTCACGATGTTGAGCCCCAGCGCACCGGCCACCCCGGTGCCCGAGGGCGAGCCCGCGCCCGACTTCGCGACGGCGGCGAAGTCGTGCGAGCTGTCGTCCGCGAGCGGGGTCATGGTCGCCGAGACCGCGAACCCGTCGGCGTCGACCGTCGTGTCCTCGCCGAGCCAGGCGCGGTTCTCCACCCACGCGAGGTTGAGGGCCACCGCGGCCCCGACGGCCGTGCTGGACGAGCCGCCGCCGCCACCGCCGCCGCCGCCGCCCGAGCTCACCACCGTGGCCGACGCGTCGGCCTCGACCTTGGAGTCCACCTGCGCGCGCGAGAGGAACCAGACGTGACCGCCCGCGGTGATCGACAGGCCGTCGGGGAGGTGCGAGGTGAAGCTCGCGTCGGCGATGGAGAGGGCGATCGCAGCCGCCACCGAGACGCTGCCCCCGCTCGTGGACGCCGAGGGCGAGCCGGTGGACTGCATGCCCGAGCCGCGGTTGGCAGTCGTCTGCTGGTCGGCGTACGAGCGCTGCTGCGCGATCTGCCCGTCCACGCCTCCGGCGCCCGAGCCGCCTTCGTCGTTCTGCGCCGGAGCGCCGCTCGACGAGGCCTTGGCCGTCGCACCCGCGAGGGCCGACCCCGTGACGGTGAAGACCGCCGAACCGCCGGCCACGACGTCCCGTCGCGTCTCGGCGAACGCGACGTCGAACGCGAAGTTCAGCGCGAGCGACACGCCCACCGCGGTGGCTGCCTCACCCGCTTCGGCATCGGTCGTCGTGCGCGCGGTCGTGGCGTGCTCGACGATCACGAACACGTCACCCGACGCCTCGAGGGCCTCCGGCAGGGTGCCGATGACGGCGGTCGTGGAGATCTCGGAGACGGTGATGCCGATCGCGGGCGTGACGGTGACCTTGCCGCCCTTGGCACCCATCTTCGCCTCGGTGACGGTGCGGCTCTCGGATGCCGCGGCCACGGTGAGATCGTCGGCTCCGGTCACCGCGACGCCGTCGGCGATGAGCGCATGCGTCTCGCTGAAGACGAGGGCGAGTGCGAACGAGGCACCGACGCCGACATTGCCCGTCGACGCGACGCCGTCTCCGGTCGGAAGCGCCTTGACCGACGTGCTCAGCGCGTCGGTCGCCATGACGATGACGTCCGCGTCGTCGCCGGTGAGGATGACATCCCCGTAGACGCCCGCGAGCGTGTCGGCATCGACCTGCGCGATCGCGACCGAGCCGGCGACCGAGATCTTCCCGCCGCCCGCGCCGGATGCGGCATCCGCTGAGATCGTCGACGCGCGGTCGCCGGTGTCATCGGCCGTCGTCGTCGCGCCGACCACCAGGCCGCCCGCCCTGATCGTGAGCCATTCCGGGACGATCGCGTGGTTCACGACGTCGACCCAGCTGATCGCGACGCCCGCGCCGATCGTCGCCGAGGCGCCGTCCGACACCGACGATCCGTCGCCGGCGGTGGCGACGTCGGTGTTGTGCGAGGAGAGGATGCGCACGGCGCCGGCCGCCGTCAGCTCCGTGACGTCCTCGGTGATGCGCGCGACGGGCTGGATCGTCGCGACGATGATGCCGACCGCCGCGGCCACCGCGACCGGCCCCGCGCTCGTCTCGGCGTTCGGCGTCTCGGCGTCGCCCGATCCCGCGCCACCCGAAGCCGTGGACCGCTGGTCGGCGTAGTCGCGCTGCTGTCCCGCGAACTGGTCGAGGCCGGTGCCGGCCGCGCCGCCCTGGTTGTCGGGGTCGGACGAGCCGCTGTCGGCCTCGTTCTCGGGTGCACCGGCCGCCGACGCGGTCGCCTTCGCGCTGGATGCCGAGCGGCTGTACGCCTGCAGGGTGAGGGAGCCGCCGGCGTCGACCGTGCGCGCGAGCTCCGCGAGGACCTCGTGGTTCGGGATCGTGAGGGCGAACGAGATGCCGACGGCAGCGTCGGTTCCCGCGATCGCGGCGGCCGTCGCCTGGTTGAGCGCGGATGCCGTCTGCGTGGCCCGCAGCCAGACGTCGCCGGTGGCCTCGAGCGATCCGGTGCCGATGCGCGCCGTCGTGGTCACGTTCGACAGCACGATCGAGACGGCGGGCGCGATGGCGACGCCGCCGCCCTTCGCGCCCATCTTCGCCTCGGCGGTGACGGCGTCGGTCGCCTCGGCCGAGACCACGACGTCCTCGGCATCGGAGATGACAACGCCGTCGCCGATCAGCGCGCTCGTCTCGTGCGTGTCGAGCACCAGGACGAACGACGCGCCGAGGCCGAAGTCGCCCTCGGTCGAGACGCCGCCGACGAAGTCCTCGTTGCCCGCGCCTTCCGCCTCGCCGTCGCCGTCCTCGTCGCCCTCCTTGTGGGGCAGGGCCGTCACCGTGCCCTCGACGGCGCTGCGGGCCACGACCGCGACATCGCTGGAGGTCAGCGCGAGCATGCCGTAGACGGCGGCGAGGGTCTCGGTGGTGATGATCGCGATGGCGACCGACCCGGCGACCGAGACGTTCCCGCCTCCTGCACCGGAGGCCGCCGCCGCCCCGTACGTGCCGGTGACGTCGTCGCCGTCCGCGGCGACCGTGGCCGAGACCACGACATCGCCCGCGGTGGCCGACAGCGTCGCGGGCACGACCGACCGGTTCACGGTCGTCGCGAGCGTGAGCGCGACGCCGGCGCCGACGTTCGCGTCGCCGCCCGACGACACCGACGAGCCGTCGCCGCCCGAGCGCGCGTCGGTGTTCGCCGCCGACTCGATGCGCAGCTGCCCGCCCGCGGTGATGGTCTCCACCTGGGGCAGCACGAGCGACTCGGCGTGCACCTCGGCGACGACGATGCCGACGGCCGCGGCCACCGCCACGCCGCCCTCACTCGTCTCGGCCTTCGGGTTGTCGGTGACGCCCGAGCCGCGTCCGCCGTTCTGCGCCGCCTGTCCGTCGGCGAAGGCGCGCTGCTCGTTCGCGATCTGATCCACACCGTCGCCGGACTGGCCGCCGGGGTTCTCCGGGTCGCCGGACGGCTCGTTCTCGGGCGCGCCGGCGGCCGAGGCCTCGGCGAGCGCGCTCGACTCCGAGATGTTCGACGCGCGCAGGAGCACGTGTCCGCCGGCGACGACCACGCGGCCGAGGACCGTCGTCGACTCGTGGTTCGCGTACGTGAGGGCCAGTCCGAATCCGACGGCGGCGTCGGCGGCGTCGAGCGCGGCGGCCGAGGCGACGGTGTCGGCGACGGCCTTCTGCGTCGCGGTGAGGGCGAGGGTGCCCGTGAGCTGCTGCGTCGCCCCGGCGCCGAGCCGCGCGAGCGTCGCGATGTTCGACAGCGCGATGGCGATCGACGGGGTGATCGCGACCTCGCCCTGGGCGCCCATCTTCGCCTCGACCGCGGTGGCGTCCTTCGCGTCGGCGGTGACCACAAGGTTGCGTGCGCCCGAGACGACGACGTCGTCGGCGACCTCGGCGACGGTGTCGTGCGTGACGATCGCGAGGCCCACGGCCACGCCGAGGCCGAGCGAGGAGGCCGGGTCCTGCTCCTCGCCGTGCGGCAGGGCCTTGGCCGTCGTCGCGACATCGCTCTTGGCGGTGACCGCCGCGTCGCCGCCGGTGAGCACGACGGTGCCGTCGATCGCCGCGCGTGTGAGGTGGTTGACGAGCGCGAGCCCCAGCGAGCCGGCCCCGGCGAAGTCGCCGCCGCCGGCACCCGACGAGCCGATCGCCTCGATCGTCGAGGTGGTGTCGTCGCCGTCCGACGCGACATCGGCCTGGACGATGAGGTCGTGGGCGCGCACCGTGAGGTGCGCCGGCACCGTCGCGGTGTTCACGACATCCATGAGGGTGATGCCGAGGCCGACGCCGATGTTGGCCGTCCCGCCGTCCACCGCCGACGCGTTGCCGGTGGAGGACGAGTCCGTGTTCGCCGCCGTCATGAACGCGATGGTGCCCGCGGCGGTGAGGTCCGCCACCGCGCTGGTCACGCCCGCGCGGACGACCGGGTTCGACAGGCTGACGCCGACGGCGGCCGCCGCGTTGACGCCGCCCTCGCTCGACTCCGCCTGCGGGGCGCGCTGGTCGGCGCCGCCCGACGTCTCGAGTCCGTTCTCCGCGGCCTGGTCGTCGGCGTGATCCTGCTCACGGTTGATGAGCTCGTTGACACCGGTGTTGTCGGGATCGGTGTCGGGAGCGCTGGTGTCCTCCTCCGGCGCCCCGGCCGCGGACGCGGTCGCCGACGCGGTGGCGGCGGAGATCGCGGTGGCGCGCAGGACGATGTCCTCGCCCGCCTCCACCATCCGCGCGAGGTCGCTCGTCGCGGCGTGGTTGGCGATCGTGAGACCGAGCGACAGGCCGATCGCCGCGTCGCCGCCCGTCACGGCGGCCGCCGACCCGGTGCTCGTGACCGTCGAGGTGAGCGCCGATGCGAGGTGCAGCGATCCGGCGATGTCGAGCGTGCCGGTGCCCAGGCGCGTGGCGGCCGTGACGTTCGACAGCGTCGTCGCGACCGCCGGGGCGATCGAGACCCCGCCACCGGCAGCGCCCATGCGCGCCTCGGTGGTCGCGGCATCCGTCACCGTCGCCTGCAGGGTCACGTCGTCGGCGCCCGAGATGGCGACGCCGTCGGCGACGTCGGCGACCGTGCGGTGCGTGATGAGCCCCAGAGCGACGGATGCCCCGAATCCGAGGTCGCCGGCCTCGGTGACGCCTTCGCCGGCGGGCAGCGCCCTCACCGTGGTGGCGACATCGCTCGCGGCGGAGATCCAGACATCGCCCCCGGAGAGGACGACCGTGCCCTCGACCGCCGCGCGCGTCTGGTGGTCGACCACGGCCAGGGCGAACGAGCCCGCGACCGACACGTCCCCGCCGCCGGCGCCCGACGTGGCGCTCGCGCCGATGGTGGCGGTGTGATCGTCGGCGTCGACAGTGGTCTGCGCGCGGACGACGAGGTCGTGCGCGGTGATGGTCAGTGCGGACGGCACGACGGCGGCGTTGCGGACGTCCGAGAGGGTGATCGCGACGGCCGCGCCGATCGTCGCGGTGCCGCCTGCCGGCTGCGTCGCGGATCCGTCCGCGGTGGCCGCGGCATCCGTGTTCGCCTCGGTCTGCAGCGTGACGATGCCGCCGGCCGTGAGGTCGCCGACGGTGACCACCACCTCCGACACGACCGTGGACAGTGCGACGGCGATCGCGGCGGCGGCCTGCACGCCGCCCCCGCTCGTCTCGGCGGCGGGCGCCTGGGCTCCGCCGGTGCCGCTGCCGGTCTCGGCCGAGCCGACCTCGTCGGCGAACGCGAGCTGCTCACCGATCTGCTGGTCGACGCCGCTCGGCTCGCCCGCGGGCGGCTCTTCCTCCGAGGCCGGAGTACCGGCCGCCGAAGCCGTCGCCGACGCCGTGGTGCGCGAGACGCTCGCGGTGCGCAGCGTGACATCTCCGCCCGCGACCACCTCGCGCTCGACGCGGGCGGTCACCGTGTGGTTGGCGATCGGCAGCCCGAGGCTGATGCCGATGCCCGCGTCCGCCGCCCCGGCGACCGACGACGTGCCGGATGCCGAGGCCACGGCCTCCTGCACGGCGTGCAGCGCCAGGTCGCCGCTCGCGGTGAGCGCTGATCCGGCGCCGAGACGGGCGGTCGTCGTGACGTTCGAGAGCGCGATCGCGACGGCGGGCGCGAGGGCGACGTCGCCGCCCTGAGCGCCCATCTTCGCCTCGACCGTCGTGGTGTCGGCGGCGGTCGCGATCAGGGTGACGTCGGTCGCGCCGGTGATCGCCGCACCGTCGGCGAGCTCGGCGAGCGTGTCGTGCCGGATGATCGCGAGCCCCACGGACGCCCCGAACCCGATGCCGCCGGTCTCCGCCTCTGCGCCGACCCCGTGCGGGAGCGCCTCGACGGCGGCGGTCGCGGTGCTGCGGGCGGCGATCGTCGCGGCGCCGGTGAGGGTGGCGGTGCCGGCGAGACGGGCGGTGCTCTCGCGGTCCGCGACGACGAGGGCGAGCGACCCCGCCACCGACAGCTTGCCGCCGCCGGCGCCCGCCATCGAGGTCGCGTCGGCAGCGGATGCCGCGTCATCGCCGTTCGCCAGTGTCGCCGTGGTGAGCACGAGGCCAGTGGCGGCGACGGTCGCGCCCGCCGGGAGCAGCGCGCGGGTGGTGACGTCGGCGTCGGTGATCGCGACCGCGGCACCGATCGTCGCGGTGGCACCCTGCGCCGCCGAGCCGTCGGCGGTGGCCGCCTGGTCGGCGTTCTCGAGGGCGGCCACGCGCACGGTGCCGGCGGCCACGGTGACGCCGGACGCGATCACCGCCTCGCTCAGGATCGTGGCGAGTGTGAGGGCGATCGCCGCCGCCGCGTTGACCTTGCCCTCGCTCGTCTCGGCGCTGGCGGCGGCCGCGCCGCCCGAGGTCGCCGCGCCGTTCTCGGCGGCCACGCCGTCGGCGTGGTCGCGCTGCGCGGCCAGCTGCTGATCGACGCCGCCCGGGGCGCCGGGATCGGGGTCGGCCGGGGTCTCGTCCTCCGGGGCGCCCGATGCCGAGGCGACCGCGCTCGTCGCGGCGGTGCTCGTGAGGAAGGTCGCCAGCAGCACCTCCGTCGCCGTGACGCTCCGCGCCAGGGTCGCGAGGGCCGAGTGGTTCGGGATGGCGAGGGCGAGCGCGACGCCGATGCCGGCGTCGGTCGCCCCCTCGACGGCGGCGGTCGCCGTGGCGTTCGCCGTGGCGGTGAGGACAGCGTCCATGCGCAGCGCACCGGTGAGCGCGAGAGCGGCGCCGGGAGCGAGGATCGTCTGCGCCGTCTCGGTGGACAGCGCGACCGCGACGACCGGGGTGAGGGCGACTCCGCCGCCGGTCGCTCCCATCTTGGCCTCGACCGTCGTCGTGCTGCGGCCGTGGGCGGTGAGCGTGAGGTTGCCCGCGCCGGTCAGCGTCGCGCCGTCGCCGAGGGCGGCCGTCGTCCTGCCCGTGACGATCGCGAGGGCGAACGACGCACCGATGCCGAGCGTGGTGGCGCCGCTCACACCCTCACCGTGCGGCAGCGCCTTGGCCGTGGCCTCGAGGACGCTCGACGCCGCGACCACCGCGTCACCCGACAGCCGCGCGGCACCGGCGATGACGGCGGTGGACTCGTGGGTGGTGAGCGCGATCGCGACGGATCCCGCGACGGAGATCTTGCCGTCGCCCGCGCCGGCGGCCGACTCGGCGGTGAGCGTCGACGCGCCGCCGGCGAGTGCCGACGTGAGCACCTGGAGACTCGCCGCCTCGACGGTCGCGCCGGCGAGCACCGATGCCCGCGTCCCGCCGTCGCCCTTCGCGAGGGCGACCGCGGCGCCGATCGTTCCGGTGCCGCCGTCGGCCGCCGAGCCGTCGGCCTTCGCCAGACGGTCGACGTCGTCGAGCGCCGCGAGCGTGACCGCGCCGGCCGACGTGACGGTGGCGCCGGCGAGGATGCGCGCCTCGCTGATCGCCGTCGCGAGAGTCAGGGCGATGGCCGCCGCGGCATTGACGCCCCCCTCGCTCGTCTCGGCGCTCGGGGCGGTCGCCCCGGCCGCGGACGGTGCGCCGCCGTTCGCCGCCGCCACGCCGTCGGCGTGCTCGCGCTGCGCCTGGAGCTGCTGATCGACGCCGTCGCCCGCCGCGCCGCCGGGGTTCGCCGCGTCACCGGAGTCCGCACCGTTCTCGGGCGCGCCCGCCGCCGACGCGACCGCGGTCGAGCCCGAGGTGGAGGTGAGGAAGGAGGCAAGGCCCACGGCTCCCCCGGCCGAGATGTTCCGCGCGACCTCGGCGATGGCCCGGTGCTGCGGCATCGCCAGTGCCAGGGCCACGCCGATGCCGGCGTCGCCCGCGCCTTCGACCTCGGCCGTCGCGGTGGCGTGGGAGGCGGCATCCGTCACGGCATCCAGCCGGATCGCGCCGCCGACGGCGACGTCCGCACCGGTGCCGATCCGCGCGAGCGCGCTCTCGGTCGACAGGGCCGTCGCGACGACCGGCGTGAGGGCCACGCCGCCGCCCGTGGCCCCCATGCGCGCCTCGGCCGTCATCGTGCTCCGGCCGCTCGCGAACACGGTGAGCGCATCGGCACCCACCAGCGCTGCGCCGTCGGCGAGCTCGGCGGTCGTGATGCCCGTCGCGATCGCGAGGGCGAACGAGGCGCCGATGCCGAGCGTGGCGGCGCCGCTCACGCCGTCGCCGTGCGGCAGGGCCTTGGCGACGATGTCGCTGCGGTTCGCCGCCGAGATCAGCACGGCGCCGTCGACGTTCGCCGTGCCGCGGAGGGAGGCGAGCGACGAGTGGGTGAGGAGCGCGATCGCGACCGATCCGGCGACCGAGATCTTGCCGTCGCCGGCGCCGGCCGCCGACTGGGCGGTCGTGACGGAAGCGGCGTCGTCGCCGTCGACGAGCGTCGCGGTGGAGAGCTGGAGCGATCCGGCGGTGACGGTGGTGCCCGCGGGAAGGATCGCCTCGGTGAAGACGGTCGCGCGGGTGAGCGCGACGCCGGCCCCGATCGTGGCGGTCGCCCCGTTCGCCGCGGAGCCGTCGGCGCTCGCGGACTGATCGGCGTTCTCGAGCGCGGCGAGCCGCACTTGGCCGGCGGCCACGACCGTCGCGCCGGTGATCGTCGCGCGGCTCACCGCCATCGCGAGGGTGAGCGCGATGGCCGCGGCCGCGTTGACCTTGCCGCCACTGGTCTCTGCGCTCGGCGCGGTGCCCTGCGAGGCGGCGCCGCCGGCGGTCGTCGCGACGCCGTCGGCGTGCGCCCGCTCCCCGGCGAGCTGCTGATCGACGCCGTCGCCGCCGTCGCCTCCGCCACCCGCGTTCTCGGGCGCCCCGGCGGCGGAGGCGACGGCGGTAGTCGTGGCCTTCGATGTCAGGAAGGTGTGGGCGAGCACGTCCCCGCCGGCGTTCACGTCCCGGGCGATGGTCGCCATCGCGCGGTGGTCCGGCATCGCGAGCGCGAGCGAGACGCCGACGCCTGCGGTGCTCGCGTTCGTCACGTCGGCCGTCGCACTCGCGGTCGATGCCGCGTCGAGGACGGCGTCGAGACGGAGCGAGCCGGTGAGCGCGAGGATGCCGCCGCCCACGACGCGCGCTTCGGCCGCCTCCGTCGAGAGCGCGGTCGCGACGACGGGCGTGAGCGCGACCGCCCCGCCCGCGGCACCCATCTTCGCCTCGGCCTTCGTCGCGCTCGCACCGTTGGCGTAGATCGTGATGTCTCCGGCACCCGTGATCGTGCCCGCCGCCGCGAGCTCGGCGAGCGTCGAGCCGGTGACGACGGCGAGGGCGAACGAGGCGCCGATGCCGAGCGACTCCGCGCCCGTCACGCCGCCCTCGTGCGGGAACGCCGTCACCGTGGTGGCGACGTCGCTCGTCGCGGAGGCCGTGACCGCTCCCCCGCCGGTTATCGTGACCGATCCGTCGACGGCGGCGCGCGTCGAGTGGTTCACGAGGCCGATGGCCACGGATCCCGCGACCGACACCTTGCCGCCGCCGGCGCCGGCGACGGACTCGGCGCCGAGCGCGGAGGTCGTGTCGCCGCCGTCTTCGAGCGCGCGGGCGAACAGCTGCAGGCTGCCGGCCGTGACCGCGACGCCCGCGGGCACGACCGCGGTCGTGGAGATGTCCGCCCGGGTGAGGGCCACCGCGGCGCCGATCGTCGCATCGGCGCCCTGCGCCGCTGAGCCGTCGGCGCGGGAGATCACGTCGGAGTGGGTCGCCGCGTCGATGACGACGGAGCCCGTGGCCGCGAGGTCGCCTGCGAGCAGGACGCCCGCCGAGAGATCGGCGAGCGTGACGGCGACGGCGGCAGCTACCGCGACGCCGCCCTGCGACGTGGCCGCCGACGGGGTGCCGGTGCCGGCGAGCGCGGGGGTCCCGGCGGTGGCATCGGCGTGGTCGCGCTGGCGCTGCACCGCCTGGTCGACGCCGTCGCCGGCCGCGCCGCCCGGGTTCGCCGCGTCGCCCGAGTCGGCGGCGTTCTCGGGCGCTCCGGCGGCGGAGGCCGTGGCGCCGGAGGTCGCGTTGCTGACAGCGTGCGCGGCGAGCGCGGCACTGGCCGCCGTCACATCGCGGGCGAGCTGCGCCTGCGCGGCGTGATCGGCCATCGTCAGCGCGAGCGACGCGCCGACGGCGGCGGTGCCGGTGGAGACGGCGATGGCGCCCGCCGTCGCGTTCGCAGTCGCGCGCTGCTGGGCGGTGAGGCGCAGGGCACCCGTCAGGACGATGGCGTCGCCCTCGGCCAGACGTGCCACGGTCCGCACCGTCGACACCGTCGTGGCGACGGCCGGCGTCACCGTCACGCCGCCGCCCGCGGCGCCCATCCGCGCCTCGCTCGTCGTGGCGACGGTGGAGCGCGCGTCGACGGTGAGCGCGCCGACGCCCGTGAGAGTAGCCCCGGCGGCCACCTCGGCGATGGTGGCGGCGGTCACGATGGCGAGCGCGAAAGAAGCCCCCACCCCGAGATCGCCCGCGTCGGAGACGCCGGCGCCGGCGGGAAGCGCCGTGACCGTGGTGGCGCTGCTGCCGTTCGCCGCGACGGTGACGGTCGCACCGCTCACTGCGCCGGCGAGCGCGGCGCGCAGGTCGCGGTCGACGAGGGCGATCGCCACCGAGCCCGCGACCGAGACGTCACCGCCGCCTGCGCCCGCGACGGATGCGGCGCCGGTCGTCGAGACGGCGTCCGCGCCGTCGGCGACGGTGCGGACGTGGATCGCCGTGACCGGGGCGGTGATGTCGGCGCCGGCGGCGACGACGGCGCTCGCCGCGAGAGAGGAGTCGGTGACGGCGACCGCTGCCCCGATCGTCGCGTCGGTGCCCTGCGCCGCGCGGCCGTCGGCCTTCGACGTCGCGTCGGTGTGCTCGCCGGCGACGACCGTCGCGGTGTCGGCGGTGACCGTCGCGTCGATGGTCGCGGCGACCGAGGCGCGGGCGACCGTCACGGCGACCGCTGCGGCCGCGTTGACGCCCCCTTCGCTGGTCTCCGCGCTCGGGGGCGTGGTGGTGTTCCCGGTCCCGCCGGACTCGGCGGCGATGGCGTTGGCCGTGCTCTGGGCCCCGGCGATCTGCCCGTCGACGCCGGTGCCGGCCGCCCCGCCGGAGGAGTTCTCGGGCGCACCCGACGCCGAGGCTGCGGCATCCGACGTCGCCTTCGACACGCCGGTCGCGCCGACGAAGACGTCGGCGGACCCGTCGGCGGCGCCCGCCGCGACCACGTCCCGCGCAAGGGTCGCCTGCACCGCGTGGTCGGCGAGCGTGAGGGCGAGACCGACGCCGACGGCGGCATCGCCCGCCGGTGCGACCGAGGCCTTCGCGACGCTATGCGTCTCGGCGCGCTGCGCGGCGGTGACCGTGAGGTTCTCGACCGCGAGAGCGCCGTCCCCCTCGACCTGTGCGACCGTCCGCGCGGTGCCCATCGCGACGGCGGTGAAGGGTGCGACGGCGAGGTCGGCGCCCGCGGCGGATCCGCTCGCTTCGGCGCGGACGATGTCGGTGCCGGTGGCCGTGACGACGATGCCGGCGGTGCCGGTGGCTAGGCCCGCCAGGGCCGCCGTTGTCACGGTGTCGCTCTTCGCGAGGGCGAACGACGCGCCCACACCGGTCGTGGCGCCCGTGCCGCCGTCGGTGGCGAGGAGCGCGCGTGCCGCGGTCTCGGCGACCCCGGTGGCGGCGAGCGTCAGCGTCGCGCCGTCGAATGTGCCCTGGAGAGCGGAGGAGGTCTCGACGCTCGAGAGGGCGAGGGCCACGGATCCGGCGACCGAGAGGTCGCCGCCTGATCCGGCGCCGCCCGTGGCGGTCGCGGCGATGCGGTGGACCGGGTCGTTCACGCCGCTCGCGGTGAGCGGGGCGACTCCGGCGGTGAGGCTGAGGCTCGCGGCGTCGACGTCGGCGTCGGCGGCGAGCGCGGTGCGGACTCGGGCGTCCGCGAGGGTGATCGCGAGGGCTGCCGCGATCGTGGTGGCTGCCGGTTCGGATCCTTCGGCCGGGGGCCCGCGGTCCGCCGGGGCGCCGGTCGCCGTCGAGTCGGCCTGCAGGTTGCCGAGCGCCGTGAACGACGCGTTCGCCGCCTTCAGCGACACACCGGCGATGACGACGTCGCTGGTGAGGTCGTGGATGCCGAGGGCGACGGCCGCAGCGGCCATGACGGCGCCCTGCGGGGTCGCGGGGCTCGGCGCGGCGGGCACGGACCCGGTGCCTTCCCCGGCCGTGGCACCGTCCGCCCAGTCGCGCGCACCCGTGATCTGCGCGGACGGGTCGGACCCCGAGCCGGTCGCGGATGCCGCACCCGGCGATCCGGTCATCGATGCGGCGGCGATGGTCGCCGACGAGCCCCGTGCCTCCGCCGCGAGGACGATGTCGCCGGCCGCGATGACGTCGCGCCCGAGGTCGATCCTCGCGACGTGGTCGGCGAACGTGAGCGCGAGGACCACGCCGACGGCCGCACCGTCGCCGGCCGTGACATCGCCGCGGGCCGTCGTCTTCACCGGAGCGACGAGCGTCGCCCGCATCGTGAGGTCGCCGGCGAGCACGAGGGCATCGGGGGCGGGCGCGAGGCGCGAGGTCGCGGCGGCGTTCGAGACCGACAGAGCGAGCACGGTGGAGATCGCATCGGATGCCGCGCCGCCGGTCGCCGTGACCGTCAGCGGCGTGACGACGGTGGCCAGGAGGGCGAGATCGTCGAGCCCGGTGACCTGCGTGCTCGTCACCGCGGCCGTGGTCGCATCGTTCACGATGCCCAGCGCGACATGGGCGCCGAGCCCGGTGGCGACGCCGCCCTCGGTGCCGGGTGTCGCCGACGCCGACGTCGCGGCCGACGAGTACGCCTCGAAGGCCGCGTCCGCCGGCTGTGCGGCCTGGAACGCGACGGGGCCGGCACCGAGGAGCGCCTGCGTGATGCGGGTGGTGAGGGCGATCGCGAGCGCGCCGGCGGCTCCGAAGCTCTCGGCCGAGCCGGCGCCGGAGGTCGCATTCGCGCGGAACTCGCTCGCCGGCGCACCCGACGGCGATCCGGCGATGGCGTAGGCCGACAGCGACGGCGCGGTGAGCGAGACGGCGTCAACGACCGCGCGCGTGTCGATCTCGGCGGAGTTGACCGCGACCGCCACGCCCACGCCCGGGGCGTCCGCCGCGACGGCGGAGGCGTCGGCCGTCGTCGCCGCCGAGCCGTGCGACCGGGCGACCAGGATCACGCCGCCGTCGGCGGCGTAGACCGGGGCCGCGGCCGCGCCGATGGTCGCCAGGGTGGTCACGTCGAGATCGGTGTAGGCCAGCGCTCCGGCGACATCGACGGAGCCGTCCGGCGTCGTCGCGTTGCCATCGGTCGTCGTGCCCGGGTCGGTGCCGTTCTGCGTGGCGCCGCCCTCGCTCGCCGTCGCGGTGGTGTCGATGTCGTAGACGCTGCCGGCCTCGACGTGGAGCACGCCGCCCGCGTCGACCGCGCCCGTGGTGGTCAGCTCCGCCCGCGTGTCGATCGCGACGCGGCTCACGGCGATCGCGCCGCCGGCCTCCTGCGCCGTCGCGGTGGTGTCGACGTCGGCGTCGGTCTGCGCGAGGAGGGTGATGTCGCCGGGCGCCGTGACCGCGGCATCCCCCTCGACCTCGACCGTGGCGGTCGCGGTCGCGTCGGCGTACGCGGCAGCCGCGTCGACGTCGTCGGTGCCCGTGCCCGTCGCGGTGACCGTGAGGTCGAGCTCGGCCTTGGCCGAGAGGTGGACGTCGCCGTCGGCGCCGGTCGCCTGGATGGAGCCGCCCGAGACGAGGACGCGGGCGATGGCGTTCGCCTCGCCGAGCGCCGAGGTGACCGCGTCGTCCGACTCCTCGGTCTCGGTGTGGGCGACGATCGCGTGGGCTCGCGCGACGACGTCCTCGCCGGCGATCGTCGCACCGTCGAGGAGGACCTGCGCGGTCGCATCGCTCCCGACGGTCGTGGCCGCGGCGTGCAGGCCGACGTAGCCGGTGCCCGTGATCGTCGAACCGGTCACCTGGATGCTCGCGGTGGCCGACTCGTCGGTCTCGTTGTTCGCCTGCGCGACGAGCACGACGTTCTCGCCCGTGACGCTCGAGCCGCCGTCGATGACGATCTCGGCCTCGACCTCGTCGGGGGTGGTCGGCGCGGGCGGCTCTTCGCACGGCTCCGCGTCGCAGGGCTCGGGCTCAGCGGCCTCGAGCAGCTCGGCGAGGGCGTGCAGCAGGATGTCGCCGCCGGTGAGCGACGCGCCGTTCATGAGGATGCGCGCGGCGCGCAGGTCGAAGTCGATGCCGGCGAAGAGCAGCGCGCCGATGATCCGGATGATCGCGCGGGCGCCGGTCGTGTGGATCCGCACCGCCCCGGCGGGAACCACGATCTGGTCGCCGTCGTTGGTCGTGATGACGAGGTCGCCGTCGGCGTTCTGCGAGAGCAGGATCTCCTCGTCGTCGACGTCGCGGTCGACCTCGACGTCGGCGGCCGGGGTCTCCGGCGTCTCGGTCTCGGTCTCGGTCGGGTCGGCGGGCTCCGGCGTGGTGGGCGACTCGCCGGGGGTGCCGGGCTCCTCCGGCTCGGCCGGCGCCTCGGGGGTCTCGCCCTCGGGCTCGGAGCCCTCGGCGGGCGTCTCGGGAGCAGCAGGCGCCTCGGTGGGTTCGGGCGCCTCGGGCGCGGGGACCGCAGGCGGCTCGGTGGTCTCGGGCGTCTCCGGCACCTCGACCGGCTCCGGGTCGCCCGCTGCCAGCGATGCGGCCTCGGGTTCGGTGGCGCCCTCCGCGAGCGGTGCGACCTCTGCCGCCTCTGCGCCGGTCTCGGGCGACGCCTCGGACGAGTCCGCGGCGGTGAACGGACGCACGTCGAGGAACGCGGCCGATCCGGTGGTCTCGTCGGGCGACGGCGTCGCCGGCGTCTCGGGCGCACCGGGCGCCACGGGCTGCTCCGGGACGTTCGGCACCGGAGGCTCTTCGGGAACCTCCGGGGGGACGGGCGAACCGGGGTTCTGCGGCGTCCCGGGGGCCGGCTGCGGCGCCGGCGGCGCGGGCACCTCGGGCACCGCCGGTCCGGGAACGCCGGGCGTCGGGATGCCGGGCAGCCCGGTCGGCGGCGCGGGAGCCGTCGGCGCGGCCGGCGGCTGCGGCGGAGTCGGCAGTCCCGGCATCGCGGGGATCGCCGGAGCCTGCGGTCCGTTCCCCGAGCCGGGGCCGTTGCCGGGGCCGCACACGAGGGTCGTGCTCGTCGAGCCCGACCCGTCGTTCGTGGTCACCTCGCGGCAGTTGGGCCCGTACGGGTTGCCCGGAGCCGCCGGCGCCGTGCGGCGCGGATCGGCCGGGAGGACGATGACGAGCGAGTAGTCGCGGGGGTTCGTCGCGGGCGGCACGAGCAGCTCGGGAACCTCTTCGGCGGGCGTCTCGGCGTCCTCGGAGCCTTCGCCGGAGCCTTCGCCGGACGAGTCGTCGCCCGGCGTCCCGGCACCGGAGCCGAGGCCCCACGGCACCGCGCCTGCGGTGCCGCTGCCGTCTTCGCCGAAGGCGCTCGGAGCCACGAACGCTCCGCCCCACATGACCTGCGCGGCCACGAGGACGGACGCGACGATGACCACGACCGCGGTCCTCCGCCGATCGTGCACTCCACGCAGCGACGTGCCATCAGCACGACGCTGCTCTCGCGAAACCCCGAAAACGGGGGATCTCCGACTCATGGGGCCCCTTCTGCCCATTCGTCCTACAGAAATCCCCACCCCCTGCGCATCACGTGACCGCGATGCGCCTCCGAGGAGGAATGTAGACCGTCCGGACGAAATTCCACAAGGTAAGAGCCGGATTCTCGTTTTGGAATACATCCGGGGAACGCAGAAGGCCCCGCCGGAGCGGGGCCTTCTCGTGACGGGCGGAGCCCGCCGTCACCGTTCGATCAGAGCGATTCGACGATCTCGCGCATCAGGGCGGCGGTCTCGGAGGGCGTCTTGCCGACCTTGACCCCGGCGGCCTCGAGGGCCTCCTTCTTCGCCTGCGCGGTGCCCGCCGAGCCCGACACGATGGCGCCGGCGTGGCCCATGGTCTTGCCCTCGGGCGCGGTGAAGCCGGCCACGTAGCCGACGACCGGCTTGGTGACGTTGGCCTTGATGAAGTCGGCCGCGCGCTCCTCGGCGTCGCCGCCGATCTCGCCGATCATGACGATCGCCTTGGTCTCGGGGTCGGCCTCGAACGCGGCGAGCGCGTCGATGTGGGTGGTGCCGATGATCGGGTCGCCGCCGATGCCGATGGCGGTCGAGAAGCCGATGTCGCGCAGCTCGAACATCATCTGGTACGTGAGGGTGCCCGACTTCGACACGAGGCCGATGGGGCCCTTGCCGGTGATGTTGGCCGGCGTGATGCCGACCAGCGCCTCGCCGGGCGTGATGATGCCGGGGCAGTTCGGGCCGATGATCCGGGTCTTGTTGCCCTTCTCCGTCGCGTACGCCCAGGCCTCGGCCGAGTCGCCGACGGGCACGCCCTCGGTGATGACGACGAGCAGCGGGATCTCGGCGTCGATGGCCTCGACCATCGCGGCCTTGGTGAACGCGGCCGGGACGAACGCGATCGACACGTCGGCGCCCGTCTTCTCGATGGCCTCGGCGACCGAGCCGAACACGGGCAGCTCGACGTCGTTGCCGTCCTTGTCCTTGTGCAGCACCGTGGTGCCCGCCTTGCGGGCGTTCACGCCGCCGACGACGTTCGTGCCGGCCTTGAGCATGAGCGCGGTGTGCTTGGTGCCCTCGCCGCCGGTGATGCCCTGGACGATGACCTTGGAGTCCTTGGTGAGGAAGATCGACATTTCTCTAATCCTTTGATTCCAGCCCGTGACGGGTCAGGCGTTCGCGAGCTCGGCGGCCTTGTCGGCGCCCTCGTCCATCGTGGCGGCCAGGGTCACGAGCGGGTGGTTCGCGTCCTGGAGGATCTTGCGCCCCTCTTCGACGCGGTTGCCGTCGAGGCGGACGACCAGCGGCTTCGAGGCGGTCGACCCGAGCTCGGCGAGCGCGCCGACGATGCCCTTGGCCACCGCGTCGCACGCCGTGATGCCACCGAAGACGTTCACGAAAACAGACTTGACCTGGGGATCTCCGAGGATCACGTCGAGACCCGCCGCCATCACCTCGGCCGAGGCGCCGCCGCCGATGTCGAGGAAGTTGGCGGGCTTCACACCGCCGTGGTTCTCGCCGGCGTAGGCGACGACGTCGAGGGTCGACATGACCAGGCCCGCGCCGTTGCCGATGATCCCGACCTGGCCGTCGAGCTTGACGTAGTTGAGGTCGTTCTCCTTGGCCTTGGCCTCGAGCGGGTCGGCGGCGGCCTTGTCTTCGAGGAGGGCGTGGTTCGCGTGACGGAACTCGGCGTTCTCGTCGAGCGTCACCTTGCCGTCGAGGGCGATGACCTCGCCATCCTCGGAGAGGATGAGCGGGTTGACCTCGACGAGCGTCGCGTCCTCGCCCTTGTACACGTTGTAGAGCTTGACGAAGACGTCGGCGACCTTGGGTGCCAGCTCGTCGTCGAAGTTCGCGGCCTGGGCGATCTCGAGCGCCTTGGCCTGGTCGATGCCGGTGCCGGGGTTCACCTCGACGCGGGCGAGCGCCTCGGGACGCTCGACGGCGAGCTCCTCGATCTCCATGCCGCCCTCGACCGACGCCAGCGACAGGTAGGAGCGGTTCGCGCGGTCCAGCAGCACCGAGAAGTAGAACTCCTTGGCGATGCGGGCGCCTGCGGCGACCATCACGCGCTTGACGACGTGGCCCTTGATGTCGAGGCCGAGGATGGCCTGCGCCGCCTCGAAGGCCTCGTCGGGGGTCTTGGCGACCTTGACGCCGCCGGCCTTGCCGCGGCCGCCGGTCTTCACCTGCGCCTTGACGACCACGACGCCGCCGAGCTTCTCAGCCGCCGCCTTCGCCTCCTCGGGGGTGTCGGCGACGATGCCGGCGAGCACCGGCACCTCGTACTTCTCGAAAAGGTCTCGTGCCTGGTACTCGTACAGATCCACAGTGCAGTCCTTCGCTGTAGCGAATGGGGTGGGGAACGACGCTGAAGCGTCTCGACGTCGAGATATCGACCAGTACCTCAGCCTACTACCGCTCGCCGGGCGCTCCCGACCGCAGCGACGCGCCGGACGCTTCGGCGGAGGGGGCGCGGATCGCGACGCCGCGCACCTCAGTGCGACGCTGCGGGTGCCGCCGCGACGGGCTCGTCCCCGTCGACCTCTTCGCCCGCAACCCGGGGAAGGCGGGCCAGATCGCACAGGGCCGGACCCTCGATGCGGCGCCCCTCCGCCGTGAATCGCGACGCGTGGAGCGGGCAGTCCCACGACAGTTCGGCGTCGTTCCACCGCAGCACGCCGCCGAGGTGCGGGCAGACGGCGCTCACGGCGCGGGTGGTGCCGGCGACGGTCGAGATGCCGACCGGGTGCCCGGCGCGGCTGGCGACGACGCCTTCGCCCTCGCGCGGCCGGCGCACCGGCGCGGGCACGGTCTGCGCGCCGATCCACCCCGACGCCGCCTGCCAGCCGACGCGCAGGTTCTCCACGCCGCCGCGGGCGAGATCGGCCGGCACGGTGAACCGCGTCGAGATGACGTTCATCCAGTCGGGGCGCTCACGGCGCGGGATCCGCGTGATCTCCGCGGCGATCCGGAGCGCGGCGGCCGGGGCGTTGGAGAGACCCCACTTCGCGTAGCCCGTGGCGAACCGGACGTGGCCGAGGCCCCGGGGCATCGCGCCGACGAACGGGATGAGGTCGTGCGACTGGTAGTCCTGCGCCGACCAGGAGGCGACCGGCTCCGCACCCGGGAAGTGGTGGCGCGTCCACGTCACGAGCGCATCGACGCTCCGCTGCGCCGACTCGGCACGCCCGACCGGGAAGCCGTTCCCTCCGACGACGAGCTGTGCGAGATCCGCCGGTCCGTCCTCGGGGGTGATCGACCGCACCGACTTCGTCTCGCCGTCGATCGCGAGGTAGAGCCCCTCCGGCAGCGGCCCTGTCGTCGTGAACGCCACGCACGATGAGCGCAGGCCGCGGGTCTTGGCGAAGTACAGCCCGCGGTCGGTGATCGGGGTGGCGGTCGCGAGCACCACCTGACGCGCTTCGGCGTACCCCGCCGTGGTCTCGACGCCCGCCCTCGGCACGGCGTGCACGCGTGTGACGCGCACACCGGTGTGCAGCACGCCGCCGGCGCGCAGGAACTCTTTCGCCAGCGCCACGACCATCCGCTGCGGGTCGATCGCCACCTGGCCGTCGAGGGCGACGGCGTCGACGATCGGAAACGACGACTGGGCCAGCTGATCGGGCTCGACGCGGCGCACCGGCAGCCCCGCCTCCTCGGCCGCGTCGCGCTCGGCGAGCACCGACTCGGCACCGTCGGGGGTCTGGGCGTAGGAATAGGCGGTGCGCCGCGAGTACGGCACGCCGAGCTCGTCGGCTGCGGCGGTCAGCCATTCCGCGCCGTCCCGATTCGCCTCCACGTACGCGCGGGTCAACCGCGCCGAGTGATGGCGCCTCAGGCTCGAGAGCACCGATCCCTGCAACAGGGTGAGCTTTCCGGTGTTCGCCCCCGACGCCAGCTCGCCGACCTCCCCGGCCTCGATCACGGCGACGTCCAGCCCCTCCCGGGCGAGCAGCAGCGCGGTCGCCAGGCCGGTGAGACCCGCACCGACCACGACGACGTCGCGCCGCCGTCCCGGTTCGAAGGGCGTGCCCACGACACGTTCGGCGTCCCGCTTCCAGATCGGCGTCATCTCCCCAGTGAAGACGCCGCATCGACACGCGTCGAGCGGCTTGACAGCGAGAGGCGGAGCGGTGAGGGCGCGGCGCGCGACGGATGCCGCGACCCCTGCCGTGCGGCGCACTAGGCTCTCCCCGAGATGACCGACAACGCCGCCGCTTCCGCCGCTCCGAGCCCGATCGCGGGTCAGGCCGCCTCCCGGGCGGCCGTCGTGGCCGCTGCGCTCGAGCTCTTCGCCGAGCAGGGCTTCGACCAGACGTCGGTGGAGCAGATCGCACAGGCGGCCGGCGTCTCGAGGTCGACCTTCTTCCGCCAGTTCGGCGGCAAAGACGACGTCGTCTTCACCGACCACGAGGTGCTGATCGACCGGCTGCGGGCGTTCCTGGCGCAGCCGCATCGCGATCCGTGGGCGGCCGTGTGCGAGGCATCCCTCCTCGTCTACTCCCACTTCGCCGCCGACCCCGAGCTGGCCCGCCGCCGGTATGCCGTCGTGCGCGGGGTGCCGGCGCTGCGCGATCGCGAGATCGTCACGGTGTTCCGCTACGAGCGCCTCTTCGACGAGTACCTGCGGTCGTCGCTGCCGGGCCTGGATCCGCTCGACGCGGTGGGCTTCTCGGCTCTCATAACGGCCATCCACAACCACGTGCTGCGGCGCCTGATCCGCGGCCCGAAGAAGGTGCCGGCGTCGGTGCTGCGAGCGGCCCTCGACGACGCGCGCCGGCGGTTCGGAGTCCTCCCCGACGGCGAAGCGGATGCCGCGGCCGACGACGTCGTGGTGGCGGTGTTCCCGCGGTCGATGCCGTCCGCCGAGCTCGCCCGCCGACTGCGCGAGCGCCTCGACGACTGAGGGCCGAAACAAGCGCCGTCAGTGCATGCCGGGGCGCGTCCCCGGGCGCTATGTTCGAGCCATGAGCACAGTGGAGACCGCGGCCGACAGGCCCGCCACCCCGTGGTACACCCAGGATGCCGAGGCCGTCGTCGCGGCGCTGCGCAGCGACCGGGAGCGTGGCCTGACCGCCGCCGACGCCGCGCAGCGGCTCGCGGACCACGGTCCCAACTCCATCGCCGCCGAGAAGCCCCCGTCGACCTGGCAGGTGGCGCTGCAGCAGCTCGCCGATCCCATGAACGTGATGCTCGTGGCCGTCGCGGTGATCAGCCTCTTCATCAACCAGGTGAGCGTCGGCATCCTGGTCGGCGCCCTCGTCGTGCTGAACATCGTGCTCGGCACGCGGCAGGAGCTCAAGGCGAAGGCCTCCGTCGACGCTCTCGCCAAGATGCAGATCCCGCAGGCGAAGGTCGTGCGGGACGGCTCTCTCATGCAGGTCGACGCCACGACTCTCGTGCCCGGCGACCTCGTCGCCCTCGAGGCGGGCGACATCGTTCCCGCGGACGGGCGCATCGTGCGATCGGCGACGCTCGAGACGCAGGAGGCCGCACTCACCGGTGAGAGCGCACCGATCCCGAAGGATGCCGGCACGCTCACCGACCCCGAGACCACGCTCGGCGACCGCACCGACATGGTGTTCCAGAACACCCAGGTGACACGTGGCACCGCGACAGTCGTCGTCACCGACACCGGCATGCAGACGCAGATGGGCCAGATCGCCTCGATGCTCTCTGCCGTGAAACCCGCCAAGTCGCCGCTGCAGCGCGAACTCGATTCGCTCACCGGCGTGCTCGGCTGGATCGCCTGGGGCGCCGTCGCGATCATCATCGTCACCGGACTGCTGCGGGGCCAGGAGATCGCCTCGGTGATCCTCCTCGGCATCTCGATGGCGATCTCGGCGATCCCCACCGGCATGCCCTCGTTCGTGCAGGCCATGCTCTCCTACGGCTCGCGCCAGCTCGCCGAGCACAAGGCCGTGGTCAAGAACCTGACCGACGTCGAGACACTGGGCGCGACGAGCGCCATCAACTCCGACAAGACCGGCACGCTCACCATGAACGAGATGACGGTCGAGTCGCTGTACTACCGCGGCGACTGGTTCACGGTCGCCGGTTCGGGCTACGAGAAGACCGGAGAGGTGCGCCACGTCGCCGGCCTCCCCGTGCCGCAGTTCCACCAGCTCGCCCTCGGACTCACCCTCTGCAGCGATGCCACGGTCTCCGACGACGGCGTCGTGATCGGCGACCCCACCGAGGCCGCCCTGGTCGTGCTGGCCGCCAAGCTCGGCGCCGACGCCGAGCTCACGCGGGCGAGGTTCCCGCGCGTCGCCGAGGTGCCGTTCGACTCGGCCTACAAGTTCATGGGGACCTTCCACGAGATCCCCGTCGAGGGCGTGAAGACCCTCGTGGGCTACGTCAAGGGCGGACCCGACGTCGTGCTCGACCGCTGCACCTCGGTCGCCACCATGGACGGCGTCGTGCCGATCGCCGATCAGCGCGACGCGATCCTCGAGGCGAACCGCTCGCTCTCGGAGCAGGGGCTGCGCGTCCTCGCCTTCGCCTTCCGCCGGTTCGCGCCCGGCGCCACCGTGGCCGACGACCCGATGGCCGCGGTGTCGGACCTCACCTTCGTCGGCCTCGTCGGCATCATCGACCCGCTGCGCCCGTCGTCGAAGGAGGCGGTGCGCATCGCACGCGAGGCCGGCATCGAAGTGCGAATGATCACGGGCGACCACGCGATCACCGCCGCGGCCATCGGCGGGAAGCTCGGTCTCGGCGAAGGGGCTGCCAGCGGCGCCGAGATCCAGGCGATGAGCGACGACGAGCTGAAGGCGGCGCTGCCGCGCCTGCACATGTTCGGCCGCGTCACCCCTGAAGACAAGCTGCGTCTGGCGAGGCTGATGCAGGAGCAGGGCGACGTCGTGGCGATGACGGGCGACGCCGTGAACGACGCCGCCGCGCTCAAGCAGGCCGATATCGGCGTCGCCATGGGCTCGGGCAGCGACGTCACCAAGCAGGCGGGGAAGATGATCCTCGTCGACGACAACTTCGGCACGCTGGTCACGGCGGTGCGGCTCGGCCGCTCGATCTACGAGAAGATCGTCAGCTACGTGCGGTTCCAGATGTCGCAGCTGTTCTCACTGGTGCTGCTCTTCCTGGTGGCGAGCATCTTCGACATCAACGACGGCGTCCCGCTGACGCCGATCATGGTGCTGTTCCTGAACTTCTTCATCGCGATCTTCCCCGTGATCGTGATCCTCCTCGATCCGGTTCCCGACGGCATCATGCTGAAGCCGCCGCGCGATCCGAAGAAGACGATCGCCAACCCCGCGGCCGTCACGCTGTGGTTCGTCTACGGCGGCCTGATCTTCATCACCACGCTCGTGCCGCTCTTGATCCACCCCGACCTGCTCAGCTCGACCGAACCGAACGTTCCTGTGACGATGGCGTTCGTCGTCTGCGCACTCGGCTCGATCTTCGGCGGGCTCGTCATGCGCCGCGACCCCGAATCAGGTCTTGCGGCACCGATCCTCGCCGCGGTGAAATGGCTCTCGATCCCGCTGGCTCTCACGGTGGTGGCGGTCGAGGTGCCGTTCATGCAGCGCCTCGTGGGAACCGTCGGCCTGTCGGGCGACGAGTGGCTGACCGCGCTCGGTCTGGCACTGCTGGTGCCCGTGCTGATCGAGCTCGAGAAGTGGATCCGCCGCGCGCGGCTCCGGCGCCGCGCCGCCCAGTCCTGAGGACGCCTGTGCGAACGCCCGCCACCCGGTCACCGAGTGGCGGGCGTTCCGCGCTCCGCAGCCTCAGAGAGCGTCGTAGACGGCGCGCAGGTAGGTGCGGCCGCGCTCCGAGGCGAGGATGCCGTCCGACATGCGGTTCATCACGTACGCGAACGTCACCCCGCGATCGACGTCGGCCGTGACGAGCGATCCGCCCCACCCTCCCCAGAACGCCACGCGCCCCTCGGGGATGTACGAGGTGGAGAGCGGATGCCGCAGCCCCCACCCCAGCCCCCAGGTCAGAGGCAGGCCGAGCACGAGATCGATCCCGTCCACCGGGTCGGCGAAGATGCGCTCGACGCTGTCGGCTGACAGGAGCCGGAGCCCGTCCACTTCACCCCGGCCCGCGACGAGGGCATTGAGCCGCGCGACCGCGCGCGCGTTGCCCTGCCCGCCGGCGCCGCCGACGCCCGCGGCCCGCCAGGCCGGCGTCCAGGTGACCTCGGCGCCGAGCACCGGGCCCGTGAAGGTGCGCACGGCGGGCGAGTCAGGCGACAGCGCCGACAGGTCGAGCTGCGAGGGGGGTGGCGGCACGACCGGCGAGACCCGATGGTCCTGGGCGGCCGGCAGCCCCAGCCAGAAGTCCGCCCCGAGGGGCGCAGCGAGCTCGGCGGCGACGAACTCACCGAGGCTGCGGCCATCCACCGCGCGAACAAGGCCGTGAACCACGTGACCGTAGTCGAGAAGGTGATAGCCGGACGCCGTTCCGGCGGGCCACCAGGGCGCCTGAACCGCCAGCCGGTCGGTCGCGGCATCCACGTCCAGGATGTCGTCGGCGGTGACGGGCTGGTCCCAACCCGAGACGCCCGACGAGTGAGTCAACACGTGCCGCACGCGCACCTCCTCCTTGCCGTTCGCGGCGAACTCCGGCCAGTACGTCGCCACGGGCGCGTCGGGATCGACGAGGTCTCGGTCGATCAGCAGCAGGGCGGTGAGGGACGAGACGGTCTTGGAGAGCGACCACACGTTCGTGAGCGTGTCGCTCTCCCACGGCCGCGAGCGCGCGTCGTCGCTCCAGCCGCCCCAGACGTCGACGGCCGGCCGGCCGTCGACGAGCACGCACAGCGATCCGCCCAGCTCCTCGCCGCCGGCGAGGTTCTCGCGGAACAGCTCGACGAGCCCCGAGAACCGCGGCTCGGCGTCACCCTGGACGGACGCCGGGAATGCGTGGCTGCTGGACATCTTCGTCTCCTTCGGGCGGCTGCACGGCACCGTCGCCGCGCGTGGATGCAAACATACCGCGCGGTCGGTATGCTTGCCACACCGGTTTCGCGAGAAGCTGGTGGCGTGCCGCGCATGGGCATGACGACGAGGAGGTCGGATGAGGATCACGGCAGCAGTGCTCGAGGTGACGGGCGCCGAGGCTCCGTTCGCCCGCACGCATCCGTTCACCGTCGGCGACCTCGAGCTGGATCCGCCGGGGCCGGGCGAACTGCTCGTCCGCATCGAGGCCGCCGGCGTCTGCCACTCCGACCTCAGCGTCGTCGACGGCAACCGCGTCCGCCCCGTCCCCATGCTGCTGGGCCACGAGGCCGCGGGCATCGTCGAGCAGGTCGGCGACGGCGTCGACGACCTCGTCCCCGGCACGCGCGTCGTCATGACCTTCCTGCCGCGCTGCGGCGACTGCGATGGATGCCGCACCGACGGCCGGCTGCCGTGCACACCGGGTTCGGCGGCCAACGCCGCCGGCACGCTGCTCGGCGGCGGCATCCGTCTGCATCGCGAGCGCGACGGCGACGCCCAGGACGTCCATCACCACCTGGGCGTGTCGGCCTTCGCCACGCACGCGGTCGTCAACCGCGCGTCGGTCGTGCCGGTCGACCCCGACGTGCCGCCCGAGATCGCCGCGCTCCTCGGGTGCGCCGTGCTCACCGGTGGCGGTGCGGTGATCAACGCCGCCCGTCCTGCGCCACAGGATCGCGTGATCGTGGTGGGCCTCGGCGGCGTGGGCATGGCGGCGCTGCTGGTGGCCGTGGCGCTCGGGCACGAGGTGATCGGCGTCGACACCGTGCCAGCGAAGCTGGAGCACGCGCTCGCGTGCGGCGCGATCGACGCCGTGACCCCCGCCCATGCCGTGGACCACGGCATCCACGCTCCCGTCGTCATCGAGGCGGCCGGCGCGGCGCGCGCCTTCGAGACGGCTCTCGCCGTCACCGCGCCGGGCGGCACCACCGTGACCGTGGGCCTGCCTGCCCCCGACGCCCGGGCGAGTGTCTCGCCGCTCGTTCTCACCGCCGAGGCCCGCACCATCATCGGCAGCTACCTCGGGTCGGCCGTGCCCAGCCGTGACATCCCCCGCTACGTCGAGCTGTGGCGTGCCGGGCGGCTGCCGCTCGAGCGCCTGGTGTCGTCGCGCATCCGCCTCGACGACCTCGACGCCGCCATGGACCGGTTGGCCGCGGGCGGCGAGCTGCGCCAGCTGATCGTCTTCGATCCCGGCTCCCCCACCGAACCCGACTCCCCCACCGAACACGACTCGACCACCGAACCCGGCTCCACCATCGAAGGGACCCCCGCATGACCAGGACAGCCATCGTCACAGGCGCCGCGCGCGGCATCGGCGCCGCCACCGCGAAGCGTCTCGCCGCCGACGGGCACGCCGTCGCGGTGCTCGACCTCGACGAGGCGCAGTGCGCCGACACGGTGACGGCGATCGCGGATGCCGGCGGCCGGGCCCTCGCGGTCGGCGCGAACGTCGCCGACGCGGCGTCGGTCGAGCGTGCCGTCGCGCGCGTGGCCGAGGAGCTCGGTGCGCCCACGATCCTGGTCAACAACGCGGGGATCATCCGCGACAACCTGCTGTTCAAGATGACCGAGGACGACTGGGACGCCGTGCTTGCGGTGCACCTGCGCGGCGCGTTCCTGATGTCGCGCGCCGTGCAGGAGCACCAGGTCAAGGAGGGGTGGGGCCGGGTGGTGAACCTCTCCAGCACCTCGGCGCTCGGCAACCGCGGCCAGGCGAACTACGCCGCCGCCAAGGCCGGCATGCAGGGCTTCACCAAGACCCTCGCCATCGAGCTCGGCCGCTTCGGCGTCACCGCCAACGCGATCGCGCCCGGCTTCATCGTCACCGACATGACCCGCGCCACCGCCGAGCGCGTCGGCGTCTCGTTCGAGGACTTCATCGCCCACAATGCGGCCGAGATCCCGGTCGGCCGTGCCGGCACCCCCGACGACATCGCCGCCGCGGCCTCGTTCTTCAGCTCGGAGGAGGCCGGCTTCGTCTCCGGCCAGGTGCTCTACGTGGCGGGCGGGCCCCGCGCATGAGCATCGTCGCCGACTCCCCCGCCGCCCTGGCCGACGCGATCGGCAGCACTGCCACGGGCGACTGGTTCACCATCGATCAGCGGCGCATCCAGGCGTTCGCCGACGCCACCGAGGACTGGCAGTGGATCCACCTCGACGCCGAGCGCGCGGCATCCGGGCCCTTCGGCGCGACCATCGCCCACGGCTACCTGACCCTGTCGCTCCTCCCCCGCCTCACGCAGGGACTGCTCTCGGTCGAGGGCGCCGCGATGGTCGTGAACTACGGGCTCGACAAGGTGCGGTTCCTGCAGCCGGTCACCACGGGCTCCCGCGTCCGCGCGGTGACCGAGGTCACCAGCGCCGAATCCACCGCCCAGGGCTACCGCGTGGGCCTGCGCACCACCGTCGAACTCGACGGGTCGTCCCGGCCCGCGCTTGTGGCCGACACCGTCGCCCTGTTCGTGCCCGCCGACTGAGCGATCTCGTTGGGCGTGACGTCGAGCGTGGCCGACGAGACGATCTCGCCGGTGGTGAGGTCGACCGCGTGGATGGCGTTCGCCGCCGGTTCGGTCACGTAGGCGATGTCGCCGTCGACGAGGATCGCCGGGTGCGGGTCCTGCCACTCGACCGGGCTCTCCCAGGCCTCGACGACCGGGTAGGCGTCGGTGATCTCGCGGGTGGCGGGGTCGAACACGTGGATCGAGCCGTCGCTGGCGAGGATATAGGCGAGGTCCTCGGGGCCACGGGCGATGTCGCGGAACGTGTAGGAGACACCCTCGGGCAGGTCGACGACCTCGAGCGTGTGCGCCTCGGTGTCGATGACGGTGACCGCCTCGAGCAGGTAGCCCTCGGCGTCGGGGTCGCTCTTGTAGTCGCCGACGACCAGCGGGCTGGTCTCGCTCACGTACGCGTTGCCCATGCGGCCGTAGGGCTGGTCGGGAGCCTCGAGCTTCACGATCTCGCCGTCGTGGTAGAGCAGCGCGCCGTTCTCGCACCCGAAGACGACCGCCTCGTCGGCCGCCGTGCCCTCGCCGTGGACGCCCGGACAGGCATCGCTCGTGGCGACCTGGGCGCCGGAGGCGTCCTGCACCGAGATCCCGGTGCGGCCGTCGGCGTCGCCCACCGTGGTGAGGAAGGTGCCGTCCTCGAGCACGACCGAGACGCCGTGGTGCGCCTCGAGACCGGGGACCGTCTCGGTGTCGGGCAGCTCGCCGTCGCCGCCCGCCGTCGCGAGGGCGTCGGTGTCGAAGATCGTGGTGTCGCTCGTGCCGTCGGCGTAGAGGATGGTCTTGCCGCCGTGCCGCACGACGTGGCCCGGGGTGTCGGCTTCGAACACGAGGTCGGTGAGCTCCGGCTCGCCGGTGGTGCCGGCCGCGGTGTCGAGCACCTGGAAGCCCTCGCTCATCGTGACCATCACGTGGCGTCCGTCGCCGGCGGCGTTCAGCCGCGTGAACTCCTCGGCGTCGAGATCGGCGACCGTCTCGAGGGTCTCGCCGTCGAGGACGAGGATGCCGCCCTCGTACGCGACCGCGATCCGCGAGCCCGCCTTGACCGCCGCGGGCGTGGAGTCACCGGCGTCGGCCGGAGCCGCGACGGGGGTGGAGCAGGCCGCGAGGGTCGCGACCGCTCCGGCCGCGACGGCGATCAGGCCGGCGCGGCGCAGCATGTGTGTGCGCATGGGATGGATCCCTTTCGGGGTTGGGGGCCTCAGGACGAGAGCCCGGTGACGATGCGCTGCGTGTTCTCGCGCATCATGGTCAGGTAGTCGGGGGCGCCGCCCTGCTCGTCGGTCAGCGACTCGGTGTAGAGCTCGATCACCTCGACGTGCACGCCGGCCCCGTCAGCGAGCGCCCGCATCAGCCGATCGGGCGAGGACGACTCGGCGAAGACCGCGCCCACGCCGTTCTCGTCGATCGCGGTCACGAGGTCCGCCAGGTCGGAGGGGCTCGGCGCGGCCAGCGTGGTGCCGCCCGGGATCGCGGCACCGACGACGCGGAAGTCGTAGCGCTCGGCAAGGTAGCCGAACACGTGGTGGTTGGTCACGAGCGCGCGGCTCTCGGCCGGGATGCCCGCGAACGCCGTCGCCATCTCACCGTCGAGACGTTCGAGCTCGGCGAGGTACGCCTCGCTGCGCCGCTCGATCGCCGCGCCGTCCACGCCGTCGAGCGCCGAGAGCTCGGGCTGCAGCGCGTCGACGACGGCCATCATGCGCTGCGGATCCGTCCAGAAGTGGGGGTCGACGACCCCGGCGGCATCGCCCTCGTGGTACTCGAGCACGGCGACGGCGTCGCCCGCGACGAAGCCCGCGACCCCCTCCTCGGCGGCGGCGTCGAGGTGCTGCTGCAGCCCCTCTTCGAGACCGAGCCCGTTGGAGACCAGCAGATCGGCCACACGTAGGCGTGCCGCCTCCCGCGCCGAGATCTCGAACGAGTGCGGGTCGGCGCCGGGCCGGATGAGCGTCAGCACCTCGGCCTCCTCCCCCACGACCTCTGCGACGACGTCGCCGAGGATGTTCGTCGACACCACGACGAGCGGACGGTCGTCGGCCGTGGGCGCGCACCCGGTGAGGACGGATGCCGCGACCACCGCCGCGAGCGCGCCGGCGAGCGCTCGCGCGCCGAGCCGGGTCATCGGCCCGTCTCCGCGAGGAAGGCCGGCTCGGCCGGCGCGTCGAAGGTGCGGGCGATGCGGGCGCCGTCGGCGTAGTCGATCTCGTACAGCCGGCGCTCGGCCGGGGCATTGAGGTAGGCGCGATGCTGGTCGGCGATGAGGGCCGGGGCCGCGGCATCCGTCACCGTCGGATCTGCCACGAGCGGCTCGGTCTGCGCGACCAGCGCGCCGGTGGTGCCGTCGATCACGAGCACGCGCCCGTCGGCGGCGAGCGCGAGCACGTGCGCGGCCTCGTCGTCGACCGCGGTCGCCTGCACGATCGGGCGGTCGACGGGCAGCAGCGTCCACGCGCGCTCGCGGGTATCGAGCAGCCAGATGCCCTGCGCACCGGCGACGGCCGCCACGGTCGGGCGACCGTCACGCCCGGCGAACGCCGTCGCGCTCGGTGCCGCGACGCCCTCCGGGTAGGGGATGCGCTCGAGCTCGACCGCGCCGTCCGCGAGCGTGGCCAGCAGCGCGCCGTCGGCACAGCCGATGACCGCGCCCACGCGCGTCGTGATGGTGCCCCGCGCGTCGGCGCACTCGGCCGAGACGCCGGGCACCGGCATCCCGTCCTCCTCGCGGACGATGACGGATGCCGCCACCCCCTGTCGCGGCTCGGTCGTGAGCGCGAACGAGCCGAGCGGCACGACGAGCCCCTCGTGCGGCGCGGTCTGGATGCGGAAGCGCTCGACGATGTCGCCCTTCGACAGCGCCTCGGTGTCGAGCAGCACGGCCTCGCCGCTGCCGGCGAGGAACACACCGGTGCCGCCGGTGGTCGACGACATCGTCGTCGCCACCGTGGCAGGACCGCGCCCGGCGACCTCGCCGAGGAGCGCCGGCTCGGCCAGGTAGTAGTGGAAGTGGTCGACGTGGTCCCACGTCCAGCGGCCGCTGTCGACGATCGCGACGCCGTCGCCGCTGTCGGCGAAGACGTACCGGCCGTCGGTCGTCGCGTTCGTCGGCGCCGGCACCGCGCCCAGCTCGGCCACGCTCTCGTCCAGCAGATCGAGCTGGTGCACGGCGCCCGCGGGATCGACGGTGACCAGCGCGAGCGGGGGTTCGCTCAGCTCTCGCGCGCCCGCGATGTCGCCGTGACCGCCGGGTGCGGTGGATTCCTCCGGCGCGGCGGCCGGCGATGTGGGGGCGGCGCACCCGGTGAGGGTGAGCGCCGTCGCCGCGAGCAGGACGGTGAGCAGGCGGGAGCGGTGGAGCACGGATTCCTTCAATCCTCGGGCGGGCGGCGTGGTGCCGCGCGAGATGGGCAGGCGTGGCGAGTCAGGCACGGGCGACCGCCGAGCCGGAGCGGGTGCGGGCGGTGCGCGCGGTCAGTGCGACGCGGGCGAGCCACGACGCCCCCGCGGCCGCGACGGCGGTCAGGGCGATGGAGGCGCCGGCGGCGGTGCCGGCATGCCACGAGAGCACGAGTCCGATCGCGACCGAGGCCACACCGAAGACTGAGGCCAGCGCCATCGTGGACGGCAGTCGCGACGTCCAGCGCGAGGCCGCGACCGCGGGCGCGATGAGCAGCCCCACCACGAGGAGCGACCCCACGGCTCGATAGGAAGCGACGACCGTGAGGGTCACGAGCCCGACGAGCACGGCCTGCGCCAGCCGCGGACCGAGGCCGAGGACGGCGGCCACCCGGGCGTCCAGCGCCAGCGCCACGAGCGGCCGGTGGGCGGCTGCCGCGACGGCCAGCCCGATCCCGGTCGCCCAGCCGAGGAGCACCAGGTCGGCTGCCGAGACGGCGAGGATGTCGCCGAACAGGATGGCCGTGGCATCCGTCGCGAAACTGCCCGAATGCGAGATGACGATGACGCCCGCGGCCAGCATGGCGACGAACAGCAGGCCGATGCTGATGTCGTACGAGAGGCGCGCGCGCCGCTGCAGCGCCCCGATGCCGAGGCTCATGACCGTGGCGCTGATGCCCGCGCCGAGCAGCACCGGCAGGCCGAGCACGGTGGCCAGGGCGACGCCCGGGAGCATGCCGTGGCCGAGCGCCTCGCCGAGGAAGGCCATGCCGCGGGCGACCACCCACGTGCCGACGACGCCGCACAGCACCGCGACCAGTGCACCGCCGATGAGGGCGCGCTGCACGAACTCGAGGGCGAAGGGCTCGGTCAGGAAAGTCACGAGGCACGACCGTAGCGTTAATGAGAACCATTCTCAAGATCGTTTAGACTGGCGCAGTGACGCCCGCTCTTCCCCCTCCTGCCCGATTGGCCCTGCGCGCGATCCGCGTCGACTTCGGCGGAGCGGAGGTGCTGCGCGGGATCGACGCCGACGTCGCGCCCGCCTCGCTCACGGTGATCGCCGGACCCAACGGCGCGGGCAAATCGACCCTCCTCGAGGTCATGGCCGGCACGCTCACGCCCTCCGCCGGACGCGTCGAGGTCGCCGGCGCCACCCGCGCGTTCGTGCCGCAGCGCAGCGCGGTCACCGAGCATCTCCCCGTCACCGTGCGCGACGTCGTCACCGTCGGCGCGTGGGGCCGCATCGGGCCCTGGCGCGCCCTGGGCCGGACGGCGCGGCGGGCCGTCGACGACGCCCTCGAGGCGGTCGACCTCGTCCACCTGCAGCGAGCGCGGTTCCACACGCTGTCGGGAGGGCAGCGCCAGCGGGCACTCCTCGCCCAGGGCCTGGCCCGCGGCGCCGATCTTCTGCTGCTCGACGAGCCCACGACCGCGCTGGACGCCGAGAGCGCCGGCCGCATCCTCGCCACGATGCGGACGGAGGCCGATCGCGGGGCGGCGGTGGTGTGCGTCAGCCACGACCGCGCGGTCATCGACGCCGCCGACGCGTTGATGGCGATCGACGACGGACGCTTGGTGGAGCCCGCGATGGCGTGAGGGGGCGTTAGTCGGGCCGGGGCGAATCATCAACCCCCTGATCGGACGCGTCGGCCCGCCGTACGGTGGCGGTTCATCGTGATCGACAGCCCGCGCGCGGGCGGACGGAGGACGACGAATGAAAGCTCTGACCTGGCAGGGACGACGGAACGTCACCGTGGAGGAGGTCGCGGATCCTCGGATCGAAGCACCCACCGACGCCATCGTGAAGATCACCTCGACGGCGATCTGCGGCTCGGACCTGCACCTCTACGAGCTGTTCGGGCCGTTCATCGACAGCGGTGACATCCTCGGCCACGAGCCGATGGGCGTCGTCGTGGAGGTGGGCGCCGACGTCACGCAGCTCGCGGTCGGCGATCGCGTCGTCATCCCCTTCAACATCGCGTGCGGGCATTGCTTCATGTGCCGCCGCGGCCTGCAGTCGCAGTGCGAGACGACCCAGGTGCGAGAGCAGGGCAGCGGCGCCGCGCTGTTCGGCTACACCAAGCTGTACGGCCAGGTGCCCGGCGGGCAGGCCGAGTATCTGCGGGTGCCGCTGGCGGACTACAACCACATCCGGGTCGGCGACGACCTCCCCGACGACCGCTACCTGTTCCTGAGCGACATCCTCCCGACCGCGTGGCAGGGGGTGGAGTACGCCGACGTGCCCGAGGGCGGGACGCTCGCCGTCATGGGCCTCGGACCCGTGGGCCAGTTCGCCGCCCGCGTGGGGGTGCACCGCGGCTACCGCGTGCTCGCCGTCGACCCGGTGCCCGAGCGGCGGGAGATGGCCGAGCGGCACGGCGCCCTCACCTACGACCTGACCGACGACATCGTCGAGCAGCTGCGTGACCTGACCGACGGCCGCGGCGCGGACTCGGTGGTCGACGCGGTGGGTCTGGAATCGCACGGCGACCCGGCGATCGGATTCGCGCAGAAGGCGGTGGGACTGCTTCCCGACGCGGTCGCGCGCCCGGTCATGCAGAAGGCGGGTGTGGATCGCCTTTCAGCGGTCTACGCGTCGATCGACGCCGTCCGTCGTGGCGGCACGGTCTCGCTGAGCGGCGTCTACGCCGGTGACGCCGACATCCTGCCGATGAAGACGATGTTCGACAAGCAGATAACTCTGCGCATGGGCCAGTGCAACGTCAAGCGCTGGGTCGACGGACTGCTCCCGCTCGTGGAAGACCCGTCCGATCCGCTCGGCGTGATGGACCTGGTCACGCACCACGTGCCGCTGGCCGAGGCGCCCCGGTTCTACGAGACGTTCCAGAAGAAGGAGGACGGCTGCATCAAGGTCGTGCTGCGCCCGTAGCCCCGCGCGCCGATCGGTTCCCGGTCGGCGGCCACCCGCGCTGGAGGGCTCACCCCGACGGCGGGCGGTGGTCGCCGCCGCGCCGGTGGTCGGCCAGTGTGGCACGCCACGTGGCACGACGGCGACGCGGACCGGCGCGGTGCACCGGGGGTGAGAACAGCGACGAGAGCGCCTCGCGCATCGCGGCCAACCAGTTCTGCGGCTTGAACGACAAGGACATTCGGGTCTCCTCGATCGATCTGTTCGGACTCATGCGACACCTGCGCGGCGCGCGTGGGCGACCGCGTCGCGCACGCCGCCCTCGTACGGCAGCCCGTGGCCGGGCAGCACGAGCGAGGCATCCGTCACCGCCAGCCGGTCGAGGCTGAGGAGGTTCATCTCGGCGTCGGCGGTCGCCGCGCGGGCGACCAGTCGGGGCCCCACCCGGCCGGTGTACGGGTCGAGGGTGACGAGGGCGTCACCGCTGAACAGCGCCCCCGACGCTTCGTGGAGGAATCCGCAATGGCCGTTGGTGTGGCCGGGCGACCAGATCGGAACCAGGCGGCCGGGCACCGGCATCGGCGTGCCGGGCTCGACCCCGTTCTTCGTCTTCGTGCCTTCCACCGTCAGCGCGCCGGCCGCGATCAGCGAGGTGAGCAGCGGCAGGTTCGCCGGATAGCGGAAGGGGTAGCGCCATCGCGGCGCCTGGTGGTCGTAGCGATAGGGATGCCGCGCGAGAACCGCGTCGGCGTGGTGGATGTGCGACGCCACACCGTGGTCATGACGCAGGCGGTCGCTCAGGCCGACGTGGTCGAAGTGCCCGTGGGTCAGGACGACGGCGGTGAGATCCGCCGGGGCCGCACCGAGCGACTGCAGGGCCTGCAGCAGGAGCCGCCACATGCCGGGGAGGCCGGCATCGATGAGTGTGAGACCGTCGGATGCCGCGAGCAGATAGCAGTTGACCCCCGCGCGCTGGATGCGCAGCACACCGTCGGCCACCGTCGTCACGCCCGGTCGTTCTCGCGCCATGCGCACACCCTGCGGCCTGGCAGCCCGACGGCGGACGGGGCTTGTCAGTTCCCCGGAGAAGGTGGTAGCGGGCCGTCGCTCGCCGGGCGAACGCCCGACGAGGCGCTCGCGGAGGCCGACGGCGCGGGTCTCACACGCGCTCGAGCACCATCGCCATCCCCTGGCCGCCGCCGACGCACATCGTCTCGAGGCCGTAGCGGCCGCCGGTCACGGCGAGGCCGTTGATCAGGGTCGAGGTGATGCGGGCGCCGGTCATGCCGAACGGGTGGCCGACCGCGATCGCGCCGCCGTGGACGTTGAGGCACTCCGGATCGACGCCCAGCTCGCGCGCCGACGGGATCACCTGCGCCGCGAAGGCCTCGTTGATCTCCACGAGGTCGATGTCGTCGATCGACAGCCCGGCGACTGCGAGGGCACGACGCGACGCCTCGACCGGCCCGAGCCCCATCACCTCGGGCGACAGGCCCGACACTCCCGTCGACACGATCCGGGCGAGCGGCTGGAGACCCAGCTCGTCGACCACGCGGTCCGACACCACGACGACCGCGGCGGCGCCGTCGTTGAGCGGGCAGCAGTTGCCCGCCGTCACCGTGCCGTCGGGCCGGAACACCGGGTCGAGCCCGGCGAGCGCTTCGACGGTGACGCCGGGGCGTGGTCCGTCGTCGGCTGCCACCACCGTGCCGTCGTCGAGGGTGACCGGCGTGATGTCGCCGGCCCAGAAGCCCGAGGCGATCGCCGCCTCGGCACGCTGCTGCGACCGTGCGGCGAAGGCATCCTGCTCCTCGCGTGACACGCCCCGCAGCTGCGCGACGTTCTCCGCCGTCTGTCCCATCGCGATGTAGGGGTCGGGCAGCGCGCCGTCGAGCCGGGGATCGGCCCAGACGCCTGCGCCCGCGGCGGAGCGGGCGGCGGTGCGCCCGACCGCGGCGGCGAACACCGGGTTGACGGCATCCGGAACATCCGACGCCCCCGCCCCATATCGCGACACCGCCTCGACGCCGGCCGAGACGAACACGTCGCCCTCGCCGGCCTTGATCGCGTGGAACGCCATGCGCGTCGTCTGCAGCGACGACGAGCAGTAGCGGTTGACGGTGGCGCCGGGCACGGCATCCCATCCGATCAGCACCGCCACGATGCGGGCGAGGTTGAACCCCTGCTCCCCCGCCGGCTGGCCCGTGCCCAACAGCAGGTCGTCGATCCGGCCGGGATCCAGCCCCGGCACCTTGTCGAGAGCGGCGCCGACCATGCGCGCCGCGAGATCGTCGGGTCGCACATCGACGAGCGACCCCTTGCGGGCGCGCCCGATCGGCGAGCGCGCGGTGGCGACGATGTAGGCCTCGGTCATGTTCGTTCCTTTCCGTCGGATGCCGCGGCTCAGACGAAGGCGGCGATGCCGGTGATCGCGCGGCCGACGATGAGCGAGTTCATGTCGTACGTGCCCTCGAAGGTGTAGACGGCCTCGGCGTCGGCGAAGTAGCGCGCGATGCCGTAGCCGGCGGGAATGCCGAGCTGCTCCTGGCCGCCGAGCTGCACGCCGTTGCCGCCGCAGATCTCACGGCAGAGAGCGACCGTCTCGCGCACCCGCGCGCTCACGAAGGCCTTCGCCATAGCGGAGTGGTGGTCCTTCTGCACGCCATCGTCCTGCAGCTGCGACACCCGCACGCACATGCCGATGCACGCGGTGATGTTCGCGAGGGCGTCGGCGAGCTTCTGCTGCACGAGCTGGAACGACGCGATCGGCTTGCCGAACTGCACGCGCGCCTTCGCGTACGCCACCGCGCATTCGTAGGCCCCGACGGCGACGCCGAGCGCCTGCCAGGCCACCTGCGCGCGCGTGAGGCGCAGCACCACCGCGAGATCGCGGAAGCCGTCGATGCGCTGCAGCCGGTCGCGCTCGGCGACCACGACGTCGGTCAGCACGATGTCGGCGTTCTCGACCGTGCGCAGCGATTGCTTGCGCTCGATCTTCGTCGCCTCGAAGCCCACCGACGGCGTGCGCACGAGGAAGCCCTTCACCTGATCGTCGGCGACGTCGCGGGCCCAGATCACGACGAGGTCGGCGAACGCGGCGTTGCCGATCCAGCGCTTGGCGCCGTTGAGAACCCACTCCGCCTCGCCGTCCGCGCCGATCCGGCGCTCTGCCGTCGTCTCGAGGCCCTTGGCCGTGTCGGAGCCGTGCCCCGGCTCGGTGAGTCCGAAGCACGCGATCTGCTCGCCGCGCGCCAGCACCGGCAGCCACTCGGCGCGCTGCTCGTCCGAGCCGCCGACCGCGATCGAGGTCATCGCAAGGCCGCTGTGCACGCCGATGAACGTGGCCGTCGAGGGATCGGCCCGTGAGATCTCCATCGCCACCCAGCCTCGGAAGAGGTTGCTGTTCTCGAACGTCTGCGTCTCGGGGAAGGCGTTGCCGTACATGCCGAGCTCCGCGATGCGGGGAACCAGGTGGCGAGGACTCTCGGCGCGGTCCCAATGGTCGTCGGCGAACGGGCGCACCTCGGTCGCGAGGAATTCGCGGATGTCGCGCAGCGCGCGCTGCTCGACATCGGTCAGCAGGTGCTGGAACTCGTAGAAGTCGGCGTCGAGCAGGTCCGCGGGCTCCGCGAGGGCGCGGGCGTCGGACAGCGGCTCGGTCGAGGTGAACGTCATCGTGTCTCCTTCGGTGTCGCTCCGAGTATGCATCACTTTGCAGAATGTTGCACAACACTCTCAGAAACGTTGCACCCGCGGACCGCCCGGCCGGTAGAGTGCCCACATGAACCCGACCGCACGCCCGACGGCGACAACCACGCCCGTGACCATCGCGAGCGTGGGAACGGATGCCGCGCCCTCGTGGCTGTCGGAACGCCTGGCGAGCGGTACCCACCCCGACGCGCAGCGCGCGTTCGAGGCGGCGCGTGCGACTCTCATCGCCGGACGCCGGATCGACATGACGGCGCTCGCTGCCGCACTCGGCGTGGATCGCACCTCGCTCTTCCGCTGGGTCGGCAATCGCGATGCGCTGCTCGGCGAGGTGCTGTGGTCGCTCGCGATCCCCACGCTGGTGCAGGCCGAGCACGCCAGCGCCGGACTAGAGGGCGGCGAGCGGGTCGCCGGCATCCTCACCCACTTCGTCGACGACCTCATCACCGCGGAGTACTTCCGCGGATTCCTCCGTCGCGAGCCCGCCCGCGCGCTTCGCCTGCTCACGACGAAGGAGAGCCCGATCCAGCGCCGGTACGTCGCCACGGCGGAGTGGCTGGTGCGGCGCGACCTCGGCGACGCACCCCTCGGCGGGGCGATCGCCCCGGCCGACCTCGCCTACATCCTGGTGCGGCTCTCGGAGTCGTTCACGTACGCCGACCTCATCTCGGGCGACACCCCCAGCGCCGAACGCGCCCGGGTCGCGTTCCGCCTGACGCTGCGGGTCGACGCATGACCGCGCCGGGGCCGTACCCCGTGCGCGAGCCGTTCGCCACGCGCTGGAACGACAACGACCAGTACGGACACCTCAACAACACCGTCTACTACGCCGCGATGGACACCGCGGTGAACGCCTTCATGATCCGAGAGGGCGGCCTCGAGCCGATCGGCGGGGCCGCGATCGCCCTCTGCGCCGCCTCGTCGTGCGAGTTCCGCGCCTCGGCGGGATTCCCCGAGCCGCTCGAGGTGGGCATCGGCATCGAACGGCTCGGCACGACGAGCATCAGCTGGGCCCTCGGCATCCTCCGTTCCGGCGAGGACGAACCGATCGCGACGGGCCGCTTCGTGCACGTGTTCGTGGATGCCGCGACCCGCCGCCCGACGCCGGTGCCGGCGTCCGTGCGCTCCGCGATCGAGACGCTCATCCTCCATCCCGGTCGTTGAGCGAGCGAAGCGAGACGAAACGCGCCGACTGCCAGCGGACACACTCCAACAAACCGACCATCCGGTATGCTGTCATCGGACACCCCGAAGCGGGGGTGCGAGAGGGGTCGAGGATGACCGGAGTTCCTGGACTGGATGTCGCGGGCCTGACCGCGTGGCTGCGCGAGACGCACCCCGACCTCGCGGACGACGGCCTCACCGCGACAGTCGTCGCCGGCGGCCGCAGCAACCTCACCTACGCGATCGAGGGCGCCCGCGTGCCGCTCATCCTCCGCCGTCCTCCGCTCGGGCACGTGCTGTCGAGCGCGCACGACATGCGCCGCGAGCACCGCGTGATCTCCGCGCTGGCCGACACCGCGGTGCCGGTCCCCCGCGCGATCGACGTCGTCGACGACAGCGGGGCCGGCCGCGTCACCGGCACCGTGTTCTTCGTCATGGAGCGCGCACCCGGGCACGTCCTCGCGCGACGCGACCAGAACGCCGCCTACGGCGCCGACGGACTGCGCCGGCTCAGCCTCGACCTCGCCCGTCACCTCGCCGCGCTCCACGCCGTCGACCCCGACGCCGTCGGCCTCGCGGATTTCGGACGGCCCGACGGATACCTCGACCGCCAGCTCACGACCTGGCGACGACAGCTGGATGCCTCGCGCTCGCGTGAGACGCCGCTGCTCGACGCGCTGCAGGCACGCCTCGGCGAGGGCGTTCCCCGCTCCGCCCGGTCGGGGATCGTCCACGGCGACTACCGGCTCGACAACGCGCTCGTGATCGGCGATGCCTCACCCCGCATCTCCGCGATCCTCGACTGGGAGATGGCCACGCTGGGCGACCCGCTCGTCGACCTCGGCATGTTCGGGCTGTACTGGGACATCGCCGAGCTGCCCGGCGGCGCCGGCGTCGTCCCGAGTGCCGTCGACCCGGCAGCGGGCTATCCCGGGTTCGACGAGCTCGCCGACACGTACGCCCAGGAGGCCGGCATCGCCGTGCCCGACCTCCGCTGGTACCGCGCCTTCGCGGCGTACAAGCTCGCCGTCATCCTCGAGGGCATCCACTTCCGCTACCAGGGCGGCGACACCGTCGGTGAGGGCTTCGACCGCATGGGCGGACTCGTCGCCCCACTCGCCGAGAACGGGCTGCAGACCCTCGGCGCCCGCACGCAGGAGGTGCACTGAAGTGGACTTCGCCCCTGACGCGGTGAGCCGCGATCACACTGACCGTGCCCGCGCCTTCCTGGAGGGGCGTGTGCTCCCCGCCGAGCCGGTGTTCGAAGAGCAGCTGGCGGCGACCCCTGACGAGTGGACCGTGCGTCCGGTCGTGCGGGAGCTGCAGACCGCGGCCCGCGCAGCAGGGCTGTGGAATCTGTTCCTCCCGGGTGCGCACGGCGGTGCACGCCCGGGTGTGCACGGCGGGGCCGGCCTGACGAACCTGCAGTACGCGCCGGTCGCCGAAGTCACCGGGTGGAGCCCGCGCCTGGCCCCCGCGGCGTTCAACTGCGCCGCCCCCGACACCGGCAACATGGAGGTGCTGAATGACTTCGGCACCCCGGCGCAGAAGGAGCGGTGGCTCGAGCCGCTGCTCGAAGCACGCATCCGCTCGGCGTTCTGCATGACCGAGCCCGACGTCGCCTCGTCCGACGCGACGAACATCGGCACGCGCATCAGGCGTGACGGCGACCACTACGTCATCACCGGCCGCAAGTGGTGGTCGACCGGCGCCATGAATCCCGACGCCGCCGTCTTCATCGTGATGGGGAAGACGGATCCGGATGCCGCGCGCCACCGTCAGCAGTCGATGATCCTGGTTCCGCGCGAGACGCCGGGAGTGCGCATCGTGCGACCGCTCACCGTCTTCGGCTACGACGACCGCGACCACGGCGGCCACGCCGAGGTCGCCTTCGAGGATGTGCGGGTGCCGGCGGAGAACCTCATCGCGGGCGAGGGCGACGGCTTCGCGATCGCGCAGGCCCGGCTGGGCCCCGGCCGCATCCACCACTGCATGCGCGCCCTCGGCATGGGCGAACGCGCCCTGTCGCTCATGGTCGAACGCGCGTCGGCGCGGCACGCCTTCGGCCGCACCCTCGCCGAGCAGGGCGTCGTGCGGGAGTGGATCGCCGAGGCGCGCATCCAGCTCGAGGCGCTGCGCCTGCTGGTGCTCAAGACGGCGTGGCTCATGGACACCGTCGGCAACAAGCACGCGATGACCGAGATCCAGGCGATCAAGATCGCCGTGCCCCGCGCCGTGCAGCAGATCGTCGACCGCGCCATCCAGCTCCACGGCGGCGCCGGCGTCTCGTCCGACACGCCGCTCGCGGAGCTCTACGCCGGCGTGCGGTCCCTGCGCATCGCCGACGGCCCCGACGAGGTGCACCTGGCAGGCCTCGGCCGCGCACAGTTGCGCGCCTGAAAGCGAGCGGATGCCGCGGCATCCGTCCCCATCCCATGTCGAAGGAGACAGCGATGACCCACCAGCCCGACGCCGCGATCGACGGCCCCGGCTTCGCGACCCTGTCGGTCGCGAGCATCCTCGCCGAGTCGGCGGTGCGTCATGCCGACCGCACGGCGTTCCATTTCGCGGGCACCACGACGACGTACCGGCAGCTGTGGGATCAGACGCGCGCGTACGCCGGCGCGCTGCGCGCGCGGGGCATCGGCCGCGGCGACCGCGTCGCGATGATCGTGCCCAACGTCCCCGACTTCGCGCGGGTGTACTACGCCGCACTGTCGCTCGGCGCCGTCGTCGTGCCGGTGCACCTGCTGCTGAAGGCGGACGAGATCGCCTACGTGCTGCGCGACTCGGGCGCCGACGTCGTGGTCGCCGCCGCTCCGCTGCTCGGCGAGGCCGCACCCGCGGCCGCGGCGGCGGGCGTGCCGCTCGTGACGGTGCTGCTGCCCGCCGACGCGGGCGTCGACCTGCCGCGGCTCGAGACGGAGGCCGCCGCGGCCGAGCCGATCGCGCGTCATGAGCCGGTCGGGCCGCTCGATGCCGCCACGATCCTCTACACCAGCGGCACCACCGGCACGCCCAAGGGCGCGGTCGGCTCGCACCTGTCGATCGTCGAGCAGGTGCACACGACCCTCATCGACGCGTTCGACCTCGGCCCTGACGACGTGGTCTTCGGCGGGCTGCCGCTGTTCCACACCTTCGGTCAGACCGCGGTGATGAACATCGCGCTGCGGGTCGGGGCATCCGTCATCCTCCTCCCGCGCTTCGACGCCGACGCGGCCCTCGCGCTCACCGCGTCGCTCGGTGCGACCGTGTTCACGGCCGTGCCCACGATGTACGTCGGCATGCTCGAGGCCGCTCGGCGCTCGCCCGCCCGACCGCCGCTGCGGTACGCAGTGTCGGGCGGAGCCGCCCTGCCGGTCGCCGTGCTCGAGGCGTTCGAAGACGCGTTCGGCGCCGACGTGCACGAGGGCTACGGGCTCACCGAGACGGCGCCGACGGTGTCGTCGAACCCGCTCCGCGAGCCGATCCGTCCCGGCACGGTCGGGCGCGCGCTGTGGGGCGTGGACGTCGCCATCGCCGATCCCGACGTCGAGGACGCGGTCGCACTGCTCGACGCGCCCGAGGCCGTCGGCGAGGTCGTGGTGCGCGGCCACAATCTGTTCAAGGGCTACCTCGGGCGCGCGGATGCCTCGGCCGCCGCGGTCGTCGACGGCTGGTTCCGCACCGGCGACCTCGGAACGCACACCGACGGCGTGCTCACCATCGTCGACCGCAAGAAGGACATGATCGTGCGCTCGGGGTACAACGTGTACCCGACCGAGGTGGAGGCGGTGCTCGCGCGGCACCCGGGCATCGCCGTGGCCGCCGTGTTCGGCGTCGCCGACGACGTGCGAGGCCAGGAGGTGCACGCCGCCGTCGTCGCTCATGACGGCGTCTCGCTCGAGCCCGAGGAGGTGGTGGCGTTCGCCCGCGAGCGGATCGCCGCGTACAAGTACCCGCGCGTCGTGCACGTCGTGCCCGCGCTCCCGCTGGGCCCGAGCGGCAAGGTGCTCAAGCGCGAGCTCGTCGCGCAGCACACTCCGGTCGCCTAAGCGGGTTGGGCCGCCGCCTCGGCCAACGGGCACCCGCGGGCGGCACGGCTGGCGGTGCCTCCGGCATCCCACCCCTCCACAACAGGTCAACCGGGCCTCCACAGGAGAGATCCACCGATTCCGTCCTGTACAAGCCCGGTTCACCTGCGGAGCGAACGACGCGACGGATGCCGGCGGCCAAGGCCGCGCCCACCTCCGGCCGGGCACACCCCGACCTGCGGCGCCGGACAGCCCCCGGCATCCCACCCCTCCACAACAGGTCAACCGGGCCTCCACAGGAGAGATCCACCGATTCCGTCCTGTACAAGCCCGGTTCACCTGCGGAGCGAACGACGCGACGGATGCCGGCGGCCAAGGCCGCGCCCACCTCCGGCCGGGCACACCCCGACCTGCGGTGCCGGACAGCCCCCGGCATCCCACCCCTCCACAACAGGTCAACCGGGCCTCCACAGGAGAGATCCGCCAATTCCGTCCTGTAGAAGCCCGGTTCACCTGTGGAGCGGACGGCGCGACGGATGCCGGCGGCCAGGGCCGCACGCACCCCCGGCCGGGCACACCCCGACTGCGCCGCCGTGGCCGACGGGCACCTGCAGTCGGCACAGCTGGCGGCGCCCCCGGCATCCGCCCCTCCACAACAGGTCAACCGGGCCTCCACAGGAGAGATCCACCAATTCCGTCCTGTACAAGCCCCGTTCACCTGCGGAGCGGACGGCGCGACGCGAGGAAACGGCCCGGACCCGGCGAACCCCTGTCACGCCGAAGGCCCGGACCCTCGTGGGTCCGGACCTTCAGCGTGGGGGATCCGTCAGGAGCCGGGCGGTCAGGAGCCGGGGATGCCCTCACCCGACAGCGCGACCGGCGCGGGGTCGACGGCCGCCACCGAGCCGCCCTCGACGGCGTAGGTGGCGCCGAGGTAGTCCTGCACGCCCTGGTCGACGGCGGTGATGCCGACGCCGAGGTAGGCGGCGTGGCTGTCTTCGGCGAACGAGAGCGGAAGGATGCCGTTGCCGCCGAGGTCGCCGGACTGCACGGCCTCGATGAGCGAGGCGCGCGTCGGGTTCTCGCCGGCGGCCTCGAGCGCTTCGGCGAACAGGTACGCGACGCTCATGCCGTAGACGGTGTTGCCGTCGAACACGGCGCCGTCGTTGTACTCGTCGTTGATCTCGCGGAACAGCGACACCCACTCCGAGTCGCCGCCCGACGCGGGCAGGTAGTTGGTACCGATGAGGCCCTGCAGCAGCTTGGGCCCGACCTCCTCGCCGAGGTAGCCGACGAGCGTCTCGTAGTTGGCCCCCGACGACGACGAGAACCACGTCGGGAACCATCCGAGCTGGGCCGCCGTGCCGATCGCGAGCGCGGTGAACCCGTTGATCGTGCCGAGGATGTTGATCTCGCAGCCGGCCGCCTTCATCGCGCCGATCTGCGCCGAGACGTCCTGGTTCGACACCGAGTACCGCTCGACGGCCGCGAGCCCGTCGGCGCCGAGCGCGAGCTCGGCCCCCTCGATCATCTCGTCGCCGAAGTCGTCGTCCTGCCCGAGCAGGCACACGACCTTGTCGGGATACTCGTCGGCCGCGTACTGGGCCAGCGCCGCGCCCTCCACGACGTAGTCGGCGTTGAATCCGAACGTGTACGGATACTTCTCGGGCTGGTTCCAGTTCGTCGAACCCGACGCAACGAACAGGTCGGGCACCTCGTTCTGGGTGAGGTAGTCGAGCACGGCGGTGTGCGTCGGCGTGCCGAGGCCGTTGACGATGGCGAAGACCTCGTCCTCCTGCACGAGCTCGCGCACGACGGTCTGCGTGGTGGCCGGGTTGTAGCCGTCGTCCTTGACAAGGTACTCGATCGACCGGCCGTGCACGCCGCCGTTGTCGTTGAGGTACTCGAAGTACGCCGTCGCGGCCGCCGAGATCGACGCGTAGCCGGCGGCGGCGGGCCCGGTGAGCGGCGTGTGCGTGCCAATCGTCACGGTGTCGTCGCTGATGCCCGGGACAGCTTCGTCGGCGCCGCCGGTGGCGGGGGGCGTGCTGCACCCCGCGAGAGCGACGAGGAGGGCGGATGCGCCGACCAACGCCGCGGCGCGGCGCGCGGTGGAGTGCTGTGACATGGTCACCTCTTTCTCTGTGGTGTGGATGGTGCGGAGGAGGGAAGCAATCACGGATGCCGCGGCCCGGGGCCGCCCGCGACCACGGCGGCATCCGGGGCCGCGTCGCGGGTCGCGCCCGGGGCCGCGTCGCGGGTCGTGCCCGGGGCGGCGCGGCCGCCGGCGGCCGGCGCGGTGTGGCCGGTCGAGTCGGGAGCGGCGGCGTGGCCCCCGGCGCCGGGCCCGCTGTGGCCGGTCGAGTCGGGAGCAGCCGCGGACCCCGGGTCGGCATCGGCCGGCTTCGGCGACCGCGCAGGCCGGCGGCGACGGCGGCGGAGGCTCGCGAGCCCGCCGGGCCACACGAGCATGACCACGATGAGCAGCGCCCCGAAGACGAGGATCGAGAGGTTGCCCGACAGACGCTGGGCGAGCTCGGCGGGAACCGGCAGCGCCGCCGTGAGTGTCGTGAGCAGCCACGGGAGCAGCACGATCAGCGCGGAGCCGATGGCCGCTCCGCCGATCGACCCCAGACCGCCCAGCACCACCGCCACGACGAGCAGCAGCGAGAACGCGAGCGTGTACGCGCCGGGGCTCACCGACTGCGTGGTGAAGCAGAGCACCGCTCCCCCGGCCCCGGCGGCGACCGAGCTGACCGTGAAGGCCGACACCTTCACCCGCCCCGCGCGCACGCCGTTCAACCGTGCGGCGGTGTCGTCGTCGCGCACGGCCCGCATGCGCAGGCCGAGCCGGCCGCGCGCGAGCGCGGCGAGCGCCGTCACGACGACGCCGGCGACCAGGATCGCCACCCATGCCTGCCACTGCTCCACCGCGATGAGGCGCTCGAGCAAGGGCGGCACGCCGTCATAGGCGATCTGCACGCCCTGGTCGCCGCGCAGGACGCCCGAGAACACGGCGGCGATGGCCGGCACTGCGATCACCAGGGCCAGCGTCACGCCCGCCAGGTACGGTCCGCGCAGCCGCGCGGCGGCGAGCCCGAGCAGCCAGCCGAGCGCGCCCGACACCACCACGGCGGCCAGCATGCCGGCGAGGAATCGCGGCAGGCCGGTGACTCCGGCATCCGTCATCGCATTCGCCGTGAGCGCATAGCCGTAGCCGCCCGCGGCCATGAGCGCCGCCTGTCCGAGCGACAGCTGACCGCTCTGCCCGATGAGGAGCGTGAGACCGGCGGCGGCGCAGAAGTACGCGGCGATCGTGGCGAGCTGGAAGTTGCGGTAGGGATCGAGCAGGAACGTGCCGCCGATCGCGAGCACGGTGAGGGCCGCGCCGAAGACGAGGGTGCGAGGGATGCCGCGGAGCGACGGAAGCAGCCGGGTCATGCGCTCCTCGCCTCCCGGAGCGAGAAGATCCCACCTGGTCGCACGAGCAGCACGCCCACCAGCAGCACCAGCACGCCGATGGGTGCGACGGTCGCACCGAGGTATCCGGTGACGAGGGTCATGGCGACGCCGACGACCAGTCCGCCGAGGAGGGCGCCGACCGGGGAGTCGAGCCCGCCCACGACCGCGACCGCGAAGGCGTAGACGAAGAGCATGTCGGTCGCGTGCGGGTTGAGGCCGAGCTCGGTGGGAACCAGGAGCATGGCGGCGAGCGCGGCGACGGCGGCCGACAGCATCCAGCCGACCGTCACCATGCGGTCCACTCGCACGCCCAACACGCGCGACACCTCCGGCGCGAAGGCCGACGCCCGCAGCTGCAGCCCGAGCGAGGTGCGGGTGAACAGCAGCGCCAGCGCGCCCATGACCACCAGGGCCACAGCCAGCACGAAGAGGTCGTAGGGCGACAGCAGCGGCACCCCGCCGACGATGATCGGACTGTCGTCGAACGGCGCCCGCATCGGCACGTACTGCGCGCCGAACAGGATGCCGAGCAGCGACTGCAGCACCATGACGAGCCCGATCGCGACGATCACCCCCGACAGCGGGCTCGAGTGCGGCGCGAAGCGCATGATCCCGCGTTCGACGCCCAGGCCGAGGGCGGCGCCGGCGATGAGCCCCGCGGCCAGGCCCGCCCAGTACGAGCCGGTGAGACCGGTCACGGCGAAGGCGGCGTATGTCGCCACGAGCGCCATCGCGCCCTGCGCGAAGTTCACGATGCGGGCCGCCCGCCAGATGAGGACGAGCGAGAGCGCGAACAGCGCGAAGATCGCGCCGCGCGCGAGGCCGGTGGCCAGGAGGAAGAGCAGTCGGTCCATCAGAATCCCAGGTAGGCGTGTCGGAGGGTCTCGTCGGCGGCGAGCGCAGCCGCGGGGGCATCGGCGACGACGCGCCCGAGGTCGAGCACCACCCCGCGGTCGGCGATCGAGAGGGCGCTCGTGACGTTCTGCTCGGCGAGCAGCACCGTCAGCCCGCGCTGGGCCGCGGCATCCCGCAGCGTCCCCATGAGCTGCGCCACGACCAGCGGTGCCAGCCCGAGCGAGGGCTCATCGAGCGCCAGCAGCACCGGGTCGGCGATGAGCGCGCGGCCGAGGGCGAGCATCTGCCGCTCGCCGCCCGAGAGCTGGTGCCCCGCGCTGGTGCGGCGCCGGGCGAGCGGCTCGAACAGCTCGTAGACGTCGGCGACCGCGCGCTCGCGCGCCGCGCCCCGGTGGCGCCAGAGTGCGCCGAGCCGCAGGTTCTCGTCGACCGTGAGCTCGGCCACGACGCTCTGCCCGTCGGGCACGAGGGCGAGGCCGCGGCGCGCGCGGTCTTCGGTGCGCAGGCCCGTGAGCGCGTCACCGTCGAGCGTGAGGGTTCCGGATGCCGCGGGCACGAGCCCTGCGAGCGCGCGCAGGAGGGTGGTCTTGCCGGCGCCGTTGGCCCCGAGGAGCGCCACGACCTCACCCGGCGCGAGGGCGAACCCGACGCCGTGGAGCACCGGCGCGCCACCGTAGCCGACGGTGAGGTCACGGATCTCGAGCGCGCCGCCGCGGACGCGGGCTGCGGTCGACGGGGCGGCGGTCATGCGCCGGCCTTCACGCCGAGGTAGGCCTCTTCGACCCGCGGGTCGACGCGCACCTCGTCGGGCGTGCCGCGGGCGATCACGCGGCCGAAGTCGAGCACGACGATGCGGTCGGCCAGGCTCATCACGAAGTCGACATGGTGCTCGACGAGGAGCACCGCGCAGCCGTCGGCCGCGACGCGGCGGACGACGTCGGCGAGCGCCGCGATGTCGTCGGCACCGAGGCCGCCGGCGGGCTCGTCGAGCAGCAGCAGGCGCGGTCCGGTGACGAGCGCACGGGCGAGGGCGACGCGCTTGCGGTCGGGGTACGACAGCGCCGACACCGGCCGCCCGGCGATTCCCTCGAGCTCGAGGTCGCGCAGCTGCGCCGCGACGCGCTCGTCGGCGTCGCGCAGGCCGGCGACGGGGAGCAGCACGTTCTCGCGCACGGTGAGGCCGGCGAAGAGCCCGAGCCCCTGCAGCGTGCGCGAGACGCCCCGCGCGACGAGACCCGAGGTCCGCCGTGGCGCGGGCTCGCCGTCGATGCGGATGCCGCCCTTGCGCCGCACGAGCCCGCAGACGGCGTTGAAGACCGTGGTCTTGCCCGCGCCGTTCGGCCCGATGAGGGCGACGACCTCGCCCGGCCGGACGTCGAACGACACCGCGTCGACGGCGGTGAGCCCGCCGAACGAGACGGTGAGGTCGACGACCTCGAGGCGGGGCGCGCGGCCGCTGTGCGCGGCGGCGGCGGGTTCGGCGGCGGCGGCGGCAGAGTCGAGCGCGGCAACGGGCGTGGCCGTCGGGCTCGGGGCGGCGGCAGAGTCGAGCGCGGCAACGGGCGTGGCTGTCGGGCTCGGGGCGGCGGCAGAGTCGAGCGCGGCAACGGGCGTGGCTGTCGGGCTCGGGGCGGCGGCAGAGTCGAGCGCGGCAACGGGCGTGGCCGTCGGGCTCGGGGCGGCGGCAGAGTCGAGCGCGGCGACGGGCGTGGCCGTCGGGCTCGGGGCGGCGGCAGAGTCGAGCGCGGCGAGGGGCGTAGCAGTCGGGCTCGGGGCGGCGACAGAGTCGAGCGCGGAGACGGGCGGGGCCGTCGGGCTCGGGGCGGCGACAGAGTCGAGCGCGGAGACGGGCGGGGCCGTCGGGCTCGGGGCGGCGGCAGAGTCGAGCGCGGCGAGGGGCGTGGCCGTCGGGCTCGGGGCGGCGGCAGAGTCGAGCGCGGAGACGGGCGTGGCCGCGGGGCTCGAGGCGGCGGCAGAGTCGAGCGCGGCGAGGGGCGTGGCCGTCGGGCTCGCGGCGGCGCTCGCACGTCCGTCGGACGACGGCGGCGGGGCTTGCTGGGGGGTCATCGGCACCTCTTCGTGTCGGGTGGGCCCACTGTATCGCAGAAACCGACCGGGCGGTATGTACTTGTTGCACGATCGTGATCCGACCCGCCGAGGCGCGCTGGGGCGACGCGCGCGCGCCACGAGATCGGAGATCTCCACCACGTCGGAG